>NZ_JAAEDI010000010.1 GCF_018129025.1 Neoroseomonas terrae | reverse complement strand
GCCCTGGCCGGGCGCCGCGGCACGCCCCGGCTGCTGCCGGCCCTGTCCGCGCGTGCCGCTCGCGACCGGCGTGCGGCGGCGCTGCTTCGGGACGTCCAGCTACTCGCCCCCGCGCGGCCGAGCCGCATCGAGGATGTTGCCGGGCCCGTTGGCGGCGGCCTCGACCTTGCTCTGTCGGACCATGAGGGCGGTGTTTTCCTTTGCGGCTGGCTGCGCGACCCGCTCGGGCTGGTGGCCGGGCTGGCGCTGCGCGGGCCGGGCGCATCGCATGCCGTGCCGCTGTCGGCGTTGCATCGTGTGGCGCGGCCGGACATCGCCGAGCGCTTTGCGCAGGCGCCGCTGGGCGCGGCCGGGCCGCGCGCCGGCTTCGTTGCGCATCTGCCGGGCATCGACCCGGCCGGGACAGCGCAGTGGCGGCTCGCCTTGCGCTTCGCGGGGGAAGGTGAGGCGGTGCTGACCGCGCCGCCGGGCCTGTTGCCGGCCGCCACGGCGCGCGATCTGGTGCTGCGAGCGGTTCATCCGTCCGCGGCGGCTGCCGAACTGCTCGATGCCGTCATCATGCCACCCGCCGCGGCCCTGCACCGCGCGGCACGCCGCGACGCCGCCAGCGGCGGGCCGGAGGTCGCCGACTTCGGCGCCCCGCCAGCGCAGCCGCGCGCCAGCCTGATCGTCCCGCTCTATCGCAACCTGCGCTTCCTGCGCTTCCAGCTCGCCGCCTTCGCGCGCGACGCGGAATGCCGGCGTGCCGAACTGATCTATGTGCTCGACAGCCCGGAGCAGCGTGCCGAGGTGGAGCATCTGCTCCGCGGCATGGCGGTGATGCTCGGCATCGGCGTGCGGCTCGTGGTGATGCCGCGGAACAGCGGCTACGCCTCGGCCTGCAATGCCGGCGCCGCCGTCGCCGGCGCCCCGGCATTGCTGTTCCTCAATTCCGACGTGCTGCCGGCTGCGCCGGGCTGGCTCGGGCGCATGCTGGCGCGGCTGGCGCGCGACCGCCGCCTGGTCGCCGTCGGACCGCGGCTGCTTTTTGAGGACGGTTCGATCCAACATGCCGGTCTGCTGTTCCGCCGCGGCGCGGATGGCGTCTGGCTGAACGACCACTACTGCAAGGGATACCCGCGCCGGCATCCGGCGGCACGGCAGGCGCGCCGCGTCCCGGCGGTGACCGGTGCCGCGTTGCTGGTCCACCGGACGGCCTTCGAGCAGGTGGACGGCTTCTGCACCGACTACATCCTGGGCGACTTCGAGGATTCCGATCTCTGCCTGAAGCTGCGCGAAGCAGGTGGCGAGATCGCGTACGAACCCGCGGCCGAGCTGTTCCACTTCGAGCGCCAATCCATCGCCCTGCATGACGGCCACGCCCGCACCCTGGCTGGCACGGTGAACCGCCGGCTGCACCACGGGCGCTGGGACGGAGCGATCGCCACGCTGATGGCGCGCTTCCCGGAGGCGTAGGCGGCATGCGCACCCTGTTCCTCGCCCACAATCATCCCGCGCTCCAGGCCGGTGGCACCGAAGCCTTCGCGCTCGGCCTGTTCCGGGCGCTGCGTGATGGGCATGGCACGGAAGGTCTGTTCCTTGCCGGCACGACGGGTCTGCTGCGCGAACGGCGGCCGGGGACGCTGCTGCAGGCGGTTGGCGGCGCGGCAGACGAGATGCTCGTCTCGCTCGACCATTTCGACCGGTTCTTCCTGTCGCAGGGCGACGTCTACGGGCTCTCCTCGCTGGGGCCGATGATCGAGCGGCTCGACCCGGATGTCGTGCACCTCCATCACCCCCTGCTCTGGGGCATGGAGGGCATCGACTGGCTGCGCCACCTCCTGCCCCGGGCGACGATGGTCGCGACGCTGCACGACTACTTCCTGCTGTGCCCGCGCGAAGGCCAGATGCTGACGCCCGACGGGCGGCTGTGCGAAGGGCCGTCCGGCGATGCCTGCCGGCGCTGCTTTCCTGAGCGCCTGTCGAGCGACTTCATGCTGCGCGAGCTCGGCCTGCGCGGGTCCTTCGCGGCCTTCGACGCGCTGATCTCGCCGAGCAGCTTCCTGCGCGACCGTTTCGTGCGTGCCGGCTGGCCGGCGGAACGGATGCACCTGCTGCGCAATGCCGTCCCGGCCGCCGAGCCGGCACCGCATCGCGACGCGCCGGACGGCCGGCGGGATCGCTTCGCCGTCTTCGGCAACGTGAACCGCTTCAAGGGCACCCTGGTCGCGCTCCATGCCTCGGCGCGGTTGAGCGCGGAGGGCGTCGCGCATGGACTCGCCATCCATGGCGGTACGGCCTGGCAGAACGACGCCTTCCTCGCTGAGTTCGACGCCGCGCTCGCCGCCGCTCCCGAGGTGCGCCATCAGGGGGCGTATGCGGCCGGGACCTTCGGCGCCCGCATCGCCGCCGCCGACTGGGTCGTGGTGCCGTCCATCTGGTGGGAGAACGCACCGCTCGTCATTCTCGAGGCCTTTCGTCACCGGCGGCCCGTCATCTGCGGCGACATCGGCGGCATGGCCGAGGCGGTGCGCGACGGCGTCGATGGCCTGCACGCCCCGGTCGGCGACGTGGCCGGCCTTGCCGCGGTGATGCGCCGCGCTGCCGAGACACCGGGGCTGTGGGATCGCCTCGTCGCCGGCATCGCGCCGCCGCCGGACCTCGACGCCGCTGCGGCGGCGCACCTCGCATTCTACCGCAACCTGACCACCAGCGCCGGAAGGAGACGCCGTGCTGTCCGAAACCGTGCGACCGCCTGACGCCCAAGCCTCCGCCGAGCTCAACGGGCTCGTCGACAACGCCGCGAATGACCGGCTCTACGGCTGGGTCTGGAACGCCGCCGCTCCGCAGGAGCGTGTCGCCGTGGAACTGCGGCTCGGCTCAGCCACCGTGTTCCGCACCCAGGCCGATTTCGCCCGCCCCGACCTCGCCAAGGCCGGCATCGGCGATGGCTGCCACGCTTTCGAGATCCCGCTTGAGCCGGACTGGATCCGTCGCCGCACCGAATTGTCCGTCGTGGCGCGCGCCGAGGACGGCACCGAGTTCAGCATGCCGATCCGCGTCCGCCGTCCGCCGGCGGAAGCCGCGCCGGCCGAGGGGCAGCGCACGCTGGAGGTGCTCGTCGCTTCCCATCGCCGCATCCAGGAGGAGTTGCGCGCCATCGGCGCCCGGCAGCCGGAGGTGACGTCCTTCGATGAGCTGCTGCGCACGCAGAAGGGCCTCGCGGAACAGCTCGAAACGCTGATGCTCTGGCTGGCGCGGCTGGACGAGCGGCTCGCTGTCCTGCCGCTGGCGGCGCCGCGACCGACGCGACGGCGCCGCGACCGCTGGACGATGGTTCTTGGCCTGCTGCTCGCGCTGATCGGGGCGGGGGCGCTGGTGCTGGCCGTTTGGCTGGAGGGACGCTGACGCATGGCCTCGTCGGCGATGGCAGGGCTTTCGGCGGAGATGGCGCGCACCGCGCGTGCCGCCGCTTGGCTTGGCCTGGCCGGCGCGCTGGGGCCCTTCGCGCTGGTGATGCTGACGGTGCAGTTCTACGCGCTGGTGGTGCCGACCGGGAGCCTTTCGACCGCGGCCGGCCTGTCGGCGGGCTTCGCCGTCGTGGCGGTGGCGGTGGTGGGGTTGGGGCAGATCCGTGAACGGCTGTTGCTGGCCGGCAGCGAGCGGCTGGTGCGCCGGCTGACGGCGCGTGCACTGCCGGCCGCGACCGCGCGCGCGGCGCTGCCGGCGATGGCGACGGACCAGGCATTGCGCGATATCGAGACTGTCCGTCGCGGGGTGGCCGGGCCGCTTTCCGCAGTCGCCCTCGATGCCGCGCTGGTGCCGGCGCTGCTGGCGCTGCTTGCGGTCTTCCACTGGGCCTTCGCGCTGTTCGCCGTGGTCGCGGCGGCGTTGGCGCTCTTGCTCGGCCTCGCCGCGGAACGCGCGACGCGGGCGGCGCTGGTCGATGCGAACAACGCCTCGGCGCAGGGTGCGCGGTTGGTCGCGGATGCGGCGCGCTGCGCGGAGGCCGTGGAGGCCATGGGCATGCTGCCGGCGCTCGTCTCGCGCTGGGCCGGCGCGATGGCGCGCGGCGCGACCGGCTTGCGACGCGCCCAGGGCACGGCGCGGCTTGCGCAATCGGCTACGGCGACGCTCTACGGCGTGGCGCAGGGCGGTGCGATCACCGTCGGCGTCATCGTCCTCGCCGGGGGCAGCACGATCGGCTACGGCATCCTCGCCGGCATGCTGCTGACGGCACGGGTGATGGATCCCTTTTCCCGCATCGGCGGCCAGTTCGAGGATGCGGCCGCCGCCCGCGCCGCCTGGCGCCGGCTGGACCTGCTGCTGACGGCCGACGAGACGGGCCCGGCCGCCGCCACCCGCGCCTTCCCCTGCCCGGACGGCCGGCTGCTGGTCGAACGGGTGACGCTGGTCTTTCCCGGCGCGGCGCGGCCGCTGCTGCGCGATGTGAACCTGGTGATGGGGCCGGGCGATGTGGTCGCTCTCGCAGGGCCACCGGGCACGGGCAAGTCGAGCCTGCTTCGCGTGGTGCTGGGCATCCAGCCCTGCAATGCAGGCGAGGTCTTCCTGGACGGCCACGCCACGGCCCAGTGGGACCGCGCCGACCTGGCGCGGCACATGGGCTACCTGCCGCAGGAGCCGTTGCTGCCCGAGGCAACCGTCGCGGAGTCGATCGCGCGGCTGGATACGGCACCGGACATGGCGGCCGTCATCGCCGCTGCGCGGCTCGCCGGTGCGATCGACATGATCGTCGGCCTGCCGAACGGCTTCGCGACGCGCATCGGCGGGCGCATGGCGCTGTCGATGGGCCAGCGCCAGCGCATCGCGTTGGCCCGCGCGGTCTACGGGACACCGCGCCTGGTGCTGCTGGACGAACCCGCCGCCTATCTCGATGCCGAGGGTGAGGCCGCGGTGATGGCGATGATCCTGGCGCTATCGGCGGCCGGGACAGGCGTGATCTTCACGTCCCACCGCGAGGGCCTGCTGCGGGCGGCCGCGCGCGTGATGACCCTGCATGAGGGACGGCTGGAAGATGCGGGCGAGCGGCGGCGGCTGCTCTCCGCGCCGCGCGCGCCGCGCACCTTGCCGCAACCGGCCCGACGGCTGCCGGCCCCGGTGGCCGCATGAGCGCCGCGATGTCCCCTGTCGCGACTCCGGTGCGCGCTGCGCTGCCTGTGCTGGCGCTGTGCGTGCTGATGTCGGTGGCCGTGCAGGCCAGCATGCTGACCACGCCGCTGCTGACCATGCACGTCTTCGACGGCGTGCTGGAGAGCCGCAACCTCGAGACGCTGTGGGTGCTGGCGGCCGCGATGCTGGTCATCCTGCTGCTGGGCGGGCTTCTGCGGCATCTGCGCGCGGCAATGCTCGCGGCACTGTCGGAGCGGGTGGGGCGGAAGCTGGAATTGCGCGCGCTCGCCGCTTCGGTGCGCGTGGCGCTGGGTGGGGAGCGCGCGGTCGCGGGCCGCGCCCTGCAGGATGTCGCTGAACTGCGGCGGCTGCTCGGCGGCACGGTGCCGGTCGATATCCTGGATCTCGTCTCCATCCCGATCGCCCTGGTCGTGCTGTGGATGCTGCATCCGTTGTTCTTCGTCGTGGCGCTGGTCTCCAGCATTCTGCAAGGCCTGATCGGCATCGCCGCTGATCGCGCGACGCGCGGTCCGGTGCAGGCGGCGGCGCAGCAGGAGGGCCGCGGCCGGCGGGATCTGTCGGGGCAGCTTGCGCAGCGCGAGCTTGTCCTGGGGCTCGGCCTGCTGCCGGTGATCCTCGCGCGCTTCGCGCCGATGCAATCGCACGTCATGGCAGACCGTGGCGTCGCCGAGGGGCGCGCGCGGGCGCTGAGCGGCCTGTTGCAGCTTGCCGTCTTTGCGCAGCAGCTCGCGACGGTGGCTGTCGGGGTGACGCTGCTGCTCGCCCATGCGGTGTCGCCCGGCGCGATGATCGCCGCCGCGACGATGACCAGCCTTGCCACCCAGCCCGTGGTGCATCTGGTCAGCCATTGGCGGGACTGGGGCGACGGCATCGCCGCGGCGCAGCGCCTGGCCGGCGTGGTCCGGCGCGGCCGGGCACCGGACGCCGTGCCGGCGGAAGCTGGCGGGCCGCCCGGCCTCCGGATCGAGGGACTGACGCTGCGGCCGGAAGGCAGGACGACACCACTGGTGGCCGGCATGACCATCGACCTGCCGCCGGGCACGGCATGGGTGGTGGCGGGGCCGAACGGCATCGGCAAATCGACGCTGCTGCGGGCGGTGCTCGGCCTCGCCGCGCCGGAGGAAGGCCGGGTGCTGCTGGATGGCCAGGACACGCTGCGCAGCGATCGCGCCACGCTCGGCCCACGGATTGGCTACCTGCCGCAGGAACCGCAGTTGCTGGACGGCAGCGTGCTTGAGAATGTCGGCCGCTTCGCCGCTGACGGCACCGGGGATGTGGTCACCGCGTCGCGGCTCGTTGGCGCCCATGTGGCGATCGGACGGCTGCCGCGCGGCTATGAGAGCCTTGCCGGTCCCGATGCCGGGCTGTCCGGCGGGCAGACGCGGCTCGTCGCGCTGGCGCGCGCCTTCCACGGCACGCCGCGACTGCTGGTGCTGGACGAGCCGGAAGCCGGCCTCGACAACCACGGTCGCGCGACGCTGCGCCAGGCGGTGGTCCGCGCGCGCGACGGGGGCGCCGTGGTGCTGCTGGTGTCGCACGACCCGGCCGCCTGGAGCGATGTCGCCGACGGCGCGTTGCGCCTGGCGAAAGGTGGGGCCTGGACGCAGGAGAGCATGGCATGAGCGCTGCCGCCGACGCGCTGGAACACGCCTTCGACGCCGCCATGCCGCCGCCGCGCATCGGGCGGCTGGTGGCGGCCGCGCTCCTCGTGCTCGTCCTCGGGGTCGGCGGGCTGCTGGCCTGGTCGTCCGTCACGCCGATCGAGCGCGCGGTGATCGGGCAGGGGCAGCTTGCGGCGGAAGGGCGGCGCAAGACCGTCATGCTGCTGGAGCCCGGCATCCTGCGGCGCCTGCTGGTACGCGAGGGGGAGCGCGTCGAGACGGGGCAGCCGCTGTTCCAGCTCGACACAACGCAGGCGGATGCGCTGGCGGCGCAGGCTCGCGCGATGTTCCTCGGCCAGTCGATGCGCGCAACGCGGCTGATGGCGGAGCAACAGGACAGCCGCGAGCTGGAGGTGCCACGGGATGTCAGCACGGCCGCCCGGAGCGATCCGACCATCGCGGCGATCGTCGCCGCCGAGAGCCGGCTCTTTGCCGCGCGGTGGGAAGCCTATGACGGGGCGCTGGGTGTCAGCCGCGCGCGCATCGGGCAGTTCCAGGAGCAGATGGGCGCCTATGCGGCCCAGCGCGAGGCGACGGCGCGGCGGCTCGTCGCGATCCGCGAGGAGCTGACTGGCGTCACCGAGCTCGTCGGGCGCGGCTTTGCCACCCGGACGCGGCAGTGGGAGCTGCAGCGCGCCGAGGCTGAGCTCCTCGGCAATCTCGGCCAGTACCAGGGCCAGGAGGCGCAGGCGCGCGAGGCCATGGCGCAGGCCGAGCTGGAAGTCGCGAACACCCGGCTGAACCGCCAGCAGGAGGTCGCGCGCGACCTGCAGGATGCGCAGGCCCAGCGGGCGGATGCCGAGCAGCGGTTGCGCGGCGCCGAGGACGTACTGATGCGCCGCACGTTCGTTGCTTCCGAGCCCGGCATCATCACCGACATCCGCTTCTTCACCCCGGGCAGCAGCATCGCCGCGGGTACCGCGGTGCTCGACCTCGTGCCGGTGGGTGACCGGCTCGAGGCAGAAGTGCGGGTGTCACTGACCGACATCGAAAACGTGCATGTCGGCCAGCCGGCGCGGCTGCGCCTATCCGCCTTCCGTTCGCGCGACGTGCCGCTGCTGCCGACGGAAGTCACCTATGTGTCGGCGGACCGGCAGGTGGATGAGCAGGGTCTTTCCTATTTCGTCGCCCGCCTGGCGCTGCCGGCCGAGGTTGCGACCGCGCTGCCGCAGGGGGCGAACCTCGCGCCCGGCATGCCGGTCGAAGCGTTCCTCCTCGGGGAGCGCCGCAACGCGCTGAGCTACGTGCTGCGGCCGCTGCTCGACGGGCTGCGCCGATCGCTGCGGGACTGAGCGATGCGCCACACCCATTCCCCCTTCCGCATGACGAGGCCCGGGCCATGACCGATTTCTTCGCCCTGCTCGACCGCCGCCGCGGCGGCATCCTGACTGGCGAGCCGGAGGCGGCACCGGAACCTGTCGCCGTCGCGGCCGAGGCGCTGCGGGCGGTGCGCATGGCGGCGCTGACGCGCAGCGGGCTGTTCGACCGCGCGCACTACCTCGAAGCCCATCCCGACATCGCCGCAGCCGGGGTCGATCCCTTCGAGCACTTCTTCGACCATGGTTACACCGAGGGACGGCGGCCCAACCCGTATTTCGATCCGGGCTTCTATCTGGCGCAGAACCCGGACGTGGTCGCGGGTGGGCTGAACCCCCTGTTCCACTATGCCTTCCACGGCGATGCGGAAGGGCGCAAGCCGAGTCCCTTCTTCGATCCGGCGTGGTATCGCGAGCGCTACCAGGTCCCCGAGGGGACCACCACGCTGGCGCATTGGCTGAAGCATCGCCGCAGCGGACGCTTCAGCCCGATGCCGGATTTCGACGTCGAGTACTATCTGGGCCGCAACCCCGATGTGGCGGCGGCGGGCGTCGATCCCTTCGAGCATTTCTGGGGACATGGCTACAAGGAAGGGCGCGACCCGTCGCCGGCCTTCGATGTGCGCTTCTATGCGCAGCGTTACCTGCGCGGCGACCTGTCCGAGAACCCCTTCGCGCATTGGCTGGCGCACAAGCACGAGCCCGGCGTGCATGGCCGCATGCCGGAGGACGAGGCGTCGGTGCCGCGCGAGGTCAAGCGCTTCACGAAGCCCGGCCCGGATTTCGAGGAGTTCCGGCCGTTGCCGCCCGATGCGGCGAAGCGGGTGAAGCTGCTCGCCTACTACCTGCCGCAGTTCCACGCCTTCGAGCAGAACGATTCCTGGTGGGGCACCGGCTTCACCGAATGGACCAACGTTCCGCGCGGTCTGCCGCGCTTCAAGGGCCACTATCAGCCCCGCGTGCCGCGCGACCTCGGCTTCTACACGCTGGAAGGCGATGCGGCCTTCCGACGCCAGGTGGAGATGGCGAAGGCGGGCGGCGTCCATGGCTTCGTCTTCTACTGGTACTGGTTCAACGGCACGCGGCTGATGGAGAAGCCCGTCGAGCGCTTCCTCGCCGATCCGTCGATCGACATGCCCTTCGCGCTGATGTGGGCGAACGAGAACTGGACGCGGCGTTGGGACGGCGCCGAGAGCGAAGTGCTGATCAGCCAGGACTACCGCCCCGACGACGATGAGAGGATGGTCGCGGAGTATGCGCGGCACTTCAAGGATGCGCGCTACATCCGGATCGGCGGCCGGCCGCTGCTGATGATGTACCGGCCGGCGCTGGTTCCGCAGTCCAAGTCGACCATCGCGCGCTGGCGGCACCTGTTTCGCGAGACGCATGGCGAGGACCCGCTGATCATCATGGCGCAGGGCTTCGGCGACACCGACCCGCGGCCGCACGGGCTCGACGGCGCCATCGAATTCCCGCCGCACAAGCTGACCCAGACGATGGAGCCCGTTGCGACGGGGCTCGAGGTCCTCGATCCCGACTTCACCGGCAAGGTCTATCACTATGCCGAAGTCGCACGCGTGTCGGTCGAGGAGCCGGCGCCGGACTTCCCGCTGATCAAGACCGCCGTGCCGTCATGGGACAACGACGCGCGGCGGCAGGGCAACGGGCTCGTCATCACGGGCTCCACACCGGCGGCCTATGAGGCTTGGCTGGCCCGGCTGATCGAGCATGCCGGCCAGCACCCCTTCCACGGCGAGGCGATCGTTTGCGTCAATGCCTGGAACGAATGGTGCGAGGGTGCCTACCTCGAGCCCGACCTGCATTTCGGTGCGGCCTACTTGAACGCGACCGGCCGGGCGGTGACGGGACAGACACGGCTCGGTGAGGATGCGCCCCCGCGGCTGTTGCTGGTCGGCCATGACGCCTTCCCGGGTGGCGCGCAGCAATTGCTGTTGTCGATCGGCACGACGCTGCGCCGCGCCCATGGCTGCGAGGTGGAGTTCCTGCTGCTGGGCAGCGGGGCGATGGAACCGGCATATCGCCGTGTGGCGCCGACCACCGTCGTCAACCCGGCGACGCTGTCGGCGCGGATCGGGGCATTGGCCGCGCGGGGCTTCCGCCATGCGATCGTGAACACCACCGCTGCCGGCCCGGCCGTCCCGGCGCTGAAGGCGGCGGGTATCGGCGCGGTGCAGCTCGTGCACGAGCTGCCACGGCTGATCCGCGAGAAGCACCTTGCCGAAGGCGCGCGCGCCGGCATCGGCGCCGCGCGAAAGGTGGTCTTCCCTGCGGGCTTCGTGCGGGACGAGGTGCTGGGCCTGCTCGGCATGACGGCCGATGATCGCTGCACGACCCGGCCGCAGGGCATCTACAAGGACATCTCGGCCCCCGCCGATGCGCGCGAGAAGATCCGCGCGGAGTTCGGCATCGGCGAGCAGGACGCGCTTGTCCTCGGCATCGGCTATGCCGACATGCGCAAGGGCTTCGACCTGTTCCTCCAGCTCTGGCGGCTGCTCCGCTGGCGCGGGCGGCGGCGGGTGCATCTGTGCTGGCTCGGCACCATGGACCCTGGGATGGAAGGCTGGCTTGCCGAGGAGATCGCGGCCGCCAAGGCTACCGGAACCTTCCATATGCCAGGGCGACGCGACGATGTCGGGTCTTTCCTGCGCGCGGCCGAGGCCTATGGGCTGACGTCGCGGGAAGACCCCTTCCCCTCGGTGGCGCTCGAGGCCATGGCCGCCGGCCTGCCCGTCATCGCCTTCGACCGCAGCGGCGGGATTCCCGAGATGCTCACGGAGAGCGGCGCCGGTGTCGTGGTTCCCTATGGCGACGTCACCGCCATGGCGGAAGCGACGGCCGCCGCGCTCGCGACCGATGCGCCCGCCCAGCGGCGGCTCCGGCGCGGCCTCGCGGTGGAGCGCTTCGCGTGGCGGCCCTATGTGCGCGATCTGCTCGCCTGGACCGTGTCGGACCTGCCGGCTGTCTCGGTCGCCGTGCCGAACTACAACTACGCGCGCTACATGCCCGAACGCCTTGGCAGTGTCTTCGCGCAGTCGCTGCCGGTGCGGGAGGTCATCGTGCTCGATGACTGTTCTACGGATGACAGCCTCGACGTCATCCGGGCAGTGGCGCGGCGGCATGGCCGCGACATTCGCCTGGCACCGAACGAGACCAATTCCGGTTCGGTCTTCGCGCAGTGGCGCAAGGCGGCGGAGATGGCTGAAGGTGAGTTCCTCTGGATCGCCGAGGCGGACGACCTGTCCGATCCGGACTTCCTGCTGCGTGCCACGGCGCGGATGAAGGAAGACCCGGCGATCGCCTTCGCCTTCACCGACAGCAGCACGATCAACGCCGACGGCAGCGCGCTGTGGCCCGACTACAAGGGGTATTACGCGACGCTCGGTCGCGACGCCCTGCAGCGCAGCGAAGTCTTTGCCGGCACAGACTTTGTCCGCCGCTTCCTGGCCGTGAAGAATCTGATCCTCAACGTCAGCGCGGTGGTGTGGCGACGGCAGGCGCTGCTCGACGCGCTCGCCGCCTGCGGGGAGGAGCTGCGCGGCTTCCGCATGGCGGGGGATTGGAAGCTCTACCTGCAGGCGCTCGCCGTGCCAGGCGCCCGCGTGGCCTATGAGGCATCGCCTCTCAACGTCCATCGCCGCCATGCGCAGAGCGTGACCCATGCCCTGGATGCCGCGCGGCATGTCGAGGAGATCGGCCGTTGCCATGATTTCGCGCGCGCGGCCTTCCCGTCGGCGCAGGAGGCCACGAAGGCCCAGCGCGACTATCTCGCGGAGGTGACGGCGCAGCTCGGCGCAACGCCGCCTGCCCCCGCGAAGACCCGGCGCCCCAAGCGCCGCAAGACCAACCGCAAGGCATGAGCGGATGGACGCCAAGACACAACTCAACCATGGAGATCGCAACGCCATGTACGTCCCGCCCTATGACGCTCTTCTCCACAGCATCGACACCTCGCGTGAGGCGCTGAAGGACAAGCAGGAAGTGACGATTCCGACCGGTCTCTTCCGCTTCCTGCTGCAGATCGCGGTCGCCAATGGCGACTTCAACGAGGCCGGCTACCTGGCCGCTAATCCGGACGTGGCGCAGGCGCTGCGCAACGGAACCATCGACAATGCCCGGATGCACTACATCGGCTTCGGGTATTTCGAAGGCCGCCAGGGTGGCACGCCGGATGTCGAGGAGCGCTGGTACCTCCACTCCTATCCGGATGTCGACGAGGCGGTGAAGAAGGGCAAGCTGAACTCGGCGCGCGAGCATTTCAGCATGGTCGGCGCCGCCGAGTGGCGCAGCCCGAGCCCGCGCTACGAAGCCGACACGCAGCAGTGGAAGCAGGCCGCGAAGGCGGCCTGAACCGGAGGGAGGGGTGGTCTGCCCCTCCCTCCTCACGCCGATGTTCCGGCATGACATTATTCGCCCTGGAGGCAACCATGAGCGAAACCGCCCCGCCGCCCCTGTTTCGCATCGCCGCCCCGGGCGAGCGCATCTGCTTCTGGGGAGCGCCGGCCCATGTCGGCGCCCATGCCAGCCTGGCTGCCGGGCTGGCGGCGACCGGCGCCAATACCGGCAATCTCTTTATCGGCCACGGCCTGTTCCATGGCACGGATTGCGCGCAGAAGGCGTTCCATCCGGGCTTCGGCGCCATTCCGCCCGAACGTCTGCATGAGCATTTCGATCGGGTCTTCGTGCCGGCATCGAACTTCGTCGGCAACGGCGTCGACCTGACCGAGCACGCGGCATACTTCGCAAAGGCCAAGGTGCCCATCTTCTGCTTCGGCCTCGGTTCCCAGATCCGTCCGGGCGAGAAGCCCGCACTGAAGCCAGGCACCGAGCGCATGTTGCGGCTGATGGGTGAGCGCGGTTCCATCGGCGTCCGCGGCGCTTTCACGGCCCAGGTGCTGTGGGACATGGGCATCCGCGACGTCAGCATCGTCGGCTGTCCTTCGCTACTGGGGCTGCGGGCGGAGACGCTGCAACGCCTGGGCCGCGCGGTGCCGGCGCGCGACAAGGTGGCGCTGAACCTGTCCAACAACGTCCGCCGCCACGCGCTGCATCCCGAGCCGATGCGTCTCTCCGAGAACGGCCTGTTCCAGCGCCTGCTGGGCGAGAACGCTTACTATGTGCTGCAGAACGAGCAGCCGGAGATGGAGTTCCTCGCCGCGATGGCCGCCGGGGACAATCGCGCTGCCACAGCGGCGGCGCAGAATGTCGCGGCGCTGTTCGGCATATCCGCCTCGCGCGACGATCTGCGGACCTTCCTCGAACGGCGTGTGCGGATCTTCTTCTCGGTCGATGACTGGGTCGGCTGCATGCAGACCATGACCGTGTCGATCGGCAGCCGCTTCCATGGCAACATCGCCGCACTACTTGCGGGTGTGCCGGCGCTCTTCCTCGTGCACGACATGCGCACGCGCGAACTGTGCGAGCTGCTGCGCGTGCCGCATTTGCTGCTCGACCGCCCGGTGGCGGCAGAGGAGATCCTGGACCGTGCCGCCGAGGCCGACTACCGGCCCTTCCTTGCGCAACTGGGCCGGCTGACGATGGAATGGCGCCTCTTCCTTCGCCGGAACGGGCTCGACATCGCCATGCATGCGGACCCGTCCGAGGTGGCGCCGGCGGCCGCCGCCTGATCATGCGGTATGTGCTGGCCCTGTTGGCGCTGCTGCTCGTGCAGGCAGCGCCGCGTGCCCAGGACGTATCGGTGGGCGCCATCCGCTGGGACGACTGGCTGCCGGACTCGCCGGATGTCGCGTTGCTCGACAATCCACAATGGCGATCGCGGCTTCCCTTCCATGCCGCGCGCGATGCTGAGGGCAGGTTGCGTATCAATGGTGCGCTGGAGAACGTGCTGGCCGCCGAGAACGCCTATGCCCGTGCCGGCGGGCTCGACTACTTCGTCTTCGGCCTCTACCCCGAGGCAGCCTCCTGGGGCCGGAGGCCGGCGCGACAATTGGCGCTGAACCGTGCGCTCGTCTCCTTCCTGCGGTTGGAAGACCGTTCGGGGATGCGCTTCACCGTCAGTCTGAACCAGTCCTTTCCGCAGGACGATTTCGCCGACGTCGCCGAAACCCTCGCGCAACTTGTCGCTCACCCGGACTACCTGCGCACGCCGGATGGCCGCGCGCCAGTCTTCCTCTTCGGGCATGAGCCCGAAAGCTGGTCGCGGTCGCTCGGCTCGCCGGAGCGGTTCCGCGACGCGTTCGCCCGGCTGCGCGAGGCCGTGCGGGAGCGCAGCGGCGTCCCGCTGCTCGCCGTGTTCCTGCATGCGAATCCGCAGCGCGGGGCTGAGCTTGCGCGAGCACTCGGGATGGACGTGCTCTCCGCCTATGTGGTGCCGGCCGGCAGTGGTGGCCGCGCTGTGCCATACGCCGACTGCGTCGCCCGCATGCGCACCCACTGGCGGGCGCTCGCGGACAGCGGCCTGCCGTTCCTGCCCAACATGACGACCGGATGGGATTATCGGCCGCGTATCGAAGCACGTGGCCAGCGGACGGACGCGCCCAATGGCCCGAACTGGTGCGAGCCGCCACAGCGGGGCGAGCTCGGTGCTGCGCTGCGTGAGGCGCGGCAGGCTGCCACCTCGGATTTCCGCAGCGTGCTCGTCTATGGCTGGAACGAGTTCACGGAAGGCGGCTGGCTTTCCCCGACGCGGGCGGAAGGCGTGGCGCGGCTGGCCGAGTTCCGCCAGGTCCTCAGCCCACGCAGCCCTGCTCGTGACGTCGTCCTGAGCTGGCCCGACCTCGGCGTGACGGCGCCCGATTGCGCGCTGCGCAGTACGGCGCGCGACCGGGGGGCGACCCTGCGGGCGTGCCGACGCTCCGGAGCCGAGGCCTGGCCCTGTCCGCCCGGCATGGCCGTACGCAGCGACACCGTGCGGGCACCGAGCGGGCTCGAGGCACTGTGGCACGACGGCGCCTGGGCCGTGCGGCGTTGCGTGGCGGAAGCCCCGGCCGATCGCGCGGACTGAACGATATGATGGGCCGAGGCGCCAAATTGGTCTGGCGCTCGTGAACGACAGCTTCGTGGCGATGGATGAACCGCTCGGCAAGCAACCGCAGCGCGGATCGATCGCCTTGATGGACGGCGTCGTCCTACTTCGTTCAGCGCAAGGTCGGATCCAGCCTGTCGCGCAGCCAGTCCCCCAGCAGGCTGACCGAGAGTGTGGTCAGCACGATCACGCAGGAAGGCGCCAGCAGGATCCAGGGCGCGCGCGTGAGGTACTCCCGCCCATACCCCACCATGTTGCCGAGTGAGGTGAGTGGCGGCTGCACACCGAGGCCGAGGAAGGAAAGGCCGCTCTCCAACAGGATGATCTCAGGGAAGGCCAAGGTCATCGAGACGATTAGGGTCGAGGCGATGTTCGGCAGCACATGGCGCGTATAGACGCGCCAGGGTGAGGCGCCGAGCTGCACCACTGCCGCCGCATAGCCCTGCGAACTGGCGGAGACCGCGAGGCCGCGCGCGATGCGCGCATAGCGTTCCCAGCCATGCAACCCGAGCAGACAGATGAAGAGCGGCAGCGAGTTGCCGAAGAACGCCAGCACGGCCAGCGCCAGGATCAGGAAGGGCATTGATGCCTGGAAATCCACCAGCGCCAGCACCGCCTGTTCCGCCGCCCCGCGGAAGTGCGCCGCGAGGAAACCGAGGGTGACGCCCAGGATAGCGCCGATGGCAGTGGCGCCGAAGGCGATGAGCAGGCTCATGCGGATCGAGACGATCAGGCGCGAGAGCACGTCGCGACCCAGCTCGTCCGTGCCCAGCGGATGCAGCCACGTGCCGCCCATGAAAACCGGTGGGCTGAGCCGGTTACGCAGGTCGAGCGCCGTGTACGGATAGGGTGCGACCAGATCGGCGGCAAAAGCGGTCAGCAGCATCAGGCTCAGCCAACCGATGGCGAAGATCACCAGCGGCGGCAAGCGGACACGGCGGCGCCTCGGTGGAGCGGCGGAGATGGTGGCCGGCAAGGCGAGATCCGACATCAACCGTTGGCTCCCTTGGCCTGAGCACGCAGCCGCGGATCGAGTGCGCCATAGAGAAGATCGACGATGAGATTGGCACTCACCATGGTTGTTGCGACCAGCAGCAGGATGCACTGCACCACCGCCAGGTCGCGGTTGGCGACCGCAACCACCAGCAACCGTCCCACGCCCGGCCAGGAGAAGACGCTCTCCACCACCACGGCGCCGGCGAGCAGGCTTCCCACCATGAAGCCCACGATGGTCACGGTCGGGATTGCGGCGTTCGGCAACGCGTGGCGCCGCACCGCGACATGCCACGGCACGCCCTTGGCGAGCGCGGTGCGCATATAGGGCTGGCCAAGTACTTCCAGCATGGCGGAGCGGGTGAAGCGCGCGAGCACCGCCGCACCGCCGATGCCGAGGGTCAGCACCGGCAGGATGGCGTGGCGCCAGCTATCCTGCCCGCCGGAGGGCAGCCAACCGAGCTGCACGGCGAACACCAGGACCAGCAGCAACCCAAGCACGAAGGAGGGCACGGTGAAGCCCGCCACCGCGAGCAGCATCACCGCGCGGTCCGCGAAGGAATTACGGTGCAGTGCGGCGTAGATGCCGGCGGGGATGCCAAGGCCGATCTTCATGGCGAGTGCCGGCAGCGTCAGCGCCAGCGTGGCGGGCACGCGCTCCGCGACCAGCTCGATCGCGGGGCGGCCATCGCGCATGGATTGGCCCAGATCGCCGCGGAAGATCGCGGTGAAGTAGCGGAGGTATTGCTGCCAGACCGGATCATCCAGACCCCAGGCCTGCCGGAAGGCGGCAATCGCCTCCGGTGGCGCATCGGCCGACATGATCAGCAGCGCCGGATCGCCGGACAGGCGCAGCACGATGAAGGCGAAGGTCACGACCAGCACGAGGGTCAGCAGCGCCCGCGCCAGGCGCAAGCCAAGGAAGCGAACCATGCTAGGCGGCCCGCTGCTGGGGCATGCCGTCTCGGGGGGAGACGGTGCCATGGGCGACATGACAGGCGGCGAGCCGACCATCCGGCAGCGGCTTCAGCACTGGCGCGGCCCTGCTGCAGAGAGCGGCGGCCAGCGCACACCGGGGATGGAAGGCGCAGCCGGATGGCCGCGCGGCGGGGTTGGGCGGATCGCCCTGCAGAATAATGCGCCGGCCGCCGCGGCCAGGCTGCGGAATCGCCGAGACCAGCGCCTGCGAGTAGGGGTGCGCGGGGCTGTGCAGGACGGCATCGGGGTCGCCTTCCTCCACGATGCGACCGAGATACATCACGGCGACACGGTGGCTCATCTGCCGCACGGCGCGCAGGTCATGCGAGATGAAGAGCAACGCGATGCCGCTGCGCTCCTGCACCTCGGCCAGCAGATTCATCACCTGAGCCTGAATCGAGACGTCGAGCGCGCTGATCGGCTCGTCACAGACCAGCAGTTCCGGCCCGGTGGCGAGGGCGCGGGCCAGCACGGCACGCTGGCGTTGCCCGCCTGACAGCTCATGCGGATAGCGCTGCGCATGGTCGGGCCGCAGGCCGACATCGCGCAACAGCTGCGCCACGCGCTCCGGCCGGTCCGCCCTGCTGCCGATACCGTGGATGTCGAGCGGCTCGGCAATCTGCGTGCCTATGGGCAACCGCCGGTCGAGCGCGCCGAGCGGGTCCTGATAGACCATCGCCATGCGCGCCCGCAGCCTTCGCCACTCGGCGGTCTGTCGCGGCGGCATGGGGCCTTCGCGGAAGGTGACATTGCCGCCGTCCGGCACTTCCAGCCCCAGCACCAGGCGACCGGTGGTGGATTTGCCACAGCCGGACTCGCCCACCAGACCGAGCGTGCGCCCGCGTTCCAGCGCCAGCGTGACGCCATCCACGGCGCGTACTTCGACGGGGCGTCCCATCAGGCCGCGGCGCATCGTGTAGCGGCGCACGAGTTCGCGCGCCTGGAGGAGCGGAACGCCGCTCATGCCGGAACCAGCAGGCGCCCGGTCGCGGCAACCTGGCTCTGCGGCCGCAGGCAGGCGGCGCGGTGGCCCGGCGCCACGGTTGCCAGCGGCGGCACCGCCGCATCGCACGCCACGCCACGCAACGGGCAGCGCGGCGCAAAGGCGCAACCACGCGGCATCGACCAGGGCTCCGGAACGCCGCCCGGGATCGCGGCCAATCTGCGGCGCACGCCGGTCATCGGCGGCAGCGCGGCCATCAGCCCGGCCGCGTATGGATGCGCCGGCGCGGCGAAGAGCGTCTGCGCCGCCGTCTCCTCGACGATGCGGCCGGCATACATGACGCAGACGCGCTCGCAGGTCTCCGCCACCACGCCGAGATCGTGGGAGATCAGTACCAGCGCCATGCCGGTGTCGCGACGGATCTCGCTCAGCAGATCGAGGATCTGCGCCTGGATGGTGACATCCAGCGCCGTGGTGGGCTCGTCGGCCACCAGGAGCTCCGGCTCACCGGCGAGCGCCATGGCAATCATCACGCGCTGGTTCTGGCCGCCGGAAAGCTCGTGCGGGTATGCCTGCAGCCGACGCCGCGCATCGGGCATCCCGACGCGGTCCAGCAGCCGGCGAGCCTCCTCGCGTGCTGCCTCCCCGGTCAGGCCGCGGTGCAGGCGCAGTGCCTCGGTGATCTGGCGGCCGATCCGGTGAACCGGATTCAGGCTGCTTGCCGGGTCCTGAAAGATCATGGCGATACGGCCGCCGCGGATCGCATCGAGCCGAGCGGGCGGCGCGTGCAGGATTTCCTGGCCGTCCAGCCGGACACTGCCGGTCACCTGCGCCTTGCTTGGCAGCAGGCCGAGCGCGGCGAGCCAGGTGACCGACTTGCCGCAACCGGACTCGCCCACCAGCGCCAGCGCCTCACCGCTTCCCACGTCGAGATCGATGCCGTGCAATGCCGGCACACCGTCGAAGGCGACGCGCAGATCGCGGATGGTGACGAGGGTGTTCACGCGCCGGTGCCGACCTGGCCCGGGCCGAACAGCATCGGCCAGCCCTTGGAAGCGCGCCAGACGAGGTCCTTGCGCTTCGCCGTGAAAGCCGCCGCCTGATGCAGCACGAGATAGCCCGGGTCCTCGCGCTCGACGATCTCCAGCATGCGGCGGAACAACCTGCGGCGCTGCCCCATGTCGTTGGAGGTGGTCAGCGCCACGGCGGCGCGGTCGAATTCCTCATTCGTCCATTCGCCGTAGCGCGCGGCATTGGTGCGCGGCCCGTAGCTGCGCAGCAGCCCCGCGACCGGGTCGCCAAAGGTGGAGGTGTTCGACCAGTCGCGGATGCCGCGGCCCGGTGTGCGGGCCACCAGCTGGTCGAAATTCTCCTTCATCTCGATCTGAACGTTGAGGCCGACCTGACGCCACATCTCCACGACGATCTGCGCGTTGGAGACCTGGTTGGTGTAGTAGTTGTTCAGAAGGCGGTAGCTGATCGGCTCGCCGCGATAGCCTGCGTCGCGCAGGAGGCGCCGTGCCTCGGCGGGGTCGAAGCGCGGATTCTCCCAATCCGGGAGGAACATCGGCCCATAGTTCTCGAGCTGCAATCCACGCGGCACCTCGGTGCGCCCGGCCCAGAGCGCCTCGACGATCACCCGCCGGTCCACGGCATGGGTCATGGCGCGGCGAACCCGTGCATCGGCCAGCACCGGGTTGGTACGGTCCATGGCCATGATGCGGATGTTGTTGATCGGGCTTCCCAGCACCTCGAAACGCGCATTGCGTTCCACCTCGCTCACGAGGTCGGGTGAGATGTCGCAGGCGAGGTCGAATTCGCCGGAGAACAGGCCGTTCAGCCGACTCGACACTTCCGGCACTTCCACCAGGCGAATGCGGCGCAGCGGCGGGCGGCCACCCCAGTAGTCGTCGTGCGCTTCGAGCGTGAGCGCTGAGTCGGGGCGCAGTTCGACGATACGATAGGGGCCGGTGCCCACTGGCCGGCGCGCCCAGGCGAGCCAACTCTCGGCATCGGCGAAGGCTGTGCGGGAGAAGATCACGCCGATATTCTGTTGTGCCCGGGCTTCCAGCGTGACATCCGGCTGCGCGTTGACGAAGCGCACTACGCCGGGGCGAACGACCTCCATGCGTTGGAGGCCGGGAAAGGCCTGACGGGAGACGGCAACCACCTCGGATGGCGGTTCCTTACCGGTGCCGCCCGCCAGTACGCCGTCGCGGCCCGCGGTGTCGGCGCGGGACGGATCGCTGCCGAACAACCGCTCACCGAAGCTGAAGACGACGTCCTCGGCCGTTATCGTGCGGCCGTCGTGAAAGCGCACGCCTTCGCGCAGGTCGAATTCGAGCGTCCGCTCGCCCGTCCGGCGCCAGGCGGTGGCAAGGCCCGGCTTCGCCGAGAGATCGCCACGCCAATCGGTCTCGATCAGCGGCTCCGCAAAGAGGTTCGAAATGCGAAAGCCGACATTGGACTGCTCCCGTGGCGGCTCCAGCGTGTTGGAGTTGGAGAGCTTCTGCACCGCGATGGTGAGGCTCGGACGTTGGTCCGCCTGGCCCAGGGCGATGCGTGGCAGGGTTGCGGCAGCGGCGGTGAGCAGCGCCGTACGGCGCGTTGCACGGAGCATCGTTCAGGCCCCCCAGTTGCGCGCGCGGAAGTCCATCACGAAGGCCTGCGCGGCCTTCCAGTGGATGTCCTTGCGCTTGCCGGTGAAGTTTGCGGTCTGGTGCAGCACGGTCCAGGCCGGATCCTCCCGTTCCGCGATTGCCAGCATGCGGACCCAGGCCCGGCGGCGCTGCGCCATGTCGGTCGAGGTTTCCAGCAGCGCCGAGAGGGTGCCGAACTCCTCATTACGCCACTCATTGTCGGTCCAGGCGATGCCGTCGCGGCCATAGTTCTGCGGCGTCTGCGACACGGGATCACCGAAGGAGGCACCGTTGGACCAGTCCCGCAGTGCGCGGTTCGGTGTGCGTTCGCGGATCTGGCTCCAGTTCTCGCGCATCTCGATCTGCACGTTGAGTCCGGCCTGCCGCCAGGTCTCGACCAGGATCTGCGCGGTCGGCACCTGCGCGGTGTAATAGTTGTTCAGCACGCGGTAGGGGATGGGCTCCCCGCGGTAGTTTGCCTGTCGCAGCAGGCGGCGAGCCTCGGTGAGGTCGAATTCCGGCACCGTCCAGTCGCGGATGAACATGTCGCCGAAGAACTCGAACTGGAGACCGGCCGGTACGCGCGCGCGCCCGGCCCAAAGCGCCTGCACAATGGTCTCGCGGTCGATAGAATGGGTCAGCGCGCGGCGCACCAGCGGATTGGCGAGCACCGCATGGTTCCTGTCGAAGGTGATCATGCGGTTGTTGCTGATCAATCCGCCGACAACCTCATGGCGCGGGTTGCGCTCAACCTCGACGATCTGGTCAGGTGGGATGTCGCAGGCGAACTCGCATTCACCGGATTGCAGCATGGCGATGCGCGCGGCGACTTCCGGCACCTCCAGGAAGCGAATGCGCGACAGGGGCGGCCGTCCGCCCCAGTAATCGTCATGCGCCTCCAGCAGCAAATGGTGGTCGGCGCGGAACTCCGCCACGCGGTAGGGGCCGGTGCCGACGGGCTTGCGCGACCACTCGTTCCAGTTCGCGACGGCGTCATAGGCGGTGGCGGAATGGATGGTCGCAAGGCTGCGGCTCAGCTTGCCTTCCAGCGTGACGTCCGGCGTACGGTTGACGAAGCGGACGGTGCGCGCATCGACAATCTCGATGCGCTCGAAGCCGGGGAACGACCGGCGCGCGACAGCGACGGCCTCCGGCGGCGGGTTGCGCGGGCTTCCCTCGCGGCCCCACATGCGCGGACCGAAGGAATGGGCGACATCCTCGGCCGTCATCATCCTGCCGTCGTGGAAGCGCACGCCGTCGCGCAAAGTCAAATCCAGCGTGCGGTCGTCGATCCGGCGCCAGGCGGTGGCCAGGCCGGGCCTAAGCGACAGGTCGCCGGTCCAGTCCGTGTCGATCAGCGGCTCCGCATAGGAATAGAAGATGCGGCCACCGACATTGGATTGCTCGCGCAGCATCTCCAGCGAGTTGCTGTTGCTGATCTTCTGCACCGCAATGGTAATCGACGGTCTTGCGGGCTGGCCGACGGCGAGCTGCGGCAACGCCAATGCGCCGCTCGCCCCGAGGAGGGCGCGGCGCGCAAGCAGCGCCATCGCTCAGCGCCCCCAGTTCATGGAGCGGAATTCCATGGCAAAGGCGGGCGCGGCCCGCCAGGGTGTTTCGCGCCGCTTTGCCGTGAAGGTCGCGTTCTGGTGCAGCACGGTGTAGGCGGGGTCCTCGCGTTCCGCGATCTCCAGCAGGCGGCGGAACACGACCTTGCGGCGCGCGCGGTCGGTGCTGGTCTCCAGCTCGACGCAGAGGCGATTCAGCTCCTCATTGGCGTATTCACCGACCTGCTGCTGCTGGCCGTTCGGCCCGTGCTGCGCGACCAGCGAGGACACCGGATCGTTGAAGGGGGCGGAGTTGGACCAATCCCGGACCGCGCGCGTCGGGCCGCGCTCGAGGATCTGCGACCAGTTCTCCTTCATGTCGATGGCCACGTTCAGACCGACCTGGCGCCACATCTCCACGAGCACTTGTGCCGTCGGTGTCTGGTTCGTGTAGTAGTTGTTCAGCAGGCGGTACGGGATCGGCTCGCCGCGGTAGTTCGCCTCGCGCAGCAGGCGCCGGGCTTCGGCCGGATCGAAGCGCGGTACTTCCCAATCCGAGACGAACATTTCGCCGTAGTAGTCCCACTGGAGGCCGCGCGGGATCACGGTGCGGCCACCCCACAGGCTTTCCACGATAGCCTGCCGGTCGATGGCATGCGTGAAGGCGCGGCGGACCCGCGCGTCCCGCAGCGCAGTATGGGATTTGTCGAAGCAGGTCAGGCGGTGATTCAGAATTGTGCCGCCCTGCACCTCATAGGCGCGGTCCCGCTCGATGCCTTCGATCTGGTCCGGCGGCAGGTCGCAGGCGAACTGCACTTCGCCGGTGCGCAGCGCGTTGATGCGGGCGGAAACCTCCGGGACCTCCAGGAAGCGGATTTGACGGAGGGGCGGACGGCCCCCCCAGTACTCGTCGTGGGCGGCCAGCGTCAGCGAGTGGTCAGGCCGGAATTCCACCACCTGGTAGGGGCCGGTCAGCACGGGCCGGCGCGCCCAATCGAACCAGCCGCGCGCCTCCTGAAAACCGCGGCGCGAGATGATCTCACTGCCGTACCGCGAAAGGCGTCCTTCCATCGTCACGTCGGGCGACGCGTTGTGGAAGCGGACTGTGCGTGCGTCCACGATCTCGACCCGCTCGAGCGCCGGCCAGGCCCGGCGGGCGACGCCCGTCACCTCGACCGGTAACTCCCGCTGCGCCGGGGAGGGGACGATGTCGCCACGGACGGTGATGGTGCGGCCCTGGGCCGAGGCAGGCGAGTCGCCGAACATGCGCTCCCGCCCGAAGGAGAAGGCCACGTCCTCGGCCGTCATCACGTCGCCATTGTGGAACTTCACGCCCTCCCGCAGCGTCAGTTCGACCACGCTGTCGGAGATGCGGCGCCATTCCGTCGCCAGCATCGGCACGGTGCGCAGCTCGTTCAGCCAGTCGCGGCCGATCAGCGGCTCCCACAGCGAGGAAAAGAAGATGCGCTCGCCGACATTGGACTGCTCGCGCAGTACCTCCAGCGTGTTGGAGTTGCTGATCTTCTGCACCGCGATGTTGATCGCCGGGCGCTGGTCGGCCTGGGCGATGGCGACGCGCGGCAGGGCGATGGCCGAGGCACCAAGGAGGAGGGGACGGCGGGAGATCATCACGGCTGGCGCTCCTCAAGGCCATGGGGGGTGGCACGGAAGTGTGTGAGAGTGCGTTCGGCGTGGCGCATGCGGTGCGAAAGAGCGCGCTGCGCATAGTCACGAACGATCGTCGCGCAGGCGGGATCGCTGGCGAGATTGTGGAACTGCTGCGGATCCTCGCGCAGGTTGAACAGCAACGGCGGCAGCGTCGTGAAGTGGACGTATTTCCAGTCCTCATCCTGCACGACGCAGAGTGCGCAATCATCCATATGCAGGCGCAGCGTCGTCTCCGGATGCGAGTAGAAGACATCACGGAAGTCGAACTCGTAGAACAGGTGCTGGCGCCAATCGGCTGGTCTCTCGCCAGCCACCAGCGGCAGGAGCGACCGGCCGTCGCAGGCGCGTGGCGCGCTGCCGCCGAGCCAGTCCAGGATGGTGGGCAGTACATCGACGCTTTCGGTGAAGGCGTCCTCGATGCGGCCGGCGGACCCGGCCGGCGCGGCGGGATCCTTGATCACCAGCGGGATGCGGAAGCTCTCGTCGTGGTAGCCGATCTTGCCGAGCAGATAGTGGTCGCCGAGTTGCTCGCCGTGATCGGACGTGAAGATGACGAGCGTGTCCTCCCACTGCTTCGTCTCATCCAGATAGGCGACGACATGGCCCAGCGCGTCGTCCACCTCGGTGATCATGCCGCAGTAGGTGGCGCGCATCTGCGCGATGGCCTCCGCATCCAACTCCGTCGCCGCACCACCGGCGCCGTGGAAGAAGGAACCCTGGCTGATGCCGTGGAGGTAGAAATCCAGAAGCGGATGCTGCTTCGCTTCGTCCTGCCACTGGGGTTGGCGATGCAGAGCCGGCATGTCTTCCGGCCGATACATCGCATGATATGGCGCGGCCGCGATGAAGGGCGGATGCGGCCGGTAGTAGCCGAGATGCAGGAACCACGGCTTGCCGTTGCGACCCTTCAGATAAGTTAGGGCACGCTCAGTGAAGTACGCCGTGTCGGAGAGCTCGGCCGGAATGCGGCTCGGGCGGCTGGTGACGCCGGGCACGGCGTCCTCGCCTTCGGGCAGCCAGATGTCCTCGCGCTTCGCGGGGAGCTGATAGCCTTTCTGTGCGAGCCAGCCGAAGTAGCCGTCCATGCTGGGCTCGAAGGCGCCGACGGCGCGGAAGCCGTCCATCAGGTCGCCGAGCGTGGTGAACCGGGGATCCTTCCCGCCGGTGGTGCGCGGATCAGGCGTCGTCGTGGTGTAGCCGATCAGTGCCGGATCATAGCCGATGCGGCGTAGTTCCTTCGCGAGGTTGGTATGGCGCGCATCCAGCGGCACGGTGTTCTGCACCGCGCGGTGATTCATGAGGTAGAGGCCCGTCAGCAGGCTGGCGCGCGCCGGACCGCAGGGGACGGTGTTGGTCACATGGTTGCGGAAGGTCACCCCTTCCTTGCACAGGCGATCCAGATTGGGTGTGCGCAGAAAGCCCGCACCGAGCGCAGGCACGAAATCCGCCCGCCACTGGTCCACGACGATGAGCAACACATTCTTTCGTTGAGACATCCACGACACATCCGCTAGGCGGGCGGGGTTTAACGCCGTTCCGAGAAGGTCATGTGACGGCGTCGATGACTCTTGATGACAGTGCCAGGACATGCTGCTTGCAGCACGGAGAGTTGTGCGGGGTTCGACCTAACCACTCGTTCGGGATGGCAGCGGGCGCATCAGGAAACGATGGGCGGCGCCGCTATCCCTCATGCGCCCTGTTCGACCTGGCACTTCCGGGTGCGGCCGCCCTGGGTTGCCGGCCATATCCGCAGCGGTGCGCCGGATGTTCGCGTCGCCAACGCGACACCAATGCAGGAGATGAGAACCGCCACCAGGGCAAGCCCATCCGGCATCTCACCGAGCAGCGCAAAGCCACCTAGACAGGCCGCGCCCGGGCTCAGGCTGCCGAAGGCTGCGGCCTTCGAGGCACCCAGTCGCTGCACCGCCGCTGCGAAGGCCACGGGTGCGAGGATCCCCGAAGCTATCCCTTGGAACACCGCCTGCACGGCGACGTCATGCAGCGGCATGGCCAGTACGGCGGGCTCCATCGTCAGCAGATAGAACGGTCCAAGTCCCGCCACGGAGCCCGCGCTGACGAAGGCCGCCGCCTCCCACGGTCCGATGCCGCTTCGCCGCAGCGCGATCGTGTATCCGGCGGCCAGCAGCGCAGCCAGAAGCAGAAGGAGATGACCGAGTGAAGGCGCCCCGCCGCCGACGGCGATCGCGGGCAGCACCACGGTTGCGACGGCCAAGGCGATCATCGCGAGGCCCGCCACGCGGGTACTGCTGATGCGCTCACCCATCAGCGCGGAGACAAGCGCCACGCAGAGCGGCACCGTCCCCGGCAGCAGCGCCCCCGCCTCCGCCGTACCGGCGACGCTGAGCCCGCTGCCGACGATGAGGACGAATGGCGCGCCCCCGCCCCCCAGCAGCAGGGCGAGCAGCCAGGGGGAGACCTGTCGTAACCGCGGCCAGGCCCGGCGCAGGACAGGCAGCAGCAGGAGCGCCGGGACTGCGAAGCGCAGCATCGCGATGTCCGCAGGCCCGAACGATGCCTCGCCGGACACGCCGAGGCGCGTTACGGCAATGGCGCCGCCCCAGATGGTGGATGCAGCGAGCCCGGCCGCAATGCCGAGCGGTGAAAGCGTGGTGGTCATGTCGGATGCCTCCGGTGACCGGCAGCGGGGGACGCCTGCGCGTCAGTCCCGCCACCAGGGCTTGGCGGCTTCCGCCGCGGCGATGTCACGGGAGATGCCGATATCCTTCAGGAGCCGGGCATCCATCTCGAGCAGCAGCTTCCGTCCCCGGGCGCGTTCCCGGATGCGCGCGAAGCCGTCGATCATCGATCCGAGGGTCGTCATGGCAGGCGTTCCTTCCGTTGCATGCCGCCGGCAGAAGCGTCGCGCGGCCTGCCAAATCTGCGGCACCGTGGCGCGCGGTGCTTGGTGTCGCGCTTGTGAGCCACTTGAGATTTCCTTGTGGAATCGGCGCTTCGCGTGATCTGTCGCACTCGACTGTTGAGCGTGGCTGGCCGAGTGACGGATACTTGCGGGGTCGCGGCGTGGTCGTGGCCCTTTGCATGGGCACCCGGACACGTCGCCGGAGGGCGGCTATCTGCGGGGAGGACCGGAATGCCTCTCACCTTCGCCGGCCATGAAGTCGATCTGCGCCGGCAGGAACTGCGTCGTGATGGAAGTCGCGTGCATGTCGAGCCCCAGGTCTTCGACCTGCTGGTTCATCTGCTGCGACACCGCGACCGCGTGGTCAGCAAGGACGAACTGCTCGACGAGATCTGGAGCGGGCGGATCGTCTCCGAGGCAGCGCTCAGCAGCCGCATCAACGCTGCGCGCAAGGCCGTGGGCGACGACGGCGAGCGGCAGTCACTGATCAAGACCATCCACAAGCGCGGCTTCCGCTTCGTAGGCGAGGTCATGGAACTGCCCGAGGAGGCGGTGCCCGACCCTGCGCCGGCGGAGATGCCCGTGGCGGCCGTCGTGGCTGCCGAACCGTCGCCCCGACCTTCCGTCGTGGTGCTGCCCTTCGCCAATCACAGCGCCGAGCCGGATAGCGACTACTTCAGCTATGGCCTGACCGAGGACATCATCCGCCTGCTCGCGCGCCATCGCTGGATGGACGTACTGAGCCGCCACACCGCCGCAGCCTTCCGGGGCCGGGACGTAGACTCGCGCGAGATCGGCGCGACTTTCGGCGTGCGTTACCTCGTGCATGGCAGCGTCGCCAAGCGGGGCGATCATGTGCGTCTCGCCGCCGACCTCGTGTCCTGCGAGAGCGGACGGCAGCTCTGGTCGGAAACCTATGACCTCGCATTAGCCGATGTGCTCGACGTGCAGCGCGCCATGTCCGAGCAGATCGCGGCGGCGATCGAACCCGAGCTCGCGCGGCTTGAGAGAGAGGCGGCGGCGCGGCGGCCTCCGGTCAACCTGGGCGCCTGGGACTGCTACCAGCGTGGGCTGTTCCACCTATGGGGCTTCACGCAACCCGGCATGGCGGAGGCGGAGACGATGTTTCGCCGCGCCATCTCGCTCGACCCCACCTTCGCGCGCGCGCATGGCGGCCTCGCGTATGTGCTGCTGCAGGAGGCCGTGGTGGACGGGCCTGGCGAGCGGGAGGCGCGGATCGATGAGGCGCTGCGCCTGAGCCGCAGCGCCGTGGCGCTCGACAACCAGGATTGCATGAACCTATGCGTTCTGGGCCGCGTGCACGCCTTTCGCCATGATTACGAGGAGGCGATCGCGCTGCTGGCGGAGGCGGTGGCGCTGAACCCGAGCTTCGCGCAGGCGCACTACGCGCTTGGCTGCACCATGATCTGGAGTGGCCGGCCGCGGGAAGGGATGGTGCATATCGACCGCGCCGCGGAGCTCAGCCCGCGCGACCCGCATCTGTCGAGCTTTCACGCGGCGCGCGCACTTGCCCATATCGATCTCGACGAGCTTGCTGAAGCGGTGGACTACGCCCGCCGTGCGACGCGGGTGCCGAATGCGAAGTCCTGGCCCCATATGATGCTGACGGCATCGCTGGGGCTGATGGAGCGGCGAGAGGAAGCGAGCCGGGCGCTGGCGGGACTGCTGGAGAAGGCGCCGGGCTACACTCTGAGTGCGGCGCGCGCCGACTTCTTCTTCTGTGCCGAGCAAGGTCTGATCGATCGTTGCCTGGACGGGCTGCGGCACGCTGGCCTCGATGATGGTCCGGCCGCTGGGCTGTAGCGCAGGCACCAGCTCGTCATTCCGTGACGACGCACCGGACGATGCGTCGCGCGCGCGGAGATCGTGTCGGCAGCGTTGAACGACGCTGGTTGGCCGGGCGTCCTCATGCCAACAGGGACGGCAGGCTGTCGGGCCGGATCCCGTTCGGGTCGTTCCACCGAACCAGGATCCGGCTGACGACGCGGAACCGGGTCAGCCGCCCGACGGGACGTGGACCACGGAGAGGTTCTCTCCGCTGCCGGTGATCCGCGCAACGTAGTCGGGAGACGCCGGGGGCGGCACGTCAAGATGCTGCACCGACAGGTTCTCGCCCGCGCCCGTGATGATGGCGCGCGGTTGCACGGAACCCATCACCCCGCTCGGTGGCACGGCGGACTGGTTCTCGCCCGAGCCCATGACCTGCGGCGTATAGGTGCCGGACTGGCGAAAGGCCTGGGCGCCTGGTGCGACACCGAACGATGCCATCGCGACGGTGGCAACAATGCGGATGAGGGTGCTCGACATGATCTGTCTCCAAGGGTTTGGCCGAGCGACCCGTGGGCGCGCGGCGCGGTTCGCTGATGCATGACGTCCCGCGCCGGACCATCCGGCCTTCCCGGACATGACTGCCCTTGGGGACGTAAGTGAACCCTACGCAGGCGATATCGTGGGTGCTTGGAGAACGGCTGGAGAAGATCTGGAGAAAGTCCGGATTCCCGGTTGATGCGCAGGCACGGCCGCGGAGTGGCGCGTTCGGCCGTGCTGCGGGTGCCTCAGCGGACGATCCTTCTCGCATGGCGAGCGACGCCTCGACGGCCATGGATGCACGTCAGTCCCTATTCTCCAGAGACAAAGCCCGCGATACCCCGCGCGGACGGTCGCCCGGCAAACCGCTGGCACCGTTCGGGCGTTGCTGGCGCAGACGGCGGGAAGGAGACAGGCCCGCCCTGCCGTGAGATCGCGCTGGAGGAATCCGTGGATGAGCCCGCGACGCGCCGCCTGCGCAACCCTGCTCCTGCTGCTCGGCGGCGCCTGTGACGCCGAGGATCCCGCCGCTCCGCATGTCGCCGGCGGCGATCCGCGACGGGGTCATGCGGTGATCCTGGAGGCCGGCTGCGGTGCTTGCCACGTCATCCCGGGCGTGCCCGGCGCTGTCTCGTGGGTGGGGCCACCGCTGATGGAATGGTCGCGGCGCGGCTATGTCGGCGGCCGGTTGCCCAACGCGCCCGAGAACCTTGTCGCGTGGCTGCTCGATCCTCGATCGATCTCGCCGGGTTCCGCCATGCCGGCGCTCGGCTTGACCGAGGAGCAGGCCCGCGACGCAGCGGCTTTCCTGTTCACCCTTGGCGCGACTCGCCTGCCGCCGGTCCCGCCAGGAATGCAACTCGGTCCGCAGGAGGGTGGCCCGCGCGAGGCGCCTCGGCTGCGCCCGCGCGGCTAAGCGACGTCAGCCACAACCGGGCAGCAGCAGCACCGGCACGGCCTGGAACACCACACCCAACGCCGCAAGCACGGCGGTACTGCCGGCGAACCAGCGCGTGAAGCGAGGCTCCGCCTCGCCACCATCCAGCACCGATGCGGCAGGCATCCGAAGCGAAGGGCGCAGCACCAGGGCCAGCAGCGCCAGCGCCACGACGGTGGCGAGCCCCACCATCGCCGAGATCCAGGGCAGGCCAAACACGGACCGCTCCGCCAATCCTCGCTCGCAGGCCACCGCGCTGGCGGCGTAGATCGCCGTGAAATGCCCCGCCCAGACCACGAGGCCTGCCACCGAAAGCAGCACCGCACGGACTGGCCGGGCCACGGCAGCGGCGTTCATGCGAGCAGCCTCGGAAAGCCGTGCAGCAGCGCCACGCCGAGCACTCCCTGCCCCACCGTGTAAAGCCAGAACAGCATGACGTTGTCGAAACTCAACCGTCGCGTACCGTTCAGCATCCCGGCCCAGGACCGCGCGACCAGGTAGCAGGCCATGATGGCAGCCACCGCGACATGCAGGCCCTGCCAGACCATCAGCGCGTAGGAAGCTGCGGCATGGGCATGCAGGCTCGGCCGCAGCCCCGCCTGCCACAACGCCGTCAGGTCGGCGGCAAAACCTGCGCTCAGCAGAAGCAGCGCCAACGGCACGAGCAACGCCGGTAGCACGCCGCGCAGTCGCAGGATGGCGGAGGCCGCCAGAACCACGCCGGCGGACGCGCCGTATCCGACCAGCGCGGCCGCGCCCCAAGCGGCTACCGGACGATCCATGCCGTCGGGCGGCCACATCGCATCGCCATTCACGAGCCACAGGAACAGATAGCTACCCATGGTGCACGCATAGGCGGTGCCGCTGACCAGCATCAGGCAGATCATCGCCCACCAGGACGTCGCAAGCGGCCCGGTGACGTAGTTGGGCAGGTCGAGACCCTCGCCTATTCCATCGTGCCGCGCGGGCAGCGGCCCGTGGTCGGTGCCGGTCCAGAGCCAGCGCAGGAATCCGCCCAGCGCCACGACACCAAAGGCCGCCGCCGGCACCAGCGCCTCGACTGCCAGCGACAGAAAGAACCCCGCCGTCCCGATTGCCGCGACGACATGCGCGAAGCCCGGGCCTGGAAGGATGGCGACGTACTGCGCCAGCGCCTCGTCGGCGCTCGTGATGAGGGATTCTCGACGGCCGGTCAGCGTACCGGGCAGCAGATGCCGTCCCGCTTCGACCTCCGCCCCGAGCTGCGGGTTGTCCCACAGAGGATACCGGCCGGCGATGCGCGGAATGCTGCGCAGGCCGTAATCCTCGCCGCCCAGCCACTCGGCCGTGCCCGACTGCCACGGATTGCCGCTGCCGCCGGTGGTGAGGCGGAAGTTGCGCGCGATGTCCACCATCAGCACCACTCCCCCGGCCAGCACCGTCAGCGCGCCGGCCGTGGAAAGCGCGTTCCACAGTTCCAGCCCCATGCCCGCCGGGTAGGTGTAGATGCGCCGCGGCATGCCCATGAAGCCGGCGATGTGCATCGGGAAGAAGGTCAGGTTGGTGCCGAGGAACAGCAGCCAGAACGCCCATCGGCCGAGCCGTTCGGACAGCGGCGTGCCGATCGCCGGCGCCCAGTAGTACAGCGCAGCCAGGAGCGGGAAGACCATGCCGCCGATCAGCACGTAGTGCAGGTGCGCCACGATGAAATAAGTGTCGTGCGCCTGCCAGTCGAAGGGCGTGACTGAGGCCATCACCCCGGTCAGTCCGCCCAGCACGAAGATGAACAGGAAGCCGAAGACGAACAATGTCGGTGTGGCGATGCGCACGCGCTTGCCATCCGCGAATGTTCCGATCCAGGCGAAGACCTGCAGCCCCGAGGGCACCGACACAGCGAAGCCCGCGGCGGAGAAATAGGCCAGGCTCAGCCCCGGGATGCCGGTCGCGTACATATGGTGCACCCACAGCCCGAAGCTGAGGAAGGCGGTGCCCACCAGCGCCGTCACCACGAGCCCATGCGCCAGCAGCGCCGTGCCCGCCATGGCCGGCACAATCATCGAGACCATGCCCGCCGCCGGCAGGAAGATGACGTAGACCTCCGGGTGACCGAAGAACCAGAACAGGTGCTGCCACAGCAGCGGGTCGCCGCCGCGCTCGGGCAGGAAGAACGGCCAGCCGAAGGCACGTTCGAGTTCGAGCAGCGTGCTCGCCACGATCACCGCCGGGAAGGCAAAGACCACCATCGCGGCAAAGACCAGCATCGCCCAGGCGAAGATCGGCATGCGCCCCAGCGTCATCCCGGGCGCGCGGCAGCGCAGGATGCCTACGATCAACTCGATAGCGCCGGCGATGGCCGATATCTCGATGAAGCCGATGCCGAGCAGGTACATGTCGGTGTTGACGCCCGGCGAATGCTCTTTGCTGGTCAGCGGCGGGTACATGAACCAGCCGCCGTCCGGCGCGACGCCGAAGAACAGCGAGCTGAAGAAGGCCAGTCCGCCGATCAGGTAGATCCAGTAGGCATAGGCGCCGAGCCGCGGCGTCGGCAGTTCCCGCGCGCCGAGCATGCCCGGCAGCAGCGTGATCCCGACCGCCTCCACTGCCGGCACGGCGAACAGGAACATCATCACCGTGCCATGCATGGTGAAGACCTGATTGTAGGTCGCCGGGTCGATGATGGTCAGGCCCGGCATCGCCAGCTGCACGCGCATCAGCACGCCCAGCAGCCCCGCCAGCGTCAGGAACAGCAGCGCCGTCACCACGAACAGCGGGCCGATCAGGTTGTTGTTGATCTCGCCGATGACGCGCCAGCCCCGGGGCCGCTGCCAGGCGGCGCGGAGCCGGCCGAGTTCGTCCGGTGGGCGCGGCAGGGGGTTGGGCAGGCGCTCCGATGCATGATGATCGGCGCTCATCTCAGCGCCTCCAGCCACGCTGCCACCGCCAGCAGATCGGTGCCCTCCAGTGACCGCCCATAGGCCGGCATGGCATTGCCCGGCTTGATGTCCTGCGCCCCGGCGATCCAGCCCGCCATCGTGCCGCGATGGTTGTCGAGCGCACCGGCGGCCAGCGACAGGCGCGAGCCGACACGCGACAGGTCGGGCGCCAGGCGGCCCTGGAACTCGGTGCCGCGCACGGTGTGGCAGGCACCGCAACCGGCCTCGCCGAACACCTGCATGCCGCGCGCCTGTTCTTCGTCCGCCGGCGGAGGTACCGGCGCCTGCTGGCGGGCAACCCAGGCGTCGAACTCCGCCGGTTCCTGCGCAACCACCCAGAAGGCCATGATGCTGTGTTGCAGGCCGCAGAACTCGGCGCATTGCCCACGCAGCACGCCGGTGCGATCCACCCGCAGCCGCTGGCGGTTCACGCGTCCGGGGATCATGTCCATCTTGCCGTGCAGATTCGGAATCCAGACGCTGTGGATCACGTCGGCGGAGGTCAGCAGCAGCTCGATCTCGCGCCCGACTGGCAGGTGCAGTTGGTTCGCGGTGACGGCGCCCGCGCCGAGATCTGGGTAGCGCACCTCCCACCAGTATTGGCGGCCGATGATTTCGACGCGCAGCGGCGCCGGCCCCAACGGCAGGGTCAGCGCGCGCGAGACGCCGAGCGAGTAGACCAGCAGCGCCGCCAGGGTGACGACCGGGAACACGATGCCTCCGCCGACGACGAAGCGCCGCGATCCGATCCGCTCCCGCACCCGGCCGGGCGCCAGCAGGGCGGCTGCCAGAAACCCCATGGTCAGTACGAAGATGACCGTGCCGCCGATGAACAGAACGTGGGTCAGCTCAGCGATGCGTGCCGCCTGGATGCCCCATGGGTCCAGCGGCGTTTGCGCGCCCGAGCAGCCCGCCAGCGCCACCATGGCAAGGGCGGCGGGCCGCCTCACGCCGCAAAGCGCCCGCGCCGCATCGCCATGACCAGCGCGCCCATCGCCACGCCCGCGAAGGCGAGCCCTCCCGGCACCCACATCAGCAACCCGCCGAGCTGCTGGTCCTCCAGCGGTGTCAGGCCCCAGGCCAGGGTCGTGTAGGCGTGCGGGGGAAAGAGCGCGCGCGGGGCGAAGGTCAGGAAGGCGCCAAGCGCGCTCATCTGCGCCGCGGTGGCGATGCCGGCCGGCAGCACCGCTTCCGGCCGCGTGGCCGCCGCGAGCAGCAGACCGCGCCATAGCCAGATGCCAGCCCCCAGCAGGCTGAGATGCATGACCCAGTAGGCAACGTCCGACCGGAAGGTCGCCACATAGGGACCCGGCAGGTGCCATACCCAAAGCAGTACTGCGAAGCAGGCCGCGGCGGCCGCGATTCCGCCCGGCGCCTGGGGTCGCCGCGGCGCCGAAAGCCCGAGCGCCAAGAGCGGCGCGGCCGCAAGCAGGATGACGAGATGCTGCCCGACCCGGGCCGAGAACAGCGCGACCGACAAGTTGCAAAGCGGAGACACCAGCGCGAACGCCAACAACACCCAGCCAATCAGCAGCGCACGTCTATCCGCGCTTCGCGACCAGGCCAGCGCGAGACCCGCCGCGAGTGCCCCGCCGAGCCAGAAGTCCCAGTTCCATTCCGCACCGCCAGGCGCCGGTGGATTTCCGCAATAGGTCTGCCAGGAGCTTTCCAGCGTCCACTCGCCCATGCCCCTCGGAACTCCCGCCCTGTCGCTGGGCCAACGCGCGAGAGCCCGAAAGGATGCCTGCGTCGGACCGCGAGGAGCGTCGGGTCAGGAACGGGAGCCAGCCTCCCGCCACAAAGGGAGCCATGCGGCGGCGAGCGCCAGCACCACGACGACCGGGACCACGAACTCCGCCAGGAGCGACGTCGGTGCGGCGGCCGGCGCCTTGTCGGGCCGGACCACCCAGGAGACGTGCACGACATACTGTACCAGCAGCAGCAGGCTGACTGCCGCGAAACGCCATCGCCGCCATTGCGGCACCAGCGCGAGCCCGATCGCCGCCAGCAGCGCCGGGAGACCAACACCGCCCTCGAGCCAGCCCCAGATTCCCTGGGAGCGCCGCAGATACCAGGCAGCTTCCGGCGGTAGGTCCGCCGCATAGACCACGATGTACTGTACGAAGCGGAGCCAGAGCGTCGCCATGGCGAAGCTCAGTAGCGCCCGCTCGAGCCCAGTGCGTGCCTCTTCGCCAACCGTGCCACCGCGGGCTGCCAGCAGCGTCGCCAGCGCCATGGCGGCGCCCGCCTGCTGCACGACCAGCGTCAGCCCCTGAAGGCTGCCGGCTCCATCGGTGTCTCGCGACAGTGCCCAGTCCTGCATGAACACCGCGCCGGTCAGCACCAGAAGCAGCAGCGCGCCGCCGGCCATGCGGCCCCGCAGCCGCCGGTGGGCCACCATCCGCCCAAGCGCGATCCATAGCAGCAGGACCGCCAGCCCGCGCAACATCAGGAGCCCAGGATCGTACCAGCCAGCGACGGGCGCGGCGGCCCAGGGATACAGGGCGGGGGCGGCGAGCAGCAGCGGCAGTGCCAGGAGCAACAGGATGGGCGCGCCCCGCGCCATGACGGCGAGCGGGGGGCGCAGCGGCTCCAGCCAGGCCTCGCCCAGCAGGTGGCCGACCGCGAGGGCTGCCATGGCCCCCATCGTCAGCCCGGCCGCCAGGATGAAGGCCGGCAGCCAGGCCTGCGCCCACGGCGCGATGAGCGGCGCCATCACTCGCCCCGCAGCGTGGCGATGTAGCGCGCGACCGCCCAGCGTTGCCGCGGGTCCAGCCGGTCCGCGACCGGATGGGCGCCGGCGAGGTTGCCGGCGATCGCCGCCATGGTCCTGTCCACGTCGCCCGGCAGCGGTGGAATAGCGGGGTGGCCGCGGGCGACCACCACGCCGTCGCCCTGCCCTCCGGCGCCGTGGCAGGGGGTGCAGAAGATAGCGTAGCGTTCCGCCCCTTCGGCCAGCAGCGCTGCGTCCACGGGTGGTCCAGGAGGCGCCAGCGCGGCACGGCGGGCGGCCTCTCCACGCGGTATGGCCCCTTCGGGTGCTGCGGAAGGCGGCGGCGGCGGAGCGCTTTCCGGCCAGCCGTCGCAGGCGGCGAGGAGCAACAGCAGAGTGGCCAGCGCGCGGGTCATGCCGCCCGCACCAGGCTTGCGCGCAGCGGGGAGAGGCTGTGCAGGAACACCAGCGCCGCTTGCGGTTCGAAGAGCGGATCCTCCGCCAGCAGATGGAGGAAGTAGCGGTCCTGGCTGGCGCGATGGATGCTCCGCGCGAAGAAGACCGGATGATGCAGCCGTGGCAATCCGTTCAGCCACAGCATGCCGAGCAGCGCCGCCGCCGCCGCCCAGAGCACCCCGACGATATAGGCCGCGGGCAGGAAGACGGGCCAGGCCTGCGGCGGCCGACCGCCGACATTCAGCGGATAGTCGTGCACCGAGAGATACCATTGTGTCCCAAAGGCGATCGCCGCCCCGGCGAGCCCGGATGCGAGGGCGATCCAGCCGACCGGCGCCGCATGCGCGCCAAGTGCGACCGCTGCCTCGGGCACCGGATGCGGCGCATGCGCTTCCATCCTCGACCAGCCGGCCGCGCGGGCGTGGCGGATGGCGGCGACCATGCGATCCGCGTCACCGAACTCGGCGATGGCGCCGTAGGGGGAGGGAGCGCTCATCGCTGCTCCTCCAAAGCCTGGGCCTCCGTCTCCTCATGGCGGATCTCGAACATCGCCACCACCGGAATGACCCGGCCGAACAGCAGCAGCACGAGAGCGAAGAGTGCGGCGCTGCCACCCAGCAGTGCCCATTCGGCCGGCGTCGGTACATAGGGCACGGCGTGCACCGGCAGATGGTCGCGCAGCAGGCCGCCCACCAACAGCGACCAACGGTCGAGCCAGACGCCCGCCGCAGCCAGCATGCCGACCGGTATGACCACCCAGTCCTTCATGCGGAGGTCGCGCCGCCAGAGCACCTGCGGCAGCAGCGCCCCGAGCACCACCGCGCCCCAGTAGGACAACGCGCCGGCGCCAGAGATGCGCGCCAGGAACGCTTCGCGCGGCGCGCCGTCGGCAATCAGCAGCCCGTTCACCAGCTCATGCACATAGGCCGCGCCCGAGGCCAGGGCGGCGCAGGCCAGCAGCCGCGCCAGCAGATCCATGTCCACCGCATCGATGATGCGCTCTAGCGACAGCGCGCGCCGCAGCACCGCTGCCATGGCCAGCACCACGCCGAGGCCCGCGGGCAGACCGGTCACCACCAGGTGCACCGGCAGCCGGGCCTCGTGCCAGGCGGGCACGAGCGTGGCGGCGAATTCGAGCGCCACCACGGTCTGCGCCGAGAGCAGCAGTGGCAGCACCAGCGCTGCCACCAGCCGGTAAGCCGCCTGGTGCCGGTGCCAGTGGACGACCGAGCCGCGCCAGCCGAGCGCCGCCAGCCCGTAGGCGCGGGCAAGCCTGCGGCGGCCCTGCGTTGCCGCGCGGTCGCGCAGCGTCGCGAGATCGGGGATCAGCCCGATGAACCAGAACAGCGAGGTGACCACGACATGCGCCATGATGCCCCAGAAGTCCCATACCAACGGGCTGCCGAATTGTGGCCAGAGGCCGGTCGTCGCGGGATAGGGGATGGTCCAGTAGAACAGCCAGGGCCGGCCGAGATGCAGGATCGGATAGAGTGCGGCGGCCAGCACGGCGGCCAGCGCCACGGCCTCGGCGAAGCGGTTGACGGCGGTGCGCAGGTTGTGCCGTCGCAACACCAGCACGGCGGCGAACAGACTCGCGGCATTGGCGATGCCGATCCACCAGGCATAGGCGATCAGGTCGAAGCCCCAGACGAAGGGGATGTTGTTTCCCCAGACACCCACGCCCAGCACGAGGAGCGCGGCGATTGCCGCGCCCAGCACCGCGACACCGGCAAGGGAGAGCAGGATGCCGACGCCAAAGCCCCAGCCGCCCGGCCGCAGCGCTGCGGCGACGACCGGCGCGGTCGAGGTGCTCATGTCGTATCGCCGGGCACGACAGGCGCGAGGTAGGTGGTGCGCGGCCGCGTGCCGAGATGCTCCAGCAGCGCGTAGCTGCGCCCGTCCCGTCGCTGGGCCGCGACCGCACTGTCGTCAGCGTTGAGGTCGCCGAAGGTGATGGCCTGGGTTGGACAGGCGCGCTGGCAGGCGGTCTCGATCTCGCCGTCGCGCAGGGCGCGGCCCTCGACCGCGGCTGCGCTGCGCGCGGCCGAAATGCGGTGGCTGCAATAGGTGCATTTCTCCATCACCCCGCGCGGGCGCAGCGGCACCTCCACGTTGCGGCGCGCCGTATCCAGGCTGGGGCGGTGATCGTTCCAATTGAAGCGGCGAACCTTGTAGGGGCAGTTGTTCGAGCAGGTGCGCGTGCCGATGCAGCGCGCATGGACCATCACGTTCAGCCCCTCATTGTCGTGCACGGTGGCGTTGACCGGACAGACCGGTTCGCAGGGGGCCTTCTCGCAGTGCATGCAGGGCACCGGCTGGAAGCTTGCGGCTGGCGCCTGCGGATGGTCGTGGCGGTCGATGCGCAGCCAGTGCATGCCGCGGCCACGCGCCAACTCCGCGGGTCCTACGACCGGGACGTTGTTCTCCGCCTGACAGGCGACGGCGCAGGCGTTGCAGCCGATGCAGGCATCGACGTCGATCACCATGGCCCAGGCGCGGCCGGGCTGCGGCCACGACGGATGCAGGGAGGCCTGCGGGGTGATCGGCGGCAACTCCTCCCCAGCGCGCAGCCTCGGCACCGCCCCCGATCCGTCCGGCCGGTGCGGCGGGGCAGTGGCGACCAGCGCGGCGCGCCGCCCGGTCGGTCGCACTTCGAGGCCGCCGGCCAACCAGGCGCCGTCGGCCGGGCGCAGGAGATTGGCATCGAAGCCGCGCTCCGAGCCGACCGCACCCGCTGCCGCCCGGCCCCCGCCCAGCGGCAGCGTGACGCAGCCGGGCGCCTGGCCGGGCGTAGGCCAGCAGGCGGCAAGCACCCGGCGGCCATCGAGGATCAGTTCCACCTCATCGCCGGGGGAGAGGGCGAGCCGCTCGGCAGTCTGCGGGTCGAACAGGGCGGCATTGCCCCAGGCGATCCCGGTCATGGGGCGTGGCATCTCCTGCAACCAGGCGTTCTGGGCGTCTTCGCGCAGACCGGGATCAGGGGCGAATATGGCGGTAAGGCCAGTTGATGGTGGGCGGCCCGGCCGATCCCATCCGGGATCCAGCGGCGGTGCGATAGCCGGGGCAGGCCCCCCGGCGGTGCCGGTCTCCAGCGCCTCGGCCCAGCGCGATTCGAAGCTCTCCTCCCCCCAGACATCGCGCCAAGTGGCGGTGACCGCCGCGCGGGCCGTGAGCGGCGTGCCGAGCAGGGCGCTCAGCAGCGACGCTTCTTCGTACGCGACTTCGACCAACGGCCGCGTCACCGGCTGACGAATGGCCGGCGTACCGTCGAAGGCGCGGGAATCCCCCCACGCTTCGAGCGGATGGCGCAGCGGCACGTGCCAGTGGCAGCGTTGCGCTGTCTCATCGAACCAGAGTCCGGCATGCAAGGTGACGCCGACGCGGCGCAATGCATCGGCAAAGCCAAGCGCTGCCGGGGCTTCCTGGACCGGATTGGAGCCGAGAATGAGGAGATGCGTCACCTGGCCGGCCACCATGTCCGCCACGAGCGCGGCGAGCGAGGCCGTCATCCGCTCCGGGCGGGCCATTGGCGGGGCGGTCAGCCGCAGCGCGGTGCCGGCGGCGCCCAGCGTGTGGTTCATGGCGTGCGCCAGCGCGTGAACCGCCGGCGACTGACCGCGTCCGGCCAAGACCAGGCCGGCCTGGCCTGCCGATCGTAGCGCCTCCGCGACCCCCGCCGCCGCCGCATGTGAGCCGGAGGATGCCAAACCCGGCACGCCGAGCGTCGCGGCCACGGCACGGGCGAAGGACTCGGCCTCGGCCGGGTGCAGCGGGATCCGGCGATCGGCGCGGGCGCCGGTCAGGCTGGGCGAGGCCTCTGCGACAAACAGATGCGGCAGCGCACCGGCGGCGCGGCCGTTGCGACGCGCGACGCTCCAGTCCCGCGCCTGCCGCAATTGCGCCGGTCCGGGCCCGAGCGGATCAGCGCCGAGGCACAGGACCGCGCGCGCGCGGGCGAGGTCCGGAAGGACGGCGACCGGCCGCCCGAAGGCCGCGAGCGAGCCATCCAGCGCCGCGTCGTCGGCCAGTGGATCGCATCGATGCCAACGGGCGCCAGGATAGAGGTTCAGCACCTCCCCGATCAGCCGTGCCAGGGTGGGCGAAGCGAGCGGCCCGGTCAGCAGCCGCAGCCCGGCGCCGTCAGGCGGCAGCGCGTCGCGAGCGGCGGCGAGAGCGGCGTTGAGTTGCCGGGGCATCTGCGGGGCGCCATCGTGGCGAATCCGCTGGGACCTTTCGGGGTCGTGCAGCGAGAGCACAGCCGCCTCGGCGAAGATGTCGGTGGCGCCGAGACTCGCCGGGTGCTGCGGATTGCCCTCGATCTTGACCGCGTGACCGCCGCGCGTGCGCACCAGTACGCCCCGACCGAGCCCTTCCAGATCCAGCACGCTGGCGTAGCTCGCCGCCTCCTGTTCCGTGCCGCGCGCTCTCGCGTGCAGCGGATGGCCATGCTCCTCCGGCCCGTCGCAGCCAGCGGCGGCGAGCGCGACGCTGGCGCTCATCAGCAGAGCATCGCGACGGCGTGGTTGGCTCACCGGTGGCATGTCGAGCAATTCGTAAGCGCCGAGACCGAGACGCCCTGATGGAGCACCGGATGCGCGGCGAGGCCGAAGCGAGGCTCCGGCGGCGGACCGGACGACGCGTCACGAGTGAAGACATGTTCGACCGGGCCCTGGCGCGGTGCCGGGTCGCGGTGGCAGTCGATGCACCAGCCCATCGACAGGGGCTCGGCTTTGACAGTGCGAGGCATCTCCCAGACTTGCCCGTGGCAGGTCTGGCACGTGACGCCCGCCTGCACATGCGCGCCGTGGTGGAAGCGGACATGCTCCGGCAAGCGATGCGTCGAAGCCCAGGTGACGGGCGTGTCCTGTGCGAGCGCCGTGGCGAGCGGCGCGAACTGCGCGGTCACGTTCCAGACTCGCGTGTGGCACGCGAGGCAGGTCTCGGCAGTCGGCATGCCAGCCTGGGGGCCGGTTTCCACGGCGGCATGGCAAAAGCGGCAATCGAGGCCCAGGCCGCCGGCATGGACGGCATGGCTGAACGGGATCGGCTGAGACGCCGGCTGGCCAAGTGCCCACACGCCACCGAACCGCGCGTGCGCGAACGCCACAACCGACGCCAGCAACGTGGCCGCGAGGGCCGCCAGCATCGCCATCCGCAGCAGGCGATCGGCCCTCGAGGAGAAGATTTGTGGCATTGCCACTCCCGGCCTGCCAAGTGACTGACGACCAAACGCTAACGCCAGCCGCGGAGGGCGGTTGCCGGCGGCAGGGTGATGGACGGGGAGAGTGGCGGCGCACGGCGCGTGGGCCGCTGATGTCGTTCCGGTTGCCAGGTTCGCGTAAGGGGCCGGTCGGGAGGAGTGCCCCGGGGTTAGCCGATACGAGACAACGGGCGGATTGCGAACAAAACGGGAAACTGAGAGACTTGGCGGCGCGATGTTCCGATTCACTTCATGACCGCGGCCTATCTCGAACGGTTGAATCCCGACCAGCGGCGCGCGGTGGAGTTCGGGCTGGGGGCGGGCAACCTGTTCCCGGGCCCGCTGCTGGTCATTGCCGGCGCCGGATCGGGCAAGACCAACACCATCGCGCATCGCGTGGCGCATCTGCTGGTGAACGGCGCCGACCCGGACCGCATCCTGCTGATGACGTTTTCCCGCCGGGCGGCGAGCGACCTCACGCGCCGGGCCGAAGCGATCTGCCGGCAGGTCATGGGTGAGCGCGCCGGCATCCTGGCCGCGGGCCTGCCCTGGGCCGGCACGTTCCACAGCATCGGTGTCCGGTTGCTGCGTGACTATGCGGATCAGATCGGCCTGATGCCGGACTTCTCGATCCATGATCGCGAGGATTCCGCCGACCTCATGAATCTGGCCCGTGACGACCTCGGCTACTCACGGATGGAGCGCCGGTTTCCGACGAAGGCGACCTGCCTCGAGATCTATTCCCGGGTCGTCAACAGCGGCGCCGCCTTGGCCGATGTGCTGAAGGAGGCCTTTCCATGGTGTGCATCCTGGGACGGCGAACTCCGGACCCTGTTCGCGGCCTATGTCGACGCGAAGCAGGCGCAGGGCGTGCTCGATTTCGACGACCTGCTGCTCTACTGGGCGCGGATGCAGGCCGACCCGGGCCTCGCGGTGCAGATTGGCGCGCGCTTCGATCACGTGCTGGTGGATGAGTACCAGGACACCAATCGCCTCCAGGCCAGCATCCTGTTGACGATGAAGCCGGATGGGCGCGGCCTGACGGTGGTGGGGGACGATGCGCAGTCGATCTACGGCTTCCGCGCCGCGACGGTGCGCAACATCCTCGGCTTCCCGGCCGCCTTCGACCCACCGGCGGAGATCGTCACGCTGGATCGCAATTACCGATCGACGAAGCCGATTCTCGATGCCGCGAACGCCGTCATCGGATTCGCGAAGGAGAGGTTCACGAAGAACCTCTGGACGGATCGCACGGGAGCGGCGCGGCCGGAGCTGGTCACGGTACGCGACGACATGGAGCAGGCGCGGTTCATTGCGACCCAGGTGCTCGAGAACCGGGAGGCGGGCGCGACGCTGAAGCAGCAGGCCGTGCTGTTCCGCACGGCGAGCCACAGCGCGGTCCTCGAGGTCGAGTTGACGCGCCGGCGCATACCCTTCGTGAAGTTCGGGGGGCTGAAGTTCCTGGACAGCGCGCATGTGAAGGATGTGCTGGCGCTGCTGCGCTTCGCGCAGAATCCGCGCGACCTCGTTGCGGGCTTCCGCGTCATGCTGCTGGTGCCGGGTGCAGGGCCGGCGACGGCACGGCGCGCCTTGGCGGTGATGAGCACGGCGCCCGATCCGATCGGTGCGCTAGCCGAGTTCCCCGCGCCGTCGCGCATCGGGGAGGAATGGCAAGGTCTCGTCGCCCTATTGACCGCGCTGCGTGGCCGCGCATCGGCGTGGCCGACGGAACTCGATATCGTGCGTGCCTGGTATGAGCCCGTGCTGGAGCGCCAGCATGATGACGCATCGACGCGGCTTGCGGACCTGCTTCAGTTGCAGGGCATCGCCGCGGGCTATCCCTCGCGCGAGCGGTTCCTGACCGAACTGACCCTCGACCCGCCGGCGGCGACCAGCGACAAATCGGGCGTCCCGTCGCTCGACAACGACTACCTGGTCCTGTCGACGATCCATTCGGCGAAGGGGCAGGAGTGGCGGTCGGTCTTCCTGCTGAACGCCGTCGATGGCTGCATGCCGTCCGATCTCGGTACCGGCACGACGGCAGACATCGAGGAAGAGCGTCGGCTGCTCTATGTCGCGATGACGCGCGCGAAGGACAGCCTGCATCTGATCCTGCCTCAGCGCTTCTACACGCATTCGCAGCGAGCCAAGGGCGATCGGCACGTCTACGCGTCACGCACCCGCTTCATTCCTCGCGAGATCCTCGATCACTTCGACTATGTGAGCTGGCCGGGGTGCCGGGACGTCTCGTCCGCTGTCCGGCCTGCCGCCGGCCCGCGTATCGATATCGCGGCCCAGATGCGAAGCATGTGGCGGTGAGATTGGCGGGGCGCTGCTTTGGCCGCACTGCGCCGAAGCGGCCGCTACGGTGCTGCGAGACTGCGGTGGCTTCCATTCAGCGGGGCCGCGTCACTGATGTGATAGGCCCCGCGCGCTTCGAGGGGCAATTCGCGCGTCGGAGCTTGCTGCCGTACTGGGCGAAAGCGCATGAGCGCCGCGAAGATTCCCGGGATGGCCGACGGCGACGTGGCGGCTAGGGAGCGGTCCACGCCGCGATCCGCGAGGCATCCGATGAGCCGGGTGCCGACCGTGAGGCTCATGCCATGAGATCAAGGGCATCGCGGCAATGGATCAGCGAGACCCTGCGCGGCGTCGCGCATGAAGGCGGTGAACACTCCGCCCGATTCCCGTGGCCGACGTGCTGGCGCTGCTCCCTGTGGTCGTCTGGCATTCCGGGTGGAATGCCAGCGCCAATAACCCCGCGTGTTTCCACCTCATCCAGTCGCCAACCGACAGCAGCTTCGATTCTCCGAAAGCTGCTTCGTCCGCCGCAGCGGCTACGGTTCCTCGATCGCGATTTCCTCGGGCAGATCCGACCACTCCTCATCGTTCGCCCGGTCGCCGGTCGTCCACATCAAGACCGCGAACCGGCCAGGCTGATCCAAAGGACGCAGGGGGTGATGCCAGGTCCCTAGTCGGTAATTGACTGCCTGGTCGCCGCGGACAAGGAACGCCCGAAGCTTTGCGGGGTCGGGCCTGCCCCCCTTGTCGGGTGCGACCATCACCACCCATCGCGAGACATCCATCGGAACGAAGCACTGGGATGTCCGGTTGTGCCGCTCCATCTTCGTCGCCGTCAGCGGCAGCGACCAAGGCGCGGCGTTGTTGAAGGACAGGCGCGGCTGCACGGCTCCGTCCAATCCCTGCAATGAGCCGGCCAGCGACAGCCTTTCGCCGGCTGCCGGCGGTTCGACGACATCGCCGAACGGTGCGAAGGCCTCCGCCGTCAGAGGTTCCAGGTGCAGGACGCGGGTCACGAGCCCACCTTCGCGATCTGTTCCATCCCGGGCTTGTAGGGGAAGGTCTTGCGCCAATGCTCGGCGATGTCGATTCGGCGGGCGATCCACACGCGGTCATGCGACTGGATGTAGTCGAGGAAGCGCGCCAGCCCGATCGCGCGCGCCGGGTGGCCGATGGTGCGCATGTGCAGGCCGCAGGACATCATCTTCGGCTGCGTCTCGCCTTCCTCGTACAGCATGTCGAACTGGTCGCGCAGGAAGGTGAAGTAGTCATCCGCGGTCGCGAACATGCCGCGGTTGAACTTGCTGTCATTGGTGACGAGCGAATAGGGCACCACCAGTCGCGGCTCGCCATCCTGCAGCACCCAGTAGGGCAATTCGTCATTGTAGCAGTCGCTGTCGTAAAGGAAGCCGCCTTCCTCCATCAGCAAAGCGCGGGTGTTCACGCTGGGTCCGTAGCGGCAGTACCAGCCATAGGGGCGCTCGCCCATGGTCTTCTGGAGGCTCTGGATCGCGAGCTGGATGTGCTCCCGTTCCTGCTCCCGCGTCAGCTTGAAATGCTCGATCCAGCGCCAGCCATGGCAGCAGATGTCATGACCCGCTTCCTTGATCGCCGCAGCGGCGGGCGGATGGCGTTCCAGCGCCAGCGCACAGGCGAAGATGGTCATGTTGATGTTGCGCTTCTCGAACAGGCGCATGATCCGCCAGAAGCCGACGCGCGACCCGAATTCGAACATGCCTTCCATGGCGAGGTCGCGTTCGCCCTTCGGCACGGGTGATTGCAGCGCCTCGGCGGAGCTGCCTTCCGATCGGCCGTCGCCATCGAGGAAGGAATTCTCGGATCCCTCCTCGTAGTTCATCACGAAGTTGACTGCGACGCGCGCATTGCCCGGCCACTGCGGGTGCGGAGGGTGCTCGCCATAGCCAATCAGGTCGCGAGCGAGGGGGTCGGACATCGACATCTCCAGGACGTTGCAACGCTCAGCCTATCGTCGCATGGGGGCCTGAACAGGTCGGACTTGCCGATAATTCGACCATCGAGAGCAGCGGATGCACTGCGGTCGATCAAACCTGTCACGGTTGCTTGAATTAGCGGCAGCAAGCCGGGTGACACACGGCGCCCGCCATTCGTAGGCTTTCCTCGTCACGTGCCGGGGATGCGCATGAAACCTGATCCTGTTGTTATGGTCGCGCCGCGCCAGATGGTGATCGGCTGATGCCGCGGCCGTTCCACCTCGGTTGGTTCGTCGGCAACAGCTTCGGCGTCCATGGCTGGAACCAGCCCTGGACCGGGCGCTCCGCGCGCGACTGGGCAAAGCCCGATCTGCAGATCGATCTCGCCCGCGCTATCGAGCGCGCATGCTTCGACTTCCTGATGATGGAAGACTCACTCTTCGTCCCGGACAACTACGGCGGATCCACTCAGTTCTACCTTGAGCGTGCGCTGCGAGCCCCGAAGAACGACCCGATGCCGCTCGTCTCGGTGCTTGCCTACCTGACGAAGAATCTCGGCATCGTGCCGACGATCTCCACCTCCTTCTATCCGCCCTATCTGCTGGCACGGCAGGTCGCCACGCTCGACCTGATGTCGGAGGGTCGGATCGGCTGCAACTTCGTCACGTCGACCGCGGAGCGCGCCGCGCAGAATTTCGGCATGGACGCTCACCTCGAACACCACGCGCGCTACGAGATGGCCGCCGAGTTCGTCGATGTCGTCAAGCAGCTCTGGGGCTCCTGGGAGCCCGACGCGGTGGTGATGGATGAGGAGCGCGGCATCTTTGTCGATCCATGCAAAGTGCGCACGGTGGACTACAAGGGGCGCTTTTTCGCCTCCCGCGGTCCACTGAACACGGCGCGCTCGCCGCAGGGTCAGCCGGTGCTGATGCAGGCAGGCGGTTCGCCCCAGGGCCGCGCCTTCGCCGCCAAGCACATCGACGTGGTGCTCGCGGCCTTCAACTCGGTACCGGAGATGAAGGCCTTCCGCGCCGACATGCGCAAGCGCGTCGCCGCCGAGGGCCGCGATCCCGACAGTTGCAAGGTCGTGTTCATGATGATGCCGACCCTCGGCGAGACCGAGCAGGAGGCAAAGGAGCGCCTGCAGCGCAAGCTGGCCGCGAAGGATGCGGCGCCCGAGGTGGTGCTGGCCGGCATGTCCAGCCTGACCGATATCGACTTCGCGCAGTTCGATCTCGACACGCCGCTCGCCGAACTCACGACGAACGGTCAGCAGGGCACGCTGCGCCAATTCCTCGCCCAGGGCAGCACCCTGCGCGAGATCGTGCGCAACTACAGCCATGGCTACGATCGCATCTGCGGCACGCCGGATTCCGTCGCGTCGCAGATGATCGACATCATCGAGGAGGTCGGCGGCGACGGCTACATCATAGCCGGTCCGCTCAACCGCCGCTACGTCATGGAGGTGACCGAAGGTCTCGTCCCGGTGCTGCAGAAGCGCGGCGCGGTGCGCTCGGCCTACAGCCACGCGCATTTCCGCGACAACATGATGGAATTCTAGGAAGGATGGCCGCGCGATGATCCGGCTGATCCTGCAGCGGCTGCTCTGGGCGCTGCCGGTCGCGCTCGGGGTCGTCACCATCACCTTCATCACGGCGCGGTTGTTCGGCGGAGATCCCACCGAGCTATTCGCGCCGCCGGAGGCGACCGACGAACTCCGTGCGCAGATCCGCGAAAGGCTCGGCCTCGCCGATCCGATGTGGATGCAGTATCTGCGCTACCTGGCCGACGTCGCGCGCTTCGATTTCGGCATCTCGTTCTCGACCAACCAGGCCGTTTCGACGGATCTGACGGAGCGCCTGCCAGCGACGCTCGAACTCGGCCTGACGGGCCTCGGCCTCGGCGCCCTGATCGGCATTCCGCTCGGCGTCTTCGCGGCGGTGAAGCGGGAACGCGTACCGGACTTCCTGGTCCGCGGCTTCACGCTGGCCGGCATGGCGCTGCCGCAGTTCTGGATCGGCCTGGTGTTGATCTGGATCTTCTTCGTCACCCTCGGCTGGTTCCCTGGGCCCGTGGGGCGCCTGCCGATCGAGGTTAGGCCGCCGGAACCCATCACCGGCTTCATGCTGATTGATCTGGCGCTGCTGGGCGACTGGTCATCGTGGCGGCTGGCACTGTGGCAGCTCGTCCTGCCGGCAGTCACCCTCGCCATCGCATCTATGGCCCCGATCGCGCGCGTCACGCGCGCCTCGATGGTGGAGGCCTTGCAGAGCGACTACATCCGCACCGCCGTCGCGATGGGTCATGGCGAGCGCGTGCTGTGGTTCCGCTACGCCCTGCGCAACGCCTTGCTGCCCGTCATCACCCTGATCGGCGTGCTGGCCGGGAACGTGTTCGGCGGCGCCGTGCTGCTGGAATCGATCTTCGGCTGGCCGGGCCTTGGTCAGTATGCGTTGCAGGCAATCGAAGGGTCCGACTTCGCCGCGCTGCAGGGCTTCGTGATCTATGCGGCGCTGCTCTACGTCATCACCTTCCTGCTGGTCGACGTTCTCTACATCGTCATCGATCCGCGGATGCGCCACGCATGACCCGCGCGCCGCTGGCCTGGTCGATGCGCATCGGCCTCTGCATCCTCGGGGCCTATGTCGCCCTGGCGCTGATATCGCTGGTCTGGACGCCGTATGATCCGCTTTCACCCGGCGTCGGTGACAGCTTCCTGCCGCCAAGCGTGGAGTTCCCCCTCGGAACCGACCGTCTCGGAAGCGACGTGCTGTCGCGGCTGATGGCCGGCACGCAGTACAATCTCGGCATCGCGCTGGTAGCGGTGATCCTGGCGCTGGTGATCGGCAGCGCGCTCGGCGTCGTCGCCGGCTACTATGGCGGTGCGACCGATATCGCGATCTCCCGCAGCGTGGAGATCTTCCAGGCCTTTCCCGGCGTGCTCTTCGCGATGCTTGTGGTGAAGGCCGTCGGGCCCGGTGTGCTGAACATCATCCTCGTGCTGTCCTTCATCGGCATCCCCGACTATGCGCGGCTCGCGCGGGCCGAGGTGCAATCGCGCCGCAACTGGCCCTATGCCGAAGCGGCACGGATGGTCGGCAACCGGTCCTGGCAGGTTGCCTTCCGACACCTGCTGCCGAACAGCATGGGGCCGCTGCTCGCCTTCACCTCGATCAATGCTGCTTTCGTGTCGCTGGTCACGGCGAGCCTCGGCTTCCTCGGCCTCGGCCTCAACCCGAACACGCCGGAGTGGGGCAACATGATCGCGCGCGGCCAGGACGGCGTGATGACGGGCGAATGGTGGGTGTCGTTCTTCCCAGGCCTCGCCATCCTTGGCATGACCGGCGCCTTCTACCTGCTCGGGGACGCGCTGGCCGACCTCGCCGATCCGAGGCGTCGGCGATGAGTTCGCCCTTGCTCGAGATCGAGGGCCTCAGCGGTTCCTTCCGGTCGCCGAACGGCGCGCTGACGCCGGTGCTGCACGATGTCTCCTTTGCGGTCCCTCGCGGCACCGTCACCGCGATCGTCGGCGAGACCGGCAGCGGCAAGTCGCTGACCGCCCTGTCCATCCTCGGCATCCAGCCACCGACCTTCCAGCGTAGCGCCGGGCGCATCCTGTTCGACGGCCGTGACCTGCTCACCCTGAAGCCGGAGGAGATGCGCGGCATTCGCGGCCGCCGCATCAGCATCGTCTTCCAGGATGCGCGCGCCGCGCTGAATCCCGTCTTCACCGTCGGTCGCCAGCTCGCCGACGTGCACCGGCTGCATCACGGCGGTAGTGCCTCCCGCGCCATGAAGCGCACCATCGAGGCGCTGCGCGCCGTCTCCATCCCCGAACCGGAACGCCGCGCGCGTCAGTACCCCCATGAGTTCTCCGGCGGCATGGCGCAGCGCGCGATGATCGCCCTCGCCGCCCTGGTCTGCGAGCCCGAACTGCTGATACTCGATGAACCCACCACCGGCCTCGACGTCACCATCCAGGCGGCGATCATGGAACTGATCGGCGACCTGGTGCGGGAGCGCGGACTGACGGCCTGCCTGATCACTCACGACCTCGGCGTGGTGGCCGAGACCTGCGACCGTGTCGTGGTGATGAATGCCGGCCGCGTCGTCGAGACCGGCACCACCGAAGCGATCTTCACGCGGCCGCGGCAGGACTACACGCGCCGCCTGCTCGCCGCCTCGCAACTCGGCGAGACGCCGGAGATGATCGAGGCATGAGGGCCGAACCGTATGTGGTCCTGCGTACCAGCGGACTGACGAAGCTTTATCCCGTGGGCGGCAGTCGGCGCCTCGTCGCGCTCAGCGGCGTCGACATCGATCTTGCCGAAGGCGAGACGTTGGCCCTGGTCGGCGAGAGCGGCTCGGGCAAGTCCACCTTTGCACGCTGCGCCCTACGCCTGGTCGAACCCAGCGACGGCGACGTGCTGATCAATGGGCGCTCGATCCGCTCGCTCGGTGCGCTCGGCCTAGCGGAGCTCTATGGCGAAGTTCAGATGGTCTTCCAGGACCCGAACGCCTCGCTCAACCCGCGCATGACGGTGCGCCAGGTCGTGCATGAGCCCCTGCGCCTGCATCTGCGCATGCCGTTCGCGAAGCGCGAGAAGCGCGCGATAGAGCTGATGGAGATGGTCGGGCTGACGCCGGCGCATCTCGACCGCTACCCACATGAGCTCAGCGGTGGGCAGCGCCAGCGGGTCGGCATCGCCCGCGCCCTCGCGGCGGAGCCAAACATCGTCATCCTCGACGAACCCACGGCATCGCTCGACGTCTCGGTACGCGGGCAGATGCTCGAGCTGCTCAAGCGTCTCCAGGCCGAGTTGAAGCTCGCCTACCTCTTCATCAGCCACGACCTCCAGGTCGTGCGCCACATGGCTGACCGCGTGGCGGTGATGTATCTCGGCGGCATCGTTGAATCGGGCCGGACGGAAGATGTCTTCGCCCGGCCGCTGCATCCCTATACGCGCGCCCTGCTCTCGGCGGCACCGGTCGCGCGGTGGGGCGTGAAGCGGCAGCGCCTGCGCCTCGCCGGCGAGATCCCGAGCCCGATCGACCCGCCCGATGCCTGCCGCCTGGTCGGCCGCTGCCCGATGCAGCAGCCCGCCTGCACGACGCGGCGACCGCCGCTTATCGACGCCGGTGGGGGCCATGCCGTGGCCTGTCCGGTGGTCCTCGCCTGATGCCGTTCCTCCTCACCAGCACGGGAAGCCTGCCATGACTCTCGATCGCCGACATTTCGCCAAGCTCGCCGTGGCTTCCGGCGCAGCCATCGTGACGGCGCGGGAATCCTTCGCGCAGGGCTCCGGCCAGCGCCCGCTGGTGCATGCCATCCCGGCGGATATCTCCAGCCTCGACCCGGCGGATTCCCGCAGCCAGCAGGATCAGGAGATCGGGGTCAACATCTATGAGCGCCTGGTTCAGATGCGCTTCGACGAGCAGCCCGACGGCACGCTGCAGGCACATCCGACAGAGGTCGTGCCGCAGCTCGCGGAATCCTGGACGGTGGAAGGCCCGGTCATCACCTTCAAGCTGCGGCAGGGCATCAGGTTCCATGGCACCGGCAATCCGATGACCTCGGAGGATGTGCGCTACAGCTTCTCGCGCCTTGTCGGCATTGTCGGCAACGGCCGCAACCAAGCCGGCATCGCCGGCATCTTCAAGCAGGAACAGATCGAAGCGGTCGATCCGCTGACGGTGCGCATCACCTTCACCGACAATCTCGGCACGCCGACCGCGATTCCGGTGGCACTGACCTCGATGAAGTTCTTCCAGTTCGCCATCGTCGATTCCGTGGAGGTGAAGAAGCACGCCACGGCCGCCGACCCCTGGGCGAATGAGTGGATGATGCGCAACGTCGCCACCACCGGCCCCTACTACGTCGCCAACCGCGCGATGGGACAGCAGCTTGAGCTCCGCGCCGTGCCCAACCACTGGTCCGGCCGGCAGCCGCCCTTCGAGCAGGTGATCCTGCGCGTGCGCGGCAATGCCGACCTCGTCTCGCTGATCCGCGGTGGCGTGGTGGACTATGCGGCGGAAGGGCTCAGCGGCCGGCAATACGATGCTCTCGCCGCCGCCGGCTTCCCGGTAATGAACGGCAACACCCCCTCGGTCCTGCGCATCCACATGGCGATGGACAAGGAGCCGTTCACCGATGTGCGCGTGCGCCAGGCGATGCTCTACGCCATGCCGATCGACCGCATCATCCGTACCGCACTGTCGGGCCGCGGGCGGCGGCAGGACTGCTTCTTCAATATGGAAGATATCACCTGCAACAACAGCTTCGCCCGCTACACCTTCGACCCCGACCGCGCGAAGGCGCTGCTGGCGGAAGCAGGGAAGGCCAACTTCGCCTTTGATTTCTGGTACAGCAACGCGCTTCCGTACAACAACGACATCGCCATACTCATCGCCGATGCGTTGAAGGGTATCGGTGTGACCGCCAATCTGCGGCCGACACCGGCGTTGCAGCTTCTCGACGCCTTCCGCAACCGCATCAACGGTCAGAACGAGGAAATGACCGGGATGCTGATGAATGAGGGCGTGATCTGGCTGAATGATCCCTCGACGCTGGCGAACCTCGTCATCGCCTCCAAGACGCCGACCAGCGGCCTGACCAACTGGGCACGCTTTGCCGATGCCGAGGCGGATGCGCTGCATGGGCGGTTTCGGAATTCGGCCGACGCGGCGGCGCGGCGCGATGCGTATCAGGTCATGCAGAACAAGATGGCGGATTCTGCCTCGTCCGGTGTCCCGTTGGTCATGCTGGGCCGGACCATCGTCACCAGCCGGCGGATCACCAGCGTTACCTTCTCGCAGGATCCTTTCGTCCGGTACGCGTATATCCGGCCGCGGAGCTAGCCGCTTAGCCCCGGAAATCTGGCGACGCGGGCCTGCGGAGACGCGCTCAGCTCCCCAACACCGCGTCGGCAGACGTCCGGCGTCGTCCTGCTGCCGCTCGACAGGTCGGGACGGCACCTCGCCGTAGCGGACAGGCACAGCCGGTTTCCCGTGCCCCCAGGTGTCTCGGAGGTGGACGCCATGCGCAACGCTTCACAACTCGTACGCGGCAAATGATCCCGCAATGGCGCCTCGCAGCGGCCGCATCGTCGCCCGCTGCTCTCGGCACAGGATCCCGCTTACTGGGCAGCCGGAGCACATCATGCCGCATCGTGCGGCGCCCATGTTCTCAGGCGTTCTCCGCCTTAGGCTTTGGATTGAACTGAGCACGCGTCGCCGGAGATTGCGCCGCGCCATGATGTGCTGAGTCCGTCAGAGCCTCGCGCAGAGTGAAGAAGTCGCAGATCGATCAGCCGGCACCGGCTGCTTGAGCGGCCCGGGCGCTTCTGCCAGGGTATGATCTGGTCGAGCAGCCTGAGGCGCTCACTGGCTGCTTCGCCCTCAAGCCAGACATAGGCCAGCTCCGACGGTAGCGCCGGGAGCCGACGCTCATGGCTTTTCCCACGTCTGGGCTGAACAGCGGCAGTTTTTCTGGAGAATTTCCTCCGGTAACGAGCATGGCACGACCGTGATTGCGCCGTGCAGAAACCGGGTGGTCAACACGCCGGCTTTATTGCCCAATCTTTGCCCGCACTCAGTACGCACGACTTCGTGGGAGACCGCCATGCCAATCAGACGTCGATCCCTGGCTGCTGCATCGCTCGTTGCAGGCGCTGCGGTGCCTGTTTCCGCAGGGGCTCAGCAAGCGCAGCGCCGCGCCTCATCTGCCGCCGCGCCGACCTCGGCAACCCCGGCCACCTTCGCCCAAGTCACCAAGCCTGCCGACGGCGTGATCATGCCCGAGGGATATATCCGTGCCATGGCGCAGTTCGCCTATGCCTGGGCCTGGCCGATGGTGAACCAATCGAGCCGCCGCGCGCTTATCACCCAGGCGCCGCGCATCGGCCTGAATGGCGGCATCGTGCCGGTGGCGCCGCGAGGCTACATCGCCATGCTCGTCGACTACATCAAGCCGGAGGAGACGTTCGTCACCTGCCCGAACCAGGACGTGGTCTACGGCAATGGCTACTTCTCCCTGGACGAGCAGCCGGTCGTCATCCAGGTGCCCGACTTCGCCGATCGTTTTTGGGTCTATGCGCTTTATGACGGCCGATCGGACCAGTTCGGCCAGCTCGGAAAGCCCTATGGCACCAGGCGCGGCTTCTACCTGATCGCCGGACCGCGCTGGCAGGGACGGGTTCCACAAGGCATCACCGGGGTGGTGCGCAGCCCAACCGAACTCGCCAACGCGATCCCGCGCATCTTCCTGAACGACACCGATGAGGACCGCCGCGCGATCCGCCCGGTGATCAACCAGGTCATGGTCTATCCGCTGACCGAATTCACCGGCCGCATGAAGACGATGGACTACGCGGCGCTGCCGAGTTTCCCCGTGCCCCCCTCCAACGGTGAGGAGACCCGGTGGGTGGACCCGGAACGCTTCTTCGAGCAGTTGCCTGCGATTCTCGACGCCATCGCGCCGCAGCCGGGCGAGGAAGCGATCTATGCCAATGTTCGACAGCTGCTCAACGCCGGGAAGGCTGACCCGGCCGTCGCGCGCCTGCTGACCGAGAGTGCGGTCGCGGCGGAACGCGAGATCGTGGCGTCCTTCTTCCAATGGCGCCACAACGGCGTGCCGGCCGGCAACAACTGGAACCGATCGAAAAACAACGCGCAGTTCGGCGTGGACTACTTCAACCGGCTCGGCACCGCGAAATCGAACATGTTCGACAACCGCCCGAACGAGACGCAGTACTTCTACACCGATCTCGACGGCGACGGCACGCAGCTGCATGGCGCCGGCAGTTATGCAATCACCTTCCCAGCGGGGCAGACGCCACCTGTACGCGGCTTCTGGTCCATGACCCTCTATAACGACAAGCATCTGTTCCACGCCAACCCGCTGAACCGCTTCTCGCTCGGCACCAAGAACACAAATCTGGTGCGCAATCAGGATGGGTCGCTGACGCTCTATGCCGGCAAGGACAATCCCGGCCAGGGGCGGGAGGCCAATTGGATTCCGGCGCCGGACGAGAATTTCTCCCTCTACATTCGCGCCTATTGGGGGCAGCAGTCGGTCCTCGATGGCACGTGGCAACCGCCGAAGGTCGAGAAGCGCTGAACGACGCAGGGATCACGAACATGACCGCATCATCCGTCTCGCGCCGCGCGGCGCTCAGCGCAAGCGCGCTGCTGCCAGCGGCGACGCTCGCGCAGGCGCAGACCGGTGGCCCTACGCCGGCGGACTCGACAGCAGCGCCCGCTGCCTCTGCCGCGGCGCTGCCCGGCGGCGTGCTCACGCCGCTGATGGCGCAGATCAACAACGGCAACTGGCTCGGCCCAGCCGAGGCGGAAGCCCTGCGCGACGAGTATTTCCTGCAGAGCGCCATCAGCGCCTACGTCAACACGCTGCCGCTGCTGAACGTGATCGGCATGCGCGACGGCTCCGAGGCCACCTTCGGCAAGGGCTACAACATACTGCCCATCTGGAAGGACCGGATGGACAGCCTGTGCCAGGTGCCGACGCCGAACGCCGACGTGATCTATTCGATGAGCTATCTGGACCTGAAGGAGACGGGTCCGCTGGTGGTCCATGCACCGGCCAACGTCATCGGCATGTTCACCGACTTCTTCCAGCGCACCATCACCGATGTCGGTTCCGTCGGGCCAGACCGGGCGCAGGGCGGGCTCTATCTGCTGTTGCCGCCAGGCTACGCGGGGCCGGTGCCGGGCGGGTATTTCGCCTTCACCTCCTCGACCTACAACGTGTTCCTGTTCTTCCGCACGCTGATGGAGCAGGGCGACAACGGACCGAACCCCGCGCCGGCCGCGGCCAATGCCCAGCAGACGCGCGTTTATCCTCTTCACGAAATCGAGCGCCGCATCAAGCCGATGCAGTTCCCGAACGGGTCCGGCCGTCGGGTCAATATGATGTATCCGGTGGACAACAGCTATTGGACCAAGCTCAAGGCCTTCGTGGATTACGAGCCGGTCGAGTGCATGCCCATGGAGGTCCGCGGCACGCTCGCCGAGATCGGCATCATCAAGGGGCGGCCCTTCAGCCCCGATGCGCGCCAGCAGGCGCTGCTGGAACAGGCCGTGAAGAAGGCACCGCGCATGATCATGGCCCGGCGCCAGCTCGGCCGCGCGGACGGGCGCAACCTCTACTACGAAGGACGCCAATGGGAGTCCGCCTGGGGCGGCGCGACCGCCGACTGGTACCAGGACAGCTACCTCGACGCGATGCAGCGCGCGACCTTCTTTCAGGTGGCCTATTCCTCGGCACCGGCGATGGTGATGCGGACCACGGGCGCCGGCTCGAAGTATCCCCTGACCGTGCGCGACAAGGATGGGCAGTTCCTGAGCGGGTCGAACGCCTATCGCCTGCATATTCCACCCGGGATTCCGGCCGGCTTGTTCTGGGCGGTCACGGCCTACAACATCACCGATGGCACCATGCCCGAGACGCCGCAGCGCCTGCCCTCCATCAACGGCTACAACAAGGTGCAAAAGAACGGTGACGGGTCCATTGACCTGTACTTCGCTGCTTCTCGTCCCGCAGCCGCTCCGGAGTCCAACTGGATCCAGGTGCAGGACGGGCGGAACTTCCTGGTGACGCTGCGCCTCTACGGCACGGGCATCGAGTTCTACGACCAGACCTGGAAACCGGACGACGTGGTAAAGATCGGCTGACCGGTGAAGCATCGGGACGAGGAAGGTCTGCAGACCCTTCGGCTGACGCACCGTTGAGCTTTTACCATTGGGCGAGCGTTCCTGCCGCTGTCGCATGACGTTCGGCCTCCACGAGCCGCCCGCGGACCCGCAGATCAGGCGTCAATCGGCGGCGTCTCGATGGCCTTCTGCGAGGGTCGCGGCGCGGCTCGCCGAACAGCGCCTTGGTGTCCCGTGCGAAATGGCCGTGGTGCGAGAAGCCGTGCACGAGCGCGACCGACTTCGTAAGCGTCAGGGGGCTTTCTGTCGCGCGGAGGGCGCGCTGCGCCAGCATCAGCCGCCGCGCCTTGAGATAGCTGCGCGGGCTGACACCGACCGTCGCCATGAAGGCGCATGCGCCTTGCGGCCGGGAAACGCCGATCGCTGCGCAGAGTCCGCGCAGCCGTCTGATCGCACGAACTCAGCCCGGGGGCCGACGCCCTCGGAAGGTGATGGTTGGAAACCGCAGCACGGCACTCCGGCGCTTCAGTGATGGGCGCGAGGCGCGATGCTCTTCGCGTCTTGCTCCGACAATCCTGCCATGATTGCACCAAGGTCGACCGCAAGAAGGTCCAGCACCACGCTCAGTGGCGAGCGGAGGTCGCCTGTCCGCGTATTGTGCTACGACGACGCCACGGTTCTGCCGGACTGAAGACCACGAACACTTGACTCATTGCGGGCGCATCGGTAGATATATAAGCAAATTCTGTGACTTAGTCGACGATCAGGAGTCTGCGTAACCCCGCGGCAGGTGCTGGCGCGGAGGGAAACGGAGACAGTGGCGTTATGGCGAGCACGGTTTCTGCGGCCAAGCCGCAGCGAGAGCTTCGTCGCTTCGGTGGAGGATTGAGCACCACGCGCTCACCCTCCGTGGCGATGGTTGTGTCCCGTGAACCACGGCGACACCGCTCCGTCTTCCGGCCCAACGCGAGCGCGATATGCCAAGTCCGGCGCGGTGCGCACCGGTCTGCCAAGCCGAGTGGTCGCATCCCATGCCGGTAGCGATCGCCCTGATAGCCGTGGCCGTCGGCTCTATCCTCTTTCACCTGCTCAGCCCTTGGTGGTGGACGCCGATCGCGTCGAACTGGACGTACATTGATGACACGCTGATCGTCACGTTCTGGATAACCGGCGTCGTCTTCACCGCCGTCGTCCTGTTCATGTCGTATTGCGTCCTGCGCTTCCGCCACCGACCCGGCCACAAGGCGGAACACGAGCCGGAAAACAAGAAGCTCGAATGGTGGCTGACCATCGGTACGGCGGTCGGCGTCGCGGCCATGCTTGCACCCGGACTGATCGTCTGGCAGCGCTTCATCACCGTGCCGCCCGACGCCACCGAGATCGAGATCGTCGGACAGCAATGGCAGTGGAGCTACCGCTTGCCGGGCCGCGACGGGAGGCTTGGCACGGTCAATGTCCGCTTCGTCGGCCCGGAGAACCCACTTGGTATCGACCCCGCTGACCCGTCAGGGCAGGACGACGTCATCGTGGAGGGCGGCGAGCTTCAGTTGCCGATCGGGCGGCCGGTCCACGTTCGCCTGCGCGCGGTGGACGTGCTGCACAATTTCTACGTGCCCGAGTTCCGCGCGAAGATGGACATGGTGCCTGGGCAGGTCACGTCCTTCTGGCTGACGCCGACGCGTACGGGCACGTTCGAAGCGATCTGCGCAGAGCTCTGCGGGCTAGGCCACGCCGTCATGCGGGCCCGCGTCGTGGTGGCCGAGCCGCCCGATTACGAAGCCTGGCTCGAGCAGCAGCCGACCTTCGTGCGGCGTCTCGCGGCTGCGCAATAGGATCGTGAGGAGGCTCCCGGCATGAGCATCGCCTCGGACCCAATGACCGGCATCCCCGCCGCCGAGGTCGAGGACGTCGAGCTCTACCATCCGCATAGCTGGATCACGAAGTACGTCTTCTCCCAGGACGCCAAGGTCATCGGCATCCAGTATTCGCTGACAGCGACGGCAATCGGCCTCGTCGCGCTGGTGCTTTCCTGGCTGATGCGCCTGCAGCTAGGGTTCCCCGGCGTCTTCGACTTCATCACTCCGGCGGAGTACTATCAGTTCATCACCATGCACGGCATGATCATGGTGGTGTATCTGCTGACGGCATTGTTCCTCGGCGGCTTCGGTAATTACCTGATCCCGTTGATGGTTGGCGCTCGGGATATGGTGTTCCCCTACGCGAACATGCTGTCCTACTGGATCTACCTTCTCGCCGTGCTGATCCTCGCGGCGAGCTTCTTCGCCCCGGGCGGACCGACCGGCGCCGGCTGGACGCTATATCCCCCTCAATCCATCCTCACCGGTACGCCCGGCGGGCAGGACTGGGGCATCCTGCTCATGCTCTCCTCGCTGATGCTGTTCATCATCGGCTTCACCATGGGCGGGTTGAACTACGTGGTGACCGTCCTGCAGGCCCGCACGCGCGGCATGACGCTAATGCGCATGCCGCTGACCGTCTGGAGCATCTTCACGGCAACGGTGATGGCGCTGCTCGCCTTTCCGGCCCTCTTTGTGAGCTGCGTGATGCTGATGCTGGATCGCCTGCTCGGCACCAGCTTCTTCATGCCGGCGCTGGTCGAGATGGGCCAGCGGCTGAACCATGAAGGCGGGAGTCCGCTGCTGTTCCAGCACCTCTTCTGGTTCTTCGGGCATCCTGAAGTCTACATCGTCGCCCTGCCTGCCTTCGGCATCGTGTCCGACCTCATCAGCACCCATGCGCGGCGGAACATCTTCGGCTATCGCCAGATGGTATGGGCAATCATCATCATTGGTGCGCTCAGCTTCGTCGTCTGGGCACACCACATGTATGTCAGCGGCATGAACCCCTATTTCGGGTTCTTCTTCGCGACGACGACGCTGATCATTGCGGTGCCCACGGCGATCAAGGTCTACAACTGGCTGCTGACGCTTTGGCGCGGCGATATCCACCTGACCATCCCGATGCTCTTTGCGCTGGCCTTCATCGTCACCTTCGTCAATGGCGGGTTGACCGGCCTGTTCCTCGGCAATGTGGTCGTGGACGTGCCTCTCTCGGACACGATGTTCGTGGTTGCCCATTTTCACATGGTGATGGGCGTTGCGCCGATCTTCGTCATCTTCGGCGCCATCTACCACTGGTACCCGAAGATCACCGGCCGGATGCTGAATGAGGCGATGGGCCGATTCCATTTCTGGGTCAGCTTCCTTGGCGCCTATCTGATTTTCTTTCCCATGCACTATATCGGCCTCCTCGGGGTGCCGCGGCGCTACCACGAAATCGGCGAGGCCGCCTTCGTGCCGGCCTCGGCGCATGACCTCAACGCCTTCATCACCGTCATGGCGCTGATTGTCGGCTTTGCGCAGATGGTCTTCCTCTTCAACCTTGCGTGGAGCCTGCGCCACGGCCGGGAGGCTGGGCCCAATCCGTGGAATGCGACGACCCTCGAGTGGCAGACGCCTGAAACGCCGCCCGGCCACGGCAACTGGGGCAAGGCGATGCCGGTCGTCTATCGCTGGGCCTATGACTACAGCGTGCCAGGCGCGGCGCGCGACTTCATCCCGCAGAACGAGCCGCCACGGGGGCCCGCCGGATGAACGCGATCATCCTCTACCTCGCGGTCGTCGGCTGCATCGCCGGATGGTGGCTGTCGCGGCAGAGGCTGATGTCAAAGCCTTGGCTCGAGGTTGGCGTTCCGGCCGAAGTGACGCGGGGCGAGGTGCCGGGCGTGCCGCCCGTCAAGCTGGGCCTCTGGGTATTCATGGCCGTGGTCGGCGCGCTGATCACGCTCTTCATCAGCGCCTACCTGATGCGCATGCACATGGCGGATGATTGGCGGTCGATCCCCACGCCGTCGATGCTCTGGTTCAATACCGGGCTGCTGATGCTCAGCAGCTTCAGCTTGTATCGCGCCGAGCTTGACGCGCGTATCGGATGGCGCGAAGGCATCGCTGTCGGCCTTGCGGCCGGCGGCCTTTCGGCCCTTGCCTTCCTCGCCGGCCAATACCTCGCCTGGCAGCAGGTGATGGCGGAAGGCTTCGGTGTTGCGACCAATCCCTCGAGCTCATTCTTCTATCTCATCACGGCCGTACACGGTCTGCACCTGATCGGCGGGCTCATCGTGCTTGGCCGCACCGCCTATCGGACAGCGCGGGGATCGCCGCTCGCACAGCTCCGCCTCAGCACGGAGCTTTGTGCGACCTATTGGCACTTCCTGTTGCTGGTCTGGTTCGCCTTGTTCGCCCTGCTACTGCACGGCTAGGGAGGATCGCGAGGATGGAAGGCAGCGTCCGAACCCAGATTTCAGCGACCGCGCATCGCACCGGCGGGATTCAAGGTTTCGTCGGGGACTGGAGTTCCGACCAGACGACGTTCAAGGACGTCTCCTGGGGGAAGGCGATGATGTGGATCTTCCTCCTCAGCGACACCTTCGTCTTCGGTTGTTTCCTGCTGTCCTACATGACGGTGCGGATGTCGACGACGGTCACCTGGCCGAATGCGAGCGAGGTCTTCGCGCTCGAAATCTTCGGCACGCATATGCCGCTCATCCTCATCGCCATCATGACCTTCGTGCTGATCACGAGTAGCGGCACCATGGCAATGGCGGTGAACTACGGTTATCGGCGGGACCGCAAACGCACAGCGATCCTGCTGCTGGTTACCGCGACCTTCGGCGCTCTTTTCGTCGGCATGCAGGCCTTCGAATGGACCAAACTGATCCATGAGGGCGTACGGCCGTGGGGTAATCCCTTCGGTGCAGAGCAGTTCGGCTCATCCTTCTTCATGATCACGGGCTTCCACGGTACGCATGTCACGATCGGAGTGATCTTCCTGCTGATCGTCGCGCGAAAGGTGTGGCGTAGGGATTACGACACGGGCAAGGCCGGCTTCTTCACCAGCCGCAAGGGCCGCTACGAGATCGTGGAGATCACCGGCCTCTACTGGCACTTCGTGGATCTGGTCTGGGTCTTCATTTTCGCCCTCTTCTATCTCTGGTAGGGGAAACCGACATGTCGCACGTCGCCGAGGCACATGCCGCCCCAACGTCGGCGCGCGGCGCCGACGCTGCGCATGCGGTGGGTCAGCAGCACCCGATCCGTCTGTACCTTGTGGTGTGGGGCTGGCTCTTCGTCCTCAGCACCTTTTCCTACCTCGTGGACTATTTCCAGCTCCACGGGCTACTTCGCTGGTCGCTGATCCTGGTTTTCATGGCGCTGAAGGCAGGGCTGATCGTCGCCGTCTTCATGCACATGAAATGGGAAAGGCTCGCGCTGGGCTACGCTATCCTGCTGCCGCCATTGGCGGTGCTGATCTTCGTGGCCATCATGGTGCTGGAAGCGGATCACACGCTGCTTTCGCGCATTGTGTATTTCAGCCGGACTCCCGGCTGAGGCCCGCGCGGCGACCATAAGGCCGCCGCGCCGCGTGACCGCTCAAGCCTCGACGACCTGCCGGTACAGGTGCCACGTGGCATGTCCCAGAACAGGCATCACGACAGCAAGGCCGACGAAAAGCGGCAGGCAGCCCAGTGCGAGAAGCACCGCGACAACGATGCCCCATGCCGTCATCGGGATGGGGTTGTGCAGCACGGCGCGGATCGAGGTGCGGACCGCGACCTGCACGCCGACATTGCGGTCGAGCAGCAGGGGGAACGAGACGACCGTCAGTGACAGGATGATGAAGGCGAAAAAGAGCCCTACCACATGCCCCCAAAGGATCAGCCGCCAGCCGGCGCTTGTCGTCAGCACCGCGCTCAGCAGGGCCCAGAAGGAACCGGGCAGCATCTCCCCCATCGTTGCGCGATAGACGGCCTGGGCGGCAAAGAGCCAAGCCACGAAGATCGCCACCATGAGCACACCGAGCGCCGCGATCGACCCGATCGCCGGTGAGCGGAGGACGTCGAAGGCGTTGAGCCAGGTTGTCGGCAGGCCCTGTTCACGCCGGCGGCTCAACTCATAGATGCCAAGGGCTGCGACGGGGCCCATCAGCGAAAGACCGGCCACCAACGGATACAGCAGCGGCAGCAGCGCCCCGCCTGAGGCGGCACGCGCCGCGACAAAGCCGACGATCGGGTAGATGATTCCGAGAAAGACGAGCTGCGTCGGCGTTTCGTTGAAGTCGGCGTAACCCCGGGCCAGAGCGACACGGATGTCGGAAAGGCCGATCTTTCTGACAATGGGGGCGAGGTGAGCCTGGCTGTCTCGGGAAACCAGCACGGCCTGAACCATGACAATGCCTCCTCCTGAAGCGCTCGCAGTCACCTCCTTCGTGACCAGGAGCCACGGAGGATGACCCTGCGGCCTGCAGTGACGAGGCAGCCAAGCGTCCGTCGAGCGACAGGCTCTCGGGCCAACAACTACAATTCATGGCTAGCATATCGGCCCGCGCTTCGCACGCGCCGATGTCGGTGGGCGGCGCGTCGGTCGTCGGGCGTTGCGCGGCGGCACCATCAACCGCACCGCGGGCAGAGAACACTTCCGGGTTATCGCTGCGCTGCAAGATAGGCAATGAGGTCGTTCAACTGCGTGTCGTTGCGCAGCCCCGGGAAACTCATCGTGCCGCGCGGCACCAACTCCTTCGGGTTGCGGACGTAGACGCGCAGTTGATCTTCGGTCCAGGTCAGCCCGCCCTCGCCGCGTTCGCGCATGTTCGCCGAGTAGCGGAACCCTTCGATGCTCGCCGCACGGCGGCCGACGACACCCCAGAGGTTGGGACCGACGCCGTTGCGCCCGCCTTCAGTGATGGTGTGGCATGCGAGGCATTGGCTGAAGACGCGCCGTCCCGCGGCGGCATCACCCGATTGGGCAGAAGCCGTGGCGACAATGCTTGCGATTGCGGGTACCGCCAGCAGGATGATGCGCCACATTGCGACCTCCTCAGTGGCGCGCCGTACCGGCGCGCGCGGTGAACCCCGGCACCGGCGTGGAGATGTTGCGCTATTCTAGCAAACTGCGGGGCATGTGACGCAGCATTCTGTTGGCCCCAGAGCCCCATTCGGACTCGGGGTGTCGCCAGGCGAAGCCGGGAGACTGCTCCGCTAGCCCATCGCTGGCCGGCTGAACCTCAACGAGGTGTGCCGGCCGCTCCGAACCGGCAGCATGAGCCGCCCGATGATCGGGCGAACCCATCTGCGGCGAGAGGCCGCCAAAGCAAGCGGCGCTCAGTTGACGCGCAGGTTCGCCGAGCGAATGAGCGTGCCCCACTTGTTGATCTCGGATTCCAGATGGCGCCGGAACTCGGCCGGGGTGGAACCCACTACGTCGCTGCCCTCGTTGGTGAAGCGCGCGCGCACATCGGCATTGGCCAGCACTTTGCGCATCTCCTCGTTCATCCGGTTGACGATCGGCTCCGGCAGGCGCGCTGGGCCGACCAGGCCGGTCCAGTTCATCGCCTCGAAAGCCGGGTGACCGAGTTCTGCCACCGTCGGCACGTCCGGGAACGCTGAGCTACGCGCAGGAGAGGTGACGGCCAGTGCCCGGATCTCTCCCGATTCCAGAACGCCTTTCACGGACAGCGGATTCGCGGAATAGACGTCGATTCGGCCGGCCAGCAGGTCGGCAACGACGGTGCCTGCGCCGCGATAGGGCACCTGGACGATATCGATGCCCGCGCTGGCATTCATCACTTCGCCCCCGAGATGGCCGACCGTGCCGTTGCCCGGATGGCCTGCGCTGAGCTGCCCGGGCCGGGCCCGCGCCGCTGCCAGCAGGCCGTCGAGGTCACGGATCGGCGAGTTGCGCGCGACCACGATGAGATTCGGCTGCTGCGCGACGAGACCGATCGGCGAGAGGTCGCGCAACGGGTCGAAGGGCAGATTCGGATAGATGGCCGGTGCGATCGCGAGGTTGGAGGTCTGGCCGAGCCCGATCGTGTAGCCGTCCGGCGCCGCCTTGGCGACGACGTCCAGGCCGATGGTGCCCCCCGCACCGGGACGGTTGTCGGCAACAATTGTCCACCCCGTGGCGAGGCCGATACGCGTCGCCAACTCGCGCGACACGGTATCGGTGCCGCCGCCGGGCGGGAAGGGAACGATCAGGCGGATCGGACGGTCGGGCCAGGCGGACTGGGCCTGGGCCGTGCGACCGAGAAGGACGGGCAGGGCGAGGCTGGCAGCCCCGTTGGCGAGCAGACGGCGACGCTTCACTGGTGTTTTCCTCCCGAAGGCACATCGTCGATACCATCGGTTGGCGAGCGTGCCGAGTATCTCCTGACGGTGCCGGCGCACCAAAGGCGCGTGCCCCGCAGGCCCGCCGGTATCGCAGACGGCAATCCTTCATGTCCGGGGGACACTCATCAACCCGAAGAGTAGCCGTCGCGATGCGAAAGCGTTGTCGCGAAACAGGCCCGGCGCCCGCGAGCCGAGGAAGATCCGACGAGGACCGGCGCGTAGCGAACAGGGCCCGCTCGGCGAAATCGTGGTACAGGTTCGTCGATGAGGTCACGGATGTCACGATCGGCACTGATAGGAGTCTGCATAGCCGCCGCGGCGCTGATGGTATCGGGTTGCTCGGTTTCGCCATCGCGCAGCGCATTGCCGCAGCTCCGAGCTGCGCCGTCGGATGATCGGCCACCTTGGCTTCGCGACCTTCCGGCGCAGTTGGAGCGGTATCCGGCGCCACATGGTTGGGGCGGCGATAATCTGGTCTCACTGCAAAACGTTCTCGGCACGGGGTAGCTGCCTACTGCGCCCGGTCATCGGGCTGCCAGACAGTTCGGGCAAAGCATTGCCCGCGCTACCGCCGTTTGATCTCCCGCCAAAGCACACGGAGGTCGCCAAGCGCGGGCGGCTCATCCGAACCACGGCAAGAAGGATGCTCATGGTGCGCCGAATCATCGTGCGGGTGTCCATTCTGGTAGTCGCGGTGCCGCTGGCGTTGATACTCCTGTTCCGCTTCCTCCCGCCGCCGGCAACGCCGTTGATGCTCATACGGCTGATGGAGGGATACGGCTGGCAGCGCGGCTGGATGCCCCATGATGAGATTGCTCCAGCGCTCGCCGCAGCGGTGATTGCTGCGGAGGACAATCTCTTCTGCGAGCAGTGGCTGGGATTCGACTTCAATGCGCTTGGCGAGCAAGTGGACGCCTGGTCGGAGGGCGACCGGCCTCGCGGTGCCAGCACCATCACGATGCAGACGGCCAAGAACCTCTTTTTGTGGCCCGGACGGGATCCTGTTCGGAAGGTCCTGGAAGCCTGGTTCACGCCGCAAATTGCGCTGTTGTGGCCGCGGCGGCGCGTTCTTGAGGTGTACCTTAATATCGTGGAGTTCGGCCCTGGCATCTATGGCGCGGAAGCGGCCGCCCAGCACTTCTTTGGGAAGCCTGCCGCGCGGCTCTCGACGCGGGAAGCCGCGACCCTGGCGGCGGTCCTTCCCAACCCATTGTCCTGGTCTGCGGGATCGCCAGGTCCGTATGTGCGCCGGCGCGCCGCCGTCATCGAGCGGCGCATCGGGCAGATCCGCCCTCTGCTCGGCTGCTCATGGTAGGGTCCGGCGGCGCGACCGGGTGATTTAGTCGCTTTCTGGCGGACTTACTCCGTCGATCATCGGCATCAGATGATTCGGAGAACAGCGTTCGATTCGTGCAGCGACGCCGTAGACATCAGCCAACTTGTTGGAGGCACTATCTGTGCCGGAGCGCCGGAGCCTCGCACGCTCCATCGCGTGCACGAGACTCGGTCCAGCGCGCCGCGATGCCCGTCGGCGATGAAGGCATCGCCTGGCCGTCCCCAGGCTATCTGCACCGGACAGCACGGCAGCTTACATGCGATCCGGGTAGGCGATCGACCACACCAATTCCACGGCTTCGCGCGGATCTGCGTTCGAATAGCGTCGCAGGCAATTCGGTGGAATCGAGAAGCTATCCCCGCTGCGCAGCACGAAGCTCCGGCCATTCAGCCAAAGATCGAGGCGGCCCGAGACAACGTAACCGCCGACCTCGGCCGGGTGCGAATAGGGTTCTTCACCGGTGCTCCCGCCGGGCTCCAGCGTCAGAATGAACATCTGGAGCGAGCCGTCCCGCCTCGGGCTCAGCAGCTCCTTGCTCATGCTCGTGCCGCTCGCCATGGTGATCTTGCGGCGGAACTCCCGCCTGACGATCAAGTGCCCCTCGCCATCGTCACCGGCATGGCCCTCCTCGAAGAACCATCCCGTGCGGATGCCAAGCGCCGAGCTCAGGGCAACGAGGTTCTTCAGTGATGGCGCGGAGATGCCGCGCTCGATCTGGCTTAGCAGGCCGATCGAGATACCAGTCCGGTCTGAAAGGACCTGCAGGGACAGCGATAGTGAGCGCCGCAGCATGCGGATCTTGGGACCGATCACAGCGGACGTTGCGTCGGTCTCACCCGACGCCTCGGCCGTGCTCGCCAACTCTACATCTTCCATCGCCAAGCAGGTCTCGCCAAGGTTGCGGTCGGACAATCTATCTTGTCGAGCCGCATGCTTGAAGTTCAAGCCGCATTGGCGAGGCTGAGGGATCAGGGTCTGGCCATGCCAGCCGGCCAGCATAGGCAAGCTCGTAGGAACTGCCCTTACGGCCTCCGTCGCGATGCGCGAGTTGTCGTGGCCGTGCCGGACGCGGGAACGCGGATGCTGCCGGTGCGTGTTCCCGCGATCAGGCAGGGGCTGTAAGCGGCTTGCCCGTCTGATCCACGCCCATCTCTTTCATGTCGATGTAGCGGTCGCCGATCCGCGAATGCGGCCTGCCGCCGTCGGAGGCTCCGATAGCGACCACGATTTCATCCGGTCCGGGCGCGTCGGGGATCGCGAATTCGAGGGTCAGGAAATGCGAACGAGACCCGCGCAGCTCGCTTGTCTTGTGCGTCAGCGGCAGGATGACGGCGCCACCGGCACCGTTGCGCTTGTTGGTGAAGGACATGAACGAATCGCCACGCGTGCCGATGCGGACCCGGTTGCCGAAATGCAGGGTGTGGATCATCGCTGCGGCGTGCTCGATCTCGCCATTGACCCCGACGACCGCGCATTTGCCGAAGGCCTCGATGGCATCTGCATCGGGGAAGAGGTCGACCAGCCGCGGCACGAGGGTATCGCCCAGGGCGGCGGCATACGCCGTGATGCCGGGACGAAGGTTGTCCACGAATGCGGCACCGGCCCACGGATTACGGACGACCGCCGCGCAGCCCGCCATGCGAATGGGCCGTGCTGTCGCTCTTCCGCCTTCTTCCAGCGTATCGTCGATGAAGGTGACGATCTTGCGAATGGGGTGAGGCGTCACGGACAGAGATCCTGTCTCATGCGATCGTCGCGTGCTCTCATCATCGCTTCCTTCTCCGGGCTGGCGGCCAGGATTTTCATTAATCTGAGTATTCGATGTCAAGACGCCCGGCAATAGCGGCGATACGTGGCCCGCATGTTTCATTTTTCTGAAAAACTAACTTGACCCTCGTTTCAACGCTTGCTTAGGCTCGATGCGGTTGGTGCCGATGCGCCATTCGGCGGAGGGCTGGGACAAGTGTCTGACGATCGCTTCTTTTCAGGGACTAGGCTGCGCACCCGCTATCGGCTGCATGGTGAGGGACGGCCTGTCGTGCTGATTCACGGCGTCGGCAGCGACCTGGAGGACCTGTCGCTCGTCGCGGGAGCGCTCGGGACCGGCTTCCGTATCCTGCGCCCTGATCTGCGCGGCCATGGCCAGTCAGAGCGCGTGCCCGGCCCCTATGTCCTAGAAGACTTCACCGACGATATCTCGGAGATGATGGAGCATGTCGGGTTCACCAGCGCTGACATCATGGGCTTCTCGCTCGGTGCGCTGATCGCGCAACGCTTCGCGCTGGACCATCCTGACCGCGTGCGACGCCTCGCTCTCGTCAGCGGCGTTGCCGGCCGCACCGGGGCCGAGCGCGAGGCGGTGCTGAAGCGCCTTGCAGCCCTCGAGCGCGACGAGCCGATGAGCCATGCGACGGCATCCGCGTCGCGATGGTTCACGGATGCCTTCCGCGAAAGCCATCCAGACGTTGTCGAGAGCCGGCTCGCCCGCATCGCGGCCAACCACAAGCCCAGCTACGCCGCCGCCTATCGCGTCCTGGCGACGAGCGACCTCGCCGATGCGTTGCATCGGATCGCGGTCCCGACGCTGGTGATGACCGGCGAGTTCGACCAGGGATCGAACCCGCGCATGGCGCGGCTGATGCATGAGCGTATCGCCGGATCGGAGCTTCAGATCCTGCCTGGATTGCGCCACTCCATCCTGCTGGAGGCGCCCGACGTTGTCGCCGGCCATCTGCGCGAGTTCCTGACCCGGCCGGATGCGCCGCCAAGCGGCCGGCGCGCCGCGCTCGCCGCGGCGTTGTTCGGACTTCTCGCGGCACCCGCGGTCGCGCAGGGCAGCGGGACGCACATCGCGTCCGAGATGCTATGGCGGACGTTGGCGATCGAGATGCTGCACGTGCCTTATCGCGGCACGGCGCCGGCGCTGAACGACCTACTCGCGGGGCGGCTCGACGTGATGTTCACCACGATCTCCTCCGTGGCATCGCAGGTACGATCCAACGCGGTGAAGGCGGTCGGCGTCAGTGGCGCGCAGCGCAGCCCTCTGCTTCCGGAGGTGGCGACGATCGCTGAGCAGGGCTTCCCCGGTTATGAGTTTTCCAACTGGGCAGCGATCGTTGCGCCAGCGCGAACACCGCGGCCGATACTCGATCGGGTGGCGGCAGCCGTGACACAGGCGATGCGGACGCCTGCGGTTCGGGAGCGGTTGGCCAGCGAGGGTGTGGTTGGCGACCCGGAGGGACCGGATGCGGCTGCGCAGCTTTACCGTGCAGAAGTAGCGCGCTGGACACCCCTGCTGCGGGAAATGCAGGTCGAGATGAACTGAACGCAAGGGCAAGCCGGCGGGAGCCGCACCGACGCGCTTTGACATCGGCCCCATGAGTTCGGCACCTGGCTGCGCTGTCATGCAGCGCTGATCGCTATGCAGACCGAGCCATGATGTCATTCAGACACCATGTGCCGATGTACGCAAATGTCGCTGTCCCACGGCCACAGCCAAGCAGGTCGCGTCCTCCCGATCGGCTCCGAACGTAGCGCCTGTAGGTGTGGGCACCCGCGCTGTGCTGCATTCGCCTTTGGCGAGCCGGCCGTCTTTTTCGTCTGCGGATCCGGCGGCTGTTGAGGTTAGACCTGAGACCGCTGCCGTTCGCGTTCGCCGGCCCCGCGTCCGATCTAACCCCGGCCTTCATGGCATGACGCGCCTCGCTGGTCGTCCTGAGCATGAGATGGGTCCACGGCGAAGACGCTGCCTCCGGCGTGGCGTTCGGCAACTCTCCGAGCGGCCAGGCGCTTAGGGTGTGTTCAGACAGTCGATCGCGAGATCCGACCGCGCCCATCCTCAGGTCGGACGGCCATCGGTGAAGGACACGACCCGATGACAGCTTCAGGCCATCACTCGATATCCAGGCGCGCATTGGTGGCTGGAACGGCCGCCGGTACCGCGCCTATCCATGGCGAGGCGGGCGCGCAATCAGTTTCCGCTCCACATGGAACTCCCGGATCGCCGGAAGCGACAACGGCGCAGATATCGCTGCGCGTAAACGGGCAAAGCCGCAACCTTGCGCTGGATCCGCGCACGACGTTGCTCGACGCCTTGCGTGAGCACCTGCGATTGACCGGCAGCAAGAAGGGGTGCGACCACGGCCAGTGCGGCGCCTGCACGGTGATCGTGGAAGGCCGGCGTATCTATTCCTGCCTGACATTAGCCGTAATGCATGATGGCGATGCAGTCACCACCATCGAAGGAATTGGCCGCCCCGGCCACCTGCATCCGATGCAGGCTGCCTTCGTCAGCCACGACGGGTACCAGTGCGGATACTGCACACCCGGCCAAGTCTGCGCTTCCGTGGCCATGCTGGATGAAATCAGGGCCGGCGTCCCGAGCCATGTGACCGCCGACCTTATGGCGCCACCGCAGGTCACGGCGGAGGAGATCCGCGAGCGGATGAGCGGCAATATCTGCCGCTGCGGTGCCTATTCCAACATCGTCGACGCGATCGTAGAGGTCGCCGGGAGGCCGGGATGAGGCCCTTCACCTATGAGCGCGCACGGACCGCTGCCGAGGCGGCGGTGGCCGCGCGCCGGCCCCACGCCAAGTTCATTGCCGGCGGCACAAATCTGCTCGACCTTATGAAATTGCAGATCGAGACGCCGACGCATCTTATCGATGTGAATGGGCTCGGCCTCGACCGGATCGAACCGACGGCCGACGGCGGATTGCGCATCGGCGCCCTGGTCCGCAACACCGAGCTTGCCGCCGACGAGCGGGTGCGGCGGGACTACGCCGTGCTATCCCGCGCGCTGTTGGCCGGCGCCTCGGCGCAGCTGCGCAACAAGGCGACGACTGCCGGCAATCTTCTGCAACGCACTCGCTGCCCATATTTCTATGACACTGCGCAGCCCTGCAATAAACGCCAGCCGGGGGCCGGTTGCGCAGCGATCGGCGGCGTCACGCGGCAACTCGCGGTGATTGGGGCCAGCGAGGCCTGCATCGCGACCCACCCCAGCGACATGGCGGTCGCCCTGCGGGCCCTGGATGCGGTGGTGGAAACGGTGAAGGCGGACGGTGCGACGCGCAGCATCGCGATCGCCGAGTTCCACCGCCTGCCCGGCGACACGCCGCAGGTCGAGACAACGCTCGAGGCGAGCGAATTCATCACCGGCGTTATCCTGCCGCCCCCGCTCGGTGGGCGCCATTTCTACCGCAAGGTACGCGACCGCGCCTCCTACGCCTTCGCGCTCGTCGCCGTGGCGGCAGTGGTCCAGCGGGATGGCACCGGCCGCGTCGCCCTCGGCGGCGTGGCACATCGCCCCTGGCGGGTCGAGGCCGCCGAGGCGACGTTGCCGCGCGGCGCCAAGCCAACCATGGCCGGCATCCTCGATGGCGCGCGGCCGAGCCATGACAACGCATTCAAGCTGACATTGGCGGAGCGGGCGCTCGCTTCGATCCTGGCCGAGGCGAGGGCTGAGCCATGAAGTTCGACGCTCCCGCGTCCGACAATCCAATCGACCGCCTCAAGGTCGTGGGGCAGCCAGTCGATCGTATCGACGGACCACGCAAGACCACGGGCACCGCGCCATACGCCTATGAGCGGCACGAGGTTGTGCCCAATCAGGCCTATGGTCATGTCCTCGGAGCAGGCATCGCCAAGGGACGGATCACCGCCATCGATGCGAGCGCGGCGAAGGCTGCGCCCGGCGTCCTCGCGGTGGTCACGACACTCGACATGCCGCGGCTCGAGAAGGGGGTGACGAACACGGCCAGCCTCTTCGGCGGTCCTGACATCCAGCACTACCATCAGGCGATCGCGGTCGTGGTCGCGGAAAGCTTCGAGCAGGCGCGCGACGCCGCCGCGATGATCCGCGTGGGTTATGCGCCTCAGCGCGGCCGCTTCGATCTGACCGCAGAGGCACCGAAGGCAGAACTCGCCTCGGCCGACAGCGGCGCGCCACCGCAGGAGGACCGCGTCGGCGATTTCGAAGGCGCGTTCGCACAGGCCGCGATCCGACTGGACGAGACCTATTCCACGCCGGACCAAAGCCACGCGATGATGGAGCCACACGCGACCATCGCCGCGTGGGAGGGCGAGAAGCTCACTATCTGGACCTCCAACCAGATGATCGCCTGGGGGAAGCGCGACTTGGCGAGGACGCTCGGCTTGCCGGCCGAGAATGTGCGCGTCGACTCCCCCTTCGTCGGCGGCGGCTTCGGCGGCAAGCTGTTCCTGCGCGCTGACGCGGTTCTCGCGGCGCTCGGGGCTCGGGCAGCGGGACGTCCTGTCAAGGTCGCGTTAACCCGACCGCTTATGGCGAACAACACCACGCACCGGCCGGCCACGATCCAGCATATTCGTATCGGCGCGGCGCCGGACGGCAGGATCACGGCAATTGCGCATGTAAGCCTTTCGGGCGATCTGGAGGATGGCGGGCCGGAGACAGCGGTTGCTCAAACGAAGCTGCTCTACGCTGGCCGCAATCGGCTAACCGCGCTGCGCCTTGCTGTGCTCGACCTGCCGGAGGGGAATGCCATGCGTGCCCCGGGGGAGGCGCCGGGCCTGATGGCGCTCGAGGTGGCCATGGACGAGATGGCGGAGCGCCTCGGCATGGATCCGATTGAGTTCCGCGTCGTCAACGACACGCAGGTTGATCCTGACGACCCTGACCGGCCGTTCTCGCAGCGCCAGCTTATCGAATGCCTTCGCCATGGCGCACAGCGCTTTGACTGGAGCCGGCGCGCCGCGACGCCGGGCCAACGTCGGGAGGGTCGCTGGCTGCTCGGCATGGGGGTTGCGGTCGGCTTCCGCAACAACCTGGTGATGGCGTCCGGCGCTCGGGTGCGGCTGGACCGGGATCGGGGCGTGACGGTCGAAACCGACATGACTGACATCGGTACAGGCAGCTACACCATCATCGCGCAGACCGCGGCAGAGATGATGGGCGTGTCACTCGACAAGGTGACAGTGCACCTGGGCGATTCCAGCTTTCCCGCCTCGGCCGGCTCAGGCGGCCAATGGGGCGGCAACAGTGCGACGGCGGGCGTCTATGCGGCTTGCGTGAAGCTGCGTGAGGCCGTGGCGGGACGGCTCGGCTTCAATTCCGCGGAGGCCGAGTTTGTCGAGGGGATGGTGCGTGCCGGCAACCGCGGCGTCCGGCTTGGCGACGCGGCGGGCGCGGATGGCCTGACGGCCGAGGACAAGATGGAATACGGCGACCTCGCCAAGCGATACCAGCAATCGACCTTCGCCGGACATTTCGTGGAGGTGGCGGTGGATGCCGCCACTGGGGAGTCGCGGGTCCGGCGGATGCTCGCCGTCTGTGCCGCCGGACGCATCCTCAATCCCAAATCGGCGCGGAGCCAAGTGATTGGCGCCATGACGATGGGGGTTGGCGCAGCGCTGATGGAGGAGCTGGCGGTGGACACGCGCCGCGGATTCTTCGTCAACCACGATTTGGCCGGCTATGAGGTGCCGGTCTGCGCCGACATCCCGCATCAGGAGGTGATCTTCCTGGACGAAGTCGATCCGATCTCTTCCCCGATGAAGGCCAAGGGTGTCGGGGAGCTTGGCATCTGCGGCGTGGGCGCGGCAGTTGCGAATGCGATTTACAATGCGACGGGGGTGCGGGTGCGGCACTATCCGATCACGCTCGATAAGCTGCTGGAAGGGCTGCCGGCGACCATGTGATGGATGCGGAGGGCGCGGCCCAACGCTGCTTGCGCGTTCCCGATCGACTGGCTCGAGTGACACAAAGCGCCTGCTACGCCACGGCAACCGAACGCGCCAGGATAGAGCGCAGCACCGTCACCATGGATGGCTGCGGCTGAGATCATCATACTCGTTCAAAGTCGCATTTCAGGCCGCGGCGGGCTGGTCGGCGATCCTGTACAGCGCCGCCGCATTGTCATGAAACAGTGCGTCCATCTGTTGGCGAGGAAAACCCCGAACCGCTCGCTTGAAGCCTGAGTAGATCGTGTCGAAGCTCGCGACCAGGCTGTCCACCGGATAGTTGCTGGCGAACAGGCACCGCTGCCAGCCCAGGATGGAGATCGCCTCCTGCACGATCCTCATGTTCTCCTCGGTAGGCCACGTACCAGGCGCCAAGCCAATGCCGGACAGCTTCATGCGGACGCAGTCGTGCGGAGCGAGCAGCGCGACTGCCCGACGCCACGCGGCAAGCCCCTCCGCCGATCGGTCGGACGGCAAGGCGGTGTGGTTCAGGACCAGGTGGATACCGGGATGATCGCGCGCCACCTCGGCAGCCGCAGCCAGATCCCACCAGGGCACCTGCACTTCCCCGACGAAGCCGTGCTGTTCGAGTTGCTGGTAGCCGCGCCGCCAGGCTGGATCGTCCATCGAGCCCGGCCGGCCCCTCTGCGCGTCGGCGGGAGCTTCCACCTGCGTCGGCTTGGTGCGGATCCCGCGCATGAAGTCGAAGCCGGCGAGACCGGCTAGCGTCTGCCCAGCATCAGGCAAATGCAGCGACGCCTGCCCCACGGCCACCGTCGGCAGGCGCTCGCGATGCCGGAGCTGCGCGAGCCAGCGCGCCTCGCCAAGCGGGTCGCCGACCCAGCCGGCCTGTACATGGACAGTGCCGACGACATTATGCGCGGCCACATCCCGCCGGTAATCGTCAGGCAGGTAGCTTTGCCCCATCAGCCGCTCGGTGCTGCCGTATCTGAAGGGCTCCGGACGCGTCGTCCAATTGGGGTAGCGCTCAGGATGGGCCTGCAGGTCCCAGAAGTGCTGGTGCGGGTCGATGATGGGCAGATTGCGCAGGAAAGCCTCCTGCTCACGCGGGTCGGTCACGTCATTTCTCCTCACGTCGTCCCGCGGGCCAGGAGTTCGAACCCCACATCGACCCGCTGTCCGGGCGGGGCGCGCCGCTCGATGCGGTCCAAGAGCGTCAGCGCAGCGCGCCGGCCCATCTCTCGGCGTGCGAAGCGTATTGTCGTGAGAGGCGGGTTGATCGCGGCTGTGATGTCGGATCCGCCAAAGCCAGCTATCGCAATGCGCTCCGGCACCGCGACGCCAAGTCGCTGCGCTTCGAACAGCGCGCCCATCGCGATGGTATCATTGGACAGGAACACCGCATCCGGCGCGGCAGCATCGTCCAGCAGCTCTCGCAGGAACCTGGCGCCTGTTTCGGGTGTGCTGGGTGCTTCGGAGCACACGACTCGGACGGGAACGAGCCCGCACTCCGCGAGGCCGGCGCGCAACCCCTCCAATCGCCGGAACGCACGGAAGTCGGAGTCGAGCCGCGCGCCGTAGAAGGCGATACGGCGATAGCCACGGTCGGCCAGGTGCCGTCCCATGGCGATGCCGGCAGAGCGATGATCCAGCCCGACGTTGGAATCGATGGGCGTGTCGGTCAGCTCCAGAGCTTCAACGACAGGCACGCCAGCGGCGTGCAGCATCCGGCGGGTGGCGTCCGTGCGTTCGATGCCGGAGAGAATGACACCCTCGGGCTGCCATCCCAGCAGGGCCGCGACCGCGCGCTCCTCCTGCTCCGGTGTTTCGGTGAGCTGGCTGATCAGCACCTCATAGCCAAGCGGGCGCAAGACTTCGTCCGCGCCCCGCAGTGCGTCGGCATAGACCGAAGCGGAGATGCCCGAGACGATCACGGTGACCAGCCGCGAGCGGCGCGCTGCAAGACCGCCGGCAAAACGATTGGGCAAATAGCCCAGATCGCGCACCGCGGTGGCGACCTTCTCCCGAACGCGAGACGAGACAGCGTCCGGCTCGCGCAATGCGCGGGACACCGTCATCGACGTCACGCCCGCCTGCGCCGCAACGTCACGAAGGGTGACGTGTCCGCCACCAGCGCGCCGGGCCTTTGGGCGTGAGCGTTGGGTTCTAGCTCCGTCGGACGGCGACATCGGTTCCTTGCCAGAGGAAAGACGTTAGCGCTACCTTTAGCGCTAACAAACATAACGCCGAGGCCACGCGAACGGCAATGACCTCGGTGCGCAGGAGGAAAGTCATGCTTACATTGCCTCGACTGGCCGTCGCTGCCGGGGTCCTTCTTGCGCTCATGCCCGGTGCCGCGCGCGCCGAGTTTCCTGATCGCGAGATCCGTGTTGTCTGTGGATTTGCGCCAGGTGGAGCGTGCGACATCGTCTCTCGCCTGATTGCCGAGCATGCCGCGCCCATCTTTGGCCAGCGCGTCATTGTGGAGAATCGCGCCGGCGCGGGCGGCAAGATCGCGATGGAGTTCGTCGCGCGTTCGGCGCCGGACGGCCACACGGTCTACACCTGCGCCGCCGGACAGATGTCGATGCTCCCCGAATTGCCGGGCCCGCCGCTGGCCGTCGATCCGGGACGCGACATGACGCCGCTCGCGGCGCTCGCCGTGCCCAACTACGTGCTCGTGGTGCCAGCCGATAGGCCCTGGCGCAGCATGGATGACCTGATCGCCCATGCCCGTGCCAACCCCGGCCGCCTGAACTACGGCAGCGCGGGTGGTGGCACGATGCAGCAGCTCGCCGGCGAATCCTTCAAGCACTTCGCGCAGCTCGACATCAGCCACATTCCCTATCGCGGCGCTGCGCCGGCGATCGTCGATCTCACGGCGGGACGCATCGATATGATGTTCACCAACCTGGCGGACGTGACGGGCCAGATACAGGGGAACCAGGTGCGCGTGCTCGCCTTCAGCGACGACATGGGATCCGAGCAGTTCCCGGGCGTGCCGCGGACCTCGCAGACTTGGCCGGACTTCGTGGTGGGCGGCTTCTTCGGCGTCTGCGGCGCAGCCGGCACGCCGCGCGCGGCCGCCGAGCGCTGGCACGACGCGATGCGCCGCATGGCCGCCAATCCCGCAGTGCGCGAGCGCCTGTTGTCGCTCGGGCTGGTGCCGCGGGTCGAAGGGCCGGACGAGTTCGCCGCGACCATTGCGCGCGACCGCCAGCGCTTCGGCGCCGTCATCCGCGCCGCCGGCATTCGCGAGGAGTGAGCCGCACCATGCCCCTGAATGTTGGCTGCATCGGCATCGGGCTCATGGGGGAGGCGATGGCGCGGCGGCTGCTCGAGCGCGGCCACCGCGTTACCGCCTGGAACCTGGAGCCGGAGCGCCTCGACACGATCGTCCCCCACGGGGCCGCGGTTGCCGCCAGCCCCGCCGCTGTCGCTGAGGCCGCCGATTGCGTGCTGATGTGCGTGCTGCATACCGAGGCGGTGGCGAACTGCGTCTTCGGCCCGGGTGGCATCGCCGAGGCTGGGCCGCAGCCAGGGAAGATCCTGGTCGACGTCTCGACGATCGACCCGCAGGCGACGCGCGACATGGCCGGCCGCCTGCGCGGCGCGACCGGGATGCGCTGGGTCGATGCCCCCGCCTCCGGCGGCATCAAGGCCGCGCGCGAGGGCAGCCTGGCCCTGATGCTCGGCGGCGCCGAGGAGGACGTCGCCGATGCCATGCCGCTGTTGCGCGAGCTCGGGTCGGGCCTCACCCGCATGGGTCCGGTCGGAGCGGGCCAGACGACGAAGGTCATCAATCAGGCGATCGTCGGCACGGGCTTTGTGCTGCTGGCCGAGGCGCTCGCACTGGCCGAGGCGGCCGGGCTGGATACGGCGAAGCTGCCGGAAGCGCTGGCGGGCGGCTTCGCGGACAGTGCCCTGCTGCGCCATCGCTACCCCCGCATGCAGCAGAGGAACTTCGATCCGCCGACCGGCTATGCAAGGCAGCTCAACAAGGACATGCAGGCCGTGCTGGCCTTCGCGCGGCACGTCGAAGCCGCGCTTCCTCTCGTGTCCGCGGCAGCGCGACAGTTCGAGGCCTTCGTCGCGGCGGGCAATGCGATGGCCGACACGTCGTCGGTCATTCGGATGTATCGGCCTGACTGACGCTCTGAGGGCCAGCCACCTCCCGTCTGGTGATCGGCCGCGGCGTGCGCGGCGACGGCCTGCCTCTAACTGTTGACAGGTCGTAGCGATACCTTTCTCCTCCCTAGTAATGGAGGAAACGAGGACCAATTGCGCTCCGCACTGCGGTGCGTTGCCACCGCGATGGCGGCGCCCATTGCTCCTGATGTCGTGCGCACACCACTCGTCACCTCCCTTGGTCGGCGGCAAACGTCGCTTCAACGACGCTCATTCCGGGGCGCCGCATCAGGCGGCGACAATGGGAGACAAGGAAGATGACAGGCTCCATGAAGCTTCCTCGCCGCGGCCTCCTCATAGGAGCCGCGGCCGTCGGCTCGGTGCTGTCTGCGCCCGCTAAGGTCCGATCTCAGGCGGCCTTTCCTTCTCGCATCGTCGAGATTGTGACCCACGCCGGCGTCGGTGGCGGCACTGACATTACTGCGCGGATGATGATGGTGCAGGCGCCGGCTGTCTTCGGCCAGGAATTCACCGTCGTGAATCGCACCGCCGGCAGCGGCGCACAGGCGCTGCAGTACGTTGCGAGCAAGCCGGCCGACGGCCACACCATCATCCTGATGACGCAGACGCATATCCTCACGCAGCTGCGCAACCCGTCCCTGCCGCAATTCGCCGACTTCATCCCGGTGGCGCGTGCCACCGCGGACCCGCACCTCGTTCTCGTCCGACGCGATAGCCCCTTCCGCACCCCAGCTGACCTGATCAACGCGGGCAAGGAGCGGTCGCTGCGCTTCGGCGGCACGCATGTCGGCGGAACCGACCACGTCGTGATCTTCGCCTTCGGTCGCGCGTCGGGCATCCAGCGCCCGACACTCGTGCCATTCCGCGGCGGTGGGGAGGTCGTCATCAACGTGGTGGGCGGCAATGTCGACACGGCGGTGGTGAATCCGGGCGAAGCAGAGGCACAGCTCCGGGCCGGCGAGGTGCGGCCGCTGATTTCACTGGCTGAGACCCGGCTGGAGGCCTTCGCCGATGTGCCGACGGCGAAGGAGCTCGGCATCGATGCCACCGGCTACACGCTGCGCGGCTTTTGCGTGTTCAAGGGCACGCCGGATGATCGCGTGGCACGGCTGGAAAGCGGACTGATCGAGGCGATGTCGGGGCAGGTCTACCGAACTTACCTCCAGAACACCGGCCAGATGCCGGAAAGTGTTACTGGGCGGGAGGCCTGGGGTGCCCAGCTCACGCAATTCAATCGCGACGGGCGCGAGGCGCTGCAGGCACTCGGACTGCTTCGCGGCTGATGTGGACCGCGCGCAACCCGAACCACACGATCGCCGTAGCGGTCGCGGCCGTGGCGGCGGCGGCCTTCGTCGGCACCTACTGGTTTGATCCCGTACCGCCTGGCCTTCCCGGCCTCGGCGCAGCAGAGTTCCCGCGGCTGCTTTGCCTCGTGCTGCTCGGGCTCGCCGGGCTGCTGGCGATGACGCCCGGCACGGCGCCATCCGAGGGGGACGCGCCGCCGCTCGACCGCGGGGCTTGGGCGGTCTTCGGCATCTGCCTGCTGTTCCTGCCGGCGCTCGAGGTCATCGGCCTCTGGGCGGCCATCCCAGTGTTTCTGGTGGCAGCCGGACTGATCTGGGGTGCGATGCCGTTGCGGATCCTGCTGCTCAACGCCGCGGGGTTCACGCTCGCGCTTTGGGTCATTTTCGCGAAGCTGTTTCGCCTGACGCTGCCGACCGGGTGGCTCGGCGCCGCGTTGGGGGGCTGAGACGCATGGAGGGCTTTCTTGGCGGCCTCGCCATTCTCATCGATCCCTATGTAATGCTGATGGTTCTGCTGGGCACTGTGCTCGGCATCTTCGTGGGGGCGCTGCCGGGTATCAGCGGCTCGACGACCATCGCGCTGCTACTGCCCATGACGATCGCGATGGGACCGATCCCGGCGATCTGCTTCCTCGGTGCAATCTATTGTGCGGCGAACTTCGGCGGATCGATTACCGCCATCATGGTGAATGCACCGGGCGACCCCTCGGCCAGCGCTACCGCTCTCGAGGGCTTCAAGATGGCAGAGAAGGGGCAGGCGGGACTTGCGCTCGGCATCTCCGCCATCGCCTCGGCGATCGGGGGGATCGTCTCAGTCTTCGTGCTGATCGTCGCGGCGCCGCTGCTTGCACGTGCGGCCTACAGCTTCGGGCCGCCGGAATACTTTGCGATCGCGCTGTTCGGGCTGTCGATGTGCGCCGCCATCGGCGGGGATAGCCCGCTCAAGAACCTCATCGCCGCGGTGCTCGGGCTGTTGATCGCGACGGTCGGGATGGACTTGACCACCGGGATCGAGCGCTTCTCCTTCGGCATCTATGAACTGTCAGACGGTATCGGCTTCGTGCCGGTGCTGATCGGCCTGTTCGCGGTGGGGGAGATGCTGGACCAAGCGGCGAAGCGCGTGGGCAAGGCGCAGATCATTCACCTCGACGCGGCGCGGGTGCCGGGCTGGGCCGAGTTCAAGAAGTGCAACCGCTCGATCTGGGTTGGCAGCGCGGTTGGCACCTTCATCGGCGTGCTGCCCGCGCTCGGCGCCACAACCGCGGCGCTGATCGGCTACAATGAGACGCGGCGCTGGTCGAAGTACAAACACGAGTTCGGCAAGGGCAGCATCGAGGGCGTGGCCGGGCCGGAGGCGGCAAACAACGCGGCTGTCGGTGGATCCATGGTGCCAACGCTCGCGCTCGGCATCCCGGGCAGCGCCACGACCGCGATCATCCTTGCCGGGCTGATCGTGCAGGGCGTGCGGCCGGGGCCGCATTTGTTTACCGAGCAGCCGACGCTGCTCTACGCGGTCTTCGCCTCCATGCTTGCGGCAAACCTCTTCTATCTCGTTATGGGACTGTCCATGGCGAAGCTCTTCGCGCGGATCTCCTTGATCCCGCCGGCGATCCTTTGGCCGTCCGTCTTCGTGCTGTCGGTTATCGGTGCCTACGGACCGAACCAGTCGATGGGCGACGTGCTCGTGATGCTGGTGGCTGGCGTCGTCGGGTTCCTGTTCCGCCGCACCGGCTTCTCGCCGGCACCGCTGATCATGGGCCTCGTGCTCGGTGCGATGGTCGAGGAGACATTGAAGCAGTCGCTGATCATCTTCGATGATGATTTGGCGGGTTTCCTCGGGCGACCGATTGCGCTCACGCTGTTTGCCTTGACCATAACCGGGCTACTTTGGCCCATGGTGTCGCGCCTGCTGCGTGGGGGGCGAGCGGCACGGGCATAGCCGCAGGCCGGTGGGGAACGCCCCGCCGGCCGCTTGCTAGAGTCTGGGCCTGGATAGAATCGAGTGCCGGACGCCGAGAACGCCGCACCCGATGTCCGACCCTGGGCGGATATCGTCCTCCAACGCTAAAGCGATTTCCATGTTCACCACGCGATGGCAACGCCGCCGCCGCCGCGGGGATCGGCACCGCCGCTCGGCCGTCCGCCCTTGAGCAGGATGGCGTGCGCGCGGCTCATGCCCGCGTCGTACGAGATCGGCGAGTGCCGGATCTCGTGCCCAAGACCGCGAAGCGCGTCCACCACATCACCCTGTACCCGCGCCTCACAGAAGACCGGCCCGCCCTCGCAGTGGATGCGGGGGAAGGATACGGCCTCGACCGCGGTCATCCCGAAGTCGATGGCGTTGACGATGGTGGTCAGCACCGCGGATATGATGACGCTGCCGCCCGGTGCGCCGACGATCATCCAGGGCTCGTCGCCCTTGAACACCATGGTCGGAACCATGCCGGTGGTGCGGGCCTTGCCCGCGGCGATGCTGTTCGACCGACCGGGCTGCACGTCGAACAGCTTCATCGCATTGTTCCAGTTGAAGCCGAGGCCGCCCGTGACGACGCCGGCACCGGTGCCAAGCGTATGCGTGACCGAGACGCAGTTTCCGGCGGCGTCCCAAACCGATAGGTGCGTCGTGCAGGATGGGGGCGCGGCCTTCCGTCCGCCGGGCAGCCATCCGTCACGTATCTTTGCCGCCCAGGCCGCGGCGCGAGCCTTCGACATCATCTCCTCGACGGGAACCTCGACGAAGGCAGGATCGCCGAGCCATTGCTCACGATCCTCATGCGCTGCGGCCATCGCGCGCGCGACGAGGTCGAAATGCGCAGCGCTGCCGGCATGCTCGGCCGCGAGATCGAAGTTCTCCAGGATGTTCAGCATTGCGATCAGCACGGCGCCCGAGCCCGGCGGAGGGTTCGATGCGATCCGGTATCCGCGATAGGTTCCGATCACCGGCGCGGCCTCGACCACGCGATAGGCCGCGAGATCCTGTGCGGTGACGAAGGCGCCGCTGCGGCCGAAATCCTCGGAGATCACGCCGGCGATCTCGCCGGTGTAGAAGTCGGCCGCGCCCTTCTCCCCGATCCGCTGCAGCGTCGCTGCCATCTCGGGGTGCCGGATGAGGTCGCCTACCTCGTGCAGTTCGCCATCCGGGCGGAGATAAAGCGCCGCGCAGCCGGGCGAGCTGGTCACCCGCCGCTTGCCGTCCGGCAGCCCCGGCTGCGGCCGGCGCGTCAGGAACTCGCGAAAGAATGGCGTCACGACCATGCCCTCCCGCGCCATGCGGATCGCAGGTGCGAGAAGATCGGCCCAGTCCCAGGTGCAGAGGCGCTCGTGGAAACGCGCGAAGCCCGCCACGGTGCCGGGCGTCATGATGGCGCTGTACCCGAGTTCGGAGCGGTAATCGTCGAAGATCGAGTAGGCCGAGATTTCCGATCGCCCCTTGCTCTGGTTCGCCCACATATCCGGGATGACGCGGGAACCAGCGCGGGCATGGAAATCGATCATGCCGTGCGCGCCCGATCGCGAGTCGCGGAACTGGAGCGTCCCCATGCCGCCCATGCCGCACATGAAGGGGTCCTGCACCATCTGGCAAAAGGCGGCGGCCAGGGCCGCGTCGAATGCGGTCCCGCCGCGTCGGAGGATATCGGCGCCAGCATCGGCAGCGCGTGGCTGCGGGCAGACGACGATACCTTTGATATGATTCATGCGGGCGGTCCCTACTCGGCGTGGCTGACAGCGTGCCGCAGTCGGGCGGGGCCGTCACCATGGCCGCGTTCCCGTCGCCGCGTGGCGTTTCCGCCGCACGACGGAGGATCGGTACGCGCGTCACGCGCCCTGTTGAGATGGCGCTGTTGGACCAGGATCGCGCGATCGGGCACCTAGTGACATCGGATGACCCAGGCTAGCATCGGTGCAAATGCGGGAGGAAATGGATGATCGGTCGCCGGAACGCCATCATGGGCGCCGCTGCTCTGTCGACCTTGTCGCTGCCGGCCCTTGGGCAATCCTATCCCAGCCGCCCGATTAGGATGCTCGTGCCCTACGCGGCCGGTGGCGGGCAGGACATCGCTGCCCGCCTGTTGGCGGAGCCGCTACGCGCGGGCCTCGGGCAGCCCGTCGTGGTCGAGAACCGGAGCGGCGCCTCCGGTATGATTGCTGCTCAGGCGCTCGCTCAGTCGGCCGCTGACGGCTACACGTTGATGCTCGGCGGGGCGGGCGAGACGGCGATCAACCATCACCTGTTTCGCGATCGGATGACCTATCGGCCCGTGCGCGACATTCGGCCAATCATGGTGGTGGTCAAGGTGCCCAACGTCGTGATGGCCAATCCCGAGGCCCCGTTCCGCAACGTGCCGGAGCTCGTCGCGGCCGCGGAGGCGGCGCCTGGCCGGTTCTCGTACTCGTCCTCCGGCATCGGCAATCCGCAGCATCTCGCCGGCGAGCTTTTGAACCACATGGCCGGCATCCGCACGCTCCATGTGCCTTATCGTGGCTCGGGGCCTGCGGTGCTGGACATTGCGTCGGGCCAGGTGCAGTTCGGCTACAACAGTCTGGCATCGGCGCTGCCGCTGATCCGGGAGGGCCGGATCCGTGCGATCGCCGTGACGTCCAAGGAGCGGATGCCCCAGCTTCCGGATGTCCCGAGCGTGTCGGAATACGCGCCGCTGGCCGCGTATGAGCTGGTGAATTTCTTCGGCGTCTTCGCGCCGGCGGCGACGCCGGAGCCCCTCATGGTCCAGCTCCACGGTGTGCTGGCATCCGCGCTGCGCGATGCGGAGCTGCGCGCTCGGTTCGAGGGCCAGGGCTTGCTCGTGCAATCCATGGGGCTTGAGGAATCACGTAGCTTCGTGACCGCAGAGGCCGAGAAGTTCGGTGAGATCGTCCGCGTTGCCAACATCACGGTCGAGGGCTAGCGGTCGCGTGTGGAACCGGTTGCTGATCACGGGCGCCGCGGGGGAGATCGGCACGGTCATCCGAACAGCCGTGACGCAATCCGCTCGATGTGTCCGGCTGCATGATCGTCGCACGATCGCCGATCAAAGTGCCGGCGTCGAAACCATGCAGGGCGATCTCGCGGAGCCGGGCATCGCTCTGGCAGCGACCCAGGGTGTGGATTGCGTCATCCATCTCGCTGGCGTCCCACGTGAGACCGGCGGCACGCACGCCGACATCCTGCAGGCGAATGTGATCGGATGCCACCAGCTGTTTGAAGCGGCACGGATTAACGGCGTGCGACGGGTCATCTTTGCCAGCAGCAACCACGTCATCGGCTTCTACCCGGCGGAGGACACCGTCGGTACGACGGAACCGCCGCGCCCGAGCGGCATCTACGGCGCCACCAAGGTCTTCGGCGAGGCGCTCGGACGACTTTATGCCGACAAGCATGGCATCGAGGTGGCATGCCTGCGCATCGGGGCATTCCGTGCCCGGCCCGGCAATGCGCGGGAACTTGGAGCCTGGATCAGCCATGGCGACATGGCGCGGTTGGCGCGCTGCTGCGTCGAGGCACCGCCCTTCCATTTCCTGGTCCTCTACGGGGTCTCCGCCAATGCGCGTGCGCGGTGGGGGCGTGATGAGACGGCCCGGACGCATATCGGCTTCAACCCAATCGACGACGCCGAAGTCTTCGCCAGCGAGATCGAAGCAATCGCGCCGGAGCCAGGTAGCATCGAGGCGCGATTCCACGGCGGCACTGTATGCCGCCTCGGTTTCAGCGGCGACGAGGCCCGCGTCTCCCGGCCCCCGGCGCGGGCGCCGTGAGCGGCTGCTGACCGCGCTGGCGCCTCCCGATCAATCGCGGCCGAAGGCGAGCAGGGCTGACGGCGGCCGCAGCGAACTCACCTGCGGCAATCCTTTGAGCGGCGCCTGCAGGATCTGCACCGGTCAACTGATTGCCGAGATCTCTCCTCGACAGACAAGAGCGGGAACCGCCGCAGCCGGGGTCCCGTGGTGTGAGGCATGCCTTCACGCAAACGGCTCGCGGATCAGCTTTCCAGCAACCACACTGAGAAGAGCTGCTCCGGATCGGTCCACATCCTGACGGGCCGCCAGCCCGCGGCCTCGGCGAGCGCGCGGAGGCGGTCCGGGCTGTACTTGTGGCTGCTCTCGGTATGGATGCTTTCGCCCGCGGCGAAGCGAAAGCGATGGCCAGCAACCATCACGCTCGCCGCATGCCGCGCGACCAGATGCATTTCGATCCGTTCGAGCCGCGCATTCCAACGCGCCTCGTGACGGAAGGAAGCGAGGTCGAAGTCGGCACCGGCCTCGCGATTCAATCGGGCAAGCAGGTTGAGGTCGAAAGCGGCCGTGACGCCGGCCGCGTCATCATAGGCCGCCTCGAGAACTGTGGTCTCCTTCACGAGGTCTGCGCCGAGCAGCATACGAGCCCCGGGCCGGAGACTGGCGCGGGCGCGACTCAGGAAGGCGACCGCCTCCCGTGCCTCGAAGTTCCCGATGGTTGACCCGGGGAAGAAGCCGAGATGCGTCCTGCTGCCGGCCGCCCGTCCGCCCAGGTCGAAGGGCAATGTGAAATCCGCCACGACCGGCCGAACCCTGAGGTCCGGAAAGGCGGCGGACACGCGCGCGGCCGCCGCATCAAGCCATTCGGCGGCGATATCGACGGGAAGATAGGCGGCCGGCGCCTGGAGCGTGCCAAGCAGTTGCACGGCCTTGGTGCCGTCGCCGGGGCCGAACTCGACGACCGCGGCGCCGGGGCCGATGGCATCGGCGATGTCCGGCCCGCTCTCGTGCAGGATCCGCACCTCCGTGCGCGTGGGATAGTATTCGGAGAGCCGGGTAATGGCTTCGAACAGCCTGCACCCCTCCGCGTCGTACAACCATTTGCAGGGGAGGCTTTTCGGCGAAGCGGCTAGCCCGGCCAACGCGTCGGCTCGCAGCGCTTCGGCTTGCGATGACGCAGCATCGCGACTGACCGCGCCGCTCACGCTGCATCCTCCGCCACCCGCACGCCAGTGAATTGCCAGCGCGCACCGGGCGGGAAGAAGTTTCGGTAGCTCGGCCGTGCATGCCCTGGCGACGTCGCGAGCGACCCACCGCGCAGTACCATCTGCCCGATCATGAACTTGCCATTGTACTCGCCGACGGCGCCCGCCCAGGGCGTGAAGCCGGGATAGGGACGATAGGCGCTGCCGGTCCACTGCCAAGCAATGTCCGACCGCTCGGCGAAGCCCTCCAGGGTCTCAGCGGCTTCCCACTCTTGCTCGGTCGGCAAGCGCTTGCCGGTCCAACGGGCGAAGGCGTCCGCCTCGTACCAGGAGACATGCCGGACAGGCATGAGCGGGTCGACCGATCGCAGGCCGCCGAGGCCGAACTGCCACCACGCGCCGTCGCGACGCTCCCAGTAGAGCGGCGCCTCCCACCCCTCGGCCTGGCAGGCCGCCCAGCCATCGCTCATCCAGAGCAGGGCGTTCCGATAGCCGCCATCCTCCATGAAGGCGAGCCATTCGCCGTTGCGGATCAGGCGGTCGGAAATGCGGAAGGGCGCCAGATACGTCCGGTGGCGCGGCGTCTCGTTGTCGAAGGCGAAGCCCGGCCCGCCGTGGCCGATCTCGACCACGCCCTCCGGGCCGTCGAGCATGCGGGCGGTGCCACCGGCACTCGCCGGCGCATGCCAGCCGGCGTCATAGGCGGGGCGCAGCGGATTGCCCGAGAGCGCGTGCAGGATGTCGGTCAGCAGCAATTCCTGATGCTGCTCCTCGTGTTGAAGGCCGAGGTCGATCAGCGGCAGCGCCTCCGCCGGCGGGTCGCGCAGCAGCTCCGCCATGGCGAGGTCGACCGCACCGCGATACGCCGTGACCTCGTCATTGCTGGGACGGGTCAGGATGCCGCGCTGAGGCCTCGCATGCCGTGGCCCCGCGGCGACGTAGTAGGAGTTGAAGAGGACGGCGAAGCTTTCGTCGACCCTCTTGTATCCTGGCACGAAGGGCAACAGCAGGAAGGTCTCGAAGAACCAGGTCGTGTGCGCCCGATGCCATTTCGTCGGGCTCGCGTCCGGCATGGATTGGACCACCTGGTCCTCGGGTGAGAGGGGAGCAGCCAAGGCTTCCGTCCTCGACCGAACCCGCGCGTAGCGTTCTGCGACTGGACGGCTGATGGCGGTAGCGCTGCGATCGATAGCGTTCATGATGGGCGGTCCCCCTGATTGGTGCAGCGCGGCGCGCGGTTCCGCTCGCGTTGAATCCGGCCAACCCTGCTACAAGCACAAATGGTCCGCGGAGTTTCCCCCCGCGACCGACATTGGGATTGCCGGCGGCAATCCGCGGCCTCGCAAACGACGCGGCCTGACTCGCCGTTCGCGATCGGACACTTGAGCCACCGTCCATTGAGGTGGTTCGTCGAGTTGTGTTGCCAAGGGGTCTTCGGATTCGCGATGCTCATGCTGTCGGCAGGCCGCAGCAACTTGTGCGGCGATCGAGCGCTCTGAATTTCTTGGGCGGCGGCTGGCGCCGGGCCATCACGCGGAAGGGCTCCAGGATGGACAGCACAATGGTTGCCGGCACCACCAGGGCCACACGGGACGCAGGTACCAGAATGGCCTTCTCCGGCCGTCTCACCAGGTCTTTCCCAGCTGTCGCGGTAGTGTCATGAGCCGCGCCTTCGACGCGATAGTCATCGGCGCCGGGCAGGCCGGCCCACCGCTGGCCGGTCGCCTGACCGGCGCCGGCATGCGTGTCGCCATCATCGAGCGCAAGTTCTTCGGCGGCACCTGCGTGAACACCGGCTGCAAGCCGACCAAGACCTTGGTGGCGAGCGCCTATGCGGCCCGCATGGCTGCCCGTGCGGCGGAATATGGCGTGGTCCTCAGTGGACCGGCCGCCATGGACATGGCGCGCGTGAAGGCGCGGGCCGGAAAGGTGATCAGCGACTCCCGGCAGGGGGTCGAAACCTGGCTGGGCAGCATGCCAGGCTGCACCGTGTTGCGCGGCCATGCGCGGTTCGAGGGGTCCGATCGCCTGCGGGTTGGGGGCGAGGTGCTGAGCGCGCCGCGCATTTTCATCAATGTCGGTGGGCGCGCCAGTGTACCGGACATACCCGGCATCCGTACCGTACCGTTCCTCACCAACAGCGACATGGTCGAACTCGACCACTTGCCGAAACATCTCGTCGTCATTGGCGGCAGTTATATCGGGCTCGAATTCGCCCAGATGTTTCGCCGCTTCGGCGCCGAGGTCACTGTCGTGGAGATGGGCGATCGCCTCGTGTCGCGCGAGGACGAGGACGTCTCGGCGGCCATCGCCGACATCCTGGCCGCCGAGGGCGTCGACATCCGCGTTGGCGCCAAATGCATTCGACTCTCGCCGCATGAGAACGGCGTAGCCGTTGCGGTCGACTGCGCGAGCGGCGAGCCGGAGATCGTCGGATCGCATCTCCTGCTGGCGGTTGGCCGCCGGCCCAATACCGATGATCTCGGGCTCGATGTCGCCGGCGTCGAGATCGATGCGCGCGGCTACATCAAGGTGGACGACCACCTGGCCACGAACGTGCCGGGCATCTGGGCAATGGGCGACTGCAACGGCCGCGGTGCCTTCACGCACACCGCCTATAACGATTTCGAGATCGTGGCAGCCAATCTCCTGGACGGGCAGGATTGGAAACTGAGCGAGCGCGTGCCCGGGTACGCGCTCTATACCGATCCACCGCTTGGACGAGCCGGCGTGACCGAGGCGGCGGCGCGCGCCACGGGTCGTCCCCTTCTCGTCGGCAAGCGCGCGATGACGCGGGTCGGCCGCGCCGTGGAGAAGGGCGAGACGCAAGGCTTCATGAAGGTCGTTGTCGACGCCGGGACCAAGCGTATCCTCGGCGCCGCCATCCTCGGCACCGGGGGCGACGAGGTGATCCACGGCATCCTGGACATAATCAATGCCGATGCGCCGTATACGACGCTGCAGCGCGCCGTGCCGATCCACCCGACCGTCTCCGAACTCATCCCCACCCTGCTGGAGGAATTGAAGCCGGCAATCCAGGCATGAACGGGAGTGCTAACTGCTGATGGATCTGGAACAGGTTCGTCTCATGCGATCGAATCCACCCTGTCAGGATAGAAGGCGAGGTGATTCTTGATCGCGCGCACGTCCTCATATGGCGCCTCATAGGTCCAGACGGCATCGATCGATCGTGCGCCGCCGGCTGGGATGCTGAAGTACGACGCGTCGCCCTTGTACGGGCAATAGGTGCCGTGATCGCTCCGCTCCAGCAGGTCCATTCGCGCATCCTGGCGCGGAATGTAGATCGCCGCCGGGTAAGCCGCTTCCCGCAGGACAAGGGCATTGTCACTGTCGGCGATCGTCTGCCCGCCGACAACGACGGTCACTCGGCGGCGAAGTGGCTCGATGGTGATGGGATGATCGGGGCCAGGTTGAAGGACGGGTCTTGTCATCGCGAGAACTCCCGGAATGTCTGTGATGACGGCCTGGCGCCGATCGATCTGGCCAGACCGAAAAGCCGCGACGCTTCTGAACGCACGGAGATCGGGGCAGCCCTGTTAACTGGTGCGTCAGCATTGGATGTCCACGCCAAAGCCGGATCCCGTTACGAGCGCTGGCTCCGCGAGCGTGTTGAGGATCGCGGTACACCTGATCTGGAGGCTCTGAGATGTCTGACTATGATCTCTTCTATTGGTCGGTGCCGTTCCGGGGCCAGTTCGTGCGCGCTGTCCTCGCCTATGCGGGCAAGAGCTGGACGGAAGGTGGGGATGCCGCGATCTCCAAGATGATGAGCGGCTCCGTGAAGGAGATGCCCGTCCCGTTCATGGGCCCGCCCATTCTGGTCGACAGGAAAGCGGGCTTCGCCATCGCCCAGATGCCGGCCATCGTTCTGTATCTGGGTGAGACGCTCGACCTCTTGCCGGCGACTCCCCCTGTGCGCGCCCTGACCATGAAGATCGTCAACGACGCCAACGACGTGATCGATGAGATCACTCTGGATGGCGGCCGTCAGATGTGGACGGAGCGGCGCTGGCACGACTTTGTGCCGCGCCTGAAAAAGTGGATGTCGCTGTGGGAGGAGACCGGGCGCCGCCATGGCCTGAAGAAGGGCTCGGGTTTTCTCCTGGGCGGCGAAACGCCGGCCATCGCCGACATCGTTACGGCCACCCTGTGGTCGACCATGGCCGATCGCTTCGAGACAATAGGGTCGATCCTCCAGGACACCGCGCCAATGACGGCAGCCCTTACGCGAAGAGTGTGTGATCTGCCGCCATTCGTTAGCTTGGCCGCCCAAGCGCGAAAGGACTATGGCGACGCATACTGCGGCGGACGGATCGAAGCGTCATTGCACAATGTTCTCGACGCGTAAGCCGCCGGCAGACACGTTGAGAGCGGCAGGGCGGTAGTCTGGTCCGCGTAATGATTAGGGAAGGCGGACGCGCTGATTGAGCCAAAAGATGGCGGTTGCGGCGAGGACGATGGCGCTGATGAAGGTGCGTGCGCAGCGGTCGTAGCGCATGGCGATGCGGCGCCAGTCCTTGATCCTGCCGAACATGATCTCGATGCGGTGGCGCTGGCAGCAGAGCAGGGCGTCGAGCGGGATCGGCTGCTTTCGGCTTCGCGTTGATGGAATGCAGGGTGTGATGCCGCGCGGCTAAGGCTTCGCGAAAGCAAGCGCTGTCGTAGCCTCGGTCAGCGATCAGTTGCCGCGCTCTGACTGATTGAGAACCGCGGAAGCAGGAGGATCGCGCCGCGATCGTCACTGGCCTGGCCTTCGGTGAGCAGGAGCACGACAGCTCGTCCCCGCGTGCGGCCGCAGGTAGAAGACATCCAGCAGCCCACCACTCGCGGTCCGATTTCTGCTTCAGCCGAGCGCAACGCACGCACCTCACAATCTCAAACAGATCCGCAAGATCAACTTGATTCCAGGTGTTCGCATCGACTGCGCCGCAGCTCGGCGCTTCGAACCGCGGCCGGGGAACCGTCCCTGCGCGGTGGGCGTCGTCGATGCCGGTCGCTCCGCGGGCGGCTCGCATTTCAATCCTCTTTCGGCTTCACCAGGTCTAATGTCTCTACGAAGAGAGCCGCGAGGTTGGGCAGCGGCCGCTGGCGCGAGGTCAGGATCCGCGCCGGGAGTGGCACGGATGGCAGGAACGGCCGCGTTTCCATGCCCTGTTCGCGCGCCGCGAGTACGGCGAAGCCATCCAGCACCGTGACCCCCGCCCCGCCATGCGCCAGCGCGCACGCGACGGAAGCCTGGTTCACCTCCACGGCGACGCGCAGCTCAACATTGGCATCCTCGAATGCCGGGGCGATCAGTTGACCGGCCGGCAAGTGCCGCGCCGCGGCAATGATGGCTTCGTCCGCAAGGTCGGCCGGCGTCAGCGTGTCGCGGACGCAAAGCGGATGTCGACGGGGAAGGACGCAGCCTAGCGGAAGGATGGACAGGGTCCGCACCGACGCGCGTGGATCACCGATGTGGCCGATGACCATCCCGATATCGACACGATGATCCGCAACCAGGGACGCAGCTTCCAGCATCGTCGTGATGCGCATGTTGACGGTGACGTCTCGAGCATTCTGCCCGCCGAGCAAGGGCCGTCATCGTAGCTTTCCGCCGCCACGCCGCTTCCGTCGAGGGATTGCCTCGAGGCCTTGCAGCCGACGATCGCGCAACTAACCCGATCCTAGCTGCACCGCTGCCTGACCGCCATGGCATCTCCCACCTACCTGAGATCGAAGGCGATAGGGCCATCAAGAGGGCGTTCAAGCCTTATCGTGTCGGCTTCCTTCACATCACTATCGCGGAGGTGCAGATCACCGAGGGCAGGCTCTACTTCTTTCTTGTCGTCGACCGCGCTTCGAAGTTGACCATTCGTCCAGATGGTCAGCAGCGCAACGCGCGTCACGGCACCCGCCTTCCTGAAGACCCTTGCTGCCGCCGTGCCCTGACGCGCCCACGCCACGCTCACCGGCAACGGTATCCAGTTCCGCTTCGCGCCCGCCAACGTGTGAACGGCAGCTCCCGTAGCCCACATGTGCGACTGACGCGCACATGCCGGCGCGCGCGTCGTCCGCCGATCTCAGCCTCCCGATGCCAGCAGTCCCTCGCGCGCCGCCTTGTTCCAACGCTCGGCGTCCCTGTGCGTCCGGGCTGCAAATGCCTCCGCATCTTCCACGAAATCGTAGTTGCCCATCTGGATGATGCGACGGCGCACCTCCTGCTGTGTCACCGCCGCCCGCAGCGCGGCGTTCATTCGCCGCGCGATCGCGGCCGGTAGCCCGGCAGGCGCATAGAGCCCGACCCAACCGGTGAATTCGAAGTCGGGCAGATCCGCCTCGCTGATCGACGGAACATCCGACAGGAGCGGAAGGCGTTCGCGCGACGTCACGCCGATGATGCGCAGCCGCCCGCTGCCCATCTGCGACAGCGCCGATTCCGGGCTCGCCCAGCCGACATCCAGATGGCCGGCGATGAGGTCGGTCATCATTGGACCACCGCCGCGGTAAGGCACCTCGGTCATCTTGGCGCCGATCTGCCGCGCGAAGAGATTGCCGATGGATGAGCTGAGCGGCGTCGAGGTCCCGTGGCTCACACCGTCGGGGTTCGCCCGTGCAAAGGCGATCAGGCCCCGCAGGTCGCGGAACGGCAGGCCGAGCCGAGAGACCAGTACGATCGGGTAGGCAGCGAGCAACGCGACCGGCGTGAAGTCGCGGACCGGATCGAACGGGAGGCTTGGCGTGACGTAGGGGCTCAACAGATGCCCGTTGGTGACGGCAACCTGTGTATAGCCATCCGCGGGCGACCGAGCGACCTGATCGGTGCCCACCACGCCATTGCCGCCCGGTCGGTTCTCAATGATCACAGGCTGACCCAGGTCATGACGCATGGCCTCCGCCAGCAGGCGACTGACAAGGTCCGTACCGCCGCCGGGCGCATAGGGCACTACAATTCGGATCGGGCGCTGCGGCCATTCCTGTTGCGCCACGGCTGGCACTGGCAAGGCGAGGGCGGCGGCACCCGCCGACAACAACGCACGCCGTCCAGTAGTCATAGTCTTCTCCTCATGCGGTAATTGGTTAGTTGCGCGCATCAGAACTCGATGCGGATACCGGCCTCATTCAGGAAGCCGGTCCAGAAAGCGGTGGTATCCCGGATCATTGGTCCGAACGCGGCCGGGCCGATCGGCATCGGGTCCAGCATCAGCGTATCGAAGGTCCGGCGCGCCTCGGGATCATTCACCGCGGCGAGGATCGCTTCAGTCAGCTTCGCGCGGATCGGAGCAGGGGTCGCCGCGGGCGCAACGAGGCCGAAGAACGTGTCGACGACCAGGTTCGGGATGCCGGCTTCCGCGGTCGTCGGCACGTCGGGCAGGCCGGCGAGGCGCTGCGGCGCGGTGACCGCGAGCGCCCGGACGCGCCCGCCCTGGATAAAGGGCATAACCGGTGCGAGCGTGTCGCAGCCCATGATCACGCGACCCGCGGCGAGGTCGCTCAACGCCGTGCTACCGCTGCGGTAGGTAATCTGCGTCGCACGCACACCCGCGCGCCTCAGGAAAAGCTCCTGCGTGAGATGCCCGATCGTCCCGAGGCTACCGGCGGCGAAGGACTCGTCGCCGTCGCGCATGCGCGCCACTAGCTCTGCCAAGGTGCGGGGCGAATTGGGCAGCGTGCCGGTGCAGATGACGTAGTAGCTGCGCGCGACCCCCGCGAGCGGCGCGAAGTCGCGCTCGACCACATACTTCGCGTAGGGGCTGAGCGCGGCGTTGGCGCCGAGCGAACTCGACGAGCCTAAGGTGATCGTATAGCCGTCCGGCGCAGCGCGCGCGCCAGCCTCCGTGCCGGGAATGCCACCGCCGCCCGCGCGGTTCTCGACCAGGGTTGGTTGCGGCAAGGTCTGCCGCATTCCCGTGGCGATGATGCGGGCGAGCGTGTCACTGCCGCTGCCCGCCGATGCCGGCACGATGATGCGGATCGGCCGGTCAGGGAACTCGGCCTGGTTCTGCGCCCTCAGCGGCCACGGCGCGACCAGGCCCGCCAGCGTCGCCACCGCGCCCCGTCGATCGATCCGCATCGTCGGACTTCCTTCGCGCGTCGCGTTCGTCGGCATCACGGGCCGAGCCTGACCAGCTCCACCGGGAAGGCGGCGGCGAGATCGTCGCATTCGGCGACGTGGTAGACGGAGAAACGGTAGGCCGCGCCCGCCGACAATTCCGGCGGCGTGAAGGGGAACGCCAGATTGCCGCCGGTCGAGAGGCGGCCGGGGAAGCCGAAATGCAGCATCTTCTGCTTCGCCAGCCCGACCACGGCTTTGGCGAGATCCGCGGTCGGCGCGATGCACTCGATCAGCAGGAAAGCCTCGCCGGCGTCGGTGATGCCGGTGCGGGCACCGGGGTAGAGGTTCGTGGCACCGGCGCCGTAGACGCGGACCCTGAGGTCGTACGAAGCGTCGGGCAGTATGTCCGCCACCGCGCCGCGCACGCCCTCGGCGATCGCGTCGCGATGGGCGATGACGCCGGGATCGCAGGTCGCGGCGATCGTCACGGCCCGTTCGCCGCACCAGGACGACCCCTCCAGCTTGATCGAAGGCTGGGCGGCATCCGCCCAGCGCGCGCCCGAGACCCGGACGCGCCGATGGTCCAGTGCCTCGAACCGTGCATCGGTGAGGTGCAACGTCCCGTGCGGCTCCCGGACCTCGTGCGGATTGGATTGCTCGTAGAGCCCATGAGCCGCCACTGTGACCGGCGTCGCGGCCCGGATGGGGTTCATGCTCTCGATCTCGAAGGCGTCGGCGTGCAGCGTGCCCAGCATGGCGTCCGGGCCGCCGGGCGTGCAGCACAGCGACGAGCATTCGATGATCTTCGCCATGTGCGTCGCCAGCCCCTCGGGATAACCGAGCATGACCGGTACCGCGGCGAAGATCGCGGTGTCACAGGCGCGGCCGGCGAGGACGATGTCGGGTTCCAAGGCGAGGGCCCGCAGGAACGCCTCCGTGCCCATCTGGCCGACGATATGGGCCGAGGCGTCGACCTCGGCCGCCGTCAGCGCCGGCATCGCGCGGCCGAGCGACTGAACCCGCCCGGCGGCGACCTGCTGCTTCAGCCAGGCGCGGTCGGTGTCGGCGTGGATGACGGCCACGCGCAGCGGCAGCGAATCCTCCCGCGCGATGGCGCCGATCATGTCGAGCACCAGGGCTACATGCGGGGCGGCGCCGGCGGTGCCCGCGCTGCCGATGATGAGTGGCACGCCGACGTCCCGCGCGCCGTGGATGACGAGCCGCAGATCGCGACGCGTCACCGCCTCCGACGTCGCCATCCGGCCGCTGCCGAGATAGGCCGGGCCGGGATCGACCGAGCCCATGTCGCAGCCGATGACGTGCGGCTGGCGAGCCAGCCCGGCGCGGAAGGCGGTAACGGCGATGCCGTTGCCGAGCTGGCCCGAGGCTGCGAGCACGCGAAGCGCGTCGCGTCCCGGGCGGATCGCGCGGTCGCGCAGGGGAGCCACGACGTTCACAGCACCACCCCCAGCAGCGGCCGGTGCTGCTGCGCGCCATAGACGTCCACGTCGCCCGGCGAGCCCGCGATCACAGGTCGGTCCAGCACGACCTTGATGGCATGCGCCGCGGCGAAGGGGATGACCTCGACGGTGTCCGGATCGACACCGTAGAGCTCTGCCAGCGCGGTGGCCGACAGCGCGGGCGACTGCGCCGCCAGGCCAAAGGATTCCGCATCCGGAAACATAAGGTCGAGCGTCACGTGCAGCGGTCCGGCATTCTTGCTCCGGACGACGCTGGCGATGTCGACGAGCCGGCGGGGCGCCGATCCATCCCCGGTCATGCGCGCTTCCCCTACGCCGTGCAGAGCTGCATCAAGCGGTCGAGCGACGCCTCCCGCTCAAGGCCGTTGACGGCCTCGATGATCGCCGTGGCGGTCTCGGCGCTGACGGCGCGCGTCGCATTGGCGCGGAACTTGGCCTCCACCGCGGCGGCGGTGAGGGGCACGTCGGGCGTACCGAGGCTGGCCGGCTTGCGGCTGCGCAGGACGCGCCCGTCCTTCAGCGTGACGATCACCTCGCCGGGGAAGTGCTTCGGATAGTCACTCAGCGGATCGGGCGTGCATTCCGCCAGCGCGGCGATGCGCAGGACCGCCGGATCGTCGAGCGGGTCGTCGTGGAAGGACGCGAGGTCGACGCGGCCCGTGACGAGTGCGAGCGCGACGACATAGGGAACGCTGAACTGCGCCGAGTAGATCGTCTCGGGCCGGATCACGCGCTCGCGCGGCTCCGCGACCATCTTGTGCAGGCTGGGCGTGAGCGGGCATTCGATCGCCGCGATGTCGGGCAGGGCGAACTTCCCACGCAGTTCCAGCGCGGCATCGACGAAGGCGTGAATGAAGTGGCAGCACGGATAGGGCTTGAGTGCGATGCCCATCGCCTGCCATTCGCGGCCGAGCCGGTGGGAGGGCAGTGCCTCGCCGTGCGGAATCTCGCCGGTATGCGCGAAGTAGAAGCCGCGCCGCCCCTCGAACACCGTGTCCGGCCCAATGAAGCCGCCGCGCGCGAGGGAGACGGCCGAGAGCCCGGCATGCGCAGCCCAGCCGGGGTGCAGCCGCTTCAGCCAGGAATTGCCGCGTTCCAGGATGCCGGCCGCCTGGCTGCCGCAGATGCCGAGCGCCCAGACGAGCTGCTCCTCCGCCGTGCGCGTCAGCCGGCCCGCCGCCGCGGCGGCCGCGAAGGTGCCGAACAGCGAGGTGGGGTGGAAGCTGCGGTCATGGAGCTTGCCCGCCCCGACCGTCGCGAGGCGGCAGCCGATCTCCAGCGCGGCGATGAAGGCGGTCAGCACCTCCTCGCCACTGGCGCGGCTCGCCTGGCCCGACGCCAGCACCGCCGCCATCGCCGGCGCGCTGGCGTGGTAGATCGCGCCGACATGCGTGTCGTCGAAGTCGAGGCCGTGGGCGAGCACGCCGTTCACCAGGGCCGCCGAGGCCGGCGGCAGCGCGGCCCCACTGCCGATGGCGCTGGCCTGTCCGCCGGTGCCCAGCTCGCTGGCGCCCTTCAGGATCGCCGCGCCGAAGTCGAAGCGCGAGGAGGCGAGGGCGATGCCGATGACGTCGAGCAGGTGCTCCTTCGCGAGGCGGATCAGCGCGGGCGGCACGTCGTCGAGCGACAAGGCGAGGGCGAAGCGCGCGAGGTGCCGCGCCTCGGTCGGCGCCGCCACGGCGTCACGAAGGACCGGCGCCGTCAGGGTCGGGGACATGGGCGTTCTCCTTGCAGCCCTGCCTGGGCTTGTTGCGTGCAGGCTATGGCCCCGCGCAGGGTCGGCACAAATCGCCTCTGCCGATACGCCTATCAGTCCGGCCGATAGGTCGACGACTTATCAGCAAGCCTGATGGATCCATCGCGGACCGCGAATTGCCGCGCCGTCGCCGCCGCGCCTAACGTCGGGCGAGCAGAACGAGGGAACGCGCATGAACGCCGCCAACCGGCAGATGAGCCTGATTGCCTTCATGCAGGCCCAGAACTGCACGAACTATGTCGGATCCTGGCGTCATCCGGCCTCGATGTCCGACTTCCTGACGCCCGCCTACTACCAGCGCATTGCGCGGACGCTGGAGGACGCGAAGTTCGACATGGCCTTCTTCGACGACCGGCTGGCCATGCCCGACATCTACGGCAACGACCATCGCGCGACCGTCGAGAACGGCATCCGCACCGTCAAGATCGATCCCTGCACCGTGCTGATGACGATGGCGGCGGTGACGACGCATCTCGGCCTCGGTTCGACCTACTCGACGACCTATTACGAGCCGTTCCACGTCGCGCGGCTGTTCGCCACCATGGACCTGATGACCGGCGGGCGCGTCGCCTGGAACGTCGTTACCTCGTTCAACGACAGCGAGGCGGCGAATATGGGCCATGACGAGCACATGGAGCACGATGCGCGCTACGATCGCGCCGACGAGTTCCTCGACGTGGTCACCGGCCTCTGGTCCTCCTGGGAGGACGATGCGCTGATCGTGGACAAGGCGTCCGGCCGCTTCGCCGACCCGGACAAGGTGCATCGGCTCGATCACGCGGGGCGATACTTCCGCTCAAAGGGACCGCTGCCGGTGCCGCGGTCGGCGCAGGGCCAGCCGGTGCTGCTGCAGGCCGGGCAGAGCGGGCGCGGCATCGCCTTCGCCGGTCGCTGGGCGGAGGTGGTCTTCGCCTCCTATCAGACGCGCGAGGCGGGCCGGAAGCAGTATGCCGCGCTGAAGGGCGCGGCCGCCGCCGCGGGGCGCGACCCGAACCTGATGAAGGTCGCACCCGCCGTGAAAGTCATCATCGGCGAGACGGCCTCCATGGCCGAGGAGAAGCGCGAGATGATCGCCGCGCTCGCCAAGCCGATCGACAGCCTCGCCCTTCTCTGCGAGGTGCTGAACGTCGACTTCGCGACGCGCCCCTATGAGGAGCCTTTCACCGACGAGGAACTGGCCGGCGTCTCCTGGCACAGCCTGCGCGACAAGGTGATCCAGAAGACGGGGAAGAAGAACCCGTCCGTGCGCGACTTCGTCGAAGCCTCCGGCCGCGGTACGATCAATGAGAGCCTGACCATCTCCGGCACGCCGACCCAGGTCGCGGACCAGATGGAGGAATGGTTCTCCGACGCCTGCGATGGCTTCGTCGTCGCCGCCACCGAGATTCCTGGCTCCTATGAGGATTTCGCACGGCTGGTGGTGCCGGAACTGCAGCGGCGCGGCCTGTTCCGCACCGAGTATCCGGGCAGGACGCTGCGCGACACCATCGGCGTGCCCGCCCCGCCGTTGCGCCGTTCGCCGCGCACGGCGCTGGAGGCCGCGGAGTGAGCCCGCTCGATCTCGCCGGCGAGGAACTGCGCATCCTCACGCCCTGCGGCATGTTCGGCTACGGCATTCCCGTCGAGCACTTCAAGCGCGGCATGGGGCGGGACCCGCATATTGTGATCGTCGACAGCGGCTCGACCGATCCCGGGCCCTATCAGCTTGGCCTCGGCCATACGCTGGTCTCCCGCAGCGCCTACATGCGGGAGCTCGCGCTGCTGATGGATGGCTGCGCGGAGAAGGGCACGCGGCTGGTGATCTCCTCGGCCGGCGGCGCCGGCACGGATGCGCAGCTCGACGACATGATCGGCATGATCCGCGAGATCGCGCGCGCGCGCGGCCGCCGCGCCCGCATCGCCGCGATCCGGTCGAGCGTGGCGAAGGACGTCGTTCGCGAGGGGCTGAGGCGCGGTCGCGTCTCCTCCTGCGGTTCGGCCCCGGAGCTGACCGAGACCGACATCGACGAGACGGTCGACATCGTCGCGCAGATGGGGGCGGAACCCTTCGCCCGCGCGCTGAACGAACATCCGGATGCGGACATCATCGTCACGGGGCGGGCCTACGATCCCGCGCCCCATGCGGGGTTCTGCATGGGCCGCGGCATCGATCCCGGCCTGTACTGGCACATGGGCAAGATCATCGAATGCGGCGCCGCCTGCGCGGAGCCGAAGGGGCGGAACATCCTCGCCACCATCCGCCCCGGCAGCTTCGATGTGGAGCCGATGAATCCGGCCGAGCGCTGCACGCCGACTTCGGTCGCCGCGCATACGCTGTACGAGAAGACACGGCCGGACCTATTGAGCGGCCCGGGCGGCACCATCGACCTGCGCGGCGCGCGGTACGAGGCGCTCGACGATCGCCGCGTGCGCGTCAGCGGCAGCGCCTTCATTCCCTCGCAGGGCTATACGGTGAAACTGGAAGGGGCCGCGATCGTCGGCTACCGCACCATCTTCATCGGGGGCATCCGCGACCCGATCCTGCTCGGCCAGCTCGACGGCTTCCTGGCGGAGGCGCGTCGGCGCACCGAGGTGCTACATCCTGAACTCGCCCGCGGCGAGGCGACGCTGCACTATCATTGCTACGGCCGTGACGCGGTGATGGGCGCACTCGAGCCGCTGCGGGACCGCGTGCCGCACGAGATCGGCCTGCTCGGCGAGATCACCGCGCCGACGCAGGAGATGGCGAATGCAATCGCCGGCGCCGCGCGCGTGGTGGTGCTGCACATGCCCTATCCGGGGCAGATCTGTACCGCGGGGAACTTCGCCATCCCGCTCAACCCGCCGGAGAACCCGATCGGGCCGGTCTGCCGCTTCAGCATCTACCACCTGCTGGAGGTCGAGGATCCGACCGCCCTGTTCCCCATCGAGACGATCGAGGTCTGAGCATGCCTGGCGACCGGTTGATGGACCTTGCCCGCGTGCTGCGGTCGAAGAATTCCGGCCCCTTCGAGATCACCTTCGACGTGATCTTCGACGACGATGCGGTCTATGAGCGCGTCAAGGGCAGCCAGGCGCTGCACACAGCGCGCATGGCCGAGCTGTTCGGCGTGCCGGTGGACGATGTGATCGTCTGCATGTTCTTCGACCCGGCGCGTGCCTTCAAGCTTACCCTGAAGCGCGGCTGGGCGCAGGGCAGCGTGGGGGAGCGCGACACCTTCGGCGCGCAGCAGCACGCGCCGCTGCTGGAACTGATGATTCCATGATTATCCCGGCGTTGCTGCCGGGTCGCTTGCCATCGTCGGGAGGAACGTAAAGACAATGATCACACGGCGTCTGCTGCCGGGGCTGCTGGCCGGTGCGGCCCTGGCGGTGCCTCGCATCCTCCGCGCGCAGGAGGTGTTTCCCTCGCGGCCCATCCGCATGGTGGTGGGCTTCCCCGCCGGCCAGGCGACCGACATCGGGGCGCGCGTCATCGCGGCGAAGATGACCGCCGGGCTCGGCGTGCCGGTGGTCGTGGACAATCGGCCGGGCGCGACGGGCATCATGGCGCATGACATCGTCAAGGCGGCGGCGCCCGATGGCTACACGCTGCAGATGGCGTCGAGCGGCACGCTTGCGATCAACCCCACGCTGTTCCGCAATCTCTCCTACGATCCGCTGCGCGACCACACCGCCATCGCACTGGTCAACACCAGCCCGATGTTCCTCGTCGCCACGAATGAGATCCCTGTGCGCACGCTGACCGAGATGATCGCGTATGTACGCGCGCGGCCTGGGCAGGTCTCCTACGGGTCGGGCGGCAGCGGCACCACGGCCCATATCGGGATGGAGATGCTGAAGCAGGCAGCGAACATCGACATGCTGCACGTGCCCTATCGGGGCTCGCCGCCTATGGTGACCGACCTCATCGCCGGCCGGGTCCAATTCGCCTTCGACAGTTCGAGCTCCATGCTGCCTCATATCGTCGCGGGCCGTGTGCGCGCGATCGCGAGCAGCAGCCAGCAGCGCAGTGATCGCGCTCCGGATATCCCGACCGTTGCCGAATCAGGCTTTCCGGAGTTTCTCGCGCTGACCTGGGCGGGGCTGGTGGGACCCGCCAACATGCCGCCGGAGATCGTGCAGCGCTTGAATGCCGAGGTGAACCGCGCCATGGCGCAGCCCGACGTCATCGCACACTACACCAGCCTCGCCTCCACGCTTGTCGGCGGCACGCCCGCCGAGTTCCGGACCTTCCTGGAATCGGAAATCCATCGCTGGGCTGGCGCGGTGCGCGCATCCGGCGCGCAGGTGGACTGACCCGCCATGGATGAGGAGCAGCGCCCGGTCCGCGTCACGCTGATGCGCGGCGGCACGAGCAAGGGGTTATACTTCCGGAGCGACGATCTGCCGCCCGCTGGTGCCGAGCGTGACGCGGTGCTGAAGGCGCTGATCGGTAGCGAGGATCTGCTTCAGATCGACGGGCTGGGCGGGTCCCGCCTTGTGACGGCCAAGCTCGCGATCATCGGGCCGTCGTCACGGCCCGATGCGGATGTCGACTACACCTACGGCATTGTCCCGCCGGGCCGCGGCATCGTCGTCTACACCAGCAATTGCGGGAACATCTCGGCGGGTGTCGGTCCGTTCGCCATCGATGAGGGCATGGTGGCGGCGCGCGATCCGGTCACGACGGTTCGCATCCACAACACCAACACCGGCAAGCTGCTGGTGGCGCATGTGCCGGTGCAGGGCCGGCGTGCGAAGGTGAAGGGTGATTTCACCATTCCTGGTGTGCCCGGCAGTGGCGCCGAGATCTTTCTGGACTACAGCGGGACGGCCGGCGCCAAGACAGGGCGCACGCTGCCGACCGGCGCCGCCACCGATACGCTGACGATGGAGGATGGCCGCAGCTTCCGCGTCACCTTGGGCGATGTCGCCAACCCCGCCGTCTTTGTTGCGGCCGAGGAGCTTGGTCTGACCGGCAGCGAGTTGCCCGACGCCATCAATGCGGATTCCGCACTGATCGCGACGCTGCTGGAGTTGCGCGGCCGGGCGGCGGCAATGATGGGCCTCGCGCCCGATTGGCGTTCCGCCGAGGCCGTGACCCCCGCCTTGCCGATGGTCATGCTGGTGGCGCCGCCCGCCAGCTATGCCGATGCGCAGGAGCGGGCGGTCGATGCGGAAGCGCTGGACCTGCGCGCGCGGATGATTTTCTACAATCGCTGCCACGAAAGCATGCCCGGGACGGGATCGATGTGCCTGGCAGCGATGTCGCGCATTCCCGGCACCGTGGTGCGCGACGCCATGCGCATGCGCAACGCCGACAGTCTGCGGATCGGCCATCCGCTCGGCGTCATGGAGGTTGTCGTGCGCGCTGCCGATGCCCCGGGGGAGCCACGCTTCGAGAGGCTTGGCTTCGGCCGGACGGCACGGCGGCTGATGCAGGGCACGGCATTCGTCATGACGTGACAGGCTTTCCTCCGCGGCGCCCGACGCCTAAGCTTATCACTAAAGCTGATAAGTCCATGGAGGAAGACGCCTTGCCTGCGCCCCCGCCACCCAGTGAGCGGTTGTTGACGTCGATTGGCATCGGGTTGCCGGAGCTGGAGACCTTCCTCGCTGTCGTGAACGAGGGCAGCTTCAGCCAGGCCGCTCGCCGCCTGAATCTGTCGCAGCCTGCGGTCACGGCGCGGGTACAAAAGCTTGAGCAGGTTCTGGACATACGGCTGCTGAACCGCACGACCCGCAGAATTGAACCGACGTCGGCGGGTGCTCGTCTGGCCTTGGAGGCGGGCCAAGCCTTGCGCGGGTTACAGCGCCTTGTTGCCCAGATGCTGGTGGAAAGCGGCAAGGCGCGGAGCCGCGTCACGGTCGCGGCGACGCCTATGGTAGCCGCGCTGCTGTTGCCCAGCGTGCTGCAGAGGTTTCATGCCCAGCATCCGGATATGGCTGTCGTCCTGCGCGACCTGCGACACTTCGACGCGCTGGAGAGCGTTGATAGGGGGGAGTGCGACCTCGCCGTTCTCGCACTCGACGAACCACTGCCCCGCTTCCGCTTCGAAGTATTGATGGATGACGAGGTGGTGGCATTGGCGCCGGCGGGGCATGCGCTCGCTACGCGGGGTTCGATAACTCTGGCGGAACTCGCCTCCCATCCGGTGATGATTTTGGAACAGTATGTGGGCATCCTGGCGCAGATCGAGCAGGCCTGCACTGCCCAGGGGCTGCACTTCGCGCCGAGTGGCGCCGCAGCGAATCTGCAGACCATTCTTGGGATGGTGGATGCCGGCGCGGGGCTGGCGGTGCTGCCCCGCGTTATGGCCGCACGAAGTCGCTCGGAGCCGCGCCACTGCCTCGAAATCGAGGGCGTCATGCTGCGACGGCGATACGGTATCCTAACGCTTAAGGAGCGGACCTTGAGCATGGCGGCACGAAACTTCGGCGAATTCCTCCGCGGCGAATGGATTCTGCCTACCAAGTTGCCGCATGCCACTGGTTGAGTAATCGCGGCTCGCGCCACGACCCAGGCAGAGCGACCAGCGATACCGCCGGCTCCGGAGGAGCCTATTCGGCGGCAACCATGGACACGGCTGATCCTGTCGTACCGAGTTCATGCCGGATGGCCGGAATAATCCGCTCACCCCACAGTTCGATCTGCCGCAACGTCGCGCGCGTGTCGAAATCGCCCGGCTGCACCTGAATTGCCACGTGCTTCGGCTTCAGGATGCGGATCTCTTCAACCATCCGCTCGATGACGCGGTCGATGCTACCTACCGGCAGGTTCGCGCGCATCTGCCGCAGCGGGATGTCGTTCGGGCTCTCCTCCTCCCGCACCAGGAAACCGTCGTCGGAATGGGCGCGGCGGAGCTTCAGTGCTTCCGAGATGCGGCGCTGGTACCGTGCATTCTCCAGGTAGCTGTCAATCTCCGCATCGCTGTCGCTCGCGAAGGCGCAGCGCAGCAGGCCGATACGGGTGTCGTCGACGTTCCGGCCCTCCTTCTCCGCGATCCCTGACAGCGTCGCGCGCATCTGCTGCAGCTTCTCCGTGCCTTGCAGCAGCGCGGTGACGAACAACGAATGGCCCTCGCGCATGGCCAGCGCCTGCGTGTCGGGATTGCCCGTCGCGATCCAGATCGGCGGCATCGGTTTTTGCACCGCGCGCATGCTGATCGACGTCAGCGGCAAGTGCAGGTGCTTGCCCTCATAGCTGAAGCCCTTCTGCGTCATGCCAGCCTTCAGCACGTCAAGGAACTCCTGGAAGATTGCCGGCGCATCTTCGATCTTCACGCCGAAGCGCTCGAACTCGTAGTTCTGGTAGCCGGAGCCGATGCCGAGTTCGAGCCGCCCGTTCGAGATGGCGTCGCAGAAGCCGGCTTCGGCCAGCAGGCGGGCCGGGTGGTACATGGGCAGCACGCAGACCGCGCTGCCGAGCCGGATGCGCTTCGTCAGCCCCGCCATGTGCGAGACCATCATCAGCGGCGAGGGGCACAACCCGTAGTTGGAGAAGTGATGCTCGGCATACCAGGCCGTGTCGAAGCCCGCCTGGTCGGCGGCGACGGTCTGATCGACCGCGGCGCGCAACACTTGGTCAGAGGTCTGATGGTAGCCGCGCTGCTGCATCAGGATGAATATGCCGAATTCCATGGACCCTGCTCCCTTCCCAGAGCCCCACGCTAGACCCTGGTCATTGTGCGCAACAATAATGTATCAGATCACAGTATCTTTGCATTCTACGTAAAGGTTGAGCAATGCGGCGCCTCCAGAGCATGGAACTCTTCGCCAGCGCGGTGCGTGAAGGCAGCTTCTCCGCCGCCGGTCGGCGCGCTGGGCTTTCTCCCGCTGCGGTGTCGCGGCAGATAGCGGCGCTCGAAGCAGGCCTGAACGTGCAACTGTTGAACCGCACGAGCCGCTCGCTGAGCCTGACCGATGCTGGGCGCGAATACCTCCTTAGGCTGGAGCCGATCCTGCAGGACATCGCTGACGCTGAAGCGGCCGCGGCTGCATTGCAGGCGACGCCGCGCGGCACGCTGCGGGTCCATTCGCGACTGATGTTCGGCATGCGGGTGGTCGCACCGCTGATCCCCGCCTTTCAGGTGCGCTACCCGGAACTGCGCGTCGAGTTGCGCCTGACCGAGCATGCGGCGCGCCTGCCGGAGGAGGAGGTGGACATCGATCTTCGCCTCAGCCCGTCGCCCGACGCGGCGCTGATGCAGCGGCGGCTCCTGCGATGTGAACGCCTGCTGGTGGCGAGCCCGGACTATCTGGCCCGGATGCCGGCGGTCACTCTGCCGCGGGACCTCCGCTCCCAGCGCTGCCTCACCTATTGGCAGGGCCCTGACGACGCGGTCTGGCGGTTTCTGAGTCAGGGCGTCCTCGAGGAACTAACCATCTCGGCGCATTTCACCACGAATAATGGCGAGGTGCTGCGGAGCATGGCGTTGGCCGGCCACGGCATCGCTCTGCTCGACGACTACACCGTTCGCGCCGATCTTGCCGCCCAGAAGCTGGTCCGGCTGCTGCCTGGCATGCAAGTGAGCAATACCGGGTTCGACCTGGGCATCTATGCGGTTTTTCGCCAGGCCAGCATGATGCCGGCCAAGACACGGGTGTTCCTGGACTTCCTGGCCAACGCTGTGCGCGATAATTGACCGGCCGGTCAGTCACTGTCTAGATGGCGACATCGAAGATGGAGGAAATCGTCATGGCGTTTCGCATGCATCGCCGTGCCGCGATCAGCGCCGCCGCCACCCTGCTCGCCGGCGCCCCGGCGCTGGCGCAGTCCCGACCGATCCGCTTCGTCGTTCCCTACGGAGCCGGCAGCGGGCCCGACCTCTTTGCCCGGCAGTTCGCACAAGGCTTCTCCACCCGCATCGATGCGCCGGTCGTGGTCGATAATCGAGGGGGCGCCACCACGATCATCGGCGCGGAGTTCGTCGCGAGCGCGCCGCCGGATGGGCAGACCCTGTTCATGGGCACCTCCACGACCTTCCTGACCAACCCGTTCCTGTTCCGCCGCCTGCCCTATGCGCTGGCGCAGTTCCAGCCGATCTCGCTGCTCATTCGCACCCGGCTTGCGCTCTACGCCAATGTCGACCTTCCGGCGAATGACGTCGCGGGTGTCGTTGCCCTCGCCAAGGCCGCGCGCGCCCCGATGCATTACGGCATCACGGGCCGCGGCAATTCCACGCATCTGACGGGCGAGGCCCTTCAGATCGCTGCCGGGATCACACTGATGGACGTGCCCTACCGAGGGACCGGCCCGATGCAGCAAGGCATTGTGCGCAACGACCTTCCACTGGCGATCGACGGGATCCCCGCCTGGCTCAGCCTTGCCGCGGAACGTCGCGTGAAGGTCATCGCAGTCACGGGAGACAGTCGCGTCGGCGCCCTGCCGCAGGTGCCGACCTTTACGGAAGCCGGACTCAGCGACCTCGGCCGGCAGCATTGGTACGGGCTGTTCGGTCCGGCCGGCATGCCGGCGCCGCTCCTTGCCCGGCTCAACGCCGCGGCCATCGACACGATGCGGGACGTCGCGCTGTGGCAGAACCTGGTGCATGAGGGCGGCGTCATCGAGACCAACAGCCCTGACGCCTTCGCCACGATGATCGAGGAGGAGAAGGAGATGTGGGGCGCCATCATCCGCCGCGTCGGTATCACACTGGAATGAGCTTCGGTGGCGCGGCGCACGGCGCCATGCGACACTGACCGCCTGGTCGGAAGCAGGGCAGTTTGATGGCGCGTGCAGCAGCAGTGAAGGCGGTATCGGGCGAAATGTCCGATGCGAGCGACCGGATGGGCCAGATACTGTCGGAATCCGCGCGGCTGTTCGCGACGAAGGGCTATGACGGCACCTCGATGCGCGACATCGCCGAGGCCTGCGGCATCTCGAAGTCCCTGCTCTATCACCACTTCACCGATAAGGACGAGATCTACGCGCGGATCGCGCTCGGCTCGACCCAGCGCCTGTTTGAATTCGTGGAGGAGCGGCTGCCCGAGGGCGGCACGCCGCCCGAGCGCGTGCGCGCCTTCATGACGGCAACCGGCGACTACTTCCAGCGCTACCGGTCGAACTGGATCGCGTCCACTGCCGCCTTCTGGAGCGATCCCGAGCTGCGCCGCCACAAGGAACGCATGATGTGGCGCGACCGGTATGAGGGGCTGATCCGCCGTCTGATCCAAGACGCCATCAATTCCGGCGATTTCCGCCCGGTCGACGTGCCGCTCACGGGACGGCTTGTGCTGTCCTCGCTGAACTGGATGCACCGGTGGTATAGGCCCGAGAAGGGGCTGACCCCGGCGCAGATCGCCGATTCCTACTATGACCTGATTTTCAACGGGCTGAAGGCGGAGTAGGCGCTACTAGGGCCTCAGTCCGATGTGGCGGACCAGCGCGCCCCACCGAGCGTATTCCGACGCAAGCAAGGTGCGGAAGGCAGTGCGGGTCGATGCCTTCCATCTGTAGCGCTGCGCGACCATCTGCGCGGTCAGCCCATCGCTGCGCAGCCCGGTGCGCGTCGCCCTGAGGGGCGGCGATGAGGATGCATATCGACGGCCATTGCGCCTGGGCGCGCGCATGTGCTGGCACGCCCAGCCCGATCGCGCCGTCCGCGAGCACATGCCTGCCGAAGCGAAACATGCGCCGTTCCTCTTGCCGCTTCCTTCGTTGCTGAATGTCGTGCCACCGCCCGCTCGGTCCAGGCACCAGCCGTATTGCGCACAGAGAGACGGCGCGGTAGGACTTTGCTGACCGACCGGTCAGCGACAGCGCACCGGCGGAATGCAAGGGAAGGAAAGCGGCCATGGCCGAGGATATCCTCAAGTTCGAGGTCTCCGACCACATCGCGCTCATCACGCTGAATCGGCCGCCGGTGAACGCGCTGAACCGGGCCATGCGCGACGCGATCATCGAGGCATTCGATGCCGTCTCCGAGCGCGAGGACATTCGCGTTGCCGTCCTGACCGGCGCCGGCAAGACCTTCTGCGCCGGTGCGGACCTCAAGGACCGCCCGGACCCCACGAAGACCGGCGCGTTCCTGGACCACAACCGCGTCACGCGCGAGACGGGCAACGCCATCCGCGAATGCGCGAAGCCGGTGATCGCGGCGGTCAACGGCGCCGCACTCGGCGCCGGCATGGGGCTGATGGCGGCCTGCGACATCTACCTCGCCGCCGAGGACGCCGCCTTCGGCATGCCCGAGATCGACGTGGGCCTGGCCGGTGGCGGCGCGATGCTGCGCACGATCTTCGGCCGCTCGGCGATGCGCACCATGATGTACACGGGCTGGCGCCTGACCGGCGCGGAGCTCTACCGCCGCGGCATCATCGAGAAGGCATTGCCGCGCGAGGAGCTTCTGGCGGAAGCGATGCGATATGCCGATTGCATCGCAAACAAGAGCCCGCTTGCGATCAACTACGCGAAGACCTCTGCCAACATGGTGGATCTGATGCCGCAGCGCGACGCCTATCGCTTCGAGCAGAACTTTACCTTCGCCCTGTCCAAGACAGAGGACGCGAAGGAAGCCCGCACCGCCGTCATCGAGAAGCGCAAGCCCAACTTCAAGGGGCGCTGAACCGTGGCGCCACTCGGTGCCGGCCTCGAGGCCATCTTCGCCCCCAAGTCGATCGCGATCATCGGCGCGTCGCAGGATGCGACGAAGATCGGCGGGCGCCCGGTGGAACTGCTGCGCCGCTTCGGCTTCCCCGGCACGATTTACCCGGTGAATCCGCGCGCGACCGAGGTGCAGGGGCTACCCGCCTTCCCCACGGTCGACGCGATCCCGGAGGCGCCGGACCTCGCCATCATCTCCGTCGCGGCGGAGGCCGCGCCGGATGCGCTCGACGCCTGCGCGGCGAAGGGGGTGAAGGCGGCGGTGATCTTCTCCTCCGGCTTCGCGGAGCTCGGCGAAGCCGGGCTCGCCATGCAGGACAGGCTGCGTGCGACAGCGCTGCGCAGCGGCATGCGCGTGTTGGGGCCGAACTGCCTGGGCGCGGCCTCCGTCGCGGAACGCACTATCGCGACCTTCTCCGTCGTGCTGGAGAACGGGTTGCCACCGGTTGGGCCGCTCGGCATCGCATCCCAGAGCGGCAACATCGGCAGCTACACCGCGCTGCTGGCGCGTGAGCGCGGCATCGGTGCCAGCCGGTTCATCACCACCGGCAATGAATGCGACGTCGACATCGCGGACTGCATCGCCTTCCTCGCACAGGATGACGCGACGAAGGTGATCCTTTGCGTGCTCGAAACCTGCCGCGACGCCCCCCGCCTGACCGGAGCGCTGGAGATGGCGCGCGCGGCCGGCAAGCCGGTAATCGTACTGAAGATCGGCGCGTCGGAAGCGGGCCAAGCGGCGGCAGCGTCGCATACCGGCGCGCTGGCCGGGTCGGATGCGGTGTTCGACGCGGTGTTCCGCCGTGCCGGCGCTGTGCGCGTGCATAGCGTGGAGCAGCTGCTCGACCTCGGCCACGCTGCTGCAGTGCTGGGCGACCGGTTGCCCAAGGGCCGGCGGACCATGCTGCTGACCGCCTCGGGCGGCTTCGGCGTGCTGCTGGCGGATGCGGCCTCAGCCGCCGGCTTGTCCCTGCCCTCGCCAGCCGAGGCGACGCAGCGACGCATCCTTGACGTCGTGCCTTACGCATCGCCGCGCAATCCGGTGGATGCGACGGCGCAGATGTCGAGCCGACCAGAGATCCTGGAAGCGATCCTCGCGGCGCTGCTCGAGGACGATGCGTGCGATGCATTGCTGATTCTGATGTCGGCGTCGCTCTATCTGCCGCGGCTGCGGAACGTGTACATGCCGACGCTGCGCGCGGTGCGGGAGAAGCACCCGGACAAGGTCGTGATGCTGGCGGTGCATGGTCCGCCCGACGCAGTCGCAGAACTGACGGCCATGGGCTTCCCGGTGGTGGACGGTGTCGGGCCTTCGACGCAGACGCTGGCCGGGCTCTGCGACATCGCGGCCGCGCGGACGCTGCCACCGCTGCCGGCGACGCTGCCGCCGGCACCGCCGGTCGACGCCGTGGCGTTGCGCACCGAGGCGGGAACGAAGCAGGTGCTTGCCGCAGCCGGCGTGCCGGTGCTGCCGGAACGCGTCGTCGCCAGCGCCGCCGAGGCCACACAGGCGGCGACCGCCATGGGCTTCCCGGTGGTGCTGAAGATCGTGTCGCCCGACCTGCCGCACAAGACGGAGGTCGGTGGCGTCGTACTCGGGCTGGACAGTGCCGTGGCCGTCGCCGCGGCACATGACGCGATGCTGGAGCGGGTGCGCGGCGCTGCGCCGTCCGCGCGCATCGACGGCGTGCTGGTCTCGCCGATGGTGCGCGGTGGGACGGAAATGATCCTGGGCGCCAAGCGCGATCCGGTCTTCGGACCAGTCGTACTAGTCGGCCTCGGCGGCGTCTTCGCCGAGGTGATCCAGGACGTCGCCGTGCGTCCCGCACCGGTGGACGAGGCCGAGGCGATGGCGATGCTGCGCAGCCTCAAGGCCTTCGCTGTGCTGGACGGGGCGCGGGGCCGGCCGAAGGCCGACCTCGCCGCGGCTGCGTCGGCCATTGCGGCGCTGTCGCGCTTCGCGGCGCAGCATGCCGCGGACATCGCTGAGATCGACATCAATCCGCTGCTGGTGCGAGCGGCGGGGGACGGTGCGGTGGCGCTGGATGCGCTGATCGTGCCCGCTGCGAGCTGAACGGGGGAAACGATGGACTTGCGGGACATGACGCTGGCGGGGCGCGTCGCCCTCATCACCGGCGCGGGCAACGGGATCGGCCGGGCGACGGCTCTGCGCATGGCGGCGACGGGTGCGGTGGTCGGCGTGAACGACCTCAAGCAGGAATTCGTCGATGCGACCGTCGCGGCCATCGAGGCGGCGGGCGGCAAGGCCATCGGCATCGCGCAGAATGTCGGGTCACGCGACGGCATGCGTCTGGCGGTGCTGGGTCTCGCGGAGCGCGCCGGGCGCCTCGACGTGCTGGTGAACAATGCCGCCTGGGTGCGGTACCAGGCGGTGCCGGACATCGCGCCGGAGACCGTGGACCGCATGGTCGAGGTCGGCTTCAAATCGGTGATCTGGGGCATCCAGGCGGCTGCCGAGGCGATGGACGCGGAACGCGGCGGCGCGATCATCAACGTCGCCTCGACCGCGGGGCTGCGCTCGACGCCGTCCTCGATCGTCTACAGCGGCATCAAGGCCGGCGTCATGGGCATCACCCGCGCGGCGGCGGCGGATCTTGGGTCGCGCGGCATCCGCGTGAATGCCATCGCGCCCTCCGCCGTGCCGACAGAAGGCACGCAGAAGCACCGCACGGCTGAGAAGGATCAGAAGCGCATCGCGCGCACGCCGCTCGGCCGCCTCGGCACGGTGGACGACATCGCCAAGGCGATCTGCTTCCTCGCCACCGACCAGGCGAGCTTCGTCACCGGTCAGGTGCTGGCCGTGGATGGCGGGATCACCACGACCAACATCTGACACGACTGACGCCGCGCGGCGTTACCGCGCGGCGGGCGTCACTGCGGTGGGGTTGTTTCGCTCGTCCATCCGGGCCTCGTAGGTCAGGTCTGAGCGCATCGCCCACAACGCGTTCTGCAGGTAGAGTGGCACCAGCATGCGGTCATCGAGCGCGACGGTGCTGGCGCGGCGCAGCAGGTCCTCGCGCTTCGCATCGTCCATCTCGACCTCGGCCTGGGCAACCAGCGTATCCATTGCGGGGTTGGAGTACAGCAGGCGGTTCGCCGCGCCATGGCCGCGATCGCGGTCCGGCGTGCGCAGCACCGAGTTCAGCAGGACCGAGACCTCGCCGGTCGAATTGCCCCAGGTCAGCAAGGCGGCCGGCGCCTCGCGCCGCGTCGCGCGGCCGATGAATGTTGCATAGGGCTGAGCCTCGATCGTCGTGCGTACGCCGATGCGCGTCCACATTTGACCGACCGCCTGCACCACGCGTGCATCGTTCATGTAGCGGTCGTTGGAACCCATCAGCGTGAGCTGGAACCCCTGCGGATACCCGGCTTCGGTCAGTAGCCGGCGCGCTGCGGCGGCATCGGCGGCAGGTACCGGACGATCCGGTATGTAGCTGTAGGCGTCCGGCGGCATGAATTGCGCGGTCGCCAATGCAGCGCCTTCCATCACGCGTTCGACGAGCTGGCGCCGGTCGATCGCCAGATCGAGAGCCTGGCGCACGCGTGGATCGGCGAGCGGGTTGCGGTCGCCTGTTGCGGTCAGCAGCGGAACCGGCGGCTGCCGTGTGCCATCCAGCGTGATATACATGACCCGTAAACTCGTGGTCTCCGCGACATGGAAGCGGCTGTCACGGCGCAGCCGTTCTAGGTCGCTAGTCGAGATCTGGTCGATGATGTCGACATCACCCGACAGCAGCGCCGCTGTGCGCGCTGCATCGTTGGTAATCATGCGGTAGGTCAGGTGGGCCCAGTGCGGCTTCGGGCCCCAGTACTGGTCGTTGCGTTCCATGACTATGCGGTCGCCATTCGCGTGCGAGACCAGCCGAAAAGGACCGGTGCCGATCGCTGACTTGCCGCTGTTGAAGTCGGCCGTTGTGGCCTCGGCATGCAGCCGGCGGCTGACGATCATCACTTGGGAGAGGTAGGTCGGCAGCAGTGGCGCCGGGCCGGCGGTGTGCATGCGCACGGTGCGGTCATCGACGATCTCCAGGCGCTGCACGGGCCGGATCATCGTGGAAAAGGAGGCGCCCGGACCACGCATCTGCGGGATGCGCTCGAAGGTGTAAGCAATATCATCAGTCGTTAGGGGTGTGCCGTCGTGGAAGCGGACATTCTCGCGCAGCCGGAACTCCCACACCGTGTCGCTCAGCGCGCGCCAGCTCTCGGCGAGGCCTGGTCGCAGCGCAGCGCGGGCATCGGTCACGACCAAGCTATCGAATAGCATCTGCCCGACTTCGTTGTTCGACCGGAGCAGGTGATAGTGCGGGTCGAGCGAGGAGACGGGGGCACCGACGCCCATCGTCAGGGTCTGCGCGCCGGCCAGGGCGGCCGTCCACGGCAGTGCGGCCAGGCCGAGCAGCCAGCGGCGATTGATGCGAAGCATCAGGCGATCTCCTCTCCTAAAGGCGCTAGGCGCGCCTGACCGTTCGGTCAATTTACGTGAAATCTAGGGCCGGACGCCGTGCGCCGCAAGCCGCGTGGGCAGCGCGATATACGCGCGCGGACGCGGGTCTTGCAGGATCGCATCTGCAACGCCAGTATGCTTCTCATGACTGACCGGTCGATCAGTGCATGCTGACGAACCGGCCGGCGCGGGAAGGAAAACAGTCATGGCCAGTTCCGAAAGCCGCCTGACCATAGCAGCGACGCGACGTAGGGCTCTGCTCGGCGCCGCAATCGTCATTCCCGCATCCGCATCCAGCGCGTTCGCCCAATCCTATCCCTCGCGGCCGATCCGGATGATCGTTCCCTTCGTACCAGGCGGCGGCGCCGATTTGAACGCCCGACAGGTCGCCGAGCCGCTGGCCGCCGTGCTGGGTCAGCCCATCGTCGTCGAGAACCGTGGCGGCGCCGGCGGCACCATCGGTACCGTCGCGGTCGCTCAGGCTCCAGCCGATGGCTACACGCTGCTGTACGGTACGCCGGGCCCGCTGATCACGAACCGCCACCTGATGGCGTCGCTGCCTTACGATCCAGACCGCGACTTCGCGCCGGTCAGCCTGCTGACGCGCGGTACCTATGTCATGGCCGTAAGCCGCGATGTGCCTGCGCGCAGTGTCTCGGAGATCATCGCACTGGCCAAGGCGCGGCCGGGCGAGCTGAGCTTCGCGAGTTCCGGCGTCGGCGCCGGTAGTCACCTCGCCGGCGAGCTGCTCTGCATGGAGGCCGGCATCCGCATGTCGCACGTGCCGTATCGCGGCACGGGGCCGGCGCTCCAAGACGTGGCGGCCGGGCGCGTGACGATGTCGATTGATTCCTATGGCCCGATGGTCCCTCTGCTGCAATCTGGTCATCTGCGCGCCATCGGGGTGACCAGCGCGCAACGTCAGGCGGATCTGCCCGATGTGCCGACCATCGCTGAGACGATCCCGGCCTTCGAGGTCGGCGTCATCAACTACATCTGCGTGCGCTCAGGCACGCCGACACCGATCATCCGGCGCTTGAACGAGGCGCTGGTGCAAGTCCTCGCCGATCCGGAACTGAAGGCGCGCATGCAGGCTTCGGGGTCGAGCCCGCCCGTCTCCAGCACGCCCGAGGAGCTCGGCACGATGCTGCGCAACGAATCCGCGAAATGGGGCGAAGTGATTCGCCGCGCCGGCATCCAGGCCGGCTGACGCTTTCAATCAGGGAAACCACAACGCAATGTCATCCGATGTCGTGACGCTCGAAGTCTCCGATTACGTCGGCCTCGTCACGCTGAATCGGCCGCCGGTGAATGCGGTCAATTCCGAGGTTCGCGACCGCATCATCCAGATATTCGATCTGGCCAATGACCGCGACGACATCCGCGTGCTGGTGCTGACGGGACAGGGCAAGATCTTCTCGGCGGGTGCCGACCTGAAGCAGCGACCGGATCCGACGATCCCCGGCGCCTACTGGCACCACAACCGCATCACGCGCGAGACCAACAACGCGATCCGCGAATGCGCGAAGCCCGTTGTCGCAGCCGTGAACGGCGCGGCGCTCGGCGCCGGCTTCGGGCTGATGACAGCCTGCGACATCATGATGGCCTCCGAGACCGCCTATTTCTCGATGCCGGAGATCGACGTCGGCCTCGCTGGCGGCGCAGCGATGGCGAATGAGTTCTTCACGCGATCCTTCGCGCGCCGCCTGATGTTTACCGGCGACAGGCTGCCGGCGTCGGAATTGTACCGTCTCGGGGTTCTGGATTCCGTCTGGAAGCCGGAGGAACTGGTGCCCGAGGCCATGAAGATGGCGGCGCGCATCGCGGCGAAGAGCCCGCTCGGCATCAAGTACGCCAAGACCAGCTGCAACATGGTGGAGCTGATGCCGCCCAAGGACGCCTATCGCTTCGAGCAGAACTTCACCTACGAGCTGTCCAAGACCGAGGACGCGAAAGAGGCCCGCGCTGCGCAGCTCGAGAAGCGCAAGCCGGTCTTCAAGGGGCGCTGACATGGTGGACTACGACGCCTTCCGCGAGGAAGTCCGCGACTTCGCAATGACGCGCTGCCCGCCGGAGATCCGCGCGGTCGTTGCGACCTATCGCAAGTTGTCGCGCAAGATCTGGTATCCCTGGCAGAAGATCCTGTTCGAGCACGGCTGGGGGGCGCCGGGCTGGCCGAAGCAGTATGGCGGCACCGGATGGGACCTGAAGCAGCGCCACATCTTCGACGAGGTGATGGCGGAATGCGATTGCCCGCCGCAGTACCATCACGGTCTGCGGCACCTCGGCCCCGTCATCATCGAATACGGGTCGGAGGAGCAAAAGCAGCGCTTTCTGCCGGGCATCCTCAACGGAAAGGACTGGTGGTGCCAGGGCTATTCGGAGCCCAATGCCGGGTCGGATCTGGCATCGCTGCGCACCGCGGCGCGGCGCGAGGGCGACGACTATGTCGTCGAGGGCCAGAAGACCTGGACATCCCATGCGCAGGAGGCGGATTGGATGTACACGCTGGTGCGTACCTCGAAGGAGGCGAAGAAGCAGCAGGGCATCAGCCTGTTGCTGATTCCGCTGAGCTCGCCGGGCATCACCATCCGTCCGATCCGCACCATCGATGGCTGGCACCATGTGAACGAGGTCTTCCTCGACAATGTTCGCGTGCCGGTGGCGAACCGCGTGGGCGAGGAAGGCCAGGGCTGGACCTACGGGAAGTTCCTGCTGGAGCGCGAGCGGCTCGGCGGGGCGAATGTCGCTCCGGCGATGAGGAACCTCGAGCGTACGCGTGCCCTGCTTGCGGAGGAACTTGCTGCACCGCGGCATGCGCAGAAGCGCAGCCTGCTGGAAGAGCGCCTGCTGCTCGCCGAGGCCGAGCTGCGCGGTGCGCAGGCGCTGGGCCAGGAAGCCATCGCGGCGACGATGGAAGGCCGATCGCTCGGGCTGTTGCCATCCGTGTTGAAGCTGTCGACCAGCGTGACCTATCAGCATGTCGGCGAGATCGCGCTGGATGCCGTGGGTGAGCGCTTGGCGCCGCGCTTCCGCCCGACCGATGCCTCGGGCGCCAATGCCGAGGCGCCGGGCATCGAGTGGGTGCAGAACTACATGTATGGCCGCGTCCGTACGATCTACGGCGGCAGCAGCGAAGTGCAGAAGAACGTTATCGCCAAGCAGCTCTTCGGGTCCTGACGCCATGCCCTTCACAGCGAAACCCATCATCGGCGGCGACGCCTTCGATCAGGCTTGCAAGATCGGGCTGGAGGTGGATGGCGAGCTCGCGCAGCTCGCCGACGCCGCCGACCAGGCGGCGTGTCTGCGACGGCACTGGGACGCCATCACCGCGCTGGGCTGGATCACGACAGCGATCGCGGAGGATTCAGGCGGCGCGGGCGGGGACCTGTCGGATCTCGCTGCTCTCGTGGGCGGTGCGGGCCGAGGCGGCCTGCCGCTGCCGGTCGTGGCGTCCTGCGGCGTGTTGCCATACCTGCTGGCGGATCAGCCGCCGCTGTTGTCGGCGCTGGCCGAAGGGCGCTTCCGCATCGCCCTGATTCCGGCTGAGGCTGCGCGCGACGACGAAGCCGACGCGCTACGTCTGACGGATGGCCGCCTGACCGGCGCCGCTGTCGGCATCGAGACGCCACCCGATCCGACGCACGCGCTGATCGTGGTGGGTGATGCGCTTATGCTGATCGCGACTGATGCGCCGGGCGTGGCCATCACCCGCTACCAGCGCATCGACGGTCGGCCCTCCGCCGATTGGCGGTTCACCGCTGGCGCGGGCGAGACGCTCGCATGCGGCGGCGAAGTCACTCGCCGCGCCGCGGAGGCGCGTGACGTCGGTGCCTTGCTGACCTGCATCGAATCCGTCTCAGCCGCCGGCGCGCTGCTGGAGCAGACGATCGACTACCTTCTCAACCGCGTGCAGTTCGGTGTGCCCCTCGCGACGCATCAGGCGCTGCGCCATCGCGTCGCCGAGATGTATGTGGAGTACGAGAACCTTCGCGGCCTGGTAACGCATGCGCTGCGCAGCACCGCGGCCGGCGCGCCGGATGCCTGGCGTGACATCGCCTTTGCCAAGCTGCGGCTCGGCGAGGCCGGCCGCTTCATCGCCCAATCCACCATCCAGTGCCATGGCGGCATGGGCATGACCGAAGGGCTCCAGGCGATCCGCCTCGCGCGCCGCATCATGATGGCCGAGTTCGAGTATGGCGACCGTAGTTTCCATGCACAGCGCCTAATCGCCACGGCGGCCTGAGGGACGATCCATGCACCCGCTGGAAAAGATGTTCAGGCCGCGGTCGATCGCGGTCGTCGGCGCGTCGGGCGACCCGGAAAAGCTTGGCGGTCGAACGCTGCTACATCTCAAGGAACTCGGCTATCAGGGCCGCATCTACCCGATCAATGTGAGCGCGACCGAGGTGCAGGGCCTGCCCGCCTGGCCGAGCGTCGCCGACCTGCCGGAGACGCCCGACAGCGCGCTCATCCTGTTGCCGGCGAAGCATGTCGCGAAGGCCATCGACGATTGCGCCGCGAAGGGTGTGAAGCATGTGCAGGTTCTGTCCTCCGGTTTCGCGGAGGAGGGCGGCGAGGGTGTCGCCATGCAGGCGGCGCTTGCGGAGCAGGCGCGCGCGCATGGCATCCGGCTGACGGGGCCAAATTGCCTCGGCAGCATTTCCCCGCCCGACGGCTTCTTCGGGACCTTCTCGAGTCTCCTTGCGACGGCGAAGCCACCACCCGGCAGCGTTGGCGTCGCGACGCAATCCGGCGCCTATGGGTCGCATATCTACGCGGTGGCAGGCTTCCGCGGCATTGGCATCAGCCGCGCCATCGCCACCGGCAACGAGGTGGACATCGATGTTGCGGAGGCCATCGACTACCTGGTCGAGGACCCCGGTACGCGCGTCATCTGCGCCTCGCTCGAAGGGTGCAGCAATGGCGAGGGCCTCCGCCGCGCGCTGCTGAAGGCTGCCGCCAGCCGCAAGCCGGTCATCATCATGAAGGTCGGCAGCACGGAGGTGGGCGCGGCCGCCGCGGCGACGCATACGGGCTCGCTGGCCGGCGAGGACCGCGTCATTGACGCGGTGTTCCGCGAATGCGGCGCCCTGCGCGTCTCCTCCATCGAGGAGATGTTGGACGTCGCCTATGTCTGCTCCATTGCGCCGCTGCCGCCGGTGGCGAGCGCGGGCATTGTCAGCGTGTCGGGCGGCATCGGCGTGCTCATGGCCGATGCCTGCATCGAGGCCGGCCTGTCCGTGCCCCCACTGGCAACCGAGGCGCTCGATGCCGTCCGAGCCGTGCAGCCTATGGCTGGTGGGCGGAACCCGATCGATACGACAGCCCAGCTCGCGGGCCGGCTGCATGTGATCGAGACGATCAGCCAGTCCATGATGGGTGGCGCCGATCTTGGAGCGATCTTCTTCTATCTCGCCCATCTCGGCCGTGACCTCCGCCGCTTCCCGAAGATCGAGGGCGCCTTCCTCGCGCTCCGGCGCAATCAGCCGGACCGAACGGTCGTTGCCGTCATGACCCATATCGACGAGGTCCGCCAACAACTCGAGGCCCAGGGCGTGCCTGTCTTCGAGGACCCCACACGGGCAGTGCGGGCCGTGGCGGGGGCTTCGGGCCTGCGCCGGCTGCAGACCGAAGCCCAGCCCATCCCCGATGTCGAGCAAGCCGAGCCGCTCGGCCTCGGCATCGCCAATGAGGCGCAGGCCAAGGCGCTGATCGCTGCGGCGGGCCTTCCCGTGTTGCCCGAACACGCCTGCACCACGGCGGATGACGCCGCCGCGGTGGCGGATCGCCTTGGCTATCCGGTGGTGATGAAGATCCTGTCCGACGACATCCCGCATAAGACGGAGATCGGCGGCGTGTTGCTGAACGTCGTGGATGCCGGTGCCGTCCGCAGCGGCTTTGCCACGCTGATGAACCGCGCGCGCAGCGCACGTCCGGACGCAAAGCTGGATGGCGTGCTGGTCGCACCGATGATGCGGGGTGGCGTAGAGACGATCATCGGCACGCTGACCGACCCGGTCTTCGGCCCGATGGTGATGTTCGGCCTCGGTGGCGTGGCCGTCGAGCTGTTCCGCGACGTGGCTTTCGCCTCCGCGCCGCTAATGCCGGAGCGTGCTGAGAGACTGATCGACGCCTCGCGCGGCGCAACACTGCTGAAGGGCTGGCGCGGCGGCCCGTCGCTCGACCGCGCGGCGCTGGTCGACGCCCTCTGCGCCCTCTCGCGCTTCGCTGCCGCCCATCGGGGTGAGATCGACAGCGTCGAGGTCAACCCATTCCTGGTGCGCGAGAGCGGCGCCTGCGCGCTCGATGCGTTGATCGCCTTCAAGCCAGGGCACGGAACGGGGAAGCCGACATGACCACGACAACCCGGCGCAGCCTGCTCGCCGCACCGCTCGTTCTGGGCCTGACCAGCCGCGCGCGGGCGCAGGGCCGCCCGATCCGCATCGTCGTGCCGTTCAACGGCGGCAGCGAGCCGGACATCCTGGCGCGCCGCCTGGCGAATGCGATGCAGCCCATCCTCGACCAGCCGGTGGTCGTGGACAATCGCAGCGGTGGCAATACGGTGATCGCCGCGCAGCATGTCGCGCAGCAGCGGCCGGACGGCGAGACGATCCTGCTGACCTCCTCCTCCACCTTCGCGACGCTGCCCAACCTCTACTCGACGCCGCCGGTGCGGCTCGAGCAGTTCGAGCCGATGACCATGGCAATGCGCGCGCATATGGTCCTCTACGTCAGCAAGGATGCGCCGGACACCATACCGGAGCTGATCACCTGGGCGAATGCGCAGCCGCAACCGATCCTCTATGGCGCCAATGCAGGCGCGATCGGCCATCTCTGCGGCGAGCGGATGAAGCAGGTGACGGGCATTCGCATGTCGGACGTGTCCTATCGCGGCTCGCTCGGTATGCAGCAATTGCTGATGACGGGTGACATCAAGCTGGCCTTCGACGGCGTGCCGGCGCATGCCGAGATGGTGGCGGCGGGGCGTATCAAGGCGCTCGGCATCACCGCCGACCGTGAGGTTCCGATGCTGCCCGGTGTGCGGCCGCTGGCCGACCAGGGTTATGGCAACATCGCCATCTCCTACTGGTACGGTGCCTTCGCACCAAAGGGGACGCCGCGGCCGATTCTGATGCGCCAGATCGAGGCCCTGCATCGCGCGCAGCGCGCCGAGGCGCTGGTCAACCAGTTTGCCGCCCAGGGGGCCGATCTCGTCGGCAACAACCCGGACGAGTTTCGCACCATGATCGAGAATGAGCGCGAGAGCTGGGGCACGTTGATCCGCGCCATCAACTTGCGGCTCGACTGATGCGCATCACCCGCATAGGCACCACGAAGGACCGTCTCGGCGAAGGCCCGATCTGGGATGCCGAGACGCAGCGGCTGTTCTGGATCGATTCCCTCGGCGGTGTCGTGCATCGCCTCGATCCGTCGACCGGCGAAGTGGAGGACTTCGCCGTTCCTGCGCCCATCGGGTCGATGTCGTTGCGTGCGGATGGCGGCGCGATCCTGTCCCTGAAGGACGGGTTCCACCGCCACGACTTCACCACCGGGGAAACAACACTCCTCGCGCCGCTCGGGCTGGACAACCCGGACGTCCGGTTGAACGACGGCAAGACCGACCGGCAAGGCCGCTTCCTCGCCGGGACGATGCATCTGCATCGCCGGGAGGAGGACCCCGTAATCGGCGGCCTCTTCCGGCTGGATCCGAATGGCGGGGCGACCTTGCTCGCCGACGACATCGCGACCTCCAACGGTCCGTGCTTCAGCCCCGACGGGCGGACCTTCTACTTCGCGGACAGCTCGCGCCAGACGATCTGGGCCTTCGACTACGACACGGAGACCGGCACGCCGCGCAACAAGCGTACCTTCGTCGATCTGAAGCCACTTGGCACGGCACCCGATGGCGCGACGGTAGACGCGGAAGGGTATCTCTGGTCCTGCCTCATCCGGACGAGCACGATCGCGCGCTTCGATCCGAGCGGTCGCATGGTCCAGCAGATTGCGTTCCCGATCCGCTATCCGACCAGCCTGGCCTTCGGCGGCGCGAACCTGGATGTGCTGTATGTAACGTCCATTTCTAAAAGCGTCCGCTTCGAGGATCCAGCGGAGGAAGCCGGTGGGCTGCTCGCGATCGAGGGACTGGCGGCGATCGGCTTGGCAGAACCGCGCTGCCGACTCTGAGGGCGCCGGGTTCTGCGGCGCAGCCCTCATGTTCCCAATCGGCGCGCGCAAGCTGATCGCCGACCGTGGTTACGACAACGACCCTTGCGCGACGCCTTGACCGCGCGCGGCATCACACCCTGCATTCCATCAACACGAAGCCGAAAGCAATGGCCCGAACGGCCGCCGCGTCGCGGATCGACTTGGCCGCCCAGACGCGCGGCATGTGGCGGTGAGGCGGGGTGGCGGCTACGGCACTGCGAGGCTGCGGAAGGTGACCGACCAGCGCGGCTCGTCCATCTCGGCGATGCTGTGCTCCCATTCATGCCGGGCCTCGCCGGCCAGGTGATAGGCGCCGCGGGGCTCGAGCGGCAGCTTGGCGCGCTCGAAACCGGTGCCGCGCCGGCGGCGGAAGCGCATGATCGCGGCCGCGCCGAGCGACAGGCCAATGACATGCTCGAAGGCAGGGCGATCCTTGTGCCAGCCAATCCCGGCACCGGGGCCATAGCGGATCAGCAGCGCCTGGACCAACGCCTCAGCCGGCAGTCCCGCGAAGTTCGCGGCGCGGTCGCGGAACGGCAGCAGCCAGTCCGGCAAGGGCACTCCCTGGCTCATCCGGCCGGTGTCGAAATCGTAGGTCCAGCCGTAGGACGCGGTCAGCCGCTTGCCAGTCCAGCCTTGGAAGCGGAACGGCGACAGATCCGTGGAGTCGATTGCCGCGATCAGGGCGGCTTCTTCCTCGGCTGTCACAAGGTCGCCCCTGACGGACAGGCCGGGCAGCACGGACGTGCCGAACAGATCCGTCATGCGCCTGTTTCCGCGTCATCCCCGGCGGGTTCCCAGCCGAAGATGCTGCGGCCGCTATAGTCGTGCGAACGCGCGCGCTCCTCCTCGATCAGCGCGGCAACGCAGGGCACGGTCGCCTGCCGCTCGAGGCGCCGCGCCTGGTCGTCCAGCCGGCCGATCGCGGCGAGTTCCTCGGCGTTCCCCAGCTTGGCCTTCAGCACGGCCGACTTCATGACCTGGATGGTGCGGTCATAGACCCTCGTTGGCACGGGGAAGGGATGTCGGTCCTTGCCACCATGCGCGAGCGAGAAGCGGGCCGGATCCGTGAAGCGGCAGGGGGCGCCGTGCACCACTTCCGCCACCATAGCCAGTGCGCGCACCGTGCGGGCGCCGACGCCTGGCACCAGCAGAAGGTCCGCGAAATCCGCCGGCCCTCTATCCGCCGCGGCCGCGAGTGCGCCATGCAGGCGGCGCTCGACCACGTTCTCCGGCCGCACATCGTGATGCGCGGGCATGACGAGATGCGGCAGCAGCGATTGTTGTGCCGCCGGCACCGCTGGGACGTCGATGCGCTGCAATTCGCGCAGGATGCCATCCGGGCCGATGCCGCCGAGCAGATCGAGCTGCGCGTCGCGCGAACCCGCCGCGCGACGGTCCGTAAGGTTGACGATGCGGCCCTGGCCTTGCCCCTCGATCGCCGCATGCGGCGCATCGACGAAGCTCGCCATGCCTTCGGAGAGCCAATGGTAGCGGCGGGCCTGCGCGCGCGCGTCGCTCATGCCCTGCTGCACCACGACCCAGCTTCCGTCATCTGCGACGATGAAGGCGTGCAGATAGAGATCGAAGCCATCCTGTACCGCCGCGCTGTCCACCTTCGCGACGAGGCGGCTTGCCTTGGCCAGCGCCTCGCCATCCAGCCCCACGCGCTCGCCCACCGCGATCAGCTCGGCGGGCGTCTCGCGGCTGTGCCGGCCGCGGCCGCCGCAGACATGCAGTCCGAGTTCCTTCGACAGCGGCGCCAGCCCGCGCTTCAGCGCGCCGATCACGCTGGTGGTGATGACCGAGGAATGCCAGTCCATTCCCATCACGCAGCCGAAGGACTGGAACCAGAAGGGATGCGCCAGGCGCCGCAGCAGCTCGTCGCGACCATATTCCAAGATGATGGCCTCGACGATCACGGCGCCCAGGCGCGTCATGCGCTGGCCGAGCCAGGCCGGCACCCGGCCGCCATGCAGCGGCATGTCGGCGCTGCCGGCGCGCTGCGCCATCAGCCAGCCTCGGAGAACAGGGGAAGGTCGCCGGCGGCGTCGGCCATGAAGTTCGACACGGTCACGCCAACCAGCCTTACGCCTGTCCGGGGTGGAAACACCAAGCGCACCAGGTCGAGGCTGGCCTGCCGCAACGGCTCCTGCCCGGTGACGGCGGCGGCCAGCGTTCGGCTCCGGGTGATCTGCCGGAAATCCGCGAACTTGACCTTCACCGTGACGGTCCGCCCGAAGGCCCGGGTCTTCGTGCACCAGACCCAGACGTCGTCGGCCATCTGCAGAACACCGGCCTCGATGCCGGTGGGATCCACCAGATCGCGATCGAAGGTGGTTTCCGAGCCGGAGGATTTGCGCGTCCGGTCGGGATCGACGGGACGGTCGTCCTCGCCGCGGGCAATGGCGTGGTACCAGACTGCCGCACTGCCGAAATGCGCCTGCAGGAAGGCCAACGACTTTGCGCGCAGATCCGCCCCGGTCTCGATGCCAAGGGCCTGCATGCGCTTTGCCGTGACCGGACCGACGCCGTGGAAGCGTGCGACCGGCAGCGTCTCCACCCAAGCCGGCCCCATCTCTGGCGTCACGGCGAACTGCCCATCGGGCTTGCGCTGGTCGGAGGCAAGCTTAGCCAGGAACTTGTTGTAGGAGATGCCGGCGGAAGCGGTCAGGCCCGTCTCGTCGCGGATGCGAGCGCGGATCTCCTTCGCGGTGGCCCAGGCGGTAGGTAGGCCACGGCGGTTCTCCGTGACGTCGAGATAGGCCTCGTCCAGCGACAGGGGCTGTATGAGCGGGGTGTAGTCGGCGAAGATCGCGTGGATCTGCCGCGACACGGCCCGATACACCTCGAAGCGCGGTGGGACGAAGATGAGTTCGGCGCATTTGCGCAACGCGGTGACGGACGGCATCGCCGAGCGGACGCCGAAGGCCCGCGCCTCATAGCTCGCGGCGGCCACCACGCCGCGGGCGACGCCATGGCCGACCGCCACGGGGCGGCCGCGCAACGACGGGTCGTCGCGCTGTTCCACTGACGCGTAGAAGGCGTCCATGTCGATATGGACGATCTTGCGGGGCGCCTGCGTCTGCATTTCCCGCAGGCTAGCATATCGCGAACGTATAGGGAACAAACGGGATTGCCGGCCTGACAGCTGCGTCAGGCGCATAGTGCGTCGATCACCGCCCGCAATCCTGCTGCGAGATATTTGCGGGTGGGGTAGTAGATGTAGAGCCAGTCGTCTGGCGGGCACCAGTCCTCCAGGCAGCGGACCAGCCGGCCATTGGCAACCCAGGACGCAGCTCGGTTCTCCCAGACATAGGCAAGGCCGGCACCTGCCAAGGCAGCATGACGCCATTCACTCGGGCTGATAGTTGACGCTACGCAGTAACTCAGTGGCGCGGCTGATCTCTGCCGCGATGAAGCGTCGCGTCTCTTCGATACTCTCCGTCACGGGCTCGAGAACCTGGCTCTTCAACCGCTCGACTATCGCGGGCTCCCGCATCGTCTCCTGCATCAGCGCATTGACGCGCTGGTTGATCTCGGCGGGGGTGCCCTTGGGGCTCCAGACACCGTACCAGGATTGGAAGCGATAGTTGGGCAGGCCGGCCTCGGCCATGGTCGGCACGTCGGGCGCCAGGCTCGACCGCTCCGCCGTCGCGATGCCCAATGCCCGAATGCGCCCATCGCCAGTCGCCGGTAGCAGAGCGAAGCTCGGATCAATGAGGAGTTGCGCGCTGCCGCCCATCAGGTCGGTCAGGGCCGGCTGGGTCCCGCGATAGGTGACCATGTCGATCTCGACGCCGGTGCGGCGGTTGAACTCGATGGTGGCAAGGTGCCCGGCGGAGCCAAGCGAGGAGATCGCGAAGCTCCAATCCCGCGGACGGGCCTTCGCTGCTGCGATCACCTCGGCCAGCGTGCGCTGCGGACGCTGGCCGCTGATCACCATGACGAGCGGCGCCTGCGCGGTGCGCGCCATAACTTCGAGGTCGCGCTGCGGGTCGAAGGTGGCGCCCTTCAGCACCAGCGGCATCACCGCCGTGTTGAACGCCGAGGCAAGCAGCGTGAAGCCGTCAGGCGGGGCCGCGAGCACGGCGGTGGTGCCGACGAGCCCGGCGCCGCCGGTGCGGTTCTCCACCACGGCGGTGGCGCCAAGCTTCTCCTGCAGCCGCGCCGCCAGCAGCCGCGCCAACGCGTCATTGGCGGCACCGGGCGGCCAGGGGCAGATCACCCGGATGGGCCGGCCATGCGGCCAGGCGCCCTGCGCGTGGATGGCGGGGGCGGCGAGCACGCCCAAGCCACCGGCCGCGGATGCGAGGATCATCTGACGTCTGTTCATCGTTGCCTCCATGTTGTTGACCGCCTTGTGTGGCGGCGGCCGTCTTGGACGTTTCAGTCGTCGATCAATGCCCTTTCCTCCGCCGGCGTCAGCGGCAGGAGTGGCGGGCGCAGGCGCCGCCAGCCGGGCTCGCCGGTTTGTTCGGCGAGCAACGCCTTGAGCGACGCCATCTGGGCGAAGCGCGAGGCGCGGTTGCGCGTGGCGACGATGCGTGCCTGTGCCGCCTCGACCGCCGCAGCCTGTGCGGCATCCGCGAAGTGCCGGAAGACGAAGGCCAGATCGGCGGCGACGAGGTTGGACGTCGCAGTGATGCAGCCCGCGCCGCCTTTGCGCAGCAGCGGCAGCATCAACGGATCGGCACCGGCCAGGACGGCGAGGCCGGGGAAGCGCTCGACCAGCGCCTCCATGTGCGACAGGTCGCCAGCGGAATCCTTGATGCCGCTGAACGTGCCAGGATAGGCCTCGCGCAGCCGCTCGATGACCGGGAAGGGGATCGGCACCGCCGACATCTGCGGAATGTGGTACAGCACCACGCGCAGGCGCGGATCGGCGACGCGCTCGACCACCTCGGCATAGGCAGCGAACAGGCCGTCCTCCGTGACGCCCTTGTAGTAGAAGGGCGGCAGCATCACGACCGTGGTGACTCCGAGGGACAAGGCGTGATGCGTCAGCGCCACCGTCTCGGTCACTGCGGCGACGCCGGTGCCGGGCAGCAGGCGTTCGGGCGCGATGCCGGCGGCGACCACCGCTTCGAGCAAGGCGCGCCGTTCCTCGGAGGAGAAGGAGTTCGCCTCGCCCGTGGTGCCGAGCATCGCGATGCCATCGCAGCCCTCCGCCAACAGGCGCCGGCAATGGGTGACGAACAGCGCGTGGTCGGGTGCGCCCGCCTCGGTGATCGGCGTCAGCGCGGCGCTGAACACGCCGCGCGGATGCAGCACGGTCATGCGCGCTCTCCCGCCGCCCAATCGGGCACAACGCGCACGTACTTGATGGCCTGCCGCCAGTAGGTATAGGCGATGTGCAGCGCCCCATCCGGCGTCTGGCATAGCGACGGGTAGGAGAACTCCCGGTTCAGCCTGTCCTTCGAATTGTTGGTCAGGCAGTAGCCGTCGCCGGTCTCGAGGTTGCGCCGCACCGGCCAGGTCCGGCCTTGGTCGGCGGACAGCGCGAGCGTCATCGGCGCGCGCGGCGCACCCCAGAAGGCGCTGCGGTCCGCGGACGGCGCGGCGGGGGCAAGGTCCTCGCCGCCGATGTCGTCGTAGAGCGACACGCGCCGCCCGGTCGCATCGGCCGCACTGGAATCATTGTAAACCATGGCGAGGCGCCCATCCGCGAGCCGCGTCGCCATCACGGAGGAATTGTTGTTCGGCAGTTCCGTCGGCGCCGGCACCGACCAGTTCCGCCCGCCATCCGAAGAACGGGACACATAGATCGAATCCGCCCAGCGGCTGCGATAGAATGCCGCCAGCGTGCCATCACGCAGATCGACGATACTCATATGCACGCAGCCCGTGCTGCCGGGCACCGCATGTTCCGTCCATGTTGCGCCGGCATCGGCGGAGATCATCACCGAGCTGGTGTCGAGGTCGCCCGTCCACGCACCCGCCGGCGGCTTGGTGCAGCGCCAGATCGGCAGCAGCCAGTCGCCATTGTCCAGCACGACAATCGGGCTGCGGATGAACGTGCCGAAGCCGGGCTGCTCGCCGAACAGCGTCTCGATCGGGCCCCAGCTCCGGCCACCATCGGGCGAGATGCGACGACGGATGATGGCAGTGTCCTGGTTGCCCGAGACCTGCGCCGTCCACAGCAGCCACAGCTGCCCATTCGGCGCCGTGAACAGCAGCGGGTTCTGCTCGGAACGCGTTGGGTCGTCCGACAACTTCGTCGCCGGCGACCAGCGATCCGCGCCCGCAGCCAGGCGCGAGAAATGCACCGAGATATCCGGCACTCCTTCCTGCGTGCCGCCGAACCACACGCAGCCCAGATCACCGCCTGGCAGCGGCAGCAGGAAGGAAGCGTGGTTCTGCACGCACGGCGTCGGGATGAAGGCCTCGATGCGGGCCGGATCGGCGGGCGCCGGGGCCAGTACTTCAGGGCGATCTATCACGTCGGACATGGGCATCTCCTCACAGCGCCGCGCGATAGATCGCGAGGATCCGCTCGCGGCTCATCTCGCGCGGGTTGTTGTCGAGCAGCCGGCGGATGGCGTGCGCCTCCTCAGCCATGGCGGCGAGGTCGCTTTGCGATACGCCGAGGCCGGAGAGCCGCATCTCGATGCCGAGCCCGGCGCAGTAGCCGTGGCTCGCCGCCAGCACGTCCGGCGCACCGCCGAGGCCGAGCGCATCGAGGATCAGCGCCGTCTTCTCCGGCGCGGCGGGCGCGTTGAAGGCCAGCGTGTGCGGGAAGATCACCGCGCAGGCGAGCCCATGCGCGATGTGGTGCCGCGTGCCGAGCGGATAGGCCACCGCGTGCCCCGCCGTGGTGTTCACCGGGCCCAGGCAGAAGCCGCCATACAGCGATGCCAGTGCCAATCCGGCGCGTGCCTCGCGGTCGCTGCCATCGGCGACGGCGCGGGCGAGGAAGCGCCCGACCAGGCGGATACCCTCGATCGCATAAAGGTCGATCAGCGGGTGCGCCTTGCGGCTGGTGAAGGCCTCGGCGCAATGGGCCAGCGCATCGACGCCGGTTGCCGCGGTCACCGCGCGCGGCACGGTCAGCGTCAGGTCGGGATCGACCACGGCGAGGTCGGCGATCATGTGCCGCGATTGCACCGCGAGCTTGTTCTGCGTCGCCGGATCAGTGACGAGCGCGCGTGATCCTGCCTCGCTGCCGGTGCCTGAGGTCGTTGCCACCTGAGCCAGTGCGACGCGCCGACCGGCGATCTTCTCCGGGCCCACCACCTCGTGCAGCGACTGCCCACTGCCCGGCAGCACGGCGACGAGCTTCGCGAGATCCATCGCGCTGCCGCCGCCGAAGCCGATGACGAGTTGCGGCTGCACACGTGCTGCCAGCGCCAGCGCGGCATCCAGGTTCGGGATGTCGGGCTCCGGTTTGACCTCGCCGAACACGGTCACGTCGCCGGGCAGATCGAGCAGGTCTATGCGCGCCGCGTTGAAGGCGTCCGCCACCACGAGGCTGCGCGTGATGCCTTTTTCGGTTGCCCACTTGCCCACGGTACCGACCAGGCCGGGGCCGAAGGCGATGCGCGTGGGGCGGTCGATCTCGATGGGGTGGAGCAGGTCGGTCATGGCATGTCCTCAGGCAGCGGCGCGATGCGCGGCCAGCAGCTCCGCGTATTCGATGGCTTCGATCAGGCTGCGCTCGCTGGCGATCCCCTTACCGGCGATGTCGAAGGCTGTGCCGTGATCGACCGAGGTGCGGATCACCGGCAGGCCGAGCGTGATGTTGACGCCCGACAGCGCATCCCATTTCCCCGTTGACGGATCGACGTGGAAGCCGAGCAGCTTCACCGGGATGTGCCCCTGGTCGTGATACATTGCGACCACGGCGTCGAACTGGCCGGCGCGCAGCTTCACGAAGACGGTGTCGCCCGGCACCGGGCCGGTGACGCGCAGGCCATCCGCGACCGCCTGCGCGATGGTGGGAGCGACGACGTCGATATCCTGCCGGCCGAACAGCCCGCCTTCGCCGGCATGCGGGTTCAGCGCCGCGACGGCAATATGCGGGCGCTCGATGCCGAGACCGCGCAGAGCCTGCTGCGTCAGGTCGAGCACCAGCCGGATGCGCTGTGGCGTGACGCGCTTCGGCACGTCCTCGAGCGCGCAATGCGTCGTGACGTGGCTGACGCGCATGTTGCCGTGGGCCAGCAGCATGACGCTGCCCTTCACACCAGTGAGCTCGGCGAGCATCTCGGTATGGCCGGCATAGTGGTAACCGGCCTTGTTCAGCGCCTCCTTGTTGAGCGGCGCGGTGACGATCGCACCGACCTTTTCCGACTGTGCGAGGCGCACGCCGTGCTCGACGGCGAGATAGGCGAAGCGGCCGCCATCGGCGGTCAGCACGCCGGGCTCGATCGGGGCGCCTTCCGGCCCGGCCTGGAGAAAGCACAACGCCGGCCAGTCGGCCTGCCCGGCCGAGACCTCGGGGATCGCGAGTTCCGGCGCCAGCGCGGTGCGCGCGCGGTCGAGCGCGGCGCCGCTGCCGATCAGCAGTAGCCGCAGGGCACCCGACGCGATGCGATCGCCGAGCGCTCGGCACGCCTTGACGATGATCTCGGGACCGATGCCCGCCGGGTCGCCCATGGTGATCGCGAGGTGACGCGGCGTCATGCGAAGGAACTCCCGGAAGGCAAGCCGTTGTCGGCCAGAAGGTCGCGCCACAGCGCTTCACCGCCGAAGGCGCCGGATTTCGAGATGACGGGGACGCCGTCCCAAGCGCCGCCGCGCATGATGGAACGCGGCACGCCGGGCGCGACGATGGACGTTGCCTCCAGCCGCTGGGCGCCGAGCGCGTCGCAGATCGCCCGCAGCGTTTCCCCGCCGGCGGCGATCAGCGTGCCGGGCGGGTTCAGGCGGCGTGTCAAGGCGGCCATGGCGGCCGCGATGCGGCGCGACGCCTCGGCGCGATCGAGACCGGCGGGCAGCGCGACATCGGCCATCGCGACGCCGGCGGCATCCAGCATCGCCGCGACGCGCGCCGCCTCCGCCGCGTCCCCCGCCGCGATCGAAACACGGCAAGGCGCGCAGCAGGCGAGCTGCCGCGCCGTCGCATCCTGGTCCGACCCGAACAGTCCCAGGACCGGGCCGCGCAGCGTCCCGTCCGTCCGCGCGAGGGTGCCACTGGCGAGCGCGCGCGCCAAGCCGCCGCTGCCGCACCACAGCACCGGCCCGGCGGCCGCGCGGCCGCAGTCGACGATGCGCGCGAGGTCATCATCGGTCTCGGCGTCGAACACCGACAGGCCGAGGGGCAGCGGCGCACCGGGGTCGCCCCGCTCCGGCCGCAGCCCGGCCTCTGCCAGCAACGCGGGCAGGCTGGCGATGACGGCGCCATCGTGCAGCAGAGCCTCGCCGCCGCGCGTGACGCGCCCCTGCACGGGGAAGGCCGGGGCCATGACGGCGTGCGCCCAGCCGCCGGCGTCGAGGCAGGCGGCGAGTTCTGCCCCGACATGCCCGCGCAGCAGGCTGTCGATCTTCTTGAACGCGATCGCAGCGCCGCGCAGCGCGGGCGCCATGCGGCGCACTCGGGCGATGGCTACCTCGCGCGTGGCCTCGCGTGTGCCGGAATCGAGTGCCAGGCTGCCGGTAGCGTCGCCGGCGCCGTGCCAGCCGACCGGCACTGCGCCGCACAGCCCGGTCAGCTCGGCGGCGGTATCCAGCGCGCCGGTCAGGTCGTCGGCGATCAGGCGCAGCACCGTCATCGCGGCGCGCCGATCGTGCCGAGTGACAGGCGGACCGCGCTGCCCAGTTCCTCCGCCAGGGTACGGACGCGCGGCTCGGTCAGGGCGATGAAGTCCGGCATCGCCAGTCGGCCGCCGCCCACCGTCAGGCTGACGCCGGCGACCGGCGCCCCGCGCGCATCGAGCACCGGTGCGGCGACAGTGCGCAGCCCATAGGCGTTCTCGCCATCCGACACCGCGTAGCCACGCGCCCGCACCTCCACGAGCCGCGCCAGCAGCGCGTCGAGATCGGTTAGCGTGTGATCGGAGAGTTTGACGCGCTCGACACAGCCGAGCTGCGCGACCTGCTGCTCCCGCGGCAGCCAGGCGAGGATCGCTTGGCCGAGCGCGGTGGCATAGGCGCCGATGCGCGTGCCGGGACGGCGCACAACACCGAGGCGTTCGAGCCCGGTTTCGACCCGGGCGAGGTAGATGACCTCACCTTTTTCCAGCACGCCGAGGGAGCCGGCATCGGCGATGTCGGGCACCAATTCGCGCAGCAGGGGGCGCGCATGGGCGGGGAGGTCCCCGGCCGAGAGCGCGGCATAGCCGAGTTCCAGGCATTTCAGCGTCAGCCGGAAGCGTCGCCCTTCCGGTACCGCGCGCAGGTAGCCGAGGTCGACCAGGGTGTGAATCAGGCGAAAGGCGGTACCGCGGTCATGGCCGGTGCGCGCCGCGACCTCCGCCACCGTCAACTCGGGCAGGTCCGCCCCGAAGGCCCTGAGCACAGCGAAGGCCTTGGCGACGGACTGGACGAGGTTCTTCGGGTTCTCGGCGCGACCGCGCGTTCCGTCCAACTCCACCTCCCTGTCTTTGTTGGTGATCGGAATGCGAACACTTGTTCGATTTGTTCTTGCTTGCTATCCGTCGGCCACCCGCATTGTCAAGCGGCTTGGAACGCCAGGGAGACGACTGATGACCATCGAGACCGCTGCTGGGCATGCCATCGTGACCGGCGTTAGCTCAGGCATCGGTGCCGCCATCGCCGCGCGGCTCCTGCGGGAGGGTTGGCAGGTTACCGGGCTGAGCCGCACCGCCCCGGACGTGGCCGACCCCCAATTCACGCATCGTGCCGTCGATCTGCTGGACGCTGTCGCGCTGGAGGCCGCCATCGCCGATCTGCAGCCGACCGCCCTGGTTCATGCCGCGGGGCTGATGCGCGGCGGCGTGGTGGGTTCGCTGGATGTGGAGGCGGGGCGGACGTTATGGCGCCTGCATGTCGAAGCCGCTTCGCTGCTGGCAGACCGCTTGGTGCCACGGATGCCGGATGGTGGGCGTATCGTGTTGGTGGGCAGCCGCGCCTCGGCGGGCGGCTTCGGGCGCAGCCAGTATGGGGCGAGCAAGGCCGCGCTGGTCGCCATGGTGCGGTCCTGGGCGATCGAACTTGCGCCGCGCGGCATCACCGCCAATGTCGTCGCACCGGCCGCCACCGACACGCCGATGCTGCGCGACCCCGGGCGCAGCGGCGTGCCGACCAAGTTGCCTCCGATCGGACGCTACATCCTCCCGGAGGAAGTCGCAGCGCTGACCGCGTTCCTGCTCGGTCCCGAAGCGGGCGCGATCACCGGCCAGCAGATCCTGGTCTGCGGCGGCAGCTCGCTCTGACGGGGACCAAACAGCGGGTCGATGCGCGCGCAGGGCCGGCGTGCCCTATGTTCCCGCCAGCGCACCCCAACCCGCTGGAACCGGACAGGATTCGCGACCCTACTCCTTCCGCGGGGAGGGGCATCTGACCCCATCGGTACCTGCCGAAATGGCCAGGAGAGACAGAACCGGCACTTGGGCGATGGCCGGCGCCGGCCGATCGGGTGGGTCGCGAGGTGGTTGGCGAGCTGAAGAACATTGCCGTGTGGAACAAGACCAGGCCTGGGCAAGGAAGCGCCTACCGCAGCCAGCATGAGCTGATCTGTGTGTTCAAGATCGGCAGTAGTAAGCCGATCAACACGTTTGGCTCGGGCGACAAGGGTGGCGTCTTCGCTCGCCTCGAAGACGACAAGCCTGCAGTTTCTGACTGTCGTGAACTGATGACCGGAGAACGGCACTCTCACCTCCAGCGTGTTGGTGGCTGACAGCCTAACCCGCATACGGCGGGCGAACTCGGAGCTCGGAGCCTTCGTCTATGTCGATGAGGATGGTGCCAACCGGGCCGCGGGTGAAGCCGACGCCCGGCGCCGCGAGGGCAAGCGTCTGAGTCCGCTCGATGGCGTCCCGCTTGCCGTGAAGGATAACCTGTGGGTTGCCGGCATGCCCGCCCACTGGGGAAGCCGCATGTGGGCAGAGTTCGCTCCGCCGGTCGACGACATTCCCGTTGAGCGGCTTCGTCGGGCGGGCGCGGTAATAGTCGGCAAGACCAACACGCCGGAGTTTGCGCTTTCGGGCCGCACGGACAGCCCCTTGCATGGGCCCGCCAGAAATCCGTGGAACACGGAATTGACGCCTGGCGGATCGAGCGACGGTTCGGTGGGCGCTGTAGCGGCCGGCCTGGTGCCGCTCACTCTGGCGACGGATGCCGGCGGATCCACACGACTGCCCGCCAGCTACACTGGCCTATACGGCCTTCGGCCAAGCAACGGCCGCATTGCCCGACGTCACGGCTTTCCGCCCATGGCGCTCGATTTCCAAGCCGTCGGGGTGATCGCCCGCGACCTCGATGACCTCGCGCTGCTATTGGGCGCCGTCGCTGGTCCGGATCCGCGGGACCCGTCCTCCACCCGTGTGCCGGATACCGTTGCCCCGGACCGCCCGCTCAAGGTGGGGTGGTGTGCCTCTATCGCCGGGGAAGGTGTCGATCCCGAAGTGGCTGCCGCTGTCATGGAGTGTGCTGCCGTGCTGGGCGAGGCTGGTTGCGAGGTCATCGAGCGCGAGGCTCCGTTCGACCTGAACCTCGTCCGTCGCGTGTGGGGAACCCTGAGCGCAGCCGGCGCGGCCCGAACGGCAGAGATGCATCCGGAACGTTGGAGGAACGAAGCCAGTGCAGCGATCGTTGCCGCCAGCGAGCGAGGATTGCAGCTCTCCGCCGTTGACTACGTCCGAGCCCTGGACGGGCTGGCGGCGATCCGCGCCGGCGTGGCGGACGCCTGGGACGACATGGATGTCCTCCTTTGCCCGAGCGCTGCTTCGCCGGCCTGGGCCCTGCAGGGTGATGAGTATCCCGCGATGGTTGGGGAGCGCGCTGGCCACCCGATGGCGCAGAATATCTTCGCGACCTGGGTCAATGCGGTCGGTTACCCCGGATTGAGTTTTCCCGCCCGACCGCATGCCGATGGGCGGCCGCTGGGAGTACAGGTGGTGGGGCCGTTCGGCGCTGAGCAAGTTGTCTTCAAGACTGCCCGCCTCATCGAACAGCTTGCCGAGTGGAAAAGGCCCGAATTCCCCTGGCGATAGCTCGGAAAGCTCGTCACGGCTTGGGGGGTGGTGCAACCAGATGATCCGACATTGGGTTCGGCTGACTCCCCCAACACCTCGCCGTTCATCGGCATGCTTCAAGAGCATGTTTCGAGCCAGACCCGGCGCAACGCTGCCTGTGTCCGGTAGGTCAGTGCGCGGAGGCGGTGCGAATCTGGCCGCACTCCCTCCACTGTGCTCGATCCGCGAGGCGGCGGCGCATTCGCTACGCTTCGACCCATAGAACGATGACGTGGTAAATCACATCGGCGATCTCCAGCATCGTCTCACGCCGAGTACCGACGGCGGCCTCGAGGACGAATTCAACCACCGCTTCATTCTCTGCATGCCGGAAATGATCTAGTCATGCGCCAACACCGAGGAATGCCGTAACGATTCGGCCGCACGGAGCCGCGGCCGATCCAGCAGAAAGCCAGCAGCAGCCAACCGTGCCCGCCGTCTCCGTCGACACCATCGAAGCCGAACTGATCGCGCTCCTCGTTGCCGTCACGGACAATGAGCCGCGTGTCCTGACGATTCGGGACGGGTCGCTGCTGCCCTCCGGCCCGTTCGAGACAACTCATCGGTCCCTCCAGGCAAGCCTGCGAGCCTGGGTTGAGCAGCAGACCGGCCATCCGCTGGGCTATACGGAGCAACTCTACACCTTCGCTGATCGTGACCGCTCGACCGAAGACGCCGCGAGGAGGTTCATCTCGATCAGTTACCTCGGCCTAACGCGCCAGGCCGGCGCCAGTGGCTGCGGGCACGATACCGCCTGGCGGAGCTGGTACCGCTATTTCCCTTGGGAGGACTGGCGCGACGGCGCGCCGCCGATGATCGCCAAGGCCATCGTGCCGCGCCTACGGGCCTGGACGTCGGCGACTGTGGAGCCTCCACGCCGCCGTGAACGCCAGCAGCGCGTACAGATCGCCTTCGGCCTCCGCGGTCTGCCGTGGAACGAGGAACTGGTGCTGCAACGCTACGAGTTGCTGTTCGAGGCAGGCCTGGTGCCGGAGGCGATCCGCCGCAGCAACGGCGATGAGACCGGGATGCTGCCCGGCGAGCCCATGCCGCACGACCATCGCCGCATCCTGGCGACCGGCATCGCCCGGTTGCGGGCCAAAATCAAGTACCGGCCGGTGGTGTTCGAACTGATGCCGGCGAGCTTCACACTGCTGCAGTTGCAGCGGGCCGTGGAGGCGTTGGCCGGTCAACGGCTGCACAAGCAGAATTTCCGCCGGCTGATCGACAGCCAGGCCTTGGTGGAGGAGACCGGTGACGTGACGACAGAGACCGGTGGTCGCCCGGCGAAGCTGTTCCGCTTCCGTCCGCAGGTGCTGCTGGAACGCGCCGTCGCCGGAAGCAAGCTGCCCGTCGCCCGTCCCGACTGACAACGGCACGATTCCGCTGTGCGCAGTCGGGCGATCGCTTGACACCCAGTTATGCTCATGATCAGCATAATGCGGAAGCTCATCGAGGAAGCTTCGTGGTTCACATTTGCTCTAACAGAGCATAAGGGGAGCTTATGTCCGCAACTTCCGCCCTGGAGCGCACCGCCCCGCTGTATGAGCGCGTCCGGCGCGTCATCCCGCCCATCGAATGGCCCATCTTCGCCGAGGATATCGACGCCATCCTGGACTTGAAGCGTCACCGCAATGCGGTGGTCCTGGCGCACAACTACCAGACGCCGGAGATCTTCCACTGCATCGCGGACATCGTCGGTGACAGCCTGGCACTGGCACGCGAGGCGACGAGGGTGGAGGCGGAGGTCATCGTCCTCGCCGGCGTGCATTTCATGGCGGAGACGGCGAAGCTTCTCAACCCGGACAAGACCGTTCTGATCCCAGACCTCGCGGCCGGCTGCTCGCTGGCTGAGAGCATCACGCCCGCCGACATCCGCCTCATGCGCGATCGCTACCCGGGCGTGCCGGTGGTGACCTACGTGAACACCTCCGCCGCAGTGAAGGCCGAATCCGATGTCTGCTGCACCTCGGGTAACGTGAAGAAGGTGGTGGAATCGCTCGGCAGTCCGCGTGTCATCCTGCTGCCGGACGAGTACCTGGCGCAGAACGTCGCTCGGGAAACCGGCGTCGAGATCATCACCTGGACTGGCCATTGCGAAGTGCACGAGCGATTCACGGCCGCCGAGATCCGGCAGTTGCGGCGGGAGTACCCTGGCATCGTGGTGCTCGCCCATCCGGAATGCCCACCGGAGGTGGTGGCGGAGGCGGACTTCACCGGTTCGACGGCGACGATGAATGGCTTCGTCGGTCAGCGGAAGCCGGCACGCGTGGTGCTGATCACCGAATGCTCGATGAGCGACAATGTTGCCGCGCAGCATCCGGAGGTTGCCTTCGTACGGCCCTGCAATCTGTGCCCGCACATGAAGCGCATCACCCTGCCGAAGATCCGTTCGGCGCTCGAGGGGATGCGGCACGAGGTGACGATCGTCCCGGAAGTTGCCGCTCGCGCCCGCCGGGCGGTCGAGCGGATGCTGGCGATATGAGTCCGGCGGATACCCTCGGCCAAACTGCTGGGCTGCCTTGGCTCACCGTCACCGTAGCCGGCACCAGCCTCGCCCAGCACGCCTCGCGCCCATGCGCACGATTGCAGCGCGCTTGGCCGCCATCGCATTGGAACTCTTCGTCCGAAGGGACTGCCTCATGACCATATGCCCGTTGCCGCAGGTGATGCTCGAGCCGCTTGTGCGCGCCGCCCTGCTCGAAGATCTCGGCCGCGCAGGCGACGTCACCACCGACGCCATCGTGACGGCCACGGAAACGGCGCGGGTCGGGCTGATTGCCCGGGAGGCAGGCGTGGTCGCCGGACTCGACCTGGCGCTGATGGCGTTCCGGTTGATCGAGCCGCGCATCGAGGTGACGGTGGAGCGGCCTGACGGCAGCCGGCTCGCGTCGGGTGACGTGATCGCGACGCTCGCCGGTCCGGGGCGTGGCCTGCTGACGGCGGAGCGCACAGCGCTCAACTTCCTCTGCCACTTGAGCGGCGTCGCCACTGCCACCGCTTCTGTGGTCGACGCCGTCCGCGGTACCAAGGCGAGCATCTGCTGTACGCGCAAGACCTTGCCTGGACTGCGTGCGGTACAGAAATACGCGGTCCGGGTCGGTGGCGGCTCCAACCACCGCTTCGGCCTGGATGACGCGGTGCTGATCAAGGATAACCATGTCGCCATCGCTGGCGGCATCCGGGCTGCGGTCGAACGCATCCGTTCGCGAGCGGGTCACATGGTGAAGGTCGAGCTCGAAGTGGACACTCTCGCACAGTTGGAGGAGGCACTGACGCTCGATGTGGATGCGGTGCTGCTCGACAACATGGCCCCGCCACTGCTGCACGAGGCCGTAGCGATGGTCGGCGGCCGCATTCTGACCGAGGCATCGGGTCGCATCACGCCGCAGACGGCGCCGGACGTGGCGGCCAGCGGCGTGGACCTAATCTCCATCGGCTGGCTGACGCACAGCGCGAAAGTGATGGACATCGCGCTGGATCAGCACGGCTGATAGCCGTCTCATCCATCAACCCCAACCCCAGCGTCATGCCGCGACACGCCATGTCCCACACTGAGCGCGGCTTCGTCGTTCTTCCGATTGGAGAACGGTTTCGCCTGGCTGGTACGGCGGAACTCGCCAGCATCGACGCGCCGCCGAGTGGGATAGCGCGCGCCGCATCCTTGACGGGGCGCGCGCGCTCTTCCTCGGCCTGAACATCGAAGGCGCAAAGTTATGGATGGGTCACCGGCCGGGCCTGCCGGACTCCCTGCCTATCATTGATCGTGCGACGACTGTGCACAACGTCATCGACGCCTTCGGGCATGGCCATATGGGCATGTCCTTCGCGGCAACGACCGGTCGGCTGATTGCGGACCTCGCCACCGGCACGCCAAGCAATGTCGACATCACGCCGTTTCGCGCCACGCGCCTTTCAGGACTCGCCTCGGCATAGAAGCCCCCAATGAAAGGCAGCCAGGACTTCGCAGCCGACCCGCGCAACGCATCAGTCAGGTTTACGTCTTAGGCGCTGGTTCCGCGCGACGAAGCGCGTGTCTCCGTCTTCGATGCCGACTGCGTACCGGGCGACGGCGTGTGGGAAGGGCTGCGGCTGCAGAAAGGCCGGCTATGCTTCTTGGATCGGCATCTCGACCGTCTGTATGTCCGCGCAGCAACGCACTTCGCCGCCTTGCGGCCCAGCGTGGGCCGCAAGGATGGTTGGCGAACCTCAGCTGGCTTCATCCGATGCCTCCGTCATTGCATCGGACGAGCGTCATCGCCTCATGGCTTGGGATAGCTGAACTTCTCGCGGTGGAAGGCGAGAATGTCGGCGACACAGCGATCCGCCATCATGTCGGCAATGTTATGCGGCATGTGCTCATAGGCCAGCAGTTTCGCGTCCGGGATTCGCTCTTTCATCGCATCGTAGCTGGCGGCCGTTCCTACAGTCTCCGCGCCGGGCAGGATGACCAACGTCGGACAGGCGATGCGATGGAGCTCGCCCGACCATTCCTGGGTCGCCCAGTACCCGATGAACCGGGTCACGAAGTCTTCGTCATTCTCGGCAGTCTGCTCCAGGAACCACTCCACCATGCCAGGGTCCGTACTCGCGAGGTCGAAGCGCATATGAATGGTGTCGCGAAGGAAGGGCGTCAGGCCCTCGGCCTTGATGCGCGGCAGCCACTGGAGCGCATCGGGGCTGAGCCCCGGGGTCGACCCGACGACGACGAGGCTCTGCACCTTGCCGGGGGAGCGGATGGCCAAATTCTGCGCAACGTAGCCGCCGGCGGAATTGGCGGTCAGATGGGCCTTCTCGATCCCGAGCCGGCCCATCAGCTCCTCCACGTCATCCACCATCCGGTCCATCGTCAGCGGAACCGACGGCGCCGGGACGCTGGAACCGCCATGGCCGCGGGTGTCCATGCGGATCAGCCGGAAATGCCGGGCCAGTCCCGGAACCCACGAGTAGAAGCGTTGGGAGTTCCCCATCGCCGAGTGCAGCAGGAACATGACCGGCGCATCGCGCCAGGGATCGGTGAAATCGTCGATGTAGTAGGCAATGGTCTCGCCATCACTGGCGGTGAACGTCGATGCTTCGGTCATGCTCGGCTACGCTCCCTTGGGTCGGTCTGGTCAGTCCTGCACGGGGATCCGTGCTGTTTCAACGATCCGGTCGAATCGCACGCGATCATCGCGAACGAGTTGGGTGAACTCCGCGGGGCCAACCTTGCTCGGGACAACACCCGAGGCCGCGAAGCGTTCGGCGAACGACGGGGCATCGAGGATCGGGCGAACCTCCCGCGCGATGCGGTTCACGACCGATGCCGGGAGCCCGGCGGGTCCGGCGAGGCCCCACCAGGCGTCCATCGCGAATCCCGGGTAGCCGCTCTCGGCCACTGTGGGCACTTCAGGCGCGACCGAGACCCGCTCGGCACCCGACACCGCGAGGGCCTTGAGGCGGCCGGCCTGGACGTGCGGCACGGTCGGCGCCACGGAAATGAACGACACGGGGACGCGGCCCGCGACGAGATCGATCATGGCATCGGCGTCGCCGCGATAGGGGACATGGTCGAGTTCGATGCCCGCGACGCTCATGAAGTAGCTCATCGTCAGATGCGGGCCCGCGCCGACGCCGGACGAGGCGAAGCTGATCGCCCCAGGCCGCGCCTTCGCCAGAGCCACCAGCTCGCCGACGGTGTTGACGCCGAGCGACGGGTGCACCGCCAGGAAGTACGGCGCGCGGGCACCCAGCGAGATGTAGGTGAAGTCACGCACAGGGTCGAACGGCACGCTGCGCCGGATGCTGGGCGCGAGGACCTGCGCGCTCGAGATCATGTAGAGCGTGTAGCCGTCAGGCGTCGCGCGGGCGGCTGCCTCCGCTGCGATGCCGCCTGCCGCGCCGGTGCGGTTCTCCACCACGACAGGCTGTCCGAGCGCATCGGAAAGCGGGGCCGCGATGGCGCGGGCGACCAGGTCGTTGGCGCCGCCGGCAGGGTAGCCGACCAGGACGCGAATGCTGCGATCCGGCCAACTCGGTTGCGACAGCGCGGGCGTGGCCAGGAACGATGTCGCGACGCCGCCCAGCCAGCGACGGCGCGAGAGCGGGAATTCACTCATGGTACTAGACTCTCCGGCTTGAGATGCCGCTGCGTTGCCCTCGTTGTGCTTGATATTGTTCGTTGCGGCCGCCGCGACGGGCGGTCCGTCAGTCAGTATGCCGAGCGCCCCCCATCAGCCGGGACGGTCGCGCCCGTGATCATGCGGGCACCGTCGGAGGCGAGGAACACGGCGGTGGCTGCGATGTGCTCGGGTTCGCCGATCCAGAAGGGATAGTCGCGCTGGCGGCCGACCGGATCCTGCGGATCACGGCCGACGGATTCCTCCAGCGTGCCCCAGATACCGATCACCCGTTCCGTCATGACACGGCCCGAGGCGATGCAGTTCACGCGCACGCCCTGCTTCGCGTAATGGCCGGCCAGCGCCCGCGTCAGCGACAGGATGGCACCCTTCGCGGCGCTGTAGCAGTGATACGGGCTGGCGCCGCGCAGCGCCGCCCCCGAGGACATGTTGATCACCGCACCGCCCCCGGCGCGGATGATCGCGGGGATCGCGTGCCGGCAGCAAAGGAAGGTACCTCGCAGATCGAGGTTGATGGTGCGATCGAAGGCGTCCAGCGGAACATCTGTCACGGGGCCGTCCGCCGGATCGGTGCCGCCCGCGCAGTTGTAGAGCGCATCGAGTCGACCGAACCGATCGAGCGTCGCAGCCACGGCTGCGGCGACACTGGCGTCGTCCGTGACGTCGGTCTCGATTGCCAGGGCCATGCCACCGGCAGCGACCACGCTGGCGGCGGCCGCCTCGGCCCTGTCCAACCGATGATCCGCGATGGCGACGCCATAGCCGGCGGCGCCGAACGCACGCGCCGCGGCGCTGCCGATGCCGCCCCCGCCGCCCGATATCAGGACCACCTTGGCGGGTAGGGAAGAGGCTGCAGTCATGTCAGTCGGCCCTAGCACCTGATTGCCGGACGATGGGACCCCATGTGGCGAGTTCACGCGCGTAGCGTTCGCGGAACTGCGCGGGGCTCGATCCGACGGTCACGAAGCCAAGTTCGACGGCGCGGCGCTGCACCTCCGGCATGGCGAGGATCGCCGAGATCTCGCGCGCGAGCCGCTCGCCGATCTCGGGTGACATCGCGGCCGGCGCCCAGAGCCCCCAGATCGTCTCCGCGCTCATGGCCGGTAGGCCGGCTTCGGAGAAGGTCGGGACGGTGGGTACCGCCGGTGAGCGATCGGCGCCGGTCACGGCAAGGGCGCGCAGCGCGCCGCCTTCGATATGCTGTCGCGTCGAGCTGATCCCGGCGAACATCATCTGCACCTGGCCGCCGAGCAGCGCGGCGACGCCGGGTCCCGTGCCGGGATAGGGAATGTGGACGATGTCGATGCTGGCGACGGAGCGCAGCATCTCGCCGGAGAGATGCGTCGAGGCCCCGTTGCCGCCGGACGCGAAGTTCACCCGGCCCGGATTGGCGCGGGCATAGGCGATCAGTTCCTGCACGCTACGGGGCGGGAAGGATGGATGCGTGACGAGGATGACGGGCGCCGTCGCAACCAGCGACACCGGCTGCAGGTCGCGGTTGGCATCGTAGGACAGCCGCGCATAGAGGAACGGATTCACCGCGATGGCGCTGTCGATCATCAGCAGCGAGTAGCCGTCGCCCGGGGATTGAGCGATGTTCGTCGTGCCGATCGTGCTGCCACCACCGGGGCGATTCTCGATGACGACGCTCTGGCCGAGGCGCTCCTGCAGATGCGGCTGGAGCAGACGGCTGATGATGTCGGTGCCGCCACCGGGCGGCACGGGCACCACGATGCGGATAGGGCGCGCCGGCCATGCCTGAGCGCGCGCGATCGACGGCGCGGCCAATGACAGGAGCAACGGAAGGACGACATCGCGTCGACGCATGGTGTCTCTCGCAAGCAAGGGTTCGTAAGCCGTTGCTGGTCGTGTCGCGGCTCTTGCAGGCCGTTGCCCCCGAGTCAGTGCGCGGCCTAGGCGGCGGACCGCGCCCGAAATTCCTGCTGGACCTCGTCGAGCGTGAGGAAGACGGCGCCCATGCGGGTCAACTCATCGATCAGCTTCTCGAGGATCAGCATGCGGTGGCCGCGGCCGATCACGTAGGGATGGAAGGTATAGGCCAGCATCCCCCACTCCGTGGTGCGGCGCATATACTCGAAATCCGCGATCCAGTTCTCGAGCACGGCGTTCGCGTTGGAGAGCCCGGGCAGGACCTCGTCCTTGCTGCGGATGAACTCGAAATGCGGATGGTCGTCGAGCGACCAGCTGATCGGGATCTCGACGAGGTCCGTCAACGGACCGAATTCCATTGGCGCGTCGGCGGCGACCTTGTCGCCGCGGCGGGCGAAATAGGGCGAGCAATCATGCCCCATCATGCTGCTGTCGTAGCGGCAGCCATGCTTCAACACGAGATCGATCGTGCGGTCGCTGATGTCCCATGACGGTGACCGATAGCCAACGGGACCCTTGCCCGTCAGTTCACGGATTGTCTCGACGGCCCGTTCGAACTCCTCGGCCTCGCGATCGGCGGGCAGCCAGGCGGGCGGCACGTGGCTCCAGCCGTGGTGGCCGATCTCGTGGCCTTCCTTGACCACGCGCTCTACGGCGGCCGGATAGGTCTTGATGACGACGCCGGGCACATACCAGCTCGACTTGATTCCGCGGCTGCCGAGCAGATCGAGAATCCGCCCCGCGCCGATCACGCCGAACTCGCCACGCGACACCGGCGTCGGGGTCGACATGCCGCGCGCCACGAAGCCGGACCAGGTATCGAAATCGAAGGAAAGGCAGGCGATGTGACGTGACATGGATCAATCCCTCCTGCTGGCCTGCTTGCGCTGCCACTCGAGCTCAATGGCCAGGATCTCGGGCGGCTCTACCTCCACGCCGAGCGAGAGGATACTCATGCCGAGCGCGAGGTAGTAGCCGGCAAGCAGGGTGATGTCCGTGACCTGGCGCGGCGTGAACGACGCACCCAGCGCGTCTGCCATCGCGGGCGATGTGCCCTTGCCCGCCAGGAAGGCAAAGACATAGGCGCACAGAGTGCGGTCCGCCTTGGGAAGGTCGCTGGGCACCTCGCCGCGCGCGATGGTGTCGATCTGCTGCTGGCTGATGCCGGCCTGCAGGCCCAGCGGGACATGATGCGTCCAGGCATACGGCACCGAACGGCCGACGATGAGGATCGTCAGCTCACGCTGCACCTCCGTCAGCGCCGTGCCGTAGCGGCCATAGTGACCGACTGCCGAGAAGGCACTCAATCCCTCCGGCGCATGAGCGAAGGCCCGCATCGCGTTGGAGACCCAGCCACGGCTTTGTTCGACGCGGCTGAAGGTCGCGGCCAGGGCAGGGTCCGCGGCAAGGTCGGGGTCAGGCAGAAAAGGCAGGGGGCTCTCCATCGGAGGAAAGATATGTAATATATTAGTCAGCATGACTGACACCGATCGTACCCGCAAGCCCTCTCGCCGCCGAACCGCAGCGCCTATCGAGAGTGCCTCAGCCTTTCCGAGCCGGCAGGAGCTAGTGGCGCGAGTGCTGCGCGACCGCATTCTTCGCGGTGAGCTTGGCGCGGGAAGCCGGCTGGACATCGATGAAATTGCCACCGCGCATGGCGTCAGCCGTACACCCGTGCGCGATGCGCTGAAGCAACTCGAAGGCGAGGGGCTGGTGTCCGTCCTGCCGTATCGCGGTGTCGAGGTGACCAGGCTGACGGCCGCGGATGTCGAGGAGCTGTTCGGGATCCGGATCGCGCTCGAACGCCTCTGCGTCGCCAGATGCGTATCGAACATCACGGAGCACGAGATCCTGGGCCTGCGTCGCATCCTGCAGCGCATCGACCGGCTCCGCCGGCGCGACGCGGCCTGGATGGCACTGAATGCAAGCTTCCATGATGGCATCCACGCGGCGTCACGCTGGCCACGACTCATCGAGCAGATCCGCGAGTTGCGGACCAATGTGGACCGCTACGTCCGCGCCCACGCGCGGGAACTCGGCATCGAGCGGCAGCGGGAGCAGCATTGGGCGCTGCTCCAGGCCATCGAGGCGCGCGATGCGGCGAGCGCCGAAGCCATCATCATCGCCCATCTCCAGGCGACGGTGGACGCGATGGCGAGCCATGAGCCCGGAACCTAGACGTGCAAGGATACCCCTGATGAAGCCGCCCCGCCTCCTGCTCGTGAACGCCTTCCAGCTGTCCGAGGGCGCCTACGCGCTGCGCCCCCATGACGGCCCGCGTGAGGCGCTGGTCATGGACTATGCGAATGTCGCGCACTTGCTCGCCGATACGGAATGGACGGCACATCCGGGCGCGCGCGCGACACATGGGGACTGGCCGGTCGAGACCCGCGAGGAGTTCCTGATCGTCGGCGCCAATCGCGTCCGGATCGTCCGTGAGGCGTGCGAGAGCAAGCAATACGACGCGATCGTGCTGCTGGGCGGCGGCGATCCGGGATTTCTCGAATGCCGCGACATCGGCCGGCGGCACGGCATTCCCGTGACGAGCTGCGCGCATGCGCAGATGCATCTCGCCACGATGCTCGGCCATCGCTTCGGCGTCATCGACATATCGGAGCAGCACAACACGCAAATGGCCCAGCTCGTCGTGCAGTACCGGTTCACCGAGCATTGCGTCGCTGTCCGCAACATCAACCATCCGCTACCGCGCCCGACTCATGATGGCCCGCAGTCCATTGCCGAGGAGAAGGCGCGCGCCCTGCGCGGTGAGCCATCTGCAATGCTGGACGCTGCCGTCGCGGCAGGCGAGTCCGCGATCCTCGAGGATGGTGCCGAGACCCTGATCCTTGGCTGCTCGGCGGCCTACTGGATGCGGCCGCTCATCGAGGCGCGCCTGCGTGAGGCCGGATGGGATGTGCCGGTGCTGGAGGGCTACAGCTGCGCCATCGAGATGGCACGCATGCTGCTTCGCCTCGGCCGGGATGCCAGCGGCCTGGCTTTCCCGAGCGATCCGCCGCGCCGCTGGCGGCCGCGCAGGGTGGTGTAGGCGCCGCGGCCGGCGACGCTACGGGCCGATGCGCGGCAGGTCCTGTTGAAGATTGCGACGTACCGCGGCCCGGATCAGGGCAAAGAGCGCGGCGTGGCGCTCCGCGACGATCTCCGACAGCGTCGACACCGCCACGGCCGTGGCGCCCATGCGCCCCAGAGACGGCAACAGGACATTCACGCCGCCGATGCCGGCTTCCATCTTGTCCAGGGCGACGGCGTAGCCTTGCCGTCTGATGGCGGCGATCTCCTCCATCAATGTCTGCAGATGGATGTGATAGGCGATGCTGCGTTCCTCCGCATTGATGCGGTGAACCAGCCGGGCGATCTGGCGATCGGGGAAGGTCGCGAGGAACAGGTTCCCCATTCCCGACCGCCCCAGGGGGCGAATCGTGCCCCGCCTCGTCTTCGGCCGTCCAGGTTGCCGCGCGGCGAGAGAGTAGATGTGGCGGACCTTGAGCCCGCTGAGTGCGCCGAGCAACACCAGTTCGCCCGTCGCGTCATGCACTTCGTTGAGGACGCGCAGCACGGCGCCATCCTCGAACAGCGGCGCCTCGATCCAGGATCCGAGGAGGGTGACGCGGGATGTCGGGCTGTAACGGCGCGCCGTCATATCCGCCTCGCAGTAGCCGCGTGCGACCATGCTGCGAAGCAGGGCGGAACTGCTCGACTGCGGCATGCCCAGCGCCCGCGCGACCTCCGTGACGCTGACCGGGCGCCGTACCTCGTCGAAATACTCCAGCAGGTCGAGCGTCCGGCCGACGGACTTGATGACGCGGTCGTCTGACATGCCCCGGAGTATATTACGTTAGGGAATGGATGCATCACATATGTGATGTGTGCCGCTCGGCTGCAGTCCCGTCTTGATCGCTTCCCGGCCGGGAACATACTCGCGGACCAGGGAGTTCGCTGATCCGCGACGAAGGACGCTCGGATGGCAGGAGCGCGTCGAATGGATACCGCTGTGGAACCGGAGCGATCGCGCCCCGCCTCGACCTCATGCCTGGCTGACGATGTTCGTCGGAACGTAGCGCAATGCCGCTGCGCCGTCGCGATGCGCATGGCCGCCGGCAGAAGCTGACTGCACAGGAACCAGACATGTCGCCTCGCCTGAACGATAAGGTCGCTTTCATTACTGGTGCCGGGATCGGTGGCATCGGTGCGGCTTCCGCCCTGGCCTTCGCGAAGGAGGGTGCGCGCGTCGCGGTGTGCGACATCCTGCCCGAACGCGGCGAAGCGACCGTCGCGGAGATCAGCGCCGCCGGCGGTGAAGCTTTCTTCGTCCGGGCCGACGTATCGAGTGACGACCAGGTTCGCGCCGCCATCGAGAGCACAGTAGCCAAGTTCGGCGCACTGCACGTGCTGATGTGCTCTGCCGGCGGCTCGATCCCGGAGGACGATTTCATCGCTGACGTCGACCTCACCGTGTTCGATCATACGATGCGGCTCGATCTGCTCGGCACCATGCTGGCCTGCCGCTATGCCATCCCGGAGATCATCAAGTCAGGCGGGGGCTCCGTCGTGAACATGTCCTCCGGCGCCGCGTTGCGTGGCGCGAGCCCGGCGCATGTCTACACCGCGGCAAAGGGTGCGATCATCTCGCTGACCCGCGCTTTGGCCGGCACCTATGCCAAGGACCATGTGCGCGTGAACGCCATTGCCGCCGGCCGCATTCTCAGCAAGCGAATCCTGGAAAGCATCGGCGCGCCGGGCCAGGCCGGGTCCGTCCCCGATCGGCAGGACGCTGCCGGCCGCCTGAAGGATTATCCTTTCTGGGTCGGCGGTCCGGAGGACATTGCCAGCATCGCGCTCTTTCTCGCATCAGAGGAGTCGAAGATGGTCACAGGTGCCACCATTCCCGCCGATGGCGGGCGTTCGGCCTACTGAGATGGCATCGATCACGCGCCGCGCAGCCGTCGTCCTTGGCACCGTCGGCCTCGCGACCCCGGCCCTTGCCCAGAGCTGGCCGGCCCGTCCCGTGCGCATCGTCGCGCCGGCACCGGCCGGCGGCGCCAGCGACATCTATGCGCGCATCTGCGCGCAGCGGATGAGCGAGATGACGGGCAAGCCCTTCGTCGTCGAGAATCGTGCCGGCGCGGCCGGCCGCATCGGCCTCGAGAACGTCGTGCGCTCGGCGCCGGATGGCTATTCGCTGCTGCTCGGCTCGTCAGCCATTGCGTTGGCCAAGGCGCTGTATCCCAACCTCGGATACGACCCGGTGGGTGACCTGACGCCGATCTCGCTCATGGCCCGAACGCAGCAGATGATGGTGGTGCCGGCCGCACTTCCGGTGACGGATGTGCGCAGCTTCATCGACTACGCGAAGGCGCGGCCGGGCCAGCTTGCCTTTGCGTCCTCCGGCGTGGGCAACCCCCCGCACCTCGCCGCCGAACTGTTCAACGCCATGGCCGGGCTCACCATGACGCATGTCCCCTATGGCGGCGATACGCCGGCGCTGGTGGATATCATCGCCGGCCGCGTGCAGATGTATTTCGGTTCGGTCGCACCCGCCCTCCCGCATCGGGAAGCGGGCCGGATCCGGGCGCTCGCCGTCACCGGCCCGACGCGGGCGGGCTCGGCGCCGGACGTACCGACCATGGAGGAAGCAGGGCTACCCGGATACAACGTGTCCGGCTGGTTCGGCCTGCTCGCGCCTCGCGGCACGCCACGCGACATCATCCTCCAGCTCAACGACATGATGACGCGCATCATGGCGGTCGAGGAAGTGCGCACGACGCTGGAACGCGGTGGCGCCGACCCGGCCGACCCCGCCTTGCCCGTCATGGAGCGGGCGATCGTCGATTCCACGCGCCTGATCAACGAGGCCGTGCGCATCGCCAACATCCGAGTTGAGGACTGAGACATGCGCCTTCCCGATGCCGATCCCGCGCAGTCTCCGGAGCTTGCGGCGGCCTTCGACGAGTTCCGCCGCACCCGGGGCATCGTGTCGAACGTCATGAAGTCCTTCGCGCATGCGCCGGCCGGGCTGCGCGCGATCGTCGAGCTGGGCGGCTATTGTCGCTACGGCACGGCGCTGACCGAGTTGCAGAAGGAGATCGTCATCCTTCTGACCGGCCGCGGCATCGACTATGCGTGGCGCCACCACGCGCCGCTCGGCCGCAAGGCGGGGTTGAGCGATGCGCAGCTCGAGGCGATCCAGGCGGGCAGGACGCCGTCCGGGCTGCCGGCGGCCGAGACGACGCTTGCCGACTACGTGCTCGCCTATGGTGCGCTGAAAGGTGTGCCGCAGGGCGTCTTCGACCACCTGCTGCAGCATTTCACTCCGCGGCAGGTCACCGACGTCAACATCATTGCCGGCTACTACCTGATGGTCGCGGCGAGCATGATCGGCATGGAAGTCCAGCCGGATCCGACCGATACGATCAGCGACGCCGTATCCTTTCACGGCGCCGCACGCGACCAAGCCTGACCATCCGTCGACCAGAGGAAAGAAACCAATGCGCATCGCCCGCCGCCACGCCCTGACCGGAGCATCCGCCGCGTTGGCGCTGCCGGGACGCGCGTCGGCCCAGGCTGCTTACCCGTCGCGGCCGATCCGCGTCATCGTGCCGTTCGGGCCGGGCGGCGGCACGGACATCCTGATCCGTATCCTCGATCCCTATGTGTCACGCAGCCTCGGCCAACCTCTGGTGATCGAGAACCGGCCGGGCGCCGGCAGCATCGTCGGCACCGAGGCGGTCGCGCGGTCGGAACCGGACGGCTACACGCTGCTTGCCGTCGATTCCACCTTCTGCATCAATCAGGGGCTGTTCCCGTCGCTGCCCTACGACGCGGCGCGCGACTTCGCACCCGTTGCGCTTCTGGCCAATGCGCCGATCGTGCTGCTGGCCCACCCGTCGGTACCGGCGCGGACGCTGCAGGAGCTGATCGCGCTGGCGAAGGCGCGACCGGGCGCGCTCGCCTATGCCTCGGGCGGCAACGGTGCGCCCACGCATTTGGGCGGGGAGATGTTCAAGACCGCCGCCGGGGTGGATATCACCCACTTGCCCTATCGCGGCACGGGCCCGGCGATGAATGACGTCATCGCCGGGCACGTGCCCCTTGCGGTCAATGGGCTGAGCGCGTCACGCCCGCATATCGCCGATGGTCGCGTGCGCGCTCTGGCCGTGACAGGCGACCGGCGCGCCAGCGCCTTCCCCGACGTCCCGACCTTCGCCGAGGCCGGCGTGCAAGGTGTGGACATGTACACGCACTGGGGCGTGCTGGTGCGCGCCGGCACGCCCGGCGCGATCATTCAGAAGCTTGCCACCGCCTTCGACGAGGCGGTGCTGCGCCCTGATCTGCGCCAGCGCCTCGACGATCTTGGCTTCGTTCCCGCGGGCGGCGGCCCCGCCACTTATGGCGAGGCGATCCGGCGCGACACGGCGCGCTTCACGGAGGTGATTCGCGCCGGCAGCATCCGTCCGGACTGAGCGATGGCGCGTCCATCCTGGATCGCCGCGCTGTGGGTGACGCTGCTCGTGCAGACGGTCGCGTCCTTCCTGACGCAGAGCCTGCCCGCCATCGCGCCGTTGATGACGGCGGATGCCGGGCTGCGGCCGGAAGTAATCGGCAATCTCGCCTCCGTCATCGCGCTCGGCACCGTACTGTTCCTGCTCGCGGGGAATGGCGTCCTGGCGCGGTTCGGACCGGTGCGAACCTTGCAGATCGGCGCGGCCGTACTGGCGCTGGGCATGCTGATCGCGGCAAGCGGCAGCGTGCCGGCGCTGGTATTCGCCTCGCTGCTGCTCGGCATCGGCTATGCGCCGGCGGCGCCCGCCGGGAGCCAGATCCTGCAGGATAGCGCGCCGGCCGAGCACCGCACGCTGATCTTCTCGGTGAAGCAGGCGGGGGCTCCACTCGGCGGCGCCTTCGCCGGGCTGATCTGCGCGCCGGTCGCGGCCTGGCTGGGCTGGCAGGCTGCGCTGCTGCTCGGGGCCGCGGTCGCCATCGCTACCGGCTGCATCATCCAGCCGCAGCGCCGGCCGATCGATCGACCGGAAGAGCCCCGCCCGACCGGCGCGGCCAAGGGGCTTGCGCAGATGTTGGCGGCACCCATTGCCGCCTTGCGGCTCGATGCGCGGTTGCCGCCGCTGATTGCGCTGGCGATGTCCTTTTCGGTCGTCCAGGGCTGCCTGTTCACCTTCGTCGTCACTTGGTTGGTGACGGACCGAGGCCTGTCGCTGGTCGAGGCCGGCGGCGTCTTTGCCGCGATGCAGGCCGCGGGGGTGCTCGCGCGCATCGTGCTCGGCTGGCTGGCCGACCGCACCGGCCGTCCGGGGCGCAACCTGTTGATCCAGGCCATTGCCGCGGCGGCATGCACGCTGCTGTTGACACTGTTGCCCGCCGGGCTCTGGCTCCTGGTCATCCTCGCCGGTGCGACGGGCTCCCTGGCTGCGAGCTGGAATGGCATCGTCATGGCCGAAGTGGCCCGCCTGGTGCCGCGCGGCCGGGTCGGCGATGCGACGGCCGGATGCGCCCTGCTGATCTTCCTCGGCTACCTCGTCGGCCCATCGGCCTTCGCCTTGCTGATCGGCGCCACTGGCAGCTGGGGCGGCTCCTTCGCCGTGATCGCGGGGCAACTCGTCATCGTCGCCGGGGCAGTTGCGGCCCCGTTGCTGCGATCGGCCACCGTTGCGCCGGCACCCACCAGCGACTGACTTCCAACTGATTGACGGAGCCCGTCCTCATGCTCACGCCGACCATGGCTCACCTGACCAGCAGCGACGGCATCCGCCTCGCGTACCGCGTGGACGATTTCAGCGATCCCTGGCGTGAGAACGCCATGCCCATACTGATGCTGCACGCGGCCATGGGTGCCTATCGCCGCTGGTATGCCTGGCTGCCGATCATCGCGCGTCGCTTTCCGGTGATCAGCCTGGAGCTGCGCGGCCATGGCGGGTCGGAGATTCCCCCGGCGTCGCTGCCGTTCAGCCTAGAGCGGCTGGTGCAGGACGCGCGGGAACTGCTGGACCATCTCGGCGTCGCGCGCGCGCACGTCGTTGGTTTGTCGGCCGGTGGTTATGTCGGGCAGCGCCTGGCGATCGAGGACCCGCAGCGCGTCGCGACGCTCAGCCTCTTCGCCTCAACGCCGGGTCTGCGCGGTACGCAGGCGGCAGGCTGGCCCGAACGCATCGGCGCAATGGGGCTCGAAGCCTTCATGCGCTCCACTGCCACAGACCGCTTCGGCCCGGACGCGGACCCGGCCCTCGTGGATTGGTTCTGCCGGCAGACCAGCAGCAATGATCCCGCCTATCTCGGCCGTTTCGTCACTCATATGGCGAGCCGCGACTGGTCCGAGGACCTGCCCCGCATCACCTGCCCGACGCTGATCGTCGCCCCGGGCCACGAACCGATCGGCAGCAGCAACCACTACGAGGAGATGGCGGCAGCGATTCCGGATTCAGAACTCGTCGTCTTCGAGGGCATGCCGCACAACATCGGCGACGCGGCGCCGGAGCGCTCCGCCCATGAGGCGCTTCGCTTCATCGAGGAGCGTGGGGCATGAGCGCGGCGCCCGCGCGCACCGCGATCGTCACCGGCGCCGCCCGCGGCATCGGTCGCGCCATCGCGCTGTCCCTGGCCCGTCAGGGCCACGCGATTGCCCTGGTGGATCTGCGAGAGGAGGATCTTGCCCAGACCGCGAAAGAGGTCGCCGCGCTCGGCGTCGAGGCGATGCCGATCGTCGCGGACACCTCCAGCTACGAGGGTGCGCGGCAACATGTGGCGGACATTGCCGCACGCTGGGGTCGGATCGACGTGTTGGTGAACAACGCCGCCGTGCCACAGCCCAAGCGTATCCTGGAGATCACCGAAGCCGAATGGGATTCCGGCATGGCGGTGAACTTGAAGGGCTACTTCAACTGGAGCCAGGCGGTCGCACCGGTGATGCTCGCTGCCGGCGGAGGGCGGATGGTCAACATCTCCTCCGTATCCGCCCATACCGGGCCGCGCGTCTTCTCCGTCAGCCGCTTCGCCTACAGCACCGCCAAGGCCGGCATTCTCGGCATGACACGCGCGTTGGCTCGGGAACTGGCGCCAACGATCCTGGTCAATGCCGTCTGCCCCGGCGCAATCGAGACGGAACGGACGCGCACGAATCTCGGCACGCATCTTGACCATGTCATCAAGGAAACACCGCTCGCTCGCCTCGGCACGGCGGAGGACATCGCCGTCGTCGTCACGTTCCTGGCGACCGCAACGCCCATGTACATGACCGGAGAAGTCATCGACGTGGATGGCGGCGCGAACATCAACTGAGGACCTTTCGATGACAGAGAGCAAGATCTCACGCCGCGCCGCGCTCGGATCGGCACTGGCCGGAACGCTCGCCCGCCCGGCCTTCGCGCAGGCTTTCCCGGATCGTCCTGTCCGTATCGTCGTGCCCTTCTCCGCCGGCGGCGGGACCGATATCGCGGCGCGGGAAATCGGCCGCCGCATGTCTGAGACGCTGGGCCAGCCGGTGGTGATCGAGAATCGCAGCGGCGCCAACACCGCGATCGGGGCCGAGTACGTGGCGCGGTCGCGACCCGACGGCTACACGCTGCTGTTCACCAGCGGGTCCACCATGCTGGTCGCACCGCTCGTCACGCGCAACCTGTCCTACAAGCTGTCCGATTTTACCCCCGTCGGTCTGGTGCTCGACCAGTATTTCGGGCTTGGCGTACCGCCGCGCGTGGCCGGTGACATCCCGGCACTCGTCGAGAAGGCGCGCGCAAGGCCAGATGGCGTGTCCTTCGGCCACACAGGGACCGGGGGCGTCGGCCATCTTCTGGGTGAGAAGCTCATGGTCGCCACCGGCACACGGATGGTGTCCGTCCCTTATCGCGGCTTCCAGCAGACGGTGACGGACATTCTCGGCGGTCAGCTCGACATGACGTTCGAGGGCATCCACAACATCGTCCCCTATCACCGCGACGGCACGATCAAGCTGCTGGCTCTGGCGAGCCCTGAACGCGCGCCGCCGCTTCCCGATGTCCCGATCTTCAAGGACATTGGCTATCCGGACCTCGCGGTGGATGCCTGGCTGGCCCTGTTTGCGCCCGCTGCGACGCCAGCACCGATCATGGAGGTGCTGAACCGGGCGCTCGTCGCCGCGGTCGACAGCCCGTCCTTCCGCGAGCATGCCGCGAGCCAAGTACAGAACGCCCGCAGCAGTTCGGTGCAGGAGATGTCGGATTCACTGGCGCGACAGGTCGAAGTCTGGCGCGGCATCATCGAGCCACTGAATCTGCAACTCGACTGACGCGAGGATTGGCACCGAAACCGAGGAGAGCTTCCATGATCGTGTCGCGACGCGCCTGGCTGACCGGCTTCGGCGCCACCCTTGCCACACCGGTCCTGGCACAGGATTCATGGCCCACGCGCAGCATCCGTCTGCTGGTGGGCTATCCTGCCGGCGGTGCAAACGATCTTGTCATGCGCGGCATCGCGGCGCCGCTCGGGGACGCTTTGGGACAGCCGGTGCTGGTCGAGAACAGGGCCGGTGCCGCCGGTGGCATCGCTGCGGAGGCCGCTGCGCGCGCGGCACCGGACGGCTACACGCTGTTCTCGATATCCAGTGCCCATGTCCTGGCGCCCAGCGTCCGCCGCACGCTGAACTGGGATCCGGTGCGGGACTTCGCGCCCATCGCGCTCGGCGCCCGGTCGCCCTACTTCCTGATGGTCCACAAGGATTTCCCGGCACAGAATGTCGCGGAGTTCGTGGCCTATGTGAAGTCGCGGCCGACCGGATCGATCAGCTACGCCTCCTCCGGTGTCGGAGCCGGCCCACATTTGACCACCAGCCTGTTCATGCACGTCACGGGCATCGCGCTGGACCACATTCCGTATCGCGGTGATGCGGATGCGCTGATCGATCTCACGACCGGCCGGGTGCCTTGTGCCTTCCTGTCGGTGGCGCCGGCGCTCCCGCACATTGCCGCCGGCAGCATTCGCGTGCTGGCGGTATCGGGAACCGAGCGGTTGTCGATACTGCCCGACGTACCGACCGTGGCAGAGTCCGGCTATCCGGGCTTCGCGATGGATGCCTGGTGGGGCATTTGCGGGCCGGCCGGCCTGCCGGCCCCGATTGTGCAGCGCGTCGCCGCGGCGATGCGCCCGATCCTGGACGCCCCTGCCTTCGCTGAACGCTACGCCGCGATCGGCGTCGTGCCGGGCAAGCTCGGCACCGAAGCCTTCACGCAACTGATCCGAGACGATCGAACGAGGTTCGACCGGATTGTCCGGGATGCTGGCATCGCACCACAGGACTAATACCGAAGAACCCCGTTCGGGAGCGTTGATGTCGGTACTTTCGTGCCCTCCGACGCTAGGTGGAAACCGCCGGTTTGCATCGCTGCCGCTGGACGATCGGCGGGCCGCATCGGTCGCCTCGGCATCGGCCCCAGACCGATGCCGTTGGCGAGAGACTTTTGCGTCAGGTCGGGGTGAGCGCCTCGAGCCGAGCGATCAACGCGTCGTTGGCCGGGACCGGCACCCCGTGACGCCGCGCATGGTCAACAACGACGCCGTTGATGAGCGAGACTTCGGTCCGCCGCCCGCGGCTGAGATCCTGCGCCATGCCGCTGATGGCCGTGGCGTTCATATGGGCGCCGTAGCGGATCAAGCCTGCTTCCACTTCAGCCCGCTTGACAGCGTTTCCCGTGGCGGCCGCTTTCCAAGTATCGCCAGCAATGCCACAGACAGGGTCGAGGCGAACCGCGCCAACCGCCGCCACCGATACGACTTCCAGAGCCACAGCCAGCATCTCTTGCCGAAGCGTGGGTTCGAGAAAGAGATCGCGGATCGGACGGCGGTTCAGTGCCGAGAGTGCGGATGTCATGCAGTTGAAGGCCAGTTTCGTCCAGCGCGCCGCGGTCATGTCGTCGACCGCCTCGGCCTTGTCGATGCCTCCGAGGAGATCGACGATGGCATGAACACGTGGTGTCGCAGGGCCGGCGGTCTCGCCCACGCGGAACAGCGCAGGACCGCCGTCCCCTCGAGCGCGGTGCCGCTGCATCGCGCCGGGCCGTGTCAGATTGGCGAAGAAGCCGGTAACGATGCATCCCAGCACGCGCTCAGCGCCCAATTCCTCCGCCATGGCGATATCGGCGAGCGCATTGAGCGTGACCAGCCATGTCCCACGCCAGTGGCGCTCGACCTCCGCGACGATGGCCGGCGCGTCGGCGAGCTTGCTGCACAGGATAGTCAGTCGAGGCGCCAGCGCCGGGACCTCCGCCGCCGCCGCGATCAACCCGGGATGCGCGACGAAGTCGCCCGAAGGCTCGCTGACCGCAAAGCCGCTCGCGGCAATCGCCTCGCGATTCGGTGCCCAAGGCTCCCACAAGACAACTGTCTCGCCAAGTCGCGTCAGATGCGCGGCTATGTACCCGCCAACCGCGCCACCACCAATGATGAGCAGCGGTGCGGTGTCCGTTCGCGCGGATTCGTTCATCGAGGAGATCCCATGATCATCGTACAGTTCGCTATCCCTATCGCCTGCCATGGGAGCATGGCGTGAAGTACGCGCGAGGAGAAGAACGAGAATGGGTCCGCGAGTCGCTGCGCGGCTACATGTGCGCCGTCTACACGCCATTCGACGAGGCTGGAGGGCTCGACGAGGAAGGGCTGCGCCACAATGTGCGCGCGACGCTCGCGCTGCCAGGCGTCGGCGGCCTGTCGATCAATACGCTGCATCAGGAGTTCTGGACGCTCACTGACGACGAGCGCCGGCGGCTGGTCGAGATCGTGCTGGATACGGTGCGCGGCGCGGCGCCCGTCGTGATCGGCTGCACGGATCCGTCGGCGGCCCGGGCTGTGGCGTTTGCGCAGCATGCGACGGCGGCCGGCGCGGATCTCGTGATGATCTGGCCGCCGTTCTACGGGCCGCGGTCCGCAGCAGGGGTGAAGGCCTACTATGAATACATCGCACCGCGCATCGACATCGGCCTGATCGTCTACAGCACGACACTGTCGGAACTCGGATTCTATCTCGCACCAGAGCAGGTGGAGGCGCTGCTGGGCCTGCCGAACGTCTGCGCGGTACAGAACACCACACTGAATCTCGCACAATACGGTGCCATGCTTGAGCGAGTCGGGGACCGGATCGCCGTCGCGACCTCGCTCGAAGAGTATCATCTGCATGGACGGATGACGTTCCCCGACCGGGCGCCGCACTTTCTGATCGGATCGTCACGCCCGGTCTTCTGCCAGAGCGCGGCATTGCCGCATTGCGGCCACTTCGTCGCGGCCGTCGAGAAGGGCGACTTCGGAGCGGCGGCGAGCCATGCGCGCGTCATCATGCGGATCGCTGAACTTCTTCAGAGCCGCTACTTCGCCCGAGGCTTTCACCACGTGGCGCTGTTCAAGCGCCTGGCCGGGGTGCTCGGCATGAAGACCGGGGACGTTCGACCCGGCATCGCGCCGTGCGAACCGGCAGAGTTCGCGGCGTGCCTGGAGATACTGGGCAAGGAGGGCCTCTTGTCGGGAGCTTCGTAGGCGGCCCCACAAGATTAACCGCTTTGTTTTCCGGTTGCGGAGACAGCGTTAGTGAGCTCGAAAGGAAATGCGAGGCTGCGGCTACCCGTGCGAGCGCAACCTGTCCTGCGTCGTCGTGTCGACGTCGGTTGCGCGGTGACGTTCCCAGAACTGACTGGACAACTCTCCTCGCGCCCGATTGACCATTGGGCCGCGCGCCGCACCGAGCAATCCCAGCTACCCCATCACGCGTCGTGGCTCCGGCGATCCTATTTACCGCCGTAACGTGGCCGTGTGCTGTGGGAATGGCAGGCCGAGGTTCTCCCGTAGTGTTCGCCCCTCATAGGCAGTGCGGAGCAATCCACGCCTTTGCAACTCCGGCACAACGTCCGTCACGAAGTCGCCGAGGTCGCCAGGCAGAGTCGGTGGCATGATGTTGAAGCCATCCGCGCCGCGACGCTCGAACCACTCTTCCATCGTGTCAGCGATGGTGGCGGCGGTTCCGCGGACGATGAAGTGCCCTCGGGCCCCGGTGACGCGCTGATACAGCTGGCGGATGGTCAGTTTCTCTCTGCGCGCCAGTTCGATCACCAGCGCCATCCGGCTCTTACCAGAATTGGTGTTGGGCAAGTCGGGAAGCGGGCCGTCCAGGTCGTGTCCGGACAAATCGGCACCACCGAGCATGAAGGAGAGAGTCTGCAGACCGACAGAGGGATGGATCAGTTCCTGCAGCTCTCGTTCCTTTGCCTCTGCCTCCTCGGCGGTACGGCCCACGATCGGCATGAGGCCGGGCATGATCTTCAGTGACTCCGGATCCCGGCCGCGTGCGATGAGGCGACCTTTCAGGTCGGCATAGAAGGCCTGCGCCGCAGGCAGTTGGTCCTGCGCCGTGAACACGACCTCGGCGGTGTCGGCGGCGAGATCCCGCCCGATCTCGGAGGACCCCGCCTGCACGATCAACGGATGACCCTGCGGTGAGCGCGCCACGTTCAGCGGCCCGCGCACCGCGAAATGCGTACCCTGATGGTTCAGGACGCGCAGCTTCTCCGGAGCGAAGAATCGCCCGGATTCAGGGTCGCGAAGGAAGGCGTCGTCCTCCCAGCTCTCCCACAGCCCCTTTACCACCGCGGCGAACTCACGGGCGCGATCATAGCGCTGATCGTGCGGCACATGGTTGGTGCGGCTGAAGTTCAGTGCCTCTTGCTCGTTGGCGGAGGTGACGAGGTTCCAGCCGGCCCGCCCGCCGCTCAGTTGATCAAGCGAGGCGAACTTGCGCGCGACATGATAGGGCTCGTTGTAGGTGGTGGTCGCCGTCGCGACGAGGCCGATATGCTCCGTCACGACCGACAGCGCGGAGAGCAAGGTCAGCGGTTCGAATTGAGCCGTCTTCGGATCGCGGCTCAGCGTTTCGGTATCGCCCTTCCACAAGGCGTTGGTGTCCGCAAGGAAGAGCATGTCGAACAGGCCGCGCTCGGCCAGCGCAGCGACCTCCGCATAGTGGCGGAAACTTGTGCCGGCGAAACGGTCTGCGCGCGGATGGCGCCACGCGGCCATATGATTGCCGGTGACGTGCGCGAACAGCCCCAGCCGAATCTTGTCCTTCCTGCGCGCCATGTCGTGCCTCCATGCGTGACGGCCGCAACCTAGGTCCGATTGCTGATCCGAAGAACCCGTTGCGGCGTTCCGGGACAGGGTGTTTATGGGCCGTTGGAGACACGCACGCATGACTGTCGCATATGCCGTTCGCCGCACGATTCTTGGCCTGACGCTGGTCGCGCCGGCGCTGCTGCCGCTGGGTGGCACGCCGGCTTCGGCACAACCTGCGTGGCCGTCGCGGCCGGTGCGCGTGATCGTTTCCTACGCACCCGGCGGCGGCGCGGACATCATGGCGAGGCTGGTCGCCGAGCCGCTGGCGCGGGCGCTAGGCCAGCCGGTCGTCGTCGAGAATCGCGCCGGCGCTGGCGGCGCCATCGGGACGGAGGCCTGCGCGCGCGCGGCCCCGGACGGCTACACGCTGTGCTTCGGGTCGATCGCGACGCACTCGATCATCCCCTATATGCAGAGCAACCTCAGCTGGGACCCGCTGCGGGATTTTACCCCGATCACCAACCTTGCGTACTACCCAACCGTACTGGCGGTGAACCCCTCCGTGCCGGCACGCACGATGGATGAGTTGATTGCGTGGCTGAAGGCGCATCCCGGCACGGCCTATGGCACCAGCGGCGTGGGCAGTTCCAACCACCTGACCGGGGAAGTGCTGAGCCGCACCTTCGGGCTGGGCTTGGTGCATGTGCCATATCGCGGTGGCAACCAGGCGCAGGCGGACGCGATCGCCGGCCAAATTCCCATGGTGCTCGACCAGATCACGGCCATGGTCCCGCAGATCCAGGCGGGCAACCTCAGGCCATTGCTGCTGGTGGGGGGCGATCAGCGCTCACCACTGCTCCCCGACGTGCCGACGATCACCGAGCGCCTGATGCCCGATTTCCGCATCCAGGGGTATCAGGGGATCTTCGCTCCGGCGGGCTTGCCCGAGCCGATCCTGCGTCGTCTCAATGCCGCGATCCGCACGGCGGTCGAGGGTTCGGACGTGAGCCAGAAGCTGATCGACATGGGTTCGGAGGTCGTGCTGAGCACGCCCGAGGCCTTCGCGACCTATCTGCGCGACACTGCGCCAATGTACCGCGAGGTGGTAGCCAGCTCGGGCGCTCGGGTCGAGTGATGGTGTCCGGCCGTGCTACGTTAGCTCAGGCCGATCGCGGGATCCGCATAGCCGGCAGCGATCGTTGAACGCGGAGCCAGAAGGGACGGTACCTGTGCAGCCGCCTCGCCGCTCGGTTCAACCAGGCCGTAAGATGCCTTGCATCACGGCTGCGCCGCTACTGCCGCAATCAACCTGCGTCGTGGGTTGTGGGAGAGTGGGCCAGGGACGCCTCAGCGCTGTCGAGCTCAGGTTGGACGGCCAGCGTAGTTCATACGCCCTCGCGCAAACTCATCAGAATCGCGGCGAGGCCGGCAGTCCCTTCCACGCCATCAATCGCTGCCTCAAGCCGACTGACGCCCCGGTCGCTTAGGGCGCGGCCGGCCAGCGCACGGAACTTTGCCCGAACCTCGCCTTCGGCGTAGGGGTTCTGGAAGTCGCCCCGTGCGCTGTTCACCTGACGGGTCGCGCCGCGGCCATCGCGCAGCGTCACCGTTGCCCGGCCCGGCTTTGCCGCGGGAAACATGGCGGTCAGCGCAGCATCCTCGCTCACATGCACGCGCGCACGCATGGCCACGAAGGAGGTATCCGCAACGGTTGCCTCTGAGAAGGCATCAAGGTCCGTATCGCCCCGCAGGATGATGGCTGCCGCCGCGTGCGGCAGCGAGTAGCGCGCGGCGAAGCCGTTGCGTGGCTGCTGGTCGCGCATGGCGGCGGCAAAACGATAGGTCTCGACGTCAATGCGCTCGATGTCCTCCGGCGTTGCGCCAAGTTCCGCCAGCGCTGCTTCGATTGCGTCCAGCGATGCGTATGTCGGTATGCAGCAGGCGCGCAGACGAAAGGCGTTGCGCGTGATCTCCCAGCGCTTGCCGAGGGCTTCGGTGACCGGCCCCGGGTCGAAGCGGTCCGCGACGAGGTGTGCCAATGCCTCCTCGATGGCATCGTCCTGCGCCAGGAACCCGGCGCCCGTGAGGTCCGTCGCGACGGACGCGATGAGACCGCTCATCCCACCCGCAGCATTGAGGGTCGTCGCGCCGTTCACCGCGTTGGTGTAGCTTGGCACGAGGACGAAGGTCGCGCCGATCCGCATCGCCCGGCTGACGCCGGCGGCGTCCATGCCCCGCAGGCGCGCAGCGCCGGCGATGGCGCCGATCATGGCCGTCTGGCCGTTCTGGTGCGCCAGGGGGCGCTGCGTGGTGCCTGCCCCCAGGCGGATGGCGACGTCGTAGCCCAGGATGAAGGCGAGCAGCAGGTCACGTCCGCTGCTTCCGTAGACCTCCGCTGCGGCGAGCACACCGGGCAGCACCTGGACCGCGGCTTGGCAGGATACGAAGCGGTGGCTCTCGCAGAGTTCGATCGACCTGCCCGCCGTACCATTCAAGAAAGCCGACATCGCCGGCGAGGCACTCGGGAAGCCGCGCGCGAGAATCGTCGCGCCGCTTCCCGCCCCTCGGGCGACTTCCGCGCGCAGGCCATGCAGTTCGGGCTGCTCGCTACCGGCAAGAATCACCCCGACCGTATCGAGCAGGACGAGCTTCGCGTGACGACGCACCGCTTCCGGTACGTCATCCCACTGCGTGTCAACCACCAGCTGGGCCAGGGCCTCGACTGAACGTCCCATCACCGCACTCCAACTCAGATGTTTTCGGCGGCCGTGCCGGCGCGCCGTGTCACGCCGCCAGCGGCAGGACGCGACATTGAACCGGCGGCAAGCCAGTGATGATGCCGCGGAAATGCGCGCCCGCTGGCGGCACCGGCAGCACGCCGGTGAGGCTGCCGAGTGTGACGATCTCGCCGGCACCGACGGCCACGCCATCCGCCGCACAGCGCGCCTGCCAGGCGGCGAGGAGCGGGACGAGCGGCGCGGCCGGGTGAGCGCCTTCGTGACGGGCGATCTCGGCACCGTCCTGGAAGAGCTGGACCAGCGGCAGTGAACCGAGGATCGCCGGCGACCACGGCCCGGGCGCCGTGACGGCGACCACGCGCTCATTGGAGACGCAGTCCGCGATACGGTCGAACGCCGTCACCGGCCCCGTGAAGCGCGTCCGCACGAACTCTATCAGGACGACGAGGTCGGCGAGCGCCGGCAGCGCCTCCAGCTCCAGCACCGTCGACGGCGGCACCTCGCGGAAGCGCAGTGCGATCTCAAGCTCGATGCGGGTCGCCACCGGCAGGGTCAGCACCGGCTCCGTCTCATTCAACGGCCCCACCACCATCGGCGCGCTGAACAGCTGCCCGTCCGCACGGCCGACCTTCCAGCCGCCACGGCGCAGGCCCAGCGCCGCGAAGGTCGCAAGCTGGATCGCCTCGGCCTCCGCCATCGTCGTCGGGCCGGGCGAGGGGGCCGGAATGGCCGGCCCGCTTCTCGCCGCCGCGAGCGATGCGGCGGCGCCTGCGATCTCTGTGTCGTTCATGGTCGATCCTCCTGCGGCAATGGCGGCGTATCGTCGCCCAACCAAGCCGTACCGCATCATCCGCGCCGGCGCACATCCTGCGCCAGGGTGTACTCATCCGTCCGCGCGACATGATCGAGATCGGAGCGCATCGCCCAGAGATGCACCTGGTGGTGCAGCGGAATGATGGCCTGGTCCGCCATGGCGATGCGCGTCGCCTGACGCAGCAGCTCCTCCCGCGCGGCATCGTCGGGCGTGCGCAGCGCCTGGACGAGCAGCCGGTCGAACTCGGTGTTCGAGTAGCGGCCGCGATTGCCGGCGCCGACCCGCGCCTGCGCGTCGAAAGTCTGCATGACCAGCGACATGAAGGAGGATGGCTCGCCCGTCACGACGCCGAAGCCGATCATGAACAACGAGAACTCACGGCGCGAGGCGCGATCGAAGAAGGTCTGGACCGGCACGGTCTCGAGCCGCACCTCGAGCCCGATCCGCGTCAGCATCTGCGCGATCGCCTCCATGGCGCGTACGTCGTTGACGTAGCGGTTGCGCGGCACCTGCATGGTGATGGCGAAACCATCGGCATAGCCGGCCTCAGCCAGAAGGCGCCGTGCACCCACGGGATCATAGGGTGCCACCGGCAGGTCCGGGACATGCCCGATTGCCCCGGCGGGCATGATCTGGCTCGTCGGTTCGCTTGCGCCTTCCATGATGCGGGCGGCGATGGCGCGCCGGTCGATCGCCATCGAGAGGGCGCGCCGCACCCGCGCATCCTGCAAGGGACCGCGCCCGGCGAAGGGCCGGCCGGCGCGGTCCGTCACGAAGGGCGCGTCCGCCCGCTCGTGCTCCACATGCAGGTAGATCAGTCGGTTCGTCACCCCGCGCGACAGCCGTAGGTCATTGCGGCGCGCGACTGCGTCCATGCTGGTGATCGGGACGAAGTCGATCATGTCTACATCGCCGGCGAGCAGGGCCGATAGCCGCGCTGCCGGATTGGGGATGAAGCGGAAGGTCACCCGCTCCATCTCCGGCGCCGGCCCCCAGTAGTCGGCGAACCGCTCCATGGTCAGGCGTTCGCCGCGCTGCCAGCCGGTGAAGCGGTAGGGGCCGGTGCCGACCATGCCGCGGCCGGCGTTGAATTCCTCAGTCGTCACGCCTTCCGCGGCGCGACGGGAGAGGATGACGAAGGTCCCCATGAAGATCGGCATCAGCGGGAAGATCTCCGCCGTGCGGAGCCGGATCGTATGCCGGTCCACCACCTCGATGCCGGTGATCTGGCGCAGATAGACCGAGAGAGAGGCCGGCGAGCCCGGCACCGCGGGTGCGCGGCGGATGCTGAACGCGACATCCTCCGCGGTCAGCTCGCTGCCGTCGTGGAAGCGCACGCCTTCGCGGAGTTTGAACTCCCAGGTGGTCTCGTCCACCATGCGCCAGGACGTCGCGAGGCCAGGCTGCGGCTGCAGGGTCTCGCTGCGGATGACCAGTGGCGTGAAGAAGTGCAGCGCCATGGCGTTGTTGGTGTCGACATTCGCGAAATGCGGATCGATGGATGTCGGTTCCACCTGCGACCCGATCCGCAGTTCCGTGCGCGCCTGCGCCCGCGTGGGCGAGGTGGATGCGGCCAGCGCCAGGGACGCGCCGGCGGCGCCGAGGCCTCGGCGGCCGATGAAGCCGGTCATGCGCTGAGTCACTTCACCCTCTCCTCTTGTGAATGATTGTGCACGCCGTCAGCCGCGGATGGCGCAAAGCCGCGCAAGCTCGCCGACATCGGCGAGCGTCTCGAAGGCATCGACCGCAGCGACGATCTCCTCGACCTGCGCGGAGGGCAGGCGACGGCCGGCGTTCTCGCGGAACTTGTCGCGCACCAGGGCCGGCGTGCCGGGATCGTCGAGGTTGCCCCTCGTCCAGGGGTGTTCGATGCGTTCCAGCACGCGGCCGTCATGCAACTCGGCGATGACCCATCCCTTGAAGGCGCGGCGTGCAGGCGGCTCGGGGTCGAGTTCGTAGTCGGTGCGGTCAACGAGATCGAGGATGGCAGGATCGCGCAGATCCGCCTCCGTCACGCTGTCGAGGCCGAAGCGGCCGCGCGTCAGCGCCTCGGCCACCGCATATTGCAGGCTGATGCGGCCGGCGATCTCGGTGGCCGGGCGGCGCTTCTCGGCGACCGGCTCGCAGACGATGCCGACCCAGTGGTGCGACATCGGCAGGCGCAGCCGCTTCACTTGCTCGGCGCGCAGGCCGGCGCGGTGCAGCGCCAGGATGGCGTCGAGATAGGGATGGATCACGCAGCCGGTCGGATAGGGCTTCACGGACATGGTCCGTCCCTCCCACACCGTGCCGAGGCCGCGCAGCGTGCGGTCAAAGTCGAAGTTGTAGTCGGGGTCCTGCACATGGGTGCGGAACAGGCCCATCCGGCCCTCGATCGCCGTCGGCGGGCCGGTGAAGCCGGCACGGCCGAGCAACGCCGCGGCAATGGCAGCATGCGCGATCCAGCCGGGATGCAGGCCCTGCGTCCAGGTGCCGTCAGTGTAGCATTGCAGGATGCCGGCGGCCTGGCTCGCCGATGTCCCGACGGACCAGACCGCCTGCTGGTGGGACAGGCCGTAGAAGCGGCTGGCCATGAGCGAGGTGCTGACGGCGCCGCAGATCGCACTGGTATGGAAGCCGCGGCGGCCGAACTGCCCTGGTGCCGCCACTGCCAGCCGGCAGCCGATCTCGAAGCCCAGCGCGGCGATGGTCAGGGCTTCCAACCCGGTACTGCGGCGAGCCTCTCCGGCGGCGAGCGTCAGCGGAACGATATGCGCGCCGGGATGCAGATGTGTCTCGTTGTGGGTGTCGTCATAGTCGAGCGCGTCAGCCATCGCGCCGTTGGCGAGCACGGCATTCATCGCCGTGTTGCGCTCGCCTGTGCCGATGACGGTGGCGTCGTCGCTGCGCCCCATCTCCTGCACCGCACGGCACACCGATCTGCCATACTCCTGGCCGGAGACGACGAGCATCAGGCCGATCGAATCGAGGATCTGCAGCTTGGTCTGCGCGAGGACGTCAGGCGGAATCGCCGTGCCCGGCGTGTCCAGCATGAAGGTGGCCAGCCGCTCGCTGACGGTCGGAGTGCCAGTCACGCGATTTCTCCGCCCGTGAAGCGATGGATGTGGTGCGGCTCTCGCGCCAGGGCGCCGCAGAAGCAGGCGACGACGGGTTCGAGAGCGGCGGCGACGGCACGCATCTCCGCATTCGCACCGCGCAGGCGATCGGCTGCGGACTGTGCCTTGCGACGCAGCGACGCCATGTCGATGCCGGGAAAGCGGCGCTGATGATAAACGAGCCGCCCATCCACCATCACGCTGTCCACCGCCGTCCCGTCCTCGGCGAAGACGAGCTGGTTCGTCGTGTCGTTGAGGGGCACCCAGTTCAGGTTGCCGAGATCCAGGAAGACGATGTCGGCGCGATACCCGGGCGCGAGGCGCCCCAGCCGGTCGCCGAAGCCCAGCGCCTTGGCACTGCCCTCCGTGGCCATGGCGAAGACCTCCGGCGTGGAGAGCCAGCGCTCATGGTCCGGCCCCTGCACGCGGGAGGCATAGGAGGCGAAGCGCATCGCCTCGAACATGTTCAGATTGTCGGAGCAGACTCGGGAATCCGTGCCCAGCCCGACATTCAGCCCGCGATCCAGCATCCGCCGCGTCGCCGCCATGCCGGAACCGAGGCGCATGTTGCTGCCGGGGTTGTGCGCCACCGACGCGCCGGCATCGGCGAGCATCGCGATGTCGTCGTCATCCACCCAGACCGCGTGCGCCGCGGTGAAGTTCGGCCCGAGCACGCCGAGGCAGCGCAGCTGCGCCGTCGGCGACCGGCCATATCGCTGGCGACCGTAGACCGCCTGTACGCGGGATTCCGCGAGATGCGTATGGAAGCCGATGCCGTGGTCGCGAGTGAAGGCGGCCGCGCCGGCGAGGAACTCATCGGTGCAGTGCATCGGGATGGACGGCGCGATAGCCAGCGTGATCCGGTCGCGGTCGAAGGCCCAGCCGCGCATGACCTGGGCGATGATGTCGAGCTGTGCCTGCCAGGGCAATGCCTGCGCCGTCGCGAACTGCTCGCGATATGGATCCGGCAGGGCCTCAAGCAGGCCGGGGATGGCGCGATAGAAACTGCGATCCGCGAGCATCGGCGCGATGACGGCGCGCATGCCGGCATCGGCATAGGCCTGGGCCGCTGCCTTGATGCCGTCCTCGGATGGCAGCGGGAACTCGTAGAACAGGTCGTAGCAGCCGGTGCAGCCCTTGCTCAGCATCTCGAGCGCGCCGAGCAGGGTGGAGATGTACTTCTCCTCCAGCGTCTGGCCGCCGACATTGGCGACGGTACCGTTCAGCAGCAGCTCCAGCGTCCACTTGTCATGGATGCTGCGGGCGAGGTTGCCGCCGCTATGCGCATGGGCGTTGATCATGCCCGGCATCAGCAGGCGGTCGGAGGCGTCGAACACGGCGACGCCTTCCGGCGCCGCTAGGCCGGGGTCACCGATCTGCGCGATCGCCCCATCCTGCACCAGGATGTCGGCGGGCGTGGCGGAGCGACCCGCCGCGTCCAGCAGGCATCCGCCACGGATGATCGCGCTTCGCTCGGTCACGGCTCGCTGCCCGGCACCGTTCCCGGCGGCAGTGCCAGCACATGATCGGCGATGGCGCCCGGGGTCGCGAACCAGACCCGCGGGTCGTCGCGGAACTTCGCGATGTGCTCCAGCGCCTGGCGCAGCTGCGCCAGGCGGAAGGGGGAGCCGAAGACGAAGGTGTGCAGCGAGATAGCGCAAACCAGCGGGCGCTTCGCCGACAGGGCGAGCATCATGTCGAACTGGTCCGTCATCATCCGGCCGAATTCCTCGGCGGAATGCCCGCGGTTGAGGATCGCCGGCGCGTCGTTCAGCTCGATCGGGTAAGGCACGTTCAGCAGCGGGCCGGCGCGGGTCTTGAGGAAGACCGGCTGGTCGTCGCAGGGCCAGTGCATGATGTAGCGGTAGCCTTCCTCCTTCAGGAGGTCAGTGGTCACCGGGCTCTCGGAGATCCAGGGGCCCATCCAGCCGAATGGGCGCTGGCCGTGGCGCCGCTCGATGGTCGTCGTGACTTCCTGGATCAGGCGGCGCTCATCCGCCTCGAAATAGTCGCCGGGGCGCTCGGCATTGGTGCGGCCATGCGAGACCACTTCCTCGCCGCGGGCGTTGATCCGCTCCACGACCGTCGGGAAGTTGTCGCAGACGGCCGAGTTCACGAGATGGCAGCAGGGCAGCCTGAGCTCGTCCAGAATGTCGAGGATGTTCCAGAAGCCGACGCGCAGCCCGTAGTCGCGCCAGGCGAAGATGCGCGGATCGGCGCCGTTGTTCCAGTTGTGCGGCGCGTGGCCGGTGCCGCGCCCCCAGGCGAACTGCTCGACGTTCAGCGCGAGGTAGAAGGCCATCCGCGCACCGCCGGGCCAGTCATAGGTCGGGCGATCGACGATGGCCGAGTAGTCGTAGCGCGGCGGTTGGGGCAGCAGCATGCGGCATATCCTCGGTTGTTGCTCGTTTGGGCCGGTTATTGCGGGCGGATGCCGGCGGCGCGGGCGACGGCGGACAGGGTCGCCACTTCGCGCGCGATGTAGCGGTCCATCTCGGCCGGCGTGCCGCCCATGGGGTCGGCCGCCATGGCCTCGATGCGGCGACGCAGCTCCGGGTTGGCCAGCGCGTCGTTGATCGCCTGCGAGAGTTTTTCGACGATCGCGTCGGGCGTGGCGCGCGGGGCGAAGACGCCCTGCCAGGACAGGAATTCGTAGCCCGGCACGCCGGCCTCCTGCAGGGTCGGCACCGCCGGCGCGCGCGGGTTGCGCGCCGTGGTGCTCACGCCCAGCGCACGGAGCTGGCCGTCCTGCACGGTCGGCAGGGTGGAGGAGATCAGGTCCATCGTGGCGTGGACGTCGCCGCGGATCATGTCCTGCAGTGCCGGCCCGCTGCCGCGATAGTTCACCGCCGTGGCGGTGATGCCGGCGCGCTGCAGGAACAGCTCCATGGCCATCTGCGATCCGCTGCCGGTGGCCGCATAGTTGACCCGGCCCGGATTGGCGCGGGCGTAGGCGATGAATTCCTGCACCGTTGTCGCCGGGATGGCCGGGCCGACGACCAGCAGGTTGGCGATGCCCGCAACCATCGCGACGCCACGGAAGTCGCGCTCCGTCTCATAGGGCGCATCGAGCACGAAGAAGGGCGCGAGGATGTTCGTGCCGGTCGTGCCCATGAACAGCGTGTAGCCATCGGCCGGGCCGCGCGCGACGAAGTTGCCGGCGATTGTGCCGGACGCGCCGCTGCGGTTCTCGACGACAACGTTTTGGCCCAGGGGCCGCGCCATCTCCTCGGCCAGAAGGCGGGTGATGAGGTCGGTCGCGCCGCCCGGCGCGAAGGGCACGACCATGCGGATTGGCCGGGTCGGGAATGCCGGTTGGGCGATGGCCGGCGCGGCCATGGCGGTCGTGGCGGCGGCCGCCAGCAGGCTGCGTCGGGAGATCCGCATGGAATGGTTCCGTCTCAGGTGGCAGGGGATGGTGGTCATGCGCAGGAGAACTCGCCGCCGACGAAGCGGCTGAAGCCGAGCGGGCGTCGGGCGAAGCAGCCGCAGATGGACAGCACGGGCTCGTCCAGCGCCTCCTCGCGCGCGATGGCGGGGGCGGTCTCGGCACGGATCGCGACGGAGGCAGTCTCGGCCTCCTCCAGCAGCGCGGGAATGTCGAGGTCGGGGAAGTCGCGATCGCGATAGACCAGGCGGCCGCCGATCATCACATGGCGCACCGCGGTCGCATCCTCGGCATGGACGAGTTGATGGACGAGATCGACCAGCGGGACGTAGTTCGTGCTGCGCCGGTCGAGGAACACGATGTCCGCCGCGAATCCCGGCGCGAGCTGGCCGATGGAATCGCCAAGCCCCAGCACGCGCGCGCCGCCCTGCGTGGCAGCATGCAGGACCTCGCGTGTGGACAGCCAATGGCCGCGGTCATAGCCCTGGATGCGGGAGGCGTAGCTCGCGAGGCGCATCGCCTCGAACATGTTCAGGTTGTCGTTGCAGACGCGCGAATCCGTGGCTAGGCCGAGCGTGACCCCCGCATCCAGCATCGCGCGCGTCCGTGCCACGCCGACGCCGAGCCGCATATTGGCGCCGGGTGCATGCGCCACCGAACAGCCGTGGTCGCCAAGCATCCTGGCCTCGTCGTCATCGATCCATACGGCGTGAGCGGCCGTGAACGCCTCGGACAGGATGCCGAGATCGAGCAGGTGACCGACGATGGTCGCGCCATATTGCTCGCGGCCGACCACCGCCTGCACCTTGGATTCCGCGAGATGCGTGTGCAGGCCGATGCCGTGCTGCCGCGCGAAGGCGGCGCAGTCGCGCAGGAAGCCATCGGTGCAGTGCATGGGAATGGTGGGCGCGACGGCGAAGCGGACCAGGTCCTGCCCTGTCGGCCAAGCGCTCAACACTGAATCGAGCGCCCTCATGATCTCGGCGCCGGCCTTTGGTGGATTGGCCGCGAGTCGGGCGCGCGTCTCGGCGGGCAGAGCGTCCATCAGGCCCGGAATCACGCGTTGGAAGGGGATGTCGGAGAGCTGGGGGGCGATCACCGCCCGCATGCCGATGTCGCGATAGGCGCGCGCCACCTCGGCAAAGCCTTCCGCCGTCGGCAGGGGCGCTTCGAAGAAGATGTCGTAGCAGGCCGTGCAGCCGCGGCTGATCATCTCGATCGCCCCGAGTAGGACCGAGACGTATTTCTGACGCGGGGTCGGCCGGCCGCGGAACGCGCCGCCGATATGCAGCTGAAGCTCGAGGTTCCAGCGATCCGACGGGCTGCGGACCAGATTGCCGGAACTGTGGACGTGGGTGTTCACGAGGCCGGGGATCAGGATGCAGTCCCGTGCGTCGAACCGGATCGCGACCTTGTCCTCCGGCCTCGGTTCATCCGGGTCGGGCAGGGCGACGATCCGGCCGTCCTGCACGAGGATGTCGCAGCGCCGCGGTTCCGCATCGGCCCGTGCCAGCACCAGCCCGCCGACGATCCTCGTCCAGCCGTGCTCCGCGGGTGCCCTCTCGATCAGCGTCTCCATAGGCCCGGCCCCCGACGCCATCCCGAGCGCGGCACCGTGCCGACGCTATGGGCTTGCTCTTATCGTATCGAAGTGCGATACGATCGTATGAATAATGGAAAGCTAGGCCATCGGGCGACGCCCGGTCAAAGGGGTATTGTTGGCCGGACGGGCGAAAAAGAAGCGGGCGCATCCGGTTCTGCCCAGGAGGCGGGCGATCCGCTCCACGTCGAGGCCATCGCGCGTGCATTCCGGGTGCTCGAGGTATTCTCCACCGGCGCACAGCCGCGCTCATTGGGCGAACTCGCCGCCGCATCCGGCCTGCCGAAGAGTGCCGTCCAGCGCGTCGTCCATACGCTGGTCCGGCTCGGCTACATGGAGGTGCGGCCGCGCGGCGGCCATGCGCCGGGGCGAAAGCTGCTCGATCGGTCCTTCGACTACCAGCGATCGGAGCCGATGCTAGAGCGCGCGATACCGGTGCTGATCGACTTGCAGCGCGCGATCGGGGAGCGCGTGGACCTCGCGCTGCTCGACGATCTCACGATGCTCTACGTCTGGCGTCTGGAAAGCCGGCGGGAGACGTTCCGCGCGGGGCTTGGCGGGCGCCGCATCCCGGCCTGGTGCTCGTCCGGCGGCATCGCGGTGCTGTCACGGCTGCCGGAGAAGCGCGTTGATGACGTCCTGGCAAGATCGCAGCTGGTGGCAGCGACGCCCTTCACGCTCACCGATCCGGTCCGCATCCGTGAGCGCATCGCCGAGACCCGACGCCTGGGCTACGCGCTTCTGAGCCAGGAACTGCAGATCGGCATCATCGCCCTTGCCGCTCCGATCGTTCAGCCGGACGGCGGCCCGATGGCGGCGGTTCACATCACGGCCCGACTGGCGGATGTGGATGAAGAGACGGCGCGGCGGCGATTGGCGCCTGCGCTGATGGAGGCGGCGAACGCGATAGGCGACGCCTAGCACGCGACGATACCTGGCACTGTTCAGGAATCTTGGGCGCACTGAGGATCGGCGGTGCCTGACGCCTGACGCTTGTAGGATCGATGGGACGAGGGAGCGCGCAATTCGACAAGCCTGGGAGCACGAGCGCGTCATCGAGATCCGCCTTCCTCGCGTGCGTCACATCGCCGATCAAGCTGTCGTCCAACGGGCCGTACACCGGGGAACCGGGACGGCTTCGCCATTCACCCGCGATATGCAGCTTCAGGGTCGGGTAGGTCGGCAGCGTATGCACTTTCACGGGGATCGTGATCGGAATCGAGAACGGCCGCCGCCGCTCTACTCGGCCGGCGCAGAAGCCTGCAGCCGCTCGCCACGGCGCCGCAGCCATTCGATGACGGCAACGAGCAGGAGGGACACGAGGAACAGCAGCGTCGCCGCCGCCGTGATGGTGGGGCTGATCTGCTCGCGTACGCCGTCGAACATCTGCAGCGGCAATGTTCGCTGCTGCGGCCCGGCAAGAAAGAGCGTCACCACGATCTCATCGAAGGAGGTCGCGAACGCAAAAACGCCGCCCGACACCACGCCCGGAAGGATCAACGGCAACGTCACGCGCCGGAACGCCTGCCAGGGTGTCGCGCCGAGGCTCATGGCGGCGCTGAGTAGCCGCCGATCGAAGCCGGAGAGCGTGGCGGCCACGGTGATCACCACGAATGGCGCGCCCAGCAAGGCGTGCGCCAGGATCAGGCCGGGATAGCTCGCCGTCAGGCCGAGCGCCGCGAACGACGCATACAGGCTGCTGCCGATCACGACGACCGGTACGACCACCGGCATCAGGAAGAGGGCGTTCAACGCCTGCTTCGCGACCCCGCCCAAACGGTCGAGACCGAGGGCCGCGGCGGTGCCGAGGATGGTCGCGATCGCCGTCGCGATCGAGCCGATGAAAAGGCTGTTCCACAGGGATGGCAGCCAGCGCGGCGATGTGAAGAAATCCGTGTACCACCGGGTCGAGAAGCCCGTCATCGGATAGGTCAGGAAGGAGCCCGCGTTGAAAGAGAGCGGGATCACCGCCAGCACGGGCACCAGCAGGAAGATGAAGACGAGCACGCAAAGCCCGACGAGGGCCCAGCGCAGCACGCGATCGACGGGCGCGAGAGGCATCTTCATGCTGGCGCCCTCGGGCCGCGCGACAGCCGCGCATAGGCGACGTAGAGCAGCCCGGTCACGACGAGCAGGATCAGCGACAGGGCGCCGGCGAGGCCCCAGTTGGTCGTGCGGTTCGTGTAGAAGGCGATGAAGTAGCTGATCATCTGATCGCCGCCACCGCCGGCCAGCTCCGGCGTGACGTAGTAGCCGAGCGCGGAGATGAAGACGAGCAGGCAGCCGGCGCCGATCCCGGCGACCGACTGCGGAAGATAGACGCGCAGGAAGGCCTCGAACGGCCGTGCGCCGAGCGACATGGCGGCGAGCATCGGGGCTCGGCCGATCCCCTTCATCACGCTGTAGAGCGGCAGCACCATCAACGGCAGCAGCACATGCACCATCGCGATGAGCACGCCGGTCCGGTTGTAGATGAGCGTCAGCGGCTGCTCGATCAGCCCCAGCCGCTGCAGCAGCCCGTTCACCATGCCGTCGCGCTGCAACAGCACGACCCAGGCCGTCGTTCGCACCAGGACGGAGGTCCAGAACGGAATCAGCACGAGCACCAGGAGCGGGTTCGCGATCCTGCCCGGCATGCTTGCGAGGAGATAGGCGACCGGATAGCCCAGCAGGAGGCAGAACACCGTCACCAGCGTCGAGATCCACAGCGTGCGGAGCAGGACGGTGACGAACACGGCCCGTTCCTCGGCAACACGGACGACCGCGCCATCGTCATTGCGCTGGCGGTCGAGCGCGGCGAGCAGGAAACCGTCGGTGAACGGACCGCTGGCGCGGCGCATCGCCGCCCAGGTCGATCGCTCGCCCCACCGGGCGTCGATGCGCGCCAACGCCGCGACAGGGTCGTCCTGCCGGTCGCGAGGCAGGCTCCGCGCCGTGCGCAGGAGCATCGAGCGAAACCCGCTGATCTCGCTGTTCAAGCGGTTTGCCGCGAAGCTCAGGCCTTCCGTGCCCCGGGCGTCACGCAGCTCGGCGATGAATGTGTCAATCGACGATGCGGGCGGCAGATCCCTTCCATCCCACAACGCCAGCGCCGCAGCGGTCTGCGGGAACGCCCGCGACAGCTCGGGGTCCTGCACGCTGCGGGCCAGCATCATGACGATCGGTACGACGAAGGTCGCCGCGCTGAACAGGAACAGCGGCAGCACCAGCAGCCACGCCGAGAATCGCGGTCGCAGGAAGCGTGACATGGGCTGCCGCATCGTTCCCTTACCGCGCGGCCCAGGCGTTGAACCGCTGGGTCAGCTCCTCGATGTTGTCCACCCAGAACTCGACATCGAGCGGCATGGCGACGCGCAGGTTGTCCGGCTGCGTCGGCAGGCTGGCCGCGACGCCAGCATCCGACGGCAGCGCCGCCTGCAGGTTCGTCACGCCCTGGAAGGACAGTGCGGGGAACCGGCTCTGGTTCTCCGGGCGGGTCGCGAACTGGATAAAGCGCATCGCGTTGTCGCGGTTGGACGACCCGCGCAGCACGACCCAGTGATCGACGGCGAAGATGCTGCCGTTCCAGACCACGCGCAGGTCGCGGTTGTCATCCCGCCGGGCGGCAAACATCCGGCTCGTATAGGCGGCCGCCATGACGACCTCGCCGGAGGCGAGAAGCTGGCCCGGCTGCGCGCCGGCCGTCCACCAGACGATGTTCGGCTTGATCTGATCGAGGCGGCGAAACGCGCGGTCCACGCCCGCGGGCGTCCGCAGCAGGTTGTAGACCTCCGACGCCGGAACGCCGTCCGACATCAGGGCGATCTCAAGCGTGTACTTCGGGCCGCGGCGGAGCGTCCGCTGGCCCGGGAAGCGCTGCAAGTTCCAGAAATCCGCCCAGGATGTCGGGCCTTCCCGCAGCCTTGCGCCGTCATAGGCGAGGCCGACGGACCACGCGACGGCGCCGACGCCGCAGTCGCTCACAGCTTCCCGCATGAAGGAATCGCGGCCACCCATCGCCGCCCAGTCGATGCGCTCGTACAGCCCTTCGTCGCAGCCGATCTGCAGCTCATCCGCTTCGACCTGCACCACGTCCCAGGTGACATTGCCGGCCTGCACGCGGGTCCGCAGGACGCCGAGGCCGCCGGACCACGAATCCTCCTGGATCGGCACGCGCGTCTGCGCGGTGAACGGCTCGTAATAGACCCGCCGCTGGGCGGCCTGGCTCGACCCGCCCCATCCCACCACGGTGAGATCGCGGGCGGCGGCATCGCCGGGAGCCAGGAGCGCGCCGAGCGCCAGCACGGTCAGCGCGCGCTTCGCCAGGGACCAGATCATTGAAGCTTCTCCTCTGTCGTATGGTTGGGCAGGGCATCGAGGGCCCGGGCATCCGCGGCGTCCCACGACACCCGGATCGCAGCGCCATCGCGAACCCATGCCGGCACCGCTCCCGCCAGAAGCTTGGCGAAGACGGCATGGCCGTGGTCGGTGCGGACGACGACGCGCAGGTGGTCGCCGTGGTAGATCAGCTCCTGCACCGCCCCCGCTGCACCGTCGTCGCGGCTGAGGCGAATGCGCTCCGGCCGCACGGAGACGGTCGTTCGGGCGCCGATGGCGAGGGGGTGGACGATGGTTGCCGGCATGCGCCATCCGCCGTCGAGCTCCACCAAGCCGGTGACATCCCGGAGCGTTCCGGCGAACTGGTTGCTCTCCCCGACGAACTGCGCGACGAAGCTCGTGAGAGGGCGCTCATAGACCTCGCCAGGTAAACCGACCTGCTGGAGCGACCCGTCACGGAAGATCGCGATGCGGTCCGACATGGTCAGCGCTTCGCCCTGGTCGTGCGTGACATAGACCAGCGTCACGCCGAGCCGTGCGTGGATGTGCTTGATCTCGATCTGCATATGTTCGCGAAGCTGGCGGTCCAGCGCGCCGAGCGGTTCGTCCATCAGGACGAGCGGCGGCTTGAACACCAGCGCGCGCGCCAGGGCGACGCGCTGCTGCTGCCCGCCGGACAGCTGGGCCGGCCGCCGCCCGCCCATGGCGGTGAGTTGCACGAGGTCGAGCGCCTGCCGCACGGCATCCTCGATCTCCGCCCGCGGGCGCCGGCGGACGGTGAGCGGGAAGGCGATGTTCTCCGCCACCGTCATGTGGGGGAACAGGGCATAGCTCTGGAACACCATGCCGATGCCCCGGTGGTAGGGCGGCAGCCGATCGAGCGAGCGGCCGTCCAGCAGGATGCTGCCTGCGGTCGGCGTCTCGAACCCGGCAAGCATCATCAGCGACGTAGTCTTCCCCGAGCCGGATGGTCCCAGGAAGGTCACGAACTCCCCGCGGGCGATGTCGAGATTCAAGTCCCGGACGGCGTGCACCCCGCCGGCGAAAGTCTTGGTCACGCCATCGAAGGCGACGAAGCGCTCGGTCATGCCCGATGCATCACGGCTGCACGCGAATGCCGGTCTGCGCGACCATCGCGCGCATCCTGGCAACGTTACGCTGCATCTCGGCGCGCGCCTCGGCGATGCCGTTCGGCGGTTCGGCCGCCGGCAAGCCCGCGGCGGCAAGCCGTTCCCTTACGATAGGTTCGGCCAGCGTGGCGATCAGTGCGCCATTGATCGTCGTGGCCGCGGCGTCGGCCATGCGGGGCGGACCGACCATCATGAAGTTGCTGCCCATCTCGAAGCCGACAATCCCGAGGTCGCCGAAGGTCGGGACGTCGGGCATGGAGGCGAAGCGCGCACTGCCCACCAGCGCGACGGCTTTGATCCGGCCCTCGCGGAGCAGCGGAACGGCCGATGCCATGGAGGACACGCCGAACTGCGTCTCGCCGATCATGATCGACTGCACCATCTGGCCGCCGCTGCGATAGGGCACGTGGACCGCATCGAGGCCGAGCTCGCGGGAGACCATCTCGCCCCAGATGTGGATCGTGCCGCCGAAGCCGGAGCTCGCGTAGGTGAGGGATCCGCGCGGCGCATCACGGAGCCGTTTCAGCGTGGCTTGCGCCGTGTCGGCGGCCAGGCTCGGCGACACCACCAGCACGGCCGGCGGACGACTGATGAAGCCGAGATGCGTGAAGTCCTCGATCGGGTCGTAGCGCGTTCCGCCAACCACCACCGCCGGCGCGGTGATCGCGGCGCCGCCCTCGGTCAGCATCATGACGTGACCATCGGCGGGCTGGCGCGTCAGCCATTCGGTCGCCATCGTGCCGGCGCTGCCGGGCCGATTCTCGACGATGACCCGTGCGTCGGCGCCCAGATGCCGCGGCATCGCCTCGGCGACGATGCGCGCGGCGACGTCGGTGCCCCCACCGGGGGCATAGCCGGTCACTATGCTGACGACGCGATTTGGATACGCCTGCGCCAACGCAGGACGCGGCACTGCCGCCGCCGCCCCGAGGAAGAGTGCGGCGCGCCGCGTTGTTCGAAGTGTTGTCGCCATGTCAGTCGATCTCCGGCACAGGGTGAAGCATCCGTGCTGGCATCCTCATCGGTCCCCTCCTGCGGGCGTGTTGGCGAGGCGCGTCACGACCTCGCGCGGGGGCGGGGCACCGCCTTGTCGGCGTTGTTGTGTGGCGGGCTGCCGCAGCCATGGCGTCGCCCGGCGACAGCGGCGCAGCGCCGAGGTGGGTGGGTCACGGCGCGCCACGAGAAGACCCGAGGTCTTCATCGCGGCGGTCCGTCGATCCCAGGGCGTGACCATGCCGTCCGCCGCCCGGTCAGAGCGCGCTCACCTCGGCGTACACGGCATCCAGCGTGGCACGCATCCGGCGCGCCAGTTCCCGGACCTCTTCCGCCGTGATGATGAGTGGCGGCGAGAAGGCGATGCGATTGCCGACGATGCGCAGGATCAGGCCGTTCGCCCGCGCATGTTGGTCGATGCGTGCGCCGAGCCCGACCTCGCCCGGCCAGTTCTCCTTCGTCGCCTTGTCGCGCACGAGTTCCAGGCCGCCGATCAGCCCGACACCGCTGAAGTCGCCAACGAGCGGATGGTCCGTCAGCGCGCCGAGTTCGCGCAGGAAGACTGGCTCGACCGACTTGATGTGGTCGATCAGGTCCATCTCCTCATAGATACGCAACGTCTCCAGCGCGACCGAGGTGCAGACCGGGTGCCCGGCATAGGTGTAGCCGTGGATGAACGCGCCGTACTTGTCGGATTGCCGGACCACCGCCTGGTAGATGCGCTCATTCAGCAGCACGGCCGAGACGGGCTGCATGGCGGCGGACAGCGCCTTGGCGCAGCTGATCATGTCGGGCTGCATGCCGTAGGTCTCGCAGCCCCACATGGCGCCCGTGCGACCGAAGCCACAGATGACTTCGTCGGCCACCATCAGCACGTCGTACTTCTTCAGCACGGCCTGGATCTTCTGGAAGTAGCCGCGCGGCGGCGGCAGCGCGCCGGCGCCGCCCTGCACCGGGTCGCACCAGAAGGCGGCGACTGTCTCGGGGTCCTCGGCCATGATCTGTGCCTCGAGCGTGTCGGCGAGGCGCTGCGAGAACGCCTCCTCGGTCTCGCCGGGCAGCGCGTCGCGGTAGTAGTTCGGGCAATCCGTATGGAGGAAGCCGTCGAATGGCAGGCCGAAGCCCGCATGATAGTCCGGCTTGGCGGTCAGGCTGATCGTGACGCAGGTCGAGCCGTGGTAGCTGCCGCGGCGCGAGAAGATCTTGCGCTTCTCCGGCTTGCCCTGCGCATGCCAATAGTACCAGACGAGCTTAACCGCCGTGTCATTGGCCTCGGAGCCGGAACACTGGAGCAGCACCTTCGACATCGGCACGGGAGCAAGTTCGAGCAGCTTCTCAGACAGGTCGATCGCCGGGCCGTGCGAGGCATGTCGGAAGATCTGGTAATAGCCGAGGGTCCGCATCGCATCGTAGGCGACCTTGGCGAGACGCTCGCTGTTGTAGCCGAGCGAGGCGCACCACAGGCCCGCCCCGGCATCGAGGAAGACGTTGCCGGCATCGTCGCGGACAAAGATGCCGTCGGCGCCGGTCATGATCGTCGGCCCGAGCTCCTGGTGGCGGCCCGCATGGGTTTGCGGGTGCAGCACCGACGCGATGTCACGGGCGTGCGGGCTGTTGGCCGAAAAATGCGTCATGGAAGATCCTGCTGCCGAGATGCGACAGGATCGTGAAACGCACTCGGCCGACCTCGGAAATGGTCATTCGGCAAGGGGCCTTCTCGAATCGAGAAAGGTCAGTCCTCGTGCCCTGCCGAAGCGAGAAGTGCATCCAGAAGAAGCCGCGCCGCAGGGGATAGCCGTTCCGGATCGCGCGTGCAGAGCCGATGCTGCCGCCGCGCCCAGGCGTCGAGCACCGGCAGCGCGACCAGGCCCATCTCTTCGATGAACAGGCGCGCCGAACTCTCCGCGACGATGCCGATGCCGAGCCCATGCTGGGCGAGCCGGCAGACGACGTCATAGCCGTCAGCGCTGGCCCGGCTACGGATGGACCGCCCCAGCGCCGCCGATTGCCGGCCCAGCAGGGCGCCGAGCGCCGCCCGGCGGTCCTGTCCGATCAGGTCATGGTCCAGCATCTCCGCCATGGTCACGCCCGGATAATCGGCCAGCGGGTGATCCGGCCGCATGACGGCGACGAGCTGGTCGCGATGCCAGGGCCGCGCCCAGAGATCGGGCGGAATGCTCTCGGCCGGCAGCACGCCGATGTCGGCCGCCTGTTCCTGCACGGCCCGCAGCACCTCCGCATGAAGGCGCTCGTCCAGTTCCACGCGGATGCCCGGGTTGCTCTGCAGGAAGGTGCCGAGCAACTCTGGCAGGGGGCTGATCAGCGTGGTCTCGCCCGCAGCGATGCGGACGAGACCGGTGACGCCGCTGCCGAGCAGGCGCAACTCGGCTTCGAGCTGCCCGGCCTCATGCACCAGGTTCCGTGCGCGGCGCAGCACGGCCGCGCCGGCGGTCGTCAGTTCGACGCCGCCCGCGTGGCGAATGAGCAGGACATGGCCGAGCCGAAGCTCCAGGTCGCTGATGCGCTTGCTGATGGCGGAGGGCGCGATCGCCTCCCGCCGCGCCGCGCGCGAGATGCTGCCCTCCTCCATGACCGAGACGAACAGCCGCGCCGTCGTCATGTCGAGATGGATCGACATCGCCTCGCTCTCCGCGCCGCCGTCAGGCTTCCGCCGGCAGCGACGATCCATCGGCGAATTCGCTCTGGCACCACGCAACGAAGGCCTGCACCGTCGTACGGCGCAGGGCTGCCTCGGTCGCGACCATGTAGTAGGCAAGCCCGTCTTCGATGCTGATGGGCGCCGGGACCGCCAGCTTGCCGTCCGCCAGCGCCTGCCGCACATGGATGCTGCGGGCGATCGCAATGCCTTGGCCGGCTTCGGCAGCGGCCAGGGCGAGTGCCGTCTCACCGAACCGCGGCCCGTGCTCAGCCAGCGACGGGTCGATGCCGGCCGTCCTGAGCCAATCCACCCAATGCGGCCTCTCCGCATAGTGCAGGAGGATCTGCCCGCGCAGGAAGTCCCCGAGGTTCATGCTCTGTGCGGCCATGGCAATCGACGGGGTGCAGACGGGAACCAGGCGCTCGCGGCTGAGCGGCAGGACGACGCCGTCCGTCCAGTTCCCGGTGCCCAGGCGGATCGCCACATCAACATCCGAGCGTTCGAGGCTCGTTGTATAGCGGTGGCTGTCGATCCGCAGGCTGACCCAGGGGTGCCGCCGGACGAAGCTGCTGATCTGCGGTGCCAGCACACGCAACGCGAAGGTTCGCGACGCGGTGACCGCGATCGTCGTCCGCTTCTTCGGCTGGCCGAGCCGATGGAGCCCGGTCGCCAGCTCACCAAGGCCGCGGTTGACATAGTCCGCAAGCAGGTCGCCCGCTTCCGTGAGCATGAGGCCACGCGGACCGCGTTTGAATAGCTGCTCGTGCAGCTGCTCCTCCAGCGCCCTGATGCGGCGACTGACCGCGCTTTGGGTCATGCCTAGTTCCGTAGCGGCGCGCACCATGTTCCGATGGCGTGCCGCGGCATCGAACACCGCCAGCGCTCCGAGCGGCAGGGTCCGGAGCGGCCAGGTATGATCCCCGTTCATACCGAGCGAGCCTACAGCGACTATTCTGGCCGTGCCAAGTCAGCCCGACGCTGGGTCTCAACGTCGGGACAGGATGCTTCGGGATGACTCACGCAAGCCGTATCGCCATCGCTCCCCTGCGCGGGTCGGTCAGCGATGCCGAATGGCGGGCCAGGCTCGACCTCGCCGCCTGCTACCGGTTGTGCGAGCAGTTCGGCATGTCGGACATGATCTACACCCATATCAGCGCCCGGCTGCCGGAAAGCCCGAACCACTTCCTGATCAATCCGAACGGCCTGCTGTTCGGCGAGATCACGGCGTCCTCGCTGCTCAAGGTGACGCTGGACGGGGAGGTTCTCTACCGTCCCGACCTTCCCTACGGCCTGCATCCGGCCGGCTTCACGATCCATTCCGCGCTGTACCGCGCCCGGCCGGATGCGATGGCCGCGATGCACACCCACACCATCGCGGGCATGGCGGTCAGCGCGCTCAAATGCGGCCTCCTGCCGCTGACCCAGACGGCGACGCGCTTCTATGGGCGCATCGCCTATCATGGTTTCCGCGGGCCCGAACGCGATCCGTCGGAGCGCGACTCCCTCGCGCGGTCGGTTGGCGAGATGAACTATTGCATCCTGCGCAACCACGGCCTGCTGACGCTGGGCGCATCCGTGGCGGAAGCCTTCGTCGCCATGTGGGGACTAGAACGCGCCTGCCAGGCGCAGCTACAGGCGATGGCCTGCAACACGCCGCTGGAGATCCCGAATGCGGAGGTGGTCGAAAAGTCCTGCGCCATGTACGCGCCGGGCAAGTCGCGCACCTATGGTTCGCTCGAATGGGAAGGCCTGCTGCGGCGGATCGATGCCGTCGATCCGTCCTGGCGGGAGTGACGGCGCGAACGGCACCGCAATTGCAGACCATGCGTGCGACCGACGACCCGCCACACGTGCCCAACGACAAGGCCTCAAGAAAGAACGGCCACAGGAACCCGACCAACAGTCGCGGCAACAACAACAGGACAGGAGCTTCACATCATGCTGTCACGTCGTAGCCTTGGCACGATCGCCGTTGCTTCCGCACTGCCTGGTGCCGTACAGGCGCAACAGAACTGGCCCAACCGGCCCATCCGCATGATCATCCCCTTCTCGGCGGGCGGCCCGACCGACGTCGTCGGCCGGGTGATCTTCGACCAGATGTCGCAGCAACTTGGCCAGCGCGTGGTGGTCGAAAACCGCACCGGCGCCGGCGTCGTCTCCGGTGCCGATGTCGTCGCGAAGGCGCCACCCGATGGCTACACCATGCTCTACGGCACCGTTTCCCTGGCGCTGACGCCGGCGATGTTCCGGTCGCTACCATTCGATCCCGTGCAGGACTTCGCCCCGGTCGCGCTTCTCGCGCAGATCCCGACGGTACTCGTCGTGAACCCCGATGTCGTGCCGGCCACCACCGTCGAGGAGTTCATCGCCTATGTCCGTGCCCGGCCCGATCAGATTCCCTACGGATCGGGTGGGCAGGGAACCGCGGGGCACATGTCCTCCGAACTGTTCCTGGCCGAGGCAGGGCTGAAGATGCCGGCGGTGCACTACCGGGGGAATTCCCCCGCCATTCCCGACCTGCTTGCCGGACGCATCGCCTTCGTCATGGAGATCGGCCAGAGCGCACTGTCGCTCATCTCCGACGGCAAGCTGCGCGGGCTTGCGGTGAGCTCGCGCGACCGCATGCGCCAACTGCCGAATGTGCCATCCGCCGTGGAAGTCGGCCTTCCGACCTGGGAGGCATACACGTGGCAGATGATCTGGGCACCCGCCGGAACCCCACAGGCGATCCTGCAGCGCATGAATGCGGAAGCCAATCGCGCGGTCCGGGTCCCGGCGATCCGTCAGCGGCTTGAAGACAGCGGCGCGACCGTCATCGATGACTCCACGCCGGAGAGCGCCGCGCGCTACATGCGCCAGGAATTCGACCGCTGGGTGCCGATGCTTCGCGCAGCAGGCGTGCAGCCCGCATGAGCGGCTTCATTCCTCTCGACGACCCCGCGCCCCTTCCCACCACCTATGCCCGGGCGGCGGCGACACCGCCCGAGGTACCTGCCCTCGCCGGGGATGTCATCGCCGAGGTCGCGATCGTCGGCGGCGGCTTCTCAGGGCTGAGCGCCGCGCTGCATCTGGCTGAGCGCGGCGTCTCGGTCGTGCTGCTGGAAGCGCGCGGGCTGGCCACCGGCGGCACGGGTCGCGCCTTCGGCCAGGTCGTCCCCTATGCCAAGCATGGCGAGCCGCACATCCTTCATCACTTTGGCGACGCGGCAGGAACGCGCCTGATCGACGCGCTGGGCCAGGGACCCGCCGTGGTCTGGGATCTCATCGACCGACATGGCATCGCCTGCGATGATCAGCGCAGCGGCCTGATCTTCGCGGCCCACGCGAAGACCGGCGAAGGTGGGCTGCGTGATCGCGTCGCGTTCTGGACCGCGCGCAAGGCGCCGGTCGAGATGCTCGACGCTGCGCAATGCGAGACGATGATCGGCAGCCGGCGCTACACGACCGCGATGATCGATCGTCGAGGTGGGCACATCAACCCATTGGCCTACGCCTATGGCCTTGCCCGCGCGGCCGAACGCGTGGGTGTGCGGCTGCATGGCCGGAGCCGCGTGACTTCGATCGCGTCCGAGGAGGGCGGCTGGCGCCTGCGGACCTCTGGCGGCTCAGTGCTAGCCGGCAAGGTCGTGGTCTGCGCCGGTGCCTATGCGGACGATCTATGGCCTGGGCTTCGGCAATCCGTGATCCCGATCCGCGCCCATCAACTCGTCACGGCGCCACTTTCGGCGAATCTGCGCGCGTCCATATTGCCGGGCGGGCAGTCGTTGACGGATACGCGGCGGCTATACTCCGGCATCAGGTTGCTGCCGGATGGGCGCGTGCATCTCAGCGTCGACGGCGCGGGCTTCGGCCGAAGCGGCCCCACCTACGCCGATATGGCCGCGCGGCGCTTGCGCCGGCTCTTCCCGCAAATCGGTGATATCGGCTTCGAGGAAAGCTGGACCGGCTGGGTGGATATGACCGCCGACCAGTATCCGCACGTCCATCGCCTGGCCGACAGCGCCTGGGCGATCATCGGGCTCTCCGGGCGCGGCATCGCCTTCGGGACGCTGCTCGGCCGCGAGATGGCATCGCGGCTGCTCGATGGCGACCGGGCCGAGACTTTGATGCCCGTCACGCCGCTGCGTCCCATCGTGGTTCGACCCTTCGCCGCGCCGCTCGTCGGTACGCTGATGTCCTGGTACCGGCTTCGCGACCGGGCCGAACTTGGAGGGGCTGGCTGATGCGCCTTCCGATCTGGCAGATCGACGCCTTCGCCGAGGGGCCCTTCCGCGGCAACCCGGCCGCGGTAGTATTGGTCGAGGATTGGCTGCCCGATACGCTGATGCAGGCGATCGCGGCGGAGAACAACCAGACCACGACGGCTTTCCTGCGTCGGCGGGATGGCGGCTTCGCCTTGCGCTGGTTCACGCCGACCATCGAGGAACCGATCTGCGGCCATGCGACGCTCGCCACGGCGGCGCTCGTGCTCGGGGAGATGCTCCCTGACGCAAGTTCCATCGGCTTCACGACGCCTGCCGGCACGCTGACCGTGACCAGGGACCAAGATGGTCTCTACGAGCTGGACTTCCCGACGCGCCCACCCGGGCCGGTTGAGGCCGACCCCGGCCTGCTGCCGGCGCTCGGCCTGCCGTCGCGCGAGGTCCTCGCCGGGCGCGACTATCTCGTCATCTGCGAGAGCGCCGCGGAGGTGGAGAGCCTCGCGCCCGACATCGCAGCGCTGGCGCGAACGGACCGTCACGCCATCATCGTCACCGGTCCCGGCGATGGCGGCTATGATTGCGTGTCGCGGTTCTTCGCGCCGGGTCATGGCATCGCGGAGGATCATGCGACCGGTGCCGCGCACGCCACCGTTGCGCCGTACTGGGCGCAGCGCCTCGGCAAGCGTGTATTGAAGGCGCGCCAGGCATCGCCGCGCGGCGGCGTGTTTCGCTGCACGATGCGCGAGGATGGGCGCGTCGGCCTCGCCGGCCGTTGCGCCTTTTACCTGCGCGGCGAGATCGCCGTCTGAGCCTCCCGGATCGCCTGCCAGATCCTGGCAGGCGTCGCCGGCATGTCGAGCGCCTCGATCCCCACCGGCGCCAGCGCATCGAGCACCGCATTCATCACCGTCTGCGGTGCGCCGATGCAGCCGGCCTGTCCCGAGCCCTTCACGCCCAACCTGTTCGATGCTGTCGGCACTTCAAGGCAGATGACGTCGAGCGCTGGAAGATCCTCGGCGCGCGGCAGGCCGTAATCCATCAGCGATGCCGTCAGGATCTGCGCCGTCTCCTGATCGAAGGCGACCTCTTCGAGCAACGCCTGGCCGATGCCCTGCGCCAGTCCGCCCTGGACCTGGCCGATGGTCAGCATCGGATTGATCAGGCGCCCATAGTCATCGACTGCCGTGTAGCGGATGAGACGCACCAGGCCGGTCTCGGGATCGATCTCGACCTCGGCGACCTGGCAGCCATTCGGGAAGGTGACGAGGTCGAGGTCGCTGTCCACCTCGGCGTCGATGGGCGCGTAAGCGTCGCGCGCCGCCGCCGCGACATCGAGCAGGCCGACACCACGTCCGTCCGCTGTACCGAAGCGGCCATCGGCGAAGGTCAGGTCGCGCTCGGCGCCTTGCAGGAGTTGCGCGGCAAGCGGCTTCGCTTTCGCGAGCACCGCGTCGATCGCGCGCACCAGCGCTTCGCCGCCCATATGCAGGGAACGGGCACCGCCATGGCCATGACCGCGCGCCACGACGCGCGTGTCCGCCTGCACGAGCCTGAAGGCCTCGACGGGAAGCCCGAGGAGATCCGCCGCGATCTGAGGAAAGCTGGTTTCGTGCCCCTGACCGTTGGACTGCGTGCCGACTGCCAGGTCAACGATGCCGTCAGGACCGAACCGCACCGCCGCCCATTCGCCGGGCTGGCCGCGCGAGGTCTCGAGAAAGCACCCGATGCCGAGGCCGCGCAGCATGCCCCGCGCTTGGGATTCGACGCGCCGCGCGGGGAAACCCGCGACGTCGGCCACCTTGAGCGCATGATCGATGCCCTCGCCGAAGGCACCGCCATCGACGGTCATGCCCATCGCCGTCTTGTGCGGAAACGCCCTGATAACGTTGCGTCGCCGCAGCTCCGCCGGCTCGATCCCGAGGCGATGGGCGGCGAGATCCACGAGCCGCTCAATGATGTAGTTCGCCTCCGGCTTGCCGGCGCCGCGATAGGCATCGATCGGCACTGTGTTCGTGAAGGCGCCGCGCGTTTCCATGAAAATCGACGGAATCGCGTACATTCCGCCCATGGCCGTTCCGGGTGCGTTCGTCGAACTGCCCGGCCCGCCGCCGGAGAGATAGGCGCCCATATTGGCGACCGTGCGCGCATGCAGTGCGACGAACCGCCCCTCCGCATCGAGCCCGAGCCGCGCATGCGTGCGGTTGTCACGGCCATGCACTGTGGCGAAGAAATCCTCCATGCGTTCCGACGCCCAGCGCACCGGCCGGCCCAGCCGACGTGCCGCAAACAGCAGCAGGACATACTCGGGAAACAGGAAGTTCTTCGGACCGAAGCCGCCGCCCACATCCGGTGCGACAAGCTGGATGCGCTCCGGCGGCACGCGAAAGACATGCTCGGCGAGCTGGCTACGGATGCCGTGCACGGCCTGGCCGCTGAGTTGCAGCAGGAAGGCATCCGTATCCGCATCGTGCCGGCCGATGGCGGTGCGCGTCTCCATGGGCACGGCGGCGACGCGATTATTCACCAGATCCAGCGCAACCACCGTGGCCGCGCCGGCGAGTGCCGCCTCGACCGCCTGCTCATCGCCCTTGCGGAAATGGAAGGCGAGGTTGCCGGCTGCCTCGGGCCAGATCAGGGGAGCGCCATCTGCGAGCGCAGCGGTGCCGTCAGCCACCGGGTCCAGCATGTGGTACTCTACCCAGACCGCCTCGGCGGCGTCGCGCGCCAGATGAGCGTTGTCGGCAACGACGAAGGCCACCGGATCGCCGACATGCCGCACGACGCCGTCCGCGAGTGCCGGCCGGGGCGGGACGATCATGGGACCCACTGTCGCGACCTTCGCCACGCAGGGCAGGGGGCCGAGGCCGTCCGCCTTCAGATCCTCAACGGTGTAGATGGCGTGGACGCCTGGCATGACGGCGGCCGCGCCGGTATCCACTGATACTATGCGCGCGTGCGCGTGCGGGGACCGGGCCATATAGCCATGCAGCGCGCCCGGCACCGCGATGTCGTCCACGTAATTCCCGGCCCCTCGAAGGAAGCGATCGTCTTCAAGCCGGCGGCGAGACGTGCCGCGTTCTGCGGTCATACCCCTTCCGCCAAAGCGCGAAGCTTCGCGTAGGCCACGTCCTCGACCTCGATGCCGTCACGCGCGGCGCGTACGCGCCGGTGGTGGCGCGCATCACCCGGCAGGCGCTCTGCGCCGGCGTCCCGCAGCATCGCGACAAGCGATGCGATACGGCCAGGAACGTCGCCCCCTGGGCCGCGCGCCGGGTCGATCAGCAGCAGGAACTGGCCCGCGCGCGATGTCTGCGCGCCCGGGAACTTTGCCGACTCGTCCTCGAAGCCGAAGCGCCCACCGGTCATGGCGGCCGCCAGCACCTCGACCATGAAGGCAATGCCAGCGCCCTTGTGCCCCCCGAACGGGAGCAGCGCGCCACCGTCGAGAATGGCCGCCGGGTCGGTGCTCGGATTGCCGGCCGCATCGATGCCGATCCCCTCGGGCACCGACCGGCCGGCCAGCCGCGCCTTCAGCACCTCGCCCTGGGCACGTTGGCTCGAAGCCTGGTCCCACACGATCGGCGGGCCGTCGCTGCACGGGCAGGCGAACGCCATGGGGTTGGTGCCGAGCGTCTTCTTCCGGCCGCCCCACACCACCACGCGGCTGCGCGCATTCACCACGGTCAGCGCGATCAGGCCGAGCTCGGCAAAGGGCTCAACATCCGGCCAGAGTGCTGCGAAATGGTGCGAATCATGAATGCAGACCGCAGCGAGACCCTGCTGCCGTGTCGTTGCCGCCGCCACGTCGCGCACCGCCGCCAAAGCTACCTGCGCGAAACCGTTGCGTGCGTCGACCGCGACGATGGCCGGCGCCGGCTGCGTGACCACCGGGTCCGCCGCCCCATCGACCCACCCGCTCTTCAGCGTCGCGATGTAGCCGTCCATGCGCATCAGGCCATGGCTCGCGGCACCGTCCCGCTCCGCGGCCGCCACCACCGCAGCGACGAGGGCGGCGTTGCGGGCACTCATTCCATGACGCTCAAAGGCGGCGCCAATCATGGCGGCTAGCGCCGCCTCAGCGATGATCACCCGACTACCTCCGGCTTGTTGTGCTGCATAGTTGGCGTGCCGTTGCAGGTTTCACGCCAGTCCCTGACGCTGTCGACGGCCGCCGGGCGGTAAGCAAGACGTGCCGCGGCATTGCTGTCATTGTTCAACCATCGCCGCCTGCCGGTAAACCGGCGTCAGCCAATGCCGGTATCGCTCGTGGAGGCCGCGCGCGACCTCGAAGTAGAGCTTCTGGAGCGCGGCGGTGATCGGGCCGGGCGTGCCGGCACCGATCTCATAGTGATCGATCGACACGATGGGCTGTACTTCCTGTCCGCTCCCGCAGAACAGAGCCTCATCGCACACGTAGAGCTCACTCCGGTCGATGTCCCGCTCCAGGACCGGCACGCCCATCTCATCGCGCAGCAGCGTGATCAGAGTCTCCCGGGTGATGCTCTCCAGGATATCTGCCGTGACCGGCGGCGTGACGACGGTGCCCTTCCGAACCATCATGAAGCAGGAGCCCGGGCTCTCCGAGACCTTGCCCGCCAGGTTGAGCATCACCGGGGTGCCGAAGCCGTTCAAGGAAGCCTCGACCTGGGCGAGGCGCGCATTGTGGTAGTTCGCGGCCGATTTGACGCGGGAGGGCGCCGCGACGTCGGGATTGCGGCGCCAGGTGCTGACGCAACTCCTGATGCCGGAGAACAGCGACGGCTTGCTGGATCGTTGGAAGGCAAGAATGAAGACGCCGGTGCGGATGTCCTGCGGGCGGAAGGCGTGCGCGTCGCCCTCGCCGAAATACACGACCGGCCTGAGATGCACGCTGTCGCGCCAGCCGTGGCGTCGGATTAGCTCGACGCAGCCGGCCGTGATCTCGGCATCGGTGAAGGGGATCGACATGCGCATCACGCGGGCCGATTGGCGCAGCCTCTGCAAGTGCTCCTCGTGGCGGAAAAGGTACAGCTCGTCGTGCTCGGCGCTCCAATAGGCGCGCTCACCCTCGAAGATGCTGGCGCCGCGGAGCATCGCCTCCGATGCGACGTGAATTGTTGCTGCGGCCCATGGCACGACCTCGCCGTCCATCCATACGAAGTCCGCATCCTGCACCATCGACCAACTCCCGAGGAGACATGCGGGCACTGCCGCATGGGCAGCCTCCTGCAGCATCGTCTAGGCCAGAACTGAGTTCTGCCGCAGCGAAGTATGACTGCCGCGCATAGCGGTGAGTTTCCCTTGCACCCGCGGTCCCCTTTCCTTCCATGCGGACCAGGACTCTTCCTGGGGCGAGATGGACGCTGATACGGATGCCGCGCGACGACCTCACGAGCATCAGTCAAAAAAATCGCATCGAGGGGATAGGCGGCGCACCTGCGATGCGCTTACCGTTCGCATTGGGAGACGACGCGGCTTCACTGGAGCGGGCGTGCGACGGCATCAGGACGCCGTCGTGATCCCGCTCGATGACCGACGCAGCGGCCAAATGCCGCACGGCGTAGATCGAGGAGGCTTGAATCATGCAAACACCCCTTTCCCGTCGGCTCCTGCCGGGGCTCGCTGCTGCAGGCGTACTGCTTGGTGCCCGCACCGCACAGGCGCAGACGGCGCCGACATCGACCTGGGAACAGATCATGACGACGAAGCGCCTGCGCGTCGGCGCGGCGCTCACGGAACCCTGGTATTTCAAGGACACCACCAACAACGCAGCGCCGGGTGGTGTCCGCATCGGCGATGTCACCTGGCGCGGCATCGGCCCGCGTCTCGGCGACGCCATCGCTAAGGCGATGAACGTCCAGCTCGAGATGGTCGAGGTCACTTGGGGAACCGCCGTCGCCGCACTGCAGGCGAACCAAATCGACACTATGTTCATCCTCGACCCGACACCGGAGCGGGCGCTCGCGATCGACTTCGTGCCTTCCCCGGTGCTCTGGTACCCCGTCGCCGCGCTGGCGAAGAACAATTTCGAGCCGACGACGTGGACGCAGCTGAATGATCCCGCCATCAACTGCGGCGTCGTGCTCGGCAGTTCGACGGACCAGACGCTGACGCGCATGTCTCCACGTGCCAATATCCAGCGCTACCAGCAGACGGGCGAGATGCTCGCCGCCTGGCAGTCGAACCGGATTCAGGCGGCATTCCTGACCGCGCCGGGGTCCGACCTCGCGATCGCCCGGCTGCGCAGCGGCAAGACGCTGATACCGCGCCCGATTGTCGCCGTGCCGGCCGGCGCGGGTGTCCGCAAGGAAGCGGATTCGCGGTGGGCCAACTACCTCTCCACCGTCATCGGATACTTCTACAACGGCGGCCTGACGCAGAATTTCTACGATGAGTTCATGACGTTCCGCGGCCTCGAGCCCGGCCGCGCGACCGCCATCCAGCGCGAGGCGTGGTAACGCCATTCATGGGCTATGAGTGGGACTTCGCGGCCGTCTTCCGCCATCGGGAACTGCTGCTGGAAGGAGCGAAAGGCACCTTCCGCCTCGCGGGCATGGCGATGGTCATTGCCATTCCGCTCGGCCTGTTCGTCGCGTTGCTGCGGCTGTCGCGGCTGCCGGTCATCTCATGGATCGCGGTCGTCTATACGGACATGTTCCGCACCTCGCCGTCGATCGTGCTCATTTACTGGTTCTTCTTCGCCTTCCCCCTTCTCGTCGGGGTGGATTTCGACACCTTCACAGCGGTCTCCCTCACGCTCGGCCTGCAGACGGGCGCGTATATGGCGGAGGTGTTCCGCGGCGGCATCCAATCGATCCGACCAGGCCAGTGGCAGGCCGCGAAGGCGCTTGGCATGGGGCTGGGCACCACGCTGCGCTACATCATCCTGCCCCAGGCGATCCGCCGCATGATCCCCGTCTTCTTCACGCGGCTGACCGAGCTGTTCAAGGCGACCTCGCTCGCCGCCGTCGTCTCCTATCCGGAGATCGTGCAGATGGCGTCGCGCGTTTCCTCCGACACCTTCCGCCCGATCGAGACCTATACGGTCGTGGCGCTGTTCTTCTTCACCGTCATCTTCTGCGTGAGCCGGCTGGTCCGCTACGCCGAACGACGGTTCGCGGTGCCGGAGTAGATGTTTGGTCCCGGCATTTCGTGGTGTGGATTTGCTGTGAATCTATGCGGCTCTGCGGCCCATGAGCGGCAGATGAATTCGT
>NZ_JAAEDI010000009.1 GCF_018129025.1 Neoroseomonas terrae | reverse complement strand
ATCCGCTGCCGACGCCGCCGCAGCAGGTGCAGCCCACCCCGCCGACGCCAAGCCCGCCGCAGCCGCAGCAGGCGCAGCAGACGCCGCGCCCGGACGCGCTGCCGCTGCCGCCCACGCCGGTGCCGCCGCCCCCCGAGCCCAGCCAGCAGGTCGGAACGGGGCAGACGCCGCCGGTTGCACGACCGCAGGAGCGCAGCACCTCGGTGCAGAACACGCTGGAACGGCTGCGCACCGCCCAGCAACAGGAACGCCCGCCGACCGCGCGGCCCAACCCGTCCGGGCGGCCGCAGCAGGGCGGCGGCAGCCCGACCGGCACCGCTGCGTTGAGCCAGGGCGAGATCCGTGGCCTCGCGGAACAGATCTCGGAATGCTGGAACGTCGATTCCGGGATGCTGGGGCTCGAGACCATCGTCGTCGAACTGCGCGTGCAACTCGATGCCCAGGGCGTCGTTCGCAACGTGGTGCCGAATGGGTCGGCCCCGGCCGATCCGCGCGCGCGCTCGGTCTATGAATCCGCCCGGCGTGCCCTCATGTCGCCACAGTGCAACCCGCTGCGTGTCCCGGCGAACAAGTACCAGACCGTGATGTCGTCCATCTTCCGCTTCAATCCCAGGGGGCTCGTGCGATGAACCCAATCTCCTCCTTCGCCGCCACGCGGCGCCGGGTGCTGATCGGCGCCGGCGCCGGGCTGGTCGCGCCCGGCATCTTCGCGACACCGACGACCGCTGTCGCGCAGGCGCCGCAGGGTGCGGTCATCGACATCACCCGCGCCCGCACCGACCCTGTGCCCGTCGCCATTCCGGATCTCGCGGGCGCCGGTGATGCGGCGCGCTACGGCCGCGACATCTCCCGCGTCATCCAGGCGAACCTGCGCAATTCCGGCCTGTTCCGCCCCGTCGACCGGCAGGCCTTCATCCAGACGCCGGAAGCCGCCGCGCAGACGCCGCGCTTCCAGGATTGGCGCGTGATCGGCGCCCAGGCGCTCGTCACCGGTCGCGTGGTGGACCAGGGCGGGCAGCTTCGCGTCGAGTTCCGCCTGTGGGACGTGCTGCCCGAGACGCAGCTCCAGGGCACCGCCTTCACCGCGCCGGCTGCCAATTGGCGCCGCATCGCGCATCTGATCAGCGATGTGATCTACGAACGCCTGCTCGGTGAGAAGGGCTATTTCGACACCCGCGTCGTCTATGTGTCGGAGACCGGGCCGCGCGACCGGCGCACGCGGCGCCTCGCCATCATGGACCAGGACGGTGAGAATCACCGTTTCCTGACCGATGGCCGCTCTGCCGCGCTGACGCCGCGCTTCCACCCGTCGGCCGAACGCATCGCCTTCATGTCCTACCAGGACCGCGGCCAGCCGCGCGTCGTGCTGTTCGACATCGGGTCGGGCCGGCAGCAGGTGCTCGGCAACTTCCCGGGCATGACCCTTTCGCCGCGCTTCTCGCCGGATGGTCGCTCGGTGGTGATGTCCGCCACGCGCGGCGGGGACGCCAACATCTACATCGTCGACATCGGCGGCGGGCGGGAGCGCCAGCTCACCTCCGGTGGCGGGCTCGACGTGTCGCCGTGCTTCTCCCCGGATGGGAACCAGATCGTCTTCAACTCGGACCGCGGTGGCGACCAGCAGCTTTATGTGATGGACGCCGGCGGCGGGAATGTCCGCCGCATCTCCTTCGGCAATGGCCGCTACGCGACGCCGGTGTGGTCGCCGCGAGGCGACCTGATCGCCTTCACCCGTATGGGCCGCGGTGGCTTCGCCATCGGCGTGATGCGGCCGGACGGGTCGGGTGAGCGCATCCTGTCCGAGGGTTGGGCGATGGAGGGCCCGACCTTCGCGCCGAACGGCCGCGTGCTGATGTTCTTCCGCGAAAGCCGTGCCACGGATTCGCGGGGTGGTGGCTACTCCTCGCGCATCGTCTCGATCGACATCGCGGGCTTCAACGAGCGCCCGGTCGCCACGCCGACCGATGCCTCCGACCCCGCCTGGTCGCCGCTACTGTCCTGACGAGGTGCGAACCGCAAGGATTCCCTGCTCTCCCGCCGCATCGCGCTTGACCGCGCTGGTGGCGGGTGCTTACCCCAACGTGACGAACCCTCCGCATAGGGAGATACCCTCGATGTCCACCCGCCTTCTCGGCGCCGTTGCCGCCCTGGGCCTGCTCGCCGCCTGTTCCAACACCGACCAGAACGCGGCGCAGACGGGCGGTGGCAACACCATTCGCCCGGGCAGCCAGGAAGATCTCGTCGCCAATGTCGGCGACCGCGTCTTCTTCGACTTCGACAGCTCCCAGGTGCGCGCCGACCAGCGCCCGGTGCTTCAGCGCCAGGCGGAGTGGATGGGTCGTTACCCCGATGTGCGCGTGCAGGTCGAAGGCAATTCGGATGAGCGCGGCACGCGCGAGTATAACCTCGCCCTCGGCCAGCGCCGTGCCAATTCGGCGCGCGACGTGCTGGTCGCGTCCGGCGTGAATGGCGCGCGCATCACGACGATCTCCTACGGCAAGGACCGCCCCGCGGCCCTGGGCTCGGACGAGACTGCCTGGGCGCAGAACCGCCGCGCCGTCACGGTCGTCCAGTAAGGGAAGGGGCCCGGCCGCGCCGGGCCCGCCACTGGACCATGGCCCCACGTTCTCCTTTCCTGCCGGCTGCGCTGCTGGCGCTGCCGCTGCTGGCGCCGCTGCCGGCGGCGGCCCAGATGGACAGCCGCGAAGGCATCGCGCTGCAGAACCAGATCCTGGAACTGCGGCGGGACCTCGACGCGATGCGCCGCGGCGGTGGCGGCGGCTATACCGCAGCCCCGATACCGGCGCCGTCGCGCGGCGGGGGTGGGGGCGTGCCGCCGGAACTGGCACAGCAGCTCCTCGCCCGCATCGGTGAGCTGGAGGAGCAGGTGCGCCGGATGCGTGGCCAGCTCGACGTCGCCGAGAACGCCAACCGGCGCTTGGCGGAAGATGTCGAGAAGCTGCGCGGCGACATGGACTTCCGGCTCCAGCAATTGGAAGGGGGTGGCCGTCCGGCCGCCAACCGCCCTCCTCAGGGGCCGGCGCCCGCGGCGCCGGCCCCCGCCCCCCAGCAAGCCCAACCCGGCCCCCGGCCCGCTGAACGAGCCATCGCCGACGGGCAGGCCGCCCTGGGCCGGCAGGACTATGCCGCCGCCGAGGCAGCGGCACGGGAGGTTCTGCAAGGCCGGCCCGGTCCGCGCGGGCAGGACGCCAACCTGCTGTTGGGCGAGGCTCTGCTCGGCCGGCGGCAGTTCCAGAACGCGGCGCTCGCCTTCAACGACGCCTACAACGCCAACCGGCGGTCGTCGCGGGCTCCGGAGGCATTGCTCGGCCTGGCCAACGCCTTCCAGGGCTTCGGGGCGCGCCGGGAGGCATGCGATACGCTGGAGCAGCTGCGGTCGGAATACACGCAGATGTCGGCGGCCTTGTCGCGCCGGGTGGCCGACACCCGACGGCGCGCGCAGTGCTCCTGAGCTGAGGTCCCGGAGAGGCCCTGCCCTGCAGGGCACGGCCCGGAAGGATCGGAGCCATCCTCCGATTCCGCCTATCCTGGCCAACCATGCTGACCCCGCCGCTATCCGAGGATGATTTCGCGGCGCTGATGGCGCCGCTCGGGCCGTTCGGCCCGGCGCCGCGCCTGTCGGTCGGGGTTTCTGGCGGACCGCACAGCCTGGCACTGACGTTGCTGGCGCAGGCATGGGCGCGGCGGCGTGGCGGCGATGTGCTGGCCCTGGTGGCGGATCACGGGCTGCGGGCCGGCAGCGCGGCGGAGGCGGCGCATGTCGCCCGCCTGCTCGCCGTTCAGGGCGTGACCGTGCAGGTGCTGCGCCTCGGGCTGTCGGCCGGGCCGTCGATGCAGGAGCGCGCGCGCGGCGCACGGCTGTCGGCGCTGTCGGTCGCGGCCGCGGAGGCCGGGCGGCCCTGGCTGCTGCTCGGCCACCATCGCGGGGACCAGGCCGAGACGGTCCTGTTCCGCGCGCTGCGCGGCAGCCTCGCGATGGGGCTGGCCGCCATGGCGCTGGTTCGGGACGGCGGGGCGGCGCTGATCCTCCGCCCGTTGCTCGGCGTGCCGCCAGCCGCGTTGGAGGCCGTGCTGGCCGCTGCCGGCATCGCGCCGGTGCGCGACCCGAGCAATGATGATCCCCGCTTTGCCCGGGTCCGGCTGCGCCGTGCACTGGCGGATCCGGACGGCACAGGGGCCGGGGTCGCGGCACTTGCCGAGGCCGCGGCGGCCTTCGCCCTTCGACGCGGACGAGCGGGCGCGGCACTGGCGGAGCGACTGGCGCTGGCCGCGGAGATTCGGCCGGAGGGCTTTGCCTGGCTTGATCCGGCGGCACTTGGCCGAGACGCGCTGGCCGTCTCGGCGCTCGGCCGCCTGGTGGCGCTGGTCGGGGGTACGCGCTACCTGCCGGCGCCGGCGCGTGTGGTGGCCCTGCTGGAGGCCCGGGGCGGGACGCTGGCGGGCGCGTGGCTGCGTCCGGCCTCCCGAGGCCGCTGGCTGTTGGCGCGCGATCCGGGGGCGGTGGCGGGTCCGGTGCCCGCAATCGCCGGCACGATCTGGGATGGCCGTTTTCGGGTGCTGGGATCTGAAGCGATGGGCTGCACGGTCGGGCCGGCGGGGGAGGCGGCGACACGGCTGCGCGAGAGGTTGAACCTGCCGGCCGCCGTCATGCGGGCCTTGCCGGTGATCCGCAGGCCGGATGGCGCGCTGGTCGAAGTGCCAAGCTGTTCCTTGGTCTTTTCGCCCGTTCTCAACCTTGGCGCCATCGGGGAGCGGTCCGACGAGTCGCCTGGCTGAAGCGGGGCATCGCGTGGCGCGGCGGCTTGCCGCGCGGCTCGACAAACGGCGTGCTGGCCGCCGCCCGCTGCATGGACTATCCTTCATTGCACGCCTGCGCGCTCTCCACGGTGGTCGACGACCCCCGCCCTGGCGGGGCGCGCGAGCGGTGACATTTCGGGTCGGCCATTCAAGCCGGGTCAACCCGACCCTATGTTCAATGGGCAAGGCCGGCCGGGGATGACCCCGCCGGGTCGGAGACGGACAACCGCAGTGAATAATTTCGGCCGGAATCTCGCGCTCTGGGTGATTGTCGCCCTGTTGCTGGTGGCGCTTTTCAGACTCTTCGAGCCGGCCGGAAGCGGTCGCGCGGGGGCGACGCAGGCCTCGTACTCGGAGTTCCTGGAGAATGTGAACAGCGGCCATGTGCGGGACGTGACGATCCAGGGCCGCACGGTGTCCGGCACGCTGACGGACGGGCGTTCCTTCCAGACCTACACGCCTGACGACCCCGCGCTGGTCAGCCGGCTGGTCGACAAGAACGTGCGCGTCGTCGCGCGGCCCGAGGAGTCGGACGTCAACCTGCTGCACTACCTGATGTCCTGGTTCCCGATGCTGCTGCTGATCGGCGTCTGGATCTTCTTCATGCGCCAGATGCAGGGCGGCGGCGGGCGCGCCATGGGCTTCGGCAAGTCCAAGGCCAAGCTGCTGACCGAGAAGCAGGGCCGCGTTACCTTCGACGACGTGGCGGGCATCGAGGAAGCGAAGGGCGAGCTCGAGGAGATCGTGGACTTCCTGCGCGACCCGCAGAAGTTCCAGCGCCTGGGCGGCAAGATCCCGAAGGGCGTGCTCCTGGTCGGCCCGCCGGGCACCGGCAAGACGCTGCTCGCGCGCTCCGTCGCGGGTGAAGCGAACGTGCCGTTCTTCACCATCTCCGGTTCCGACTTCGTCGAGATGTTCGTGGGCGTCGGCGCATCCCGCGTGCGCGACATGTTCGAACAGGGCAAGAAGAACGCGCCCTGCATCATCTTCATCGACGAAATCGACGCGGTCGGCCGCCATCGCGGCGCTGGCCTCGGCGGCGGCAACGATGAGCGCGAGCAGACGCTGAACCAGATGCTCGTCGAGATGGACGGCTTCGAATCCAACGAGGGCGTCATCATCATCGCCGCGACCAACCGGCCGGACGTGCTGGACCCCGCGCTGCTGCGTCCGGGCCGCTTCGACCGGCAGGTCGTGGTGCCGAACCCGGACGTCCAGGGGCGCGAGAAGATCCTGCGCGTGCATATGCGCAAGGTGCCGCTGGCCTCTGACGTCGATCCCAAGGTGATCGCGCGCGGGACGCCAGGGTTCTCGGGTGCCGACCTCGCCAACCTCGTCAACGAAGCCGCGCTGCTTGCCGCGCGCACCGGCCGCCGCACCGTCGGCATGCATGAGTTCGAGGCCGCCAAGGACAAGGTGCTGATGGGCAGTGAGCGCCGCTCGCTGGTCATGTCGGATGCCGAGAAGCGCATGACCGCCTATCATGAGGCGGGCCACGCGCTGGTCGCGATGCATGAGCCGGAATGCGATCCGGTGCACAAGGCGACCATCATCCCGCGCGGCCGTGCGCTCGGCCTGGTGATGTCGCTGCCGGAAGGCGACCGCTATTCCAAGCACAAGTCCAAGCTGAAGTCCGAACTCGCCATGGCGATGGGCGGGCGCGTCGCCGAGGAACTGATCTTCGGCCCGGACAAGGTGTCGAACGGCGCCTCCGGCGACATCAAGATGGCGACCAACCAGGCGCGCATGATGGTCACCGAATGGGGCATGTCCGATGTGATCGGCATGATCGCCTATGGCGACAACAGCCAGGAGGTCTTCCTGGGCCATTCCGTGACCCAGCAGAAGAACCTGTCGGAAGCCACCGCACAGAAGATCGACGGCGAGATCCGCTCGATCATCGACGGTGCCTACCAGCGTGCGAAGACGATCCTGTCCGAGCACATGGACGAGCTGCACCTGCTGGCGAAGGGCCTGCTGGAGCACGAGACGCTGTCGGGCGACGAGATCAAGCAGGTCATCCGTGGCGAGCCGGTGGTGCGCAACCGGCCGGATGAGCCGGTGAATGCCGGGCGCGGGTCAGTGCCCTCCGCCGGGCGCGCGACAACGCCGCGGCCGCCGGGGCTGAACCCCGGGCCGGCGCCGGCGACCTGATGAGGGCTGGTTGAAAAACGACAGGGCGGTCAAGCGACCGCCCGGGTGATGTTGAGAGGGCGACTCTGCAGGAGTTCGCCCATTCAGGCTGTGATGGCGGCCTTCTCGGTCGGCACCGGCAAGCGACCACGGGCGGAACCAAGCGGATGCCGTGCCGGACCGGTCCGTCACGGGGGTGGTCGGCCGGGTTCGAGGATCACCGCGATCGCTGCCGCGCCGGGCAGTTCCCGGCGCGGCGTACGCTTGTCCTAGCCGTAGATGGCATTGACCATGGCGAGCCAGGGGTCGGGGCGGCGGGCGTGGACGTCGATGTCGCCGCCCGCCATCCCGGTCAGCCCGCGAAGGGGTCCCGCATCATGATGGTGTCGTCGCGCTCAGGGCTGGTGGACAGCAGCACGATCGGCGCCTCCACCAGTTCCTCGATGCGGCGGACATACTTCACCGCCTCGGCCGGGAGCTCGGCATAGGAGCGCGCGCCCATGGTCGAGCCCTTCCAGCCTTCCATCGTCTCATAGACCGGTTCGGCCGCCGCCTGGGCCCGCAGCGCGGCCGGCATGCGCTTCACCAGCTCGCCATTGATGCGGTAGCCGGTGCAGATCTTCAGCTCCGGCAGCCCGTCCAGCACGTCCAGCTTGGTCAGCACCAGCCCGTTGATGCCGCCGACCTTCACCGCCTGGCGCACCAGGCAGGCATCGAACCAGCCGCAGCGCCGCGGCCGGCCAGTGACGGTGCCGAACTCCCGCCCCCGCTCGCCGAGCAGCTTGCCGGTCGCGTCGTACAATTCGCTCGGGAACGGCCCGGAGCCGACGCGCGTCGAATAAGCCTTGGCGATGCCCAGCACGAAGCCGATCGCATCAGGCCCGACCCCCGCCCCGCCCGCCGCATTGCCGGCAACGGTGTTGGATGAGGTGACATAGGGGTAGGTGCCGTGGTCGACATCCAGCATCACCGCCTGCGCACCCTCGAACAGCACGCGCTTGCCCGAGGACCGCGCCTCGTCCAGCCGCTCCCACACCGGCTCCGAATAGGGCAGCAGCTTCGGGGCCAGCGCCAGCAGCCCGTCGAGCAGCTCCTGCTTGCTGAACTCCGGCGCGCCGAGGCCGCGAAGCAGGGAATTGTGGTGCAGCAGAAGCTCGTCGAGCTTCGCCGACAGCGTCTCGGGTTCCGCGAGGTCGCACAGCCGGATGGAGCGCCGGCCGACCTTGTCCTCGTAGGCCGGCCCGATGCCGCGGCCGGTCGTGCCGATCTTGTCCTCGCCGCGCGCGGCCTCGCGTGCACGGTCCAGGGCCGGGTGCAGCGGCAGGATCAGGGGGACGTTCTCGGCAATGCGCAGGTTGTCCGGCGAGACCTTCAGACCCTGCGCGGTGACCTTCTCGATTTCGGACAGCAAGGCAGTCGGGTCCAGCACCACACCGTTGCCGATGACGCCGAGCTTGCCGCGCACCACGCCCGAAGGGAGCAGCGACAGCTTGTACGTCTGGTTGCCCACCACCAGCGTGTGGCCGGCATTGTGGCCACCCTGGAAGCGCACGACGATCTCGGCACGGCTGGCGAGCCAGTCCACCACCTTGCCCTTGCCCTCGTCGCCCCACTGGGCGCCGATTACGGCGACATTGGCCATGGGTCTCAGTCCTTCGGCAGGATCGGGACGGCCTCGCCGCCCTTCAGTTCATGGGTGCAGCGCAGGCGCTGCGGCGTGTCCTCGGTCGCCAGCGCCGCGACGGTGGCGAAGCCCCGGGCGCGGAAGGGGGCGCCATCCGCACCGATCGGCAGGAACAGGCGCGGCCGCGGCGCGCTGCCCGGCGCGGCGCGCATGACCGCGTCAGGGTACAGCGTCATGCCGGTCGCAGGCTCGTCATTCTGCGACAGGTAGCGGCCGCCGCGGGCGAGCTCGCCGCTCATCCCGGGCCCGTAAATCGTGAAGGCAACCCCGGTGTGATAGCGGAAACCGCGGAACTCCACGGGATCGAGCGTGATGCGCAGCCCCGGCGCGCGCGCCTGGATGGCCAGCAGCACCGAAGCCGCGTTCTGCGCGATGGCGCGCGCGGCCGGTGGCAGGTCGGCCGCATCCAGGGCGGCCAGCGCGCCATCGGCCGGGCCGGTCGAGGCCATCAGCTCCGGCAGCACGGCGAGCGGCCCCGGCTGCCTCTGCACCAGGGCGGCCACGGCGGCGCTGTCCTTGCGGTCCAGCGCATGGGCAAGGCCCGAGCGCAGGGCGGGGCCCGCCCCGGCCGCCTCCATCAGCGCGGGCACCATGGTCGGCAGCGTCACGTCCAGGCTGACGGCGGTGACGCCGACGACGGCCAGCGCCTCGATGGCAACGACCGCGACCTCGGCATCCGCCGCCGGCGCGGCGCCGCCGATCAGCTCGACGCCGGCCTGCGGCAGCTGGCGCGAGGGTGCGAGCTGGGTCCCGCGCACCCGCAGCACCTGGCCGGCATAGCAAAGGCGAAGTGGCCGCGCCTGGCCGGACAGCCGGGTCGCCGCGATGCGGGCGACCTGCGGCGTGGTGTCGGCGCGCAGCCCCATCATGCGCTGGCTGACCGGGTCCATCAGGCGGAAGGTCTGTTCGGCGACGGCCGCGCCGGAGCCCGCCAGGAGGCTGTCCTCGAACTCCAGCAGGGGGGGCTTCAGCCGCTCATACCCATGGCCGGCGAACACGACCATCATGGCTTCGACGAGGTCGGCCTCCCGCTCCGCATCGGGCGGCAGAAGGTCGGCGAGGCCCGCGGGCAGCAGGGCGGGGTTGGGCAGATCGTCGGTCATGGCCGGCGGAGGGTGTGGCAGGGCGCCGTTGCGCCGGCAACCCCCGCGGCGCGCAAAGCGGCCCCGTGCCACGATCCCGCCCCATCGTGGCCGCCTCGCCACCATCCGGCGGGGGCAAAAGACCCGCTTCGCCTTCATCGATCGTCAACTTTGCCGGGCCAGGATCGTTTGACGCCCAGGTGAACAGGTGAAGCGTCGCCAGGAGCGCATCATGTCGCAAACCACCGCCCACGCAGTCGAACGGGTTCCCCGGCAGACCGCCGGCCACCCTGACGGCACCGAGAGCCCCGCTCGCGCCTTCGCCAACGGTTTGCTGCTCGCCCTTCCCCTGTGGGGCCTGATCGGCCTCGTCGTCTGGGCGATCGCCGCCTGATCTGGCGACGGCCCGACGGCGCAGGCATGGTACGCGCCTGCAATGGAGGGCCGCATGAACCGCAGGGCGATCCTGGGTCTCGTTGGATGCTTCGTGGCGCTGGCGGGCTGTGCCTCGCAGCCGCCCGACTTCAGTTTCGGGGGTGCGGGCTTCCAGCCGGCCAATACCCGCCTGAACCTGGCCTACGCAGAGCGCAACTTCGGCGACATGAGCCTCTATCGCGGCAAGCCAGCCGAAGCCGCCGCCGCGCTGGCGCAGTTCGAGGCCGCGGTCGCGGGGATGCGCGATCCTGCCACCTCCATCGCCCTACCTGTCCGCTATGGCCCCCAGGTGGCGGCGGCGATCCGTGAGGAACGCGAGGCCCTCGGCATTCCGCTGACCGTGCTGCCGAACCAGGTCTCCGCGGCGCTTGCCGCAGCGGTCGGGCCGCTCCGCAGTGGGGACCAGGCCGCGATCCGCACGGCACTGTCCAATCCGGTCTTCACCCTCGGCCCCGACCAGACACTGGCACGGCTGTCGAACCTGCCGCGGATGTGGACGCTGGAATCCATCGCCCCGATCCTGACCCGCGCGGCGGGTACGGAATCGGGCGTCGTCCTGCGCTGACGACGCCCGCTCGCGATCAGAAGGCCAGCGCCGTCGCCTGCACCACCAGCGGCAATTCGCGCACGCCGGCCAGCACGCCGTCCGGCATCGGCCCGTCCAGGCCGACAAGGCAGATCGCGTCCCCGCCGGGCGCCGAGCGGCCCAGGTGGAAGGTCGCGATGTTCACCCCTGCATCGGCCAGCGCCGTGCCGAAGCGACCGATGAAGCCCGGCTTGTCCTGGTTGGTCACGTAGAGCATGTGCGCGGCGAAATCGGCCTCCACCGCGATGCCCTTGATGGCGACGAGGCGCGGCTTGTTCTCCGCCACCAGCGTGCCGGCGATGGCTCGCTCGAAGCGGTCGGTCACGACCGTCAGGCGCACCAGGGTCTGGTACTCGCCGCTGCGCTCGACGGTGGTCTCGGCGACTTCGATGCCGCGCTGCTTCGCCAGCACCGGGGCATTCACCATGTTGACCGAACCGAGCAGCGGCGTCAGCACCCCGGCGAGTGCGGCGGCCGTCAGCGGGCGGAGGTTCAGTTCGGCGACGCTGCCCTCGTATTCGACGCGGATCGCCTTGATCGCCCCGTCCTGCGCGGCGGTGAGCTGCCCCGCCATGCCCCCGAGCAGCCGCGCAAGTTCCATGTACGGCTTGAGGCGCGGCGCCTCCTCGGCGGTCACCGAGGGCATGTTGATGGCGTTGGACACCGCACCGGTCAGCAGGAAGTCGGCCATCTGGTCGGCGACCTGAAGGGCGACATTCTCCTGCGCTTCCGCCGTCGCGGCGCCCAGATGCGGGGTGCAGACGACGTTCTCGAGGCCGAACAGCGGGCTTTCCGTCGCGGGCTCCGTCTCGAACACATCGAGCGCGGCGCCGGCGAGGTGCCCCGATTTCAGCGCGTCGAACAGCGCCGCCTCATCCACCAGCCCACCGCGGGCGCAGTTGATCAGCCGCGCACCCTTCTTCATGCGCGCGATGGCGTCGCGTGAAATGACGTTCTTCGTCTGCTCGGTCAGCGGCGTGTGCAGGGTGAGGAAATCGGCGCGGGCGATCAGGTCGTTCAGCTCGACCTTCTCCACGCCGATCTCGACCGCGCGCTTCTCGGACAGGAAGGGATCGAAGGCGATGACCTTCATCTTCAAGCCGAGGGCGCGGTCCGCGACGATCGACCCGATGTTGCCGCAGCCGATCAGGCCAAGCGTCTTGCCGAACAGCTCGACGCCCATGAAGCGGTTCTTCTCCCACTTGCCGGCCTTGGTGGAAGCGGAGGCCTCGGGGATCTGGCGGGCCAGCGCGAACATCATCGCGATGGCGTGCTCGGCGGTGGTGATGGCGTTGCCGAAGGGCGTGTTCATCACCACGACGCCGCGCGCGGTGGCGGATGTCACATCGACATTGTCCACGCCGATGCCCGCGCGGCCGACGACCTTCAGCTTCGGCGCGGCGTCGAGGAGCTCGCGCGTGACCTTCGTCGCCGAGCGGATGGCGAGGCCATCATAGCCAGCGATGATCTCGCGCAGTTCCGCGGGCTTCAGGCCCGGCTTGAAGTCCACATCGAGGCCGCGGTCCTTGAAGATCTGGACGGCGGCGGGGGAGAGCTTGTCGGAGATCAGGACCTTCGGCATGGCTCAGGCCCCCACCAGCTCGGCTTCGACGGTCGCGAGTGCCCAATCGAGCCAGGGCAGCAGTGCCTCGATGTCGCTGGTCTCGACGGTCGCACCACCCCAGATACGCAGACCCGGCGGCGCGTCGCGATAGGCACCGGCGTCGAGGGCGACGCCCTCCTTCTCCAGCAGCGACGCGATCTTCTTCGCGGCGGCGGCCTGCGCGTCAGCGGCCAGGCCGACGAACCAGGGCGCCGTGATCTTCAGGCAGATCGAGGTGCAGGACCGCGTCGCCGCGTCCTCCGCGAGGAAATCGTAGCCCGGCTCCGTGGCGACCCAGCGCGCGATGGCGGCGAGATTCGCCTCCGACCGCGCGATCAGCCCCTTGAGGCCGCCGACGGATTCAGCCCAGCGCAGGCCGTCGATCGCATCCTCGACGCAAAGCATCGATGGCGTGTTGATCGTCTCGCCCTTGAAGATGCCGTCGATCAGCTTGCCGCCCTTGGTCATGCGGAAGATCTTCGGCAGCGGGCGGTCGGGGTTGAAGGATTCCAGCCGCGCGACGGCGCGCGGGGACAGGGCAAGCATCCCATGCGCCGCCTCCCCGCCCAGCACCTTCTGCCAGGACCAGGTAACGACATCGAGCTTGTGCCAGGGCAGGTCCATCGCGAAGGCCGCGCTGGTCGCATCGCAGATCGCGAGGCCCTCACGCGCATCGCTGATGAAGTCCGCATTGGGCAGCCGCACGCCCGAGGTCGTGCCGTTCCATACGAACACCACGTCGCGCGCCGGATCGACCTGCGCCACGTCGGGCAGCTTGCCGTAGGGCGCCTCGATCAGCCGAGCATCCTTCAGCCTGAGCTGCTTCGCGATGTCGGTCGCCCATTCCTTCGAGAAGGACTCCCACACCAGCACGTCGACGCCGCGCGCGCCGAGCGCCGACCACAGCACCATCTCGACCGCGCCGGTGTCCGAGGCCGGCACGATGCCGAGCTTCCAATCGGCCGGCATGCCCAGAATGGCCTTCGACCGGTCGATCACCTCGGCCAGACGGGCCTTGGGTTCCTTCGCGCGATGGCTGCGCCCGAGCAGCGCGCCTTCCAGCGCGGCGAGCGTCCAGCCGGGACGCTTGGCGCAGGGACCGGATGAGAAAGCAGGATTGGCCGGACGGAGTCCAGGCTTGGGGTTGGCGGTTGCCATGATGCAGCTCCCTTCCAGAAGCGGATGCGCCCCGGTGGGGGGGCGTGGCCCGCCGCCTGGATACGCCCGCCGAACCGGCGACGCAACCGCCAGTCGCACCAGCCGTTACGCCGCCATGTCGCGCGCCCAGGCTTCCGTCCTCATCATCCTCATCCTCCTGTTGGCGCTCTTCATCTTCGCACCGGAAGTGCCGCTGCTCGGCTTCGCCGGGCTGCTCTTGGCGGTCGCGCTGAACTTGCCGGCGACCTTGCTCATGGGTTGGACCGGCCTGCCGCGCTGGATCTCGGTACTGGTCGTGCTGCTCGGCATCCTGCTGCTGGCCGTTGCGGCGGGCACACTGGCCGCAGGGCCCCTGGCCGAGCAGGCCGGCCAGCTCGCGGAGGACCTTCCCCGCAGCTTCGAGTCCTTCCGCGAGCGCCTGATGCAGAACGAGTGGGGCGCCTGGTTCGCCGAGCGCATGGCGCTGCCCGATGACAGCGCCACCGGCGGCATGGGCTTCGCCGCGACAGCGGCCAGCACGACGCTCGGCTGGCTGGGCAATGCAGCGGTGATCCTGCTCCTCGGCGTCTACCTGGCGCTGCACCCGACCATCTACGTTGCGGGGCTGCGCGCCCTGCTGCATCCGTCCATCGACACCCGGGCTGCCGCCGCGCTGCGGGAATGCGGCTGGGTGCTGCGTGGCTGGCTAGCCGGCCAGGCCTTCGCCATGGTGGTCAGCGGCGTGCTGACCTGGATCGGGCTGATGCTGCTCGGCGTGCCGCTCGCCGGCGTGCTGGCGGTGCTGGCGGCACTGCTCGGCTTCATCCCGAATATCGGCCCGGTCATCGCGGCGGTGCCGGCGATGCTGCTGGCTGCGACGATCTCGCCCTGGCTCGCGCTGTGGGTGGCGCTTCTCTACACGGGCGTGCAGTTCATCGAGGGCAACATCCTGACGCCGCTCGTACAGGCTGAGATGGCCGACCTGCCGCCGGCGGCGCTGCTGCTCGCGCAGGTGCTGATGGCGTCGTTCTTCGGGCTGCTCGGTGTCGCGCTGGCTGCTCCGCTCGCCGCCGCCGGCGCGGTGGTGGTGCGCCGCGCCTACGCCGAGGGCTGGCTCGGCCGCGAACCCGCGCGGGACGATGCAGGGTGATCAGGCGCGCAGGCTGACGGCCAGCGAGGCGATCATCGCCATCGGATCGGTCGCAGCATTCGCGGCCTGACTCTCCGCCGCCTTGTTCGCCGCCGCGATCAGGTAGCGTTCGGCGAGCTTCCGCACCTGCCGCGCATCCTTCAGATCCGCGATGTCGAGCCGGGAGGTGACCGCCCGGCCCTGGGTCTCGACCGGCTGTACTGCGATCTGATCCGGCAGGCCGAGCGCGCCGGTCACGACGCGCCGCATCACCGCATCGCCCAGCACGTCATAGACGTCGCCCGCCCCGGACGCGGCATCGAGGAAGTAGAGCGCATCGGAAATGCCGGCCTGTCGCTCATCCAGCCCGGAGCGGTACTGGTACTTCACGTAGCCCTCGGTCAGGGTCTGGACGAGCTTGCTCTCACGCAGGCCGTCCAGCCCGCTCGCATGGACGCCGAGCGTCTCGGCCGCCCTTTTCCAGGTGGCGCCGAGCTGCGCCGCAAGGCCTTTCTGATCCGCCGGGTTGGACAGCAGCGCCTTGCGCGCGAGGGCGATGTTGCCCTCCTGTCCCGCGAGCCCGAGCGCCGGCAGCAGCACCTTGAGGATGCGTGGGTCGGACAGCGCCCCCTCGATGCTGCCGGCCTTGTGCAGCGCCGTGCGGAACTGCGCCAGCGCGGAGATCGTGACGGGGTCCTTCTCCTCCCGCGCGATGCCCTTCTCCTCGGCACCCTCGGCCGTGGCGCGGCGCAGGGCTGGAATGGCCTCGGCAGCCGTGCCCGAGGAGGCCGCCCCGGCGGGCGACACGCCGAACAACATCTGCACCTGCGCGAGGGTGATGTTCATGCTGCATCCTCGCCGCCTGGGGTAAACCGCGGGTTAACGCGGGATACGGTCCGTATCGACGGTGATGCCGTGGTCGAGCGGCCCATGCCCGGCGCCGAAACCGGGCGCAGCGGCGATCGCCGCAAGGACATAGGCCCGCCCACGCCCGACCGCATCGCGCAGGGACATCCCCTGCGCCAGCCCTGTCGCGATCGCGCTGGCCAAGGTGCAGCCGGTCCCGTGGGTATGGCGCGTCTCGATGCGCGTGGCGGTGAATTCCTCGGTTCCGTCGGCGGTGACGAGCAGGTCGGTCAGTTCCGCACCGTCCATGTGTCCGCCCTTCAGAAGCACGCCTGGCGCGCCAAGGCCACGCAGCGCCTCGGCGGCCGCCCGCATGTCCGCCAGCGTGCGGATGGGGCGGCCCACCAGCGCTTCCGCCTCAGGCAGGTTCGGCGTGATGACCGTTGCAAGCGGCAGCAGCCGCGCCTTCAGCGTCGCCACGGCATCGGCGGCGATCAGAGGATGCCCGCCCTTGGCGATCATCACCGGATCGACGACGAGCGGGACGCCGCGCGCCCGGGCCGCCAACTCGTCGCACACCGCCTCGATGACCGCCACATCGTGCAGCATGCCGGTCTTGACCGCGTCAGCACCGAGGTCATCGAGCACCACGGCGATCTGCTGGCGGACGAAGTCGATCGGCACGCCGGAGACACCATGGACGCCGAGCGTGTTCTGCGCGGTCAGCGCGGTGATCGCCGTCATGGCGAAGCCGCGCAGCGCCGTCACCGCCTTGATGTCGGCCTGGATGCCGGCGCCGCCGCCGGAATCGCTGCCGGCGATGATCAGGACGCGGCCTTTCATGCGCCTCCTCCCGGCGGGGCAGCCGCGCTCATGCTCCCCGCGCCTTCGCTCGGATCGCGTCCGCCAGCTTCGCCACCGTGCTCTCCACCAGCGCCTGGTCCTCCGCCTCCGCCATCACGCGGATCACCGGCTCGGTGCCGCTCGCGCGGATCAGCACGCGGCCCCGCGTGCCCAGGGCCGCTTCCTCCGCCGCGATCGCCGCCTTCACCCCCGGATCGTTCAGCGGCGATGCACCGGCGAAGCGCACATTCACCAGGCGCTGCGGCAGGGGCGCGAAACAGCGAAGCACCTCGCTCGCCGGGCGCTGTTCCTCGACCAGCACCGCGAGCACCTGCAGCGCCGCGATCAGGCCGTCGCCGGTCGTGCCGAAATCCGGCATGATCATGTGGCCGGACTGCTCTCCGCCCAGGTTGCAGCCGGCCTCGCGCATCCGCTCGCCGACATAGCGGTCGCCGACCGACGTGCGCAGCAGGCCGAGCCCGCGCGCGGCGAGGAAGCGCTCCAGCCCCATGTTGGACATGACGGTCGCGACCACGGCGCCGCCGCGCAGCCGGTCCTGCGCCAGCCAGGACCGCGCGATGAGCGCCAGGATCTGGTCGCCATCGACCAGCTGGCCGCCCTCATCCACCAGCACGACGCGGTCGGCATCGCCATCAAGCGCAATGCCGAGATCGGCGCGGCGTTCCTGCACCAGCGTCGCCAGGGCGCCCGGCGCCGTCGAGCCGACGCCCTTGTTGATGTTGAACCCGTCCGGAGCGACGCCGACCGGCACGACCTCGGCGCCCAGTTCCCACAGCACGGTGGGTGCGACCCGGTAACCGGCGCCGTGGGCGCAGTCGACGACGATGCGCAGGCCTTCCAGCGTGCGGCCACGTGGGAAGGATGATTTCGCGGCCTCAATGTAGCGGCCCGGCGCGTCCTCAAGCCGGCTGGCGCGGCCGAGTCGGGACGGCGCGACCATGGCGGCGGCAAGGTCCCCGGCCATCAGCGCCTCGATCGCCGCTTCCTGCTCGTCGGTCAGTTTCAGCCCGTCCGGGCCGAACAGCTTGATGCCGTTGTCCTCGTAGGGATTGTGCGATGCGCTGATCATCACACCGAGGTCAGCGCGCAGCGAACGCGTCAGCAGCGCGATCGCCGGCGTCGGCAGCGGCCCTACCAGCACCACATCCATGCCGGCACCGATGAAGCCAGCGGTGAGTGCGGGTTCCAGCATGTAGCCGGACAGGCGCGTATCCTTGCCGATGACGACGCGGTGACGATGCGCGCCCCGGTTGAAATACCGGCCGGCGGCCTGGCCGAGACGCAGGGCCGTGCCGGCGTCCATCGGCGCCTGGTTGGCGGTACCGCGGATGCCGTCTGTGCCGAACAGGCGGCGGGCCGGGCTCGGTGGCGGGTTGTCCTTGGGCATGGCAGGGCGCTCCTTGACCCCACTCCTATCGCGGACCGGGCGGCAGCGTCCATGCGCGGGGCGGGCGCCGGTTTGGCGGGCCCGCCGGCGCATGCTCTGTTGGCACCTAACCAGGGGAGAAGACGAATCCATGCCGAGCCCGCCCACCGCCCAAGTGCCTGCCATCCATCACCGCCGCGTCGGCGACATCACGCTGACCGTGGTGAGCGACGGTTTCCTCGAAGGCTCCATGGCGGTGTTGCAGAACATCGGCGTCGAGGAGTCCTCCGACATGCTGCGCGCGGTGTTCCGGCCGGTACCGCGGCGTACATCGTTGAACTGCTTCCTGATCCATGGACCGGGGGGCCGCGTGGCACTGATCGACACGGGCGCCGGGACGCATATGCAGAAAAGCTCAGGGCAGCTTCTCCGAAATCTCGCGGCGACCGGCATCGCACCGGGGGAGATCGACACGGTGCTGATGACGCACCTGCACCCCGACCATTCCAACGGCCTCGCCACCGCCGATGGCGGTGCCTTCTTCCCCGGCGCCGAACTGGTGATGCATGAAGCCGAGCACGCCTACTGGACCAGCGAGGAAGCGGAGGCCGAGGTCGCCCGCACCGGCCAGGGCGTGCCGACCGGCGGTGCCTACTTCCCCATGGCGAAGCGGCAGATCGCGCCCTACGCCGACCGCATGCGCTTCTTCAACGATGGTGCGGAAGTCTTCCCGGGCGTGACCGCGATGCACTTCCCCGGCCATACGCCGGGGCATTGCGGTTACCTCATCGCCTCGGGCGGGCAGTCGCTGCTGATCTGGGGCGACATCGTCCACTTGCCGGAAGTGCAGGTGCCGCGGCCGGAGGTGACCATCCTATTCGACGTGGACCCGCCGCAGGCCGCGGCCACGCGCCGACGCGTCTTCGACATGGTGGCGACGGAGAAGACGCACATCGCCGGCATGCATCTGCACTTCCCGGCGACGGCCCATCTCGGGCGCGAGGGCGATGGCTACCGGCTTTTCCCGGAGGCGTGGGAGCAGACGCTGTAGCGCGTCGCGCGCTCTCAGGCGGCCGGGGGCCGCCCCGGCTCCCGCCCCATGCCGCAGGCGCGCCAGACGGACAGCGCCTGCACCGTCTCCGCCACGTCATGGACGCGCAGCACCGATGCGCCGCGCGCCGCGCCCGCGATCGCCGCCGCGACGCTGCCCGGCACGCGCTGCCCGGCTTCCTCGACGCCCGACAGCGTGCCGATGAAGCGCTTGCGCGACGCGCCCAGCACGACGCGGCAGCCAAGTGCCGCGATCAGCGGCAGCCGGTCGATCAGCGCCAGGTTGTGGTCGAGCGTCTTGCCGAAACCGATGCCCGGATCGAGCGCGATGCGCCCGCGCGGAATGCCACGTGCCTCCAACATCGCGATGCGGTCGCGCAGGAAGCCGGCGACCTGCACGGCGACATCGTCGTACTCCGCCAGCGACTGCATCGTTGTGGGGTCGTCGCCCGGCATGTGCATCAGCACCACCGGTACCTCGGATGAGGCGACGAGACGCAGGGCCTCCGCGTCGTGGCGCAGGGCAGAGATGTCGTTGATCACCTCCGCGCCGGCCTCGAGCGCCGCGCGCATGGTCGCCGCATTGCGCGTGTCGATGCTGACCGGCGCTGCCTTCGCCAGTTCACGGACCACCGGCAGGATGCGGGCGATCTCCTCCTCCACCGTCACCGCCGCGGCGCCGGGGCGCGTCGATTCGCCACCGATGTCGAGGATGTCCGCGCCCGCCTCCAGCATCGCATGGCCGGCGGCGATGGCCGCGTCGGTTTCGGCATGGAGACCGCCGTCGGAAAAGCTGTCCGGCGTCACGTTGATGATGCCCATGACCAGCGGGCGATCGGTGGGCAGGCCGGCGAAGGGTGCGGGACGCTGGGCGATGGCATGCATCGCCTCGTGCCAGTCTTCCGGCACTTCCTTGATCGGGCCGACGCCGAGGTCCTCGCCATCCTCGATGAGCCGCACGAAGGTGAAGGCGATGTCGCCACCCTGGAGAGGCAGGGCGAAGCCCTCGCGCAGGGCATGGAAAGCGACGGGGCCCGTGATGAGGCCCAGCGGTTCGACGAAACGGCCGGTGATCATGGGCGCGCTTTGCCCGATCGGGGCGGCGATTGCACGAGGGGAAATTTCAGGAACGCCGGAGCCGGGCGGTGAGGAGCTTTTCCCCTCCCGATTTTCCTGGCGCTGGATCCCCGCGCCCCGGCGCAACACGCGGAGTGGTGGGAGCGTGTGCGACCTGCCAAGACGCCGCCATGTCTGCGCTCGCCTGGTCGCTGCTGCTCCTGCTTTCCGTCCTCTGGGGCGGATCGTTCTTCTTCGTTGGCATCGCCGTCACGGCGCTGCCGCCGTTCACCATCGTCGCGGTGCGGGTAGGGCTGGCGGCGGTCGTGCTGTGGGCGGCGCTGCCGGCGCTCGGCGTCGCGCCGCCGCGCGGGGCGCGGGCCTGGCGGGCGATCGTGGTCATGGCCATGCTCAACAACGCCATTCCCTTCTCGCTGATCGTCTGGGCGCAGCAGAGCCTGCCGTCCGGGCTCGCCGCCATCCTGAACGCGACCACGCCGTTATGGGGCGTGCTGGTGGCCCATGTGGCGACGCGGGAGGAACGGATCACCGCCCCGCGCCTGGCCGGGGCGGTGCTCGGCTTCGCCGGTGTCGCGGCGATGAGCGGGATGGACCTGCTGAGTGGGACAACGGCGTCGCTGCCGGCGACGGTCGCGATGCTGTTGGCCACGTTCTCCTACGCCTGCGCCGGGGTGTATGGGCGGCGGCTCGGCCGGGTGGGAGTGGCGCCGATGCAGGCGGCGCTCGGGCAGCTCACGGCCGCCACGCTGATGATGGTGCCGCTCGCGCTCGCGATCGAAGCGCCATGGGAGCGGCCGATGCCGCCGGCGGCGGTGCTCGCGGCGCTGGGCGGGCTGGCGGTGTTCTGCACGGCGATCGCCTATGTCCTCTATTTCCGCATCCTGGCCCTGGCCGGAGCGGTCAACCTGCTGCTCGTCACGTTCCTGGTGCCGGTCAGCGCCATCCTGCTCGGCACGCTGGTGCTGGGGGAAAGGCTGGCGGTGCAGCATCTGATCGGGATGGCGCTGATCGGGGCGGGGCTCGTCCTGATCGACGGGCGCCTCGCCGCCCGGCTGCGCCGAGGTTGACCCGGGCGGCGCGGGCGGCGAGGTAACGCCGCATGGCGCCACCCCTCCTGCTTCTCACCGATACCCGTCACGGCTTCGGCAGCACGCGGCTGCTCGATGGCGCGGACCTGTCCGTCGCGCCCGGCGAGCGCCTCGCCCTGGTCGGGCGCAACGGCTCCGGCAAGTCCACCCTGCTGAAGATCGCCGCCGGCACGATCGAGGCCGAGGGCGGCACCCGCTTCGTCCAGCCAGGCGCGACGATGCGCTACCTGGAGCAGGAGCCGGACCTCGCCGCCTTTCCGGACGTGATGGCCTATGTCGAGGCGGGGCTCGGTCCGTCGGACGATCCGTACCGCGCGCGCTACCTGCTGGAACAGCTCGGCATGACGGGGGCGGAGAAGCCGGCGTCGCTGTCGGGGGGGGAGACGCGGCGCGCGGCGCTCGCGCGCGCCCTGGCGCCTTCGCCGGATATCCTGCTGCTGGACGAACCGACCAACCATCTCGACCTGCCGGCTATCGAATGGCTGGAAGGGGAACTGGCGTCGCTCGACTCCGCGCTGGTGCTGATCAGCCACGATCGGCGGTTCCTCGAGCGCCTCTCACGCGCCATGGTCTGGCTGGACCGCGGGACCACGCGACGCATCGACCGCGGCTTCGCGCATTTCGAGGAATGGCGGGACCAGGTGCTCGAGGACGAGGAGCGGGACGCGCACAAGCTCGCGCGCAAGATCGTCCGCGAGGAGCATTGGCTGCGCTATGGCGTCACCGCCCGGCGCAAGCGCAATGTCCGTCGGCTGGAGAACCTGCATGCGCTGCGGGCCAAACGCCGGGAGCGCGTGACCGCGCCGGGCCGCGTGACGATGAATGCCGCCGAGGCGGCCGGATCGGGCAATCTTGTCATCGCCGCGGACGGCATCTCGAAGGCCTTCGGGGATCGTGTCGTGGTGCGGGACGTCTCGACGCGCATCATGCGCGGCGACCGCGTCGGCATCGTCGGGCCGAATGGCGCCGGCAAGACGACCCTCCTGAACATGCTGATCGGCGTGCTCGCGCCGGATAGTGGCGAGGTGCGGCTCGGGACGGGGCTCGAAATGGTCGGCCTGGACCAGCGGCGCGCGAGCCTCGATCCGTCGGTCACGCTGGCCGAGGCGCTGACCGAAGGGCGCGGCGACCAGGTGCATGTGAACGGCCAGCCGCGCCACGTGATCGGCTACATGAAGGACTTCCTGTTCACGCCGGAACAGGCGCGCACGCCGCTGTCGGCGCTGTCGGGCGGCGAGCGTGGGCGGCTGATGCTGGCGCGCGCCTTCGCCAAGCCGTCCAACCTGCTGGTCCTGGACGAACCGACGAATGACCTCGACCTTGAGACGCTGGATCTGCTGCAGGAACTCGTCGCGGAGTACGCCGGCACGGTCATCCTCGTCAGCCACGACCGCGACTTCCTCGACCGTACCGTGACCGGCGTGGTCGCCTGGGAAGGGGAGGGCCACTGGCAGGACTATGCTGGCGGCTACACCGACATGGTGGCGCAGCGCGGGCATGGCGTGCGGGCGCGTGCCATCGACACCCCCACGAAGCCCGACGCCGCGCCGAAGCCGGCAACCGCGCCGCGCACGCCGCCAACCGCCAAGCGTGTTCGCATGAATGCCAAGGAGCAGCACGAACTCAAGACGCTCCCGGCGCGCATGGAGACGCTCGGCAAGGAGATCGCGACACTGGAGGCGAAGGTCAGCGACAGCGCCTTCTACACCCGCGATCCCGCCGGCTTCACCAAGGCGACCGAGGCGCTGGGGGCCGCGCAGGCGGCGCTTGCGGCGGCCGAGGAACGCTGGCTGGAGTTGGAAATGCTGCGTGAGGAAGCCGCCGGCGGCTGACGTGCTTGGTTCGGCGCAATTGCAGTCGAATCCGCTCGATCTCGCGCCGGCGCACTCCTCGCGTAGCGGGGCGAGGCGGCTACCGCGTGGGGCGGTTGACGGACAGGTCCGTTACCTTGGCGCGCCGGTCGATCGCGCAACTGAAGTCGAGCCGCACCGGGCCCTGGACCATCGTGCCGATCAACGAGGCGCCGTCAGACGTTCGACTGAAGCGGGGGTATTCCAGCGCGAAGCCGCGGACGCCCTGTTCGCGCATCGCCTGCATGCATTCCCGCCGCGCCGCGGTCTCACTCTGCGCGGCGGCGGGGACGGCGTGCGCGGCAACGATCCAGCCCGCGCCGAACAGCAGGAGCATCGTCTTCATGGTCGGATCCTCCGCCGCGCACGCTACTCCCGCGACGGAACCGATATAATCACGATTACGCGACGATCTGCTTCAACCGGCCTCGGCCAGCAGCGCGTTGAGATCGAGGCGCTTCGTCATCATCGCCAGCCGGCCCGCCGCGTCGCGCGGCCAGTCGGCTTCCTCCCGGTCGCGATACAGCTCGACGCCGTTGCCGTCCGGGTCGCGCAGGTAGATCGCCTCCGACACGCCGTGGTCCGACGCACCTTCCAGCGGCCAGCCCGCATCGAGCAACCGCTGCAGGGCCTGAGCCAGCGCAGGGCGATCCGGGTAAAGCAGCGCGACGTGGAACAGTCCGGTCGTGCCCGGCGGCGGCCAGGCGCCGTCCTTGCTCTCCCACGTGTTGAGCGCGATGTGATGGTGGTAGCCGCCGGCGGACAGGAAGACGGCCTGGTCGCCGTAGCGCTGCTGTTCCTCCAGTCCGATCACGTCGCGCCAGAAGGCGAGGGCGCGCTCGATGTTCGCGACCTTCAGATGGACATGGCCGATGCGCGCGCCCGGATGGATGGCGGGGCGGGGGGCGCTCGGCTGCGGCAGGGTGTCGGGCATGACGGATGCTCCTTCGTCTGCCCGTCCAGATGCGCCTTTCCGACGGGCTTCGCCAATCGGATTGCGGCATTATCGCCATCTGTGCCGCGGATGACGCGCCCCGCCCCCTTGCCCGCGCGCGGGCGTGGCGCGATGACCGGTGGATGGCGACATTCGATACGGACGTGCTGGTGCTGGGCTCGGGCTCGGCGGGGCTGGTGGCGGCACTGACCGCAGCGAGCCGGGGCCTCTCGGTCACGGTTCTGGAAAAGACCGACCGGCTCGGCGGTACCACGGCGATGTCCGGGGCAGGCACCTGGGTGCCGGCCAACCATCACGCGGCGGAAGCCGGCATCGAGGACAGCGTCGAGGAGGCGCTGACCTATATCCGCGCCGCGGCACCCGAGGGCTGGGCGGAAACCGAGGATGCACTGTGGCGGGCCTTCGTCGCCGCCGCGCCGGAGATGCTGCGCTTCGTCGAGGACGCGACGCCGCTGCGCTTCGCCCTGACGCCGGAACCCGACCCGTTGCGGACGCTGCCGGGGGCGAAGCTGAAGGGGCGGATGGTCTCGCCGCGGGCACTCAGCCGCTGGCGGGCGGGGCGCTTCGCCTTCCGGATCCGCAAATCCACGATCCCGGAGATCTTCACGTACCACGAGGCGGTGACCACCGACATCTATCACAAGCCCTACCGGACCGCGCTGGCGCTGGCGCCCCGGCTGGCGTGGCGCTGGCTGGTCAATGCGCGGGGCAAGGGGACAGCGCTGGTCACTGGGCTGCTGCGCGGCTGCCTGGATGCCGGGGTGCGGATCGAACTCCCCGCCCGCGCGGTCGAACTGACGCAGGATGTGGCCGGCTGCGTGACCGGCGCCGTGGTCGAACGCGGCGGCCGGCGTGAAACCTGGTTAGCGCGCGCCGGCGTCGTCATCGCGACCGGCGGCTTCGAATGGGATGCGGCGCTGATGCAGCGGCACTTCCCGGGGCCGGTGGACTATCTCGGCAGCCCGGCGGCGCATGAGGGCGACGGCCAGCGCATGGCCGAGGCGGCCGGCGCGGCGCTGGCGCATATGGACCAGGCGACGATCGCGCCGTCCATCCCCGTGCGCTACCAGGGCCGGGTGCTCGCCCAGCCGGTGCCCTTCCACACCGAGACGAACGCCATGCTGGTGGACCGCACCGGCCGGCGCTTCATGAATGAACTGACCTTCAACATCGGCGAGGAGCTCGACCGCCGCGACCCGACCACCGGCGAGCCGGTTCACCTGCCGGCCTGGGTGATCACCGATGCGCGGATGCTCGACCAGGTGCCGCCGGTGCGCTGGGCGACGAAGGCCGACCCGGCCTGGGCGCGGCAGGCGCCGGACATCGCGGGCCTTGCGACGCTGATCGGCATCGAGCCGGCGGCCCTGGAGGCGAGCGTCGCTCGCTTCAACACCTTCGCCATCTCCGGCAGGGATGAGGATTTCGGCCGCCCGGCGCGCCCGGACCCCGCCGCGGCGGGCGACAAGCGGCGTCGCGCCGGCATGGACCCGATCGTGCAGGCCCCCTTCCTGGCGCTGCCGCTGAGCCGCTCGATCCTCGGCACCAAGGGCGGCGCACGCACCAACGAGCACGCCGAGGTGCTGCGGCCGGACGGCAGCGTCATCCCCGGCCTGTTCGCTGCGGGAATCGCCATGGCGAACCCGATCGGGTCGCGCAATGTCGGCACCGGTACGACGATCGGGCCGAACATGGCGTGGGGGTACATCGCGGGGCTACGGCTGGCACGGCGGAACGCCGGCGGCGTGTGAAGGCTGGATAGGGAGGTTCTTGGCGTCAGGCGCGATCGGAGGGGCGTTGCCCCTCCGAACCACCCCGCCAGGGGGTTGGACCCCCTGGACCGCAATCTGTTGGTATCGAGGCGGCGGGCTGTGCTGCCCGTTTTTGGCGTGCGCAAGGGCGGGTTCCGACAGCAATTCCGCCAGCGGTGCACCGCACCAAATTGAGGTTTGCAAAGGCCTTTCGGCCTTTGCTGGGGTGGCTTGGAGGGGCAAAGCCGCTCCAACAGCGAACGTGGCGGTATCGGTCTTTCAGTCTGTGCCGGAGGGGCGATGTCCCCCCGGCGTTCAGTGCGACATCAGCACCGGTACCGTCATTTGCTTCAGGATGGTCCGCGTCACGCCGCCCAGCACGAATTCGCGCAGCCGCGAATGCCCGTACGCGCCCATCACGATCAGATCCGCGGTCATGTCGGTCGCGTGGTTCAACAGCAGGTCGGCGTCGGGCACGCTGGGGGCGACGTGGTGTTCGACCGTCACGGTTGCGCCGTGGCGGGCGAGGTGGAGGGCGATGTCCGCACCCGGCTCCTCGCCCAGCCCCGCCAGGCCGCCGCGCGGATTGGCCGCGAGCACGGTCGCCGACTCCGCCGAGGCGATCAGCGGGAGCGCGTCATTGACGGCGCGGGCTGCCTCCCGGCTGGCGTTCCAGCCGATCAGCACGCGCCGGCCGACCGCCGTATGCTTGCCGGCATAGGGAACCACGAGTACCGGACGGCCGGCACCGAACAGGATATCCCCGGCCAGGCCGACGGGGCTGGTGCCTGGGGCATCCGGATCGTCCTGGCCGAGGATGACGAGGTCGGCGTAGCGGGCATGCAGCGTGACCATCTCGGCCACCATGCCTTCGGCCACGCGCCATTCGCCCGGTAGTCCTTCCTGGCGGAGGCGTTCGCGGAAGGTGGCCTCGATGCGCCGGGCGTCGGCGAGACCGTCCTCACGCATCTGGTCGACGAGGCTGGCGATCGCCGCCCCGCCGCTGCCGTCGGCCATGCCGATCAGCGGCAGGCCGATATCGACAACGTGAAGCGCCGTCAGATGCGCGTCATGCCTGCGGGCGAGGTCGATGGCGAGTTCCAGCCGGCCGGCGGAGCGGGCCGTTGTGTCCAGATGGACGAGAATGTCCTTGAGCGGCATCGCATTCTCCTGCGTCGAGGCGCAGAGTGGTCCCGTTCTCGGCTGTGGAAAAGTCCTGGCTTGCCAGCGGGGTGGTGTCGGGGGAGACTGAACGAAACGGGAACGTATTTCCGGCTGTGACAAAGCTCGGACTCTGGCAAGGGGTCAGTTGCCCACCCGATCTGGTGGCAGTGTGACTGTGGCAAGACTACATCTTGTGTCGAATGGCCCTGCGGCGGCAGGATGCATGCCCAGGGGATGACTTGGTTCGGGGGTTTACCGTGTTCGATGCAGTCCAGCTTGAAGGCCATGGCCAGGTCCGCACCGATCCGTCGCGCGATGCGCTGCTGACGGATTTCGGAAAGGCGACGCTCGACGACCGGTATCTGCTGCCCGGCGAATCCTACCAGGACCTGTTCGCGCGGGTCGCGTCCGCCTATGGCGATGACGCGGCGCATGCGCAGCGTATCTACGACTACATCTCGAAGCTGTGGTTCATGCCGGCGACGCCGGTGCTGTCCAATGGCGGCACGACGCGCGGCCTGCCGATCTCCTGCTTCCTGAACGAGGCCTCCGACAGCCTCGACGGCATCGTCGGGCTGTGGAACGAGAATGTCTGGCTGGCCGCGAAGGGCGGCGGCATCGGCTCCTACTGGGGCAATCTGCGTGGGATCGGCGAGAAGGTCGGGCGCAACGGCAAGACCTCCGGCGTCATTCCCTTCATCCGCGTGATGGACAGCCTGACGCTCGCGATCTCCCAGGGCTCGCTGCGGCGCGGTTCTGCGGCCTGCTACCTGCCGGTGCATCATCCGGAGATCGAGGAGTTCCTCGAGATGCGCCGCCCGACCGGCGGCGACCCGAACCGCAAGGCGCTGAACCTGCATCACGGCGTGCTGCTGTCCGACGCCTTCATGCGCGCCGTCGAGAACGACGAGGAATGGGCGCTGCTGTCGCCCAAGGACCAAGCGGTGATGCGCAAGGTCTCGGCGCGCTCGCTGTGGATCCGCATCCTGACGGCCCGCATCGAGACCGGCGAGCCGTACATCATCTATTCCGACCACGTGCACCGCGCGCAGCCGGAGCATCACAAGCTCGCCGGGCTCGAGGTGAAGACCTCGAACCTCTGCTCGGAGATCACGCTGCCCACCGGGCTCGACCAGCATGGGGAGCAGCGGACGGCCGTTTGCTGCCTGTCCTCGCTGAATTGCGAGACCTGGTTCGAGTGGAAGGACGATCCGCTGTTCATCACGGACGTGATGCGCTTCCTCGACAACGTGCTGCAGTCCTTCATCGACACCGCGCCCGATTCGATGGCGCGCGCGAAGTACAGCGCGATGCGCGAACGCTCCGTCGGTCTCGGCGTGATGGGCTTTCACTCCTTCCTGCAGAAGATGAACGTGCCCTTCGAATCCGTCGTCGCGAAGGTGTGGAACAAGAAGATGTTCAAGCACGTCCGCGAGCAGGCGGACGCGGCGTCGATCCTACTGGCGGAGGAGCGTGGGCCGTGCCCGGATGCCGCGGAATACGGCATCATGGAGCGCTTCTCCCACAAGATGGCGATCGCGCCGACGGCGTCGATCAGCATTATCTGTGGCGGCGCTTCCCCGGGCATCGAGCCGATCGCGGCGAACGTCTACAACCACAAGACGCTGTCCGGCTCGTTCATCGTGCGCAACCCCTATCTGCAGAAGGTGCTGGCGAAGCACGGCCGCGACGACGACGAGACCTGGACCACGATCACCGTGACCAAGGGCTCCGTGCAGCATCTCGACTTCCTGACCGAGCAGGAGAAGGCGGTGTTCAAGACCGCCTTCGAACTGGACCAGCGCTGGGTGATCGAGCATGCGGCCGACCGCACGCCCTTCATCTGCCAGTCGCAGTCGGTGAACCTGTTCCTGCCGGCCAACGTCCATAAGCGCGACCTGCACCAGATCCATATGAGCGCGTGGAAGAAGGGCGTGAAGTCGCTCTACTACTGCCGGTCCCTTTCAATCCAGCGCGCGGATACGATCAGCGAGAAGGTGGTGGGGCAGGGGGATATCCTGCTCGCGCCGCCGAAGGTCGAGCGGCAATTGCCACTCGCGGCTGCGGCAGGTAGCGGCAACAACTACGAGGAATGCCTGGCCTGTCAGTAACAGGGGCTTTGCCGCTGCAAATGACCTCGCCAAAGGCCGCAAGGCCTCTGGCAACCTAGGCTTGGAGTTGGACAGTCGCCTCAAGCGGCAACTCAGTGGCGCCTGGCTGACGCACAACCGCGACCGGCTTCTTCACGGCAGGCGTTCGAAGCCGTCAGCGCTCCAGCCCTCACTGCCGACGCCATTATGCACGAAGAACAGGCCTTCGGGATCGTAGCGGTGCTTCACCGCGAGAAGCCTGGCATAGTTCGGGCCCCAATAGGCGGCCTGCCAATGCGGCGTGAAGTAGTCGCTTTCGGCGAGGTAGGAGCCAGTTTCTGGTGCGACCTGCCGCAGGCGATCCATGGCCGCCGCGATCGCTGAGGCGTGACGTCGCGCCAGTCGCAGATCGGGCTCGGCGCCCGGCTGGCCCGGAAAGGCAGGCGGCCCTTCGGCGGCGCTGATGGCAAGCGCGAAGGCATCGGCCACGGCGGGATGCGTGGGCAGCCTGCGTGCGTCGGCGACGACCGACGCCGGCGCCCCCGCCATGCCCTTGTTGGTATGGAGGGATATGCGCCAATGCCGGCTCGCTTCGAACAGTGCCTCCGCGAGTGCCGCGTCTTGCCCAGGCGTGAGCAGCGCTGCCGGCAGCCACGCCGATTGGTACCCATGCAGGAACTGTCCGACCTGGCCGGCATCGCCGGCCCAGAACAGGTTGCCCTTGGGCGCGCCGGGCCGGTCGTCCGGGAGAACGAGGCCCGGGAGCGTGCGAAGCAAGGCAGGATCCCAGAAGCGCCGAGCCGGCAACGCGATGGCGCGGACCGGTTCCGCAACCACGTAGTCGCTTGGCGACGCCGCCACCCAATCGAGCAAGGGTCGCCACGCCGCCATCGCGGATGCTTCGTCGATGCCCTGGAACGTCATGCCGATCGACAGGGTGTTGTCCGGGCGTACGGCGAACTGCTCGCCCCAATGCGGATTGAACAGGTGCTCGCGGTAGTGGCTGACGAAGCGCGCGATCAATCGTCCGTAGGCAGCGTCGGAGGTAGCGCGGATGGCGCCGAACACGCCTCCGAACCATGCGGGCAGGTCATGTGTGCGAAGGGTGAGTCGGGCAACGACACCGAAGGAACCGCCGCCGCCTCCGCGCAGCGCCCAGAACAGGTCGGGCTCGCTGCAGTCGTTGACGACGTGCAGCGTACCGTCGGCGGTGACGATCTCCGCTTCCAGGAGACTCGCCGCCGCCATGCCATAGGCCTTGGAGAAACTGCCGAAGCCGCCGCTCTGCACCAGCCCGGCGACGCCCACGGTGGTGCATCCGCCGCCCTGCACGTAGCGGCCGCCACGCGTCGTCACCGCATCATACGCACGCCCCCACATCGCGCCGGCGCCGATCGAAACGGCAGGCACCGGCGGCGCCACGCAGCCCTTGGCGGTGAAGCCGTCATGCAGCGTCACGTCCTGCATCGCGCGCGTCCAGACCAGCAGCGAATCCGGCGCGCTGGAGGTGCCCTGGTAGCTGTGCCCGCCGCCCTTCACGACGAGACGGAGCCGGTGCCGCCGCGCGAAATTCACCGCCGCGACGACATCCGAGGCGTCGCGCGCCGCTACCGCAAGGTGGCTCGGGGCGGAACGCCAGGCTCCGGCCCAGCCGCTCGTCTGCGTCAGCGCCGGCTCGTCGCCGAGATAGAAGGGATTACGCAGGCGCGAGCGGACAGCCGCGCATGCCGCGCCATCCGGCGCGGCCGCGCAGGCGGCAAGGGGGGATTCGAGGCGACGGAGCCTGCCGCCGACGGCGCGATCGAGTGCTGACCACTCGGCCTCGGCCGGCCAGCCGGCTTCGCCGGGCCTGACGCGACGAAAGCCCACCGCGGGAGACCCCCCCGCAACCGAAGGAGCCAGCGCGCAGCCGGTCCAGCCGAGAAGCTTCCTGCGTCGCACGCCGCTGCCTGCCATGTCGGTGGAAGCGCGAGGCTACCGATCGGCAACAGCGCCGGCAACCGCGTGGGCATTGGGTTCGGCCCCGCGATACGGCCCGCGAGAGCGCCCCCCGGTGGCGCAGGTTTGGAAATGCACTAGCCTTCCCATTCCGCCCGGCACGAAACGATGCCGGCAACGAGGGAGAAACAGTCAATGATAACTCGTCGGGACCTCGTCCTTGCGGCAACGGCCTCGGTGGCGGCAGGTCGGTCCGCCATCGCGCAGGACAATTGGCCCAGCAAGCCGGTCCGCCTCATCATCGGGTTTCCTGCGGGCGGCCCGACCGATTTCGGCGGGCGGCTGCTGCAGGACCCGCTCGGGCGGCTATGGGGCCAGCCGCTCGTGATCGAGAACCGCGCCGGCGCCAGCCAGGTCATTGCGTCCGAGGCCGTCGCGCGGTCCGCGCCGGATGGCTACACGCTGTTCCTTGCGGCCAGCACCCATACGAGCAATGCCGCCGTCTATACGCGGCTGCCCTACGACACGCTCAACGACTTCACGCCGATCGTGAATCTGTATGCCTCGCCGACGGTGCTCTTCGTCGGGCGGAATTCGCCGCTGCGCAGCGCGCAGGATTTGGTCGCGGCGGCGAAGCGCGAGCCCGGCATGACCTTCGGCACCTCCGGCAATGGGGTTTCCGGGCATTTCGCGACCGAGATGTTCCGTGCCAAGGTCGGCATCGAGGTGACGGTCGTCGCCTTCCGCGGCGCCGCGCCGGCGCTGCAGGAGGTGATCGCCGGGCGCGTTGCCGCGACCTTCAGCACGCTGTCGGGTGCCATCGGCCTGGTGCGGGAAGGGGTGCTGCGGCCGCTCGCCGTCGGCGGCCCACAGCGTGTCGAGGTGTTGCCCGAGGTGCCGACGCTGGCGGAACTCGGCATGGGTATCCCGGACACCAGCCCGTGGTACGGATTCATGGGGCCGAAGGGCCTGCCGCGGCCCATCGTCGACCGTGTCTCGAACGACGTGCTCGGCCTGCTTCGGGACCCGGCCATCGCGCGGCGCATCGTGGAGACCGGCGGCCTCGTGCTCGCAGAGGGCCCCGCCGCCTTCGACCAGCGTATCCGCAGCGAGGTGGCGGAGAATGCGGTGGTCGCGCGGGAAGCCGGCATCCGGGTGGAGTAGGGCGCAGCCGCGGCCATTGACCGCGGCTGGCCGCTCTGGAACCGTTCCCCCCTTGCAGGAAGGCGCCCCGACCAATGGGGCGCCACCGCCAGGAGGAAACAGAATGTCCATGCGTTCAAGCGCCGCGGCGCTCATGGTTGCGCTCGGGCTTTTGCCTGCCGCGCTCGCCGCCCAGCAGGTTTCCGACGACATCGTTAGGGTGGGCGTGCTGACCGATATGACCGGGCCGTATGCCGACTTCGCCGGGCCCGGCTCGGTCGTCGCGGCCCGCATGGCGGTGGAGGACCATGGCGGTCGCGCGCTCGGCCGGCCGGTGGACGTGGTCTTCGCCGACCATCAGAACAAGCCCGATGTCGGCGGCGCCACGGCCCGGCGATGGATCGACACCGAACGTGTGGACATGATCATCGACATGCCGAATTCGGCGGTCGCTCTCGCGGTGCAGCAGATCGGGCGGGAGCGCAACCGCATCATCATCAACACTTCCGCGGCCAGCACCGAGCTGACGGGGCGGCAATGCTCGCCGGTCGGTTTCCACTGGGTGTCGGACAGCTATGCGCTGTCCTACGGCACGACGCGGGCGGTGATGGGGCAGGGCGGGCGGTCCTGGTACTTCCTGACCGTGGACTATGAAGGCGGCTATGCGCTCGAACGCGCCTCGGAAGCCGCGGTGCGCGCGGGGGATGGCACGATCGCCGGGCGGGCGCGGCATCCACTGAACACCGCCGACTTCTCCTCCTTCCTCCTGCAGGCGCAGGCGTCCCGGGCGCAGGTGGTGGCGCTGTCGAATGCCGGGAACGACACGGTCAATGCCATCAAGCAGGCCGGCGAGTTCGGACTGACGCGGCGCGGCCAACGCCTGGTCGGCATGTTCGTCAACATCACCGATATCCGTGCGCTGGGCCTCGCGACGGCGCAGGGCGTGGTGGCGACCGAAGGCTGGTACTGGGACCAGAACGACGAGACCCGCGCCTTCGCCCGGCGCTTCGCCGAACGCCACCGCGGTGCCATGCCGACGCAGTACCAGGCCGGCGTCTATTCCGCCGTCCGCCACTATCTGCGCTCCATCGAGGCGGCCGGCACGGATGACGGCCCGACCGTTGCCGCGCGGATGCGCGAACTGCCGGTGAACGACGTCTTCGCGCGCAACGGCCGCGTGCGCGAGGATGGCCGCCACGTCCACGACATGTTCCTCGTCGAGGTGAAGCGGCCCGAGGAATCGCGCGGCGAATGGGATCTCTATCGCATCCTGGCGACGATTCCGGCGGATGAGGCATTCCGCCCGCTCGCCGAAGGCGGCTGCCCGCTGGTGCGCCAGTGAGCGGCAACAGGGCCACGATCGGCTTCGTCGGCCTCGGCGCCATGGGGGCGCCGATGGTCGACCGGCTGATCGATGCGGGGCATCGCCTGCTGGTGCACGATGTCGACACGACGGCGGTAGAACGGGCTGTCGCGCGTGGCGCGGTCGCCATGCCGTCGCCCGCGGCGCTGGCCGATGCGGCGCCGGTCGTCTTCGTCAGCCTGCCGACGCCCGATGTCGTGCGGCAGGTGGCGCTGGGCGTGGGCGGCCTCGTGGAGGGGGCCGCGATGCGCATCTATGCTGACCTGTCCACGACGGGCGCACGGGTGGCGCAGGACGTGGCGGCGGGCCTCGCCACGCGCGGTGTCGCGGTGCTGGACGCGCCGGTCAGCGGCGGTGCGGCGGGGGCGAAGGCGGGAACGCTGTCCGTGATGGCCTCCGGCGATCGCGCCGCCTTTGACCAGGTGCGCGGCCTTCTCGAGACGATCGGCCGCAACACGATCCATGTCGGCGAGGGCGTCGGACAGGGCCAGACGCTGAAGCTGGTCAACAACCTGATCGCCGCGACGGTCTGGGCCGCGACCGCCGAGGCGATGGTGATGGGTGCCAAGGCCGGGCTTGACCCTGCGGTGATGCACGCCGTGGTGGCAAAAAGCAGCGGCCGGTCCTTCTCGACCGAGGTCTTCATGCCGAAGGCCGTTCTCGAACGCAGCTTCGATTTCGGGTTCCGGCTGGAACTGATGCGCAAGGATGTCCGTCTCGCACTCGCCGAGGCCGAGGCGCTCGGCACCACCATGCTGACCTGCACCACGGCCAAGCAGCTTTACGACCACGCCCTGGCGCAGGGCGGGGAGGGCCAGGATGTCACGTCCCTGATCCGGCTGCTGGAATGCTGGGGCGGAGCGGAGGTTGCGGCGCGGTAGAAGCGCGAGTCGGTTGACGACTCGCGCTTCTACAACATGTTGTGGTTTGCATTGCCGGAGCCACCAGACATGGTAGGTTCCGCGCATCGTAGACTTGCTGGGGATGGCTCATGGCTGATGGCACCACGACCGACGAATTGCCGGTGAAGTTCGACCTGCTCACCGGGAACCCGGTCTACAAGCCGTTCCGCTACCCTTGGGCCTATGACGCCTGGCTTATGCAGCAGCGCGTGCACTGGCTGCCCGAAGAAGTGCCGATGGCCGACGACGTCAAGGACTGGCAGAAGAACCTGACCGACGGCGAGCGCAACCTGCTCACCCAGATCTTCCGCTTCTTCACCCAGGCGGATGTCGAGGTGAACAACTGCTACATGAAGCACTATTCCCAGGTGTTCAAGCCGACGGAAGTGCTGATGATGCTGTCCGCCTTCAGCAACATCGAGACCATCCACGTCGCGGCTTACAGCCACCTGCTCGACACCATCGGCATGCCCGAGACCGAATACACGGCCTTCCTCAAATACAAGGAGATGAAGGACAAGTACGACTACATGCAGACGTTCTCGATCGATTCGAAGACCGAGATCGCCAAGACGCTCGCCGCTTTCGGGGCCTTCACGGAGGGGCTGCAGCTTTTCGCCTCCTTCGCGATCCTCATGAACTTCCCCCGCTTCAACAAGATGAAGGGCATGGGCCAGATCGTAACCTGGTCGGTGCGCGACGAGACGCTGCACTGCCTGTCCGTCATTCGCCTGTTCCGCACCTTCGTGCAGGAGAATCCGGAAATCTGGAATGAGAAGCTGAAGCAGGACCTGACAGACATCTGCTCGACGATCGTCGAGCATGAGGACGCCTTCATCGACCTCGCCTTCGAACTGGGTGGCGTGCAGGGCCTCGATGCCGCGCAGACCAAGGAATACATCCGCTTCATCGCGGATCGGCGCCTGCAGCAGCTTGGCCTCGATCCGCTCTACAATATCGAGAAGAACCCACTGCCCTGGCTCGATGAGATGCTGAACGCGGTCGAGCACACGAATTTCTTCGAGAATCGCGCGACGGAATACTCCAAGGCCAGCACCGCCGGCAGCTGGGAGGACGCTTTCGCCGATGAGGTCTTCACCTCGCCGCAGCCGGAGGGCGCGATCGAGAGCGTCCGCCACTGAGGCAGGGCAGCGTCGCACGGGGCTACGCTTGCATGCCCCGTGCGATAGGGACTAACTGCGCCGCATCATGATGCGTGCCATTCGTGCGGTTTCCGTCCTTCTCGTGGTCCTTCTCGGTGGCGTCTGGGCCATGGCCTGGTTTCTGCGAGCGCCGGAGGAATCGGTCGCCGATTCCTTTATGCGCCAGCTCGCTCGCCTGACCGGATCGGACATGTCGGGTGCCGTTGCGGGCGGTGTGCAGGTCGCACCGGGCGTCTCTCTCGGTGGCCCCTTCACGCTGGTGGACCAGACCGGCAAGACCGTGACCGAGCGTGACTTCGCCGGTCGTGGCATGCTGGTCTACTTCGGCTTCACCTACTGCCCGGATGTCTGCCCGACCGAGCTCGGCACCATCGCCGCCGCGCTCGACGCCATGGGCCCGGCCGGGGAGCGGGTGACGCCGGTCCTTATCTCGATCGACCCGGAACGCGACACGCCGGAAGCGCTGGCCGACTACGTCTCCCGCTTTCATCCGCGCATGGTCGGCCTGACCGGCACCGCGGAGCAGGTGGCCCAGGCCGCCCGTGCCTACCGCGTCTACTATGCGAAGGTGCAGCCCCGGGATTCCTCAGACTACCTCATGGATCACTCGTCATTCATCTACTTCGTTGGACCGGACGGCCGCGTCCGCAGCCTTTTCCGCCCAGAAAGCACGCCGGAGGCCATCGCCTCGACGGTGAGTGCACAGCTTCGCGCGTTTTGACACGCGGGGTTCCGTCTGGGCTATCCAGGCCGTATGATCCAATGGCCGACTTGCCGGGTCCGGCCACTGCTGGGGCATCGGTGGCGGCGGAGGGGCATCATGTCGTTTGATGATCACGACGGCGCCATGGGCGCCGAGGGTGGGCGTGGCGGTGCGTCGGCGCCGCGGCATACCCGCAGGCTGTCCGACAAGATCCTGATCGCTTTCCATCACGCTTGCGACCAGGGCGATTTCGAGGTCGCCGAGGAACTGCTCCGCATCCTTGAGATGATGCTCACTCGCCGACCGGCGTCGCCCGATTCGAACCGGCGCAAGAATCTTGAGAGTCTGGTTGCCGCGCATGAACGTCTTTGGCTGCTGCGCCACCCCGAGGTGAAGGACCAGTAGCGACTATGCCGCCGCCAGCGAGGCGGCATGGCGCAGGATGGAGTCGGCCGCGGCGGTGAAGGCCCCGTCGGCCTCATGCAGCACGAAAGGCGGGAGCAGCCGCGCAGGCGCGCGGCCGGCCTTGTGGGCGCGGATCAGGACGCGCTTCGCCGCCTGGCCCGCCCGCGGCGCGACCGGCAGCAACACGACGGACCCGCACCCCGCCTGGCGCAAGGCCGCTATCCCGGCATCGAAGCGGGCGGCCGGCAGCACCAGGTTCAGCGTGCCTCGGTCGCGGAGCGCGGCGGCCAGGAACCCGATCCAATCGGCGAGGCCGGGCCCGGATTCATGGGTCGCAGCGCGGCGCACCGCCCCCGGCGGCGCTGTCCCACCAGGCCAGTAAGGGGGGTTCGCCAGCGCATGGTCGACTGCGCCGAGCCGCCGAGCGAGCGCGGTATCCGCCACGTCGCCTTCCGTTACCGTCGCGTCGGCGCCGTTGGTCGCGGCATTGGCGCGGGCGAGGGTGGCCATCGCCGGCTCGCGCTCCAGCGCCGCCACCTGCACGCCCGGCACACGCGCGGCGAGGCAGAGAAAAGCCGCCCCGGTCCCGCAGCCAGCCTCGAGCACCCGTTCGCCGGGCCGGGCAGGGACGAAGGCTGCCAGCAACACGGCGTCGAGCCCTGCACGAAAGCCAACTGCGGGCTGCCGCAATCGGACGCGGCCGCCGAGCAGCGTGTCCTCGGTCGTTTCGGTCACACGGCGGCCTCGCCGGCCTCCCGCAGCACATCGCGCGCTCGCGCCTCATCGTCGGGGATGACCGCGAGGCGACGGGGAAAGGCCCCGATGCCGCCTTCCACCGCGCTGATGTGGGCATCGAGCACGATGCTGTCGATTCCGGCATCGGCCAGCAGGGCCCGCAGGAAGGTCAGCCGGACCGGGTCCGTGGTGGTGGCAACGACACGCATACTCGATGCAATTCCCTTGGTTTTCCGCTGCTTGCCGCCTGGGCGGGGCGTGACTATGGTGCGGCCCCCAGCAGGAGAAGAGCAAGGGTGAGCGCCTCCGCCAAGCCGCTCGGCGCCGACATGGCGCGGCAGCAGCATGCCGCGGCCCCCCGCAAGGGCGAGGACGCGCTCAGCGCCCTGATCGCGCTGGTGCGGGCCGACCTCGACGCCTGCAATCGCCTCATCGTCGAGCGCATGCAGAGCGATGTCGCGCTGATCCCGCAACTCGCGGCGCACATCGTCGCCGCGGGCGGCAAGCGCCTGCGGCCGCTGCTCACGCTCGCGGCCGCGCGCATGTGCGGCTACCGCGGGTCGCGTCACGTCAACCTGGCTGCGTGCGTCGAATTCATCCACACCGCGACGCTGCTGCATGACGACGTGGTGGACGAAAGCGCGCTGCGCCGCGGCCAGGCTTCGGCGAACGCGCTGTTCGGCAACAAGGCGTCGGTTCTCGTCGGCGATTTCCTGTTCTCCCGCGCCTTCGAGGTGATGGTCGAGGACGGCTCGCTCGAGGTGCTGCGCATCCTCTCCGCCGCCTCGGCCACCATCGCCGAGGGCGAGGTGCTGCAGCTCATCACCCAGAACGACACGACGACGACCGAGGCGCAGTACCTGCGCGTCATCGAGGGCAAGACCGCAGCCCTGTTCGCGGCCGCGACCGAGGTCGGCGCCGTGGTGGCCGACCAGCCGCCGGCGCGCCAGGCGGCGCTGCGCGAGTTCGGCATGGCGCTCGGCATCGCGTTCCAGCTGGTGGACGACGCGCTGGACTACAGCGCCGACCAGCAGGCGCTGGGCAAGACGGTCGGCGACGATTTCCGTGAGGGCAAGATCACCCTGCCCGTGCTGCTCGCCTTCGCGCGCGGGAGCGAGGAGGATCGCACCTTCTGGCGCCGGACGCAGGAAGACCGCGAGCAGAGCGACGACGACCTGGCGCACGCGCTGGAGCTGATGCGCCGGCATGGCGCGTTGGATGACACCATCCGCCGCGCGCGGCGGTACGGCGAGCAGGCGATCGCTGCGCTGGCTTCCTTCCCGGACACGGCCGAGAAGACCGCGCTTGCGAATGTCGTGGCCTTCGTGACCGATCGGGCGCGGTGACGCAGGGAGGGGCGTTGCCCTCCACGGAAGGTCGGCGTGGTGACCTCGGCTGTTGAAGTTGGATGGGCTTTGCCCCTCCAAGCCACCCCAGCAAAGGCCGAAGGGCCTTTGCAAACCTTCACTCGGCGTTGTGCGCCGCTGCTGGAATGGATGCCCGAACCCGCCCTTGTGCACCGCGCGCGCCTGGAGGGGTCAATGAGGCAGGGATGCCCGGCACCAGGAGATTGCGGTCCAGGTGCTCCAAGTACCTGGCGGGGTGGTTCGGAGGGGCATACCCACCTATTCCGAACTCTTGTTTGGCCGGACGCGGCCCGTGCCGGTAGTGGCTGAGACGTCGAATCAGGACATTGGACGCCCAGCCGCCTGCGCGCCTTCAGAAGGCTACGCGAAGGCCCATGGATCCACTGTGGACGCCGTAGTCGGCGGCGATGGCCCCATCGTAGCGTACGAATAGCTCCATCGAGTCGAGCGGCATTGATGCCGCTACGCCGATCGCGGCCAGGTCGCGTGGCGCGCGGACGCCGTTCACCGTGAAGGCCGCGCTCGGCAAGCCGGCGAAGGAAGCGTCGATGCTACGATCCGTCCCTGCATAATCGTGCAGCCAAGCCAGGCGGAGCGCAGCCTGAAGGACGCCGGATCCGACCGCGACGCGTTGCGTGATCTCTGCGCCGAGGATGCTGCGGACCGACGAGGTCGTCTCGGACGCGACGCGCAGGTTGATGTCGCCCGCACCGTTCTCGGTGAAAGCGTCCTGTGCGGCGGATACCACCTGCAGCCCAAGGAGCGGCGTGAGCCCCGTATCCTGCGCGAGGCGCAGATGATACCCGAGCTCGGCGCTGGCAAGCACAGCGTTGCCTTGCGGCTCACCGCTGGCGCTGCGTATCACGCCGGGGAAGGCTACATTCCTCGTCACATCGGCATCCATGTGGGAGTAGCCGATGGCCGCATCGAGATAGAGCGGCCCGCGTGCATAGCTCGCGTACAGCGCGACCGTGTACTGGTTGACGTCCGCGTTGCCCGACAGCCCATCCAGCGAGTAGCCGGAACGGGCATAGCCGAGAGCGACACCGGCTCGAAGGGTAGGCAGGAAAGCATAGTCAACGCCTCCCACGATGCCGCCGAGCGCGAAGTTGGCATCATGGCTATCGCCGTTGCCGGAGAGAGAGCCGGCGCCGCCGAAGCCGGTAACCCATGCCCGGAGCGGCTCGCTGCTGGTGGGCGGCACGTTGGCCAGCGGCCCCGCACCGGCCAACGTTCGTCCGACGCGCATCTGATCGCGCAGCGCCCCGAGGAAGAGCTGGCTGCCGGTGATCGCGACGGTCGGCAGATCGGCGTAGATCTCGCCATCGAGCTGAACGAGCGCGTTCCGCAGGCCGGGCGGGTCGGTCAGGTTGAGGATGTCGAGCGCATTGTAGACGCTGTCCATGTCGGTGAACGGCGGCGGAAACGTCGCGTTGTCGAGGGCCGCGGCCACGGCGCCGGCATTGCCTCCACCTGCCTGCGGGGCATAGGCCAGCGCGTAGGTGCCCATGTTGAGCTGCGCGATATAGGCGGCATCCGGAAGATTCTGGGCGTCGACGCAGTTCGGGCTGCTGGTCTGACCAATGATGTAGTACTGGGGCGTACCGCCCTGTCCCCACGGCCCCGGCGTTGGGATATCGGGCGGATTGGCAGGAAAGTTGCCGAGCACGGCGTTGCCCTGCGCCGCGAGCACGCAGACCCCCGCCGGTGCGCGGACGACGGCAAGCGATGTCGGCAATGAGGGCAAGGCCAGGACATTCTTGACCTGTTCCGCCGTCAGCCCGCGCACGCTGTTGGTGGTGGCGATCCAGCTGCCGATCGGCGATCCCATGTCGCCCGTTGCACCGGCCGTATAGAAGCGCACCCACTGCGTCGGCGCCGACGTCAGGACGACGGCGGCCGGGGCATTCGGGACGAAGGACAGCACAGGCGGGAAGGCGCCTACGTAGTTGTTGGCATCGACCCCCGTCATGATCGAAGGGATGAAGCCGCCGCCCCCCTGGAAGGCGATCGGACCCGTTAGAAGCGCGCCGGGCGGGAGAGGAGGCATGGTGAGCTGCTGCGCCGCCGCCGGGAAGGCGTGTCCCGCTAGACACAACGCCACTGCCGCGCTGGCGAGGCGCAGGCCATTTCTCGTCCCGGTGTGCATCAAAACGTTTCCTGGTGAGGCATTGTGGTCTTGCCCCTCCATGCTACCCACGCGCGTGTCCGAGATCATCATGACAAATTATGGAGCACGCGGTGTCGCCAAGCCGGAAGTGCTTCGTTCAGCTTGAGCGGCTTGGCTCCCGGGCATCGGTTGCTCCCGCGATAAGCCGGCGCAGGATCAAGCCGCCGACTACCCACAATCTACCACCCTTCATCGTGCTCTTGGGCCATTCTCCACAGCGCGGCATCGTCACTTCATGTCGTATGGCGACGCGGTAGCAACTCGGGTCGGTGAGCAGCGCAGCGCCCGGCAATGGCGGGGGGCCGGAGGCTGCTGGACCGCATCCGGGAGGCGCGCCATAGTTGCTGCATGCATGGAAGCGGCTTTTGTCAGCCGAGGGACAGCCGGCAGAATTCCGGCGGCGGCTCGGAGGCGAACGCTTCGGCAGCCACTCAGCCGCACCCTGTTCAGGTGCAGCTTCTGGCTCGGCCGCAAGATGTAGGTAGCATTACAAAGCAGGGCTGGAAACTTTGGTCGGCGGGTGATCAAGCCGCGGCGATCGACACGTGGCAGGCGGCCGCTGTGGCCGTTCCCCGCGCCCCCGCTCCGCGTATGGCGCTGGCACACGCCGCACGTGCCCATGGCGGACCGGACCGCGCGCGCGCGCTGCTTCAATCGGTCCTGGCGGATCATCCAGCGCATTTCCAGGCTCAACGTGAGATGGTGCGGTTGCTGATCGCGACCGGCGACCTCGCCGCCGCCCGCGCGATGCTTGCGCCCCTGATGATTGCACAGCCCGGAGACGGCGGTCTGCTCATCGACTATGCGGCGCTGCTGCGGCAGGAAGGCGACTTGCAGGCTGCCGAAGCTGCGCTAGGCGCCGTGTCGGCCGACGATTCCAACCTGGTGCAGGCGCGCTTGGCGCTTGGGCGGCTGCTTCGCAGCCGTGGCGCGATCAATGAAGCCCTGGCTGCATTCCAGGAGGCGCGCACAGCGGCGCCCGACAATCCCGCGGCGCTGGCCGAAAGTGCCCAAACGCTCCTCGATGCCGGTCAGGCGCCCGAAGCGCTTGCCATGATCGCCGAATCTGCCGCGCGCCGATCCGACGAGGCGCGCTTCGCTCTGCTGGAGGCCGAGGCGCTGCGGCACCTCGGGCGGCGCGCCGAGGCCGCTCAGCGTCTCGAAGCGGCGCCTTCCACTCGCGACGTCATCGTGCACCGCCTCATCGACCGCTCCGCGCTGGACCGGCCGGCTCGATTCCTAGCTAAGGCGCAGCCGGGTGTGGCGGAATCCGGTGCGGCGTTGGCTGATGCTTTGGCAGGTGCGGCGTCGAACGAGGCGAGACGGCTGCTAGCGCGCGTTGCCCGCCAAGCCCATCCTTTGACGGTGGTCGGCACCGCGAAGCTACTGCTCGCACGATGGACCGACCCGGAACTGCGCCTGGCAGCCGTTCAGGCCGCGGCACACGCTTACGGCACCATGGGCGCGGCGCGCAGCGCCCTGATGAGCCTGGACAACTTCGCCGCAGAGCCCGGCATGCTGCCATCCGCGCTCAGGGCACAGCTCGCCACGCGGCTTGGCAATGCGATGCTCGCGACGGGGGGCCGGGCCTCGGCCGCGGAGCAATTCGCCAAGGCACGCGCGCTGGCGCCGGCGGATCCGGAAGCCAACGGGCTCCTCGGGATGATGGTGGCAGGGTCGGATCAGGCATCCGCCGAAGGATGCTTCGCACTTCTTTCGGGGGCACAGACGCCACCGCGGCTGCGACCCTGGCTTGCCGACCGTGCCGCGCCGTTGCTGGGGGCTGACGACCCGCGCGTCGCGCTCGTGGGGCTTCCCGTCGCTGAGCGGATCGGCACCGAAGCTCTTTTGCGCCACAACATCGCCCTGGCCCATGGCGACTCGGCCGGCGCGCGCGCGCTACTCGCTGGCGTGTTCGCGCATCACGGTGTCGCTTGTCCGCAACCGGAAGGCGCGCCGCCAGGAATGGCGTGGTTCGCCTGCCCATCCACGCCGCCGGTCGATGGCCCGTTGGTAAGCGTGGTGATCAGTGCACACGATGCCGCTCCCACCCTGGCGCTCGCGCTTGCCAGCGTACTCGACCAGTCCTGGCGGAACCTCGAGGTGCTGGTCGTCGATGACGCCAGCACCGACGCCACGGCGGCCATCATCGCGGGCTTCGCCGAACGCGATCAGCGCGTGCGGCCGCTAGGCACACCGCAGAACGCGGGCACCTATGCCTGCCGCAATCTCGCGATCGGTGCTGCGCGAGGCGCATTCGTCACCTTCCACGATGCCGATGACTGGATGCATCCCAGACGAATCGAAATCGAGATGGAGGCGTTCTCGGAGCCCTCTGTGCTCGCCGTCAATTCGCGCTGGTTCCGCATGGACGCCGCGGGACGCGTGAGGTTCGTCCCGCGATCCAGCCCGATCTATGCCAATCCGTCATTCATGCTCTTCCGGGCGGAAGCGCTGCGTAGACTGGGCTGCTATGACGGCGTGCGGGCGAGCGCCGATACCGAGATGTTGTGGCGGGCGCGACTGGTCCTTGGCTCGGATGCCATCGTCGTACTGCCGCATGTGCTGACCATCGGCGCTGCGCGGCCGGATTCGCTGACAACGAATTCCGCCACCGGCATGGATGTGTTCGGCTTCAACGCATTGCGGGTAGATTACCACGAAGCGTACATCCGCTGGCATCGGGTCTGCGACGCAGACGGGGTTGTTCCTTACCTCGCACCAGGAGCGGCGCCTCCTTATGCGGGCAGTCTGCCTGAGGCGCTGCGGGCGGGAGTGGTCCAAATGCTGCCGGACCAGTCGCCCGATTAGCCATAGCCGCGGGCCTGTAGAGCCAGCGACGCGGCCGATGGCTGCCCCGCGGATTTCCTGCGCAAGTGCGTGGTCGTTCCTGCTGCGTGCGGAGCGTGATGCGCCCGGGGCTGAATCGACTGTGCCTCCCGACGCGACGGTAGATCCGATTCCTGACCAGGAGAGCGGGGATTGGTGGAAGAACCCTGTTCCCTCCGACCTGCGTGATCGCATTGTCGGAGTGGCTGGGCGGCTGCGCGCCGAAGCACCGACGCGGTATGCGCAGCATCGGCTCGCGCCCCGACACCTGTACGTCTCAGGGATGGGCCGACGATTTGAACCGCGCAGGCTGCAATCGATCCTGAAAGCGTCGCCCTCCGGCGAATGGAAGCACCTGTTGCGATGTGGATCATTCTCGCAACGACGCCGGTGCCCGGGAACGGAAGCCGGCCGATCAATCCTGGTTCATTCGCGGCGGGTGCAAGCAACGGGTATTGGTATAAGCGCGAAGGCAGCGGCCGCCGCCTGTTCATCATTTGCGGACCGCCGGACGGCGGAATGGAATTCGGAGGAATAGTGAGACATGGCGGGTGGGCATGATCCGGGCTCTGCCGGAGAGGGCGGGATCAGTGTTGAGCGGCTGACAGTTGCCGTGCCCGACGGCGACATAGGCGTGCATCGGATCGCGACCTTCGTGCATATCCTCAAGCGCCTTGTCGCTCCACAGCGGCGCACGCTCGTCGACCTGGGTGCGGGACACTGCAAGTTCAGCGTCTGGGCAACGAGACTTGGATTCGAGGTCACCGCCGTTGACGGCCGGACAGTCCGTCTGCCCGAGGATCTGGGCAGCATCCGGTTCGTGGAATCCGATGTGCGCACCTATGATCCGAGCGGCCACGGCGTCGTGGCGATTCTCGGCCTACTTTATCATCTCGAACTGGGTGACCAGGAGAGCCTGCTGAGACGCTGCCGCTATGGCGCGCCGGTCATCGTCGAAACGCAGGTTCATGTGCCCGAGATGGTGGCGCACGACCCGAAGGATTGGCACGTGCCTGTCGAGCGCGACGGCTATTGCGGCGTGGATTTCCCTGAAGGCAACAACCCCATGGCGTCGATCGGGAACAAGACCTCTTTCTGGCACACCGAAGCATCCATGGAGCGGCTGTTCGAACGCGCTGGTTACTCGCGGGTGATCGTGATTGATCCGATCTTCATGTCCAGCTACGGCGCCCGGCGCTTCTATGTTCTTCATGCCTGAAGCCGTTGCGCGTTCAGAATTACCTTACAGCCTTGGTCGGCGCCGCGGGGGCGCGTGTTCACGCGTCGCGAAACGCACGACCCGAGAGCAATCTCTCCTGATGCAGTAATGCGTGTCGGGAAGGCTTGCATCATTCGCCGCAGTTGAGCTCGCGCGTCTCACGAAAACTTCAGAATGGAGTTTTCGGAACGTCCGGTAGGGATCTCTCAGAACAGACTGTCGGTACTGCATGGTCGACCCCGACACCGAAATGACGGTGGGGGGCAAGATCGGTGGGACGCAGTTGTCCGGCTAGATGAGGCTTCCATGCAGGACGGCGAGCTATCGAAGGTCGCCGGCGCGGAGCTCGGTCCTTCGGCTGCCGCCATCTCGGCGACGGAAGAGATCGCGGCCATTGAGCAACTCCTGAAGTGCCCCGGGACGGCGGGCGAGGACCTCGGCCAGCGCATCCTCGATGCGCGTCGGCGCTGGCCGTGGCAGGTGCGTCTGCAACTTCTGCAAGGAAGCTGGCTGGAAGCCGCCGGGCGCGGCGATGACGCCGCTGCCTGCTATCGCGCTGCCCAGGCCGATCACCCGACCAATCCGTGGCCCACCGTCCGCTTGGTCGAACTTCTGCTGCGGCAACGGAGGCATGAGGAAGCGCGCCGCGACTTCCGTGACACCGTTTGGAGCTGTTCGGCACCCGAGCGGACGCGAACCGGGCTGTTATCGCGGATTGCCGCGGGGATCCCAGATCCCGCTGACCGCGAGGCCTTTCTGCGCAGCCTGCTGCGCCATCATCCGGACGACCGGTTTGCTCTGCTGAAGCTTGCCGTGCTGCGATTCCGGCAGAAGGATCGGCCGGCGGCGGAGGCCCTGTTCGACGAGGCTGTCCGGCTGGGGCCGCTGACCGACGAAGCCCAGTTGATCCAGCTCGACCTGCATTTCGCAGCGGCGCGGTTCGACGCGGCTTACGGCCTCGCTCGCGACTTGCAGGCGCGCCATCCGGATCGCGTCGAATTCGCTCGCCGCAGCATCCAGGCCGCGTTGTTCTTGCATCGACTCGACGAGGGCGTCGCGCTGTTGCAGGCGGCGCTGCTGCGCTGGCCCGAGGATTGGCTGCTGTTGTTCCGCTATAATCGTTGCCCGTTGCCCAGCGAGACCGACCGCGATCTGTTCGCGACGCTCTCGGCACGGCGAGATGCTATGGCGGGCAACGATCGTTGGCTGTTCCAATACGCCATCGCCAGCCTGCGTCATGTGGCCGTGGAGCCGACCTTGGCCCTGTTGCGCACTCTGGTTGTCTCGCCAGCCGTCGGCCATATGGCGGCGCCGCTTGCGGCCGCCCTGTCCGCGCATCCGCTGGAGTGCTGGGCCAATCCGCGCGCAATCAGCAATGCCTGCGAAGACGACGTGCAGATCGTTCCACAGCCCATGGCCGTCGCGACGGTCGTTCTCTTCTCCAGCGTCGCCGGCGGCCTGGGCTACCTGCCATTCGGGCTGGCCGACGGGTTGCTGCGGCAGCGCCCGGTCAATGTCGTCTATCTGCGCGACCGCAATCATCGCGCCTTCACCAGCGGCGTTCGTGGCCTCGGCACCGATCACGCGGCGATGATCGGCGCATTGCAAGTGATCACGCGTCGACTTGGCGCGCCGGTCGTCACGATGGGCTCCTCCATTGCCGGCGTCGCCGCGATCCGCGCCGCCACCCTGATGCAGGCGCAGGCCGCGATCTCCTTTGCCGGGCCGGTCAATCTCGGCGTGGACGCCACGGAGGAGACGGCGTCGTCACCGGGCGCCGTCGGCGGCACTCGACACGCGCTGTTCACCACCTTCACCGGGGCGGACCCCGGCATCGTACAGATGATCCGCGCAGCCCCCGCTACGCGGGTGCATCAATGCTTCGGCGCCGATTTCGCGCCGGATGTCGCCGCCGCCCGATTGCTGGAACTGCTGGCCAATGCTCGGCTGCACCCGGAGCCGGGCTGCGCCGATCACCTCGTCATCGAGCATGCCATCGCCAGCGGCAGCTTCCTGACAATCTTCGACGCGGCGCTGCGGCGCGAGGCGGCGGCATGATGCGGATGCCTGGCACCGTGCTGCTCTCGGGCATGTTCGATATGAACAACTACGGCGACCTGCTGTTTCCGCTCGTTGCGCGCCAGCGGCTGGCCGAGGCCGGCTTCGAGGCGGTGGCGGTGGCCCCCGCCGGCGGCCGTGCGGCCTTTCCGGATGCGCTGCCCACGGTCGATATCGGCACCATGATGGATGCGTCCCGCCAGCCCGCGGCGGGCATCCTGATCGGTGGTGGCTATATCATCCACGCCCATTCGCTCGATTTTCTCGACCACTATGCCGGAGCAGGACTTGGCAGCTGGTGCGGCGCGGGCCTGTGGCTCGGTGCCACGCTGGCGGCGGCGATGCGCGACATCCCGCTTGCCTGGAATGCGCCGGGCGTGCCGCACCCTTTCTCCGCCCGTCAGCATCGGCTGCTGGCGCCCGCGCTGGAGGCGGCTTCGTATGTCTCGGTGCGCGACGAAGGAAGTCGACGCCTTCTCGCCCCGCAGGGGGCGGCGGACATCGTCGTCGTGCCGGATCCGATCGCGGATCTTCCGCGACTCTGGCCGAAGGCGCAGCTGGCCGAGGATTATCGCCACTTGCTGGTTCGCAAGAACATTCCACCCGAGACGCGCCTGTTGGCCCTGCATCTGCGCAGCCGCTCGATCGCCGGCATCGACCAGGCCGCGCTTGGCGTCGCGCTGCGCGACTTCGCGGCGGGGCAGGGGCTGACTCCAATGCTGGTCGCGGTCGGCGAGAGTCATGATGATCCGGCGGTGGCGCGCCAGCTGGCGAAATCGATCGGCACGCCGCTGCTGATGCTGGACGACCCGCTCAGCCTGCGCGAGATCACCGCCGCGCTGGCCCATGGCGCGCTCTATGTCGGTGCCTCGCTGCACGGCTACATCGCCGCCGCCGCCTATGGCGTGCCGGGCGTGTTGGTGGCACGGCCGCGATACAACAAGTTCGCCGGCTTCCTCGCCCATACCGGCCGGCCGCAGGACCTTGCCGGCGATTGGTCGGAGGCGCTGCGGATCGCCGCCCGTCGGCAGCCAGCATGCGGTGGATCCCTCGTGCCCGCCGCCGCCATCACGGCACTGGACCGCCACTGGGCCTGCATCGCCGGGGCGTTCGCCGCCCCTGCCGCCCGCGCCGCGCAACGCCAGGCCTTCGCGATGGCGCTGCTGCGGGGCGCCGTCGCCGCCGAGGGCCCCGCCTGGGCCATGGCGCCCTTCCTGAACCGCCGCATGCGCGCTGGGCCTGCCGTCCATGGCGGCACCGCGAGTCATTCAGCCTGAGAGACGATGATGGACCGACGCCTGCCCTGCGACCAGGCCACGCTGCGCGCCTGGATGGTGTCCTATATCGGCGGAGTGCTGTCCCTGCCGGACGGCGTGCCGACCAGCAGCACCTTCGACACCTATGGCTTCGACAGCGTCGAGGCGGTGGTGATGGCCGGCGTGATGGAGGAGGAGTTCGGCGTCCAGGTCGACCCGGTCCAGCTGCTGGAGAATCCGAGCATCGACGCCTTCTGCGCCGCCTTCGCCAGCGACGGTGGTGATCCGCTTGCGCCGACGACGTCGGTACCGTGAGTACGACCGCGGCATCGATCGTTCTGGTCTCCCACGAGATGGGCCGTGAACTGCCGCGGACGCTGCGCTCGCTCGCCGCCCCGTACCAGACCGGGCTGCCGCGCGACGCGCTCGAGATCATCGTCGTCGACAACGGGTCTCTCGAGCCCCCGGATGCCGGAGCGGCAGCCGGGCTGGATGCCAGGATCCGCTTCCTGCGCCAGCCCTGCCCGGGGCCCTCGCCGGTGGCGGCGATCAATACCGGGCTGGCCGTGGCGCGCGGCGCGCTGATCGGCGTCTGGATCGATGGCGCCCGGCTGGCGTCGCCCGGCCTGGTCGCCGCCTGCCTTGCGGCGGCGCGGCTGCATGCGCGCCCGGTGATCGCGACACTGAACTACCAGCTCGGCCCCTCCCTGCAATTCGACAGCGCGCGGCACGGCTACGATCAGGCGGCGGAGGACCGTCTGCTGGCGGACATCGACTGGCCTGCCGATGGCTATCGGCTGTTCGATGTCGCCACCAGCGAACTGCGCGCCGGGCCATCCGGGCCGATGCTGGAGAGCAATGCGCTGTTCCTGCCCCGCGCGCTGTGGGACGAACTTGGCGGCTATGATGCAGCGTTCGTCGAACCCGGTGGCGGCGTGGTCAATGTCGACACGTATCTGCGGGCCTGCGCGCTGCCGGGCGTCCAGCAGATCCGCATCCTAGGCGAGGGCACCTTCCACCAGATCCATGGTGGCCTCTCCACCAGCACGCCCGCCTCGGCCATGGCGGTGCTGCAGGCCGGCAGCCGGCTTTATCTGCAGCGGCGCGGCCGGCCGCTGCGCAGTACGCGCGACCCCGGCTGGTTGTTCGATGCCCGCCAGGGCGTCTGCCTCGCCGAGACATCGGGAGCATGACCGTGTCCGATCCGCGCCAGGGTCACGGCCTCGACGACACGAGCATCGCCCGCTACCGCCGCGATGGCTACCTGGCCCCGTTGCCGGTGCTGGACGAGGCAGCGGCCGCCGACTGCCTGGCGCAACTCGATGCCATCGCCGCGCAGCGCGCCGGACGCATGGTGCCGTCGCACAACGTCAAGGCGCATCTGCTGGCACCCTTCCTTTGGGACCTGGTGCATCACCCGGCGATACTCGGCCCGGTCGAGGCCCTGCTGGGTCCCGACATCCTGTGCTGGGGCTCCGGCTTCTTCGACAAGCGGCCCGGCACGGCGCAGCATGTGCCCTGGCACCAGGACGCGACCTATTGGAGCCTGTCGGCGCCGGTGGCGATCACAGCATGGGTCGCCTTCACCCCCTCCCTGATCGAGAATGGCTGCATGCGGGTCAGCCCGGCCACGCATCACACCACGCTGGCCCATGCCGATACCGGCGACAACAACGCCATGCTGCCGGGCCGCGAAGAGGTCGAGGTCGCGGTCGACGAAGCCAGGGCCGTCGATATCGTGCTGCGTCCCGGCGAGATGTCGTTGCATGACGTGCTGCTGGTGCACGGTTCGCGGCCGAACGGTTCCGGCTTGCGCCGCTGCGGCTTCGCCATTCGCTACATTCCCGGCCACCTGACCACGAGCGGCGGGCTACGCGGCACCGCCACGCTGGCGCGCGGCCGCGACCGCGGCGGCTTCGACCTGGAGCAGCCGCCGGAGGCCCCGTTCCATCCGGCCGCGATGCAGCGCTACCAGCACGTGATCCGGCAATGGATGCGCATCGTCATGCCGAAGATGGGCGGCGGTAGCGCACCACCGAAAGGCGCGGCATGAGTGCCGCGACCACCCTGCCGGTGCTGCTCGAGCAGTATGCAGGAAGCCGCGGCGACCACCCGGCGCTGCGCTTCCTCCAGCGCGGCGAAGCGGTGACCGAGGCGGCCAGCTATGTTGAACTCCACGCCGCCGTGGCGCCATTGGCCGGCGGCCTGGTCCGGGCGGGACTGCGGGGCGTTCCGGTGGTGCTTGCCCTGCCGCCGGGGTTGGGCTTCGTCATCGCGCTGCTCGCTTGTCTGCGCGCCGGCGCCATCGCCGTGCCGGTGCCCTTCCCGCCGATCGGGGAGGCGAGGCTCCGGCAGCAACGGGTGATCGACGATCTGGGCGAGGGCGCACTGCTGGCCGCGCCGGACGCGGAGATCGAGACAGGCCGTCTGCGCCGTCTGGATCCCGCGACGCTGCAGGCGCCGCTCACCACCTCACCGCCGCCACCCGAGGCTGCCGCGGTGATCCAGTACAGCTCGGGCTCGACGCGGGCGCCGGCCGGCATCGTCATCAGCCATGCCAATCTCATGGCGAACCAGCGCATGATCAGCGAGACCTTCGGCAGCGGCCCGGAGGTCGTCGGCGTCAACTGGCTGCCGCCGCATCACGACATGGGGCTGTTTGGCACCATCCTGCATCCGCTTTTCCTCGGTGGGACCGCGGTGCTGATGCCGCCTTTCGCTTTTATCCAGAAGCCATTGCGCTGGCTGGCGGCCATTGCGGCGCATCGCGGCACCGTCGCGGGGGGACCGAATTTCGGCTACGAGTTGTGCCTGCGGCGCGTCAGCGAAGCGCAGGTGGCCGGGCTCGACCTCTCCAGCCTCGGCGTGACCTTCTGCGGTGCCGAGCCGGTGCGCGCCGAGAGCCTTCGCCGCTTCGCCGCGCATCTCGCCCCTGCCGGCTTCGACGCGGCGAGCCTGCTCCCCTGCTACGGACTGGCCGAGGCGACGCTGCTGGTGACCGGCGTGGCCAAGGGCAGCGGCCTGCGCGAGGTGTCGGCCGGTGCCGCCGGACAGCGGCAGGTCACATGCGGTAGCCCGCCCGACGGCTGCGTCGTCACCATCCGCGATCCGGACGGAGTAGGCCGGATGCGGCCCGGCGACGCCGGCGAGATCTGCGTCGCCGGGCCGCATCTCGCAGCCGGCATATGGCAGGGCGACGGCGCCGCGATCGACCCGCTGCCCGGCCTATTGCAGGCGGAGGGCGAGCGCTGGCTGCGGACCGGCGACATCGGCGCCATGACTGCGGACGGGCTGGTCATCCTCGACCGCATCAAGGACACCGTGATCGTACATGGGCGCAAGATCTACGCCGCCGATGCCGAGGCCGCCGCTTTCGAGGCCGCCGGCCCGCTGCTCTCGGCGGCGGCCGCCATTGGGCTGAGGGGTGTGCAGGGCGACCGGCTGGTGCTGCTCTGTGAGGTCGCGGTGGCCGAGCGGCGTGGACTGGCGCCGGCGCCGCTGCGCAGACGAATCGCCGAGCAGGTGGGGCAGCGCGGTGGGGTGCTGCCGGAAGTTGTGTTGCTTGGATTTGGCGCCCTTCCACGGACAACCAGCGGCAAGATTCGCCGCCAAGTCGCGCGCCAGGCCTTTCTTGACGGCAACCTCAAGTTGCTGCCATCCGAAGAACCCATGGAGGCGGATACATGGGCAAGCACCTGAGCGAGGAACGGATCGCCGACTTCCGCCGCGACGGCGTGCTGTTCCCGCTGCGGGTCTTCACGACAGCCGAGGCGCAGGCACAGCGGGCGGCGCTGGAAGCGATCGAGGCGAGCCGCGCCGGGCGGCTGCCGCCGGCCATGAACGCCAAGCCTCATCTGCTGGTGCCTTGGCTGTGGGACATCGTCCACCATTCGACGATCCTCGATGCGGTCGAAGACCTGCTCGGCCCTGACCTGCTCTGCTTCGGCACCAGCTTCATCATCAAGAACGGGCCGAGCGACCGCTATGTCACCTGGCATCAGGACCAGACGCATTGGGGCCTCGCCACGCCCCGTGCGGTGACCGCTTGGCTGGCCTTGACCCCCAGCACGCCGAACAATGGCGGGATGCGGATGGTGCCAGGCAGCAACCACCGCATCCTGCCCCATCGAGACAGCGGCGACAGCCGCAACATGCTCGGTCGGCGGGAGGAGGTGATCGCCGAGGTCGATGAGGAGCAGGCGGTCGACATCGTCCTCGCCCCCGGCGAGATGTCGTTGCATGACCCATTGATCGTGCATGGCTCGCCGCCCAGCCGGGCGGCCGACCGGCGCATCGGCTTCGCCATCCGCTACATCCCGGCGACGGTCGGCCAGCGCGACGGAATGCGCAACTTCGCAACGCTGGTGCGTGGGCGCGACCATGGGACATTCGAGCTTGAGCAGGCGCCGGCCGCCGCCTTCCATCCGGATGCGGTGCGAAACCATGCGCAGTCGATCCGCCACGGCATGGCGGTGATCTTCGGCAAGACCGGGACCGGATCCACCGCCGGGGCGCTCGCCGGCGGGCCCGAGGCGTGAACTGCGACATCACCGATCCGGACGCGCCGATCGCTCCACCGGAGCCGCCGCTTGTCTCCACCAGCCAGCTCGGCGGCCAGCGGTTCTGGACGGTGAGCCGGCATGCCGACGTCCTCGCCGTGCTGCGATCCCCCCAGTTTCAGTCGGTGTCGGCGGAGGAGCGCATCGGGCGCATTGCCGGCCGGGCTGGACAGGATTTCGGGAACCTTCTCGCGCTGCTGCGTGGGACCATGATCTTCCAGCAGGACGAACGGCACCAGGATAGCCGCCGCCGGGTCCGCGCGCTGATCGAGGAGGCTATCGCCCGCTGGCCGGCCGCCCGGCTGCAGGCGGAGGCGCGGCGCATCGTCGACGCCTTGCCTGCCGAACCGGGTGAGGTCGATGTGCTGCCAGCCCTCGCCGAGCCGCTGCCCTGCCTGCTGATCGGCGAGACGCTCGGCCTGTCGCCGGCGCTTTGCCTGGCGCTGCAGAAGCGAGCGCTTGCCGTAACGCAGAGCTGGCTGTCCTCCACCGCCTTGCGCGACCTGGTGCGGCTGGAGGCGGAGGCGGCGGAGCTCCGCACCATCATGCGCGCCAATTACGCACCGGGTTGGCGCATCGGCAGGCTGGCGGAGGAGGGCTCCGACGACGCCATCGACACTGCCCTCTTCCTGCTGCTGGCCGGCAGCCACAGCGTCGCCGGCACGATCGCTGCGGCACTCGACATCCTGGCGCGGCAGGGCGGGCTGCAGGCGCGGCTGCGGCAAGACCGCGCGCTCGGCGCCGGCTTCCTGCGCGAGACGCTGCGCCTGGCCGGACCGCTCCGGCGGCTGAACCGTCGGGTGGCGATGGTCGAGACGGAGATCAGCGGTGCTCGCATTCTGCCCGGCGATCTGATCGTACTGCCGATCGATCGTGCGCATCACGACCCGGCCGTCTTTGCCGAGCCCGAGCATGTCGATCCGGCGCGACAGGGCACCGTGCTGCTCGCTTTCAGCATGGGCGCGCATGTCTGCCAGGGCCGGGTCCTCGGCGCGCAGGAAGCCGAGGCGATGGTGCTGGCCGTGCTTGAGCGCTTCACGCTGCGGCCGGGGCGCGAGCGCGGCGCGCTGTTGGCGCATGAGGATTGGCGCACGTTCTGCCGCCTGCCGCTCCTGCTGGGGCGCGTCGACGCCGGCGCCGAGGCGTCATTGCCGACCGCACGCGACGTTGCAGGATCCTGCCCGCGTCACTGCCCCGACACTCTCGACCACGCCAGGAACCAATAGGAATTCGGCGCCGGATGACGTTGATCGTAGCCAAGTTCGATGAAGAGGCCGCTGCCGACGGCATCAGGCCAAGCGTCCCATTCGCCGGTGATTGGCGGATCGAGGCCAGGAACGAGGCGGCGGTGCCGGGTATCGCGCTCTGCGACGAAGGACTGCGCTTCTCCGCGCCGGCGGAGGCGCGGGAAATCCTGCTATCGGCGCCGATTGCCATTCCCGTCGAAGGCGACACGGCGGATCTGCAGTTCAGCCTCGCTATCGAGACGCCTGATCCGGATGCGCTGAAAGCCGCCATCCGCAACGTCTCCCTGGTACGGGTGACGGAGAAGGCGTGGCGGCCCTTCGCCTTCAGCCTGGCCGGCAGCCTGCTGCGCCGCGACGAGCAGGGCGGATTGCGGTTGGCGATGACGGCGGCTTGGTCACTCGGCCGTGGCCAGTTCATGGTCGAGCTGAGCTTCAAGGCCGGAACCCGGCCTGTGACCATCTCGCGGATGGTGGTCGATATCGGACGTGTGGCCGCGGTCCGGTTGCCGCCGGAGCCGCGCCGCCTGACGTGGCCGACCACCGCTGGCAAGGGGCAGCCGCTTCGTGTTGCCGTGGTGACCTGGGAGGTCAACGACAATCCCCTGGGCCGGGCCTACATGCTGGCGGACGTGATCGGCCGCCGCCATGGCGTGGAAGTGCTCGGCAGCGCCTTCAGCCGACCGACCGAAGGCGTCTGGTCGCCGTTGCGCAACTCCACGCTGCCGATCCGCAGCTTCCTCGGCGGCGACATGGCGGCCTTCCTGACCGCCGCCCAGGAATTCGCACGGACTGTCGATTGCGACATCGTCCATGTCTCCAAGCCGCGCTTCCCGGGGCTAATCCTGGCCCTGTTGCTGGTGCATCGTCTGGGCTGCCCCGTCATCCTGGACATCGACGACAATGAGCTGGGCTTCTTCGGTCCGCAGGCGCGGATGATCGGGCTGGACGAACTCGAGGCGTATGCCGGGACGGAGTCCGAGTTCGAATTCACCAGGCCGGAGAAGCGATTCTGGACCGGTGTCGCCGAAGGCCTCATCGCGAGCTTTGCGAACCACACCGTCGCCAATGCGAGCCTGGCCGAGCGCTTCGGCGGGCGGCTGATCCGCCATGCCCGGGATGAAGCGGTCTTCCGCCCCGATCCGGCCGCACGGGCCGCGGTCCGCCAACGATTGGGGCTGACCGACGCCGACAGGGTCATCCTGTTCGCAGGCACCCCGCGACGGCACAAGGGGCTCGAGCGGCTGATGGCCGCCTTGCAGACGCTGGCCGACCCCCACCTGCTGCTGGTGGTCATCGGCACGGTGCACGACCGAGGGTTCGTGAAGGAGCTCAGCTCATATGACCAAGCGCGGGTCAGATTCCTGCCGGACGCGCCATTCTCGGACCTGCCCGATCTGTTGCAGATGGCCGACGGGGTCTGCCTCCTGCAGGATCAGGCCTCGCCGATCACGTCCTTCCAGACCCCCGCCAAATTGTCGGACGCGCTGTCGCTCGGCATCCCGGTGGCGATGACGCCGGTGCCGACGGTCACGGAGCTCGGAAACCAGGGGCTGATCACCCTGATTCATGACGAGGCCGGGCTTCAGGCCTGGCTACGCGGCATCGCGGCGAATGACGAGGCGCCGGTTGCGCGCCAGCGCCGGCTCGAATGGTTCGACGCCGAATTCAGCTACGCGGTGAACGGCGCCCGGAGCGAGCGCGCCCTGGCCGGCGCACTGGAAGCGCCGGTCACCTGGCATGCCGATTGGACCCGGCTGTTCGTCGCATTGAACCGCCACTTCGGCACTGATCTGCCCGAGGCCGCGCCGGCCTGGGCCCAACGGGGCGCGCGGGCTGCGCCGGTGGTGCGCCGGACGCGGCCGATCGACCTGGTCTGCTTCTGGAAGCAGAACGACACAGGCATCTATGGTCGCCGGCATGACATGTTGCTCAAGTACCTTCGGCAGAATGAGCAGGTCGGCACCATCATCCAATTCGACGCGCCGGTGCGGATCGACCATCTGCGCAGGGACGAACTGGCCGGGGCGGGATCGCCCTTTCACCATGGGCGGCTGATCGCCGATGCCACGGCACGGCGCTTCCTCGAGATCGACGACGAGCCCGGGCTGCTGCGACGGACGTTCGTCTACGGGCGTGAGCGCGGCACCAGCTTTCTCGGCCGCAGCCTGCCGAAGCTGGACGACTACCAGGCCTATGTGGCCGAGGTTGTCGCACGGCACTGCCGCGGCAATCTGATCGGCTGGGCTTGGCCGATCGCGCCGTATCATGCGGAGATCGCGAGCGGGCTCGGGTTCGACCTGAGTGTCGTCGACCTGGTGGATGACCAGCGCACCATGATCGGCGATCCGGAGCGCGCGCTGCAGGCGGACGAGGCCTACAGGCAGACACTGGCGGGGGCCGATCTGGTCTTCGCCAACTGCGCTGCGGTCACCGGCGCCTTCGCGGGGTTCAGCCCACACCCCATTCATGTCGTGCCAAATGCCTGCGAGTTCTACGCAGCCAGCGACAGCCGTCCGCGCGACCTCGAAGATGTGGGCGGAACGGTGGTCGGCTATGCCGGCAACCTGCGATCCCGCATCGACATCGAGCTGATGGAGGAGGTGGTGGCGCGGCGGCCGGGCTGGACCTTCGTCGTCATCGGCTCAGCTCACGACAGCCCGGATATCCTGCGGCTGCGGCGACATCCCAATCTGCGAATGCTGGGGCCGAAGCCCTACGAGGAGGCGCTGAGATATATGCGCTGCTTCGACGTCGCCATCATGCCGCATCTGCGCAATTCGGTGAGCGACAACATGAATCCGCTCAAGCTGTACGTCTATGTGGCGCTCGGCATCCCTGTGGTCAGCACTGACGTCGCCAATATCGACGAACTACGCGGTCGGATTGCCGTGGCCTCGGAGATAGAAGATTTCATCGCCAAGCTGGACCTGGCCGTGGCACGCCGCGGCGTCACCGGGCCGCACCGGCCGCCGCCGGCCGAGGAGCTGTGGCCGATTTCCTGGCCGCAGCGCGTGGCGACCATGGTTGGGCTGTGTCGGAAGGCGCTGCTGAGTTGAATGTAGGGTTAAAGCATCAGGCGCGACTAGACTAACCGGCGGTGGCTCGGTCTGAGAATCCTTGCCCGGTCCCGGCTGGGAACATCGCGACGCGCATCGAATGCCCGGCCGCGCCGCAATGAGCGATCGCATCGTCACTAGGTCGATCGCTCAACGGCGCCTGCCGATTGGACCAGACGGGGAGCGTTCCTTTATGGCCCCATTCCATTCGGTGAAATCGGACACGCAGGTATTGACCGATCGCTCTCAGGGAGGCGTGGGGCGCCACAGTCGGGTCAGTTCCCGGTGCTGTGACGGGGTCAGCGCCGCATCCCGCAGGCGCAGGTCATAGAGGCTGCGGGCGGCCTCTACCTGGTCGCTTCCCGCGAGGAGCCGCACCAGCCGGACCGCCGGCCAGGGATTGTCCGGATGCTGTTCCTGCAACGCGGTAAGCCGCAGCTGGGCCTGCTCGGACCGTCCCGAACGCTCCAGCCATTCGGCCTCCAGCAGCGCAAGGCGAAGGTGGTTCGGCCAATCTGCCCGGGCTTTGGCAATGCGGTCGCGCAGCGCCTCGTCGGCCGGCCCGCGCATCGCGATCGCCAGCGCATTGGCCTGCTTGTCCGCGTCGTCCGGCGCAAACCCGGCGGCGCCGATCGCGTCGAACAGCAGGCCCCATTCGGCATGGCTGGGCCGCTCGGCCGAAACCGCCTGAAGAAGCCGCGCCCGCCCGGCCACAGCACCGGCCGACGGGGCTGCCGCGAGCAGGCCTCGCAGTACCGCGGCATGTGCCTCGATGCGCGCCTTTGCCGTTTGCAGCCGAGTGCGGGTCGCCGGAGGCAGAACTTGCAGCAGCGTCTCTGCAGCCGCTTCCGCATCGGCCCAGCTTTCCTGCAGCCGCGCGGCCTCGTCCAGCGGTTCCAGAAGGCCCAGGAACTTCACCATTCGCGTGCGCGCTACGGCAATGCCCGGCCTGCCATAGGACAGCGCGGTGATGAGCCCATGCAGCGACGACCCGACATAGGCCTCGGCATGTGCGATCAGACCGGCGATCTGCCGTAGTCCTTGCGGCTGGTCGACGATAAGCGTCGGCACGTTCATGAACGCCATCGCCTCGCGCGCCAGGGCATCATCGCCATGGCAGGGGCCGATGGCCAGCAGCACTGGCACCGCCCGCAGCGTCGTGGCGATGCGATTGATGGCGGCGCAGGCGGCGCCGAGATCGCCGCCGATGTAGCGGTCGTTGAGATGCACGGCGATCCAGCGTTCCGGTACGGCCACACCCTGCGCGTCGAAGGCGGCTTGTGCTGCGGGACGCAATGTCGCGGCTGGCCAGACCTCGCTGATGGTCAGCGCTGTGTCCGGCACGATCTCGGTGGGTGTCCCCGGTGCGCCGAGGAAAACGCGGCTGGCCCTATCGCGCAGCGTGACGTGATCGGCTCCGGCAAGAGCCAGGTCGCGCAGGTCGCGGGCCCAGGCACCTTCGACCGGGAAAGGCACGCCGGGCGCATTCCAGGCCAAGCGGGCGCCGGTCGTCGCCGCCAGGATGGAAGCCCCCAGCCAAAGCGAAGCATAGGTGAAGTCGGACCGGCGGAAGGCGCCGGCATAGTCGGGCAGCGGCGTCGGGCTGGCATGAATGATGTTGCCGCCGCCGATCAGGCAGAGATCCGGTGCCGGATCTCCGGAGAAGGCGGCGATCGGCCGGGCCGGCCAGCAATCCGCCCAAGCCGGCGCGCCACCGCGCGGCGAGTAGCAGCGCAGCGTCACCGGGCCATCGCCCAACATATGCGCCGCGATGTGCGGGAAGAGCAGATCGCCGTAGTTGCCGACGTCGAAGGTCCCGAACAGAGCTGCGCTGCGCGTTGCCGGCTGTCCGGACATCATTCCGGACTGCGTTCGCTCAGTCCACGCTTGCGATAGGCGCGGCGATGTTCATGCGAACGGTAACCGATATCCATCTTCTGATAGTCGGGGTCGTGGTCCATGAACAGGTCACAGATCAGCCGGACATGCGGCGTCGCGATCTGCTCGTCGTTGTAGACTTCAACGATGGTCGGGAAGACCGAGGGTTTCATCGTCGGTGAAATCGCGAAGGACCAGTCGTAGTCGTCAAACAGGATGACCCCGCCAGGCTTCAGCAGTTCCTTCAGCAGCAGCGTCGCCGGCGCGTCATGATGAAAGGCATGCGCACCGTCGAGGAAGACGAAGTCGAAAAGCGGAACACTCTCCCCGGCCGCACGGCGCGCCAACAGCATCTGCGCCAGAGACCAGCTGTAGCTGTCGAGCTTGCGGCGTGAATTGCAATGATAGACGACATTCGTGAAGCCCAACCCATCGAGATCAGGCTTCAGGTCATCGAGGCGGTTCGCATAGTCGAACAGATGGTACGTCCCGCGATTCTCCAGCAAGCGACAGATCGCGACCGAGGTTGCGCCGATTCCGACGCCGACCTCGCACACTACCGGTTGTTGCTCCTGCTCCAGCAACGCGGCGACCAGCGTCAACGCGTGCTCGCAAGGCTTCGCGATGTGCACGTTCGCCGGATCGCTCAACTTCTCCAACATGCCAACCAACTCCTTCGGTCTCGTGCCAGAGCAATCCGGCCTGCGGGTGATTGTCAATTGGCGCAACGCTGCTTCCGGCGATAGTGGCTGCCTTGATCTGCCACGCGGTGGTCATACGCCGGCTGCCACCGCACACCGTTTTGAGAAGGGGAAAGGCGTCGATGCGCATGGTCGGGCGACTTCCATCGGATCGAAATGCGACCGGGACACCGAAACACGCGATCTACGCAGGTGAGAAAGCGGTCCTGGCACTCACGGGCCTGTGATGATGCGATGGATCGGAGCGATGCTGGGGAGGCAGGCAACTCGGCATGGTCGGCGGATCAAGGGGCACAAATTTGTTTCCACGCCACCTTTGACCCTCGCATGTGGCTCGCGGTTCCGCCTCGCTTCCATCGCCACCCGAGATTGTTTCGAGCGACGGACAATGCCCGCTTGCTCAGAATGGCTGACACAAGCAGAAGGCCTTCTGCTGAATGACTGGAGTGACCCCGGTTGGACGAGATTCGATGCGCTCGAACTGTAGCCACGACGCGGCGGAAGCTTGGTGCACAATGAACGGCACCTGGCGCTCGATCGCCGGCCGCCGCGCCGTCATGGCCGACTGGCGTAGCGCGCGTCCGTCGCACACCACGCCGCGCATGATGTCGAAGCGGTGTCGCACGGCAGGCGCTTGGCCGAACGATGCCGTGCCCGGCGGCGGGTGCGCGAAACCGGCTGGAAACGCCGGCGCAGTGGCAGCCGGCATGACAACCGGCGCGCGGCGAGCGCGACAGGTCCCCGCCGGATACTCGGCGGCCGACGCCCGCTGACGCTCGCGGAGGACCAGGCCTTGCTGACCGTCTCGTCGTTCGAAGAACTCGCCGCGGCACTTCGCACGGCGCCGGACGGTGCCGAGATCGGCCTCGCTGCGCCTGTCTACCGGATCACGGAGAGCCTTGCCGTCGCCCGACAACTGACGCTACGCGGCTGCAACCAAAATGATCCGCCGCTTCTCATCTTCGCTGACGGCCGCTGCGATCTATCCGTTACGAGCAACGGCTGCAGGCTTGAGCATCTGGCTTTCACGGCCCGCGGCCACCGGGCCATCGCACTGCTGCGGGTGGCTGCGGATGCGTGCCGCCTGCTCTCGCTCACGCTGCTCGGTGCGCAGGGAAGCGGTTTGCGACTTGAGCATTGCCACGACACATCCGTGCATGAGCTTGTCGCACAGGACCTGGGGCAGGAAGCGGTGGTCGCCTTGGGCTGCACGGGGCTCAACCTCTCGCTGCGTGGCCAGGACCTCGGCCAACGGGCCGCCGCTTCCGCCATCCGCCTGATCGACTGCCGAAGCTTCCAGGTCGAGGCCGAGATTGCGGGTGTTTCGGGGAGTGCCGTCGCCATCGAGGAGGCGGAGGGTCAGCCCGGCCCCGTGGCCGGCATCGTGGGACTGCGCGCGCGGGGCATGCAGCGCGCCCTGTCTGTGCTCGGGCGGCGCGATGCACCGGCCTCCGGGCTTTCCGCACGCATTCACGGACACGACTGGTCGGATGTCGGCGTGCTTTTGTCGAATGCCGAGGATGTCACGCTGCATCTCGCCATGCCGGACGTCGACGCGATGCCGGCCGTGAGGATCAACGGCGGCTTTGGCCTGCGCCGCTCGACTGTCGTATTGGCCAGCCTTAATGCAGACGAATCCGCACCGCCTCCGACCGGCCTCGTCGTAGGGCACAACGAACCATCGTACGGCAATGCGATCCGCATGCGACGCGACGTTTTCGAGCAGAACGTCCGGCCGGCGACATGTCTGCCGCGGGCGCTGCGGCAGCGACTGCAGGATGAGGTCGAGCCCGACTTTCTCACCTATGAGCAGGACGGCCGCTGCAGCCTTTGCGGCTGGGTGGGCCGCTTCCGTCGCACGCACAGGAGTGAGCGTGAAACCCTGGCGTGTGGCGCCTGCCGGGCGACGTTGCGGTACCGCGGTCAGGCAGAGGTGATCTGCGGGCTCGTCGATGCAGGCCGGTATGCAACTCTCGCTGACCTTGCGGCGAGTGGTGCCCTCTCCGGGCTCGCGATCTACGAGCCCGGAACCAGTGGGCCGCTCCGCCCGTGGCTCAGCCAGGCCGGCCGATATGTGCAATCAATCTACCAGCCTAACCTTCCGAGCGGCACGCTGCGCGCCGACGGCCATGTCTGCCAGGATCTCATGGGCACGACGTTCCCGGATGCCAGCTTCGACTTCATCGTGACGTCAGACATTTTCGAGCATGTGAGGAAGCCCTTCGTGGCCTTCGCGGAAATCCGCCGCATCCTCAGGCCGGGGGGGACGCATCTCTGGACGGTGCCGATCGGCCTGCCGCCGCCCGCTGAAACGCGCGCCCGCGTCGACACCAGCGGGCGTGAAGATCGCATGCTGCTGGAGCCCATCTATCACGGCTCCGGGTCCGATGGGCTGTCCCTCGTCTACACCGATTTCGGCCGTGACATTGGCCGTCTGTTGGCCGGGATCGGCCTGCCAACCCGGGCCGTGCGGCATGTGGTGGGCGAGGATCGTCACGTCGCTGGTGTCACCTTCGTCTCGGTCCGGCCGGATGAGGAGCCTGCGGCTTCGTGAGCCACACCGTGGTGTGAGCGTTCCACCGAAGGCGGCGTTCCGAGAAGGGCCGGATCCTGTCGGCCAGACTGCCCAAGGCTTGTGGCACGCTCGCGATCACCCGTCCGTCGGCTTTCTCGAGCCGATGGATGCCGAGCCGGACAGGACGCCGGTCCGACCACCACGAAAGGCCGCGCTTTCGCCCGGGGCACGACCCGGCCCTCCTACTCTGCATCCGGCCATTGATGGGTCGTAACCGATGAAGCGGGCATTGCTGGCGTGGCTGGGGCGTGTCGGCCTCCGTGGCCAAACCACCGAGGCGTGCGCGCTGCACGGGACCTTCCGCCTCGCCTGGGGACCGTTGCTGCGAACGGCGACGCCCCATCCGTTGCCGCCAATCGTGGAGGAAGCGATCGCCGCAGGAGCCGGGGCGCTGCGGCAGACTATCCTGCCCGCGCGCCAACTTCGCCTGGAAGGCAGGCTCAACAGTGATCCTGCCCGCCGGGCCGCCGGTCAGGTGAAGGCGAGTTTCCCGATGCTCCTGAACCTGGCCCTTGCGGCCCGGCTCGGTCCGGACGGTCTGCGACGACCGGCGCTTGCGAAGATCTCCGATATCCTGCTGGCTTGGTTGGCAGCGTATCGGCCTACGGGAAATCCGATCGACGAGCGCTTCTTCCTTCTGCTCTTTCTCTCTATCGACTTGGTCCTGCCGTCGTTGCCCGGCACGGCGCGGTTTGCGCTCAGGACATGGCTGCGTGATTTCGTCACCGCCGGCGATCGCTTCTTCGCACGTCGACCTCGCAATGACTTGGCGCGCCGCCTCGGCATATCCGCTCCGACAATGGGCCGGAGTTCGTGGCGAAGGAGGTGCGCGGCTGGCTTGGCCGGATCGCCGCGACGAATTGGCGGCGCTGGCGTCCGCTGAGCCGGCCTCGCCGCCGGCCCTGATGCCGAACCTCGCGCAGGTGTACGCCGCGAAGGTCGCCCAGCTCCAGTCGGGGCTACAGGCCGGCAAGGGCACCGAGGTCCTGGAAGCCGCCCGGGCCCTGATCGACAAGGTCATCCTCACCCCTGGCGACGGGCCGGACGACCCGCCCGGCATCGAGCTGGTCCGGCACCTCATGGCCATGCTCCAGGCCGGCGGGGCCTTCGCGAACGGCGCCGATGAGACCAGCCGCAGTCTCATCAACGCCGTATCCACCGGTTCGGTTAAGGGGACTATGAGGGGGCGGCGCCCCTCCGATCTACGCAGCTCGAACTAGCCGGATAGTCAGACCGCCTCGGGCGAGCGACGGTGCGGCAGAGCGCAGGCCGCGACGGCCGCCAGCAGCATCGCCGCCACCCACCAGGCCTGCCACGCGCCGAAGGACAGCATCGCCGTGATGGCGGCGGAAGTCAGCGCCCCGGTCGCGGCCGCCGGCGACGGCGCTCGGGAAGCCGCCACGCCGAGGAACCAGGCGAGGAGCGCCGCAAGCGCCGCACCGATCGCGCCGAGCTCTAGCCAGAGTTGCAGCGCCCCATTGTGCGGATGCAGCGGTAGGATGTGCACATGCGGTTCACTGAACCAGCGCCGCTGCGCCGGATCGGTCACGCGCATGCGGTCGAGCGCCTCCGCACCCGGCTGTTCCCGACCGCCAGGGATCTCCCGGCTGGCTTCCATGCCCCAGCCGATCAACGGGCGCTCGGCGATCCGTGCTGCGGTGAAATCCCAGATCAGCATGCGATGCAGGGCGGAGGTCGGCAGGCGCTCCACCGGCAGGGTCGGGACGGCTGCGACCAGAAGCGGCATCACCAGGATCAGCCCCGCGAGCCCGGCGCCGATTAGTCGCGGCACGGCCCGCGGGGCGAGTGCGGCCGCCCCGGCCGCCAGCAAGCCGAGTATGGCCGCGATCTTTGCCGTATCGCCGGGAAGCGCGATCAGCATGACGGCCCCCGCCAGGACGAAGGCGATGCGCGAGGACATCGGCCAGGGCAGCGCGACCGCCAGCGGCAGCAGAAGCGCCATCACCGATCCGGCCGGCTTCAGGCCGAAGGCGAGCGTCGCGGGCACTTCCCGCAGCCCGCGCACCGCGGCGCGGATCGCGTTGCCGCTCATGCTGTCAAAGCCGGCCGTGGCAAGGCCCAGCAGCAATCCCACGGCCAGCAGGATCACGAGCTGCTTGCGCCCAGGCGCATCGCTGCCGGTCGCGGCGGCCGCGGCCATGGAACCTAGGATCACCATGGCGAGAAGCGACAGGCTTGTGGTCAGCGCGCGCCCCGGCTCGATTGCCCAGGCCGCGCTGAACGCGGCCCACAGCCCGAGGGCCAACGCCATGCCGACCGCCGCGCCGGCAGGGCGCGGCACTGCCCGGTCGCGCCGCCAGGCGGACAGGACGCAGAGCAGCATCGACACCAGCGCGATCGGCGCCATGGCGCGCGATTGCAGTACGGCGGCGAAAGGCGCGATGGCGAGGGCGACGGCGATGGGCAGGGCGGGGGAGGTGGCGGGCACGGATGGTTCCGAATGATCACTGGCGCGGACGGAGGGGCTCTGCCCCTCCGGACCACCCCGCCAAAGGCCGAAGGGCCTTTGGAAACCTTGACTTGGCGCCGGATGCCCGATGCGCGCGGACGTCGACGTCGCGCATCATGACGCACTGGGCGATGGGACCGCGGCGCCCGGGCAGCAGGAACGATTTCCAAAGGCCGCGGGCCTTGAGGCTTGGAGAAGGGCGGCGCCCCTCTCCAATGGCACCCGTCACACCGCGGCGATGCTCTCCCGCCGCAGCTCCACCGCCAGCGCGTCGAGCGACTTCGCCACGCGATCCAGCATCTCCGTCACTTCCGCCTTGGTGATCACCAGCGGCGGTGAGAAGCCCATGCTGTCATTGGCCATTGCGCGCAGGATCACGCCGTTCTCCTCACCGAGCTTGCACAGCCGCGGGCCAGCCTTCTTCGCCGGGTCGAAGGGCTTCTTTGCGGCCTTGTCGGCGGAGAGTTCGATCGCGCCGATCAGCCCGACGCCGCGCACTTCGCCGACGATCGGGTGGTCGGAGAACCGCTTGCGCAGTTCCGCCTGCATGTGGGCACCGACTTCGGCGACGTGATCGACGATCTTCGTCTCGTCGTAGATCTTCAGCGTCTCGATCGCGACGGCGGCGGCGACGGGGTGGCCGGAATAGGTGAAGCCGTGGCCCCAGGTGCCGACGGTGGAGGAGCCTTCGGCGATGCCCTGGAACACCTGCTCATTCACCATCACCGCCGAGATCGGCAGGTAGGAGGAGGACAGCGCCTTCGCGCAGACCAGCACGTCGGGCTGGATGTTGAAGGTCTGCGAGCCCCAGTAGCTGCCGGTGCGCCCGAAGCCGCAGATCACCTCGTCCGCGACGAACAGCATGTCGTACTTCTTCAGCACCGCCTGGACCTTCTCGAAATAGGTCTTCGGCGGAACCAGCACGCCACCGGCGCCCATGACGGGCTCGGCCCAGAAGGCGGCGCATTCGTCCGCGCCACCCTCGGCGATGATCTTGGCTTCCAGCTCCTCGGCAAGGCGGGTCGCGAAGTCTTCCTCGGACTCGCCCGGCTTCGCCTCGTGGTAGTGGTGCGGCGTGCCGACATGGATGAAGCGGCCATTGGCGATCGGCGCGTCGAACAGCTTGTGGTTCGCCGGCAGGCCGGTGAGCGACGCTGCGGCCAGCGTGATGCCGTGATACGCCTTCAGCCGCGCGAACACCTTCTTCTTGTTCGGCTTGCCCATGGCGTTGTTCATGTACCAGATCATCTTCAGCGCGGAGTCATTCGCCTCGGACCCCGAATTGCCGAAGAAGACCTTGCTCATCTTCGACGGCGCGCGCTCGATCAGCATCTCCGCCAGATCGATCATCGGCTCGTGCGACTTCGCCGTGAAGGAATGGTAGAAGGGCAGCTTCCGCATCTGCTCGGTCGCCGCATTCACCAGGCGCTCATTGTCGAAGCCGAGCGAGGCGCACCACAGCCCGGCCAGCGCCTCGATGTATTCCTTGCCCTGGTCGTCGTAGATCTTCACGCCCTTGCCGCGGGTGATGACCAGCGGGCCGGTCTGCTGGAACGCCTTCGCGTCCGTGTAGGGGTGCAGCACGTTCGCGATGTCGCGAGCGGCATTCGAATTGCGCGGCGGGGTCATGGGAAGGGCCTTCTCCGGGCGAAAGAAGGGCGCACCTTAGGCCCGGACGCGCCCCGCCCCAAGGGGCGCGGTTGCGGCACGGCCATCCGCGCGCCACTTTGCCGCGCGAAGGAGCCAACCATGACCGAGATCAAGCCGCATGCCGCTCATTGGGGCAGCTATGATGCCGTGGTGCGGGATGGGCGCGTGGTCGGGGTCAGGCCATTCCATCGCGACCCGTTCCCGGGCAGCCTGATCGAGGCCGTGCCAGACGTCGTCCACGCCGCCTGTCGCGTGGACCGGCCCCATATCCGCAAAGGCTGGCTGGAAGGCCGCCGCAAGGGCGCGTTGCGTGGCGGTGACCCCTTCATCCCCGTCTCCTGGGACCGTGCGGTGCGACTGGTGGCGGAGGAAACGCGGCGCGTTCGTGCCGAACACGGCCCGACCAGCATCTTCGGCGGTTCCTATGGCTGGTCCTCGGCCGGGCGGTTCCACCACGCGCGCAGCCAGCTGCAGCGCTTCCTCGGCCTGGGCGGCGGCTATACCGGGCAGATCAACGCCTATTCCTACGCCGCGGCGCAGGCGCTGCTGCCGCATATCCTCGGCACGAACGAGGTGCTGCTCGGCCGCACCACGGATTGGGCGGCGATCACGCGGCATTCGAAGGTGATGCTCTGCCTGGGCGGGCTGCCGCTGCGCAACGGCTTCGTCACCTCGGGCGCGGCGGGTGTGCATTCCAACGAGATCAACCTGCGCCGCGCCGCGGAGGCGGGGCTGCGTTTCATCCAGATATCCCCCAACCGCGCCGACGTGCCCGACTGGTGCAGTGCGGAATGGGTCCCCATCCGTCCGGGCAGCGACACGGCGATGCTGCTGGCTATGGCCCATGTGATCATCGCGGCGGGCAGGGAGGATCGCGACTACCTCGCCACGCGCTGCGTGGGCTGGGACAAGCTGCGTGCCTACGTCGCCGGTGAGAGCGACGGCGTGGCCAAGACACCGGAATGGGCCGAGCCCATCACCACCATTCCCGCCGCGACGATCCGCCGCATCGCGTTGGAACTCGCGGATAACCCCGCGATGCTGACCGCGACCTGGTCGCTCCAGCGTGCCGACTACGGCGAGCAGCCCTATTGGATGCTTGCTGCGCTCGCCGCGATGCTGGGCAAGATCGGCAAGCCGGGCGAGGGCGTCGCCTATGGCTATGGCAGCGTGAACGGCATGGGCGAACCGCGGCATGAGGTGCCGTCCTTCTCCATGCCCGCCACGCGCAACCCGACCGGCGCCTTCATCCCCGTCGCGCGCATCACCGACATGCTGGAGAACCCCGGCGGCGCCTATGATTTCAACGGGCGCACGCAGAATTACCCCGACGCGCGCATCATCTGGTGGGCCGGCGGCAACCCATTCCATCACCACCAGGATCTGAACCGCATGCTACGCGCCTGGGCGCAGGCTGAGACCATCATCATCCAGGAACAGCACTGGACCGCCGCGGCGCGCCACGCCGACATCGTGCTGCCGGCGACGACCACCCTGGAACGCAACGACATCGCCAGCAGCGGCCGCGACCGCTTCGTGCGCGCCATGCACAAGGCGATCGATCCGGTCGGCCAGGCGCGGAACGACCACGACATCCTCGCCGACATCGCCGAGGAACTCGGCTTCCGCGACCGCTTCACGGAGCAGCGCAACGAGGATGCCTGGCTGCGCCATCTGTTCGAGCAATGGCGTCAGAATTGCGCGCGCCTTGGCTACGACACGCCGGATTTCGACAGCTTCTGGGCGAAGGGCTGGTGGGAGGCCGACCCGCCGACGCACGGTCAGGAGTACACCCAGTTCGCGCAATTCCGCCTCGATCCCGAGGAACACCCGCTCGATACGCCATCCGGCAAGGTCGAGCTTTTCAGCGAGACCATCGCCTCCTTCCGCTACAACGACGCGCCGGGCCATCCGGTGTGGATCGAACCGCGCGAATGGCTCGGCGGCGAGCAGGCGCAGCGCTTTCCGCTGCATCTGCTGTCCTTTCAGCCCGCGACGCGGCTGCATGGGCAGCTCGACCCCGGCCGCGTCGCCGCCGCCGACAAGATCGAGGGCCGCGAGCCCATCACCCTGAACCCGGAAGACGCCGCCGAACGCGGCATCGCGCCCGGCGACATCGTGCGCGTCTTCAACGACCGCGGCGCCTGCCTTGGTGGCCTGCGCACCGATCCTGGCCTGATGCGCGGCGTTGCCATGATGGCGACAGGCGCCTGGTACGATCCGCTGGAACCCGGCGTGCCAGGCAGCCTTTGCGTCCATGGCAACCCCAACGTGCTGACGCCGGATATCGGCACGTCGCGCCTTGGCCAGGGTCCCTCCGCGCAATCCTGCCTCGTGCAGGTCGAGAAATGGACCGAGGCCCTGCCACCCGTGCGCGCCCATGTCCCACCACCGATCGAGGAGGCCACAGCATGATGGACCGTCGTGCTCTCCTGGCCGCGCCGCTGGTTCTCACCGCGACGGCGCTACGCGCCCAGCCGCTGACGATCCGCCCCGACACGACGGTGGTGCCGGGCCTCCAGCAGAGCCTGCTGATCCGCTGGGGCGATCGCGTCACCTTCGACGCGCCGGCCTGGGAGCCCGCCCGCCCGACCGCCGAGGCCGCCGCCGCCCAGTTCGGCTGGGACGCCCGCATCCTTGCTGCGATCTCCACGCAGGCGGCGGATGACGGCGTGGCGCGGGCCGTGCTCGCTGTCGCGCATCCGACTGTCGATGCGGGGATGGCCTTCCCCGGCGGGCGGGACCGGCCGGATGTGGCCGGTGCGATGCAGGGCGTCACGCTGCTCAACCTCGCCCGCCGCGGCGGCACTTGGCTGGTGATTGACGGCGGGTACCAGAACCGCCGGCTGACGTCGGCGACGCTGTGCCGGATCGGTAGCGATGGCGGACCATCGGCCGGCATCCTTGGCGTCACCGGCGGGTGCGCTACGCCCTGGGGCAGCGTGCTGCTCGCCCAAGGCGCGGCCGCCGCATGGGCCGGGCGCCTGCCGGGCGTAGACCCTGCCGGCACCGGCATGCTGGTGGAACTCGATCCGTCGGACCCGGTCTCGGTGCCGGTCAAGCGGCTCGCGACCGGGCGCTTCGGCGCGGTCGACGCCGCCGCCGGCCTCGCCGCCGATGGGCGCGCGGTGGTCTGGATGGTGGATGGCCGGCCGGGTGGATACCTCTATCGCTTCGTGTCCGACGAGGCAGCCGGCGCGCTTGCCCTCGATACCGGCCGAATGGCGGCCGCGCGCATCGAGGGCGGATCGCTGCGCTGGCTGCCGCTGCCGGACGGCGACGCGCTTGCTGTGGCCCGCGACGTGGGAGCGACCCCCTTCGACCAGGCCCGGGCCGTCGCGTTCGACCCGGAACGCCGCCGGCTCTGCATCGCGATGAGCGGCGGGCCTGGGCGCGTGATCGAGATCCGCGCCGCCGCCGGGGATGCCGCCGCCGAGACCGGTATCGCGGAGCCTCTGCTGGACGGCCGCGAGGCCACCATCCAGCCCACGCGCCGCGGCGAGGCGCAGCCCTCGGCACCGGCCTGGCCCTGGGCCCCGGCCTCGCTCGGTTTCGACCGCGACGGCGCGCTGCTGGTCGGCACCGATCGGGGTCAGCGCCCCGGCGCCTTGCCCGAGGCTCTGTACCGGGTTGGCGTCGAGGGCGGTGAGCGCGGCCGGCCGGCCCTGCTCGCCGCCATGCCGGCGGGTGCCGCGGCGGGCGGCGCGGCCGTGGCGGCCGACGGCACGGTCTTCGCCGCGGTGGCACATCCCGGCGCGGCCCCGGGCGCGACCTGGGCCGCGCCGGCCACGCGCTGGCCGACCTTCAATCCCGATGAGCCCCCGCGCAGCGCGGTGCTGGTCCTGGCGCGCTGACGCCGGCTGCAACGGATTCTTCACACGAGCAGCAGTTCCAGCGTCTCGGCGGTGCGGTCAAAACCGTGCCGCCGCGGACCGCCGTCCGTGGCGCCTGTCCCTCGCGGGGCACACCCTTCACGGACGGAGCCCATGCCCGACACGTATCCCGTTGACGCAGTAGCCACCGATGTCGAGATCGAGGACATCGGAAGCAACCCGGACCCGCGGGAGACCATCGGCGAACTCGTCGACCGCCGCCTGACGCGCCGCGCCGCGCTGCGCGGCCTCGGCGGCGCCGCGGCCGCGGCGACGCTGGCCGACCAGCTCGTGGCCGGCGCCCGGGAAGCCTCGGCGCAGGTGCCGATGACAGGCGGCCCGTCCAGCCTGACCTTCCCCGAACTGCGCCACCAGCTCGCCCAGCGCGACGCGGTCGCGGAGGGGTATGAGATCCAGGTGCTGCTGCGCTGGGGCGATGCCGTGCTGCCCGACGCGCCGGCCTTCGATCCGGCGGCGCAGACCCCGGCCGCGCAGGCCATGCAGTTCGGCTACAACAACGACTTCATCGACTTCCAGCCGTTGCCGCAGGGTTCCCGCAGCGCCGATCGCGGCCTGCTGGTGGTGAACCACGAATACAGCAATGCCGAGCTGATGTTCCCCGGCCTCGGCGCCGGTTCCGCCGCGCGCAACCGCACCACGGCCGAGCAGGTGAAGGTCGAGATGATGGCCCACGGCCTCAGTGTCGTGGAGATCGCCCGTACCGACGGCCGCTGGGCGGCGGTGGCCGACAGCCGCTTCAACCGCCGCATCACCGGCGAGACGCCGATGCGCGTCAGCGGCCCGGCCGCCGGCCACGACTGGCTGAAGACCAGCGCCGACCCGACCGGCACGCGCGTGCTCGGCACGCTGAACAACTGCGCCGGCGGCAACACGCCGTGGGGCACGATCCTCACCACCGAGGAGAACTTCAACTACTACTTCAGCGGCGCGGCCGCGAAGACCGGTCCGCAGGCCGAGGCGTATCGCCGCTACGGCATCGTCGAGCGCGCGATGTTCCCCTGGGGCCGCTTCGAGACGCGCTTCGATCTCGACAAGGAGCCGAACGAGCCGAACCGCTTCGGCTGGATCGTCGAATTCGACCCCTACGATCCGCAGAGCCAGCCGGTGAAGCGCACCGCCCTCGGTCGCTTCAAGCACGAGGGCTGCACGCATGTCGTGAACCCCGACGGCCGCGTCGTGCTCTATTCCGGCGACGATGAGCGGTTCGACTACGTCTACAAATTCGTCACGGCACGGCCGTGGAACCCGAATGACCGCGCGGCCAATCGCGACCTGCTGGATGACGGCACGCTGTTCGTTGCCCGCTTTGCCGATGACGGGAAGGTGCAGTGGCTGCCCCTGACCCATGGCGAGGGCCCGCTGACCCCGGCGAACGGCTTCCCCAGCCAGGCCGAGGTGATGATCAACGCCCGGCGCGCCGCCGACCTGCTCGGCGCGACGCCGATGGACCGGCCCGAGGATGTCGAGACCAACCCGGTGACGGGCCGGACCTACGTCATCCTCACCAACAACGGCAACCGCCGGGAAGACCAGGTGAGCCCCGTCAACCCGCGCGCGCGCAACGCGCACGGGCATATCATCGAGATCGTGCCGCCGGCGCCGAACGGTCGCCCCGACCATGCGGCGACGGAGGCGCGGTGGGAGGTCTTCCTGCTCGCCGGCCGGCCCGGCCAGGATGCCGGGGCGCGTTATCATCGAGCGACCAGCGACCAGGGCTGGCTGTCCTGCCCGGACAATTGCGCCTTCGACGCCAAGGGCCGCATCTGGATCTCGACCGACGGCGCGCCCGGCGCGGCGGGTGTGGCGGATGGGCTCTATGCCGCCGATACGCAGGGGCCGGGGCGGGCCCTGACGCGGCTGTTCTACCAGGCGCCGACCGGGGCGGAGGTCTGTGGGCCGTGCTTCACGCCCGACGACACGACGATCTTCCTCGCCATCCAGCATCCGGCCGAGGATCGCGGATCGTCCTTCGACCGGCCGTCGACGCGCTGGCCGGACTTCCAGGACGCCATGCCGCCGCGGCCTTCGGTGATCGCCATCGTGAAGCGCGGCGAGGGGACGATCGGCGAGTGACGCGAACGGCATGAGGCCGCGCGCCGCTGTCTGACATGGAAAGGGGGCCTCGCGGCCCCCTTTTCGATTACTGCTGCGTCACCGGCGCCGGCGCGCTGCTGCCGCTGCGCGAACCGCGGCGCGTGCCGGCCGCCGAGGCAGTCTGCGTCCCGCGACGCTGGCGGGACGCGCTGGCCGAGCCACGGTTGCGGCGCTGGCGGTTCGCCTCGGTGCGGCGGCTGCGGCGGGAGGAGGCACGCGGCGCATCGGTGGAGGCGGCGGTCGCCTCCGTCCCGGCGGCGCGGGTGCGGCTGCGGGCCGCATCGGCGGGGCTGAGCGTGCCGAGGGCAAGCATCAGCCCGGCGGCGAGGAGGAAGGCGCGGAACATCAGAGGGTCATCCTTTCGGCCGGTAGGACCATGGAGCGGTCGGCACGGTCGAGGGGATCCGTCCCTTACATCGGCGTCTACACCTCCTATCCTGTCGTAAGACTATCGGATAAATGACTGATTCGACATGTTTACGGGCGCAGCGAGAGCCGCGCGAGGCGCACCGCCTTCAGGGCCTTGGCAGGTTCGTTCGCTGCCAGTTCGGCCGCCGCGCTGCGCAGATAGGCGGCAAGCCATTCCACATGCCGGGGCGGTTGGCTGTTGCGCACCTCCTCGAGTGCGAGCCGCGTGCCGGCAATGCCAAGCGCGGTGCCCGCGGCGCGGCTGCGGCCTTCGCGCAGGTCGTCCTCGACCTCGGACAGCAGCTGGTCGAGCAGTGCGGCGGTGCCGTCGATGTTGCTGGGCAGGCGTGCCGTCGGGTCCGCCAGCGGGGTGTCGGCCGGCGCGAACTGCCTGCCGGCGGCGGGCAGGCTGATATGCGAGAGCAGGTCCAGCATGGACTTCGCGAGCGGGGTGTTGGGCATCGATCTGCTCTCCCTGGCAGCAGAGGTTCCGGCGATCAGTCTGGGCCATGTCGGACAGCCCGCGATGACTGGCAAGATGGCGCGTGGTCCCGGGTGATGAAACCCGGCCCGGCGAGGCCAGCCGGCGGCGGTGCTATCGCCGCCGCAACCCGTCGGCGACCAGCGTGCAGCCGGCGACGGTCGCCATGATGGCGAGGCCTGGCCACACGGCCGCCCAGGGGGCGCTGAAGACCAGTTCCTGCGCATTCGCCAGCATGTTTCCCCAGGACGGCGCCGGCGGGCTGATGCCGAGCCCAAGGAAGGACAACGTCGATTCGGCGAGGATCGCGCCCGCGCAGGCCAGGGCGGTGGCGACCGCAACCGGCGGCAGCAGCGCCGGCAGGACGTGACGGCGCAGGATGCGCGTCTCGGTAGCGCCAAGCGCGCGCGCGGCGCGGACATGGTCGCGCGACAGCGTCGCCAGCGCCGCGGCCCGGGCGAGCCGCGCGACGCCGACCCAGCCGAACAGGGCCAGGATCACGACGATCCGCATCACGTCCCCCGCCGCTTCCCCGCGCGCCGGCAGGCCGATGCGGGACGGGTCCGCGGCGGCGAGCAGCACCAGCAGCGGCAGGGCGGGCAGCGCCAGCATGAAGTCCGCAAGACGCATGACGAGCGCATCCGCGATGCCGCCGCGCCAGGCGGCGAAGACGCCTGCGGCCGTGCCGATGGTGGTCGCCGCCAGGGCCGCCGCGAGCCCGACCGCGAGGGACACCCGCGCGCCGTAGAGCAGTCGCAGCAGGATGTCGCGCCCGAGGTCGTCCGTGCCGAGCGGGTGCGTGGCCGATGGTGGCTCGAACCGCGCGAAGAGGTCCGGGGTGAAGGCGTCGTGGCCGAGCGCGTCGCCGACCATCGGCGCGACGACCGCCGCGATCGCGAGGAGGCCAAGCAGGGTGAGACCGATGGCGAGGCGGATCATCGCTCACGCAGCCGGGGATCGAGCGCGCGCTGCGCGAGGTCTGCGCCGAGCGTCGCGAGCATCGTCACGAGCGCCACCAGCAGCAGCGCGACGAGGGCGAGGTTCGTGTCGTTGCCCATCACGGCGTCGTAGAGCAGCTTGCCCATTCCCGGACGCGCGAAGACCGTTTCCGTCACCAGCGCGCCGCCGGCGAGCGCGCCGGCGTCGAGCGCGGCGATCTGCAGGATCGGCAGCGCGGCATTGGGGAAGGCGTGCCGCCACAGGACGCGGTGTTCCGAGGCGCCGCGGGCACGGGCGGTGCGCACCCATGGCTCGGTCAGCGTGGCTTCCAGGCTCGTTGCCGAATGCCGTGCATAGGCGGCGAGATGCGCGACCGCCAGCGTCGCGACCGGCAGGATCAGGAAGGACAGGCCGACGCCGCTCTCCGCGACGCCGCCCGCCGGCAGCCAACCCAGCGTGACCGCGAAGGCAATGATGAGCAGCATGCCGAGCCAGAAGGTCGGCATCGCTTGGCCCATGATCGCGACGGCATCGACGAAGGGCGCCGCCCGCGGCCACGACGCCGCCAGCGCCCCGAGCGCGATGCCGGCCGCAAGCGCGATGAGCAGCGCCGTGCCCGCGAGGGTGAGCGTGGAGAGCAGCGCCGGCCAGAGCAGCGAGGCGACGGGCTGGGCAAAGAGGCGCGAATAACCGAACTCGCCCCGCAGCAGGCCCGATGCCCAGGCGAGGTAGCGCTCGGTGAAGGGGCGATCGAGGCCATGCAAGGCCCGCAGGCGCGCGGCATCCTCGGCAGACAGGCGCGGGTCTCCGGCGATGGCGACCTCGATGGGGTCTCCCGGCATGAGCGCGATGAGGGCGAATGCACAGAAGGACAGGATCGCAAGGGTAAGTGCGACCTGGAGCAGGCGCTTCGCGATCATGAGCGCGAACCGGAAGGGCTTTGGCCCACGAAGATTGGCGGTGGCGGGTGGATCAGGAAGGGGCTCTGCCCCTTCCCGAACCCTACCCCGGCAAAGGCCGAAAGGCCTTTGCGAACCTCGATCTGGCACTGCGCGCATGGGATCGAAACGTCGCTGTCATACGGCTCTGCGCACGAAGGGGTCTTGAGATCAGGCGAATTGGTTTTCGCGGCCGGCGCCAAGTCACGGCGGTCCAGGCCATCCATGGCCTGGCGGGGAGAGATTCGGAGAGGGGCGGAGACCCTCTCTAATCCAACCTTCGCGCCAATGGGGTGTTGCCTTCCCCGCACCCAGACCACCAAAGGTCGAGGAGCCTTTGGAAGCCTCCATCCGGAGCCTGGGGCGACAGTCGGGATCGTGACCATCGCGCGATGCCCGACGCGGCAGCGCAACGGATAGAAATAGAAGGGGGTCCGGGGGAATTCACTTTCCCCCGGCCTTACGGCGCGCAGTGACACACCGCCTCCACCCGGTTCCCGTCCGGATCAAGCAGGAACGCCGCGTAGTATTGCGAATGGTAGTCGCGCAGTCCCGGCGCGCCGTCATCCGCACCGCCATTCGCCACGCCGGCGGCGTGGAACGCATCCACCGCCGCCCGATTGGGCGCGCGGAAGCACCAATGCCGGCGATCCGCATGCACCGGCCCGCCCGCCGCGCGGATGGACAGGTAGGTGTGGCCGGCGTCGTCAGGCCGGTTGCGGATGCCGTAGCCGATCGAAGCATCCGACCGGCCTACGCACGGCACGCGCAGCGCCGCCATCACCGCATCGTAGAAGCGCGCTGCGCGCGACAGGTCCGACACGGTGATGGAGACGTGATCGAGCATCAGCGCGCGCGCCACTCCTCTGCCCAGAGCGTCGACACGTTGAGATGCCCCGTCGGCCGCACGCCATCGAGCCACGTCGGCCAGACATGCGCGTCGGCGCGGAACCACAGCGGGATGGACGGCAATTCCTCGGCATAGATCGCCTGCAGGCGCCGCCACATCTCGCGACGCCGCGTCGCGTCCAGCTCCTCGGGCAGGGTGTGCGTCAGCACATCCATCTCGGCGTTGCGGTAACCGCCGTAGTTCTGGCCTGACCAGTTGCGGTCTTCGCGCGGGATCTCGTCCGAATGCAGCGTGGTGCGCGGCACGCTCTCGGGCGCGCTGATCCAGGCGAACATCGCTAGACCCTGGAAGCGGCGGCGCGACAGCGTCTCAGCGAAGAAGACGCGGGGCGGCTCGTTGCGGATGCGCGTCTCGACACCCGCGGCGCGCCACATGCCCTGCAGGACCTGCTGCACCTGTTCGCGCGCGCGGTTGCCGGCGGTGGTCATGAACTCCAGCGAGAGCCGCTCACCGGCGGCATTGCGGCGGATGCCGTCGGGGCCCGGCGTCCAGCCGGCGTCATCGAGCAGCGCGCGGGCGCGGGCGAGGTCGAAGGGCCATTGCCGGACCTCCGGATCGAACATGGCGTCGAGCGGATTGACCGCCGAATGCGCGACCGGCTGGCGGCCGGCGAACAGCCGCTCGCTGATCTGCGCCCGATCGGTCGCCAGCAGCAGCGCCTGCCGCACGCGGATGTCGCCGAGCGCCGGATGATCGTGGCGCAGTTCCAGATGCTCGTAGATCAGCCCTGGATGGTAGTGGAAGCGGAACCGGGTGCCGGCGCGGCGTTCCAGCGCGATGGCCTGCTCGAGCGGCAGGCCGAGCTCGCCCGCCACCATGTCCACCTGGCCGGCGAGGAGCTGCGCCTCCAGCGCCGGCGTGTTCTCGACTGCGCGGATGGTGATGCGGCGGAAGCCTGGCGCGGTGCCGTTCCAGGCCGGGTTGCGCTCCAGCGTGACCGAGGAACCCGGCTGCACCGCGGTGATGCGATAGGGACCGTTCCACAGCGCCGGATTGGTCGTCTCGGTATCGTAGGCGGTGCGGGTGCGATAGCTGCGAGGATCGGCCTCCCACCGCGCGCGCTCGATATGCGCGGGCAGCGGCTGGAAGTCGGCCATCGAGGCGTATTCGAAGGTGACGCGGTCGAGCCGCAGCGTGACCGTGCGCTGATCGACGACGATCAGCTCATAGGCGCTGCGGTAGAATTCCGCTGGGCCGAAGCCGGTGGCGGGATCGCGGCCTGCCTCCCACGCGAAGCGCAGATCCTCGGCGGAGACCGGCGTGCCGTCGCCCCAGCGAAGCCCCTCGCGCAGCCGGTAAGTGACCCGGATGCCCGGCTTACCCTCCGGCGTGGTTTCCAGCACCGCGAGGCCGTTCTCGATGGAGGGCAGCGTCTCACAGGTCAGGCAGGTCAGGCGCCAGTCGGCGCCGTAGGCGGTCAGCGGGCGGCGCGCGAAGCCGAGAACATAGTTCTTCGCGATCATGTTCTCGATGTTGGGGTGGTAGGTCGACGGGTACTGCGTGATGCCGATCGTCAGGGTATCGCGCGGCTGGGCGGCAGCGGGGGTGGCCGCCGCCAGCAGCAGCGCGGCGAGGCGCAGCCTCACTCCACCGCGTCCTTCACCTTCGCCTCATCGACACTCGCAACGCCGCCATGCGCCTTCGACCAGCTCACCGGGTCCTCGAGGAACTTGCGCACTTCCTTGAGCGCCGCCTCGCTGAAATACGGGCGCTCGCGGCAAACCTCGAGCACGTCCCACCAGGTGCAGAGGTGGTGCAGGTTCAGCCCCATCTCCTTCAGCTTCTCGAAGGAACCGGGGAAGACGCCGTAGTAGAAGACGACGAAGGTGTGGTCGCAAATCGCACCGGCATCGCGCAGCGCGTTGGCGAAGCGGATCTTCGAGCCGCCGTCCGTCGTCAGGTCCTCGACCAGCAGGGTGCGCTGGCCGATCGGCACCTCGCCCTCGATCTGGGCGTTGCGGCCAAAGCCCTTCGGCTTCTTCCGCACATAAGCCATGGGCGCCATCATCCGGTCGGCGATCCAGGCGCCGAAGGGGATGCCGGCGGTCTCGCCGCCCACCACCACGTCGATCGATTCATAGCCGACATGGCGGCCGATCTTCTCGACGCCCAGTTCCATGATGCGGTTGCGCGCGCGGGGGAAGGAGATGATCTTGCGGCAGTCGATATAGACGGGGCTCTTCCAGCCGCTGGTGAAGGTATAGGGCTCCTCGGGCCGGAAATTCACGGCCTTGATCTCGAGCAGGATGCGCGCGGTGGTCAGGGCGGCGTCGCGGTCCCAGTCGGAGGCGTGCAGCGCGGTCATGGCGGTTCGTCCTGGTGGTGGTCCTTCGCTGGGCTGTCGTAGTCGGCGGGGCGCGCCGCGTCCATGACGGAGAACGACGTCTGGGTCCTGGCGGACCCGCGCGCCGGCACTGCGGCGCAGGCGATCGGGATTGCGGAGCGCCTCGGCCGGCCGTTCCGGACGGTCGATCTCGCCTGGGGCAGGCTGGCCGGACTGCCGTTGCGGTGGGCGACGCTGGCTGGGCTGGCCGGCGATACGCGGCAGGCGTTCGGCCGGCCCTGGCCAGTGCTGGCCATCGCCGCCGGCCGGCGCAGCGCACCGGTGGCGCTTTGGCTGGCACGGCAGGGTGTCCGTACCGTGCACTGCATGCGCCCGGGCTTCAGCGAGGATCGGTTCGATCTGCTGGTGGTCGGCCGGCACGATTCGCCGCCGGTTGCCCCCAACATCCTGCCCATCCTGGGGGCGGCCCATCGCATGAGCCCCGGCCGCCTCGCCGCCGCGAGGGAGGAATGGCGCGCCTTCTCCGAGTTGCCGTCACCGCGCGTCGCCCTGCTGCTCGGCGGACCGCCGCGCGGGGAGGGGATGGCGCCCGGCACCGCCGCCGCCATGGCCCGCTACGTCGCAGGCTTCGCCGGCTCGGTGCTCGCCACGGGTTCGCGTCGCACCGGCGCGGCCGCGGAGGCCGCGGTGGCCGCGGCACTCGGCGGGCTCCCGCAGCATCTGCATCGATGGGGCGGTGATGGGCCGAACCCCTATGCGGGGATGCTCGCCTGGGCGGACGCGATCGTGGTGACGGGCGATTCCGTCTCCATGCTGTCCGAGGCGCTGGCGACCAGCGTGCCGGTCTTCATCGCCGATCCGGGCGGGCTCGGCCCGCGGCACCACCGGCTGCACGACAGCGTCTATGCTGCCGGACAGGCGAGACCGTTGGCCCAGGCGCCGGCACCATTCGCGCGGGCATCGCTGGACGAGACCGGCCGCGTCGCCCGCGCAGTGGCGGAGCGATTCCTGCGTTCCTGAGGCTCGGAGGTTGCCATGCGTTTCGTCTTCGGTTCGATTCCGATGCTCCTGTTGGCGACCGCGGCCACGGCCCAGCAGCCCGCCCGCCCGCCGGGCCCGCCCGTGCTGATCGCCTGTCCGCCTTCCGTCGAGGTGACGGCCCGCGATGAGATCCATCCTCCCCCCGGCTGGACGGTGCGGCCGGAACGCCAGCGCCACTGGCTACGCGGCGCGGATCTGTTCGAGGGCGACCCGGCCGAGCGGGTGCAACTCCGCCCCGAAGCCGATCCCCGGACGCGGCGCGAATGGTGGGACCTGGGCGACAGCCGCCAGGCCTATCGCCTGGTCTGCCGGTATGAGGGGCTGGAATCCGGCATCATGGCCGCCGTGCCGGCCGGCGCCCGGCGCTGCGAGGTGACCAGCCGGCGCGAGAACAGCCGTGGCATGCGGCAGGGCCGGGTCGTCAGCGGACCGGAGCAGGTGGTGGTCGCCTGCCGCTGAACCGCCACTGGCCGAACGCCGTCATCTTCGCGATGATCGACCGGCGTCATCAGCCCAGGGGGTCATGCGCCATGAAGATCATCGGCCTGTCGGGCAGCTTGCGCCGCAGTTCGTTCAACACCGCACTGCTCCGTGCCGCTGCGGGGCTGATGCCGGATGGCGCGGAACTCGGCGTCGAAACCATTCACGGCATCCCGCTCTACGATGGCGATGTCGAGGCAGCCGAGGGCATTCCGCCGGCCGTCGCCGCGCTGAAGGACAAGGTCGCGGCGGCGGATGCGCTGCTGCTGGTGACGCCGGAGTACAACAACTCCATGCCCGGCCCGTTCAAGAACGCGATCGACTGGATGTCGCGGCCGCCGGCCGATGCGGCGCGCGTCTTCGCCGGGCGCAAGGTCGCATTGATCGGCGCCTCGCCGGGCGGCTTCGGCACCATCCTGTCGCAGAACGCCTGGCTGCCGGTGCTGCGCACGCTCGGCTGCGAGCTGTGGACCGGCGGGCGGCTGATGGTCTCGCGCGCCGGCGGGGTGTTCGATGCCTCCGGCGCGCTGACCGATGCGGGGGTGGAAAAGCAACTCCGTGACTACCTGGCGGGCTTCGTGGCCTTCGCCGGGCGGTAGTTATCGCCCGGTGAAGGATGGGGCGCGCTTGGCCATGAAGGCGTCGCGGCCCTCGCGATGGTCCTCGCTCTGGTAGAGCAGGCCCTGGGCGTCGGCCTCGGCCTTCAGGAACTCGGACAGCGGCGCGGTCAGGCCGCGGTTCACCAGTTGCTTCGCCATGCCGTTCGACAGCGGCGCGGTCGCGGCGATCTCGCGCGCCAGGATGCGCGCGTCGTCCAGGGCGGCGCCGGGCTCGGCCAGGGCGTCGACCAGGCCGAGGCGGGCTGCTTTCTCCGCCGGCACGGGCTTGCCCCGGAACATCATCACCTTCGTCGGGCCGAGGCCGATGCGCCGCGGCAGCGTCCAGGCCGCGCCGAGGTCAGGCACCAGCCCCACCTTGTTGAACGAACAGGTGAAGACGGCCGCGCGCGAGGCGACGACGATGTCACAGGCCGAGGCGATCGACATGCCGGCACCCGCCGCATGGCCTTCGACCGCGGCGATGACGGGCTTCTCGCCCTCAATCAGCAGGCGGAGCATGCGGTGGCTGACGCGCATCATGCGGGCGCGACTCTGCAACGCCGTCTGCTGGCCCATGGCCGAGATGTCCCCGCCGGCGCAGAAATGGCCGCCCTCTCCGGTGAGGATGATGACCCGGCAGGCGGGGTCGGCGAGGCCTTCCTCGAGATGGCGGATCAGCGCCTCCCGCAGCGGGGCCGCGAGGGCGTTGCGGCGGCGCGGGTTGCTCAGCGTCAGCTCCAGGACGCCGTCGGCGAGGGCGGCGCGGGTGGTGGGCTCCGCGGCGGGCGGGGGTGCCGTGTCGTTCATGGCGTCATTTCCTCTCTGGGCGGCGAGAGTAGGAAGCCGCGACGGGGGCAGCAACCGCACGGGCCGGACGCGAGAGGCATCGCCGGGGTTCGGGGCTGTTGGGTTGCCGGGGCGGCCGGGACCCTTCGGACGATCTTGATCCTTCAGCGATCGAGATTGGAGGGGCTTTGCCCCTCCAAGCCGCCCCAGCAAAGGCCGAAGGGCCTTTGCAAACCTTCACTTGGCGTTGGGCGCCGCTGCCGGAATGATGCCCGAACCCGCCTTGTGCACCGCGCGCGCCTGGAGGGGTCAATGAGGCAGGGATGCCCGGCACAAGGAGATTGCGGTCCAGGTGCTCCAAGCACCTGGCGGGGTGGTTCGGAGGCTCATACTCCTTTATACCGAACTGGATTGTAGGGGAGATCTTAGCTCATACGAGCGAGCGACGGTGAACTTGGTCACCTTTCATTAGGCGATGGATGGTCAACGCGGGGCATCCGTCCCACGGATCTTTGCTTATGTTCGTGGTGGCGGATCGTCGTCGGCCGCGTCGCCTCGCTTACGGTGCAACCGACCTTAACGGCAACCGAGACGCTCGTTGCCCCAGCACTATCCGTGCGGCTCGCTCACGAACCTCCGGCGAAACCTTGTTGTTGGAATTTCCGACAATCCCCGAGCGGTTCACAACGGCTGCTGGGGCGGACGTCAGCAGCGGAGATTGGTGGCGATGCCGACGGTTTGGCGCTTGCGTCCCTCGATCGTCTTGCCTGAGCCTGAGCCGCGCGAACGGCCGCCTTCGGCGGTCCTTCACGCTTGTCGCCGCTGGCAGATGCGGTGCGATGAATCAGCCGTGGTCCTTAGCTCCGCAATGTCGGCCGCGACCATCTCTGATGCCAGTTCGGGGAGCTTGACGGTGTGCGACCAGTCGAGCACTCGCTTCGCCTTGGCGGCATTGCCGATCAGCAAATCGACCTCGGTAGGGCGGAAATAAGCAGGGTCGACCCGCACGACAACCTTCCTGGCCTCCTTGCCGGTGCCGGTCTCGCTCACGCCTTCTCCGCGCCAGTCGATGGTTATGCCGACCTCCGCGAAGGCGAGTTCACAGAAGTGGCGCACCGTGTAAGTCTCGCCGGTGGCGAGCACATAATCATCGCCCTGCTCCTGCTGGAGGATGCGCCACATGCCGTCCACAAAATCCCGCGCATGGCCCCAGTCGCGCCGCGCATCGAGGTTGCCAAGGTAGAGGCAATCCTGCTGTCCGAGACTGATCGCTGCCACCGCGCGCGTGATCTTGCGGGTGACGAAGGTCTCGCCGCGGCGCGGGCTCTCATGGTTGAACAGGATGCCGTTGGAGGCGTGGATGCCGTAGGCCTCGCGGTAGTTAACTACGATCCAGTAGCCATAAAGCTTCGCCGCGGCATAGGGGCTGCGCGGGTAGAAGGGCGTGGTTTCGTCCTGCGGCACGGCCTGCACCTTGCCATACAGCTCCGAGGTCGAGGCCTGGTAGAAGCGCGCCGTCTTCCCCATGCCGAGGATGCGGATCGCCTCAAGCATGCGCAGCGTGCCGAGCGCATCCGAATTCGCCGTGTATTCCGGCGTCTCGAAGGACACAGCGACGTGCGACTGCGCTCCGAGGTTGTAGATCTCAGTCGGTTGCACCTGGCCCATGATGCGGATCAGGTTGGTCGCGTCGGTGAGGTCGCCGTGATGCAGGCGGAAGGACGCACCCGGGACGTGCCGGTCATGGTATAGGTGGTCGATCCGGCCGGTGTTGAAGGAGGAGGAGCGGCGCTTTATGCCATGCACCTCGTACCCCTTCGCCAGCAGCAGCTCGGCGAGGTAGGAGCCGTCCTGGCCGGTAATGCCGGTGACGAGGGCGACCTTACGGTGATCTGACATCCTATTCCTCCCGTTGCGAGCCGCTTACGCGGTATCAATATTAAACCGTCTGTGTGCGGACTTTGACCCGCCAGCAGGCTTATTCAATCTGCTTTTTTTGAGATCAAAGCTATCTACCGCGCCGCCGCGCGAGATCGGCCTCGACCATCGCCGCGATCATCGCTTCGAGGTCGGTCTCTGGCGACCAGCCGAGGTTGAACGCGCCCGCGACGCATCGCCCGCCGTCACATCCAGGTCGGCAGGGTGTAGGAAGGCGGGATCGACGATGATGTGGCGGTCGTAGTCCAGCCCGACATGGCCGAGGCGGTCCGTCGCGCAATCCAGCATAGTCCAGAGAGCGTGAGGCCCTGGGCCGCCGCCACGGCGTCAACCCCAAGACCATCGCGAAGTGGCGGGCGCGAGCGGTGTTGCCGATCGGCGGACCGGGCCGACTGAGCCACGCTCCACTACCCCGTCGACCGAGGAGGAGGTCATCGTCGTCGCCTTCCGCCGTCATACCCTGCTGCCGCTCGACGACTGCCTCTATACCCTCCAGCTCACCATCCCGCATCTGACGCGCTCGGCGCTGCATCGCTGCCTCCAGCGCCACGGCATCTCACGCCTCCCTGACACCGATGGCGACAAGCCCAGTTCGCAGGCGCTTCAAGTCCTACCCGATCGGCTACCTCCACATCGACATCGCAGAGGTCAGGACCGAGCACGGCAAGCTCCACCTTTTCGTCGCCATCGACCGCTCGTCGAAGTTCGCCTTTGCCCAATTGCACCAGCGCGCCACCACGCGCATCGCCTCTGACTTCCCCCGCGCGCTACGGCAGGCCGTGCCTTACCGCGTGCACACCGTGCTCACCGACAACGGCCAGAACTTCACCACGCCCGGCAACTCCGCCTCCGCCGCACCGCTCATCCGTGAGGCGATGGACCGTGGCGAGATCTTCCGCGCTCACTCCTTCGAACTCGCCTGTGCCCAGAACCGCATCGAGCACCGCCTGACCAAGCCCTATCAACCGTGGACGAACGGCCAAGTCGAGCGGATGAACAGGACGCTCAAGGAAGCCACCATCCAGCGCTACCACTATGGCAGCCACGACGAGCTTCGCAGACACCTCGCGCTGTTTCTCGATGCCTACAACTACGCCAGGCGCCTTAAGACCCTGAAGGGCCTCACCCTACGATCTGCCGATCATGGGCCGCAAAGCCGCAAAGGTTCACGGCAGATTCGAACCACCAAATGCCGGGACCAAACACCTAAAGCCTGCTACCCCGCTCTGCAGCGTGCCAAGTCAGCCTCCACCATCTCCGCGATCATGGCTTCCAGGCTGGTTTCCGCCGTCCAGCCGAGCTTGTCCTTCGCATGCGTTGGATCGCCGACCGTCACGTCCACATCCGCGGGGCGGAGGAAAGCGGGATCGACGCAGACATGCTTCTCGAAGTCCAGCCCGACATGCGCGAAGGCGATGCGGCACAGGTCGCGGATCGATGCCGCGCGTCCGGTCGCGACCACGTAGTCGTCTGGTGCGTCCTGCTGCAACATCAGCCACATCGCCTGGACGTAGTCGCGCGCATGGCCGAAGTCCCGCCGCGCATCGAGGTTGCCCATCGGCAGATCGGTCGCGAGGCCCAGGCTGATGCGCGCCGCGCCGTCGGTAATCTTGCGCAGCACGAACTCGATGCCACGCAGCGGGCTGTCATGGTTGAACATGATGCCGTTGCAGCCGAACAGGCCAAAGGCGTCGCGATAATTCTGCACCAGGCAATGCGCGAAGACCTTGGCGGAGGCGTAGGGGCTACGCGGGTGGAAATGCGCGGCCTCGCTCTGCGCCGCGCCCTGGGCGCGGCCGAACATCTCCGACGAGCTGGCCTGGAAATACCGCGCCTTGGGTGAGGCGATGCGCACCGCCTCCAGCACGTTCGCCGTGCCAATCGCTGTCACGTGCGTCGTCAGCAGCGGCTGGTCCCACGACATGCGCACGAAGGACTGGGCAGCAAGATTGTAGATCTCGTCCGGCTTCACGCGATCGAGCAGGCGGATCAGGGATGACAGGTCGATCAGGTTGCCGTCGACCATGGTGACGGACCCAGGGCAGTTGAGCCGCCGGAGCCGCTCCTGCACTGCCTCCGAACCGCCATGCCGATGCAGCAGCCCGTAGACCTCATATCCCTTCCCGAGCAGCAAGGCCGCCAAATAGGCGCCGTCCTGGCCTGTAACCCCGGTGATCAGCGCGCGCGTCATCTCGTGAGCATCCGGCTTAGACTGGAGCACAACTCGCATCCGCCCAGGCTTACGCTGTCGCGGCCGTCACGCCCGAGACGTCGCGGCACAAATGAGCGATTGGGCTCGAGCGTCACTAACCGAACCACAAGTCGAAGTTCGTGGCGACCGCGATGGCCCAGCGAAAGGCGTGGTGGATCGATCAAGCGTTTCTGATCCTGCGCCGGACTTGGAGCGGTGATCCCGCTACGGAGGCGCTGGCGGCAGAGCGAGGCCCGAAGGTTCGCGCCCCAATGAGTGGCGCCCAGCGTCGCAAGCGCAAGCAGGTGACGCTCTCAGCGGGCTTAGGCGCCAATACTCCTTCCAATGAGATCTCCATCTCGCAGCGCACGCCGACAGACTCTACATCGGAAGCCACGACCCCTCCCGCACGCGCATCGATTGTCAAGACCCGCCACCCGCGCCCATTAAGCGCTCGTCAGCCGAAAGGGATATCGCAGCCGCGCCAGCCCGCCGCATGTCGCTGCTCCGCCGTCCAAGCCATCCGACTATCCTCACGAATCGTCCGTAAGGACAGCGAATCACAACTGATTCAACCCACGCAATCCCTTTCCGGATGGGGTTCAAGCCGAAGAATACCGCAGAAGATTTAGATAGTCTGGCACAGGGAAACGAGCCTGCGGTACGTGTGCCGGCTTCTGGGCCAGACTCCTCAGGATCGACGCCGCTGTTCCGACGTCAGGTTCAGCCCAGTGAGCGCCGCCGACCGCATAGGTTTCCTGCGGATCATATGTCGGAACGAGACTGTAAGGCACAGCGTAGGTACCCGGCCCGTGCATGAAATCCATATTGCCGGACCAACCGGTCGCTATTACTGCGCGGCCGACGGCCATCGCTTCGGCGATCGTGAATCCGAATCCTTCAGCGCGGTGTAACGAAATTAGGACATCACTGGCCAGCATTAGAGCCCACAGATCACGACGAGGGATGACATCGGTCAGCAGTCGAATATTCGGGCGCCCCGATATCGCCTCACGCACCTGTTGCCACGCCGATCCTGCGCTTCGGGTGTTGTGCGTCTTGATGACGAGGATACGGTCGGGGCGATCGTCGAATGCCACCCGATGCGCCTCAATCGCAGCAAGAGGATTCTTGCGGGCCAGCGAGGAGGTCGCATCGAATACGGATAGCACGACGAAGGCATCCTCGGGCAAGCCGAAATCGGCGCGGGAAAGCGGGGCCGGGTCCGGTTGCGGGACGTAATGGGGACAGATGCGGACCGGGGGCGAACCGGGACGCGAAAAGGCCGCGCCGGCGAAATGGCTCGGCGCCCAAATGGCGTGGCATGCGCGGAAGCCGCGATCCCAGTCGCTCGGAAGCACCGGAAGCTCCCAGTTCCAGTGCGCGATGATGCGCTTGCCGCGAAGCCGTCGTCGCCCCAGGACCAGCAGCGCCCAAGGAAGCATCGGCCCATTGACCGCGACGATGATGCTGCCTGGTCCTTCCTGGACGTTGGACGCCGACGAGGCAGGACCTTGCCAGAGCGCGCTGGTCAAATCCACTTCGTCGGGATCGAGCCCTGCCTTGCGCAGCCCCGTGCTCAAACGCCGCGCAGCGGCGCCGAGACCCGTCGACGCGCTCAGATAGCCCGCGACCGTCAGCGACCCGTGGCCATCGGGCTCAGGGCGGTCCGGGCTTGGCGCCAGGGTCGCCATTGTCGAAAACAGGGCCTCTCGTCGGGCACGACGCGGCAGTCGGCGCCAGAGCGCGTGCAATGGGTTCACTGGCCAGCCTGTTTCGCTGAATTCATCGGGAATGCACGAAACGGCGGTCTCGCTTGGCCATTACTGCCGCACGTCGTCACCACCCCAACGACGCGTAACGGAACGGAACCAGGATCGACGACATTCTTCATCTCCCGAAGTAGACATCAAAACCCGTATCAGGTTTGCCGGTCAAGGCCTCTCACAGAAACGAAAGCGCGCCGGACAATCAACGAGGCGACCGGCGGACCGAAAATCGTCTGTTAGACACAAAACCGACTGGTTGCGAGCATCAAAGAAGGACGATAGCAATATCATATGGCTTCATTCAACTCTCTCACCGAGATCAGACGGCATGGCGAGCGGTTGGTGCGGCTGTATCGCGTCGCCCTCGGACGCGACCCCAATAGGACAGAACTTCAGTCGGGCGTAGAGCGGCTGCAGGCGGGCGAAGTATTGCGCAGTCTTGCGGCCGATGTCATCTCGACTGCCGAGTCCACGCAACGCGCGGAACCGTCAGCGGCGCCGAAGAACATCTCCCTGGAGGTCAGCCTTTCGAACGCCGGACTTGACGGCGACCAGCGCATTGCCGCGATGAGGTTGCTTCAGGCGGCGATCGACTTTGGCGCGGACGAGGCGGAGGCCATCGCGATGCTTGCGGATTCGCCGCCGCTTCGCGCGTCGCTGCCGTTGCTGCCGGGCCTCGCACCCGGCAGCCCGCCGGATGACGATACCGCCTATCACCTGTGGGTTGCCACCTACGATACGCCAGCACCTGCCGGGATCGCTCCGCCGCCATCCCAGACGGGACCGGGCGTAATCATCGTCATGACCGCGAGCGACACGAGCATCGAAAGCGCGCTGCGGAGCGTGGAAAGCCTGTCGGGCCAGAGCTATCCCCATTGGCAACTCCACCTTGCCGCCAGGACGCTGTCACCATGGGCCGCCCAGGCCCTGGCCGCCGCTGCGGCGGCCGAGCCGCGGCTGGTCCTGAAAGCGCCGTCGCCGGACGGCCAGCCCTGGCCGCCTCCCGCTGCGGATGAGGCGCTGATCTGTTTCCTCGAGCCGGGCGACACGCTCGCGCCCTCCGCACTCCAGGAAGTGGTTGCGACGTTTCAGTCAAGCCCCGAACTTGAACTCGTCTACAGCGACGAGGATGTCGGCCGCGGGATCCACCGCCGCGCTCCGCGCTTCAAGCCGGATCTCTCGGCAGATCTTCTGCTCGTAGGCAATGCCATCGGCCAGTTGGCGATGTATCGCGCGAGCCTGCTGCGGCGTGTCCGGCGGCCGGTCGCCGCGCCCTTCGCCGCCTATGACCTCGCCTTGCAGGCGGTGGCTCTGATCGGGGTGGACCGCGTCGGGCATATCCCCGCCGTTCTTTGCCACCGGTCCGCGCCGCCGACCGATTGGCCGGCCCCCGCCACGACACCGCCGCGGCAGGCCCCCGGCCTCGTCTCGATCGAGCCGGGCGAGTGGCCCCGTCTGCGGTTCCGCCTGCCGGAGCCGCCGCCGCTGGTCAGCACACTGATCCTGACCCGCGATCGGCCGGAGCTACTTGCCGCCTGCATCCGCGGCCTGCTGGAGGCGACGGATTACCCGTCGCTCGAACTCATCATCGTCGACAATGGCAGCACCGACCCGCAGGCCCTGACGCTGCTCGACCGGCTTGCGGCGACAGCCCGCGCCTCGGTCCTGCGCCGGCACGAGCCCTTCAACTTCGCGGCGATGAACAATGTCGCCGCCGCCCGCGCCACCGGCGAGGTGCTGCTGCTCCTGAACAATGATGTGGAGCCGCTGCACCCTGATTGGTTGCGGGAAATGGTCTCCCACGCGATGCGCCCCGATGTGGGAGCAGTCGGTGCCAAGCTGCTCTATCCGGACGGCAGGCTTCAACATGCCGGATTGCTGCTCGGGCCCAATGGGTCGGCGACCCATGTCGGTCGCCACGCAAGGTCGGACGATCCGGGCTACGACGGACAACTCGCCTGCACGCGCGACCTTTCGGCCGTGACGGGCGCCTGCCTGGCCATGCGCCGCTCGGTGTTCGAACAGATCGGTGGCATGCAGGAGAAGCTGGCCGTCGCGTGGAACGATGTCGACCTCTGCCTGCGCGTGCGCGCCGCCGGCCTGCGGGTCGTTTGGACGCCGCATGCGACCCTGACGCATCGCGAACTGTCGACGCGCGGCGACGAGGCGCTCGACGCGACCAAACTGGCGCGCTTCCGCGCCGAGCAGTCGCTGATGCGGGAGTTGTGGGGACGCGCGCTCGATGAGGACCCCTTCCTCAATCCCAATCTGCTGGCCACCGAGGCCGGGCCGCTCGTCCTGACCCGTCCGCGCCGCGCGCGGCCGTGGGAAGCGTGAGGCATTGACCACGACATCGTCCGACAGCGGCGCGTGACAATCCCGGACCGAAAGCCAAGACCGATGCCAAATGCCGACACCGTCCCGCGCGAATCCGGCCCATCCCTGATGATGGACCTGCGCCCGTGCTACGAGGGCTTTGCAGGGATCCCGCAGGAGGCGCGCCTGCTCTTCGCGATGTTCTCCGAATTCCCGTTGCGGCGTTTCGCCGGGCTGGCCTCGGGCATCCACTACACCTCGCGCCGGCCGAAGATGCGAACCCCGTACGAGAAGGTGCTCGCGCAGACCCAAGTGCTGATCAGCCAGGACACCAAGAGGCAGCATTGGGCAAAGGGATTCGCCCAGCTGCCGGGCTTCGTCCGGCGCCGCCTGTTTCGCCCGTACCTGGCGCTGACGGAGGCGTTCCGGCGGGAGAAGCTCGACCTGCGGATCGATCCGGAGGTTTTCGACGACTATCTCTGGGTCAAGCTGTTCGACCGCACGCTCGCGCCCCAGGACCGTGCCATCCTTCCGCGCGCGGAGTACTACGCGACCGAGATGGGGCATGAATACGCCCGGTCGCTTACGCTGCTGCCCCGCGTTTTCGAGCGCAGGATCGAAAGTCATGAGTGGGACGTGTTCTTCGCCGCCACCGTCTCCCCCTACGCGCTCGCCCCGAATACCGCCAAGCTCGTTCGCTACTATGATGCACTGCCGCTAATCAGCCCCCATACGATCGGGGAGCCGTGGCCGCATGCGCTGAGCCATGGCCGGATGCTACAGCGGAACATCGAGGACGGCGCGATCCTCTACTGCGACTCGGAACCGGTCCGAGGAGACGTCCTTCGCCTGTTCCCGGAGGCCGAGAAGCGTGTGCACACCATCCCGGCCGTCGTCGCTCCGGAATACCGGCCGGATGTACGGTCTCAGAACGAACTGCGCACCATCCTCTCCCGCCGCGCCAGCGCCGCCACCGCGGCCAGCCGCCGCCCCGGGCCGGAGCCCGCCGAGTTGCCGCGGCTGTTCATCGCCGTCTCGACGCTGGAGCCTCGGAAGAACTACCTGAAGCTGTTCACTGCGTTCGAGATGGCGAAGCGCATGACGAAGCAGCCGATTCAGCTCCTGATCGTCGCCAATCCCGGATGGCGTTCCGACGCCGAACTCGCCGAACTGAAGATGCTTGTTCGGGAGGGAGCCTACCACCTGGCGGGCGTGCCGCTACCGGAACTCCGCGTGCTCTACTCGATGGCCCATTGTGTCGTCGCGCCAAGCCGGGCCGAGGGCTTCGACTATTCCGGCGTCGAGGGAATGGCGTGCGGCGCTCCGCTCCTTGCGTCGGATATTCCCGTGCATCGCTGGGTGTATGGCGAGGCCGCCGACTATTTCAATCCCTACGACGAGACCGAACTGGCGGCGCTGCTGGCCCGCAGCGCCGAACTCCCTCGCGACCAGGGGCATCTCGGCGAACTGGCGGAGCGTGGGCTCAGGCAGGCGGCGCTCTACACCCCGGCTGCCCTCGCGCCACGCTGGCAGGAAGCCATCGAACAGGTCGCGCGAGGGCATCCGAAAACCCGGCGATAGTGTCCTGCCAACGAAGTTCGCTGGATTGCCAACGAACGAAGCGGACAAGCAGCCCACTCAAAGAAAAGGTCAGTGGCCGGTGAGCGCAGGCCGCAGGACTTCGCGATCAGGACACCCGAGCAGCTCCCGATCAGATGGAATCATCTGATCGCGAACGACAATACGGACGGCCGCCATGGGGACCGTTGGCATCGGCTCTTCGTGCCCTCATGAGCCAGTCGTAAACCCCCTGTTAGCTGGGCTTTCGCCGGACCGCATTGGCGGCCCCTAACCGGCCAGGTGGCTGGTCCGTTGAGATTAATCGAATCGGCCACCTGCCCGGGTTTTCAGTCTGTTATAATTCGAAATCGAATCTATCATGATTTCAGTTTCGGCGCAGGAGGCAACTGGTGTCGGCCATCGACAGGTATTGGCGTGAGGGCTTTCCGCATGTCGAGGGTTGGGTTCATGGGGGCCTGCTCGCCTATCTCAAACTGGTCGACCAGATTCAGGCGGATGCCGGGATTGCCGGGCACGGAGCGGAGATTGGCGTTTTTCACGGCAAGTTCTTCATTGCGCTCGCCAGCCTGCTGCCGCCAGACGGGAAAATGACGGCGCTCGACGTGTTCGATGACCAGAGCAAGAACATCGACGGCGCCGGCGAGGGAAGCCTCGAGAAGATCAAAAGCAACGTTGCCGCCTATGGCCGGTGCGACATCGACCATGTCTACATCGCGACCGACAGCACGGCGCTGACGGCGCTGGATCGCGTCAATCTGGTCAGGGATCGCGGGCCGTTTCGTCTTTTCTCGGTCGATGGCTGCCATACGGTCGAACACACGCTCTCGGACCTGCGGACCGCAGAGGATTGCCTGTCGTCCGGCGGCGTGATCATCCTGGACGATTTCATGCATCCGCATTGGCCTGGTGTCACGCAAGCGGCCAGCCTTTTCTGTGCCGGCGTCCCGAGGGTCGCTCCGTTCCTCTATGCGCACCACAAGCTGTTCATGGTCGGCGTCGGCTGGCACGCGCATTTCGTCGACGCTTGCCGGAACACGCTAGCCCACCACGATTCGATGAAGATGACGACCATGTTCCACAGCAAGGTCGTCTCGATCTATCCCTGAACCGATCTACCGGCTCCATGATCACGCGGGAGGTGGGGGGCGTCCCTCGTGAGTGCTCGTGTTGTCATCAACCTGGCGGAGGGCCGGCCGGCTTGATCGCCTCGAAGACACGCAGGGGCGCGCGGCTGTCGCCGCCGAACACGCCCTGCTCATGCTCAACGAGCTGAAGACCGGCGCGGGCGACCAGCTCCGGCAGGTCGCGGCCGTACTCGGTGAAGACAAGGGCCCCCTCGGAGCGCACCGGATCGCCGTGATATTCCGGCGGAAGCACGTGCACCACGCCGTTCGGGCCGAGCGTGGCGCGGGTGGCACTCCGATCGAGATCGGGATCAAGCGGGACCGTGAAAAAATGCGAACCGCCAGGACGCAGCACCCGCGCCGTTTCGGCGAAGCCCGAGACCGGGTCCGGCACATGCTCCATCACGTCCTGGCTGACAATGATGTCGAAGCTTTCGTCATCGAAGGTCAGGCGCGTGACATCCTCGCAGCGCACGCCGCCGGGGCCTGAGGTGCCGACCGGCACATCCGAGAAGAACTCCGATTCCGAGTAGTTCGGAAGTCCGCGGAGGCTATCAGCGATGCCCCCGACGAACCCGAGCTCGTGCATGCGCAATCCGGGATGCGCCGCCATCAGCTCCGGCAGGCTCGTTTCGCCTTGCCGGGCAAAGCGCGCCAGGATCACCCGGGCCAGGGCCTCGCAGCGCGCCAGGGCGAAGCAGTCATGGCAGAAGAAGGATTCGCGGCCATCGCCCGTCGCGGGCGGTGGTGCGAGCTTCGTCGAGCCGCAGGACGAGCAGCGCCGCACGCTGAAAAGCGAATCCACCGTGGCGCGTGCCGCAGCGAGCGAGAAGCGCCTGGCGACCAGTGCGGCGCCAGCCGCCGACATTCGGGTGCAGCGCGCCGGATCGTCAAACAGGGCGAGGACGCCGGCGGCAAGCCCGGCCGCATCCTCCGCAACGATCGCTTCCTGATCCGGCACGATGCCGATGCCCTCGGCGCCGACCGCGGTCGTCACGACGGGAAGGCCGGCGCGCATCGCCTCGACGACCTTGCCCTTCACACCCGCGCCGTAGCGCAGCGCCGCAAGCATGACGCGGGAGCGCTCGAACCACGGCGCGAGGTCTGGAACCTGCCCGGTGACGACGATGCGGTCGCTGGCAAGGGCCTGGACCTCGGGTGGTGGCGCGTAGCCGACCAGGAGCAGCCGCGCGTCAGGCCGGACGCGCCAGACGAGCGGCATGACTTCCCGTGCGATGAAGAATGCCGCATCGACGTTCGGCGGATGGGGAAAGCCGCCGACGAACAGCACGTCGGTCAGGCCATTGAACTCCCCTGCGCTGCGCGCGCGGATTTCATGATCCTTGTAGGAGTAGGGCGGCACAGTCGTGACCTTGGCCGCCGGGACCAGGCGCACGATCATGTCGCCCTCCTCCGCACTCGGCGTGAGGACGCGATCGACGGACCGGAGCACGTCCAGTTCCATCGAGCGCATTCGCTCGGCGGCTTCGGCCATCTCCGCGCTGTCGTGCAGATCGGCCTCGCGCTTCATCCGCAGGAAATGCAGGTCGTGCGTGTAGTACGCGATGGGCGCATTCGTGGCACCTCGAATGGTGGCGAGCAGGTCGATCGCCAGGTGAGGGCGGCTGATCCACACCTGCCGGAGATGCCGCCCATGCGCCGCGAGCCAGCCGGCGATGGTCTGCGGCGCCCGGATCATCTCGATGCCGATCGCCTCGAGCGCCTCGCAGGGCAATCCTGCGGCGACGCCGCTATGCGGTCCGAAGACGACGCGCCATCCGGCATCGACGAGAATGCGCAGATAGCCCGCCATCGTCACGTCGCCCGCGTGCTGTTCGGGTACAGGAACGTCCTGGTCAATTACCAGGATGGTCGGCCGCTCCGGGCCGGCATGGCGAATCGTGAATTCGTCGGACAGATCGTTGGGCTGCTTGCGCAGAACGTCGGCGAAGCGCGCGGAGAACGTCGCGTGGTTGATCGTGGACAGCGCATCCCGCCGCTCCGCCCCGTAGGAGGCGCTGCCGAGATGAACAACACGGCTGGCCGGCTCGTAGATGACCTTGAGCCCTTTTCGCTTCGCGCGAAAGGCGAGGTCGAACTCCTCGTAGAACGCGGGCGCATAGGCGGTGTCGAAGCCGTCGAGGTCCTCCCATACGGCGCGCGGCACGCAGAAACACGCGCCGGTGACACAGTCGACGGCGCGGCGATGCGTGTATGCGCCATTCTGGGCATCGGTGCCGCGGCCGAGCGGGTGCCCCCAGCCGTTGCCCGCGATACGCCAGCCGGCATCCTGAATGGTTCCGTCCTGATTGAGCAGCATGCTGCCAGCGAGCGCTGCGCGCGGCGTTTCCTCCAGGGCCCGCACGAGGTGATCGAGCCAACCCCGCGTCACGATCGTATCGCTGTTAAGGAAGCAGAGGATGCGGCCGCGGGCCTTGGAAGCCGCGCGGTTGCAGCTCAGAAGGAAGCCGAGATTCTCCTCGTTCGCGATGCCGAGGAGGCCGCCGCTTCGCGGCACTGCCCACAGCACCGGATACTCGGGGCAGTCATCGATGACGATCACCTCGAATGAGGGGCTCCCCTGGCGAGCGGTGCTGATCGACCGCAGGCACGTCAGCAACTCGTCCAGATGCCGGTAGGCGGGGATGATGATGGAGACTTCAGGCTCGGCGACCGGGGGAAAGTAGATCGCGGCGGTGCCGTGGAGCGTCTGGAAGGCCAGGCGCAGATCCTTCGCCGCCATCGGCGTGGGGTCGGGGCTCAGCGGCGCCGCAGCCGCGCCGGGCAGCATCGGGAGCGCCGGCATGGGGGCCTGCGGCGCGTTCCGGTGCCGCCGCCAGAGCATGTATCGATAACCGATCTGCATCGACAGCGTCCACCAGACCACCTTCAAGCCGCGGCGCAGCAGGCGCGCGGTGGAAGGAAAGCGCCTGCCGGCGCGGCGGAACGGACCCAGAATGCGCCACGAGGTGCTGGACCACACCGCATTGAGGGCCTGCTCGGTCTGCGCCCGGCGTGCCTCAGACGCCGCGAGTTGGCGCTGCGCCTCATCGCGATCGTTGGCGATGCTGGCGGCCTGGGCGGCCGCCGCCGCATGCATCCCGACGGCGGAATCACGCTCCTTCAGGGCCATCTCCAGGTCGCGGTCGAGGGTGACGGCACGCGCGCGGCTCGCATCCGACGCCTGCAGTTCAGCGTGATGCGCGTCGCGAAGGCTTTCGATCTCGGCACGCGACGCCCGCAGCGCCGCCTGCTGGACGTTCCGGGCGTCCTCGATCTCCGCGCGAGCAGCCTGCAGCGCGCTCTGGTGGAGACGCCGCACTTCGTCGAGTTCCAGGCGGGCGGCTTGCAGCTCGTCCCGATCGGCTCGCCGGGCATCGTCGAGCCTCGCCTCCGCCGCTCCGAGTTCCGACTGGGCGGCAGCGAGCGCATGGCGAAGCGATGGGACGCTCAGAGCCTCCTGCACGACCTCATGGACGCGGCGCCGATCCGCGTACATGGACGGTCCGATCTCCGGCAGCGGCGCGTCGCTGGCGAGCGCCACGAGGTAATGGGCGCGCGACAATCCCGCCGTCGCTTCGATTCGATCCGCGCTCCGGCGTTCGAAGCTCCGCCAATTCTCCCCCGTTCCACCGGCCATGAGGGACCCGAGCAGCGGGCGTTGCTGCAGCATCGTATAGTTGCGGAAACTGGCGCCCAGCAGCCCGGCCAGTTCAGACGGCGTCAGCTCCAGGACGTGGTACGGGTTCGGTTCGCTGCCGGGAGCCGAGTATACCGTGCGATCCGGCGTGCTGACGATGAACAGGCCGCCGGGTCGCAGCACGCGCCGAACCTCGCGGATGAAGCGCGGCTGGTCGGAGAGGTGTTCCAGTGTCTCGAAGGAAATGACGGCATCGACGCTCGCGTCGCCGATCGGCAATGCCAAGGCGTCGCCCGGCAGGAACTGGAGCGTCGGGCCGCCATAGGCCGATTGAGCATGCGCGACGGAAGCAAGATCGATCTCGACCCCAACGACGCTTTTCGCGACGCCTGCCAGGAGCGCAGACCCGTATCCTTCGCCCGACGCGACATCGAGGACATCCAGCCCGTCGCAGAGATCCCGCGCCAGGCAGTACCGGTGAAAGTGCTCGAACTCGATCTGACCCTCCATAACGGAGGTCATGCGTTCGCCGGTGAAGGGCAGATCAACGCTTGGGCGGGGGACGACGAAGTTGCCGTCGGTACGTGCGCTTCGGCGCGCAATGGCGTCGGTCATCTGTTGGCTCACTCAGACGGAATGACGTGGATCGAGATGATGCGGTCCCCCAGCGTGCCGAAGCGCCTGGCCGGCCGGGCGGCAGCTCCGCCGCCCGTCATCGTTGCGGCGCCTTCGCGGCATTGCGAGGGAAGTAATCGGCCGCAGACAGCAGATCGTCGTCGGGAAGGACGATCGTATCCGGCGGTGCGGCATCCGCCTCGGCCCGGTCGGCGGGGATCAGGATCAGCGTGCCGATACCGGCTGCGCGCCCCGCCAGCATGTCGGTGGCACGATCGCCGATCATCAGCGACGATCGTGCATCGATCCTCATCCGGGCGCAGGCGTCCAGGATCATGCCCGGACCAGGCTTGCGGCGCGGGTTGTCTCTTCGGTAGGCGCCGATGCCGTGATCGGGGTGGTCGGGGCAGAACTCGACGCCCGCCAGCGCGATGCCGCGGTCGCGGAACTGCGCCAACATCCATTCCGTCAGGCGATGGAAATCGGCCTCCGTGTAGTAGCCGCGCCCGATGCCTGCCTGGTTCGTCACTACGACCAGCGACAACCCGGCTGCCTGCGCGGCCGCGCACAGATCGAAGATGCCGTCGCGAAAGCGGAAATCCTCGATACGGTAGACGTAGCCTGAATCGTCATTGATCACGCCGTCGCGATCCAGAAAAAGCGCGACCCGGCCGGTCATGATGCAGCCCAGCGGGGGATCAGTTCCTGCGCCAGGTCGAAATCCTCCGGCGTGCCGATATCCAGGAACGGCGCCGCGGTTCGATGCACCCGGATATCCAGCCCTTTCGGCTGCGCCAGCACATCCTGCTCCAGCGCGAAGGCGGATGGCATGGGGCGCCGCCGTGGCAGGTCGGTTCGGACGAGATAGGCGCCGCCATTCACGAGGCCCGGCCCGAGCAGTCCCTTCTCCTCGAGCGCCAGCAGGCGGTTGCCGTCGGCCTGCACGCTCCCGTAGCGCGCGCGGTCCGCGACGTCGCGGATCGCCAGGACGATGTCCGCCTGCGGTGCCTCGCCCGCGAGTGCGGCGATGTCGAGGCCAAGCCAGGTATCGCCGTTGAGCACGGCGACCCGGTCTTCCCGGCACTGGGCGAGCGCCGCCCAGAGCGCGCCGCCGGTGCCGAGCGGCGTGGCCTCCGGCGAGTAGGCGAGATCGATATCGGCATGGCGATCGCCGAGGCATTGCCGGATGAGATCCGCGCGATACCCGGTGGCGAGAACGACCCGCCTGATGCCCTGCTTCGCTAGCCCGCCGAGCAGCCAATGGAGAAAGGGCCGGCCGGCCACTGGCGCGAGCGGCTTCGGGACCTCCGTGACCACCGGCCGCAGCCTGGTGCCGAGCCCGCCGGCCAGTATGACCGCTTCCTGCACCATCACACGGTCTGCCGGGGAAAGATCGCGGCCTCGATCATCGCGCAAAGGGCGTGCCCCAGCACCTCATGCCCTTCCTGGATGCGGGGCGTGCTGCCGCTGGGGATCTGGATGCAGATATCGGAGAGCGCCGGCATGCGGCCGCCATCGCGGCCCGTGAAGCCGACCGTCGCGATGTCCTTCGCGCGCGCTGCCTCCAGCGCCGCGAGCACGTTCGGCGAGTTGCCGGACGTCGAGATCGCGATCAGCACGTCGCCCCGCGTGCCCAGCGCCTCGACCTGGCGCGCGAAGAGGCGATCGTTACCATAGTCGTTTCCGATGGCGGTTAGGATCGAACTGTCCGTGGTCAGCGCGATAGCCGGCAGGCCGGGCCGATCGTAGCAAAAGCGGGAGACGAGCTCGCCCGCCCAGTGCTGCGCATCGGCGGCGCTTCCGCCATTGCCGCAGAGCATGATCTTGCCGCCGGTCCTCAGCGCGGCGATGCAGGCGTCGACGGCGCGCGCCGTGGCCGCGCAGAGCGCGTCGTCGCCCGCCATCGCGGCCAGGAGTTCGGCCGTCTCCGTGATCGCCGCGCGGACGAACGTCACACCCGCCATGCGGTGGCCCCCTCCGCGGTGTATCGCACGGTCTCGGGTCGGAAGCCGGCCGCGTTCAGCCCATCCCATACGGCGCGGCGCCGGTCGAGCGGCACCAGGAACATGATGAAGCCGCCACCGCCGGCGCCGGAGACCTTGCCGGCGGATGCACCATGGAGGAGGGCCGTCTCGAGAGCACGCTCGATCCCAGCATTGCTGATACTGCCCGCCATGTCGCGCTTGTTCAACCAGCCCTGCGAGAGCGTGCGCGTCACGCCGTCGAGGTCGCCCTTGAGCAACGCATCCTTCATCTCGATCGCCGCATCCTTGAGGCGATGCATCGCCTCTATCGGCTTCGACTCGCCGTGCTGCACATTGCTCGCTTGCTCCGCGATGATGCTCGCGCTATCACGGCTGACGCCCGTGAAGCAGAGGATCGTGCGCGATTCGAGCTCGTTGATGATATCGCGCCGGATGCGCAGCGGGTTCACGATGACGTCGTCGTGCCCGCGGAATTCCATGAAGTTGAAGCCCCCGAAGGTCGCCGCGAACTGATCCTGCCGACCGCCCGCCAGGCCGAGATCCTCGCGCTCGATCATGTAGGCGAGGCGCGCGACGTCATACTCCCCGAGCGGAAGGTGAAGCAGTTCGGCCAGCGCCTGGACCATCGCGACGACGAGGGTGGAGGATGAGCCGAGGCCGGATCCCGGGGGTGCTTCGGAGAATGTCTTGATGCTCAGCGGGATCGGGCGCGCACCGCAGTAATCCGCGATGACGCGGTTGCACGTGGCCCTGTGGAGGCCGAGTGGGCCGTCGAGCGGCAGCAGCGTCGTGGCGGGAACGGTCTCAGCGTAACCTAGGTCGTGGCTCTCAAAATGCATTTCGCCGTCTTCGGCGATGGCGACGCTCGCGTAGATGTAACGATCGATGGTCGCGTTCATCACCGCGCCGCCATACAGCTCGGCGTAGGGCGAGACGTCGGTTCCACCGCCCGCGAGCCCCAGGCGTAGCGGCGCGCGGGCTCGGACTGAGGCACCGGCCGACACGCGTCGGCCCCGTTCCGATACCGAAGTGTTCATGCTGGAGCTTCAGCGCAACGCACCAAAGCCGGGTATTCCAACATTATACTACAATGGTCTATTTCGGACGTCATTGTAGCCCCTCACGTTACCGCGGAAGTATGCCGATCAAGCCGCATCGTGTGAAGTAACCAACGTGTCCTACGCGTCGTGCTGGACGTGCTAGGGTCTGTACCGACTGGACGCAAAGGTGAAGAGGTGATTCACCCTGCCGAATGGCGGGGTATGAACAGTGTGGCGTCTGTTCTGGCTGAACGACGCGCCGTGGGCGGCGATCGCGCCGCATCTACCGCCGGTCCACACCGGACCGCGGTGCGTGGACGACCGGCGGGTGATCAGCGGCATCGTCCATCGGCTGCGCGAAGGGTGCCGGTGGCATGCCCTGCCTCCGGAATACGGGCCGTACACAACAGTCTTCAATCGCTGTAACCGCGGCGGTCGTCGCCCGATCCACAATCCCCCTGCAAGCCATGCCATCCCAAAGAATCATTGTGCCTTCGGTTCCATTCCCCTGCAAGACCGACCAAACGGGTCGCGCGTGTCGGGGTGTTACAGGAAGATTTCCGGGCATGAAGGTATTCACAGGTACGCCGCCCCGGCATGGCCCTTGAACAGTCCTGGCCGGCGCCCGTAACCGCTGGTCCTATTCCATTCTACGGTGAATCAGCTGCAGCGCGGTCGATAGACAGGCAATGCGAACTGCGCCCCGCCCGATGTCGCCAAAGCGTCGTTCCTCCACGGCTATCGGACCGCCAAATCGGCCGATGCCAAAGAACACAAGGCCTGGCTCCCCGTCACCGCTGTCGTCGGTGTAGCCGGTTATCGACAGCGCGATATCGGCGTGCGACCGGGCAAGGGCGCCGAAGACCATTGCCTCCGCTACCTCTCTCGAGACGGCGCCGACCCGGTTCAAAAGATCCGGGGGTATCTCCAGCATCTCAGCCTTGGCCTCATCGGTGTATGAGACGAAGCCCCGCTCGAAGGCGTGCGAGCACCCCTCAATGTCCGTCAGCAGGGCTGCGAGCAGTCCGCCCGTGCAGCTCTCGGCGGTCGCAACCCGCAGGTTGCGGTCACAGGCTGCTTTCAGCACCTCGTACGCCATGTCTGCAATGTCCGACGGGATAGCAGGCGAGATGGTCTTAGGCGATGCGTTCATGGCAGCAGCTTACGGGTTCAGAAGCGGGGAGGAAGCCTCCTCCCCGCGCATCGTCTTCAATCAAGCAGTGGCCTTCTTCATGTCCTGCGCCCGCCGGTTCGCACCGTTCTTCGCGAGGGCGCTCAGATCCTTGTCCGTCTTGGTTTCCTCCTGGAGCGTCTCGTCGAGCAGCGCCGCCGCTTCAGGCTGCCCCAACTCCATCGCCCAGGCCTTCAGCGTGCCATAGCGGGTGATCTCGTAGTGCTCGACCGCCTGCGCGGCGGCGATCAGGCCGGCGTCCAGCGCCGGCGTGCCGGCGTACTCCTCCATGATCTCTTCGCCCTCGGCGACGATGCCCTCGATGGCATCGCAGGTTTTGCCGCGGGCGGGCTTTCCGATCGCCTCGAACACCTGCACGAGCCGGTCGATCTGCCCCTGCGTCTCGTCGCGATGCTTCAGGAAGGCTTCCTTCAGTTCCGGGGCTTCCGCCGCCCGAGCCATCTTCGGGAGTGCGCGGAGGATGCGCTTCTCGGCGTAGTAGATGTCCTTCAGCGTATCGAGGAACAGGTCATCCATCGTCTTAGTCTTAGCCATGGTGGCGTCTCCATTGAGGGTGGAAAGGTGGTCACGCGGTGTGAGCGGAGAGCTATGCAGAGGTGGCTTCAGCAGCGAGGAACTGCTCGACGATCTCCGGCGCCTTCTCTTCGAGCCAGGCCGCCATTTCGTCTTCCTCCAGCAGGATCCTGGAACAGATCTCGACGGTTTCGTTGTCACCGAGCCGGCGGGCGGCGGCGACGATGATGGAGTAGGCGGCCACCTCCATATGTTCGAAGGTGATCCCGGCCATGAGCCCTTTCACCACCTCGTCGGAGACGAACAGGCCGCTGACGCTTTGAGCTAAGGCGGTCGCCTTGCCCGCCATGTCCTTGAGGGCGGAGTTGCTCGTCTCGTATCGAGCGAGGCAGCTCTGAATGAGGCGCGCTTGGTCTCGCGTCTCGGTCTGGTGTTGCAGCAGGCGTTGCCGAAGCTCCGGGTACGCCTCCACGCGCTCCGCCGTGGAGCCGAGCATTTGCTCCGCCTGCTCCTCCATCGCGTGGGCATCGCGGAGCCATTGAGCCAAATAGTCGGCCTTGGTCGTCGCCATGCGCCTCTCCTCCGGCCCGCGCAGCGGGCACCGGACAGCGACAGAAGCGTCCGCAAGGGCAAAAGGTTCCTCGGCCGCGGGGACACGACCCCGGCAAGACTGGTGAGCGGGTGCGGTGAAGCTCTCAGGCATAGCCGTTTCAGAGCAAGTCTCCACTCACGTCTCGAACCTCCTCTCGCAGCGCTCCTCCAGGTTCATTCGGGCGGTCCGGGCACCTTCAGTCGCGCGGATCAACCCATCGCGCTTGACCTGTAGCGTCGGGGTTTCCCGGTTCTGCGACGACTGGATCAAGAAGACTGTCGGAAAGGTCACGATGCTGGTGCCGGTGTAAGTCCCCACCTGCCAGGGACGATCACGGCGAAGAGCCCCAGGGCAACGGTCTTGGCGCTGCCCGCCTGGCACCAGGCCCAGGTCGCGCGCCGTGTGAACACGTGGCGCTTTGTGGGCTGCTCCGACCTTGCCGCGCGATCCGAACCAGTAGCGTCGGGCTGCGTCAAAGCTGACACGGGAACCTCCTTGTGCGGCCGGGGCGAAGGAAACGGCTCTTTACGTGAGCCGGGTTGCAATGCCGCACGGGACAAATCTCCGCGCCGCGGCGCTCGCCCGTTGGACGAGAGGGCCGCAAGGCCTCGAAGCAGACCGGCCATCCACTCGACGCTCAGCCGGACAATCAACAGGCCGAAGTTCAATCAGGACGTCCATACGAGAACGGCCGAAGCGACGAACGGGTGTCCGGGAACACCGATCGCCGGGACAGCGCGCTGCATGGCCTGGGCGTGTGGGGCGTTGCCGTTGCCGTCTCCGCGCTGCTTGCAGGCATGGCCGCCGCCGGTTCGGCGACCGTCGCGACGAATGCGGCGGGCAACATCCTCGGCGGCGCGCTGCGGGGTGCCGGGGCCGCCGCCGGCGCGGCGACCCAGCAGGTCGATCCCAATGCGCTGACGCAGCGGGTCCGTTCCGCGCTATCGGCTCCCAATGACGTCGGCACCATGACCACAGAGCAGCGCGCCGCCGAGATCACCGCTATCGTCGGACGTCGCGTGGCCGATGGTTCCTTCGCTGCCGGCCAGCGGGATCGCCTGGCGGCCCTGACCGCGGCGGAAGCCGGGATCTCTACCGCCGAGGCCGATCAGCGCATCACCGCCTATGAACGGCAGGCACGAGAGGCGGCCCAGCAGGCCGAGCAGCGGGCCCGCGAGGCTGCCGACGCCGCCGCGACGGCCGCCGCCATTTCGGCCTTCTGGATGTTTGCCACGCTGTTGATCGGTGCCGCGGCGGCGGTACTCGGCGCAGTTCAGGGGGATCGTGACATGGCCGTGCAGCGCGCCGTCACGCGGCGGGTAGGAGTCTCCTCATGAAGGCCCTCACTTGGCACGGGCGCGGCGACATCCGCTGCGAGACCGTCCCCGACCCCGAGATCAAGGACGGCCGCGATGCGATCATCCGAGTGACCTCCTGCGCCATCTGCGGCTCGGACCTCCACTTGTACGGCGGCTTCGTTCCGCGGATGGAGAGTGGCGATATCCTCGGCCACGAGTGCATGGGCGAGGTCGTCGAGGTCGGCCGCGACAACAAGAAGCTCAAGCCCGGCGATCGGGTGATTGTGCCCTTCACCATCTGCTGCGGTGCATGCCGGTACTGCCAGGCCGGGCAGTGGTCGTTGTGTGAAACGACCAACCCGAACGCCAGCGAGCAGGCGCAGTCACTGGGCTATCCGACGGCGGGCATGTTCGGTTACAGCCACCTTACGGGTGGCTACAGCGGCGGCCAGGCGGAATATCTTCGTGTCCCGTTTGCTGATGTCGGGCCGCTAAAGGTACCGGCGGGTGTCCCGGACGATCAATTGCTGTTCCTGTCAGACATCCTGCCCACGGGCTACATGGCGGCCGAAAATTGCGACATCCAGCCGGGTAACATCATCGTCGTTTTTGGCTGCGGCCCCGTGGGTCTCTTCGCTATCATGTCAGCGTTCCTTCTGGGCGCAGAACGGGTCATCGCGATCGACGCGGTGCCGGAGCGCCTAGCGCTCGCGCGTAAGCTGGGTGCGGAGACGATCGACGACGGCGAGGAGGAGGTGCAGGAGCGGATCCTCCAGCTCACTCGGGGCTTAGGCCCTGACGCTGTCATCGAGGCAGTCGGAATGGAAAGCCATGGCCAGCAAACAATGATGCAGAAGGCGGCATCGTTTGTGGCCTCGCACACGGCGTCAGTCGAACGACCGTTCGCCTTGAATGCAGCGATCCTTGCCTGTCGCCCAGGGACGGTCCTGTCGGTCCCGGGCGTTTACATGGGCTCGGTGCCAGTGGCGTTTGGCGCCCTCATGAACAAAGGTCTCATCCTGCGGACCGGGCAGACCCACATGTTGCGGTACATGAAGCCCCTGCTCGATCGCATCGAAAGGGGCGAGCTCGATCCTTCGGTCATCATCACGCACCGCTTGGCGTCACTCGATGACGGTCCTGAGATGTATGACACTTTCCGGGACAAGAAGGACGGTTGCATCAAGGTGGTGATGCGGCCGCACGGCTAAGGCGCGTGTCGGGCGCTGATGTTTTGTGGCTGCTTCGCCCCTGTCTGCTGGCGCCAAAGCTGACACACGATCCCGTCGTTTCACCCGGTGCATAAGACGGGTGCCGACAGGGCCGAGTTGCTGATGCCGCAGGGGGAAAACCCCCGCGGCGCGGGAGCGTTTTGTCGCTAGAGGAACAGGTCTCGCCGGGCTTAGGAGCGCCAAGATGAGCGGTCGCGACGAAAGCACGGTCGGTCCTGCGACGACGCCGAGCGGCTGGTTCAAACGCTACGCCTATGCATGGATCACCCTGGCGTTCTTCCTCGTGTCCTTCGGGCTGCACTGGTGGTTCGGATGGAAGGCCTACCTGAACGACCAGGCGCAACACGGCGCGTCGCCTGACATCAATGGCTATCTCGTTGAGATGGCTCGGGACACCTTCGAGAACTGGCAGTCTGAGTTTCTGCAATTGCTGTGGCAGGTCGTCGGCCTCGCCTACTTTCTGTACATCGGCTCTCCCTCCTCAAAGGAGAACGATGATCGCATGGAGGCGAAGATCGACGCGCTGGTGCGGTTGGTTGGCAGGAGAAGGGCGCCGCCATCATCGCGGAGATCGACGAGCGGTACCTTCGGACCGGGGGGCCATCCGCAGCCACACGCGCACCAGGACACGTTGCGGCGCCCCTGAGGGACCTAGTGGACCTTGCGATCACCCTTATCGCCCTGGCCAGGCTTCGCGACCGTCTTTGCTTTCTTCCGGCGGTCGGCTGAGAGAGAGCGGCCAACATCGTCGACTTCCTTGAAGCGCCCTTTGTCGTCGCGGCGCACATAGCGCTTCTGGCTGCCGGTATCGATCAGCTCGCGCTTAGCGGGCATGGCGGCTCTCCCTCAAGGTTAGCCCCGTAACGTCGCAGTGTGGCTGAACGTTTCCGTTGAAAAGGCCAGGAAGGAACGGCGCCGAGCAAGGGACCCCCGCTGCTCGAGCGCGCAACCTGTCGCTAATCGTTGGCGTTCGCGCTTCGACCGACAGTTGCTGAAGGCCTCCCGCCGTCGAGCACTGTCGGCATTTCCTCAAGCAGGGAAGAAATGCCATGCGTGCCACTCTCCTAGCCAGCGCTCTGTTGGGCTCGGCGGCTCTCGCAAGCCCAACGCTCGCTCAAACTTCCCCGGCGCCGACAACGCCCTCCACAGTGTCCCCGTCCGCGCCGCCTGCAGCGGCTCCATCTCGCGGCAACGAACGCGCGACGGACGGCCGTGCGGAACGGACCGATGACCGGCCCGAGATCGTCGCGCTGTCGGCACTGGAGCAGGGCGCAAACAGCTTCACTGAAGGCCAAGCGCGCGGACGGTTCGAAGCAGCCGGGTTCACTGGCATAGATGGCCTCCGCAAAGATGATGCAGGGATCTGGCGCGGCCGCGGGATGCGGAATGGAGCGGCAGTAGAACTGGCGATGGACTTCCGTGGAAGGATCGCGCTTGCAAGCGGCGGTACGACCGCGCCGCCCGCGACCGTCGCGCCGTCCACGCCGGCCCCGGCGCAGCCGGGTGGTACGCCGCGGGCAGCAACGCCACCCGCTCGCTGATCGCCGAACACGAAACAGACCGACGCCGCCATCGCGCTGCGTCGGCAACGCAAGGGATTGGTCATGCCTATGCAAACCCGGACTTGGCTGTTTGACACTCATGCGGCGGCTACCGCCGCGGTTCGCGATCTGGAAGCCGCGGGCTTCACTGCAAACGAGGTCAGCATCGTCGCGAAACGCCCCGAAAGCGTAGGCACCACGGAAGTCGTGGATGATGGCACGAGCGGAGCAGGCGTCGGCGCATCTGTCGGCGGGGTTATCGGGGGCGGCGCGGGCCTCCTAGCCGGGATTGGGGTAATGGCCATCCCTGGCATCGGGCCCCTGGTCGCAGCGGGATGGCTTGCGACGGCTCTGGCCGGCGCCGCCGCTGGCGGGGCGACCGGCGGGATCATCGGTTCATTGACTGGCTCTGGCGTCGATGAGCGTGAGGCGCATGTGTATGCAGAAGGCGTAAGCCGCGGCGGTACCATCGTCACCGTCCGGGCAGAGGCCGCGCGGATTGCGCGTGCGGCAGACATTCTTGCGTCCCATGCCCCCGTGAACACCGTGACGCGGGAGTCCGACTATCGGGCAGCGGGGTGGAGCGGCTACGTCGATCGTGAGATGGCCGTTTCCGGGTCGCCCCCGGATGGTGCGCCGGGCAATCCGCCCGGCACCATGGCCAGCCGTGCGGTCGATGACATCGCCGGCACGAACATCAGCGGCGCACGGCCAGAGAACGAGTTACCCCGCCGTCGCTAGGACGCGCTGGGCGCCGGTTCAAAGAAACCCGGCGCCTGCGTGATCCTAGAAAAGCTCTGCGCGGCGCACGTAGCCGCGCAGGGTGTGGGGGGCACCTCCATCAGCTTGAACAGCGACGCGCCGCGCTCGGCGCTGGAGGTCGGGAAGCCGCTGCGCAGGCTGTGCCCGGCGAAGGCGGCGGGGTCGAGGCCAGCAGCCTGCGCGTGCTGCTTCACCACCAGCACGACAGCCTCGCCGGTTAGCCGGCCTCCAGCACACGATCGGCCTTGCTGATTCGGCGAAAATTGGGCCTTCCTCGATGCAGGCCGCGGCGAGGCATGCCTTCACCGCCTCCATGGGGTGGATGCGGCTGACGGCGGGGATGGCGATTTCCTGCGCGCTGCATTCCTGGTCGCTCTTGGAGTGCGCGATCCGCATCCGCAGCCCGTCTGGCGTCTCGATCAGATCCTCGACATTCAGTCCGACCAGCTCGGCGAGTCATCAGCCGTTTGGCATGGGCGGGCGGCTCCGCTTGAATCCGCTCGAACAACGGCACGGCCGGCGAGACGAGGGCGCGTGTGGCTATGCTGCTGGTGCGGGTGCTCGGCGCCGCCTGCGGGGCGAGGCAACAGGATGCGCGCGGCTGCCCGCCCGGGCAACCGACAGTCACGCCCGGCGATGAGCGCTGCGGCTGCGTGCCGGCCGGGCCGTCTCCCTGGTCGCCGCGCGCGGTGCCGGCACAAGACGCGGCAGCCGCCACCAGGTAGGTCGGCCGCTAACCGAGCTCCAAACGCGAACAAGGCGCGGGAGACCCCCCGCGCCTTGCCCGATCTTGCCGTTGTAAACGGCGACTAACGGCGCTGCTGCTGCTCCCGCTCGTTCTGGTTCTTGTTCTTCTCGTCGTTCTGCTGGCCGGGCTTGTCCTGCGTCTGCTGCCGTTGCTCGTCCTGACGCTGCCCGCCCTGCTGCTGATTCTTGTCGCGCTGGTTCTGGTCAGGATTCTGGTTGGGGCTCTGATTCTGGTTCTGGCTCATGTGTTGGTCCTCCGTGGGGTTATCGCGAAAGAACAACCCCGCGGATGCGCAGAAGTTCGCTTGCGGCCAGCGACTGAAACATCACGTTGATAGCATCGGGCCACCGGCCGCCGCTGCCAGGGATTGTGAAGGGGGATGCTGCGTTTGCCTCCAAACTGCTCGTCGACGCTCCGCGTTGGGCAGTCTCGATCAGACTGCTGATGGCGATGACACAGGGTGATCAAGAGGCCAGTGCGCTCGTTCGCGCGATCGAGCAGAAGGCTGCCGACTTTACCGCGAACCCCGCGAAAGCGAACCGGCTCGGCTACTTCCGCGGGCACGATCCAACCGCCGCAATGAGTGGAGAGAGCCCGCGAGCGAGTATTTACGATGAGTATGCCGCGTGGCTTCGCGCCGTGGCCGAGCGGGATCTGGCCGGCCGCGACTACCGGTTCGACGAAGCGCAGGGCGCGCCGGGCAGGATACGATTGGTACTGCTGCGGTAAGGCCGTCGAGTTATCGCCTTCTGTCCTGTATCGTGCTGCGCGGCCGCACGTGGTCGTCTAGGAGCACCATGGAAAAGATCGACGCGAAGATCCTCGGCATGGTCTCGGTGACGCTGCTGACGCGGCTCACCGGGCACCTGGAGCGCGAGGGGGGTGTTGCCGCGCGGATGGACTGCGACCGAACTGCGTGACATCGCTGCGACCGCCGAGACGAACATCCTCCGCGGCAGCGATCCTGAGTTCCACCACGCATTCGCCCGAGCGCTCCAGCGCATCGCTCAAGTGTGCCTGCAGCCGGTGCCGGAAGGCAGCCCTGAGGCGAAGGAGCCGGCCTAGGCAGCCCGCCGCCGCTCTGCCAACCTCACCGAACCGCGCGGTCACCCGTACCCGGGACCGGGACGGTCAGTCCAAACTTGCCCGCCGGCCTCCACCGCTCGGCGGGCTTTTCTTTCCCGGGCATATCACCCTCTTGCGAACCTCAGCCCCTTTGGCCGGCCTCCAGCGTTTGACCGCTAGCTGCGGACCGTTCCGACGGGAGGAGGGCGCAGTGAAAACCGTATCCGAACTGGAGTTCGAGCTGCTGCGGCACCAGGACGTTCTACGCCGCCTTGTCGCGGACGGTGAAAGCGGAGCGCAGCTTCATCGGGCCCTGGACAGCGTGCAGGAAATTCTAGCAACCCTCGAGGCGCATCGGCGAAAGGAGCTGAAGCCTGCAACGGGCAGAGTTCCAAGGCCGCCCGAGGTTTAATGCGACAACGGGCGCGAGCCTTCGGCGTTTTGATGCTCATGCGCAACGCTCCGCGCGATGACGCCGACTACCACCTTGAAATCGAGGCCCGCCGTCTTGCAAACGAAGCTGCGCGCGAGGAATACGGGGAGGGGGGTGTTTGCCTGCAGCTGGCCCGGATCGAAGGAACTCGCCGTTTTCGAGCATACATCGCCTATGAGGATGGGAATCCGGGCGTGCTGCTAGGGAAATCGATCGTTGTGTCCGTAAAAGTTTGATCGTCTGCGGCCATGGACAACCCATGGGGACTAGGCGCCGTTCTCCCAATTGGGCAAGGTGCTGGAACCGCATGGTTACCAAGCCCGGTGACCGTCACGGACAACCAACTTGCCCGCCGGCCTCATCCGCTCGGCGGGCTTTTTGTTGCGCCTGACAAAAAAGGCGCCCCGCCGCTCTGGCAGCGATCGGACAGCGGCGGGCAGAGTTCTGCCAAGCTATATGCCCACAGGGGGCACATGAAGAACGCGCCACGCCCCTTGAGGTTCGCATCACCGCCTAAGCCGCGTTAACCTGGGTTATTTCGCGGTGGTTCCAAATCGTCCAGTTTGCTGGTGCCTCGTCCCCTTTCGAGGCCATCTCAACCAGCAGCCCGCCAGCATTTGCCCCCGCTGGCGGGCGCACTTTTCCCCATCCTCCGCCAATCGGCCCCCTGCACGCCCCTTCATCCTTGCCGGAAGATTTGACGCGACGGCAGTCGCCGGCGAGGTAGAGTGCCGACGTTCGATCGCTAGTGACGTGATGTTTCACGGTATCAGACTCACCCGCCAGAGATGACTGGCGGGTTTTTTCTTTGTGCTGATGTAGTGTCATGCGTGCACCTTCTCGGCATACCGTCGAATAGAATCGACAGCGGGACGAAAAGCGCGCCGTGTGCCCCTGGCTCCGTCCTGATTAGTGCCTCGCCGACTTGGCCAAACCCACATTACCCGTGGAGAACCGCGATGGAACACAGCGCCTACTGGATTTGCGTCGGCTGCTATTGGGTGCCGCTCTCGCCGCTGTCTTCATTCCCTGCGGTAGCCCCACCGTCGCCACGCTGCGCCCGGGCCTCCTCCGCGGGCGTCAGGACTGCGCCGACAGCGGCCCACCCGGCCCGGTCGCGCTCGAAAACCAGATCAGAACCGAGTCCGGTCGTACCCTTCGTAGGGATCAAACGGGCGGTCCGCGGTGGCCACCGATGGCCTGCCCTCATCGTGCGGCCATAGGCTGACTATCGCCGCGGCGACCACCGCCAACAGGAGCAGCAATGCGATACCCGCTAATTTCATGCAGGCGCCGTATGTGCGGCGGATGGTGCGGGCAACTCACGTTTAGGAGGGGCGCCGTCGGAACCCGTACATAGAATTCCTCGTCCTTGCCGCTGCGAGAGTTGTGGAACACCAGCGCTATCAGCACCGAAGCCACGCCTGTGGTGAATAGGATGCCGAGGATAAGGGCAATACGGGCATGGCCCTCGACGCCGAGTGACTGAAAGCCGGTGACAGCCCACACCACGGCGAGTAGCCCGAGCGTGCCGGCCCAGCAGTAAGCGACGTAGCGCACCATCCATCGCATAGACTGGAGATGGACCGGAGAGAGGGGGCGGGCAAGGCTGGCTGGGCGGCCCTTTATCGCCAAGTCCGCCTGCATGATCAGCGCGTCTGCTGACGCAGGCGGACCTGGGCGAGGGCTAGGCGGGGCGTGGCTGCTCTGCCAACCTGCCCGGACCGCGCGGTCACCCGAACCAGGGATCGTGACGGACAGTCCAACTTGCCCGCCGACTTGCGCTCGGCGGGCTTTTTGCTGGGCGGCGGAGCGCCTCAGCTGCCGCCCCGCCGCCATGGCGGCCACATGCCGGTAGCTTCAGAAGGCGCAGGCGAACCCTTTGCTCCCCGTCTTTATGCGTGACTGCCGCGCAGCTGTCGGTCTAACCATCGCTTTCGTGATTACCCAAAATACAAACAAGTGCTGGGGGGCGTGGTGAATGACGGAATTGCGGGACGCATACCATCGTGCGTGCGTGGAGTTGGATGTTGCCGCGCGCGCACTGCAAGCCGCCGAGGCGAAGTTCCGCGCAGCTAAGATCCGATGCGAGGAGATCGAGAGCGCACTGGGAATGACCGCGCTAAGCACCTGCCCGTTTCCTGAAGTTCCCAAGTCGCGGTTTTCCGCATTGGGCCTCAAACGGACGAGCCCTCGCCTCGCTTCGTTTTCTCTGGGAGGCAAAAGCGTGCGGCTCCTGAACCGCCCCCCAGAATGGAGCGCTTTGGCAGCCAGCCTACTGATCGCAATGCTCCTATCGGTGGCGTATGTCAGTAGTTTGCTTTGGTCTGAGCAGAGGTACCAGGAAGCGTCGTTGAACCACGCGCCCCCCGTTGGACAGGGTGACGATAGTGTTTGGGCTAGTGTCGCCGCGATTTTCGGCCACGAGACCGCGGAGGCTCAGTAACGCTGTGGGTCACCGGCGGAACCCGGCCAGCTGCTGGTAAAAAAAGCCGCTCGTCGCGGGGAGCAACGGGCGGACCAAAGCGGTGAGACCTGCAGCACTCCGCGCTCGTTGAAGCCGCATGCGCCTCCCACTGGAGTTCTGGCCGCTGATCTGGTCCGCCGTCATCGCCGCGGTGCTTTGAGCGCCGGCGTGGATGATGTGAAAGGCTGGCTTTCCCAATGATTCGGGATAGTTTTTACGGAAGCGGGAGCCAGTAATGAGCTACGTTTACACGGTCCTACTGATCTTGCTGTCCCCACTTAGCTTTTTCCGCACCGGCGCGTGGGATTCGTGTGAAGGAGCGGCCATCATGGTGCGGAGGGAAGTAGATCGGCGCGCTCCGAACTGGCGCAGCATCCCGGCTGCCGGCGCGCTGATCTCGCCCGAAACCCTGGCGCGCGCTTGGCATGAGGCGCGCGCGCGGACAATCGAGTCGGGAGATAGCCCCGGACTGTGCCTTCGCATACTCGTTGGCCCCGGCGACCGAGCAATTCAACGGGCGGAGGGAGGCAACTAGGCGGCGCGTTCCGTCCGGGTGCTCGCATTCCTCGGCAGCGCTTATGCAATAGCGTGGTGGGCCGGCGTGATGACGGGCACCAGAGATGCTCCTCCTGCGGCTAGTGAATCGCAGATTCTGGAGCCGGCCTCCTACTGCAACGCCCCCGACCACGCTTGCACCAAACCCGCCTCGGCGATCGCAGCCTTGATCGCGGCCAGCGGTTCCGGGTGCCCGCACGGCGGCGTCAGGCACCGCCAACCCGCCGACAAGCGGAGGCCCGCATGAGCAAGCCCCCGGCGCAACGCGAGAGCGCCCCGACCAAGATCGACCGGCGCTTCGCGCTCGATCAGCCGCGCAGCGTCAGCGTCACGCACTACAGCGACGGCGCCGCGGTCCTGCACATCATGACGGCGGTCGGCCTGGATATCGTCCTGAACCTCACCCGCGAGGAAGCCGCCAGCTTCTCGGATATCCTCATGCCGCCGAAGCGCGACGCCTTCCACGACCAGAGGCTGGATCGCCATATTGCGGATTATGCGAACCACCAATTCTATAGCATGAGTTGGCAACCGCTTGATGCTCCCAGCGTTTGTGCGCGCGGAGGCATCCATGCGCAGATATTGCCGGTCAAACGCCCGTCGTACCCTGCGGGATCAGGACGTTCACCGAGCACGCGCGAGAATGCTGCGGCAAGGGCGCTCATACCGTCCGGCAATGCCATATCCTCTGCATCGGCAATATCCGGTTGCTGCCCGCGGGAAGTTACCGCCCTCGATCCTCGTGGAAGCGCAGCGCGACTGGCCGGAAAGCGTCTCAATGACTCAGTCTCGGCCAAACAGCAGTTTCGCTCGCGCCGCAGCTGAATATCTCGCCTGCCTGGCAATGGCCGGCGCATCCGTTTTCTGGGCGCTTTCTGGCGGATGAGCCGCGGCGGTTCATTAGATCCCACGGTCACTACTGCGGGATGCCGAAACCCGCGACTTCATCAATCCGTTCCTCAATTAGCCCCGCGAGGGCAAGGGTTCCCCCCATCCTATCTGCCCGCCGCGCGCCCCCCCCCTGCGCGGCGGGCTTCTCTTTTGCGCGATCAGCAAACCTGCCCGCCGGATCGTCGTTAGCTTCCGCGCGATGGATCACCAAGTACGGGCATTCCCATGAGCAGCAGGATTAGCGACCCCGGCGCGAAGACGCGGCGCGCGGCGGAAGACGCCGCCCTGGAAGCCGCAGCTCGCGACATGGCAGCAGCGCGGGCCCGCCAGGAGTACGGGGATAAGGGCTACTGCTTCCGGGTCCATAGGATCGCGGATACGCGGTACTTCCGCGCCTACATCGCGCATCAGACCGGGAAGCCCGGGCAACTGGTAGGAAAGACGGTGACGCTGCAGGTGGACGGCTGGGAGGGATGGTTTTCCTCAGGGCTCTCGCGGCTCGCTTAGATCCACGCCAGGCAGCCGAAGCTATCGCGCGATCACGAACGCGACCAGGAATCCCACCACCACCATCAGAAGCGATGCGCCCAGAACCCAGCGCATCACGCCGAGCGTCTTGCCCTGCCGCATGCGCGTCGTCGCGTCGCGGGCATCCGGCGGCAGCTGCTTTTCGGGACTAGGCATAGACGCCCCCTAATGTGTCGAGCCGCAACGCCGCGGCCGATGGGCAGTTGCCTCTACGTACTCGCGGCCGTCATCGCAGATGCGCTCAACTGCCACCTCGCAACCAGGCCACCGATCCGCCTGAGGGTTGAGTGGGCTGCGCAGTCCTGTTGGGCAGGCATCGGTTCGGCGTTAGTCGCGATAGGGCGACTCAGTGGGCTTCCCTGACGTGTCGATCCACAAGTCCCCATCCAAACACCTCAACCGGACGCATCGCTTCCCGCTGTCAGGGTAAGTGATTATGTCGGTGTCGGCTCGGGTCCCTACAACGAGATAACGGCAAGGGGCCGACGACCGGTTCTCCACGCAGTGCCCGACTGCGAGACCAGCGGGGAATGTCGCCGCATCGCCCGGCCGAAGGCTGGTCGCCACATCTCCCTCCACGACGGTTACCTCCCCAGACAAGACGTAGACCATCTCGTCTTCCGCCATGTGCCAGTGCTTCAGGGCAGACCTTGAGCCAGGAGCTAGACGTTCCTCGAGAACCCCGAACTGAGTCAGCCCGCCGGGATCACCGATCCAACGCACCTCCGAGGCACCACAGGGGCCATCATCGCCGTTTTGTTCAAGGGTCATCTGTCTGGAGTAATGATCGGCACGACGCCCCCCTCCAGCGCGGTCAATTACCTCCCGCGCCCGCACTTTACGCCTGAGCCACCGGCGGTGCGATCGGCGTTCCGGTCGCGACGGTGCGCAATTGGGAACAGCACCGCAACCAAGCTCGACCCCGCAGCCCGCGCGCTGCTGGTGATCCTCGATCGGGAGCCAAAGGCAGCCTTCCGCGCGTTGAAGGCGGCGTAAACGCGGCTTTCGCACCTGCACGCTCACCGGCTGGTGTTGGCGCATCGCAAGTGGCTTCGGCCGCGTTACAGCGAGACGGGAGCTGCTGCGCTGCGACCGTGGCAGCCGTCCCTGGGAATGCAACACGAGGGGACGGGTGTCTTTGGGCATACGCGACCGGCGAGGGCGTCCTCGCCGGAAGCCGGCCAATACCGTTGTGGCGGCCGTAGCGAGGGGACCATGAATTCGACCACGAACGGCGCTACCGACCTGGCGGAAAGCGTGGATGCTGCCCTCAAGGAGCACGAGAAAGCAAAGGACACGCTTCTTGAGTTGGCCGCGCCATCGCCCGGCGTGCTTGCTGCTGAGGTCGCCGCACTTCGCGAACAGGTCGAGAGCCTAGTGGCGCGCCGCACCGCCGCCGCGCGCCTGCGGCCTGCTGCGGACCAAGCCGAAGCGTTGGTGCGCCATGCGGGAATCACGATCCGCGATCAGCCGCTAGCGGCCCTCTGCACCGCATTCTTCGGCAGTATAACCCTCGGCCTTTTGCTGCGCGGCTGACGATGCGCCCGCTTCGGTTGCTCTCCGTGGCGGCCGAGGCTCAAGCCATCTACGTGCGAAGGAAAGCAGCCGCAGCCGCCGTATCCGCGGCATGGCTGGCCGCCGGAGCGGTGTTCGCGGTAGCGGCGCTCATTGCCCTTCACGTCGCGCTCGCAGCCTTGCTGGGCCAGCATTTCAACTTTGCAGCTGCCGTCGGGATAGTCGCTGCTATCGATATCGTGGTCGCGGGAGGCTTCATCGTCCTGGCCCGCCGTCGTGATCCGATTGCTGAGGAAGCACGGCAGGTGCGGCAGCAAGCGCTGATGGCTGCCAGGAAGGAGGTTCCGCTAGGGCTGGTGACCGGGGCCGCCCCGCTAGTCGTTCCGATCGCTGCCTCCGCAATCCGGCGCTGGGGGTGGCGTGGCCGCCGGTAGCCCACTAACCCCTCGCCGCAGCCGCCAACCTGATCCACGGTGGCAGGCATTGGTGGTCGAGCCACAAGTTGATCAGGTACGTGATCGTCCCCGGTGCGCCGAAGCCTGAACCGTCGAGGGGATGCCCGGCCATCCGCAGCACGCAAACATGCCCGCCGGGCTAACAGTCAATCAACGCGCCGCGGTGTGCGTAGGACGGGCCCCCGAGCGCCCCCACCTTCGGCCAGCTCGTCAGGATCGGGGCGGGCCGAGATATCGAGGGCCTGCGGGAAGGGGCGGATTTCGGCGGTCATGCGGGCGGCTTCCAGCGCGGCCGGCCGCGCGCCGCCGGGGTATCCCGGGACTAGAAGCCCGAGCGCCAGCAACCGCAGCGCCATTTTCTATCGCCCCATAACGGCCGCCAGCTACCCGCCGGCGGCCTCGCGCTCGAGCGCCGCCCGGTTCGCCTCGATCAGCTCGCGCAGGACGTTGGACACGCTCGGCCGCCCGCCGCCTTCCCGGTTCGCCCGCGCCACGGCCACCAGGCGCAACAGGTGCAGTTGCTCGCGGGGAATGTGCAGGGCCGTGGTGGCGCTGCGATCCGACAGGCTGCGGTCGCGTTTTGCGGGGCCTGGAGGGGCCGCCAGCGGCGCGGGCGTCTCGGCGGCTGGTGAAGGCTGTGAAGCGACCGGGGCTGCCTCGGGCGGCTGCGCGGTGCGCCCGGCGGCATCCTTCGCCGCCTTCATGGCTCCGACCAGGGACGGGCGCTTAGGCGGTGCCATGTTTCTTGCCTTTCAGAATGCGGGCGGCGACGGCCGCGAGGGTCGCGATTTCCTGGTGCGCGACGGAGCGGGGCGCATAGGCGCCGATCCAGCTTCCCCCCGACGCGGCATCCACGAAGGCGGAGCGCAGCCCGACCATGGGGCCGACAGGCTCGCCCATCTCATGCAACGCCGCCTCGATCTCGCGCCCGGCGGCCGTGCGCCGGTCCACCTTGGAAAGGATCAGCAGCGCCGCCGGTTTCCCGTCCTCGCGGGCCTCCCGCGCCTCGGTCAGCATGTCCAACGCCTTCGCCGCGGCCCGTATGTCCAGGGTGGAGGGGCCGATCGGCACAAGGAACAGGTCGGCCAGGATCAGCGCCGCCGCGGTCGCCGCTCCCGTGTGCGGCGGAAGATCCACAACGACTAGGTCGGCCGGGTTAGTGGTGATGCGCGCAATCCAGCCCGCGGCCTCGCCGGGGTCGTCCAGGGGAAGGGCTTCGCAGGTGAAGGGCAACCCGCCATCCAGTTGGAACCACTCGGTAGCGGATTCCTGCGCGTCGGCATCAACCAGATGCACCTTGCGCTTTCCCGCCAGCTCGGCGGCCAGGTTGACCGCCAGCGTCGTTTTACCAGTCCCGCCTTTCAGGTTCCCCACGGCCAGGATTTGCGGCGGCATCGGCGCGGCCTCTCTCTCACATTGGCCGCACTAAGCCCCGGCTCCCGTCTGATTGGCAATGGCCGCGATGGGCGAATTACCAATTCGGCTGGGGGATGAACCTTGCGGGCGCCAGCGCATCCGGCGCCTCGATACTGCGTTGTGAGGGCATGGATTGGGTTCTGGAAGCCCTGTTGCTCGTCTTAGGCGTCGCACTCGCCACCGGGCTTTGGTTTCTATTACTAAACCCAGGGTAGATATCCGCACGGATCTGTGAAACCTTGGCGCAGAAGGAGACCTCAATGCCGGAAACAGCTTGCGTCCGTCCTCCGCTGTCCCCCGCCGATCATCAGGCGGAGGTCGCACCTGCCCAGATCCGCCACGCCGCCGGGCAGGACATGCAGGGGTTTCATTCGGTCATTGCCCTACTTGATCGGCTCGAGAAGCCGGCCAAGGAAGGCTGAGCCCCGCGCGGGGCTGCGCGTACGGCGGGCAAATCCCTCGCGCGTCTGCGTAGGGTGCTGCGAAACCCGGCGGCGCCGTGATGAAGCCGGGCACCAATTCCCGGAATCATCACTTCCTCATCACTTCCGGGCGTTGGGCGCGAGGTCGGCTTTCACGCGGACGATGATGGCAGCGACCAGGCGGGCCTTGTCCGGCGCGGGCATATCAACGCCGGGCTCCAGCCGATCGGGCGACAGGGGCGGGCGCAGCTCCCACCGGCCGCCCCGCAGCATCGCCACGCCGAAGGTCAGCGTCATGGCGCCGATCTGCACATCAGCCAGCGCGAGCGGCACACGCCGCCGGCCTTCCTGCATCCACACCCGGTTGATTACGGGGGCGTCATCGTCGGCCGGGAGGTCGTCCGCTCCCGCCCCCCTCCGGAGCGCCGCCCCCACCCTTGCGGCTTCGCGGGCGTCTGCGCACGCGCGCGTCTGTCCCATGCCACCCGCGCCGCGCACCGCGCCACCCGTATTGCCTGCTGCTGGCCTACGCATGCCCTGGTCCCTTGTCCTGGCGCCCATGCCCGCGCCCCGACGGCGGCGGTGATAGGCTCACTCACCCTTTGGTCCGATTGCGGTCATCAGTCGCGATAACCATCATTCTCGCGAGGAATCCGCCCACGCCTCTTGGCGAACATCCGCTAAAATTCTGCCAATTGGCATTCTCTTCAATCGCGCGGCGCTCTGGCGACGCACCGCAACCATTCCGGCGGCCGGCGGTTAGTTTCGCTCAGCCAGGAGAGGAGCCGCCACCATGACCGAGGCACCCTAGCCGAAGTCCGATACCCGGAAGATCATCACGCCGCTCGATGACCAACTCGATGATTCCTTCCCGGCCAGCGATCCGCCCTCGCTGACCGATCCCAGCAAGAAGATCCTGCCGAAGGATCCGGTGCCGGCCGATGCGGAAGACCCAACGACCGAGCCGGGGCAGAAGGGGCCGCAGTCGTAGGTAGCGGCCTGGGCGATCAGGTAAGTCATCTGATCAGGGATTCGGGGGCGGGAGGTTCGGGCCGTGGGCGAGGAGCTTCCTGCGGCTGCGTTGCCTCGGGCCGTACCTTCTCCGCCGTCGCGGCGCTTGCCGGCGACAGGCGCTCCTAGACCGCGAGCGGTCCCGTGATCGCCTCCAGCACTGCGCGGCCGTTGCTGGCCGGGAGCAGGGCGAAGGGCCAGCGCCCCCTGCCTGCGCTCCGTCGATACCGGGCACGGACGAAGCCGGCGAAGCCGCGCAGTTGGTTCCGCTGCGGGTCTACCAGCGGGTGCGGGGCTACCGTGCCAATGGTGCGCTCTTTCTCGTGCTCGGCGCCCTTCACCGATTCCCAGACACTCGGGCGGGCCTTCACCATGTCGGCCGGGGCGAAGGGGATTAGCGGCGCCTTCCTCGATCGACCAGCGCAGTGCTTCGACCAGCTTATCGGGGTGGCGGTCGGTTTCGACGCGAACGCCCCGCCCGTCAGCAAGGCGCACCCCGCCTGCTACGACAGGCCAGCGGTTGCCTTCGTCGTCCAACACCAGGTCGAGGGGGCGACTATAGAGGATTACCGCCAGGCGTTCGCCATTGCGCCGGTTCGTGGCGGGGCGGCCTACAACCACGATCCGGCCGACACGGCTCCAGCGATCATCCCGGTCACGGCGTCATGATGCGCCGGGTGGCCGAGGGTGAGATCTCCGAACTCCATGTCGGGCTCAAGGGCACGATGGGGGCGCTGTATCTCAAGGACCTGGCGCAGAAGACCCATCGCGGTTTGGAAGGTCGCGCGCGGCAGGGGTTCGGGACCGGTCGTTTGGCCTATGGGTATCGCGCCATCCGCCAGTTCGGCCCGGATGGGGAGCCGCTGCGCGGGCTGCGCGAGGTGGATGAGGCCTGCGCGGTCGTCGTGCGGCGGATCTTTCGCGACTATGTCGGCGGCGCCAGCCCGTTGGCCATCGCCCGAGCGCTCAACGCCGAAGGCGTCCCCGGCCCCGAGGGCCGGCCCTGGCATGACTGGACGATCCGCGGGCGGCCGGGCCGCGAGAATGGCCTGTTGCGCAACCCGCTCTATGCCGGGGTCCAGGTCTGGAACCGGACCAGTCGCCGACGCGATCCCGTCCGCGGTGGCTGGGTCAGGCGCATCCATCCCAAGAAGGCCATGGTCGAGACGCCGGTGGAAACGCTGCGGATCATCGACGACGAACTCTGGCGGCAGGCGCAGGCCCGCCTCGCCAAGGAGGCGTCGCCGGTCGAGCAGAACCGCGGCAACTCCTTCTGGGACCAGCGGCGACCGAAGCACCTCCTCAGCGGCAAGGTGTTCTGCGGTTGCTGCGGGAAGGCGTTCTCGGCGGTGGGGCGGGACTACCTGGCCTGTCTCGCGGCCCGCGCGGGGCAGGGCTGCCGAAACCGCCAGACGGTCCGCCGCGTGACGCTCGAGGCGCGGGTGCTCGATGCGTTGGCCCGGCGGCTGATGCGGCCGGATCTGGTCGAGGCGTTCTGCAAGGCGTTCATCGCGGAATGGAACCGGCTGTCGGCCGAAGCCTCCGCGGGCGCCGAGATGCGTCGGCGCGAACTCCAGGCCGTCGAGCGCAAGATCGAGAACCTGGTTGAGGCGATCTCCGACGGGCTCAAGGCTGCCGGGGTCATGAAGAAGCTGTCCGACCTCGAGGCCCGCCGCGACGAGTTGGTAACGATGGCGTCCACCGAACCGGCCTCGCCGCCGGCCCTCATGCCGAACCTCGCGCAGGTCTACGCCGCGAAGGTCGCGCAGCTCCAGTCAGGTCTCCAGGCCGGCAAGGGCACGGAGGTCCTGGAAGCCGCCCGTGCCCTGATCGACAAGGTCATCATCACCCCCGGCGATGGGCCGGACGATCCGCCCGGCATCGAGTTGGTCGGGCACCTCATGGCCATGCTCCAGGCGGGCGGGGCCTTCGCGAACGGCGCCGATGAGACTAGCCGCAGTCTCATCAACGCCGTATCCAGCGGTTCGGTAAAGGGGACTATGAGGGGGCAGCGCCCCTCCGATCTCCGTTGGCCGAATCAGCCGCGTCACCGCGGCCGCAGCCTCTCCGCTGCCAGCGCGACCGCCGTCCCGGCCACCATCAGCAATGCCATCGGCCGCGGCGTGCCATCGGCCAGCGCCCCCACCAGTGCGCTGCCCAGTGCCGCGCAACTGAATTGCAGCGTGCCGAGCAATGCCGAGGCGCTGCCGGCCCGGGCCGGGTGGCGCGACAGTGCGCCGACCGCGGCGTTGGGGAAGACGAGGCCCATGACGGCGATCGCGACGGCGGCCGGGATGAAGATGCCGAGCAGCCCGCCGATACCGGAGACGGCGGCGGTGACCAGCACGGCAACGGCCACGGCGGATGCGCGCAGGGCGTAGGCGGGGACGCGCTCGGCGCCGAACCGGTTCAGCAGGAACGGGTTGAGCTGGGAGGCGGCGATGAAGCCCGTCGCGCTGATGGCGAAGAGCAGCCCGAAATAGGTCGGGTTGACGCCGAATTGCTCGATGTAGACGCCGGGGGCCCCGCCGATGAAGGCGAAGACAGAGAACATGGCGGCCGCGCCCATCAGGGAGTGGGTGATGAAGCTACGCTCGCGGGCGATCTGGATGAAATCGGCCAGCAGCGCCACGAAGGAGCGGCGGGCGCGGAACTCCGGCGGCAGGGTTTCCGGGAGCAGGCGCCAGGCTAGCAGGCAGGACAGGCCACCATAGGCCACGCCGAACCAGAAGATCGTGCGCCAGCCGCCGGCGCCGAGGAGAAGGCCGCCGAGGCTCGGTGCCAGGATCGGGGCCGCGCCCATGACCAGCATGAGCTTGGACATCAGCCGCGCGGCGCCGAGGCCGTCCGCGAGGTCGCGGACCATGGCGCGCGGGATGACGGCGCTGGCCGCGCCACCGAAGGCGGCGACGCAGCGCCAGAAGGCGAGGGTCGGCATGTCGGTCGCCATGGCGCAGCCGGCGGAAGCGATGGTGTAGATCGCGGTGCCGATCAGCAGCGGCCGGCGGCGGCCGAGCCGGTCGGCGAGCGTGCCCTGGACGAGCTGGCCGATGGCCAGGCCGACGAACCAGGCGGCGAGGGTGATCTCGACGCTGCCGCGCGCGGTACCGAGCTCCGCCTCGATCGCCGGGAAGGCGGGCAGGTACATGTCGGTCGAGATCGGTCCGACCGCGGTCAGGAAGCCGAGCAGCAGCGGTAGCCAGGCCGGCATGAGGACTCCGTTCGGGTGCGGGCCACCGGGCGGGCGCCGGCCTTGCGTCACGTGCAAGGCGGACGCCGCGCGGCACCCGATGGCTGATCCCAACCTTTCCTGGACGTCGTTTCCCTGATCCCCGGACCGGCCCCGCACCGATTCCGGGAAGGCGGGGCCTGGAAGGGCGCCGCCCGCCGCTACGCCGGGCCGTGGGCGGAACGCGGCCCGGCCGGGGCCGGACCGCGTGGTTCCAATCATGCTGGCCGCTGCGGCGCGGCCTGACAAGCGCGGCGCGCGCGCGGGTGGCGTGTTACTGCGGCATTGCGCCGGGCCGCCAGCCCAGCAGGCGCAGCGCGTTCAGCGTGACCAGCACGGTCGCGCCGGTATCCGCCAGGATTGCGGGCCACAGCCCGGTGACGCCGGCCAGCGTCGTGACCAGGAAGACGCCCTTGAGCCCGACCGCGACGGCGACATTCTGCTTCACGTTCAGCATGGTCGCCCGGGACAGGCCCACGAGCTCCGCGACGCCGGAGACGCGGTCCTTCAGCACGGCGGCGTCCGCGGTTTCCAGCGCGACATCGGTGCCGCCGCCCATCGCCACGCCAACGGTCGCCGCCGCCAGCGCCGGCGCGTCGTTGATGCCGTCGCCGACCATGATGACGTCGCCATCCTCACGCAGGGCGCCGATGGCGCGGAGCTTGTCGTCGGGCAGCAGTTCGGCCTTCGCGTCCAGCCCCAGGCCGCCTGCGATGGCGGCGGCGGTGCGGGCGTTGTCCCCGGTCAGCATGACCGCGCGGAGGCCGAGCGACGTGATGGCGGCGATGCCGGCGGCGGCGTCGGCGCGGGGTTCGTCGCGCAGGGCGATGATGCCGGCGATCGCGGCATCGGCAAGGACGACGGCGACCGTCTTGCCCTCACCTTCGAAACGGGCGACCGGCTCCTCCATCGCGCCGAGCGAGGCCAGTTCCTCGCGAGCATGGCGGGGGCTGCCGATGCTGACGCGGCGGCCGCCGACCACGCCGGTCACCGCGCGACCAGGGATCGCGGCCTGCGAATCGGCGGCCGGCACGGGAATACCCCGCGTTTCGGCCTCGGCCAGGATGGCGAGGGCCAGCGGGTGGGCCGAACCCTGCTCGACGGCGGCGGCCATCGCCAGCAGCGCCGAGGTGCCCGGGCCATCGGCTGCCAGGATGTCCGTCACGCGGGGGCGGCCTTCGGTCAGGGTGCCGGTCTTGTCGAAGGCGACATGACGGGCGTGGCCGATCGCCTCCAGCGCCGCCCCGCCCTTGATGAGCAGTCCGCGCCGGGCGCCGGCCGACAGCCCCGAGGCCATCGCCGCGGGCACCGAGATGACCAGCGCGCAGGGGCAGGCGATCAGCAGCACGGCGAGGCCGCGATAGAGGCTGGTTTCCCAGCCCCAGCCGAGCAGCAGCGGTGCGCCGAGGATGACGGCGAGCGAGACGATCATCGCGCCGGGCGTCCACCAGGCGGAGAAGCGCTCGATGAAGCGCTGGGTGGGCGCGCGGGAGGCGGTCGCTTCCTCCACCATGCGGATGATGCGAGCGATGGTGTTGTCGGCGGCGGCGCGGTCGACGCGGATGCGCAGCGCGCCGTCGGCGTTGATGCTGCCGGCGACGACGGGATCGCCGGGGCCGCGGGTGACGGGCACGCTCTCCCCGGTCACCGGGCTTTCGTCCAGGGCGGAGGTCCCGTCCTCGATGGTGCCGTCGCACGGGACGCGGTCGCCGGGGCGGACGAGGACCAGGTCGCCGATGGCGAGACGGTCCGCGGGGACCTGTTCCGTGGTGCCGTCCGGGCCGAGGCGCAGGGCGGTGCGCGGGATCAGCGCGGCCAACGCCCGGATGCCGGCGCGGGCACGGCCGGCGGCGACTCCTTCCAGCATCTCGCCAAGGGCAAAGAGCAGGACGACGACGGCGGCTTCCTCGGCGGCGCCGATGACCACGGCGCCGAACGCGGCGGTGACCATCAGCGTCTCGATGCTGAAGGGGCTGCCGGCCCGGGCCAGGGCGAAGGCGCGGCGGCCGAAGGGGATCAGCGCGACGAGCGTGGCGGCGAGGAAAAGCGGATAGGTGAAGCTGTGCGGCAGGGCGAGGGAGAGCGCATAGGCGCCAACCACCAGCCCGCCGAGCAGCCAGACGAGGCGCGCCTTGGCGGTGGCGTGCCACGGCTTGCCGGCATCGCCGGGGTCGTCGTGGTCGTGGCCGTGCGCGGCGGGAGCGTGGCCCTTCGCCGCGGGGGCTTCGCCATGGTGGTGGCCGTGCGCATGGTCGTGGTCGTGGGTGCAGCCGGAGCCGTGGCGGTGGGCCGGCTCGGTCGCGTCGGCCAGGGCGCTGATTTCATAGCCGAGGGAGCGGACCTGCGTCGTCACCGCCTCGGCATCGCCGGTGCCGGGGGCGAGGGTGGCGGTCAGCCGTTCCGCCATCAGGTTGACCGTGACGTCGGTGACGCCGGGCAGCCGCTCGACCGCCTTGGTGACCTTGGCGACGCAGGAGGCGCAATCCATGCCCTCGACGCGCCATTGCCGCCTGTTCTCAGCACCCATCGCCCTGGCTCCTTCAGCCGATGGGCAACGTATGGCACCTCCAGTCACTGGAGGTTCAAGAGGGGTCACTCCCCGAACAGCGCGTCGAACAGAACCTTCATGTTCAGCGCCAGGATCACCGCCGCGCAGGCCCATCCGAGCACGGCCTGCCAGCGCGGCGCGGCCAGTGCCCCCAGTCGCGACCTGTCGGTTGCGAACATCATCAGGGGGATGACCGCGAAGGGAAGCTGCATGGACAGGATGACCTGCGAGAGGATCAGCAGCTGCGCCGTGCCCGATTCGCCATAGTAGAAGGTGACGATGACCGCCGGGATGATGGCGATCAGGCGCGTGACCAGCCGTCGCAGCACCGGCGGCAGGCGAAAGCGCAGGAAGCCCTCCATGACCACCTGCCCGGCAAGCGTCGCCGTGACGGTGGAATTGATGCCACAGAGCAGCAGCGCCACCGCGAACAGCGTCGCGGCGATGCCGGTGCCGAGCAGCGGCGACATCAGGCGGTAGGCCTCCTGGATCTCGGCCACGTCGGTGTTGCCCGTGCTGTGGAAGACCGAGGCGGCGGTGATCAGGATCGCCGAGTTGATGAGCAGCGCGAAGGCGAGCGCGATGGTGCTGTCGAGCGTGGCGAACCTGATCGCCTCCTTCTTCGCGGGCTCGGTGTTCTCCCACGCGCGGGATTGGACCACCGCGGTGTGCAGGTAGAGATTGTGGGGCATCACCGTGGCGCCGAGGATGCCCATGGCGATGTAAAGCTGCGTGCGATCCGTGATGATGGTGGCCGAGGGGATGTAGCCCATCAGCACGTCCCCCCAGACCGGGTGTGACAGGGCGAGTTGCACGGCGAAGCAGCCGAAGATCAGCACGATGAAGCCGAAGATCAGCGCTTCGAGCCAGCGCACGCCCTTGTTCTGCAGCCAAAGGATGAGGAAGGCGTCCAGCGCCGTCAGCATGACGCCGAAGATCAGCGGGATGCCGAACAGGAGCTGCAGCGCGATGGCCGTTCCGATCAGCTCGGCGAGGTCGGTCGCGCAGATCGCCGCCTCGGCGAAGAGCCAGAGCGGGTAGGCGACGGGCTTCGGGAAGCGTTCGCGGCAGAGCTGCGCGAGGTCGCGGCCCGTGGCGATGCCGATGCGCGTGCAGAGCGCCTGGAGCAGGATCGCCATCAGGGAGGAGGTGAGCGCGACGGCGAGCAGCGTGTAGCCGAAGGCCGAGCCGCCAGCGAGCGCGGTCGCCCAGTTGCCCGGGTCCATGTAGCCGACGGCCACCAAATAGCCCGGGCCCATGAAGGCGAACAGCTTGCGCAGAAAGCCGCCGGCGTTCGGCACGGCCACGGACCGATGCACCTCCGGCAGGCTGGGCGGGCGGGCAGGGTGGGCGGCTGCGGCATCCGAGGGCGGCGGGTTCATGCCTCGTCTCCGAAAGTTAGTCTAGGCTAAGAAGTGTTCGCGCCTCTATCAAGGGATTCAGTCGCGTATCCAGGATATCGATGCCACGCCGCACCCTGCCTACCGCCGAGGATCAGGCCGCCCGTTTCGTCCGCCAGCGCGAGGCCGACCGGAAGGCGACGGCGGAGGATTACGTCGAGTTGATTGCCGACCTGCTGCGGGAGGAAGGGGAGGCCCGCGCGGTCGACCTCGCCCGGCGCATGGGCGTCTCGCAGGCCACCGTGACGGCGACGGTCGGACGGTTGCAGCGCGATGGGCTCGTGGAGACCAAACCCTATCGCGGGCTGTTCCTGACCGCGGCGGGGACGGCGCTCGCCGCCGAGGCCAAGGCACGCCACGACCTTGTCGTGCGCTTCCTGATCGCCGTTGGGCTCGACGCCGGCACGGCGGAGCAGGATGCCGAGGGCATCGAGCACCATGCGAGCGACAAGGCGCTCACGGCCTTCGCCCGCTTCCTGTCGGAGCGCGGCGACACCACATGATGGCGATGCTGTCGATCGGGGATCTGGCACGTGCCACCGGCGTGAAGCCCACCACCATCCGCTGGTACGAGCAGGAAGGCTGGCTGCCGCCTGCCGCGCGCACCGAGGGCGGGCACCGTGCTTATGGAGAGGCGCATCTGCGCCGGCTCGGCTTCATCCGCCATGCGCGGGAACTCGGGTTCGAAAGCGCGGCGATCCGTACGCTGCTCGATCTTGCCAGCCATCCGGAGGCCGATTGCGGGCAGGTGCATGAGCTGGCGACGGCGACGATCCTTGATATCGATGCGCGGCTGCGCCGGTTGACCGCCCTGCGGGCGGAACTGCAACGCATGGCGACGGGCTGCGCCGGCGGCGTGGTGGGCGAATGCCGCGTGATCGAGACGCTGTCGGATTTCGCGCATGGCCATTGCGACGACCCGAGCCACGGGGCGGGCCCGGCAACACGCGATTGAACAGATGCCGCACCGCCTGCGGCGGGCAGGATCTTCCACGGCCGTTGGCGCGTGGCCAAGATGGTTCGTGCGCTTGACAGCGTGAGGGTTCGGTTGGTGCAGTCCCGCGTGCAACAGCGGGGCGACCTTGATGATCCGACCGACGAGACGCGCAGTTCTGTTCTCAGCGGCTGCAGCGGCAGCAGCACATCCGGCACGCGCTGCGGAGGCCGGTGCGACGCTCGAGATGGCGGTTGGCGCGATCCCGACCTCGCTCGATCCGCAGTACCACACGCTCACGCCGAACAACGCGCTGGCGCAGCACTTCTTCGATCCGCTCGTCGAGCGTGACGCGCAGGCGCGGCTTGCGCCCGGCCTCGCGGAATCCTGGCGGCTCGTCGCCGACGACACCTGGGAGTTCCGGCTCCGCCGCGGCGTGACGTTCCACAATGGCGAGCCCTTCACGGCGCGCGACGTGGTCTACACGCTGGAACGCATCCCGAAGGTGGTGAACAGCCCCGGGTCCTTCGGCGTGTTCACCCGCGCGATCAAGGCGACGGAGGTGGTTGACGACCACACCATCCGCTTCCGGACCGAGGGCGTCTATCCGCTGCTCCCGGCGGATCTCTCGCAGATCGTCGTGCTGTGGCACGGCATCGGCGACAACAGCCAGACCGGGGATTTCAACAGCGGCCGCGCGGTGATCGGCACCGGTCCCTTCCGGCTGCGCAGCTATCGCCATGGCGACCGCGTGGAGATGGAGCGCAACGCGAACTACTGGGGCGACAAACCCGCCTGGGCGCAGGTGAATTACCGCTTCATCGGCAATGACGGCTCGCGCGTCGCGGCGCTGCGGGCGGGGGACGTCGCCTTCATCGACGCGGTGCCGACGACGGATCTCGGCCGGCTGCGGCAGGAGGCGCGCTTCCCGCTGTCGGAGACGGTCAGCCTGCGTTCCGTCTACCTGCGGACCGATTTCCGCGAGCAGAGCCCGTATGTTGCCGGGCCGAACGGGGAAGCGCTGACGACCAACCCGCTGCGTGACCTGCGGGTGCGCCAGGCGCTGTCGATGTCGATCAACCGTGCGGCGATCGCCGAACGGATCATGGCGGGGGCGGCGATCCCGACAGGGCAGTTCATGCCGCCGGACACCTTCGGCTACGCGCCCGACATCGCACCGCCCACCTTCGACGCCGACCGTGCAAGGCGGCTGCTGGCCGAGGCCGGCTACCCGCAGGGCTTCACCGTCACGCTCCATGGACCGAACGACCGCTACGTGAACGATGGGCCGATCTGCCAGGCGATCGGGCAGATGTGGGCACGCATCGGGGTGAAGGTGCGCGTCGATACCATGCCCTATGCCGCGTACTCGCAGCGCAATGCGCGGTCGGATACGTCGATCGGCTTCGGGGGCTGGGCGAATTCCTCGGGCGAGCCCTCCGCGGGGCTGCGCGGGCTGCTCGGCACGCGCGACGTCGCGCGGGGCTGGGGCACGGTGAACCGTTCCGGCTATTCGAACCCGGAATTCGACAGCACGCTGGCGCGCGCGCTGACGACCGCAGACGACAATGCGCGCGAGGCGCTGTTCCAGGAGGCGACGCGCATCGCCGTGCGCGACGTGGCGTGGATCCCGCTGCACATCCAGAAGAACATCTGGGCGATGCGGCAGGGGCTGACGCATACGCCGCGCGCGGATGAGATGACGCTGGCGCAGGATGTGCGGCCGGCTTGATGCGTGCGGGGCAGGGCGGGAGAGGGGCTGAGCCCCTCTCCGCGGCACCCGCGCCGCGTTATTCGCCGACCGACCCGAGCTCCTGCTTCACCAGGCTCAGCCAATACTGCACCCCGACCGGGATCGCATCGTCGTTGAAATCGTAGGTCGGCGTATGCAGCCCTTCCGACGAAGGGCCGCCCGCGCCGATGCCCATGAACATGAAGGATCCCGGGCGCGCCTTCAGCATCAGTGAGAAATCCTCGCCGCCGGTGACGGGGCCGGCATTGGCGTTGACCTTGTCCTCGCCGACGACGCCCGCCGCCGCCTTGGCCGCGATGCCGGTCTGTTCGACATGGTTCACCACGGCGGTGCCGCGGCGGTGATACTCGACCTCGGCAGTGCAGCCGAAGGAAGCGGCGAGGCCGGCGGCCAGTTCGCGCATCCGGCGTTCCATGATGTCGCGCACCTCCTCGGTGAAGGACCGCGCGGTGCCGCCGATCACCATCTCCGCCGGCATGACGTTGGTAGAGAGCAGCGAGCCGCCATGGATGGCGCCAACGCTGATGACCGCGGAATCGATCGCCGCGACGTTGCGCGAGATGATGGTTTGCACGGCGAGGATGAACTGCGCCGTCAGCACGGTGACGTCGGTCGCCATGTGTGGCGTGGAACCGCCATGCCCGCCGGTGCCGCGGAAGGTGACGACCCAGCGGTCGCCGGCGGCCATCGCGGGCCCCGGCTGGATCGCGAAGGTGCCGAAGGGGCGGTTCGGCTTGTTGTGCAGGCCATAGACGGCATCGACGGGGAAGCGGTCGAACAGCCCGTCCTCGATCATCGCCTTGGCGCCGCCGCGGCCTTCCTCGGCGGGCTGGAATATGAAGTGGACGGTGCCGCCGAAATCGGGGTCGTCCTTCAGCATCTTCGCGGCACCGAGCAGCATCGTCGTGTGGCCGTCATGCCCGCAGGCATGCATGACGCCGGGATTCCTCGAGGCATGCGGCAGGCCGGTCGCCTCGGTGATCGACAGCGCATCCATGTCGCAGCGCAGCCCGATCGCGCGCTGACCGGGCTGCCGGCCCTTCAGCGTCGCGACGACGCCGTACTTGCCGACGCCTTCGGTGACGTTGAGGCCCCACCCGCGCAGCTTTTCCGCGACGAGGGCCGAGGTGCGGACCTCCTCCATGCCCATTTCCGGGTGGGCGTGGATGTCGCGTCGGATGGCGACAAGTTCGGGCTGGAGCGCGTCGAGACGGGCTTTGGCGTCGTCGTTCATGGCTGGCGGGTTCCCCATGCGGCCTGGCGATGGGGGATGCTGGGCCTGCTGCGCGCCGCTGGCAACGGCGCCCGGCCGGGATGCTCGCCGGGCGGGCGGGTTCGCTACAGGGAGCAGGCGGCGTCGAGGAAGGCGCCGCCCAGCGTGCCAGCCTCGGCCGGCTGGAAACCGCCGCGCGGGCGTTCGGCGTGCACCGGTTCCTGCGCGTTCGGGCGGGCGAACCAGGCACCTTCCACCGGGCGCCACTCGCGCTGCGCGCAGCGATACTCGCCGACGAAGCGCACCGACCGGGCATTGCCGCCGGTTTCCGGGATCGGGATGGACTCGCGCAGGTTCAGCAGGATCCAGGCGCGGCGGACCGCGCCGGTGGTGACCAGGCCACGCTCCTGCACGAAGCCACTGCTGATCATGCCGCCGGTGCTCAGCGTGCCGATCGGCTGCCAGCCGACTGGCGGCGGCGGCGGCGGCGGCTCTGGCGGCGGCGGAGGCGGGGGCTCCGCCGCGCAGCCGGCCAGGATCAGCGCGAGGAGGAGCGCGTGACGGGCCGCCATCAGGCCATGTTCACCATGATGGTCTTCTTGTGCGTGAAGTGCTCGAGCATCGCTTCCAGCGACGCCTCCTTGCCGAGGCCCGAGGACTTCACGCCGCCATAGGACAGGTTCGCCTGGACGACGAGGTTCTGGTTGATCTGAACCAGCCCCGCTTCCAGCCGGTGCGCGAGGTCGAGGCCGACCTTGAGGTTGTTGGTCCAGAGCGAGGCGGCGAGGCCGTAGTCGGAATCATTGGCTTCGGCGAGCACGGCTTCCGGTGTGTCGAAGGGCTGGATCACGGTGACCGGGCCGAAGATTTCCTCCTGCACTAGGCGGCTGTCCTTCGTCAGGCCTGTGAAGATCACGGGCTGGATGAACAGCCCCTTCTTCAGCGCGGGGTCCTTCGGCATGGCGGAACAGACATGCGCCGTCGCACCCGGCGTCGCGGTGCCCTCGGCGATGAAGCCCTTCACCTTCTCCATCTGGCCTTCGCTGACGATGGTACCGATGTCGGTCTTCTCATCCAGCGGATCGCCCATGACCATGCCGTTCACGGCATCCGTCATCGCCTTCACGAAACGGTCGAAGATCGGGCGCTCGACATAGATGCGCGACGCCGCCGTGCAGGACTGGCCCTGGCGGGTGAAGCGCATCGAGGTCAGCGCGCCGGACACCGTCTTGTCGAAGTCGCAATCCGCGAAGACGATCATCGGCGACTTGCCGCCGAGTTCGAGCGTGACGGGGATCAGCTTCTCGGCAGCGGCGCGGGCGACGATCTTCCCGGTCTCGACCGAGCCGGTGAACGTCACCTTGCGGACCAGCTTGTGCTCGACGAGCGGCGCGCCGCATTCGGGACCGAAGCCCGAGACCATGTTGAACACGCCCGGCGGCAGCACGCGGTTCATGATCTCGCAGATGCGCAGCACGGCGAGGGGGGCTTCCTCCGCCGATTTCACGACGACGCTGTTGCCGGCCACCAGCGCGGGCGCGACCTTCAGCGCCATCAGCAGCATCGGCACGTTCCAGGGGATGATCGCGCCGACCACACCGAGCGGCTCGCGCACCGTCACCGACAGCACCTTCGGGTCGAAGGGGACGGATTCACCCTTCAGCTCGGAACCGAGGCCGCCGAAGAACTCGAAGACGTCGGCGACCACGCCGGCCTCGACACGGGATTCCGTGCGCAGCGCCTTGCCGGTTTCCAGCGCAATCAGCCGGCCGAGCTCATCCACATGCTCCTTCAGGAGCTGGGCGCACTGATGAACGAGCGCGCCGCGCTTGCGCGCCGGGACCTTCGCCCATTCCTTCTGCGCCTTGGCCGCGTTTTGCACGGCCGCATCGACATCGGCGGCATCACCCTCGGCGGCGCGGGCGACTTCGGCGCCGGTCGCCGGGTTCACCACGGCGAAGGTCTTGCCCGACCGCGCCGGGACATAGGCGCCGCCGATGAAATGAACGCCGGAAAGAGCCTTGGCGAGCGCGAAGGGGTCGGTGGAGGGCGCGGCCGGGGTCGGGTGCGGGCGGTCGAGCATGGGTTGTCCTCCCGGAACGGTTCTGGGGTCTATGATCGGGCCGGACCATGCGCCGTGGGGCTGGCCGGAGCAAGCGCCCCCCGGATCAGGCCGTGGTGTGGTCGGGCTGCTCGAGCGCGCAGGATCGAGACGGACTCGAATACCAAAGCCCGGCACCGCAGCAGCCGCTGAGGGTGAGGAGGGTGGCGGTAAGGAGCAGGACGGTTCGCAGCATCGTGGGTCGTTCCGGCAGTTGCCGAAGCATCGACCGCGGAGGGGTGGTAGCGCCAGTGATCTCTGTCGCGCGCCGGGTTGCCCGGCACCGATGTGCCGATTAATCACCACCCAGCCCAAGGGAGTTCCCAATGTCCAGCCCAGCCGGCCCGCTTTCGGGCCTTCGCGTCCTCGACCTCACCCGTGTCCTTGCCGGGCCGACCTGCACGCAGATGCTGGGCGACCTCGGCGCCGAGGTGATCAAGATCGAACGCCCCGAGGCCGGCGACGACACCCGCGGCTTCGCGCCCCCCTTCTGGCCCGAGACGAAGGAGAGCGCCTATTTCATCGGCGTGAACCGCAACAAGAAGTCGGTCACGATGGACATGGCGAAGCCGGAGGCGCAGGCGATCCTGCACCGGCTGCTCGAATCCACCGACATCCTGGTGGAGAACTTCAAGGTCGGCGCCCTGGCGAAGTACGGCCTCGGCTGGGAACAGCTGAAGGACCGCTATCCGCGGCTGATCTACTGCTCGATCACCGGCTTCGGGCAGACTGGTCCGTATGCACCGCGCCCGGGCTATGATGCGCTGATCCAGGCGATGGGCGGCGTGATGTCGCTGACCGGCGAGCCCGCCGGATCGCCGCAGAAGGTCGGCATTCCGGTCGCGGACCTGTTCGCGGGTCTTTATGGCTGCATCGGCATCCTCGCCGCGCTGAACCATCGCACTGCGACGGGGCAGGGGCAGCAGATCGACATCGGCATGCTCGACACGCATGTCGCCTGGCTGGCGAACCAGGGCATGAACTACCTGAGCACGGGGGAGAACCCGGCGCGGCTCGGCAACCAGCACCCGAACATCAGCCCGTATCAGGAATTCCCGACGAAGGACGGCTACATCATCCTCGCGGTAGGCAACGACCCGACCTTCGAGCGGTTCTGCAAGGCCTTCGGGCAGGAGCACCTGCTCGCGGATGAGCGCTTCGCGACCAACCCGAAGCGCGTCGCCAACCGTGACTTGGTGACCCAGACGCTGACCCCGGTGATGAAGACCCGCACCACGGTCGAATGGGTGGAAGCGCTGGAGGCGCAGAAGATCGGCTGCGGCCCGATCAATACCCTGAAGGACGTTTTCGCCGACCCGCACGTCCAGGCGCGCAACATGACCCTTGAGATGGATCATGGCAGCGGCGCGACTGTGAAGGTTATCGCAAATCCCGTTAAGCTCAGCGCGACGCCGCCCACCTATCGGTCGGCGCCGCCCGTGCTGGGCGAACATACCGACGCGGTGCTGTCAGGCATCCTCGGCATGGGCGAGGCGGAGATCGCCGCGCTGCGCGCCAAGGGGATCCTGTAGCCGGCAGCCGCCGGCCGGAGAGGGGTTGGGATGATGCGCGACGGCGCGGTGCGGTGGCTCTCGCCAGCCGGATTCTCCACCATGCGCTGGTGGGAATGGGGCCCCGAGACCGGTGCCCCCGTCGTCTGCGTCCATGGCCTGACCCGCTGCGGCCGCGACTTCGACGTGCTGGCGGAGGCACTCGGCCGCGCCGGGCGCCGGGTGATCTGCCCGGACCTGCCGGGGCGCGGCGCGTCGGATTGGCTGCCCGACGCCGCGCTGTACCAGCCGCCGCACTACATCACGGCGCTGTCGCACCTCCTGGCGCGGCTGGACGGCCCGGTGGACTGGGTCGGCACCTCGCTGGGCGGCATCTGCGGGATGGGCATCGCCGCGACGCCGGGCCATCCGATCCGCCGCATGGTGCTGAACGATGTGGGCTGCTTCGTGCCGCAGCAGGCGATGGCCCGCATCCGCGACTACATGCTAGGCGAGCCGCCTGTCTTCGCCGACATCGCGGCGCTGGAGGCGCATCTGCGGGAGGTGCACGCGCCCTTCGGCAGGCTGACCGATGCCGAATGGCGCCACCTCGCCGAGACCTCCGCGCGGCCCTGCAAGGATGGCGGGCTGATGCTGCACTATGACCCCGCGATCGCAGTGCCGATGCGCGCGCAGGAAGCGCAGGCGCTGGACATGAAGGCGATGTGGGGCCTCGTGGCGGTGCCCGTCCTGCTGATCCGCGGCGCGGAGAGCGACCTGCTGCTGGAGGACACCGCGCGGTCCATGGCGACGCGCGCGGGTGTCCGGCTCGCGGAGATCAACGGCGCCGGCCATGCGCCGGCACTGATGGATACGGCGCAGGTCGCACTGGTGGCGGAGTTCCTGGCTCAGTAGCCGGGGCGCGGCGTCAGTTCCATCACGACCTGGTCGAGCCCGCCATCCACCAGCAGCGCCGCCCCGTTCACATAGGCGGCGCGTGGGCTGGCCAGGTAGGTGACCGCGTCCGCGATGTCCTGCGGCGTGCCGACGCGGCGGTTCGGCACCATGGCGGACCGCCGTTCGAGGATGCCTGGTGCCTGGTAGAAGGATTCCGACAACGGCGTGCGGATCATCCCGGGGCTGACGACGTTGCTGCGGACGCCCTCCGGGCCCCATTCCAGCGCGAGCTGGCGCGACAGCATCGCCACCCCCGCCTTTGACGGGCTGTAGGCGCCACTGCGCGGCTGCGGGTTGGTCGCGGCGATGGAGGCGATATGCACGATGGCGCCGCCGCCGGCTTTGAGCATCTGCGGCCGGGCCGCCTGGGCGCAGATCAGGTAACCCGTGAGGTTGACCGCCAGCAGTGCGTTCCAGGCATCGATGTCGATCTCGGCGAGCGGACCGGGCCGGAGGATGCCGGCGTTGTTCACCAGGATCGTGGCCGGGCCGATGGCGTCCCTGGCGGCGGCGAAGGCGGCGGCGACGCTCGCCTGGTCCGTCGTGTCGCAGCCGGCGGCGAAGACGGTCGCTCCCGTCGAACGCAGGGCCTCGGCCGCTTTGGCGGCGCCGTCCGAATCCCGGTCCAGCAGCGCGACCTTCGCTCCGGCGGCTGCGAGCTCGGCCGCCACCGCACCGCCAATGCCGCCCGCGGCGCCGGTGACGAGCGCGACGCGGCCTGTCAGGCCAAGCCAATCTGATGCCATGTGATCGGTTCCTCCCGGGGGTGGAGGGTCGCGCCGTTTGGGTGGCCGGTCCAGGGCGGCGGGGCGGAGAGGGGCTTTGCCCCTCTCCGGACCTCACCCCACCAAAGGCCGAAGGGCCTTTGGAAACCTCGCTTTGGTGCTCGGCGGGGTGGGCGCTGCGCACACGGGGAGGTCGCGTCGTGCGCCATGACGATGCTTACATCGCACAGCTTCAGCGATTTGCGGTCCAGGCGTCCAACCCCGCTGGTGGGGTGAGGCTTGGAGAGCGGCGGCGCCCCTCTCCAAGCATCCGCTTCACCGCCGCCCGAACCCCAGCCGTCGCCGCAGCCTCTGCCACCCCGACAGCGCACCGGCGGGCGTCGGCGGGAGCGGCGGCAGTTTCGCCGCGTCCTCTGCCGGCATCAGTGCGACACGCTTTTCCCGCAGTGTCGCCACCCGGCGCCAGGCGCGCGCCTGTTCCGCGGAACCGGCCGCGGTGCGGCGAAAGGCGATCAGGGCATCGACTTCGACGCGATGCAGACGGATAGCGGCGACGCCGGGATCCTCGATACGGTCGGACGCCCCGTGCCACGGGCGGCGAAGCTCGTCGGGGAGAGGCCGGCCTTCAGCCATGGCGCAACCGTTCAGCGGCATCGACGGCGAAATAGGTCAGCACGCCGTTGGCACCGGCACGCTTGAAGCCCATCAGGCTTTCCATCATCGCGCGCTCATGCTCGATCCAGCCGTTTTGCACGGCGGCCATGATCATCGCGTACTCGCCGGACACCTGATAGGCGAAGGTCGGCACCGCGAAACGGTCCTTCACGCGGCGGACGATGTCGAGATAGGGCATGCCCGGCTTGACCATGACCATGTCGGCGCCCTCGGCGAGGTCGAGCGCGACCTCGCGCAGCGCTTCGTCGCTGTTCGCCGGGTCCATCTGATAAGTCTTCTTGTCGCCGCGCAGTGCCTTGCCGGAACCGAGCGCGTCGCGGAACGGGCCATAGAAGGCGGAAGCGTACTTCGCCGCGTAGGACATGATGCGCGTGTCGATGAAGCCGTCGGCATCGAGCGCGGCGCGTATCGCGCCGATGCGGCCGTCCATCATGTCCGAGGGCGCAATGACGTCGATGCCGGCCTCGGCCTGGTTCAGCGCCTGGCGGACCAGGATCGCGACGCTGTCGTCGTTGTGGACGTAGTCGCCGGTCCGGGTCTGGCGGATCACGCCGTCATGGCCGTGGTCGGTATAGGGATCGAGGGCGACGTCCCCAACCAGGCCGACCTCCGGAAACTGCTTCTTCAGTTCCCGCGCCGCGCGGCAGATCAGATTGTTCGGGTTCAGCGCCTCGCTGCCCTCGGCGTCCTTCGCCTCGATGGGTGTCGCGGGGAAGATCGCGATGGCGGGAATGCCAAGCGCAGCGGCCTTCTCCACATGCTTCGCCACACGGTCCACGGTGACGCGGAGCTGGCCCGGCATGGAGGCGACGGGCCGCTCCTCGTTGCTGCCCTCGATGACGAAGATCGGCCAGATCAGATCGTCGATCGACAGGGTGTTTTCCGCCACCAATCGGCGCGTCCAGCCGTCGCGCCGGTTCCGCCGCAGGCGGATGGCGGGATAGGCGCCCGGCGCGGCCGGGGCCGCGATGGCTCCCGGCGCTGCGACGGAGAAGGGCGCGCCAGGGCGGCGGTCAGCGTTCATTCCGCGGCAGCCCTGAGGCCGGTGCCGGTCGCGGCAGCGAGCGCCTGGTCGAGGTCGGCGATGATGTCGTCGATGTGCTCGATGCCGATGGACAGGCGAATGTAGCCCGGGGTCACGCCGGAGGAGGCCTGCTCGCCCTCGGAAAGCTGGCTGTGGGTCGTCGTCGCCGGGTGGATCGCAAGGCTGCGGGCGTCGCCGATATTGGCGACGTGGTAGAACATCTTCAGGGCCTCGATGAACTTCTGGCCGGCGTCCTTGCCGCCCTTCAGTTCGATGCCCATCAGGCTGCCATAGCCGGCCTTCAGCATCGCATCGGCACGGCGCTTGGGCTCGCCCGTCATCAGCGACGGATGGATCACCTTCTCGACCGCCGGGTGTTGCGCGAGATGCGCCGCGACGCGCAGCGCGTTCGCGCAGTGGCGTTCCATGCGCAGCGGCAGCGTCTCGAGCCCCTGCAGCGTCAGGAAGGCGTTCATCGGCGCCATCGGTGCGCCGAGGTCGCGCAGCAGGATGACCCGCATGCGGATGATGTAGGCGATCGGGCCGAGCGGCTTCACCGCCTGGGTCCAGACGGCACCGTGATAGGAGGCGTCGGGCTTGTTCAGCGTCGGGAAGCGGTCGGCATGGGCTTCCCAGTCGAAATTGCCGCCATCGACGACCACGCCGCCGATCGAGGTGCCATGGCCGCCAATCCACTTCGTGGTGGAATGCATCACGATCGCGGCGCCGTGCTGCAGCGGCTTGCACAGCACCGGGGCGGCCGTGTTGTCCATGATGAGCGGCACGCCGATCTTGCGGCCGAGCGCGGCGACTTCGGCAATCGGGAAAACGTTGAGCTTCGGATTGGGCAGTGTCTCGGCGTACCAGCAGCGCGTGCGGTCGTCGGTCGCCTTCACGAAGTTCTCGGGGTCGGCCGGGTCGACGAAGCGGACCTCGATGCCGAGCGACTTCAACGTGTTCGCGAAGAGGTTCCAGGTGCCGCCGTAGAGGTCGGTGCTGGAGACAATGTTGTCGCCGGCCTCGCAGAGATTCATCACCGCGAAGGAGGTCGCCGCCTGGCCCGAGCCGAGCGCGAGGCCCGCCACGCCGCCTTCCATCGCCGTGACGCGCTTTTCCAGCACATCCACGGTCGGGTTCATGATGCGGGAGTAGATGTTGCCGAGCTCGGCCAGGCCGAACAGCCGCGCGGCATGGCCGGTGTCCTGGAACTGGAAGGAGGTCGTCTGGTGGATCGGCACGGCGACCGACCCGGTGGAGGGATCCGCCCGCCAGCCCGCATGCAGCGCAATGGTTTCGGGGTTCGTCCAAGTTGGTGCGGACATCGGTAACCCTCCGGTGTGGCGTCTTCCCGGGGCATCAAGTGCCACGGGTTGCGGCGCAGCGAAAGGGAAATGCAGGCATCGCGGATGGCGGGCCGGAGAGAGCAGGAGTTTCGGCGTCCGGCTGCCGATGGGAAAGGAATTTGCACCGTTATGACCGGCGCCCGGCGGGCGCGCCGCGCGCGCAATGCGTTCCCTGACGCGATCCGACCTAGGCGGCCATCACCCGCCCGACCTCCGCCCAGATGCGCGCCCACCCCGCGTCGCGGCCGAATTCCTCGGCGGCGTCGCTCGCCTCGGCCGGAATGCCGGCACGGCGGTCGAGCGCCGCCATGACCAGCGCCGCCGAGACGAAGCTGCGGGTGCGGTAGGCGAGAGCTGGCGCGGTAGAGACGACATCCGGTGCTGCGGGATCACCGATGCGCAGATGGGGGATGCCGGCGCGGAGAGCGATCTCCCGCGCCGGGCGTGTCCTCGCGGGGCGGCCGAGTTCGACGATGAAAGCCGGTCGGCGGCCGTTCCAGCCGCCTGGGTCGAAGAAGGCGCCCGTGGCGGCGAGCGAGATGGCCTCCCGCCGCACGGCGAGCGGGCCATCGGTGGGCCAGTCGGGCATGGCTGCGCCGTCCGGCGCGAAGATCGTCACCGCGCGGCGCTGTGCGGCGGTGAGACAGGCAAGGACGGGGAGCAGATCCGGGGCGGCCGGATCCTCGGCCAGCAGGGCGACCGGCCCGTCCGCGCCGCCGCGCAGCGCGGCGATGAGCCGGCTGTCCTCGCCCCGCCAGAGCAGCGGGACGGCAGCATGCGCGGCACCCGCTGCCCGGCGGATCGCCGCCGCCGCGCGGGAGGGCGCTTCCTCGAGCAGAAGAAAGCGCGGGAAGGCGCCGGCGAGCGTCGTGAGGCGGTCGTCGAGGCTGCCCTGCATCGCCATCGCCGCCGCATGTGCCACGCCGAGCCGGGTGCGAACTGGCGCCGAGGGCCCCGCATCGGGCAGGGTGGCGAACCAGGCGATGAGATGCGGCCCGGCCAGTATTTCCCACAAACCGGCGCGGCGCGGGCGCTTGTCGTCGAACAGCGACTGCGCGACAGCGGCGGGCAACGCCCCGCAGGCGGGGTCAACGACCGGGCGCCCGCGGGTGGCGAGCAGCCGCAGCGCCGCTGGGTCGGCGGCTTCCGGGTCACCGGAGAAATGCAGCGCGATCGGCGCACGGAAGCCGGCATAGCGGGCGACGTCGATGGCATGGTCGAGGATGAGGCTGCCCGGTCGGGCCTGGTCGAAGCGGAGGGCGATCACGACCGAAGGCGGCAGTTCCCCCGCCAGCGTTCCCGCATGGGCCAGGGTTTCCGCGATGCCCTGTTCGGCGGAGGCCACGGAGCGGCGCGACGCCTTGGCAAGTGCTTCCAGCGCCTCCGGCTCACGCACCAGCCGGTGGATCGCGCGCATCATGGCGTCGAAATCGGCGCATTCGTGGAAGGGGTGGGTCGCGGCGTAGCCCTCAAAAGCGTGGACGTGGCTGATCAGCGGCCTGCCCCGCGCCAGCGCCTCCCCCACCTTGATCTTGAGCCCGGTCGAGAAGGCCAGCGGCGCGAGGACGGCGTCGACTTGGTCGTAGAGCGCGTCCATCGTCTCGACCCGGCCGAGCTGGCGCAGATAGGGAAGGTGCAACCCTTCCAGCAGGTCGCAGACTGAGCCGGCGACGACGATCTCGACTGGCAGCAGGGTGCGGCGGAGATAGGCATCGGCTGCTTCGAGGAAGCGGCGGATGTTGCTTGCATTGATGTTGTTGCGCCCGCCGACGATGCCGAAACGCAGCAGGCCGTCAGCCGGCCGCGCGGGGCCGGACGGCGCGGGTGGTTCCATGTGCAGCAGCGTGCGCACGGGCCGGGCGGTCAGGGTCGCGAAGAACGCCGCCTCCTGCTCCTTGATCGCCCAGACGATGTCGGCGCGGCCGAGGGCGAGCCGTTCCTGTTCCTCGGTCGTGTGGAAGTATTCGGCGGAGAGGCCGTTGGCAGCCAGCAGGTCGCGTCGGCCGGAGAAGCGGTCATGCGTGTCGAGGATGCGCAGGACGCCGGACGGCGCGTGTTCGAGCGCCTTCGACAGCCACGTATAGTTGACCAGCAGCGCATCGTAGCGGCCGATCTTGAACAGCCAGTCGAGCATCTGGCCGATGGCCGGGTCCCACCAGTCGTCGGCGGCGTGGTCGGGGCCGGCGGATGGGCGGGAATGCAGCGGGCGGGTGACCGGCGTGTGGAAGACCTCGTCCCATTGTCCGGCCATGGCAGCCAGAGCGTCGCGGGGCAGGCGGGTGCGCCATTCCTCATCCGACGGGTAGTGCAGGAGCGCCACATGCGCGCCTTCGCGCTGCAGGGCGCGGTTCACCTGGACGATGCGGTTGCGGTTGCCGAAAGTGACCGGCCAGGTCGGCACCGGCGACAGCACCAGGACGCGCAGCCCCGCCCAGGAACCACCCGGGGCGGGCAACGGCGCATCAGACGTCATCCTGTTCGTCCAGCCCGGCGAGCAGCGCGATCACCGCATTGTAGACGGCCCCGGCCTGCCAGCGGAAATCCGCGGCGTCATCCTTGTGCAGGGCGAGTCCACGCATCGTGCGGTCGGCGGGATTCTGGGTGAGGAGGTAGCCCTTGACGGCGGCCCAGGCATCATCGCTGCGGTCGAACTGCGCCTTCGGATCGCGCAGGTATTCTGAAACCGCCTGCCAGGCAGCCCGGCGGCGGAACCAACGCTGCGTGAGGCGCCCCGGGTCGACCCAATGGTCCACCGCGGCGAGCGGGTCATAGGCCACGAGCCCGCCGAGTGCCTTGATACGCTCGGTGAGCGCTGTCTCCTCGGCGGAGAGCAGGCTGGCGCCGCCGCCGGTGCGCCCAAGGGAGGTGTCGAACCAGCCGGCATTGCGCAGGGCCGCGATCCGGAACGCGATGTTGGCGCCCGCAACCCATTCGCCATCGGCAAGAAGCCGGCGCTTGGGGCCGAGGTCGACGACGGTGACCTCGCCCAGCATCTCGTCCGGCAGCCACGCGGGTCGCGGCGCCCCCCACCAGGGACGGATGCGACCGCCGACCACGCTGACAGCCTCGCCGAACTGGTCGAAGCAGCCGGCGACGTTCTGCAGCCAGACGGGGTCGGCGCGCGCATCGTCGTCAAGGTAGGCGATGATGGGCGCGCGTGCGTGCCGTGCCGCGACGTTGCGGGCGTTGGACAGGCCGGGGCGGGCCTCGTGCCGCCAGGTAACGCCGGGCCTGTCGGCGAAGGGCGCGGCTTCGCGCGCCGAACGCGCGGGGTCGGGCGAGTTGTCGACGACGATCAGCTCGAACGAGCCAGGCGGCAGGGATTGTGCCAGCACCGATTCAATGGCGCCGGGAAGAAGGTCGTAGCGTTCATAGGTGCAGATGGCGGCAGTGACGCGCGGGGCGCCGGAGACGACGCCGTCAGTCACGGGCGAGGCGTAGGGTCTGGAAGGCCACGCCGAGCCGGCGCCTGTCGGCCGCGCCGTGGTCGGACGGCGAGTGGATGTGCGGTACGTGCAGCGTCACGCGGGTGGGGCCGTCGGTATCGCGCGGAGCAATGGGTTCTGAGCGCATGACCTTGCCGGGGCCTTGGTGATGGAGGGGGTAGCGCTGGCCGTCGACCTCGATGGCGAGGGCCTTTGCGTTGTCGGGGGTGCCGAAGTGGAAAAGGCGGAAGGTGGCGATGAGGGGGGCGGAACGGTCGATCCAGGCTTCGAAATGGACGTCATGGTCGGGGCCGGTCCAGCGCAGCGCGCCATCGGGGCCCCATTCGAGCTGGTAGAAGCCGTCCTGGGCGGGGAGGAGCTGGTCGGCGGCGATGTCGTGGGTGGTGGGGAGAGCTGTTGTCTCGGCGGAGGCCGGGGTAGCGGTGGCAGGTAGTGCAGCGTCGCGTAGCTGGAGGATGCGTTCGTAGGAATCGAGACGTGCGCGCAACTCAGCAACCTCGGCGCGGAGCCGCTCGGTGTCTGACGCCGCATCGGCCGCGATTGCGCCTTCATTGGTCAAGATAGCATCCATGGGCTTCGCTTTCGGCAAGCACGCAGCGCTCGCCGCAGGAAATGCTGTGTCGTTGAGGAGCACCGGTCAACCCAAGATTGGGTAACCGTATCCTACCCGTACCGGTCCAGCCCCGCTGCGATGGTCGGCAGGCGCTGCCGCAGGTCTTCGAGCTGCGGTGCCAGCTTCTCGGCGACGATGGCGCGTACCTCGTCGAGATCACCGTCCGGCTTACCGCCTTCGAAGACCTTCTCGCGCGCTTTGGGGAAACTGGCTTCGCTGAAAGGGAGGCCGAGAAAGTCGCAGATGCGGCGGAGCACACCCATCGGGTCGTCGCGGATCAGGCCGTTGTAATCAATGTGTAGCTGACCGGTCGGAAGCATGCCCCTCCAGCGCAGGAGCCAGTTTCCATAGTCGGAGTACCAGGCCACGCCGTTCCACCAGTTGGAGAGTGCGATCTCCTTCATCCGGCCAGCGGTCGGTGTCTTCCCGCATAGCATGGCGAGGTGGGACATCGCTCGGGCGACGGGATGGCGCAGCAGGACAATGACCTTCAGGTTCGGATTGAAAGCCAGTGCATGGCGAATCGCCTCGCGGGGTAGCACGGAATATTGCGGCGAGATCTCTCCGCAGATCTGATCCACTCCGCAGCCTTCGAAGAGTGTTGCGTATGCCTCATCCGTCATCGGTTCCTGGGCCAGGGCATCGAGACTGGCGATGACGCGGGCACGGATCTCGGGCCGAGGTTCCTTGCCACCAGGCCGATCGGTCAGCGTCCAGTGCTTGCGCGCTTGGCCGACCTGGAAGGCGCGGTGATCCGCATCCGCCTTGGCCCAGCCGGGGACGTAGAGCGATGAGAAATACGCGACCTCCTTGACGGGCGGCATCAGGATTCCGGGATGGCCGCGCAGATTGGCGTAGAGCCAAGTCGTGCCTGCCTTCTGCGCGCCGATGCAGATGAAATCGGGCCGCGCGGCACGCGACGACGTGATTGGCGCATAATGCGGGCTGCGGCGGTCCGGCGAGGCGACGGCTGCTTCCTCTTTCTGCGCAATCTTCTCGAGCATGAACCACTCCGGAACGGCGCCCTTCAGAGGGGGCGGCTCTTTTCCTTAGCGCCCGGTCATGCGACATGGAAGGCCGCATGACCGCTGCGGCACAACAAGAGATGCGCTATCCCGATTTTCTGTGCATCGGTGCGCAGAAGGCGGGCACCACATGGCTCGATGCGAATCTCCGACGACATCCGCAGATATGGATGCCGTGGATCAAGGAACTGCAGTTCTTCAACGATGTGCATATCCCGGCGCATCGGGCATGGACGGGCCGGCATCGATGGCAGCATGCCGAGAAGGCGGCGCGACGATTGGTTCGGCGAGCGGAGGACAAGCCGCTCGATATGACAATTCTACACCGCATCACCTCCATCGGAACGTCGTCCGTCTCTGATGACTGGTATGGACGGATCTTCGCTCATGCGCGCGCCGATCAAGTCTGCGGCGAGGTTACGCCAGAGTATAGCTTGCTACCTGTGCAAGGAATTGAGCACGTTAAGAGACTAAATCCTGAATTAAAGATTATATTTCTCCTGCGCGATCCCGTTGATCGGTGCTGGTCGCACTTGAGAATGTTGGCAAAAAATCACACGAAATTGGATTTATTGCAGGCCGCACAAAGCTCGGACGTTCTTGATAGAAGTAATTTTGTGTCAATATATCAAAAATGGGTTAGTATTTTTGGATTTGATAAAATATATCTTTCTTGTCTGAAGAATATTGCTGAAACTCCTTGCGAATTTCTGGGAGATATTTGTCGATTCCTCGGAATTTCCGTGCACTCCAAAATTAACCTATCCGCTTACGAGCCTGTTTTTGTCGGGGAGCGCTTGGAAATGCCGGAAGCAATTCGTGCTGTTCTCGAGCGAAGATTGGAGCGAGTTCGGGACGAAATGCGCGCATTACCGATTCGTCGCGTGCCAATGGTCGCGGCCGGGGTGGGGTCGTGACGGCGCCGGGCAGGTTCGATGCGCGCGTTGCGGCGTTTCACCGCGCGCTTCTTCTTCCTGTGGAGCGGCTTGCATCGGGCGGCGCGCCTTTTCGGGTCGGCGCCCTCGATCAGAATGGGCTGCCTATTAAGGAGTTTCGTCTTCGCCGGGGACGATCCACAACCGCTGATGCGACTTTCCAGCATCCGACGGAGATTCTCGAAGGCGAGTATGTCTACGGGGGCATTTCGTTCGCTCAGTGGGGTCACTTCCTCTTGGAGACGCTCGCCCGGCTTTGGTTTTTGAAGGCCTGTAGCGATCACTTGCCAATCATCTGGCACGGCGTCGATGGGCATGCTGGATTTTGGCGTTGGCAGGCGGAGCTAATCAATATCGTGGGTCTTGGGGGGCGAGAGCATCGCTTTGTTGTCTCGCCTACTCAGATTTCGAATCTGACGGTGCCCGAGCCAGGCTTCGTTCTCTTGGATGAGTTTGCTGAGCGTCAGGTGCGTGCCCTTGGATGTGTTTCGTTCGGTGCGAAGCGCCGCGGCCACCGGGTGTGGATATCCCGCTCTCAACTGAAGGCGCGTACGATCGCCGGTGAGGCTGATGTTGAGGCCCGACTCCTGGAGCGCGGCTGGGCCGTTCTCTCGCCTGAGAAGCTCTCAGTACGCGAGCAACTCACTATGATTGCGGGCGCTGAGGTGATTGCCGGTTTCGAGGGGTCGGCATTCCATACGCTGGCGCTGTTCGACGACGTTCCGTCAAAAGTGCGTATCGTCGCCCGACCTGGTGGCATTGGCGCGAACTACCAACTCATCGCCGCGGCGAAGTCGATTGATCAGGCAGTATTTACGGCCCAGGTCGACGCCGTTTCCGTCAGCGATCGGGGAACAACGTTGGCGGCACGGGATCCTGCGAGGATTGTCGAGTTTGCTAACGATGGTGGTGCCAAGTTGCCGCAGCGCGCACCGTCTCCGGTTCCGGGCAAGGATCGGATTAGGGCGCTTCGCGCTGAGGCCTGGAGGCTATTGGGGAAGAAGGCCCGTCTCGAAGCTGACGCGATTGCGCAGGCGGTGCTTGCGGAGGTGCCCTTAGATGCCGGGATGCTGCGTTGCCGCGCGGAAGTCGCACTGGCGATGCGTGACTTGCCGGCTGCACTCGAACTGGCGACGTTGGCCTGGGCACAGCCGAGTGCAACCAGTGAACACGCGTTGCTGCTGGCCGACATTCTCCTGAAAACGAACAGGCCGGCCGATGTTATCGACCTCATCGCTTCGGCCTCTGCGCGCTTATCGAATGCCGTCACACTGGTCCGGCCGCATGTTGAAGCACTCCGACGCCTTGGTCGATACGATGAGGCTGCGGCGGTGTTCGATGTTCAGGATATGCGTGCTTTACCGCGGTCGCTGCAGTTGCTGCGCGCGCTGGTCCTTGTGGAGTGCGAACGTGAGTTCGATGCGATTGAAGCATTGTGTGACTTGGTGGAGGGCATCGATCCAGGGCGCGCCGATCTGGGCGGCATCGTTAACGTTGTCGATATCCTTCGCCAGCGTCGAGCGATAGGACGCAGCAATGAACGATTGGTGCGCGCTCTCTCGCGTTTGCCACCCCACTTTCGACTTGCATGGCTTGTTGCGCCAGATGCCCCGTCGCCCGAAGCGCTCGACCACGACGATTGCGCTGTCGTTGCGGTGCAAGGTCAGGAAGCTGATCCGCGTATCGCGGGAGTATTCAAGGACTGGCCCAGACATCCGGCCTCATCCTTTGCGCGAAATTTTCGACCCGAACAGGACGTGAATCTGCGTTCTTACCGAAATGTTTACTTGTATGTGTTTGAATCAGGCTTTATTTTGCTCGATCGGGATTGGAATCCGTTAGATATTTCATATCCCTATGCGCTTCCAACGCACGTTGATTTGATTCGAGATCGATCTCCCGTCTCCCTCGGGAGTATATTTTATGCCGGGGATCGGTTTGCTCCGCGTAATTACTGTCATTGGATATCCGACTACCTGCCGAGAATTTTGGTGGCCAATGACCTTGGTGTCGATTTAAAGATCGGCATTCCGCGGTATGATGCCAAAAAATTCCAGTTAGATTCACTGTCGTTTTTTGGAATAGACCCTCACAGTGTACATAATATCGCGAATGGACTCTATCATTGCGAGGTATTAAAGATTCTAGATTCTTCATCGCATCGATTCCAGAGATACTTTCAACACGGAAATGCGAAGTATGCCTCCGCGCTTCTTCGGCGCCTGCCAAGGGCCGACGGTCTGCCCTCCAAGCGCATTTGGTTGACTCGTGGGGAAACCAAGATCCGCCATCTGGTCAATGAAGCTGAGGTCAACCAACTGGTCGAGAAGCTGGGCTTCCGTGCCATAGATGCCGGCGCCATGCCATTTGCCGAGCAGGTACAGCTAATGATGTCGGCCGCACATGTAGCTGGCCCGCATGGTGCAGCTTTTCAGAATATCCTTTTCTGCCGAGAACGCACGGGGGTGGCGGAGTTCTTCCCCGCTAACTATGGGACGCCGGCTTTCGCGGTTATGGCGGCGCTTAGGAACTTGAGATATCAACCCTTTATCGTAGAAGCTGCGGGATCAGTCGTTCGCCTTGGACAGGAACGTCAGTCAGCAGACTTCAGCGCCGATCTTTCATCGATCGAGGCGGGCATTCGTAGTCTACTGCGGGAGACTGCCGCACCGTAGCCGAAATTCTTTAAGTATTGGCAAGGCCTGTATCCATATCAATTTAATGGGAGAATTTCAGATTGGTCGCAGCCATGTCCGGCGACGAGCTTAGAGTCTGGTTGACGATTCTGCGGCGAGGGGCGCGTTTTGTTGGAGAATGAGATCGAACCACTGTCTGGTGGCGAGCGGCGTCCAAAAATCCTCCATCCGCGAATGAGCGCCCCTGAGATCAAAATGTTGCGCGAGCTTGCGTTGAAGAGTCGGTGTGTCACGGAATTCGGTATTGGTGGGTCGACGTCTCTATTTGTTAGATCTGGTGCCGAAATGGTGGTGTCCGTGGAATCTGACGCTCGCTGGATTGAAGCGGTACTTGCCCAAGACAATCTGAGCGATGCGCTTGCTCACCGACGCGTAATCGTCGAGCATGTTGATCTCGGCCCGGTAAGAGCTTGGGGTTACCCGGCTAACTTAGACAAGATTGACGCGTGGCCGACATATTCCCGGGCGCCTTGGCCTGTCTGGGATCGAATGGCGCAGACGCCAGATCTGGTACTTGTGGATGGCCGGTTCCGCGTGGCGTGTTGTGCCCGAACCGCTGAGTTCCTTATTGAGAGGCGGGTCAGCGATGCGTTGATTCTGGTGCACGACGTCACGTCTAAGCGAGCAGGCTACCAGAGGATCTTCGATTTCATGGACGAGATCCGATCGACGGAAACCCTTTTCCTTCTCCGATGCAAGGCCGGCATCGGTCTTCACCAACTCCGGAAGATTGCGGAGGAAACGGAGCGCGAGCCACAGTAACCGCTTCGTACTTTTCGCCACCACAACGCGTTCTCCCAAGACGCTACGGCCTTCAGCTCGCCACGGAGGCGGCCCTCGTGATGGCAGGTCGAACCACCGCGGATCGAGTGCCCCGAGTATCTCGGCTTCACCGAGGCAGGCACCATCGGCGGCCTCCCGAACCGCATGTGGTATCTCGACTCCTGCCTGCTGCGCTTGATTGGCGATGGCTGTCATGAACATGGCTGTCATGAACCCGGCTTGCCAAGCTCGATCCGCAAAGCGCAAAACCGGGCCTATGATCCGCCTCGCCCCCCGCCTCCTCCGCGCGCCGGACGGCCCCGCCGCCGGCGCCCCGCCCGAGACCTTCTTCCGCGCCCCCCTGGCCGCTGCCGACCCGGACATCGCCGCCGCCGTCGCCCAGGAACTCACCCGCCAGCAGGACGGCATCGAACTCATCGCCTCCGAGAACATCGTCTCGAAGGCGGTGCTCGAGGCCCAGGGCAGCGTCCTGACCAACAAATACGCCGAGGGCTACGCCGGCCGTCGCTACTACGGCGGCTGCGAGGCGGTGGACATCGCCGAGCGTCTGGCGATCGAGCGTGCGTGCAAGCTGTTCGGCGCGTCCTTCGCGAACGTCCAGCCGCATTCCGGCGCCCAGGCCAACCAGGCGGTGTTCTTCGCCCTCATGCAGCCGGGCGACACCTTCATGGGGCTCGACCTCGCCGCGGGCGGGCATCTCACGCATGGCTCACCGGCCAACCAGTCGGGCAAGTGGTTCAAGGTCGCGCCCTACACCGTGCGGCGCGATGACCAGCGCATCGACATGGATGAAGTCGCCCGCATCGCGCGGGAAAGCCGCCCCAAGGTCATCGTCGCCGGCGGCTCCGCCTATGCCCGCGCCTGGGACTTCGCCCGCTTCCGCCAGATCGCGGACGAGGTCGGCGCCTACTTCATGGTGGACATGGCGCATTTCGCCGGTCTTGTGGCCGGCGGTGCGCATGACAGCCCGGTACCCCACGCTCACGTCACCACCACCACCACGCACAAGACGCTGCGCGGCCCCCGTGGCGGCATGATCCTCACGAATGACGAGGCGCTGGCGAAGAAGATCAACTCCGCGGTCTTCCCGGGCCTGCAAGGCGGCCCGCTGATGCATGTCATCGCCGCGAAGGCAGTGGCGTTCGGGGAGGCGCTGAAGCCCGACTTCCGCACCTATGCCGCCGCCGTGGTGGCGAACGCCAAGGCGTTGGCCGAGGAACTGAAGGCCCAGGGCCTCGACCTCGTCACCGGCGGCACCGACAACCACCTGCTGTTGGTGGATCTGCGGCCGAAGAAGCTTACGGGCAAGGTGGGGGAGGCGTCGCTGAACCGCGCGCACCTCACCTGCAACAAGAACGCGATCCCGTTTGATCCGGAAAAGCCGATGGTGACCTCCGGTGTCCGCCTCGGCACGCCCGCAGGCACGACGCGGGGCTTCGGCACGGCGGAGTTCCGTGAGGTCGGCAAGCTGATCGGTGAGGTGCTGGACGGCGCGGCCCGCGCCAATGCCGAGGACGGTAATGCGGCGGTCGAGGCGGCGGTGAAGGCCAAGGTGCTCGAACTCTGCCGGCGTTTCCCGGTCTACTGACCGGGCGCGTCGCCCCCACCGGTGGCGTTTCAACGAAGCTTCAGCCACAATATATGGCGATCGTTGAATGATCGGCGAGGGAGCGACCGATGAAGTGCCCGTTCTGCGGTGCGGAAGACACGCAGGTGAAGGACAGCCGCCCGGCCGAGGATGCGGCGGCGATCCGGCGCCGTCGCGCCTGCCCCGCTTGCGGGGCGCGCTTCACGACCTTCGAGCGCGTGCAGCTCCGCGAAATCACGGTGCTGAAGACGGACGGCCGCCGCGTACCCTTCGACCGGGAAAAGCTGGCGCGCTCCGTGCGCGTCGCGCTGCGCAAGCGTCCGGTGGATGAGGACCGGATCGAGCGGCTGGTGAATTCCATCCAGCGCCGACTGGAGACGGAGGGCGAGACCGAGATCCCGTCCCGCAAGATCGGCGAGCTGCTGATGGAATCGCTGAAGGAACTGGACCAGGTCGCCTATGTCCGCTTCGCCAGCGTCTATCGCAATTTCAGCGAGGCGAAGGATTTCCAGGCCTTCCTCGGGGAACTCGGCGGCAAGGAGTAGGCTGCCGTGCCGTTCCTGATCATCGGGGTCGTGCTCGCGCTGCTCTTCGGGCCGATGCTGTGGGTGAAGTGGGCGATGCGCCGGCATTCGGGCGATCGCCCGGATCTGCAGGGAACCGGCGGCGAACTCGCCCGCCACCTGCTGGACGAGGCCGGGCTGCGGCATGTCCGCGTGGAGCAGACCGACCAGGGCGACCACTACGATCCGACCGTGCCCGCGGTGCGGCTTGGGCAGTATCACTACGATGGGCGCAGCATCACGGCTGTCGCGGTTGCTGCGCATGAGGTCGCCCACGCCGTGCAGCATCGCGACGGGGCGCGGCTGTTCAGCCTGCGCATGACGATCGCACGCATCGTCACGCCGCTGCGGCTGGTCGCGGTCGTGATGATGACGGTGCTGCCGCTGGGCGGCGCGGCGTTGGGTGCGGGGCATATTGCGCTCGGGTCGATGCTGCTGGCGCTCGCGGTCTTCGCGCTGTCGATCCTGCTGCAACTCGTAACCCTGCCGCTGGAGTTCGATGCGAGCTTCCGCCGCGCACTGCCGGCGTTGCGGGCGGGCGGCTATCTCGCGGAACGGGACCTCGGCGCGGCCCGGACGGTGTTGAAGGCGGCGGCGCTCACCTACGTGGCTGGGGCGATGCTGTCGCTGCTGCAACTGGCGCGGGTGGTGCGGTAGGCGGCGCGGAGCCGCCATGCCGCAAGGCACCTTGCCCGGTCCTGTCCGGTGCGGGAGAAGGGCGGGCCTCATGCCCGATGATGTCACCCACATGCGCGCTGCCCTAGCGCTGGCCCGCCGTGGCCTCGGCAATACCTGGCCGAACCCCGCGGTCGGCTGCGTGCTGGTGAAGCACGGTCGCGTCATCGGCCGCGGCTGGACCCAGCCCGGCGGCCGCCCGCATGCGGAAACCGAGGCACTGCGCCGCGCCGGCCAGAACGCCCGCGGCGCCACCGCCTATGTCACCCTCGAACCCTGTTCCCACCACGGCCGCACGCCCCCTTGTTGCGATGCGCTGACCGCTGCCGGCGTCGCCCGCGTGGTCATGGCCATGCGTGACCCCGACCCGCGTGTGAACGGCCGCGGCGTCACCATGCTGCGGGACGCCGCCATCCTTGTGGAAGAAGGCCTGCTCGAAGCGGAGGCGCGCGCGCTCAATGCCGGCTTCTTCCGCCGGATCGAGCGCGGGCTGCCCGTCGTCACCCTGAAGCTCGCCACCACGCTGGATGGCCGGATCGCCACGGACTCCGGCGAATCCCGCTGGATCACGGGCCCCGAGGCGCGGCGAGAGGCCCATGCCCTCCGCGCCCGCCACGACGCCATCCTGGTCGGCTCCGGCACCGTCCTGGCGGATGACCCGGACCTGACCTGCCGAATCCTGGGCATGGAGCGCGTACCTATGCTTCGCGTCGTCGCCGACGCCCGGTTGCGCACGCCGCACACGGCGCGCCTGGTGACGACCGCCCGTGTGGCGGCCACCTGCATTGTGACCGCCCCCGGTCATCCGCCCGCCGCCCAGGCGCCCTTCACGGCGGCGGGGGTCGAGCTGCTCACGGTGGGGCAGGGGGACGACGGCCTCGACCTCCGCGCCCTTCTGGGCGCCCTCGCCCGCCGCGGCGTGACGCGCGTGCTGGCCGAGGGCGGCGCCGGCCTCGCCGCCGGGCTGCTGCGCGCGGGCCTTGTCGATCGCCTCGCCTGGTTCCACGCGCCGGGCGTGATGGGCGGGGAGGGGCATCCCGCCGTTCAGGGCTTGCACCTTGCCGCACTCGCCGCCATGCCACGCTTTCGTCGGGTGGCCGTGAAGCCGCTCGGTGCGGACCTGCTGACCGAATATGAATCCAGCGCGGAGCTCGGCTGATGTTCACCGGTATCGTCACGGACCTCGGCACGGTGCGGGAGGTGCAGCCGATCGGCGGGGGCCATGACCTGCGCCTCGTCATCGGCACCTCGCCCGGCTTCCTTGCCAACCCGGCACCGGCGGCGCTCGGCGCCTCCATCGCCTGTTCCGGCGTGTGCCTGACCGTCGTGCATCTCGCGGCCGATGCCTTTTCTGTGGATTGCTCGGCCGAGACGGTCGCCATGACCACTGTCGGGACCTGGACGCCCGGCACGCGGGTCAATCTGGAGCGCGCGCTGCGCCTGGGCGACGAACTCGGCGGGCATCTCGTCGCCGGCCATGTGGACGGGGCTGCCGAAGTGCTGTCCGCGACGCCGGAGAACGCCTCCGTCCGGTGGCGCTTCCGGATTCCGGCGGCGCTGGCGCCCTTCGTCGCGACCAAGGGATCCGTCACCATCGACGGCGTTTCCCTGACGGTGAACGAGGTTGACGGTGAAGTGTTCGGGGTCAACATCATCCCCCACACCACCACCGTCACCACCTTCGGCACGCTGCAGCCCGGCGACAAGGTGAACGTCGAGGTGGACATGATGACGCGCTACGTGGCGCGGCTGCGGGAGTATCAGCGTTGAGCGCGACCACTGAGACCGTCCGGACGTCCTTCAGCGACTTCCTGTCACCGACGGAGGAGTTGCTCGAGGAAGCGCGCAGCGGCCGGATGTTCATCCTGGTCGATGACGAGGACCGCGAGAACGAGGGTGACCTCGTCATCCCCGCCCAGTTCGCGACGCCGGGTGCGATCAACTTCATGGCCCGCTATGCGCGCGGACTGATCTGCCTCGCCATGACGCGCGGGCGTGTCGAGCAGCTCGGCCTGCCGCTGATGGCCCAATCAAACGGCACGCGCCACGCGACGGCCTTCACCGTGTCGATCGAGGCCCGGGACGGCGTTACGACCGGCATTTCGGCGGCCGACCGGGCGCGCACGGTCGCCGTCGCCATCAACCCCGATCTCGGGCGCGACCACATCGTCACGCCGGGCCACGTCTTTCCACTGGTCGCGCGGGAAGGCGGCACGCTGGTCCGCGCCGGCCACACGGAGGCGGCGGTCGATTTCGCCCGCATGGCCGGCCTGAACCCCGCCGGCGTGATCTGCGAGATCATGAACGACGATGGGACGATGGCGCGTATGCCGGACCTCGTCGCCTTCGCCCAGCACCACGGGTTGAAGCTCGGCACCATCGCCGACCTGATCGGTCATCGCCGCCGGACTGAACGCTTGGTTCGCCGCGTCGAGGAAGCCATCCTGCCGCAGGCCATCGGTGGCGAGTGGCGCGCCGTGGTCTATGGCAGCACCGTCACCCCCGGCGAGCACCTGGCTCTGATCAAGGGTGACGTGACGGCCGGCGACGAGCCGGTGCTGGTTCGCATGCACGCGGCCTCGCTCATGAACGATCTGGTCGCGGGGCGCACCATCGGCGAACTGCACGGCGCGATGCGCATGATCTCCGAGGCCGGCCGCGGTGTCGTCGTGCTGCTTCGCGACTGGCGCAGCGACGGGCTGTCGGACCAGATCCGCCGCGGCCGCGGCCGGGCCACCGCGCCGGAGCTGCGCGATTACGGCATCGGTGCGCAGATCCTCGCCGATCTTGGCGTTTCCCGGATGATCCGCCTTTCCAACCATCCGCGGCCCATCGTCGGCCTCGAGGGCTACGGCATCGAGGATGTCGAGATCAGGCCCATTCCTATGGACAACACGAATTGAGCACCCTTGATTCCCCCGAGCGCGGCTCCGCCGCGCTCGCCGGCCCGCCGCCGCGCATCCTGGTCCTCTCGGCGCCCTACTACCGCGACGTGGTGGACGGCATGCTGGGCGGCGCGCAGCGCGTCCTCGCCGATGTCTCGGCCACGGTGGAGGTCGCCGAGGTCGCCGGCGGCTACGAGCTTCCCGCCGCGCTGGCCATGGCACTGAAGCAGCCCGCCCGCTGGGATGGCTTCCTGCTGCTCGGCTGCGTCGTGAAAGGCGAGACCGACCATTACACCTTCATCTGCGACGCCATCTGCCACGGCGTGATGGATGTCTCGACGCGTTCCGCCGTGCCGGTCGGCTTCGGGCTGCTGACGGTGGACAGCCTGGAGCAGGCGATCGCGCGGTCGCGCGACGACCGCATGAACAAGGGCGCCGAGGCGGCGCATGCGGTGCTGGGGCAGATCGGCCTGGCGCGTGCCTGGGGGCTTGGCGCATGAATCCGCGCCCGAAGCCCACCGGCCGCCCGCGCACCGGGGCGCGCGTCGCGGCCGTGCAGGCCCTGTTCCAGTCCGAGCAGACCGGAGAGACCGCCGAGACCGTCGCGCACCAGTTCATCCGCCACCGCATCGGCGCGGGCGCCGGGGTCGAAGCCTTCGAGGACGGGCAGGTGCCGCTCGCCCACATCCCGCTGTTCGAGGCGATCCTGAAGGCGGCGGCGACGCGGTCGGAGGCGGCGGATGCCGAGATCCGTGCGCGTCTTTCCAAGGACTGGACGCTGGAACGGCTCGACCCGGTGCTGCGCGCCCTGCTGCGCGCGGCGGCTGCGGAACTGCTGGAGTCGCGTGATCCGCCGGCGCGGGTGGTGATCAACGAATATCTCGACATCGCGCGGGGGTTCCTCGACGAGGAGACGTCCCGCTTCGCCAATGGCGTGCTCGATGCAATGGCGCATGCCTTGCGGCCGGGGGAATTCGGGCGGTGAAGGTGTGTCGGGGAGGGGCGCCGCCCCTTTCCGAACCTCACGCCGCGAGAGCCGTTTTCCCTTCGCCTCGGCTCACGGCAACGTCTCCAGCCCGTCGTTTTCGCGAGCATCTTCACCCGATCAGGTGATTCCACCTGATCGGGAACTGCTCTAAAGGCCGAAGGGCCTTCGGAAACCAGTACCTGGCGCCGTGCGCCGCGAGCAGGATGGGCGCAGTGACCCGCATTCGAGCACGGAGTGGCGCAGTGGTTGGACGATTCCGCCGCGCTCGGCACCAGAAGATAGATTTCCAGATGACACTGTCATTTGGCGGGGGAGGCTCGGAGGGGGCGGCGTCCCCGCCGCTTCCCCCCGCGGCCGGTATCGCGCCAGCCTGGAGGGCAGCGGTTCCAGGGCCCGGCGTCGCGTGACCCTTCCTCCCGAATTCGCCCTCATTGCCCGTCATTTCCGCCCCCTGGCCGGCCACGGGGCGCTCGATCTGTCCGACGACGCGGCGCTGCTGGACGTGCCGCCGGGCCGGCAGCTTGTCCTTGCGGCGGATGCGATGGTGGAGGGCGTCCACTACCTGCCGGATGATCCGCCGGAGACGATCGGGCGCAAGCTGCTGCGGGTGAATCTGTCGGACCTCGCGGCGATGGGCGCGGCGCCGCTTGGCTACCTGATGACGACCGTGCTGGCGCGAGGCACGCCCGATGACTGGATCGCGGGGTTTGCGCAGGGGCTGGCCGAGGATCAGCGCGACTTCGGCCTGACGGTGCTTGGTGGCGATACGGCGGCCACGCCGGGGCCGACCTGCCTGTCGCTGACCATACTCGGCACCGTGCAGCCGGGCGCGGTACTGCGGCGAGGAGGAGCGCGGCCGGGCGACGACGTCTGGGTGTCAGGCACGATCGGCGACGGGGCGCTGGGGCTGCGCGTGCTGCGCGGCGAACTGCCGGACGATGCGGCGGGGCACCTCGCGCACCGGTACCGGCTGCCGCAGCCGAGGCTGGCACTGGGGCAGGGCATAGCGCGCCTGGCGCGGGCCGGCATGGATGTCTCGGATGGGTTGGTGCAGGACCTCGGGCATCTCTGCCGCGCCGCCGGCTGCGGTGCGGAGATCGAGGCTGCCGCCGTGCCGCTGTCCTCAGCCGCGCAGAAGCTGCTTGGGGCCAATCTGGCGCTGCTGCCGACGGTGCTGGGCGGCGGCGACGACTACGAACTGCTGTTCGCCGCCGCGCCCGAGGCCCAGGGACCGCTTCGCGAGGCGGCCTCGCGGGCCGACGTGCCGATCACGCGGATCGGCCGGATGGTGTCGGGCCCGCCAGCGGTCTCGGTGACCGGCGCCGATGGACAGGCGATAAACTTGGCGCGAGGCGGCTGGAGCCACTTCTGAGCCTGAGCACGCCCGCCTTGGAGCGACCCACGCTGCCGGGGGCTTCCATTTGGATGTCGGCCCGTTGGAGGGGTTTCGCCCCTCCAAGCCACCCCAGCAAAGGCCGAAGGGCCTTTGCAAACCTCAACTTGGCATCGCGCGCCAAGGGCAGGAATGGTGCTGAAATCGGTCCTTGCGCCCGACACGCACCGTAGGGGGCCAAGCCCGTCATGCCTCGTACGAACGAATTGCGGTCCAGGTGCTCCAAGCACCTGGCGGGGTGGCTTGGAGGGGCAGAGCCCCTCCAACGGATCGTCAGTACCGCCCGCCGAGATTCGCCGGATTGCCCGGCCCTGGCGAGCCACCCATGCTCGGCCGGCCGAGGTTCCCGAACAGCTCCTGCATGATCGACCGCTCGTTGCCCGGCACCGGCGTCTCGCGCGACACCATGGCGACGTCGCGGCCATCCGCCTCCGTCAGCTCGCGCACGCCGCTGACCACGCCCTGCGGGTTGAAGGAGATGACGACGACGCGCCGGTCCTCCACCTGCAGGTAGCGTCCGGGCTGCAGCCGGGTCTGGGCGCTGCTGTAGTACCAGTTGTCCTCGTCGAAGGTACCGCGGAAGGAGGGCGATCCGAGGAGCGCCTCGACATCCGTCCGGGTCTGAACGCCGGGGGTGATCTGGGACAGCCGTTCCGCATCCACGCGGTTGCCGCGCATGACGGGGTCGGGCCCGAATGTATCGGTGATCCATCCGCAGCCGGAGAGGGCGAGCAGGAGGAGGGCGGCCGGCGCGAGCCGGGATGCGTTGACCGATCGGGAATGGCGGGCCATGTCGCGGGAACCGATAGACATCATGGTGCCCCGCGGTCAACCGTTCTGGGCCAGGAGCCATTCCAGATCATGGGCATCCTCGCGATGTTCCGCCGCCGGCCGCATGAGCGGGCTGGCTTCGAACTCTACGGCGCGGCGGTCGCCGCGGCCCGCAGCCCCGCGCTGTTCGCCGAGCTGGGTGTGCCTGACACGGCGGAGGGGCGTTTCGACCTCGTGACCGTGCATGTCGGGCTGGTGATTCGCCGGCTGCGCGCGGATGGCGACGCGCGCGGCGCAGCACTCGCTCAGGCGGTCTTCGACGCCATGTTCGCGGACATGGACCAGAACCTGCGCGAGATGGGGGTGAGCGACCTGGCCGTCGGCAAGCGCGTGCGCTGGCTGTGGGAGGGTTTCCACGGTCGTGCCCTGGCCTATGAGCAGGCGCTCGACTCCGAGGATCCGGCGGTCCTGCCGGAAGCTCTGGCGCGCAATGTCTGGCGCGGCGAGCCTCCGCCTGGGGACGCGGCCGCGCGACTGGCCGGCGTTGCCCGGGCGCAGGCCGAGCATCTGGGCGGGCAGGGGATCGATTCGCTTGTGACAGGCCATGTCGCGTTCCTGTCTGCGGAGGACCTTCTGCGTGACGCCTGAGTTTTCCCGACCCATCGCGCTGGCGCGCATCCCGCCGGAGGGGCGCGCGGAAACCTTGCGAGCCTCCCCCGCGGAATGCGCCGCGCTGGCGCTGCGATTCGGCATCCCGGCAGTGAACCGGTTCTCGGCCGCATTGCGGCTGACGCCCGAGGCGGGCGGCGCCGTGGCGATCGAGGGACGTATCCGCGCGGAAGTGGTGCAGGACTGTGTCGTCACCCTGGACCCTGTGGTCCAGCAGGTGGACGAAGCCGTGCATCTTCGGGTTCTGGGCGCCGGTGAGACCGCGTCCGAAGACCCGGACACGCCGGATGATGTCGAGGCGCCGGGAGGCGTGGCGGATCTGGGGGAGGCGGTGGCCGAACAATTGGCCCTGGTGCTCGACCCCTATCCGCGCGCGCCGGGCGCGGTGTTGCCGGACGAAGCCGAAGGCGAACCGGAAGCACCTGAGGAGCCTCGGCCCAACCCGTTTGCCGCCCTTTCGGCGCTGCGCGGGCGGAAATAGCGCCCGGTTTCGGCCGTGCGGCTTGCGTATCGGGGGGGTGGGTGCTAATGGCCCGCCCTCCCTGCTATCTTTGCCGTTTGTAGATGAAAGAGGCTCGGCGCCATGGCCGTTCCGAAGAAGAAGACTTCGCCCTCCCGCCGCGGCATGCGCCGTAGCCATGAGGCCCTGAGCGCCCCGTCGCACCAGGAATGCTCGAACTGCGGTGAGCTGAAGCGTCCGCATCATGTCTGCTCCCACTGCGGCCACTACAATGGCCGTGAGGTGGTGGCAGCCGAGCGCGTGGGCCAGACCATCCGTTCCTGACGCGCGGTGGTGACATCCGCGCCCATGGACCGCTGACGTGTCCCAGCCGAGCCGGCCCTTCGCCCTAGCCATCGACGCCATGGGCGGCGACGCGGCGCCGGATGTCGTGATCGACGGCCTGGAACTGGCGGCCGAGCGTCATCCTGACGCTCGATTCCTGCTAGTTGGCGATGAGGCCCGCGTCGGCGGCGCTCTCGCGCGGCGCAAGCGCGCCGCCAAGGCGTGCAGCCTGCGCCATGCGCCGGACTACATCCCGGGCGACATGAAGCCGACCGCGGCGCTGCGCGTGCGCGGGTCGTCCATGCGCGTCGCCATCGATGCGGTGGCGGGCGGAGAGGCGTCGGGCATCGTCTCGGCCGGCAATACCGGTGCGCTGATGGCGCTGTCGAAGATCGTCATCAAGACGATGCGGGAGATCGACCGGCCGGCGCTCGCCGCCATCGGGCCGTCGGCGCGCGGCGACGTGGTGCTGCTCGACCTCGGCGCGAACGTGCAATGCGATGCGCGAAACCTGGTGGAGTTCGCCGTCATGGGCGACGCCTTCGCGCGCGCCGTGCTCGGCCTGACCAACCCGTCGATCGGGCTGCTGAATGTCGGTTCCGAGGAGTTGAAGGGCGACGACCGCGTGCGGGCGGCGGCGGAGACGCTGCGCGATTCGCACATCGGCGCCAATTTCCGCGGCTTCGTCGAAGGCCACGACATCACCGCCGGGACGACGGATGTGATCGTGACGGATGGCTTCACGGGGAATGTCGCCCTCAAGACGGGCGAGGGCGCGCTGAAGCTGATGCGCGACCTGCTGCGGCAGGTCTTCACATCCTCAGTGCCGGCGCGGCTCGGCTATCTGCTGGCGCGGCCGGCGCTCGACCGGCTGCGCGAATGGATGGATCCGCGGCGCTACAACGGTGCCATCCTGATCGGGCTGAACGGCGTGGTGGTGAAGTCCCATGGCGGGACGGATGCGCTCGGCTTCGCCCATGCCGTCGACGTCGCGATGGACATGGTGACGCATGGCTTCAACGAGCGTATCCGTGAGGGCCTGACCCGTCTGTCCACGAACGGACCGCGAATCGCGGCCGAGTCTCACTGAGGTAGTCCGTCCTCCCATGGTAGTGCGTGCCACCATCGCCGGAAGCGGCGGCTATCTGCCCGCGACCCGGCTGTCCAACGACGAACTCGCGGCGCTGAAGGGGCTCGATACCTCCGATGCCTGGATCCGCGAGCGGACCGGGATCGGCTATCGCCATATCGCGGCGCCAGGGGAGACCGCTTCGGACATGGGGGCAGCCGCGGCCCGGCAGGCGCTGGAGCGCGCCGGCGTCGAGGCATCGGAGGTGGACGCGATCCTGGTCGCGACCTCGACGCCCGATTCCGCCTTTCCGGCGACGGCGGTGCGTATTCAGGCGAAGCTTGGTGTCACAAAGGGCTTTGCCTTCGACCTCGCCGCGGCGTGCACCGGCTTCATCTATGCCGTCAGCGTGGCCGACGCGCTGATCCGTGCCGGGCAGGCGCGCTGCGTGCTGGTGATCGGCACCGAGGTCTATTCCCGCATCCTCGACTGGACGGATCGCGGCACCTGCGTGCTGTTCGGGGACGGCGCCGGCGCGCTGCTGCTGCGCGCCGGGGAAGGGGCGGGCACCACCGCTGATCGCGGCGTGCTGTCCTGCCACCTGCATTCCGACGGCAGCCAGGGTGACATTCTGCACGTCGAAGGCGGCGCAGGCTCGACGGGCGGGACGGGCCTGCTGCGGATGGCGGGGAAGGAAGTGTTCCGCCATGCCGTGACCAAGCTCGCCTCGGTGGTGGATGAGGCGCTGGCGGCGAATGGCCTCGGGCACGAGGATGTGCGCTGGCTGGTGCCGCATCAGGCGAACCGCCGCATCATCGACGCCATGGGCAAGAAGCTGCATCTGCCGCCCGAGCGCGTGGTGGTGACGGTCGAGCGGCACGCCAACACCTCTGCCGCCTCGGTGCCGCTGGCGCTGGCCGAGGCCTGCGGCGACGGGCGCATCCAGCCCGGCGACCTGGTGGTGATGGAAGCGATCGGCGGCGGGCTGACCTGGGGCGCTGCGCTCGCGCGGTTCTGAGAGACGGCGGATCGCGGCACCTTCGCGAGCCAGGAGCGCACAGCGCAACCGCTCCCGAGTAGCGCGTTGCGTCCGGCAGACGAAGGCGGGCCGCGAAACAGTCCGGCATCCCGACGCCAGGCGTCCGAGGCCAAACAACACGGCTCGGCACGATACAGTTGACCTGCGGTCCCGATACCGGTTTTCTAGTGTTCAGAACGGCTTGCGGGCGGCTCCACAGCATGAACACGGTAACGCGGGCGCAACTCGCGGAAGCGATCTACGCCAATGTCGGCCTCTCGCGGAACGAAAGCGCCGCGCTGCTGGAGACCGTGTTGGAGCGGATTTCCGCCGCCCTCGAAGCCGGGGAGGCGGTGAAGATCTCCGCATTCGGCACCTTCCTGGTCCGCCAGAAGGGCCAGCGCGTCGGCCGCAACCCCAAGACCGGCGTCGAAGTGCCGATCCTGCCGCGCAAGGTCCTGTCCTTCCGCCCGTCCCAGGTGCTGAAGGCACGGATCAACAATGAGCCTGAGGGCGAGGGCGACGAATGAGCGAGGAACTGCCGCCCGTCGAGGGTGAAGGCCGCGTCCGGCCGCGCAAGGCGCCGACTGCCTTCCGCACCATCAGCGAGGTGGCGGACGACCTGCACATTCCCCAGCACGTCCTACGCTTCTGGGAGAGCAAGTTCCCGCAGTTGAAGCCGCTGAAGCGCGGCGGCGGACGGCGGTATTACCGGCCGGAGGACATCGCGCTCCTGCGACGGATCTCCGATCTGCTCTACACGCAGGGCTACACGATCAAGGGCGTGCAGCGGCTGCTGCGGGACGGGACGGACGAAGGCCCCCAGGGTGGGGAATTGCCGCTGAACGATCCCCCGCCGCCGACGGCCGCGGAGGAGGTCGAGACGGCGGCGTTGCGCGCGGCGCTGGCGGAGCTGGAAGCGATTGCGGCCGAGTTGCGGGTGTTGGCGGGGTAGTTGCCGCGCCACTGACACCGGGGGCTTTCAACGTATCGCCCCGGATGCTACACGGCGCCCCTCGGTCGGGCAGTAGCGCAGCCTGGTAGCGCATCAGTCTGGGGGACTGGGGGTCGTGGGTTCGAATCCCGCCTGCCCGACCAATCATCGATCATCACCATAGCCTCCCACACGACGCATGTGATTGCGGCGACAAGCGTCATGTGCGCTTCACCCCGTCCGCGGCGGCGCGCCCGCGGCGAAGCCTGCACCGGCAAGCGCAGGCATTTCTGTTCGGTTCACCGCCCGGTCCGACCGTGATGATCCTTGCGGAAGGACGGTCGAGACGAGAGCGCTACGGTGCGTGTTCCCCGGCACCGTAGTAGAGGGCGACGGTATGCGTCGCCTCGGCGAACATCAGCCATCGTTCGGCCAGCAGGCCAACCGTCACGAGCGCCGCGGCGGCCACCGCAAACACCCCCGCGAAGGCGCCCCCAGTGAGTAGCGCCAGCAGCAGCAGCGCCGCGGGCACGGCGAAGCCGGCGACCGACGCGATCCGCCGCAGCTTCGCCGCATGCACGCGGCCGATGCGGAAGGCCATTTCGCGCAGCAGGTAGTTCGTCTCGGTATGCGGCGGGTCGAGCACGCGGACCTTGCCGATGAAGCCGAGGCCCGTCGCCGTTTCCATCGTCGCGAGCGGCGGTCCGGCATCGACGCTCGCCCAGTAGGCGCGCTTCAGCACGAAGGCGACGGCGCCGAGCACCGCGGCGATCGCCGCCGGTGCCATTGCGGCACCCCAGAAGGCGGCGAGTGTCGCGAGCAGCGCCGCGCCGGAGAAGGCACCGAACAGCAGATAGCCGGGTGCGACCAGCGGGTGATGCCACTGCCGGATGGTGGGCAGGGAGGCGTAGATCATGCCCGTGCACCACACCGTCACGGCTGCACCGGCGGCGGCGAGCAGCCCGGTGGGCAGCGCGAGCCATTCGGACTGGCCGGCGAGGGCCAGGAAGAACAGCCCCGCGGGCGCGAAGGTCGCGATGGCGCAGATGCCTTCCCGGGACAGCCAGGAGGACCGCCATTGGCTCAGCGCGCGCCACGCCCGTTCCGGCCGGCCGAGATGCGCCGTGGAGGACAGCAGTCCGAGCATCGTCAGCGCCAGCGCGATCCCGACGGTGAGCACGCCGAAGCCCGCCGTCTGCGGGACCAGCCCGAGCGGCCGCAGCAGGCCCATCCAGAACAGCAGCCCGTAGCCGGCGCCTGACGCCACGGTGAAGAAGATGATCGACGGCGCCGGATTCATCGCGACAGCACCTTGTCCACCCAGCGCAGCAGCGGGTTGGTGATCTGCGAGGGCAGGGGACCGGCATCCTTCGGCGGCCCGGCATCGGGCTTCGGCGCGCGGCGTGGCGGCAGGTATCGGTTGACCGGCTTGTAGCCGAGCTCCGGCATCAGCTCCATGCCGCCGCGCTCGGCGACGAGCTTCGAGACATCGCTGTCGGGATCGCCAAGATCGCCGAAATGCCGCGCATTGGCCGGGCAGGTGGACACACAGGCAGGGACGCGTCGTTCCTCGGGAATGTGCTCGTTGTAGATGCGGTCGACGCAGAGCGTGCACTTCTTCATCACGCCCTGGTCTTCGTCGAATTCGCGCGCGCCATAGGGGCAGGCCCAGGCGCAGAGCTGGCAGCCGATGCAGATGTCGGTGTTGACCAGCACGATGCCATCCTCGGCGCGCTTGTAGGACGCGCCGGTGGGGCAGACGGTGACGCAGGCGGGCGTTTCGCAATGCAGGCAGGATCGCGGGAAATGGACGGTGCGGCCATCCTCGCCATCGCCGGCTTCGTAGGAATGGACGCGGTTGAACCACACGCCCTCGACGCCGGCGGAATAGGGATGGTGGTCGGGCAGCGGCGCCATGTGGCCGCTGGTGTTCCATTCCTTGCAGTTGGTGGCGCAGGCCTGGCAGCCGACGCAGGTATCGAGGTCGATGACGAGGCCGAGCTTCTTCGCGGAGGGCGCAGGTAGGGACGTCATGGCTTCTGGCCTCCCGCATTGAAGCGAAGGATGTCGGGCGGGTCCGGCATGTCCGGTGGGGGTTCCAGCACGTCCGGGTGCGGCGCGGTGACGCCTTCCTCGCCCGGGGCGACCTTCGTCACCTTCACGCGCAGATCGTACCAGGCGGCCTGGCCGGTGACGGGGTCGGCATTGGCGAGGCGCGGGCCGGCCTGGCTCGGCAGCCATTCGCTGATGACGTGGTTCAGCAGGAAGCCGCGCTGCGATTCCGCGGCATCCGGCGAGAGCATCCACGCTCCTGCGCGCTTGCCGATCGCGTTCCAGGTCCAGACGGTGTCGCGGTTCACGCCTTCCATCAGGGTGAGCTGCGCTTTCACCCGCCCGCTGCGGCTTTCGACCCAGACCCAGTCATCCTGTGCGAGGCCATCGGCCGCGGCGCGCTCACGCGACATGTACAGCTTGTTCGACCCGTGGATCTGCCGCAGCCACGCATTCATCGAGCCCCAGGAATGGTACATCGCCATCGGCCGCTGCGTGACGGCGGAGAGCGGGAAGGGCTCGGTGTCGTGCTGCTGCTGTTCGAGCGGCGCGTACCAGAAGGGCAGCGGGTCGCAATAGGTGCGCACGCGCTCGCGCAGCGCCTCGGGCGGCTGCTTCGTGCCATGGCCCTCGGCGGCGAGGCGGAACTTCTGCAGCGGCTCCGACCAGATCTGCAGCACGATCTGGTTGGATTGCCCCTGCATGCCCATGGCTTTCGAATTGGCCAGGTAGGTCGCATTGGCGTGCTTGAAGTAGGATTCCTCGGGCGCCAGGTGATGCCGCCAGAAGCAGCCATTCTCGATGTAGCGCTGGAGTTGGTTGGGGTTCGGTTCGCCGACGCCCTTCTTCGATCCGTCCTCGCCACGCCATCCCGCCAGCGGCCCGACGCCCGGCGTGCGCTGATGGTTGGTCAGGTAGTCCGGATAATCCTTGAAGCGGGGCGAGCCATCCTCCTTCACGAAGGCGGGCAGACCGAGCCGGGCGCCGAGTTCGATCAGCACAGTCTGGAACTGCCGCACGTTGCGGTCGGGCTCGACCACCGGCTGGCGGATCGCATCGCCCGGCCCGTGCGCAGACCCGATCGGCCGGTCGAGGATGCTGATCGCGTCCCAGCGTTCCAGATAGGTCGTGTCCGGCAGGATCAGGTCGGCGTAGGGCACCGTCTCGCTGAAATACGCATCCGAGTAGATGACGTGCGGAATGACGTAGTCGCCATTCTCGTCCTGCTGCGTCAGGCAGTCGATCGTCTCGAGCGGATTCATCGCGCTGTTCCACGCCATGTTCGCCATGAACATGAACAGCGTGTCGATCTTGTACGGGTCGCCCTTCGCCGCATGGCCGATGACCGTATGCATCATCCCATGAAGGCCGAGCGGCGCTTCCCACGAGAAGGAATGGTCGATGCGCAGCGGCGTGCCGTCATCCTCGACCAGCAAATCGTCCGGCCCATGCGTGAAGGACAGGATGTTGCCCGCGAGCGGCGTGTTCGGCTTCGCCCCCTTGCCGGCAGGACCTGGCCCGGGCGGGATCGGCCGCGGAAAGGGCGATTTGTAGCGCCAGGAGCCGGGCGTATCGACCGCGCCGAGGATCATCTGCAACAGGTGCAGCGCGCGGCAGGTGTGGAAGCCGTTGGAATGCGCGGAGATGCCGCGCATCGCGTGGAAGGCGACCGGACGGCCCACCATCGTCTCGTGCTTGCGGCCCCACACATCCGTCCAGGGGATGTCGAGCGTGATCGTCTGGTTGAAGGCGACATCCGCGATCTCGGCGGCGAGGCGGCGGATGCGCTCGGCGCTGAAGCCGCATCGTTCGGCGACGGCCTCGGGCGCGTACTCCTCGCCGAGATAGCGTTCGGCCATCAGGTTGAAGACCGGCTTCGCGACGCGGCCATCGGGCAGGGTGAACTCGCCGACCAGCACCGGCGACAGATCGGCCGTGTCGGCGGCGATCGCGCCACGCGCGCGATCCCAGGCGAGCGGCTTGCCATCCGCATCGCGGGCGAACAGCCCATCGTCGGCACCACCAGGATTGCGCACCACCAGCCAGGGCGCGTTCGTGTAGCGGACCAGGAACTCGCCATCGACCTTGTCGGTGCGGATCAGCTCATGGATCAGCGCCATGATGAACAGCCCGTCCGTGCCTGGACGGATGCCGACCCATTCATCGGAGATGGCGGAATACCCGGTGCGGACCGGATTGACCGAAACGATCTTCGCGCCGCGCTTCTTCATCGACGCGAGGCCGATCTTGATCGGGTTGGAATCATGGTCCTCGGCAACGCCGAAGATCATCAGGTATTTCGCGCGTTCCCAATCGGGCTCGCCGAATTCCCAGAACGACCCGCCGATGGTGTAGAGCCCGCCGGCCGCCATGTTCACCGAGCAGAAACCGCCATGCGCCGCGAAGTTCGGCGTGCCGAACTGCGCCGCCCAGAAGCCGGTCAGCGATTGCGACTGGTCGCGCCCGGTGAACAAGGCAAGGCGCTTCGGGTCGGTTTCCCGTATATGCTTCAGCCAGCCGGTGGCGGTCTCCAGCGCCTCATCCCAGCTGATCTCGGCATATTCGCCGGAGCCGCGCGGCCCGACGCGCTTCAGTGGCGCCTGCAGCCGCGCCGGCGAATACTGCGTCATGATGCCGGCGCTGCCCTTGCCGCAGAGCACGCCCCTGTTCACCGGATGGTCGGGATTGCCCTCGATGTAGCGAACGCGGCCATCCTTCAGATGCACGCGGATGCCGCAGCGGCAGGCACACATGTAGCAGGTGGTCGTTTTCACCTCGTCGCCGATCGGCGCGGAGTAAACGATCCGGTCGGTCGCGCCGCCATCAGCCGGCATGGTCGTCTCCCGAAGGTTTCCACCCGAGTAGCGCATGCTCTGACGATGCCGCAAAGGGGCGGAAGGATTGATGCGAATGGCTCGCAAATTCAGAAATCGCGCTGAGCGCCGTGACTACGACCCGAACAACGGGCAGAGCTCCATCGGTGCTGTTCCGGCGCGTGGAAGCCACCCACCGATGGTGCGGTCAAACAGTGGCGTCGCGAAGGCGGCTCGCACCGGCATGTCGCCTGGCCAGCCGGCACGCCAGCGGTCGCCCTGCGCCATCGCGACCAGTAGCGCGACCGGACGCACGCCGGCCCGTTCCAGCAGCGCCACGCCCGCAAGCGCCGAGGTGCCCGTCGAGATGACATCGTCCACCAGCAACACGCGCCTGCCAGCGAGCCGCGGCAGCAGGCGCGGATCGAGCCAAAGCCGCCGATTGGCAGGCGCCGTCGAGGAGGAAGCTTCGACGGACAGCGCATCATCGTACCAGCGCTTCCGCGACCAGCCCGGCGCGACCCAGTTCGCGTGGCCCAGCGCCTGCGCGACGAGGGGTGCGAAGACCTGGCCGAGGGTCGGGAGCCCGACGACGACCTCGGCACCGAGATCGGACGCCGCCCTGGCCATCCAGTGGCCGATGCGCTGCGCGACGACGATCGCCGCCTGGTTGGCGATGAAGCCTGCGACAGCGATCTCGCCATAATCGCGGAGCGGCAGGATGAGGCAGGAGCCATCCGGCATCGGCGCCGGATAGCGGTCGATGAAGGGGCCCTTCGCGCCGGTCTCCGCGGCGAACGCTTGCCAGAAATCCATGGCGCAATCCGTGGTGCAATGGCGGTCAGCGTGGCATCGTCGCCGCGGCGCAGCAACGGAGACGCAGCAGCATGGCCATGACGCGCCGGGTCTGTCTGATCGACACCGATCCCGGGACGGACGATGCCGTGGCCCTGTGGCTGGCCCTGGCCTCGCCGGAGCTCGATGTACGCCTGGTCAGCGTGGCCGGCGGGAATGTCGGCCTGATCCACACGCTGCGAAATGCACGCGCCATCGTTGGGCTGAGCGGTCGTGACGTGCCGGTCGTCGCCGGCGCGGACCGGCCGCTGCTCGGTGCCTTCCGGCCGGAGCTGCAGGTGCATGGCGCGGACGGTCTGGCAGGCGCCGCGCTGCCTGAGGGCCCGTCGGAAGCGCCCGGCGTCGCGGCCGATGCGATCCGCGCGCTGCTGCGGGCTGAGCGTCGCGTCACGCTGATCGGCATCGGGCCGGCAACCAACCTTGCCTTGGCGCTGGCGACCGAGCCGGCGCTGATCGACCGCGTTGAAGAAATCGTGCTCATGACCGGCGCATGGGCGGAGGGGAACATCACGCCGTCGGCCGAGTTCAACGCCTGGTCGGACCCCGAGGCGCTGGCGATGCTGCTGGAATGCGGCCGACCGGTGACGCTGGCAACGCTGGAATTGACGGCGCAGGCGCTGGTCACGCCGACGCGCATCGCCACGCTGCGTGCTTCCGGCGGCGGGGCGTGCCTGGATGCCGCAGCGCGCATCATGGCCGGCGTGCCGCCATCCCGCCGCTTCGGCCACCGAGGCCACCCGCTGCACGATCCCTGCGCGATCGCCTGGCTGATCGACCCCACGCTGTTCACGCAGCGGGAGGTGCATGTGCATGTGGAATGCGCCGGCGTGCCGCGGGGCCGCACGGTGGTGGACCGGTGGGAGCGCAGCGGCCACCCGGCGAATGCGCGGCTGCTCGACACCCTGGATGCCGATCGCTTCTTTGCGCTGCTGGCGACGCGGCTCGCGACGCTGCCGTAACGTGGCGCTTGCCGGGCGCGCCGCGCCGCGCTACGGCGCAGGAAACGGCGTTTAAGGGAACGGAAACGTGAACCGTCGGCAAGCATTGACCATCGCGGCTGCAGCGCTCGCCGCCCCGCGTTTCTCGGTAGCGCAGGAGACCCGGCCGAACCGGCCTGTCACGCTGCTGGTGCCCTTCGCAGCCGGCGGATCGAACGACGTAGTGGCGCGGCTTGCCGCGCCCGTGCTCGAAGCGCGGCTTGGCCAGCCCTTCGTGATCGAGAACCGGCCGGGGGGCGGCGGTTCGCTCGGCATGGGCGCGGTGGCGCGGGCGCGGCCGGACGGATCGATGTTTCTGATCTCCTCGGCCTCCAACCATGTATTCCATCCGCTGGTGTCGGGCGATCTGGGCTATGATCCGCGCGAGACGCTGCCTGCCGTCGCCATGATGGTGGACGTGCCGAACGTGATCGCCGCGACGCCGGGCCTCGGCGTCTCGACCGTGCAGGAATTGATCGCCAAGGCCCGGGCGACGCCCGGCGGGCTGTCCTTCGGCTCATCGGGCGTCGGCACGTCGAACCACTTGGCCGGCGAGCTGTTCAGGCTGCGCACGGGGCTCGACCTCACGCATGTGCCCTATCGCGGCGGCGGGCCTGCCATCAACGACCTGATCGCCGGCACCGTGCCGATCGCCTTCATGAACCTGCCGACCGTCGCCCCGCCGGCCTCGGATGGGCGGGTAAAGATTCTCGCCGTCTGCACCGCGGATCGCGTGTCGATCCGTCCTGACATCCCGACGGTGACGGAACAGGGCGTGCCGGACTACGCGGTGCGGTCCTGGACCGGACTGTTCGCGCCGCGTGGCACGCCCGCGCCCATCATCGAGCGCTTCTCGGTGGCGATGCGGGAGGCGCTGGCCTCCGATGTCGTGAAGAGCCGGCTGGTCGCGATCGGCAGCGAGCCCTTATGGATGTCGCCCGAGGATACGAACGCCTTCGTGCGGCAGGAATTCGACCGCTGGGCGCCGGTCGTCCGCGCCGCCGGCATCACCACGCAGGGCTGAGCCCCGGCTGCTCGTTGACGCCCGCCTGTGCTTCCCGCAGCGTCCGCGCGGCAAGCACAGGAGCGCGCGATGAAAATGCCCGGCCATGGGCGCTACGCTCACAGCGCCATCCCGAACCGGCCGACCTATGAATGGCCGAACGGCGCGCGGCTGGCGCTGGTGGTGTGCAACAACATCGAGGCCTTCGCCTATCGCGCCGGCATGGGCAGCGACAGCACCGGCGCGGCAGCGGTGCAGAACCAGCGCAACTACGCTTGGCGCGACTACGGCAATCGGGTCGGGCTGTGGAACATGCTCGACATGCTCGACGACCTCGACCTGCCCTGCGCGCACAACGTCAACGGCGCGGTGCTCGATGCCTGCCCCGAGATCGCCCCGGCGCTGAAGGCGCGCGGCGACGAATTCATCGGCCATGGCCGCACCAACGCCGAGCGCCAGGACACGATGTGGGAGGAGGATGAGCGCCGCCTGATCGCCGAAAGCCGCGACGCCATCATCCGCCATGCCGGCGTGGCGCCGCAGGGATGGCTTGGTCCCTACATCGCGCAATCGGCGGTGACGCTCGACCTGCTGAAGGAGGAAGGCTTCTCCTACGTGATGGACTGGCCGGCCGATGACCAGCCCTTCTGGATGACGACGCGCGCGGGGCCGATCATGTCCGTGCCCTACTCCGTCGAGCTGAACGACAGCCCGGCGCAGGTGTTCCGCCAGCATTCCGGGCGCGAATTCGGGCAGATGATCATCGACCAGTTCGACGAGATGCTGGAGCAGTCGCGCAAGCGGCCTCTGGTCTGCTCGGTCGTGATGCATCCGTTCATCGTCGGACAGCCTTTCCGGCTGCGTGCGCTGCGCGATGCGCTGCGGCATATCCTGTCGCATCGGGACCGGCTGTGGGTGACGCGGCCGGGTGAATTGGCGCGCTATGCCGCCGGCCTGCCGCGCGGCGTGGTGCCGGGGTCCGAGTCCCTCTGATACGTCGCGAGGTGCTGGCCGGCGCTCGCTTCTCCATGCCGCGACTTGGACGCGCCCACTGATCCACAGGCGCGATGGTCGCGGTCCCGCGCGCGGACCTTCCCGGCGCTGCGCAGGCGGGTAGTCTGGCATCCGCCGCGCCGATGGCGCGGCGGAATGTCCAAGAAAGGAACAAGGACGATGCGGAGATCACTCCTCGTCGCGGCCGGGATGCTGTGCCTTGCGGCGGCGTTGCCCGCCAAGGCCCAGAACGCCGTCACCATGATCGTCGGCTACCCGCCCGGGGGCGCGAGCGACCTGATGGCGCGCATCATGCAGCCGGAACTCTCGACCGCGCTCGGCCAGCAGGTCGTCATCAAGAACGTCGCCGGCGCCAATGGCACGGTCGGCGCACTTGAGATGACGCGCGCGCGGCCCGACGGCACGACGATCCTGTTCGCACCCGGCGGGTCGCTGGTGCTGACCCCGCACACGCGCGGCGCGCCCTTCCAGCAGGCGGATTTCGCGCCGGTCTGCCAGATGGTCGACGCGCTGGTCGTGATGATGACGCAGCAGGATTCCGGGATGCGCACCCTGCAGGACGTGGTCGCGCGTGCGCGCGAGAACCCCGGTGCGCTGCCCTATGCCAGCACCGGCCCCGGCGGCACGCCGCATGTCAGCATGATCTCGCTGGAGCGCGGCGCCCGCATCGAGATGAACCACATCCCCTTCCGCGGCTCGGGCGAGGTGATGCAGGCGATGGTTGGCGGGCAGCTCCATCTGTTCACCGACCAGGGCAATTTGGTGCGGCAATACAACCTGCACCCGATCGCGGTGTTCAGCGCCGAACGCGCGCAGGAATTCCCTGACACCCCGACGATGCGCGAACTCGGCCATGACCTCGTCTTCACCATCTGGTCGGGTCTCTACGCCCCGGCGGCGACGCCGGAGCCCGTGTTGCAACGACTGGAAGCCGCCTGCCTGCGGATGATGCAGGCGCAGCCGGTGCTCGATGGCCTGCGGCGGATGGATATGCCGGTGCGGGTGCGGAACCGCGCCGAATTCAGCGCCTTCCATCGCGCCGAATATGAGCGCTTCGGCGCGCTGGTGCAGCAGTACAATCTGCGCGTGAACTGATGCTGCCGGGGCCGGGCCGCTGGGCCCGGCCTCAAACCACCGCCGTCATGCCGCCATCGACGTAGAGAAGGTGGCCATGCACGAAATCCGAGGCCGGCGCGGCGAGGAACACCGTCGCGCCGACCAGCTCCTCCACCTTGCCCCAGCGCCCGGCCGGCACGCGCTGGCACAGCCAGTCGGTGAAGGACGGATCCTGTACCAGCGCGCTGGTCAGTTCCGTATCGTAGTAGCCGGGCGCGACGCCGTTCACGTTCACGCCCTGCCTTGCCCATTCGGCGCACAGCGTCCGCGTCAGCATGCGCAGCGCGCCCTTGCTGGACGCATAGGGCGCGATGGTCGGGCGGCCGAGCTCGCTCTGCACCGAGCAGATGGTGATGATCTTGCCGGCGCCCCTGGCGACCATGCGCTTGCCCGCGGCCTGGCAGCAGAACCAGACGCCGTCGAGGTTGACGCCGAGCACCTTCCGCCAGGTCTCCGGCGGCATCTCGACCGACGGCGCCCGCAGGTTGATGCCGGCATTGGCGACCAAGATATGGAGCGGGCCATGCACGGCCTCGATACCGGCAATGGCCGCTTCGACCGCATCGGGGTCGGTCACGTCGAAGGGTGCCGCCAGCGCGCCCGGAATGCCGGCACAGGCGGCGTCGAGCTTCGCTGCATCCCGGCCATTCAGCACGACCGTGGCGCCGGCCTCCGCCAGCCCCTTGGCCAGCGCGAGGCCGATCCCCTGGCTCGATCCGGTGACGAGGGCCAGCCGGCCGGTCAGGTCGAACAGTGCACGCGACATGGGCATCACTCCCCGCAGGATTGCCGGCGGGGAGGCTAGGGGGGAGAGGCGGCGCCGGACAAGCCGGGCCGCGTCAGTCCGGGAAGAACTGGTTCGCCGGCCGCGGCAGGCCGAGATTCTCCCGCAGCGTGTTGCCGACATACTCGCCGCGCACCAGCCCGCGCTTGCGCAGGATCGGGACGACGTCGCCGACGAAGCGTTCGAACTGCGTCGGGAAGAAGGGGGGCATGATGTTGAAGCCGTCGGAACCGCCACCGACGAACCATTCCTCCAGTGCGTCCGCCACCTGTTCCGGCGTGCCCCAGACGATGCGGTGGCCGCGCGCGCCGGCGACCAGGTAGTACAGCTCGCGCAGCGTCAGGTTCTCGCGCCGCGCGAGGTCGGTCAGCAGGCGCGCGCGGCTCTGGAGCTGGTCGGATTCCGGCAGGTTCGGCAGGGGGCCGTCGAGGTCATAGCCGGACACGTCGTGGCCCAGGCGGTCGTTGAGCAGCAGGATCGCGGCTGCCGGGTCGATGCCGCCCTGGAGCTGGGCGTAGAGCGCCTTGGCCTCGGCCTCGGTGCCGCCGATCACGGGGCAGACGCCGGGCAGGACCATGACGTGATCGGGATTGCGACCCGCTTCCACGGCGAAGCCCCGCAGCCCGTCGCGGAACGCCTTGCCTTCGACCAGCGTCTGCTGCGCGGTGAAGACGATCTCCGACGTCCGCGCCGCGAGGCGCTGACCGGGCAGGGAGGAGCCCGCCTGGATGATGATCGGATGCCCCTGCGGCGGGCGCGACGCGTTGAGCGGCCCCTTCACCGAGAAGTACCTGCCCTCATGGTTCAGGGTGTGGACGCGGTCGGGCTCGACATAGACGCCACGCGCCTTGTCCTTCACGAAGGCGTCATCAGCAAAGCTGTCCCACAGGCCGCGGACGACGTCGATGCACTCCTCGGCGATGGCGTAGCGGTCGTCATGGGACGGATGGTCGCCGCGCGAGAAATTCGCCGAGGAGCGGGCGTAGGACGTGGTGACAGCGTTCCAGGCCGCGCGGCCGCCGCTGAGGTGGTCGAGGGACGCGAAGGCGCGCGCGATGTGGAAGGGCTCGGTGTACGTGGTCGACATCGTGGCAGCGAGGCCGAGATGCTTCGTGCCCATGGCGAGCGCCGAGAGCAGCGCGATCGGTTCGATCCGGGCGACGAATGACGGATGAGCGTCGGCGCTGCTGGTCAGCCCATCGGCAAGGAAGAGCAGGTCGAAATGACCCTCCTCCGCCGTGCGGGCGATGCCCTGGATGAGCTTCAGGTTCTCGCCGCCGAACTGCGCCTCCGGATGGCGCCAGCCCGCCACGTGATGGCCTGCGCCCTGGAGGAACAGGCCCAGTCGCATCGGGCGGTCGGTGGCGGCAGACATCAGGGCGATCCTCGCTGGCGTGGTCGCCGCAGATAGGTATCGCCCGCGCGCGGTGTCAATCTGGCGCGCGGGCGGCCGGGATTACGCCTCAGCGGCCTTGGTCTCCGTCTTCGGTGCGGCGTCGCCGGACTTCCGCCGCTTCGTCCATTCGTCGAAGCGCTGCAGGACCACGAAGAAGGACGGTACGAACAGCACCGCAAGCGCCGTCGAGGCCAGCATACCGGAGAACACGCTGATGCCGAGTGAGCGCCGCGCATTCGCCCCCGCGCCGGTCGCCAGCACCAGCGGCAGCACGCCGAGGATGAAGGCGAAGGATGTCATCAGGATCGGGCGCAACCGTGTCTTCGACGCCTCCACCGCGGCCTCGACAAGCGACTTGCCGCGGATGATGCGTTCCTCGCGCGCGACCTCGACGATCAGGATGCCGTTCTTCGCCGACAGGGCGATCAGCAGCATGAGACCTATCTGCACATAAAGGTTGTTCGCAACACCGAGGGACGTCAGCGCCGTGACTGGCCCGACGAGGGCGAGCGGCACGGCTGCCAGCACGGACAGCGGCAGGATCCAGCTTTCATACTGGCCGGCGAGGCAGAGGTAGACGAGCAGCAGCGACAGCGCGAAGACATAGATCAGCGTGTTGCCGGTGACGTTCTCCTGATAGGACATCCCCGTCCATTCGAAGGCGACGTCGGCAGGCAGTACCTCCCGCGCGATGCGCTCCATCGTCGCCATCGCCTGGCCGGAACTGTAGCCCGCGGCCGGGCTGCCGACGATCGTGGACGACGGATAGAGATTGTACAGCGTGATCAGCGGCGGCCCGGCGACATTGCCGAGCGACGCCACGGCGCCGAGCGGCACCATGTTGCCGTCCTGGCTGCGGACATGCAGTTGCAGCAGGTCATCCGGGTTCAGGCGGAAGCGCGCATCGGCCTGCACATAGACCTGGAGCGACTGGCCGAACTTGTTGAACTGATTGACGAAGGAAGACCCAACATATTCGGTCAGCATGGCGAAGACGTCGCCAACCGGCACGCGGAGCTGCTGGGCGCGCTCGCGGCTGACGGTGACGGTCACCTGGGGTGCGTTGGCCCGGAAGGTGGTCAGCGCGCTGCGGATCGAAGGCTCCTGCGCCGCACGCTGGAGGATCTGGGATGTCAGTTCCTCCAGCTTGCGATAGTCGAAGCTGCCCCCGAGGAGTTCGAGCTGCATCTGGAAGCCGCCGGCATTGCCGATGCCCTGGACGGCCGGCGGCGGCAGCACCGTGATCTGGCCATCCTGGATGGCAGCGAGGTCGCGCGACAAGCGTTCGTACAGTGGCAGCAGCCCCTGCTCGGGGTGCTGGTCCCGCTCGGCGAAGGGCTTGAGAATGATCCACGCGACGCCGGCATTGGACAGGTCGGCGAAGTTGTCGAGCGGCGAGACGCCGGCCAGCGCGGTGACGTTCTGGACGCCGGGCACGCGCGCCACGATCTCCCGCGCCTGTTCCAGCGTCGCCGTGGTGCGGCCCAGCGCCGCACCTTCCGGGAGAGTAACGGCGAGCAGCAGGTAGCCCTGATCATCGATCGGGATGAAGCCGGTCGGGATGCGTGAGAGGCCGTAGAGCGCCCCACCGGAGATGAGCAGCGCGATGACCACCATGACCCCGCTGACACGCACCATCCGGGCGATGATGCGCGTGTACCAGCGTTCGAAGCCGTCATAGACTCGGTTGAAGCCGCGATAGAAGAAGTTGCGCTTCTCCGGCGGCGTCGGCGTGCGCAGCCACATGGCGCACTGCGTCGGCTTCAGCGTCGCGGCGTTGATGGCGCTGATCAGTGCGGTCACGGCGATGACCAATGCGAACTGCGCGAACATCTGCCCGGTAAGGCCCGGCACGAATGCGGCAGGGAGGAAGACGCTCATCAGCACGAGGGTGATGCCGATGATCGGGCCGAACAGCTCGCGCATGGCCTCGATGGCGGCCTCGACGCCGTTCTTGCCGCGCTCGATGTGCTGCGTGACGCCTTCCACGATGACGATGGCATCGTCCACCACGATGCCGATGGCCAGCACGATGCCGAACAGCGTCGTCAGGTTCACCGTGAAGCCAAGTGCGGCCATGCCGGCGAAGGCGCCGATGATGGTGACCGGCACGGTCGTCGCCGGCACCAGCGTGGCGCGGAAGTTCTGCAGGAACAGCAGGATCACGATCAGCACCAGGATGCCGGCCTGGTACAGCGTCGAATACACCTCATTGATCGAGGCGTTGACGAAGATCGTGGTGTCGTAGGGGATGGAGAAGCGCATGCCCTCCGGGAAGCGCTGCGACAGCCGTGTCATGGTGTCGCGAATGCTCTGGCCCACCTGGAGCGAGTTCGCTTCGGGCGTCTGGTAAATGGCGATGCCGGCGGCCTGCCGTCCGTCCAGGTGGAATTCCTGCGCATAGTTCTGCGCGCCGAGTTCCACCCGCGCCACGTCGCGCAGATAGGTCAGCCGACCACCCTGGGCCGTCTGGTCGCGAATGACGATGTTCTCGAACTGGCTCGGATCGTCCAGCCGGGACTGCACATTGACCGTGTACTGGAACTGCTGGTTGTTGGGGGCCGGCGGCGCGCCGACCTGGCCGGCGGCGATCACCTGGTTCTGCTGCTCGATCGCGTTGATGACGTCGGCCGGCTCGAGGCCGAGCTGAAAGAGCTTCTCAGGATCGAGCCAGACCCGCATGGCATACAGGCCGGCGCCGAAGACGGTGACGGAGCCGACGCCGGGCAGCCGCGACAGCACATTGACCAGGTTGATTGTCGCGTAGTTGGACAGGAAGGCGCTGTCATAGCGGTTATCCGCCGAATCCAGCGTGACCATCTGAAGGATGGCGGTGTTCTTCTTCTGCACGTTCACGCCCTGCGCCTGCACCGAGGGCGGCAGCTGGGCGAGGGCGAGCGAGACGCGATTCTGCACTAGCACCTGCGCCGTGTCGGGGTCCGTCCCGATCTGGAAGGTGACGGTCAGGCGATAAGTGCCGTCGGGTGCCGAGGTGGAGGACATGTAGATCATGCCGTCCACGCCGTTCACCTGGTTCTCGATGGGCAGGGCGACGGTGTCGATGATGGTCTGCGCGCTGGCCCCCGGATAGTTCGTCGTCACCATCACGGTGGGCGGCACGATGTTCGGGAACTCGGAGACCGGCAGCCGGAAGAGCGACACCCCGCCCATGACGATCAGCACGATCGCCAGCACGTTGGCGAGGACGGGCCGCTCGATGAAGAACTTCGACATGCCGGCCCTTCCTTACTGCGGCAGCGTGGTCGTTTGCGGCGTCACCCGCAGGCCGGGCGAGGCCCGCCACAGGTCGCCCACCACGATCCGGTCACTGGCGGTGACGCCGCTGGTGGCGACCTGCCACGCACCGACCACGGGTCCGAGCTGGACATAACGCTTCTGCACCGTGTTGTTCTGGTCGACGATCAGCAGGAAGCGGCCGCCCTGGTCTTCCTGCAGAGCGCGCTGCGGCACCAGCAGCGCCGATTGCAGCGTGCGTCCCATCGGGATGCGCACATTGACGAACAGGCCCGGCAGCAGGGTCCGGTTCGGGTTCTGCAGCAGCCCTCGCACGAACAGCGTGCCGGTCTGCGCATCGACCTGCGGCGCGACATAGTTCAGCAGGCCGCGGTGCGGGAAGCCGGTCTCATTCTGCAGCTGCACCTCGATGGGCACGCGCTGAAGGTCCTGCAGCGTCATCCGCCGCTGATCGAGATTGGCGCGCACCTGCTGTGCCTGGGACGCCGCGATGTTCACCTCGACATAGATCGGGTCGAGCTGGAGGATCTCCGCGAGGTTCGCATTCTGCGGGCTGCTGCCGACGAGGTTGCCGACATCGATCAGGTGGCGGCCCATCTGCCCGTCGAAGGGCGCGCGGACCTCAGTGTAGCTCAGTGTCAGCTTGGCGAGGTCGACCTGCGCCTGGGCGTTCATGATGTTCGCCTCGGCCGCGGCGCGCTGATAGACCCAGTTGTCCACCTCGACCTGCGTCGCGGCGTTGCGGCGCACCAGGGCGCTGTAGCGGCTGACCTCTGTTGTCGCATGGGTCAGCGCGGCGCGCTGGAGCTGGAGCTGCGCTTCCGCTTGGCGGAGCTGCGCCTGGTACTGGTCCTGCTGGATGGTGAAGAGCAGGTCACCACGGCGCACGATGGCGCCGTCCTCGAAGTGGATCTGCTGGAGATAGCCGACGACGCGCGCGACCAGGTTCACGGTGTTCACCGCGGCCGCGTTGCCGGTCAGCGTCATCGTCTCGCCGACCGACTGCGTGCGCGGCGTGACGACGGGGATGGACGGCGGCTGCGGCGTGGCCTGGGCCGGCGTCACCGGTGCGGGCGGCGGCGGGGCGGCTGGGTGTGGCGTTGCCGGCGCGGGGGTGGCCGCGGGGGCGCTGGGCTGCGCCGGCGGCGGCGCGGCGGAGCCGCCACGGCCGGTCACGTCGTCCCACAGCCGCTCCATGAGCCCCTGCGCGCCCGACCGTTCCGCCACGAAGGCGACCGGCAGGGCCACAAGCGCCGCGATCGCGTTCCGCCGCGTCGCGACGCGGCGGGCCTGGACGAGTCCACGGATGAGAGCCTGATGCATGATCATCACCATTGCGGTGCGCGGATGTCGGGACCGCGGTCGGCGGGGCCGGGAAGGCCGGGGGCGGCGGGTTGCGGCGTGCCGGCGGGCGGCAGCGCGCGCCCCCAATCCGTGCGTGCACGCATCTGGTCGCGGGTTGCGTCGTTCACGAAGTCGTTGCCCTGGCGGAGCTCCCAGCCGCCGCCAAGCGCGCGGTACAGCGAGGTCAGCGCCCGCGCCCGCGCGCCGCGCGCAACCGCGAGGCTGTTCTGCGCGGCGTAGAGGTTTTGCATCGCCGTCAGCACGGTCGTGAAGTCGCGCGTGCCCATCCGGTACTGGTCCATGGCGATGGACAGCGCCTGTTCCGCCGCGCGCACGCTGCGCTGGAGCAGCACGACCTGCTGCCCGCCCTGGATGTAGCCGGACAGGCCGTTCTCCACGTCGCGCTGCGCGCTCAGCACCGTGTTCCGGTACTCGGTCAGCAGGCCCTGGAGCCGGGCATCCTGCACGCGGACGGTGTTGGTGATCTGGCCGTAGTTCAGGATCGGCCATGAGAAGTTGGCGCCGAAGGCGAACTGGATGGCGCTCGCGTTGAACATGTCCGAGACGCGGTTGCGCCCGATGTTGCTCGCCTGCGTGCCGAAGACACCGCTCAGGGAGAAAGCGGGATACAGCTCGGCCAGCGCCATGCCGATCTGCTCGCTCTGCGCGGCGGCGCGCAGCTCCGCGGCGCGGATGTCCGGGCGGCGGCGCAGCAGCTCGGCCGGGATGCCGACGGCCACGGCCTCGGGCAGCACCGGGATGTCGGGGCGGCCGGCCAGCAGCGTCTCCATCCGCTGCGGCGGCAGGCCGAGCAGCACGCGCAGCGCTGCCTCTCCCTGCTGAAGCTGGGCGGTGAGCTGAGGGATGGAGGCTTCTGTCTGCGCCAGCACGTTCTCCGCCTGGGCGACGTCGAGCGCGGTGCTGACCCCGCCCTGCCAGCGGTCGCGCGCAATCTGCAGCGCCACGCGCTGCCGCGCGACGTTCGCGCGCGCGATGGCGATCTGCACCTGCAGCGTGCGGATGCCGACATAGGTCGAGGCGACATCCCCGACCAGCGTCACCAGCACGTCGTCATAGGTGGCGATGGAAGCGAGGTAGGCAGCGTCCGCCGATTGCACCCCGCGCCGGAAGCGGCCCCAGAAGTCCAGTTCCCACACCGCGCTGGCGGCCAGCGTGCCGCGCCAGAACTCGCCGAGATTGGCCTGGGGGATGCCGCTCGGGTCGCTTTCGCTGGGGCGGATGTAGGAAAGCCCGCCGCCGACGGTCTGCGACTGCGGGTAGAACTCGCCCGCCGCCACCCCGAGCGCCGCCCTGGCTTCGAGGACCCGCGTCCCGGCGGTCAGTAGCGTCAGGTTCTGCCTGTACGCCATGTCGACTAGGTCGTTCAGTGTCGGGTCGTTGAAGACCGTCCACCAGCGTTCATAGGTCGTGCGGTCGGTGATGACGGATCGGTCGCTGGCCTGGAGCCAGCGCTCGGCGAGACTTGCCGATGGTTCCGTGAAATCAGGCCCGACCTTGCAGGCCGCGAGCGGCAACAGCACGGCCAGCACCGTCGCGCGGAATCGGGGGTGAGCCGAGCGTGTCATAGGACCCAAGCCTGAGTTTCGCGGGAAGAATACACGCTACGCGCGCATTGCCGAATCCGGCCGGCCGGTGGGGGACGGGAGGCAGGGCGGAACATAGGGGACTCCGACAAGCGCACGGTCTGGTGCATTTGTTGCAGCGCAGGATCGTACACGTCCAGAGCCGAAGCATCGAAGGACCGCGCCGGCGACGGAAGGTCATCGGCCTGCAACGCCGGCGCCATCCGGACGGCCGGTAAGCCAGCATCGGTGTGGAAGGCAATGAACCGCGGCGCTACGCGGCATGCGTCGGCTGTTTGGCGAAGTGCAGCCGGTGATTGCCCTGCCAAGTCCCATGCCGAACTGCGCATGCTTACGAGCAGGCGGCCCGCCAGACAGCGCCGCCGGCTGCGTGCTCGAGGACCGGGGGGTCTCCGAGCCATGGGCCGAAGGCTACACGGGGCCGAGGCGGGGCCGACGGCGGCGCCGGGAATCCTGGCGTCCGCGCGCAACGGCGGCGCGATGGCGGCTGATCGTCGCCACGCCGCGCGGCCTGTATAAGCCCGTGGATGCGAAACAAGGACGCTGCCATGACGCTACGCCGCCTGGCCCTTCTGGCCCCCTTCCTTCTCGCGGCCTGCGCCCGCGGCGACCTGCCCGAGGCGCCGCCGCCGGCTGACGCGATTCCGTCGCCGGGGCTGTTCACCCTGTCCCCCGGCACGCCAGCGGACGGGACGGTGCGGCTGACGCTGGCGCGGGGGTCCGCCACGGCGCGCGGTACGCTGCAGACCAACGCGCAGAGCTTCCCCTTCACCATCACCGGGCTGTCCGTGCAGGACGGGGCACCGGCGCGCGCGACGGTCACGGGGCGCGTCTTCGGGCTGGAGCGGAGCGGCGACTTCGCTGGAACCTATCGGGATGTCGGAGGGGTCGCGTCCGATCTCGGCGCGGCGCTGCGCCTGGGCAATGACAACCTTGTGCTGATCGAACTGCGCTCTGCACCGCCGGGTCTTGCCCTCGGCGTGCCGCCTCAAGGCGCCACGGTCACCCTGGGTCGCTGAACGGGCCGGCGGGGCCGCGGCGATGGATGAGACCGCCGCGGTGATCGATATCGGTGGCTGGGGCCGATCCTGGGCGGTCGGCGCTCCGCTGATCGTCCTGACGGTGGTGGTTCATGTGATCGGCCTGGGGCTGATCCGCGCGGCCTTCCACCGGGCCCTGCCGCGCCCAGCGGCGGTCATTCGCGCGCCGCTGCCGCATTTCGCCCTGGTGATGAGCGTGACGGTCTCGCTCGTGACGCTGCTGCACGTCCTGCAGGCAGCGCTGTGGGCGGCGGCCTTCATGGTGACGGGCGCGCTGCGGACATCGCATGAGGCGATGCTCTACTCGCTGGGCGCGATGACGACCTACGGCCATGCGGCGATCTACCTTGAGCGGCACTGGCAGATGCTCGGAGCGCTGGAGGCGTTGAACGGCGCGATCCTGCTCGGCCTTTCGACAGCCTTTCTCTACGCCATGATCCAGCAGGCCTGGCCGGGGACCCGGTAGCGGGCGGCGCGCAAAGCGCACCGCCCGCCGCGGGGGGTTCAGTCGCTGTAGTAGTTGTTAACGACGGTCGGCGGCTGGCTGTAGTTGTAGACCGTCGTCGCCGCAGGCGGCGCCGGCGGACGCGAGGCGGATGCCGCGGCGGCGCCCACCACGCCGCCGACAATGGCTCCGGCTGCGAAGCTGCCGGCCGGGTTGTAGCCAGGCGTCACCACCACGGGCGGCCGGTAGTAGGTGTGATAGTCGCCGCCCCAGCCGTGGTAGCCATAGGCCGGATGAGCGCCGTAGGCGCCGGTGCCACCGGCATGCCAGTGGTTGCCCCAGCCGGTCGTGCCGCCGGCATGCCACCACACGAGTGTGGCGCCGGGCGTAGCCTCGCGCAGCGCGGTGCCGAGCGCGCCGGCGGCATCGATCGGCGCGGCCGCCACCGGCATCGCGACAAGCCCGGCCATCGCCGTCAGAAGCAGATATTTCCGCATCATCGTCCGATCCTTGCCGTCAGCGGTTGAGGTTGTGGTCCTGCACCAGCTTGCGCCAATCGGCGAGGCTGCGCTCGCAGAACTGGCGGTCCACCTGGTGCGAGGACCCTGCGCCGAAGGAGGTCGCGAAGCGGAAGGCCGCATTCGCACCCATTTCGGCGATCAGGATGCTATTGAAGGCGAGCACGGCGCGCTGGGCGGCAGGGCGCTCGCCCTCCGGCAGGCACTGAACGGCGTGGCCCGCCATCAGGCCGAGATTGGTCAGGCCGCGATCCAGGCCTTCGACCGTGACGGTCGGGGGCGGCTGGGCGGCGGCGGAGGTGGCGATGCCGAGCGCGAGCAGGGCGGGTGCCAGAAGGCGCATGCGTAGCGTTCCTCATGGATTCGGATAGGTCGCGCGCGGAGCCTAGACCGGCTGCGCGCACGGATCGATCCGCTATCGTCCTACATCATCGTGACCGGCGTCAGCGCGTGAGTTCCCGCCGCACGATGGCAGCACCTTCGACCATCGCCCGCATCTTGCCGTCGGCGACCTCCCGCGGGAGGTACTTCATACCGCAATCGGGGGCGACGATGACGCGCGTCGGATCGACATGGGGCAGCGCCTTGCGGATGCGCGCGGCGACCGTCTCCGCCGTTTCCACCTTCTGGTCCAGCAGGTCGATCACCCCGAGGATGATCGTCTGGTCCGGCAGGTCCTTGAGCACTGCGGTGTCGAGGTTGGACTGCGCCGTCTCGATCGAGATCTGCCGCACCTTGCAGCGGCACAGCTCGGGCAGGAAGGAATACCCGTTCGGCCGTTCGTGGATGATGGCGGCATAGCCGAAGCAGATGTGGAGCGCCGTCGTGCCGGTGATGCCTTCGAGCGCACGGTTCACCGCTTCGACGCCGTATTGCCGCGCCTTCTCGGGGCGCGCCTGGAGATAGGGCTCGTCGATCTGCACGACGTCGGCGCCGGCGGCGAAGAGGTCGCGGATCTCCTCGTTCACGGCGGCGGCGTAGTCCATCGCCATCTCCGCCTCGTCCTTGTAGAAATCGTTCTGTGCCTGCTGCGCCATGGTGAAGGGGCCGGGTACGGTGATCTTGATCATCCGGTCGGTATTGGCGCGCAGGAAGCGGACGTCGCGATCCTCCACCGCGTGGCGGCGGCGGATGCGGCCCACCACGCGTGGCACCGGATTCGGATGGCCGCTGCGGTCGAGCGCGGTGCCCGGATTGTCGAGATCGACGCCGTCGAGCGCGGTGGCGAAGCGGTTGGAATAGCTTTCCCGGCGCATCTCGCCATCGGTGATGATGTCGATGCCCGCAGCTTCCTGCGCACGGATCGCGAGCAGCGTCGCGTCGTCCTGCGCCTGGTCGAGATACTCCGGCGCGACGCGCCACAACTCCTTCGCGCGCACCCTCGGCGGGAAGCGGCCGGCGAGGCGCTGGCGGTCGATCAGCCAGTCGGGTTGCGGATAGGAGCCGACGAGCGACGTCGGCAGCAGCGTTTGGGTCATGGCGAATCCTCCGGCCGCGGAGGCTAGCGGCGGTCCATGGCGCCCACCAGAGGCGGAGGCTTCCGCCGCTCCGCGCGCAATGCAAACATTGCCGCAACGAAGCCTCAGGGGATGGACGATGGCGGCGAAGGAAGCGGACTACGTCATTCTGGGCGGCGGTTCCGCCGGCTGCGTCATGGCGGCGCGGCTGTCGGAGGACCCGTCGTCGCAGGTGGCCCTGCTGGAAGCGGGGCCGTGGGACCGCAATCCCTGGATCCACATCCCGATGGGCTTCGCGCGGCTCTACGTCACGCGGAAGTTCGACTGGAACTATCAGACCGAGGCGGAGCCCGAGCTGAACAACCGTAGCCTCTACTGGCCGCGCGGGCGCGTCATCGGCGGGTCGGGCAGCGTGAACGGGCTGGTCTTCCTGCGCGGTTCGCCACGCGACTACGATCGCTGGTCTCAGTCCGGTGCGCGCGGCTGGTCGTATGAGGATTGCCTGCCGGCCTTCCGCAAGCTGGAGACCTTCGCCGGGCCGGACAGCGAGTATCGCGGCAAGGACGGGCCGGTGCAGGTCGGCGAGGTTCCGGAACCTTCCGACGGCTGCCGCGCCTTCGTCGCGGCCTGCGAGCAACTCGGCTTCGTGCGCAACCAGGACAACAATGCGGAGTGGTTCGAGGGCGTCGCGCCGAACCAGCTCAATGTCCATCGCGGCTGGCGCTGGTCCCCGGCGACGGCCTATCTGAGGCCGGCGCTCGGCCGGCCGAACCTGGACGTGCAGACCGAGCGCGTCGGCCAGCGCATCCTGTTCCGCGACGGCCGCGCCATCGGCGTGGTGGTGCGCGGACCCGTGGGCGAGGAAACCTGGCTCGCGCGCCGCGAGGTGATCGTCTGCGCCGGCGCGATCGAGAGCCCGAAGCTGCTGATGCTGTCGGGCATCGGCGATGGTGCCGCGCTGCAGGCCATGGGCATTCCGGTGGTGGCGCACGCCCCGGAGGTCGGCAAGAACCTGCAGGACCATTTCATGGTCCGCTACGCCTTCCGCACCAAGCCCTGCGGCACGCTGAACGAGATCATGGCGAACCCGGTGCGGGCCGCGGGGCTCGGCCTCGGCTGGTTCATGCGGCGGAAGAACCAGATGGCGGTCGGCGCGTCGGAGGCGAGCCTGTTCGCCCGCGTCCTGCCGGGTTCCGAGGAGCCGGAGGTGCAGTTCCAGTTCGTGAACTTCAGCTTGGATGACCAGGCCCGTGGCGCGAGCCGGCTCGCGAAGTACCCCGGCTTTACCTTCAACTACTGCGTATGCCGCCCGGACAGCCGCGGGGAGCTGACGCTCCGCGCGCCGAATGCCGACATCAAGCCGGTGATCCGCCCGAACTACCTCAGCGCGCCGTCCGATATCCGCATCATGCTGGAAAGCCATCGGCTCGGACGGCGCATCGCGGAAACGGCGCCCTTCGCCGGCCTTATCGAGCGCGAGGAATGCCCGGGCGCAGCGACGCAGACCGACGATCAGGTGATGGACTACATCCGCGACAATGGCGCGACAGTCTATCACCCCTGCGGGACCAACAGGATGGGCGCCGACGAGCGGTCGGTGGTGGACCCGGAACTGCGGGTGCGCGGGGTGACAGGGCTGCGGGTCGCGGATGCCTCGGTCTTCCCGCTGGTGCCGTCGTCGAACATCCATCCGGCCGTGCTGATGCTGGCTGAGCGTGCGGCCGAGATCGTCAGGCGCGCAACGTAGGCCCTTGCCCGGCGTTGACGGGGCGAGGAACCAGCAACGCCAGCGCGCAGGGCCCGCCCATGCCGACGAAGAAGTGGTCGCAGGACGTCACCGAGCATTCCGATGCGCTCGACCTTGAGGAGCGCGTCTTTACGAAGGACGATCCGAAGGCGATCGCGCAGTCGCTGAAGCGATCCGCCGAGCGCAGCGACCGCCGCAAAGGCACCCCGCTGCAATCCGCCATGGGGATGCTGACATTCTACATCAACCGCGCCGGGAAGGAGCTGCCCGCCGAACGCCGCCGCACGCTGGATGCCGCGAAGGATGAACTACGCGCGCTGTTCGACAAGGACTGAGCGGCGCCGAGGCTACGCCTCGACGCTCGACATCCCTGGCGTGGCGGGCGCGCTCTCCGGCGCCTCGGCGGCCTCGCCAAGCACCCGCCAGGTTCCGCCCATCAGCACCTCGCTGGGGCGGAAGCGCGCCTTGTAGGCCATCTTCCGGCTCTCCGGCACCCAGTAGCCCAGATAGACGTAGGGAAGGCCGAGCTGGCGCGCGCGCTGGACCAGCCAAAGCACGATATAGGTGCCGATCGACCGCTTCTCCTCCGCCGGCTCGTAGAACGAGTAGACGGCCGACAGCCCGTCGGAGAGGCGGTCGGCCAGGCAGGCGCCGAGCAGCCGGTCGGCATCGTCGCGCAGCTCGACCACACTGCTGCTGATCGGCGTGTCCTCGACCATCGCGCGGTAATCGTAGAAGCCCATTGCCGCCATGTCGCCGTCGGCGTGGCGCGCCTTCTGGTACCGGTTGAACAGGGCGAACTGCTCGGCGGTGGCCCGCGCCGGCATCTCCGCGGCCTCGACCGCTGCATTGGCGCGGGCGATGCGGCGTTGCGTACGGTCGGGCTCGAAGGCGGTGGCGACGATCCGAATGGGAATGCACGCCTGGCATCCGGGGCAGACCGGCGAATAGGCGATGTTGTGACTGCGCCGGAAGCCGGCGCGGGAGAGCCGGTCGTGCAGTGCCTCGGCGTCCGTTCCCGACAATTCGGTCACGACCTTCCGCTCCGTCCGTCCGGCCAGGTAAGGGCAGGGCAGGGGCGCGGTGGTATAGAAGAACTGCGGGCGGCGGGCGGAACGCTGGAGCATCGGTCAGCCTATAGTGTCGTCGTCCCGGCGTCGGGAATCAACACCGGCATGGATCACGGCAGCAGGCGGATGCGGCCGGCCGGCTCGCCCTCGATGGGGCCAAGGCGCAGCAGCGCCCCGTCGCGCCAGGGCTGAAGCTGGTCGGACCAGTTCCGGCTCATCGGATGGCCGGATTGGCCTGTCGCGATCACCACCCAGGCGCCGGCCGGGTCCGAGAGGTCGAAGACGCCACGGAAGCCTGGGCCATGGATATTGCCGAACTGGCCTTCCATCTCCCCGCGCAGCCCGGCGCGGTTGACCGTCTCGCCATCCCCGGCCGAAGGCGTGGCGATGCGTGTCAGGCCGCCAAGGCCGGGCACGAAGCGCAGCAATGGGTGCTCGAAGCGCGCCTCGTGCGCCGGGGCCCATCGCCAGGCCGAAGGGTCGGGCCCATGGAAGGGCGCGAGTTCGGTGACGGCGCGGCCGAGTGCCGCCGACAGCAGCGGTCCGCAACCCTCGGTGCCGCACCAGGCGCGGCCGCGCTCGGGCTGGGTCAGGATGCGGCGCAGGAATTCGGGGCCGACGCGCTGGGCGTCGTCGGGGACGCCGGCACGCTGCAGGATATCCCGGGTGAAGCGGCCGATCGTCGCGTGGAAGATCAGAGGCTGTGGCCGCTGTCCCTCCATGTCGCCATCCCAGGCGGCCAGCAGATCGAAGGCCGCCCCGCCGGCGCCGGCAGGGCGGGGTGCGGCGAGGATGGCCGGTAGTACCTCCCGCGCGAACAGGGAGACTGTATCGACCTGCATGCCGGCGAAGGCGCCGGCATCGAGCCGCGGCTGCGCAGCGAGCATCTCCCCGATGCGGCGGAAGCGCCAATCGCCGAACCAGTCGCGGCCGAGGAACGCCGCGTGGCCCGGCGGCACCACGCGGTTGTTGGCATTCACAAGAAGGTGGCTCGGCGGGTTCTCGACATGCGGCAGGCTGTTGAAGGGAATGAAGCCCTGCCAATCCGCGCGGCCGTCCCAGCCCGGCACCGGCAGGCTGCCGTCGCCGCTGCGGCGGACCGGTACGCGGCCGGTCAGGAACATGGCGATGCTGCCCCCGGCATCGGCGACCATCAGGTTCTGCGATGGGCTGGTGATCAGCCTGGCAGCATCCCGCGCCGCGGCGATGTCGCGGGCGTGGTTCAGCGCCAGCAATCCGACCGCAGCAGTGTCGCCCGGTGCCAGATTTGCCATGGCGAGCGCGAGGACCGTGCCGTCGCTGCGCCCCTGCGGCGCCTCGAGGTCGGAGATGACCGGCCCGTGCCGGGTCTCGCGTACCGTCAGCCTCACCGGATCGCCGCCGCGGACGCGGATCACCTCCTCGCGCCGCACGAAAGGCATCGGGCCGTCCGGGGTCTCGTAGGCATCCGGACCGGCAAGGCGCTCGACGAAGACGTCCTGCGTGTCGGAATGGGTGGTAGTGAAGCCCCAGGCGAGGCGCTCGTTGCGCCCGATCACGATGCCCGGCACGCCGGGCGCCGTGGCGCCGGCCAGTACGCGGCCTTCCGGCAGCTCGATCCGCGCGAGGTACCACAGGATCGGCGCCGAGTAGCCGAGATGGGGATCAGAGGCGAGCAGCGGGGCGCCGCCCGCCGCGCGCGGTCCCGTCACGGTCCAGGCGTTGGAGGCGAGCGCCGGCAGCGGCGCATCCAGCGGGAAGACCGGCAGTTGGGCGATCAGCCGATCCAGCCCCACGAGGCGCGGCGCGGTTGCCGGCTCGCCGGAAGCTGCGGGGCCGGCGGCCGCGCCTGAAGGGCGAAGCGGCTCGTCCGGCCGGCCGGCGGAGGTGTCGGGCGGCCAGAGGTCCTCGATGCGGTCCGGCGCCAGGATGCCGGCGAGACGGGCGCGCTCCAGCTCGGTCCGCCAGTTCCCTGACAGCCACAGCCCCATGACCTTGCCCCAGAGAAGGCTGTCCACCGGCCGCCAGGGCTCGGGCGCGCCGATCAGCACGAATTCTGGCCCGGCGAAGCGGCCGCGCTGCGCGATCCAGGCATTCACGCCGACGGCATAGGCATCAAGCGCCTGGCGTGCCTCGGGCGTCAGCGCGGCGAGGTCGGCTTCGGCGCGCGGCACCAAGCCAAGCACGCGCATGGTGCGGTCAAGCCGGAGCGCCGAGGCACCGGCGATCTCGGCCAACCGGCCGGAGGCGCCGCGCCGCATGGCCTCCATCTGGAACATGCGGTCCCGCGCATGCAGCCAGCCCAGCGTCATCCAGGCATCGGCCTCGGTGGCGGCGAAGATGCGTGGGATGCCATGATCGTCGAAGGCGACCTCGACGGCCGCCGACAGGCCGGGCAGCGCGAGACGTCCGTCGCGGGAAGGCAGCGTCCACCAGACGGCGCCGAACAGCAGGATCACCGCCGCAAGCACGAGCAAGACAAGGCCCGCGGCCACGCGGCCGGACCAGCGCAGGATCAGGGACATGACGCCACAATGGGTGCGTGGGCTGCCGAACGGAAGGCCGGGGCCTGGACGGTTCAGGCCGTGCGGCAACTCGTTCCGCTGCCGGTGGCGCCGCGCGGGACGAATTCCAGCCGGGCTGAAACTGCTCTAACCCTGCGGTGGCATGAGCACCACGATCCCCCCCAGCCGAGGCGCCGGAGCGGCGCCTGCCGGTCGCGCTGCCCCCGTGATGCTGGGCGAGGTGCGCGGCATCCGCCTGTGGCATTGGCCCGGGCGCGGACCCGGGACGCTCATCCTCTTCACGCCACCGGGCGCCCCGACAGGGCCGCGCAACTGGTGGGGGCAGGGGCTGGCCGCGCGACTGGGCTGGGAGACGCTGGTCTTCGCCGGGCACGAACCGGCCTGGTACCCGGCCGAGGAGATGGCGGGCCTGCTGCCTGCGGCACTCGCGGCACTGTCACCCGGCGCACGCCTGACCTACGGGCTGGGAATGGGGGGCTATGGGGCGTTGAAGTTCGGCCGGGCGCTCGGCGCCGGCGCGACGGTCGCGCTGGCGCCGACCTACTCGATCGACCCCGCCGACATGCCCGGCGATCCGCGCGCGCGCCGGCGCTTTGACCCACAGCGCCATGCTGGCATGGCCATCAGGGCCGAGGATCTGGCCGACCTGCCGATCGTCCTGTCCGACCCGTTCGCGCGCCAGGATCATCTCCATGCGCGCCGTCTGGCGGCCCTGCCGGGCGTGCGGGCCGTCGACGTCCGGCGAGGTGGCGCCGTGCTGCAGAACATCCTCGTCGAGACCGGTCGCATCGCACCGCTGCTGACCGCCGCGCTGCAAGGCGACCACGTGCAGGCGGGCGGTCTCGTACGGCAGGCGCGGCATGCCTCGCCGACGCTGCGCAAGCTGGTGGCCGAGGCGCTGGAGGCGCGCGGCCACGGAGTCTGGGCAGCGGCGCTAAGGCAGCCGACGTCAACGGTGGCAAAGTCTCCACCGGCCATCACGCCGCAACAGGCAGCATCGGGGGCTGGGGCCCGCCTCGCCATGCAGGCCCGCCGGCTGCGCCAGCGCGGCGCACACGGCGCCGAGGAGGAGGTGCTGCGCCGCTGGCTCGCCATCGATCCGGCCTCGGCCGAGGCGCGCACGACGCTGGCGCAGTGCCTGCAAATGCTCCGGCGCGACAAGGAGGCACTCGCCCTCCTGCTCGAAGCGCTGCGCAAAGGCGTGCGGGACCAGCGCCTGTTCACCCAACTGGTGCGCCTGCTGCGCCGCCTGGGTGAAACGACCGCCGCGCTGGAGGTGGCCGAGGGGGCGGCGGCCGCTGCACCCGGCGATGCCGAAGCGCTGGTCCAGCTTGGCGAGACGCAGCAATGGGCAGGACACGCTGAGGCGGCGGAACAGGCTTTCAGACACGCTCTCGGCGCGCAGCCGGGGCACCGCCGCGCCTTGGTGAGCCTCATCCTGATGGCACCGCCCGGAGAGACGACCGCGGCGCCGTACCTCGCAGCGCTGCTGGAGCGGCTTGCGACGGGGCCGGCCCCTCAGCCCGACTGGCTGCGCACGATCGACCAGCTTTGGCGCGGCGCGCGGTACGAGGCCGCGGTCCGCATCGCCGCCGCCGCCTGGGAGGCGCATCCTGACGCGATCGCGTTCCCGCTGCGGCAGGGCCGCATCCTGCTCGCCGCCGGGCGCGAGGACGAGGCGGTGGCGCATCTGCGCGCGGTCGTCGAGGCCCGGCCAGAGCTCATCGAGGCCTGGTACGCGCTCGCCGACACGTTGTTGACGTTGCAGCGCCATGCCGAGGGGCGTGACGCCCTGCTGCACGGCGTGGCGACGCACCCGCAGGACCCGGTGATCCTGGCGCGGCTGGCGGCCTTCCTGTTGGCGTTGCAGGAGACGGAGGCCGCGCAGCGGACGGCGCAGCAGGCGATCGAACTCGATCCAGCGGTGGAGGATGGCTATCTCATCGTCATGTCCGTGCTGCACCGTCGGGAGCGGCGTGGCGAGGCAATCGCGCTGGCGCGGGCTGCGCTGGAGGCAATGCCGGGGGCAGGGGCGAACGTCGCCCAGCGGCTCGGCCGCATGCTGATGGAGATCGGCGATGCGGCAGGTGCGGCCGACGCTTATGGCCGGGCGACGGAGGTTGCCCAGGTGCCGCGACAGGCCTGGCTCGGTCTCGCCGAGTCGTTGCAGGCCGCCGGACGGCCGGCCGACGCGGAGGCGGCGCTCAGGCGCGGCCTGCAGGCGCGGCCCGAGGAGCGGGCGCTGAAGACCAAGCTCGGCGATGTGCTGCTGGATCGCGGGGAAACGGATGCTGCTCGCCAGGTGCTCGCCGAAGCAGTGTCCGACGCGGCCGATTCAGCGGCAGCCGACATTGCCATGGTCGACGCCCTGCTTCGCCAGGGCCGCCCGCGCGAGGCGTTCGACCTCCTGGCCGCCACGGTCGAGCGCGAGCCGGGGCATGTTGAGGCGGAGCTACGCTTCGGCACCATGCTGCTGGACGAAGGTCGTCACGATGACGCGGCCGCGCTGTTCACGCGCATAACCGAGGCAGCGCCGGACCTGGCGGCGGCATGGGTCGGGCTCGCGGATGCGGAGCGGCTGCGCAAGCGCGTGAAGCCCGCACTCGAAGCCTATCGCCGGGCCGTGGCGGCGGGTGCGTCAGCGCAGGTGCTGCGGCAGCTCCGCTTCCGCCTGTTCGGCGAGTACGACGGCTAGAACGGATCGCGCTCCGACGGGATCATCCGGGTTGCGCGAAGAAAAGGCCGAAGCAGGCGGTTTGGGTTCAAACGGACGCAGCATGCTGGAGGCCGCTGGCACGGTCGGTGGAGCGGGCGATTTCGCTCGATGCTCTACCGACACTCCAGCACGCGGATATCGTAGACCGGGTGCTCGAGCATGTTCACGCCGGGGGCGTTCGCGAACATCCAGCCGCGGAAGGCCGGCGGCGCGCCGGCCGCGGCACGGCTGTCGGTGATTTCCATCCAGGCCGCGGCGTCGGGCACCTCGTCCGGGGAGCGCCCCTGGCACGCGCGCAGGTTGATCGTGAGCGAGCCGAAGGTAGCCGCGCTGCCAACCCGCGCCTCGATGATGGTGACGCGGGCCGTGACCTTGTCGAGCGCCTGGAGCTGCGCGCTGCGCATCGGCACCCATTCCTGGGCCGCCGCGGGTAGGGCGGCGAGCGCGAGGACCAGGACGGCGATCCACTTCATGCCCCGCGCCTCGGGCTGTCCAGGCCAGCGACCATGTCGGTCAGGATCCGGCGCATCGCGGCCTCATCCACGCCCATCAGCAGCGCATCCTCGAAGACGTCCTGGAGCGCCTGCCGGGCTTCCGCGTGGTTCTCGGCAAGCACCTTGAGCTTCTCGCGGCAGGATAGCGGCTTGCCGTCCGTGCCGGGCCAAGTGGCAGGGGGGGCGGCGCTCATGGCTGGCGCGGCGCCGGCGCCGCGCCCTCGGGCTGGTCGCCGCTGCGCTGCTGGTTCATCTCCGTCACGCTGAAGATGAACCGGCCGAGCAGGCTTTCCAGGCTGATCGCGCTCTGGGTGATGGTGATCTCGCCGCCGTTCTGGAGGAACCGCTCGGAGCCGCCGGGGACCAGGGCGACATAGCGGCCGCCGAGCAGCCCTTCGCTCTGGATCTCGGCCGAGGTGTCGGTCGGCAGGCGCAGCGTGGCATCGACGTTCAGCGTCAGCACGGCGAGGAAGCTCGCCGGATCGATCCGCTGCGCGACCACCTGGCCGACCTTGACCCCTGCGATTCGGATGTCGGCACCCTGCCCGAGCCCGTCGATCCGGTCGAAGCGGGCGGTGAGGGTGATGCCGCCGGTCGTCAGTGCCCGGCCGCTGCCGGTGACGGCGTAGAACAGGAAGAGGGCGGCGATCACCAACACCGCGGCGCCGGTCAGGATCTCGGCAAGGCTGCGCTTCTGCATGGTACTGGATGTCGGGTCTCAGCGCCCTGGCGTCCAGGCCTCATAATCCCCGGACGGGTACTGGCTGGCATCCGCGCCCCCGCCGGGTTGCCGCCAAGCCTCGGGCGTGCCGGTCAGGTTCGGCAGGTGGTCCTTCTGCCAGGGCCTGCGCGGCGCATCGAGCGGCGCATCCGTGGTATGGTGCAGCCAGCCCCACCATTCGGGCGGCACGACAGACGCCTCATGCGGACCGGCATACGTGATGCGGCGCATCGGGCGCCCGTAGAAATCCTTGCGGCGGCGCGCTTCCCAATAGGTGTTGCCAGCGCCGTCCCGGCCGATGCGGCGGCTCGTCAGTCGGATGAACAGGTGGTCGAACATGGCCATGCGGCGCATCCTTGGGGCATCGCGGAAGTTGTCCTGATGCCACAGCCGGCGGCGCGGCGCAAAGCGCAGGCTATCCACAGGATATTGGGGGTTCGTGCGGAGAACCACACAAGATGCGGCTTCCGTCCCGACGCAACCGCGCCTAGCATCACCCTATGGCAGGCTTGATCGGCACTCTTTGGGACGGTGTGGCCCTTCGGCGGGAGCGCTGCGGCGCCGATCCCGACGCCCCGCCCCGCCCCGTGGCATTCCCCGCAACCTGGGATGACGGCGCCGCCGAGGCGCTTGCGGCGCTCGCGCCGGGGAGCGGGCCGGTGCTGCTACCGATCCTCGCCGAGGGATGGATCCGCCGCGTCACTGCGCGCGGGCACCGACTTGGGCTGCTGCAGGGGCCGGAGGAGGCGGGCTCGCTGGCGGAGGCACTGCGCGCCCTGCTGCTGGCGCGCCGCGGCGCCCCTGGGCTGGAGGTATGGCGCGATCGCAAGGAAGACGCCCGCTTCGTGCTGAACCTGCCGGCCTTCCTGGATCCGGCGGGCGGCTTCGATGCGGCGGGCTACGCGGCGGCGGTCGGCACCGCGGTGCAGGTGCTCGACATCCTCGGACACGGCCGCTCGCCCCGGCTCCGGGTGGGTTTCGCAGACCTGGCCGGGCTGCTCGCGGCCTATAGGCTGCCCTATGACGGGGGAGAGGCGCGGGCGGTCGCGGCAGCGCTGGCGGCGCTGACGCGCGGCGCTGCCGAGGCCGCGTCGGGCCGGCTGGCTGAGCGTCACGGCGCGCTGCACCCGGTAGCGCTGTTCTGGCCCGCGCCGCCGGCCGAGACCGTTGTCCCGGGCCTTGCTGAGGCGGCACGGACGGCGCTCGATGCTGCGGCGGCCTCGCCCGGCCTGCGCCATGACGGCTGTGTTGCCCTTGCGCCGGCCGATGCGGTGGAGGCACTGCTGGGCGCCGAGACCGCGGGCGTGGCCCCCGCCGCCGGTGCCGTGCGGCCCGAGCGCGACGGGGAAGGCCGGCTGGTGCTGCGGCCGACGCGGGCCGCGCTGCGGGCCGGCGATGTCGCT
>NZ_JAAEDI010000008.1 GCF_018129025.1 Neoroseomonas terrae | reverse complement strand
GGCAGCGGCGGCCGCGGCGGGCCGCGGCGGGCCGCGCGGGCCGGCCCCGGTGACGCGGGCGCGGCTTTTCGCGAATGACGGCGGGACACCGCGACCGGAGGCCGGGTTCCTCGGGGGCGGCGCGGGTAGCGAGTTGCCAGAGAGGGGCTTTGCCCCTCTCCGGACCTCTCCCCAGCAAAGGCCGAAGGGCCTTTGCAAACCTCAACTTGGTGCCGGGCCCGGTGCCGAGATCCTGGTTCGCGCACGAAAGCGCTCTCGGATGGCGTGGCGTGTCTGTCGCGCGCGGCACCAACAGATTGCGGTCCAGGGGGTCGAACCCCCTGGCGGGGTGGTTCGGAGGGGCAGCGCCCCTCCGATCTCCAACGGCGAACTGCCTTTAGCCGGTGGGGTTCCGTCGCGTTGCCGCGCAACGTCAATGAATACCCCTGGCTTAGAGAGAGGCAACGCACCTCTCCAAGGCCACCTTCACCCGACCGACGTCACCGCCGGCGCCAGGGCCGGCAGCTTTCCGGCCGGATGGCCCGGGTTGCGGAAGCGCAATTCGCCATCCGCCACGGCATCCGGCGGTGCCATGCCGAACATCTCCATCCGCGACGCGCAGGCCGCGGCGACCACGCGCCGGGCGCCGGGCTCCGTCAGGAAGCGTCGCACGGCGCCTTCCAACTGCAGCGTCTCGCGCAGCGACCGCCATTCGGCGCGGTCCAGATCCTCCACGAAGACCGACAGGATGCCCGGCACCGCGCCGGTCAGCCGGTCTCGAGCGGCATTCCGCATGCGGGCAACGACGGCGTCGGCCACCGCGTTCTCCCGCCCCGAACGGGCGGCCATGACGAAGACCGAGCCCCCCGACGGGCCGGCGGTGACGGCGAGGTGCGCCTCCGGCCCGAACTGGGCGCGCAGATGCCGCGGCAGCCCGGCGCCGACCTGCGCACCGGCCAGCACCAGCGGATCCAGCTTCAGGACCGCGTCCGCGCTGCTGTCCTGCCGCTTCTGCGCCGCGAGAAGGCCGATGATGCGCGATTGAAGCTCGGCCGCCTGGTCGGGGCCGGACAGACCCTCGGGCAGCGTTACCTTCAGCAGGTAGCGGCCGGGATGGGCGGCGAGCCAGGTCTGCAGCTCGGGGTGGACGCGATCGACCAGCCCGTACCAGTCGCCGCGATGGACGGGGCGGCCTTCCTCGGCCGAGACGGTCTCGCAGACGACTTCCGCCACCATGCCGGCGCGGGTGATGCGAAGGTCGAACGGGGCTTCCTCGGCAAGGCCCGCGAATTCCACGTCGAAGCCGCGCGCCCGATAGAGCGCGGCGCTGCGCAGCAGGTGCCATAGGGGGATGAGCGTGGCCTCGCCGGTCAGGCCCTCGGCGAGCAGGGCGCGCAGGCGGGCGCGCGGCCCGGCGGGAAGGCTTTGCGCCAGTCGCACCGCATCCTGGGCGAAGGCGAGGACGCGGCGTTCCGCCGGCCCGGCCTTCGCCGCGGCATGGGGGTCCGCGGCGCGGGCAAGGGCAAATTCCAGGGCGTGGCGCTGCTGCGCGGCGCGACCGGACAGCGGCCCGGATTGCGCCCGCTGCGCGAGGTCCGCGAGCCGGTTGGACCAGGCCCGGTCGCCCACCAGGCGCACGAAGGCGGTGGAAGCGGGGGCGGTATCAGGGTCGCCGAGCGGCATCGGGAAGCCTCGCAAGCGCGTTGCCCGGCGCACGACGGGTCGCGTGCCGACGAAGGCCCCTGGCCGGCCCCGTGCCGCATCGGCGCAGTGCCTCCCGTCGCGTCGTGAGCCCTCGCTGCCGGATGCCGCGCGGGCCGCCGACGACGGGGATCAGGGCCCGCCTGTCTGTAGCTAGACGCCCTGTGCTGCGCCGCGTCAAGCGCCGCGGATCGCGGTGCGCGGTCGGCATCGCCGTGTCATGCTCGATACGCGCTGACGGAGGTTCTTCCCATGAACTACCACGGCATCTTTCGTGGCATCTGCGTCAATAACCTGGATCCCATGGCCCTCGGCCGCGTTCAGGTGCGCGTGCCGGCGGTGACGGGCGACGACAGGGACGGCTGGGCGCTCCCGTGCCGCGCGCTGGGTTCGCCAGGGGCGGCGCCGCCGTCGGTGGGCGAAGCGGTCTGGGTGATGTTCGAGGGCGGCGACCCGACCCGACCGGTGGTGGTCGGCACCCATCCGCAATAGGCGGCGGCAACGGAACGGCAAGGATTCCCGGGGCAGGCTGCTGCGATGCGCCGGATGCTTCTGCTTCTTGTCGTGGTTGCCATGCCCGCGGGGGCGCAGTCGCCGCCGGCCTGCACACCGGAGATCGAGGGCCAGGCCGCCTGCATGGCCGGCAAGCTGTGCGAATGCCGGTTCGAGCGCGGCGGCCAGCTGACTGGCCGCGGCGACCGCTTCGTGTGGGATTGCGGCGTGATGCGCCCGATGTGCCCGCCCGACCCGACGATCAGCCAGCAACCGGCGACGCTGCCGCCGGTCAACCTGTGGATGCAACCGGGCCGGGGCGGGTCCTGGCGCTGAGCAGACCCGCTCGGATCAGAACAACAGCCCCTTCTTCAGCATTCCGTGCACCCCCTTCTCCCCGTTCACCGTCTGCGTCACGCGGAAATCCACCGCCAGCGAGCAGAACTGATAGGCATCGGCGTCCGAGAGATTCGTGCGGGAGCAGATGAAGGCGATCATCTCCCGCAGCGCCTGCTTCATGGCGAGGTCCAGATCCTCGTTCATGCCCATGGTGATGTAGTGGGTCTTCGTCTCGGCGCGCGGGAATTTCAGCACCGGGTCCCTGGGGCCACCGCCCTTCACCAGGGACAGGCGGAAATGCCCCGTCAGGCAGATCTCGAGCGCATTGATGCAGACCTCGCCATCGCCCTGAACGCCGTGGCCGTCGCCGGCCGAGAACAGCGCGCCCTCGTTGAACACCGGCAGGAACAGCGTGGTGCCCTCGGTCAGTTCCTTGTTGTCGAGGTTGCCGCCCATCGCGCGCGGCTCCTTGGTGTTGATCATCCCCCAGTCGCGCGGCGGCGCAACGCCCATCACGCCGAAGAAGGGCGCGAGCTTCAGCTCCGTGCCCTTCTCGGACGGCCCGAACGGCAGGCGGCAGGTCATCGCTGCCTTGTCCACCGGGATGTGCAGTACCCGGCGATAGGGAAAGTCCTCCGGCAGCGTGCCGAACAGCGGGCGGAAGGCGCAGAAGCCCCAGTCGTTGCCGAGCTCGATCTTCTCGATGTCGATGCGCAGCGCGTCGCCGGGCTCCGCGCCGCGCACCTCGACAGGGCCGGTGATGATATGGGCGCCGAGCCGCGGCAGCTTCTGGTGGACCTCCCGAAGGGCAGGCGGCACCGCCATCATCTTCTCCTGCGGCGGCATCACGTCCGGCCCACCGGAGAGGCATTCGAGGATGACGACCTCGCCCGGGTCGATCGAGGCGACCGGCGGGAAGGAGGCATCGAAGGCGCCCCAGCGGCACGTGGTGAGAGAGGCGGGGACGCGGACCGGTACACTCATGCTCGACTCCTGCTGGCAGGGCCGATCCAAGCAGGAATGAAGCAGGGCGGAAACGGCCGCCGCGCGAGGTCATCGCATCGGGTCGCTGCCCCGTTCCGTCATTCCCCCATCGCGCGCGCCTATCGCCGCTCCGCCCGGATCAGCGCCTCCGCCGCGGGGTGCAGCGGTATCGGAATGCCGCGCGCCGCCGTCGCCGCCGTCACCATCAGCGCCAACGGTTCGCGCTCACGCGCGCTGTGCCGCCCGGGTGCGGCGTCGGAGACGCGCCCCAGCACCGCCTCGCCAATCCGGCGGGCCTCGGCCTCGGTCAGGTTCGCCTCCGTCACCAGCAGCGCGGCGACGGCGAGTGCCGGCACCGCGCCCGGCTGGCCGGCATAGGCCCCGGCCGGGATCGGCAGCGCCACCAGGCCCGCTCCGCGCACACGGTCGGCCAGTGCCGCGTCCACCGGCAGCAACCGCAGCGGCGCGGCGCCGAAGGCTTCGACGACCGGCGGGAACGGCGCAGCGCCGACCAGCATCACCGCATCGACGCGGCGGGCCGCAAGGGCCGCCAACGATGCCCTCGGATCGAGCGTCCGTGCGTCGGCAGGATCCTCGACATGCACCCCGGCGGCGGCGAGCGCCTCCGCCGCCGTCACGCGGCTGCCCGAGCCGGCGAGCCCCGTCGCCACGCGCCGCCCGGCGAGGTCGCCGATCCCCTGCGCCGGGTCGTCGGCGCGGACGACGATGTGGAGCTGCTCGGGGAACAGCGCCATCAGCGCGCGGATCTCAGGGTTCGGACCCACCTCGGCGAAGGGGCCGCGCCCCGCGACGGCCAGCGCGGCGACATCGGCCTGCGCGAAGGCGAGCGACACGCGGCTGTCCCGCAGCAGGGTCAGGTTTTCGACGCTGCCCGCGGTGGGCAGCACCACCATGCGCACGCCGCGCGCCTGCGCATCGGCCGCGAGCGCCGTCGCCAGCCGCGCATAGGCGCCGCCGGGCGGGCCGGCGGCCAGCGGGTATCCCGCGGTCAGCCTGGCGAAACGCGCCTCGATGTTGCGCCGGGCGATCTCGAGCTCCTGCGCGACGATGGCGTCGCCGCTGGGCGCCGTATGGGCCGGGGCGGCACGCAGCGTCTCGCCGAGCGAGGCCAGCAGGCGTTCGGCCGGGGTCTGCTGCCCGGGCGGTCCCTCGACCGTGGTGTCCACCGGCCCCGGCACGGCAGCCGCCGCCCAGCCATTGCCCTCACGACGATAGGGCACGGTGCCGAAGACGGTCAGCGTGTCGCCGGCGGCGTTGCCGCCTTGCGTCAGGCCGGTGATTCCGCTCCGGCCGGCGCCGAGGACGCCGGCGAGAAGCTGCGCGTTGGGCCCGCCCCACTGGCCGAGATCGGTCGGCCGGACGACGCGCAGCTCGGCCTTGAAATGCACCACGCGGCCGCCGTCCAGGGTTTCCATCCGGCCCTGCCGCTCGACGGATTCCAGCGCCAGCGCCTGGTCGGGGAAGGCGCTGCGCAACCGCGCCTCGACATCGCGGCGAAGCTGCGCGGCATCGGGCTGTTCGCCGCAGGCGGCGACGACCAGCAGCAGCAGGATGGCGATCAGATGGCGCATCAGCTGAACCATGGCAGGGCCAGGAAGCCGGTCAGGACGCCGGCATTGACGAGGTCGATGAAGAAGGCGCCGGTCAGCGGCACGATCAGCGTGGCGGTCGGGCTCGGCCCATGGCGGGCGGCGAGCGCCTGGGTGATCGCGACCGCCGTCGCCGTCGATCCCATGCAGAAGCCGATCACGCCCGCGGCCATCAGCGCCGCGTCGTAGTTCCGGCCCATCCCCGGGAAGGCGACGAACATCGCATACAGCGCGCAGGCGACGGTCTGCGCGATGAGGATCGCGGCCAGCGGACCCGCCAGCGTCGCGAATTCCCACAGCCGCATCTGCATCATGGCGAGCGCGAGGAAGAGCCCGAGCGCCACCCCGCCGAGCAGGTCGGTCGGCCCCGTCCCCATGCGCCACAGCCCCGCGGCCTGCAGCCCGTTGCGCAGCAGCACGCCGGTCAGCAGAGCCCAGACGAAGGCCGGCAACGTCACCGCGCCGCCGGCCATCATCTCCGCGAACCATCCGCCGACGAGCATGCAGAAGGTGATGGCCGCGAACGCCGCGATCGTCTTGGTGACGGTGACGTGCTCCGCCGCCTCATCCTTCTCCTGCGCGATCGCGGCCGCGCTGCCGGAGAGGCGGAAGCGGGTGATCAGGACGTTGCCGACCGGCCCGCCCGTCAGGCCGCCCAGCACCAGGCCGAAGGTCGCGGCAGCCATGGCAATCGGCAACGCGCCGGCCAGGTTGTAGCTATCGACGAAGAGATCGGCATAGGCCGCGCCGGTGCCGTGCCCGCCCACCAGCGTGATGGACCCGACGATGAGTCCCATGCTCGGCGGCAGGTCGAGCATCCAGGCGGTGCCCATGCCCACCACGTTCTGCAGCGCGACGAAGGGCGCGAGGACGGCGAGGTAACGGATCAGCACCAGCCCGCCGCGCGCGAGGTCTCGGAAATCCGCCGACAGGCCGACCGTCGCGAAGAAGGCCAGGAGCAGCGGTCGCGACATCACGGGGTCGAAGCGGATCTCGAAGCCGCTGGTGGCCTGCGCCGCCCAGGCGCCGAGCGCGAAAATCAGCCCGCCGGTCACGGGATCGGGAATGGCGTAGCGCGAGAGGAGCGGCACCGCGCGGTTCACCACCGTGCCGAGCAGCAGCACGCAGGCCGTGGCGAAGAGGGTGGCGACGGCAGACAGGCTCATGCGCGCATCCGGACCTTCATCGGCTTCGCAGTGTGACGAAGCCGAAGGCGCCGGGCAACGTCGCCGCGCCGGCTATGCCTTCGTCAGCCAGCGCTTCGCGATGCGGCACGCGACGGTGAAGGCCGGGTTGAACACGTTGCCCACGTCGTAGCGCACGACCTGGCCCATCAGGTGGCTCGCGGCGCGGGCGTCGAGGCCGTAATCCTCACCGAGCCAGCGCGACATCTCCGTCGTCGCATGCTGCAGCGCCTGGTCGAGCGGGCGGGCGTTGCCGATGGTGAAGATGTCCTCCGCCGTCTCGCCGCGCGGCCAGGTGATGGTCCGCTTTAGGACGCGGAAGGTGACCTCCATCTCGAAGGAGGTCTCGATCCCGGTTCCGACGATCTCGCCATCGCCCTGACAGGCATGGCCGTCGCCCAGATAGAACAGCGCGCCCGGCACCGAGACTGGGAACCACGCCGTCGTGCCCGGCGCGAACAGCCGGTAGTCCATGTTGCCGCCATTCTGCGCGCTGGTGGCGGTGGACAGCGCCTGGCCGCCGGCGGGGGCGACGCCGAAGCAGCCGATCATCGGCTGGATCGGGGGCGCAAAGCCCTCCAGACCCTTCGGCGGCTGCTGCAGCTTCACCGTGCCGGCCGCCTGGTCGATGTCCCATACGACGCGCTGCGGCGATGGCCGGTCGACGATCGCCGCCGGATCCAGCACGGTCAGGGCGAGCGGCGAGAAGGTCCAGCCGGTCGCGCGGTTGGGCGTCAGCCGGTCGATACGCACAGCGAGCGTGTCGCCGGGTTCCGCACCCTCGATGAAGAAGGGCCCGGTCATCGGGTTAGGGCGGCTTGCGACCGCGACCTCCCGTCCATCAAGGCCGGATGCGTCGACCGTGTCGGTAACGACCGTGTCGCCATCGGCGACGCGCAGGCATGGCTCGGCCGTGCCGATCGCGTTGTAGTAGCGGGTCGGATGGAAATGATGCCTGGCCATGACGCTCTCCGGAAGGTGGGCGGCAGGCTAGGGAGCGGGCTGCGCGGCGGTCAAGGCGGGGGGCTAGGCGAGGCTCAGCTCCCCGTAGCCGCCGCGCGCGATCTCCTCGCAGCGCGCGCGATAGTCGGGTGCGCTGCCGCTGTACCGCGCGATGGTGCGGATATGCTTGCCCGCGACATTGCGGTTCACGCCGGTAAACCAGGAATCCACCTGGTTCGACAGCAGCCCCTCCCCGATGGCCATGACGTGGTCCATCCAGGCCGTCACCGCTTCCGGCCGCGCCGCGACACGGGTCAGGCCGTGCGCATGCGCATGCGCGACCAGCCGCGTCACCCAATCCACGTTGTATTCGATGCTGCGGGGAATGTTGCCGAGCGCCGTATGCGGCCCGAGCAGCATCAGCAGGTTGGGAAACACCTCCTCCGCCATCATGCCGACGAGCGTGCGCGCGCCCCCCGTCCAGGCCTGCTTCAGGCTGCGACCATCGATGCCGCGGATGTCGATGCGGTCGAAGGACCCTGTCAGCGCATCGAAGCCGGTGGCGAAAACGATGATGTCGAATTCATGGTCGCCGCCGCTCGTGCGGATACCGGTCGGCGTGATGCGTTCGATCGGCGTCTCGCGGATGTCGACGAGTGTGACGTTTGGCTGGTTGTAGACCTCGTAGTAGCGCGTCTCGAGCGGCACGCGGCGGGTGCCAAAGCCGTGGTTGGTCGGGATCAGCTTCTCGGCCGTGGCGGGGTCCGTCACGCGGCTGCGGATCTTGCGAGCGATGAAGTCGGAGACGATCGCGTTCGCCGCCGGGTCGGTCAGCATGTCGCGATAGAGCCCGACCCAGATGCCGAAACCCGGCTCGCCATACAGCTTTTCGAGGAACGCTTCGCGCTCCTCCGCCGTGACCTCGAAGGTGCCGCGCGGGTCGGGCGTGTGCAGGAAGCAGGAGAAGGTCTCCTCGCAGCGCCGGAAGATCTCCGGGTAAGAAGCCTTGATGCCCGCCTGCTCCGCCTCGGTGATCGGGGCATTGTGCAACGGCGCGCACCAGTTGGGCGTGCGCTGGAAGACCGTCAGCGTCGCCGCCGTCTTCGCCACTTCCTGGATGGTCTGCACGCCGGTCGCACCGGTGCCGATCACCGCCACGCGCTTGCCGGCGAAGTCCACGCCCTCATGCGGCCAGCGGGAGGTATGGAAGGACTGGCCGTCGAAGCTGTCGCGCCCCTCGATGTTGGGCAGCGTCGGCGCCGAGAGTGGCCCGACCGCGGTAATAAGGAAGCGCGCGGTGTGCGCGCTGCCGTCATCCAGCGCGATCTCCCAGTCGCGCGTCGCCTCGCGCCACGCCGCGCTGGCAACGCGGCTGCGGAACTGGATGTCGCGCCGCAGGTCGAAGCGGTCGGCGACGTGGTTCAGGTAGCGCAGCGTCTCCGGCTGCGGCGCGAAATGCTCGGACCAGCTCCACTCCTCCAGCAACTCCTTCGAGAAGGAGAATCCGTAGGAGTAGCTTTCGGAATCGAACCGCGCGCCCGGGTAGCGGTTCCAGTACCAGGTGCCGCCGACGCCCGTGCCGGCCTCGAAGACACGCACCTTGAGGCCGAGCTCGCGCAGCCGCAGCAGCTGGTACATGCCGGACATGCCGGCGCCGATGATGATGGCGTCGAAGTCCGGCTCGCTCATCGGCGCTACACCCACTCACCGCGGCGCATCAGCGGCTCCGCGCGGCCATCGTCGTGCACGCCGTCGACATCGGTCTCGGCGGAACCGATCATCCAGTCGACATGGATGAGCGACCGGTTCGCGCCGGCGGCGTCGAGTTCGGATGCGCTGAGATCATCGCGCACGAAGCACTTGGAATAGGCCTGGCCGAGCGCGATGTGGCAGGCCGCGTTCTCGTCGAACAGCGTGTTGAAGAACAGCACACCGCTCTGCGAGATCGGGTTGGAATGCGGCACCAGCGCGACCTCGCCCAGGCGCCGCGCGCCGTCATCGGTGCCGATCATGCGTTCCAGCACGGCGGCACCGCTGCTGGCATGGCTCTGCACGATGCGGCCGCCCTCGAAGCGCACCTCGATGTCACGGATCAGCGTGCCCTGGTAGGCGAGCGGCTTCGTCGCGCGCACAACGCCCTCGGTCATCGCGGCGTGCGGGGTGGTGAAGACTTCCTCGGTCGGGATGTTCGGGTTGCCGCTGATGCCGTTCTTTGCGGGGCTCGCGCCGCCCATCCAAGCATGGCCGTCCGCGAGGCCGACGCGCAGATCAGTGCCCGGCCCGCGGAACTGCAGCGCGCGGAAGCGCTTGTCGTTCAGCATGGAGCGGCGGCGCATCAGCGCGGCGTTGTGGTCGGCCCAGGCGGCGACCGGATCGGGCGCATCGACGCGGGACGCCTTGAAGATCGCATCCCACAGCTTCGCCAGCGCGACGTCCGGTGCGTCATCCGGGAACACGGTCTCGGCCCAGGCCGGCGTCGCCGCAGCCACCAGCGACCAGTTGATGGTCGAGGTCGTGATGAGTTCCAGTGCCGGCTGATACGCCTTCGACCGCGCACGATTGGCACGGGCGACCTTCTCGGGATCTTCATTCGCCAGCAGCGTCGGATCGTCGCCCACGACGGCGAGCCGCGCCGCGCCGCCGCGGAAGGCCGCCGCCATGCCGTCGAACAACCAGCCAGGGGCGGTGTCGAAGGCATCGTCGCTGGCGTAGCGATACCGCGCCAGCGCCGCGCGATCATCCGACAGCAGCCCCGTCACCAGGGACGCGCCAGCCTTGTAGGCTTTCTCGGTGATGCGTCGCGACAGGTCCAGCGCCTCGACCGAGGCGGTCATCACCACTTCCTGCCCGGGCGCGATGTTCAGTCCGACGCGCACGGCGATCTCCGCCAGGCGGTCGAGCCGCTGCTCGAAGGTCAGCGCCGCGCCGGCGGCCACGTCATCGTTCATCGATCGTCTCCAGCGCCCCGGCGGTGCCGAGGACGAACCCATCATAGCCCCGCGCCGCCACATCGGCGCAGGTCGCGCGATACCGCGCCATGCCACCCGCGTAAGGCATGAAGACCCGCGGCTTACCCGGTACGTTCGCGCCCAGATACCAGGAATGCCCGGCCTGCGGCATCAGCGTGGCATTCGCCGCGTCGTTCACATGCGCGACCCAGCGGTCCACGGCGTCCGGCGCGGGCTCGATGGTCCGCACGCCATTGGCACGCAGATGCGCGATGCAGCCGGTGACCCATTCGACATGCTGCTCGATGCAGACGGGCATGTTGGTCAGCACGGACGGGCTTCCCGGCCCGGTGAGGGTGAACAGGTTCGGGAATCTCACGACCTGCAGGCCGAGATAGGTCTTGGGCCCTTCCCGCCACGCCTCGGCCAGTGTCAGCCCGTCGCGGCCGGTGATGTCCATGCGCAGCAACGGCCCCGTCATCGCGTCGAAGCCCGTGGCGAAGACGATGATGTCGAGCGGATGCTCGGTGCCGTCCGATGTCAGGATGCCGTTCGGCGTGATGCGTTCGATCGGGCTCTCGCGCAGATCCACCAACGAGACGTTGTCGCGGTTGAAGGTCTCGAAATAGTAGCTGTCGATCGGCGGGCGCTTGGTCGCGAAGGGGTGGTCGATGTCGGACAGTACCGCCGCCGTCTTCGGGTCCTTCACCACCTTGCGGATCTGCGCGCGCAGGAACTCGGCCGCCGTGTCGTTCGCCGCCTTGTCGGTCAGCAGGTCGCGGAAATTCGCGCGGAAGCGCAGGCCGCCATGATCCCAACCCTGCTGGTAGATCGCCTCGCGTTCCTCGGGCGTCACGTCGCCCACCTTGCGCTCCGCGACCAGCCAAGGATGGCCGTTGACCGAGCTGTGCATCACTTGGCGGATCTCGCCGGTATTCGCGCGTGCCCAGGCCTTGAATTCGTCCGTCAGCTTCGCATTGCGCGCGGGGATCGAGTAGTTCGCGGTGCGCTGGAACACCGTCAGATGCGTCGCGGTTTCCGCGATCACTGGCGCGGCCTGGATGCCGGTCGATCCCGTGCCGACCATGCCGACGCGCTTGCCGGTGAAGTCCACGCCCTCATGCGGCCACTGGCCGGTGTGGTACCACTGCCCGGCGAAATCGTCGCGGCCAGGGATGTTCGGCACATTCGCCGCGGACAGGCAGCCGACCGCGGTGATCAGCCAGGTCGTGACGTAGTGGCTGCCATCCTCCGTGCGCACACGCCAGCGATTGCCCGCCGCATCGTATTCCGCCGAGGTGACGCGTGCGTTCAGCCGGATGTTCCGCCTCAGGTCGAAGCGGTCCGCAACGTGGTTCAGGTAGCGCAGGATCTCGGCCTGGCCGGGATAGCGTTCCGACCATTCCCAGTCCTGCAACAGCGCCTCGTCAAAGTAGTAGGCGTAGGAATGGCTTTCGGAATCGCAGCGCGCGCCGGGATAGCGGTTCCAGTACCAGGTGCCGCCGACGCCACCGCCGGCCTCGAGCACCTGGACCGACAGGCCCAGCCGGTCACGCAGGCAATGCAACTGGTACAACCCGGCGAAGCCGGCGCCGATCACCAGCGCGTCAACGGTCCTGGGCGGGGCGGATGCGGGGTTCGCGTCAGGGGACATTGCGGATCGCTTCCTTGGTTTGCCCCAAGTCTCCCGCGCTCCGCGCGGCGCTGCAAGACGACATCGCGCGGCCTTGATGCGCCGGCCGCCCCTGCGTAGCGTTCGATGCCGCAAGGGGAAACGAGGCCATGCCGATCGTCGATGTCCAGGTGCATGTCTATGAGCGCAACCACCCGGGTCGCCCCTGGGTCGGCGCGCTGCACGGGCCGCCCGAGGTCACTGGCGACGACATGGTGAAGGCGATGGACGCCGTCGGCGTGGATGGCGCGATTATCGTGTCGATCTTCGCCATGTACCGCTTCGATGCGTCCTATGCCCTGACGGTGCGGGCGGCGCATCCCACGCGCTTCGCGCTGGTGAAGCCCGTCGACACGCAGAACCCTGCGGTCGAGGAGGTTGTCGCCGACTGGGCGAAGACCGACGGCACCGTCGGCATCCGCATCATGATGAATGACGAACTGACCACGGACCCCGACGATCCCGGCATCAACCGGACGCTCGCGGCCGCGGGGCGCCACGGCCTGCCGGTGAACCTGCTGTGCTGGGGCCGGCTGGACCAAGTGGCGGCGATGGCCGCGAAGCATCCCGGCACGCGGCTGGTGATCGATCATCTCGGCCTGCAACAGCCCTTCGAGCCGCCGGTGCCGGCCGAGCCCTGGTCGGCCATGCCTCAGTTGCTCGCACTCGCGAAGCACGACAACGTCGCGGTGAAGATCAGCGGCGCCGGCACGCTCTCCCACAAGGGCTATCCGTTCCCCGACATCTGGGACCCGCTGGCGCGCATCTTCGACGCTTTCGGCTTCGACCGCTGCATGTGGGGCACCGACTGGACGCGCGCGACGGCCTTCCTGACCTACGCGCAGGGCGTCGATCCCTTCCTCCAGAAGGATCGCCTGACGGATACCGAGCGCGCGGCGCTGATGGGCGGCACGATCCAGAAGATCTACGGCTGGTCGCCCGGCAAGGCGTGACGAAACGGGGGAGGAAACGACAATGGACTTCAAGGACAAGATCGCCATCGTCACCGGTGGCGGCAACGGGATCGGCTGCGCGGTCTGCCTCGCCTTCGCTGAGCGCGGTGCCAAGGTTGTCGTGGTGGATCGCGATGGCGACGCCGCCCAGGCGGTCGCCGAGGAGATCGGCCGCAACGCCATTGCCGTCACCGCCGACGTGACACGCGCCGCCGACGTGCAGGCCTATGTGGCGCGCGCGCTCGATGCCTTCGGCCGCATCGACTGCTTTCACAACAATGCCGGCATCGAAGGCCGCGTGGCGCCGACCGCCGAGTACGACGAAGCCGTCTACGACGCCGTGATGGGCGTGAATGTGAAGGGCGTCTTCCTCGGCCTGCGCTACGTGCTGCCGGTGATGATCGGGCAAGGCAGCGGCGCGGTGGTGAACACCGCCTCGACCGCCGGGCTGATCGGCACGCCCGGCATGCCGGCCTATGTCGCGTCCAAGCACGCCGTCATCGGCCTGACGAAGGTGGCGGCCAGCGAGGTCGGCCCGCAGGGCGTGCGGGTCAACGCAGTGTGCCCCGGCCCGATCGCGACCCGCATGATCGCGGACATCGCGCGCCAAGTCTCGCCCAACAACCCCGGCGGCGTCGAGGAACGCTACACGGCCGGCCTTCCGCTGCGCCGCTACGGCACGGCGGAGGAAGTCGCGAACGTCGTGCTGTTCCTGTGCTCCGACCTGGCGGGAAACGTGACTGGTGCGCAGTATGTGATCGATGGCGGGCGCACGGCCGCGCCGACAGGCGGGGCATCGCTGGGACGGATGGAGTGAGGTAGGGGCCTCTGCCTCCGCCAGGTGCGACGGGCTGGAGAGGGCGCAGGCCCCTCTCCCATCCGCTCACTGGCGCGCCCGGATGCCGGATACCCGGATCAGAGGCGCGAACGCCGCCGGGTTAGTACAGATCGCGGGTCCCGCCACACCAGCCCGCCGGATAGCGTCGTCCTAAGCGCACCCCGCCACTAGCGGCAGCTTTGTCGCGCGGTCATGCGAACAGCCTTCGCGCGCATGAATGGCTGGCAGCATGCGATTTCATTTGAACGAATGAAGAACGAAGCGAGCGCCCCAGCCGCAATAGGCCGCCGGGAAGTTCGCGTCATTTGCTGCCGACGGCTGCCCCGTACCCGCAACCGGTGCATTTCGGCAGTGCATCCACACGCCATGAAACCTGGGCAGTCCCCAAAAGAAAGGCCCGCAACCCCTTGAGGGGAGCGGGCCAAGTCAACAGGGAGGCTTCACGTCTGGGAGACGAGGGATCCAGAGGACCCCTTCCGACCTAGTCGCCGGATGAAAGAAATCTAATCCCAAAATCGGCATGCGGGAGTCTCGATCTGCACCACCCCGGTATTCCGGCGGCGCATGGCTCGCCTTCACCCTTGTGTGATGCGCGTGACAGACGCCTTAACCGCTCGCCTGCACCAGTTCCGCCATCAGGAAGTCGCGGAAAACCGCGACGCGCTTGGAATGGCGCATCTCCTCCGGATAAACGAAGAAGGCCTCGATCCGCGGCGCCTTAACGCCCGGAAGCACCTGCACGACGTCCTCGAGGGGCTCGATGTAGTCGGGCAATGCCGCCAGCCCCAGGCCGCTGCGCACCGCCTCCAGCATGCCTGGCAGGGAATTGATCTCGATCGCCGCGCGGCGCGGCGCCCCTGGGCGCCGGCCGGCCTCGGCCAGCCAGTTGATGTTGTCGATGGGTGGGCGGTAGTCGCCGTAGACGATCAACCGATGCGCATCGAGATCCTCGACCCGCTGCGGAATGCCGGTGGCCTTGAGATAGGCGGCCGAGCCGCAAACCTTCCAGCCGAAGGTCGCGATGTGGCGCTGGATCAGGTCCGGCTGCCGGGGCGGATGCATGCGGATCGCCACATCGGCCTCCCGCATGGCGAGGTCGAGGTCGGAATCGTCCAGCAGCAGCGTCACGCTGATCTCGGGATGCAGGTCGAGCAGGCGGCGCAACCGCGGCGCCAGCCAAGCGCTGCCGAAGCCCGTCGTCGTCGTCACCTTCAGCCGGCCGGCCGGGCGCTCGCGGCTCTCGGTCAGCAACGCCTCGGTCATCGCCAGCTTGGCGAAGACCTCCCGCACCGTGCGGTTCAGCGTCTCACCCTGCTCAGTCAGGATCAGGCCGCGGGCATGGCGGTGGAACAGCGGCACCGTCAGCGCTTCCTCGAGCGCCTGAATCTGGCGGGAAACGGCGGATTGGCTAAGGTTCAGCGTCTCCCCCGCATGGGTGAAGGACCCGGCCTCGGCGACCGCGTGGAAGACGCGGAGCTTGTCCCAATCGATTGGCATCAGGCTGCTGCTTGCTCTGTCTCGGCATCCGCCGCGTCGAGGAACTTCTCCGCCTCCAGCGCGGCCATGCAGCCCGTCCCCGCGGCGGTGACCGCCTGGCGGTACACCTTGTCCTGGACATCGCCCGCGGCGAAGACGCCGGGGACCGAGGTCCGCGCGGTGCCGGCCCGCGTCACGATGTAGCCTTCCGCATCCATCTCCACCTGCCCCTGGAACAGCGCGGTCGCCGGCGCATGGCCAATGGCCACGAAGACGCCGTCCACCTTCAGTTCCGATGGCTCGCCCGTCCGCGCATGGCGCAGCGCCAGGCCGCGCGCCACGGGCACCCGGCCTGACGGGTCGGCAAGCACGGCATCGACGACCGTATCCCACATCACCGTCACATTGGGCTTCGCGAACAGCCGCTGCTGGAGAATGCGCTCCGACCGCAGCGAATCCCGGCGATGGATCAGCGTGACGTGGCGCGCGAGGTTCGACAGGTACAGCGCCTCCTCCGTCGCGGAGTTGCCGCCACCGATCACGGCCACGTCCTTCCCGCGATAGAAGAATCCGTCGCAGGTCGCGCAGGCGGAGACACCGAAGCCGCCCAGTTCCTTCTCGCCCGGAATGCCGAGCCAACGCGCCTGGGCGCCGGTCGCGATGACGACCGATTCCGCCTCGTACACATCGCCGGAATCGCCAGTCGCCCGGAACGGGCGGCGCGACAGGTCGATGCCGGTGACGATGTCGTAGATCACCTTCGTGCCGACATGTTCGGCCTGCTTCTGCATCTGGTCCATCAGCCAGGGGCCCTGGATGGCTTCGGCAAAGCCCGGGTAGTTTTCGACATCGGTGGTGATGGTGAGCTGCCCGCCCGGCTGCAGCCCGGCGACGACCAGCGGCGCAAGGCCCGCACGGGCGGCATAGATGGCGGCCGTGTACCCCGCCGGGCCGGCGCCGATGATAAGAAGGCGGGTGCGGTGCGTCTCGGCCACGTCAGGCATTCCATACCGTGTTGCAATTCACAGGATATCGGGCACTCCCGGCGCCGTCACAACCCAATGCCTTGAAGCCCCGGGCCGCTGCAATGATATTGCGCCAGCGGCTGCGGCTGAGCAACGAAGCAAACGAGCTGTCTTGATGAACCGTGAACACGAAGCCGACCTCGATTCGGTGGACCGGCACATTCTCGCCGAGCTGCAACAGGACGGCCGTATGACGAATGTGGAATTGGCCCGGCGGGTGAACCTGTCGGCGCCCCCCTGCCTGCGACGCGTGCGCCGGCTGGAGGAAGCCGGCATCATCCGCGGCTACCACGCGGATGTGGACCCGGTGTCGCTGGGTTGGGAGATCACCTTCTTTGCGCTGGTCGGGCTGGAATCCCAAAAGCTCGCCGTGCTCGATGCCTTCGAATCGCTCGCGACGGCATGGCCGGAAGTGCGTGAGTGCCACATGATCCGCGGCGGCGGCGACTTCCTGCTGCGCCTGGTCGCCCGCGACACGGCGCATGAGAACGAGTTGACGACACGGCTGACCAACGCGCCATCCGTGCTGCGCGTGCAGACGCTGCAGACGATCCGGACGGCGAAGGATACGGCGGGGGTGCCGATCGAGTGAGGCCGTATCGCCTCGCACCCCCGCCCGGCGCGTGGATGCCGGCTATCCGCGCCGCACGACGTAATCGGCCGCCTCCATCGCGGCAATGATCGCGTCGCCCTGCGCCGCGTCCCGCACTTCGATCATCAGGTGCAGTTCCGTGCTCTGCACCGTCGGCGCGCCGAACAGCTGCTGGTGCTTCACCTCGATGACGTTGCCGCCCAGATCCGAGATGCGCTGCGCGATGTCGGCGAGCATGCCCGGCCGGTCGGGAATGTCGAAATGCAGGCGCATGATGCGGCCGTCGCGCAGCAACTGCCGGAGCAGCACGTTGGACAGCGCGCGCGCATCGATGTTGCCGCCGCAGACGGTCGTGCCGACCACGCGGTTGCGGAAGCGCTCCGGATAGGTCAGCACGGCCGCGAGGCCCGCGGCGCCTGCGCCTTCCGCGACGACCTTCGCGCCTTCGGCGAGAAGCGCGACGGCCTGCTCCACCGCGCGCTCGGGCACCAGCAGCACCTCGCTCTGGCAGCGGCGCAGGATGCTGAGCGGCATCTCGCCCACATCGCGCACGGCAATGCCTTCCGCGATGGTCGGCCCGCCGACGGAAACCGGCTCGCCCGCCAGCCGCTGCGCCATCGCCGGATAGCCCTGAACCTCCACGCCGAAGACCGGCACACCCGGCCGCAGCGTGGCCGCCACGGTCGCAACGCCGGCGCAAAGCCCGCCGCCACCGATGGGGATCACCAGCGCGCCGATCTCCGGCGCGTCCTCCAGCATCTCCAGCGCCATCGTCCCCTGGCCGGCGATCACGCCCGGATCGTCGTAGGGGTGGATGAACACCAGCCCCTCGCGCAACGCGAGGTCATGCGCATGCGCGGCGGCCTCGGCCAGCGTCGCGCCATGCAACACGACGCGCGCGCCCCAGGATTCCGTGCGCACCACCTTCGTGGCCGGGGTGAATCTCGGCATGACGATCGTCGCCTTCACGCCGGCAAGCTGCGCGTGCCGCGCGACCGCCTGGGCGTGGTTGCCGGCGGACATGGCGATGACCCCGGCCTCCCGCTCCCGCTGCGACAACAGCGCCAGCCGGTTCGCCGCGCCGCGTTCCTTGAAGGCGCCCGTGGCCTGCAGATTGTCCAGCTTCAGGAACACCCGCGTGCCGGCCACGCGGTTCACCGCGGGGTTCTCGATGGTCGGCGTACGGATGATGGCCCCGCGAATTCGCTCGGCCGCGGCACGGATGTCGGCGAGCGTGACGCTCGGCGCGACAGGGGCCTCGTCGGTGCGGATCGCATTCACGGCGGACATCGGAATTCCTTGAATCGGTTGACCAGAAAGAGGAAGGGCGCCCGCGGGGAAACCCCGGAGCGCCCTGGCCGCACGGCAATGTCGCCGGCGGTCAGGCGTAATGAACGGCGGTAATTTCCACGGAGCGGGCGCCGCCCGGGGCCGGGACCTCGACCGAGTCGCCGACCTTCTTGCCCATCAGCGCCTTGGCGAGCGGCGAGGTGACGGAGATCGACCCGTTCTTCATGTCCGCCTCGTACTGGCCGACGATGCGGTAGGTCTTCTCGTCCTCGCTTTCCTCATCGACGATCGTGACCTTGGCGCCGAACAGCACCTTGTCCCCGGACAGGCGGGAGACGTCGATCACCTCGACGGACGGGATGATGGATTCGAGTTCGCCGATGCGGCCTTCGATGAAGGACTGCCGTTCGCGCGCCGCGTGGTACTCGGCATTCTCCGACAGGTCGCCATGCGCGCGCGCCTCGGCGATCGCGCGGATGATGGCCGGGCGTTCTTCGGATTTGAGGAGCTTCAGCTCCTCCTCCAGACGCACCAGGCCTTCGGCGGTCATCGGGAACTTCTGCACGGCGATCCTTTCCCAGAGATAGCAGCACTCCCCCGGAGCCCGGCCCCTCGGTCCGGTTGTCCAGGCCTGACGGGCGGCGGGGGGAAGAGACGCCACGGGGGCCCGAAGGGGCCCCCACGCGGTCAGAACGACGTGGCAAAATACGCTTGCAGGGGCGCCACATCAAGCGTTCCGGCTTTCAGGGCCGCGATCGCATGCACCGCAGCCCGGGCACCGGCCGCGGTCGTATAGTGCGGGATGCCGTGGGTCAGGGCGGATCGGCGGATGTCGAAGCTGTCCGCCACGGACTGCCCGCCGCCGCTGGTGTTGATCACCAGCTGGATGTCACCGGACTTCATGGCGTCCACGCAATGTGGCCGGCCTTCCAGCACCTTGTTGACCACCTGGACCTCCAGCCCCGCTTCGCGGATGCGGACCGCGGTGCCACGCGTGGCGAGCAGGCTGAAGCCCATATCCGCCAGGCGCCGCGCCACGGTCACCGCCGCCGCCTTGTCGCTGTCCTTCACCGAGATGAAGGCGGTGCCGGCCTCCGGCAGCTTCACCCCGGCGCCGAGCTGCGCCTTGAGGAAGGCGCGCTCGAAGGAATGATCCAGGCCCATCACCTCGCCCGTCGACTTCATCTCGGGTCCGAGGATGACGTCCACGTTCGGGAAGCGGTTGAAGGGGAAGACAGCCTCCTTGACCGCGACGTGACGGGAAACCGCGTCGTCATCGAGCTTGAAGGTGGACAGCGCCTCGCCTGCCATGACGCGCGCGCCGATCTTCGCGACCGCGACGCCCGTCGCCTTGGCGACGAAGGGCACGGTGCGGGAGGCGCGGGGGTTCACCTCCAGAACGTAGATGTCGCCATCCTTCACGGCGTACTGCACGTTCATCAGCCCCTGCACCTTCAGCGCGCGGGCCATGGCTTCCGTCTCGGCCTTCAGCTCCGTCACGATGGCCGGCGGCAGGGAGTAGGGCGGCAGAGAGCACGCGCTGTCGCCCGAATGGATGCCGGCTTCCTCGATATGCTCCATGACGCCGGCAACGTAGACGCGGCCCTCGGCATCGCAGATGCAGTCGACATCGACCTCGATCGCATCCTGCAGGTACTGGTCGATCAGGATCGGGTTCTCGCCCGAGACCTTCACCGCCTCCGCACCGAAGCGGCGGAGCTGCTCGTCATTATGCGCGATCTCCATCGCGCGGCCGCCGAGCACGTAGGATGGGCGCACCACGACCGGATAGCCGATGCGGTTCGCCTCGGTGATCGCCTCGTCCAGATTACGCGCCGTGCCGTTCTGCGGCTGCTTCAGGCCGAGGCCCTTCAGCAGTTGCTGGAAGCGCTCGCGGTCCTCGGCGATGTCGATGGCCTCCGCACTGGTGCCGAGGATCGGGATGCCCGCCTTGTGCAGCGCCTGGGACAGCTTCAGCGGCGTCTGCCCGCCATACTGCACGATGCAGCCGAGCACCTCGCCGGATTCCTGTTCCTTGCGGATCAGGGCGATCACGTCTTCGGCCGTCAGCGGTTCGAAATACAGGCGGTCGGAGGTGTCGTAGTCGGTGCTGACCGTCTCCGGGTTGCAGTTGACCATGATGGTCTCGTAGCCGGCGTCGCGGAGCGCGTAGCAGGCATGAACGCAGCAATAGTCGAACTCGATCCCCTGCCCGATGCGGTTCGGCCCGCCGCCGAGGATCACCACCTTCTTGCGCGTGGTCGGGCGGGATTCGCAGACCGGCACGCCGAAGCCGCCCTCATAGGTCGAGTACATGTAGGGCGTCTCGGAGGCGAACTCCGCGGCGCAGGTGTCGATGCGCTTGTAGACCACCTGCACGCCGAGCCGGCCGCGCAGTGCAGCGACCTCGGCATCCTTGACCTTCGCCAGCGTCGCGAGCCGCGTGTCGGAAAAGCCCAGCGCCTTCAGCTTGCGCAGCGCGGTCGCATTCTGCGGCAGGCCCTTCTCGCGCACCGTCGCTTCGGCCTGCACGATCTTCTCGACCTCGCGGATGAACCACGGATCGAACTTCGATGCCTCGTGGATTTCCTCGAGCGACACGCCGGCGCGCATCGCCTGCGCCACGACCAGCACGCGGTCGGGCTTCGGCGTCGCCAGCGCGGCGTGGAACGCCTGGGCCGATCCGTCGCCGGGCACGGGGATCTCATCCAGACCCGACAGCCCGGTCTCGAGCCCGCGCAGGCCCTTCTGCAGCGCCTCCGCGAAGGACCGCCCGATCGCCATCGTCTCGCCGACCGACTTCATGCTGGTCGTCAGCGTCGGCGGCGTGCCGGGGAACTTCTCGAAGGTGAAGCGCGGGATCTTCACCACGACGTAGTCGATCGTCGGCTCGAACGATGCCGGCGTGACCATGGTGATGTCGTTCTGCAGCTCATCCAGCGTGTAGCCGACGGCGAGCTTCGCGGCGACCTTGGCGATCGGGAAGCCCGTCGCCTTCGACGCCAGCGCGGAGGAGCGCGACACGCGCGGATTCATCTCGATGACCACCATGCGGCCATCGGCGGGGTTGATGCCGAACTGCACGTTCGACCCGCCCGTGTCGACGCCGATCTCGCGCAGGCACGCGATGGAGGCATCGCGCATCCGCTGGTATTCTTTGTCGGTCAGCGTCAGCGCCGGCGCGATGGTCACGCTGTCCCCGGTATGCACGCCCATCGCGTCGAGATTCTCGATGGAGCAGATGATGATGCAATTGTCCGCCTGGTCGCGGACCACCTCCATCTCGAATTCCTTCCAGCCGAGTACGCTCTCCTCGACCAGCACCTCGGAGGTCATGGAGGCGGCGAGACCGGCCGAGACAATCTGCTCGAATTCCTCACGGTTGTAGGCGATGCCGCCGCCCGTGCCGCCGAGGGTGAAGGAGGGGCGGATGACGCAGGGCAGCCCGACCAGCTTCAGCCCCTCGCGCGCCTCGTCCATGGTGTGGGCGATGGCGGATTTCGGGCTCTCGATGCCGATCTTTGCCATGGCGTCGCGGAACTTCTGGCGGTCCTCTGCCTTGTCGATCACCTCGGCCTTCGCACCGATCAGCTCGCAGCCATACTTCTCGAGGATGCCCGCCTCGGCGAGCTTCAGCGAGGTATTGAGCGCGGTCTGCCCGCCCATGGTCGGCAGCAGCGCGTCGGGGCGTTCCTTCGCGATGATCTTCTCGACGATCTCGACCGTGATGGGCTCGATGTAGGTCGCATCCGCCAGGCCCGGATCGGTCATGATCGTGGCCGGGTTGGAATTGACCAGGATGACGCGATAGCCCTCGGCGCGCAGCGCCTTGCAGGCCTGGGCGCCCGAATAGTCGAATTCGCAGGCCTGGCCGATGACGATCGGGCCGGCGCCGATGATGAGGATGGATTTGATGTCGGTGCGCTTCGGCATGGGTAAGGGATCCAGCTCGGTGTTCAGCGTTGCGGCGCGGCAGGGGCCGGCCGGCATTCAGGGCGCGGGCGTGCGTCGAGCCGCGTCTCGGGTCCGATATTCGTTCGCGCGCCGGTGTCGTCGCAGATCGTCTGCTGGCCGCGCGGCGGGTCCTGCCAGCCGGAGGTGCCGCAGCCTGCGAGAAGCGGCAGGGCGAGCAGAACGGTGCGACGCATGGTTCAGGCTTTCCGCGGGAGGAGAAGGAGAATGAGGAAGGCGACGAGGCCGAGGACGGCGCCGATGATCAGCGCGCCGGCCATGGCTTCGTCGACGAAGCTCGGGCGCTCGAAATTGAAGGCCCAGAGCCCGGCGCCGGCGCACGCCGCGCCGTACGACGCGACGACGGTCACGAAGGGCCGCAGCGCGCGCCCTCCGCGCAGCGTTCCGGTCAGGCGCCAGAACAGCACGACCGCCGGCAGCAGGACGATGGTCATTGCGATGCCGCCGTGCATCAGCGCGTCCAGGCCGTAGAGATACATCAGCGCCGCCCGTCCGTTGCGAGCTTCACCGCGATCAGCGCCAGCGCCACGCCGAGCAGCCAGCGCTGCGCCGCCATCCAGGCCGGCCGCGTGCCGAGGAACCGCGCCACACCCGCCGCGCCATAGACCAGCAGCCCATCGAAGACGATCGCGACGCCGATCTGCACCGCGCCCAACACCGCGCCCTGCACGAAGACACTGCCGAGCGCCGGATCGATGAAGGGCGGCAGCACCGCCACATAGAACAGCGCGACCTTCGGGTTCAGCGCCGCCGTCGCGAAGCCGACGGAAAACAAGCGTAGCGCCGGTTCCCGCGGCATGGCGCGCGGCGCGAAGATCGGCTGCCCGCCCGGCCGCAGGCATTGCCACGCCAGCCAGGCGAGATACGCCGCCCCGCCGATCCGCAGCACATCCCAGGCGTAGGGCACCGCGAACAGCGCTGCCGTCAGCCCCGCGGCCGCGCACAGCATGATGACCAGCGAGCCGACCTGGCAGCCCACCAGCGAAACCAGCCCGGCCGCCGTCCCCTGCGCCAGCGCGCGGGAGACGAGGTAAAGCATGTTCGGCCCGGGCGTCGCCGCCAGCCCAAAGGACAGCGCGGCGAAGACCAGCAGCGTCTCGATCGTCGGCATCAGCGGAATTCCTCGCTGCGCGGCGCCAGGCCCAGATGCGCGGCGAGCCGCCGCCGGCGGTCGTCGAGCACGCGCCGCCATGCCGGAAGGTCACGCGGGAAAGGCTCGATCCGCGCGGCGAGCGGGATCAGCGCAACGCCGCTCTCCCATTCGGCCGGCTGGTCGATCTCGAGCATGACGCCAACATCGACGACGCCCGCGATGTGTCCGTCACCGTCTCGCAACACCACCCAGCCGGGCACGTCGCTGCCCTGGCCCGGCATGGCGAAGCGCCAGGACCGGCGCGGGCAGACGGTCAGTTCATGCGTGCCATCCGGGCTGACGGAGCGCAGGACGGGTTCGGCGCAGCGCAGGCTGCCCTCCGGCGCCGCGGCGAGCGCCGCGACCACCACCAGCGGGCTCGCCGCCAGTCCCATCAGGATCGCTCGCCGCCAGCGCACATCGTCACCCGTGAACCGAGAACCCGCCATCGACCGGGATCGCGACCCCGGTGATGAAGGCTGCCGCGTCGGAGGCGAGGAAGGCCGCCACGCCCTCGAAATCGCCCGGCGTTCCCCAGCGCTTGGAAGGCGTGCGCCGCAGCACGTCCTCGTTCAGATTCGCCATGTCCTGCCGCGCCTTGCGGGTCAGGTCGGTGTCGATCCAGCCGGGCAGGATGACGTTCACCGTGATGCCGTCGGCGGCCCAGGCCACGGCCATCGACTTCGTCATCTGCACCACACCGCCCTTCGACGCGCCATAGGCGGCGTGGAACGGCAGACCGAAGATCGACAGCATCGACCCGTTGTTGATGACGCGCCCGACGCCGCCCTTCTTCAGATGCGGATGCGCCGCCTGCGCGGCGATCATGCCGCTGGTCAGGTTCGTCGCGATGACGGTGTGCCAATCCTCCATCCGGTAGCTTTCCGGACGGTTGCGGATATTGGTGCCGGCGTTGTTGACCAGGATGTCGAGCCGCCCGAGCCGCTCGGCCGTGGTCGCGACCATGGCGCGGATCGAGGCCTCGTCGGTCACGTCCACTTCGACACTGTCGGCGACGGCACCCAGCGCTTTCAGCTCCGCGACAGCCGCCGCGTTCTTCGCGGCGTTGCGCCCGGCGACCATGACCGCGGCGCCGGCCTTTGCCAGCCCGCGCGCGAAGCCGAGCCCGATGCCGCCATTGCCGCCGGTGACGAGCGCAGCGCGCCCCTTCAGATCGAACATGCCATCTCCCCTTTGTTCGCGCGGCCGATTCAGACCTTCGCGCCCTGCGGCGCTACGATCATCGGACGCGACCCGCCGGCGGGGTTCAGCCCCGCGCGGCCTTGGACGCCTCCATCATCTCCACGAAACGATGGAACAGGTAGTGGCTGTCGGAGGGGCCGGGGCTCGCCTCGGGGTGATACTGCACCGAGAAGGCCGGGCGGTCGGTCGCCGCGATACCCTCATTCGTGCCGTCGAACAGCGAGACATGCGTGACCGCCGTATTCGCCGGCAGGGTCTTCGGGTCCACGGCGAAGCCATGGTTCTGCGACGTGATCTCGACCTTGCCCGTCGTCAGGTCCTTCACCGGCTGGTTCGCGCCGCGGTGGCCGCGCGGCAGCTTGTAGGTCTTCGCACCCAGCGAGAGCGCGAGGAGCTGATGCCCCAGGCAGATCCCGAAGACCGGAACCCTGCTCTCCAGCACACCCTGGATCGCCGGCACCGCGTATTCGCCGGTCGCGGCCGGGTCACCGGGGCCGTTCGACAGGAACACGCCATCCGGCTTGTGGCCGAGGATTTCCTCGGCCGTCGCCGTCGCCGGCACCACCACGACCTCGCAGCCGGCCGAGGCCAGGCAGCGCAGGATGTTGCGCTTCGCGCCGTAGTCGACCGCGACGACCTTGTGCGCGGGCGCCGCCTGCCGGCCGAAGCCTTCCGGCCAGGCCCATTCCGTCTCGTCCCAATGATAGGTCTGGCGGACGCTGACTTCCTTCGCGAGGTCCATGCCCTCGAGCCCCGGCCACGCCGCCGCCTGCGCCTTCAGCGCGGCGATGTCGAACTTCCCATCCGCCCGGTGGCAGATCACCCCGTTCGGCGCGCCGAGATCACGGATGCGGGCCGTCAGCGCCCTGGTGTCGATCCCCGACACGCCCGGAATGCCATAAGACAGCAGCCAGGCATCAAGGTGCTTCGTCGCCCGGTAATTCGCCGGCTCCGTGACGTCCTGCTTGACGATCAGCCCGCGCGCGGCCGGTGTGATCGTCTCGATGTCCTCGGGGTTGGTCCCGACATTGCCGATATGGGGGAAGGTGAAGGTGATGATTTGCCCGGCATAGGACGGGTCGGTCAGCGTTTCCTGATACCCGGTCATGCCCGTGTTGAAGCAGATCTCGCCGACCGTCGCGGCCTCGGCCCCGAAGCCGCGGCCCCAGAAGATCGTCCCGTCGGCCAGCACCAGGCAGCCCGTGGCGCCGTCAGGGGGGGTATCGGCCGCGTCCATGGCGGTCTCCGTCTTCTGGGTTTCCGGTGGCGCGCCGGGCAGGTCCGACAAGGCGAGGCCCGTGGCCGCCAGCACCGCCGGCCAATGCTTCGCCGGAATCGCCTTGGCCTGCCGCCATTTGCGGATGGCCTCGGTCCCGACGCCGCAGCGCGCGGCTGCCGCGTCCAGCCCGCCGAGCAGGCCGATGATCTCTTCCACGGTGCGCATGGGAAGGGCTTATGCCGGGAAAGGAATTCCCGCCGCAAGCTGAATCAGTCGCGCGGGAAATTTCCTCCCAGGCCGCCAACGCGCTATATCGCACATACTGATCGAGGATCACATCAAATGTCCCTGCGCGACCGCTTCACCGAGGACCTCAAGACCGCCATGCGCGCCGGCGACAGCGCCCGCGTCTCCACCCTGCGCATGATCACGGCCAAGCTGAAGGACACCGACATCGCGGCCCGGCCGAACCCGCCGGTCGACGAGGCAGGCATCATCGCCATGCTGCGCGGCATGGCGAAGTCCCGCGCGGAGAGCGTGACGATGTACCGCCAGGGCGGGCGCGAGGAACTGGCCGCGAAGGAAGAAGCCGAGATCGCCGTGATCGAAGCCTTCCTGCCACAGCAGATGGACGACGCCGCCATGGCCGCCGCGATCGACGCGGCGGTCGCCGAGACCGGCGCGGGGTCGATCAAGGAGATGGGCAAGGTGATGGCCGCGCTGAAGGCAAAGCACGCCGCGACGCTGGACATGGCGAAGGCCGGGCCGATGGTGAAGGCGCGGCTCGGCGGCTGAGGCCGGTAGCGGCGGAGAGGGGGCGTCGCCCCTCTCCGGACCTCACCCCACCAAAGGCCGAAGGGCCTTTGGAAACCTCGATCTGGCGCCGGGCGCCACTGTCACGGCGGGCTGCCGCGCACCGGGCGCGCTTCTGAGTCCCGACGCGTCTGTTCCGCGTGGCGCGAACAGACTGCGGTCCAGGATGCCGAGCATCCTGGCGGAGTGGTGCGGAGGGGCAGAGCCCCTCCGATCATCAGATGTAGTGTTCCGCCAGCGGCCGGAAGCCGTTGAAGTTCTGCGAGGCGTAGCTCGTCACATAGGCGCCGGTGGACAGCAGCTCCACGCGATCGCCGCAGTCGAGCGCCAGCGGCAGGCGGTAGTTCGACTTCTCATATAGCGTGTCGGTGCTGTCGCAGGTCGGGCCGGCAATCGTCACCGGACCGTCCGCCCCGCCTTCATGCGGCGTGCGGAACGCATACTTGATCGCCTCGCCCTCGGTCTCCGCGAGGCCGCCGAAGCGCCCGATGTCGAGATAGACCCAGCGCACCGGGTCGTCCTTCCCCTTGCGGGAAACCAGCACGACCTCGCTGCTGACCACGCCGGCATCGCCCACCATGAAGCGGCCCGGCTCGATCAGCATCTCCGGCAGATCATTGCCAAAATGCTGGGTCATGGCGCCCATGATGGCCATGCCGAAATCGTCGATCGCCGGCACCTCGGCGCGGTAGCGCACCGGGTAGCCGCCGCCGAGATTGACCATGCGCAGCTTCACCCCGGCCTCCTTGAGGTCGGTGAACAGCATGGCGACGCGAGCGATCGCGCCCTCATAGGCCGCGGTGCTGGTCTGCTGGCTGCCGACATGGAAGGAGATGCCGTAGGGGTCGAGGCCGAGCGCCTGCGCCTGCACCATCAGGTCGCGTGCCATGTCCAGCTCGCAGCCAAACTTGCGGCTGAGCGGCCATTCGGCACCCTTGTTCTCGACCAGGATGCGGCAATAGACGCGCGCGCCGGGTGCGTGCCGGGCGATCTTCAGAAGCTCGGGCTCGCTGTCGAAGGCGAACATCGTCACGCCGGCCTCATGCGCCGCCCGAATGGCCGACACCTTCTTCACCGTGTTGCCGAACGAGATCGCGCTCGGCGCTGCACCGGCGGTGAGGCAGGCGTCGATCTCCTCCCACGACGCTGCGTCGAAGGACGAGCCAAGGCCCGTCAGGCGCTCAAGGATCGGGGCCGCCGGATTGGCCTTCACGGCGTAGTAGACGCGCGCCAGCGGCAGCACGTCCTTCAGGCGGCGATAATTCTCCTCCACGCGGTCCACATCCACGACGAGGCATGGCGTCGCCGGCGCGGAATCGCGCAGATACCGGGCGATCTTCGGGGTCATCGCCGTACACTCCAGGCTCCGGTGGGCCACCTGTCACGGCGACGGCCCAAGGTTGACGAAACGGTCGAACGAACCAGCGACCAAAGTAGGCCGCCCGGCCAGGCCGGACGGGGTTGCCAGAACGCTTGACGTCGTTGCGTAAACCCTTTGGCCGCTAGGCGGCCGGGGGCCAGAGGCACGTGCGTACTGCGTCTGGGCCGGCGTATAGGACCGGCCCGCCCGCGCCGCAAAGGGAAAATCGATCCGGGCCGAAGATTTTTCTTAACCGCGCGTCATTGTCCGGAATGGAGCCAGGGTAGTCCCAGGAGATCGGGCGTTTCGCGCTGTCACAATCGCGATTCGCCGGAAGGTTGCCGGCTCGCCAGGGCCGAACCCTGCGCCGGGCGGGCGCGGCGCCTTCGGCGCGGGCCGGGCGTGCCGAACGGCTGGGAACCCCATGCAGGGCGACCCTTCCGCGACCCCCATGGGCGGCCTTCGCGCGGATGTCCCACAGCGCGATGCCGATCGCCGAGAGCCCATAGGTGATGGTCGGGGAAAGCATGGCCGATGAAGGTGCCAGGGTCGTGCCGGCGCTCGCCCGCCGAGCCACATGGCGCGCGGCTGTCGTCGGATCGGGGTGTGTCCCCGAGGTCGTCGCCTGCGCCGGGCCTGCACGAAGGCCCGTCCGCCGGCAGGGTCACGCCGCCTGGGCGCTGTCCCCGGCATTCTCGTTTGCTGCCTTGCGCAGCGCCGCCAAGTACCGGTCCCGCCGCCAGGACAGCAGCCGCCAGGCACCCTTCGCCGCGATGTCGGAAACCCGCCCCCGAGGTTCGAGGCCGATCGTCTTGAAGATCATGCCCGTGGCGCGTTCGATGTGGCGGAAGCGGTAGAAGCCCATCGCCCGGCCCATGTAGCCGCTGATGCAGCGCGCATGGTCGTACGGCACGGCTTCGGCCTCGTTGCCGCAGTGGAAGGCGTAGGCGAGTTCGTCATCCTCGCTTTCGCCGATGCGGCCGAGGGCGATGCGCAGGCGGCGCGTGAAGGAAAGCTGCTCACGGGCCAGGTAACGCTTCATGTGGTCGTAGAACAGCTTGAAGTGCCGGTACTCGTCGGCCGCGATCAGCCGGCAGACCTGCTTCAGCGCCGGCTCCTCGGTCGATTCGCCGAGCGCGGTGTAGTAGGAGGACGTGCCGGTCTCGACCATGCAGCGCGCGATGAGTTCGCCGGTGCGGGATCCGCGGATCGACGCATCGGCATCGAGCTGGATCTTGTAGCCGGCGCGGTAGCGCGCGAAGGCATCCTGGAAGTTCCAGCCCGGGTCGGCGATCTCCCCCCAGCGGCCCAGCGCGTCGCCGTGCTGCGTCTCCTCGACGCCCCAATGCTCGGCCGCAGCGCGGAAGTCCGGATCGTCGGCGAAGATGCGGGTCAGGTAGGTGACGTAGTCGGCGGCATTGCGTTCGACCATCGCCGCGGCCTTCACCAGCGGCACGATCTGCGGATCGACCTTCGATGGATCGAACCTGTCCCAGCCCACCTCGTCGATATGCCAATGCTTCATCGCCTACCTCGCCGGTGGATCTGGTCGGAACCGCGTCTGCCTGCGCCTCATTCTCATGGGACGCTGGGCAGATTCAAGGCAAGCTGTCACTGAATTGTCGCGCCGTGACTGCGCTGCAGTAACGCAGGGCCGGTGGATCACGCCGCCTGGGCGGCATCCAGCATCGCGCGGGCCGCGAGCAGGCGATTCATCGCAGCTTCGCGCTTCTCGGGTGAAAGGTCCTGCGCTTCGAGCAATGCAGCCTCGGCGGCCGTAATGCGCTCGATCGCATCGGTCTTCGACAGTTCGGCAACCGGCGTCGCCTCATCCGCCAGGATGGTCACGCGGGTCGGCGTCACCTCGGCGAAGCCGCCGGCAACGTACAGGCGCTCGGTGACCTGCCCGTCTTCCGTCACGCTGATGACGCCGCCGCGCAGCGCCACGATCATCGGGGCATGGCCGGGCAGCACGCCCATCTCACCCTCGGCGGCGGGTAGCACGGCCATCTCCACCGGGCGCGAGAGCAGCAGCTTCTCGGGGGAGACGAACTCGAGCTGGAAGGTGGCCATCGCAAACGCTCCCGAAACCTACACTGCAACCGGTGTGCCCGCCCAATCGGGACGCCGACCTCGGAGAATCCGGCCGCACAGCGGCCGGCGCCGCCCATAAGGCTTACCCCTCAAGCGCGCCAGTCACGCGGCGACGCCAAGGGCGGCGGATGCCGCCGCCCGGCGTCTGAGGGTCAATCAAAGACGCTGCTTACGCAGCGGCCTTGAGCGATTCGGCCTTCTTCACGGCCTCTTCGATCGTGCCGACCATGTAGAAGGCGGCTTCCGGCAGGTGGTCATACTCGCCGGCGACGATGCCCGCGAAGGAGCGGATCGTGTCTTCCAGCTTGCAGAACACGCCCGGCGTGCCGGTGAAGACTTCCGCGACGTGGAAGGGCTGCGACAGGAAGCGCTGGATCTTGCGCGCGCGCGCCACGACCAGCTTGTCCTCTTCCGACAGCTCATCCATGCCGAGAATGGCGATGATGTCCTGCAGCGACTTGTAGGTCTGCAGGATGCGCTGCGTTTCACGCGCCGTCTTGTAGTGCTCCTCGCCCACGATGCGCGGGTCGAGCGCACGCGAGGTCGAGTCGAGCGGATCGACGGCCGGGAAGATGCCGAGCTCGGCGATCGAACGGTTGAGCACCGTCGTGGCGTCGAGGTGGGCGAAGGACGTCGCGGGCGCCGGGTCGGTCAGGTCGTCGGCCGGCACGTAGATGGCCTGCACCGAGGTGATCGAGCCCTTCTTCGTGGACGTGATGCGCTCCTGCAGCGCGCCCATGTCGGTGGCGAGCGTCGGCTGATAGCCCACCGCCGACGGGATGCGGCCCAGCAGCGCCGACACTTCCGCGCCCGCCTGCGTGAAGCGGAAGATGTTGTCGATGAAGAACAGCACGTCCTGGCCCTGCTCGTCGCGGAAGTATTCCGCCATCGAGAGGCCCGAGAGCGCGACGCGGGCGCGCGCACCCGGCGGCTCGTTCATCTGGCCGTACACCAGGGCCACCTTCGACCCCTCGGTGGTGCCGTCGCCGAGCTTGATGACGCCGGCATCGACCATCTCGTGGTACAAGTCGTTGCCCTCGCGGGTGCGCTCACCCACGCCGGCGAAGACCGACACGCCGCCATGGCCCTTGGCGACGTTGTTGATCAGCTCCTGAATGGTGACGGTCTTGCCGACGCCGGCGCCGCCGAACAGGCCGATCTTGCCGCCCTTCAGGTACGGGGCCAGCAGGTCGATGACCTTGATCCCCGTGACAAGGATCTCGGCCGCCGTCGCCTGCTCGTCGAAGGCCGGCGCCTCGCGGTGGATGTTGTAGGCCTTGTCGTGCGGCACCGGGCCGCGCTCGTCGATCGGCTCGCCGATGACGTTCAGGATGCGGCCGAGCGTGCCCGGGCCGACCGGCACCGAGATCGGCGCACCGGTGTCGACGACTTCCGTGCCGCGCACCAGGCCGTCCGTGGTGTCCATGGCGATGCAGCGCACGGTGCGCTCGCCGAGTTCCTGCGCGACTTCCAGCACCAGGGTACGGTCTTCGACCTTGGTGGTGAGCGCGTTCAGGATGAACGGCAGCTCCTGCGGAAACTGCACGTCCACGACGGCGCCCAGCACCTGCGTGACCTTGCCGACGTTGTTCTTCATCGTGCGAGTTCCCTGCTCAAACGGCTTCGGCACCGGAGATGATCTCGATCAGCTCCTTGGTGATGTTGGCCTGGCGTGTACGGTTGTAGTTGATGGTCAGCCGGTTGATCATGTCGCCGGCATTGCGCGTGGCGTTGTCCATCGCCGTCATCTGGCTGCCGTAGAAACCGGCGCTGGTCTCCAGGATGGCGCGATAGATCTGCACGGCGAGATTCTGCGGCAGCAGCGCGGCGAGGATCTCGTCCTCGGCCGGCTCATACTCGTACAGCGCCTGCGGTGCGGTCGCGTCGGCGGCTTCCTGCTCCGGCAGGGCGCCGGGGATCAGCTGCTGCTCGGACGGCGTCTGCGTGATGACGTTCTTGAAGCGGTTGTAGATCAGCGTGCAGACGTCGAACTCGTCGGCTTCCAGCATCTCGGTGATCTTCGCCGCGACCTCGGCCGCATCCTCGAAGCCCACCACCTTCTTCCCGGCGAAGGAGATGTCGCCCACGAAGCGGGAGCCGAACTCGCGCCGCAGGTACACCGCCGCCTTGCGGCCCACCGCGAGTACCTTCACCGTCTTGCCGTGGCTTTCCAGCTCACGGATACGGGCGCGCGCGAAGCGGCCCACATTGGTGTTGAAGGCGCCGGCCAGGCCGCGATCGCCGCTGACCACCACCAGGAGATGCACGGCGTCGCCGCCCGTGCCCACCAGCAGCTTCGGCGCATCGGGCTGCCCCGCCACCGCGGCGCCGAGCGAGCCGAGCATACGCTCCATACGCTCGGCATACGGCCGCGCCGCCTCGGCGCGGGACTGGGCGCGGCGAAGCTTCGCCGCCGCCACCATCTTCATCGCCTGCGTGATCTTCCGCGTGGACTTCACGCTGTTGATCCGCATGCGGAGGTCTTTCAGGCTGGCCATGTGAGGCTCTCCGCCCCCTTTCCGCTCAGCTGAAGGACTTGGCGAAGGAGTCGAGGAAGGCGACCAGCTTGTCCTCGGTCGGCTTCTTGATCTCCCGGTCGGTGCGGATCGCGTCAAGGATCGCAGGCTCGCGGACCTTGAGGTCGGCCAGCATGCGGCGCTCGAACTCGCCGACCTGATTCACCGTGATGCGGTCGAGATAACCGCGGGTACCGGCGAACAGCGACACCACCTGCTCCTCGACCGGAACCGGCTTGTACTGCGGCTGCTTCAGCAGCTCGGTCAGGCGCGCGCCGCGAGCCAGCAGCGCCTGCGTCGTCGCATCGAGGTCCGACGCGAACTGCGCGAAGGCCGCCATCTCACGGTACTGCGCGAGCTCCAGCTTGATCTTGCCGGCAACCTGCTTCATCGCCTTGATCTGCGCCGCCGAGCCCACGCGGGAAACCGACAGGCCGACGTTCACGGCCGGGCGGATGCCCTTATAGAACAGCTCGGTCTCGAGGAAGATCTGGCCGTCGGTGATGGAGATGACATTGGTCGGGATGTAGGCCGACACGTCGCCGGCCTGCGTCTCGATGACCGGCAGCGCGGTCAGGGAGCCATTGCCGAAATCGTCATTCATCTTCGCCGCGCGCTCGAGCAGGCGCGAGTGCAGGTAGAACACGTCGCCCGGATACGCCTCGCGGCCCGGCGGACGGCGCAGCAGCAGCGACATCTGGCGATACGCGACAGCCTGCTTCGACAGGTCGTCATAGAAGATGACCGCGTGCATGCCGTTGTCGCGGAAGAACTCGCCCATCGCGCAGCCGGAATAGGGCGCGAGGAACTGCATCGGCGCCGGGTCGGAAGCGGTGGCCGCGACGATGATGGAGTATTCGAGCGCGCCGTTTTCTTCCAGCGTCTTCACCAGCTGGGCGACGGTGGAGCGCTTCTGCCCGACCGCGACATAGATGGTGTAGAGCTTCTTGGACTCATCGCCCGTCGCGTTCACAGGCTTCTGGTTGATGATCGTGTCCACGATCACCGCCGTCTTGCCGGTCTGGCGATCGCCGATGACCAGCTCGCGCTGGCCGCGGCCGATCGGGATCAGGGCGTCGATCGCCTTGATGCCCGTCTGCATCGGCTCGTGCACCGACTTGCGGGGAATGATGCCGGGCGCCTTCACCTCGACGCGGGTGCGCGTCACGTCGGTCAGCGGGCCCTTGCCGTCGATCGGGTTGCCGAGCGCGTCGACGACGCGGCCGAGCAGGCCCTTGCCAACGGGGACGTCCACGATCGAGCCGGTACGGGAGACGGTGTCGCCCTCGCGGATGCCGCGGTCGTCGCCGAAGATCACGACGCCGACATTGTCGGCTTCGAGGTTCAGCGCCATGCCGCGCAGGCCGGCGGACGGGAACTCGACCAGCTCACCGGCCATCACGTTCTGCAGGCCGTACACGCGGGCGACGCCGTCACCGACGGTCAGCACGGTGCCCACCTCGGCCACGTTGGCGTCGGCGTCGAACCCCGCGATCTGCTGCTTCAGGATCTCGGAGATTTCGGCGGGACGAATATCCATGGTCAGGCGGCCCCTTTCATCGCGTACTGCAGGCGCTGCAGCTTGGACTTGATGCTGTTGTCATAAAGGCGGGAACCGATCCGGACGATCAGCCCGCCGAGAATGGAAGCGTCGACGCTTTCGGACAGGCGCACATTCGACCAGCCGGCCTCGGTGAGGCGGGCGGTGATCTGAGCGCGCTGCGTGTCCGTCAACGGATGCGCGGTGGTCACGTCGGCCGTCTGCTGGCCGCGGCGTTCCGCGAGCAGCGTGCCGAAGGCCTGCGCCACAGCAGGCAGCTGGGCCAGGCGCCGATTGGTGATCAGCACGCCGACCAGGTTCTTCACCTCGGTGCCGATGCCGGCACGGTCGAGGATCGCGAAGGCCCCCGCGCGCTGCTTGGCGGCATCGAGGCGCGGATCGGCGACGAACTCACGGAAGGCGGCATCGTCGCGCCAAAGGCCGAACAGTCCTTCGAGATCGGCTGCGATGCGATCCAGCGCGCCCGGATCGGTCTGGCGCTTGTCGTCGGCGAGGCCGAGCAAGGCGAGCGCATAGCGCTCAGGGGCACCACCGGTTTTCACGGCGGCGAGGGAGGCGGTCGGGCTGGTCTCGGCGGCGGCCACTGGCGATCGCGGTCCTGTTTCTTCTGGGCTGCGGCATACGACATGGCCGCGCAGGGAAGCCCCCGGGCGGCGGCGGGCGGATAACACGGGGATTGCCGCACCGCAACCGATGCCCCGCGCTTTCGTGCCCCCGCGGGTTGCCATTCCGCCCGCCCGCCCCATGGCGACTGGACGCATCGGCTGACGCAGGCGAGGCTCCCCGCAGGGAAAATGCAGGGGAAACCGCCATGCTCGACAACCCGCCGCTGATGACGATCCACCGCGGCCATCATCGCCCGGACCCGACGCTGGTCGAAGCCTTCCGCGGCGCGCAGACGTCGCACCTCGCCGACGCCATGGACGGTCGCGGGGCGCTCGACCACCGCATCAAGCCGATGGACCCCGGCAACGCGGCCTTCGTCGGCCCGGCGATGACCGCCCTGTCCTACCCCGCCGACGTGGTCGGGGTGTACGGCGCGCTGGCGGAGGCGCAGCCCGGTGACGTCGTCGTCATCGCCAATGATGCCTATACGGCGACGGCGGTGGTCGGCGACATCGTCGCCGGCATGATGAAGAACAAGGGTATCGCCGCCTTCGTCACCGACGGGCTGGCCCGTGACAAATCCGGCATCGTCGCCACCGGCCTGCCGCTGTTCGCCGCCGGCATCATTCCGGCCTCCCCGGCGGCGAACGGCCCCGCGGTGGTGGGTGCGCCCGTCACCCTCGGTGGCCAGCATGTCCGGCCGGGCGACATCATCGTGGGCGATGCCGACGGCGTCGTCGTGATTCCGCTGGACCGCGCGCCGGCCATCCTCGAGCGCCTGCGCGCGATCCAGGCGGCGGAGGTCAAGGCGATCGCTCGGGTCGAAGCCGGCGCGACCGACACCGACCGCATCCGCGACATCGTGGCCGCCGCCCGGATCATCGGCCCGTGAGGGGGTCCCACAACGGCATTCCGAGCACCGCCGCGGCCAGGATCAGGCCGTAGGCGGTGCGGCGGAAGGTCGTCTCGCTGGCCAGCCCGAACAGCGCGGCGCCGGCCCAGAGACCGACCCCGTAGGCTGGCCCGGCCGCCAGCGCCAGCCATAGCGCGGGCCAGCCGAACAGCCCGTGCAGGGCGAAAGCCGCGACGATCGCGGCGGTCAGGATGGCGAAATAGAGATTCATGCTGGCGCGCAGCACGCGCGCGGAGGCGGCCCGCCCGAGCCACCATACCGCCGGCGGCACGCCGCCCAGCATGGCCGCGCCGCTCATCAGCCCGCCGGCCATGCCCACGCCAACCGTCAGCGGTACCGATTCCGATCCGCGATACCGCCAGCCCGAGGCGAGCACGGCCACCGCCACCAGCACCAGCACCGTCAGCCCCCAGCGCAGCGCCACCGGGTCGGAATGGGCGAGGACCAGGCTGCCGACCGGCACGGCCAGGATTGCCCCGGCCGCCATCACCAGCACCTCACGCCGCGCCGCATAGGCCCAGGCGCCGGGCAGGAACACCAGGCAGGACACGATCTCGAGCAGCGCCAGCACCGGGATCGCGGCGCGCGGCCCGACCGCGGCCGACGCCAGGGGCACGAAGACCAACGCCGCCCCGAAGCCCGAGAAGCCGCGTGACAAACCACCCGCCAGCGCCGCGAAGGCGATGCCGAGAAGGGCCCCCGGGGGCGGCAGATGGGACAGGAGCTGTTCCATGATCCGGCAGCCTCCGGCCGCGCGGCCCCGGCGTCCAGGGCGCCGGGGACATGGCCGGGCTGCGGTTGTCGCTTGCCGGGCCCCGGGCTACAGCGGGACGCATCATGACCCCTCCCCCGGACGCCCAGCCCGCCACTGCCGCGGGCCCGGAAGCCCGCACGCTTGCCCAAGGGCCGCTGCCGGCGCTGCGCGCGCGCATCGCCGCGGGCGATATCATCGCCGACCCCGCCCAGATCCACGCCGCCGAGATGCTGCAGGACCTCTGGCGCCGCACCCGCGGCTACGACCCGAAGGTCGAGCCGCCCGAGACGGGCGGCTTCCTCGGCCGCTTCTTCCGCCGCAAGCCGGTGGATGAGGCGCCGGTCGACGCGCCGCTCGGTCTCTACCTCGTCGGCGAGGTCGGGCGGGGGAAGTCCATGCTGATGGACCTGTTCTTCGCCTCGGCCGATGTCGCGCGGAAGCAGCGCATCCACTTCCACCAGTTCATGCAGCAGGCGCACCAGCGCATCCACGCCTGGAAGAAGCAGCATGGGGATACCGCCGACCCCATCCCGCCGCTGGCCGATTCCATCGTCGCCGAGGCGGCGCTGCTCTGCTTCGACGAGTTCCAGGTGCACGACATCGCCGATGCGATGATCCTCGGCCGGCTGTTCGAGGCGCTGTTCGCCCGGGGCGCCGTCATCGTCGCCACGTCGAACACCGAGCCGGACAACCTGTTCAAGGGAAAGCCGGGGCGGGACGCGTTCCTGCCCTTCATCCAGCTCATCAAGAAGCGGATCGAGGTGCTGGTGCTCGATTCGGCGCGCGACTACCGCCGCGACCGCATCCGCGGCCTGCCGACCTGGCACGTCCCGCCCGACGGCCGCGCCGAACGCGCGCTCGATGCCGCCTTCGCCGAGATGACCGGCGACGTGCCGGCGGAACCCTGCAAGCTGACACTGCTCGGCCGCGCGGTGGAGGTGCCGCAGGCGGCGCGCGGCGTCGCCCGCTTCGACTTCAACGACATCTGCGGCAAGCCGCTCGGCCCGGCGGACTACCTGGCGGTCGCGACGCATTTCCACACTGTCGTGCTGGACGGCATCCCGCGCCTGGGCCCGGACAATTTCGACAAGGCCCGGCGCTTCATCACGCTGATCGACGCGCTGTACGAGCACCGCGTGAAGCTGGTGGCGAGCGCCGAGGACTACCCGGACCGGCTGTATGAACGCGGCGAGAACGCGGCCATGTTCGAGCGGACGGCGTCGCGGCTGGTCGAGATGCAGTCGCAGGATTACCTGGCCCTGCCGCATCTGACATGAGGTGATCATGGAGAGGGGCCAGGCTCCTTTCGGCCGTCCGGCGCGCCGGTTCGTTCCGCATCGCAGCAAACCCGCCTCTTCCCGTCGCTCACCCTCGCCGCTAGAAGTGTCAAAGAATCATTGCACACCTTTGATGAGAGGTAGGTTCATGCGGATGCTGGCCATGGCTCTGGTCGCCCTAGCCACCCTGGCGTGGACCTCTGTGCCTTCCGAGGCCCGCAGCCGGTCGCAGCAGACCCAGGCGCAGTCGCGCAGCGCAGCGGCGCCGCAGACGGCCCGTGCGTCAGCCACGCGCCGGGCGACCGCGCCGCAGCGTCTGACCCGCGCCACGCCGCAGCCTCGCTCACAGACGGCCGCACGCACCACCAACCGCCAGGCGACGGCGCGGACGACGACGCGCAGCCGCCAGACCGCGGCGCGGACCACGACCCGCACTGCCGGCCGCCAGCAGGCAGCGGCCACCTGCCGTGGGCGCAACTGCGCCCCGGCGCGCCGCGCCGTGTCCTGGCAGTCGGGTCTGGCGCCGGCCACCAACGCGCAGGCGGCGTCCTGCCCGGTCGGCACGATGGCGACCCTCGCCCGCGGGCATAACGACATCGTGCGCTGCATGCCGCTCTGACCGGCAATCCGGCCTGCATGGCCGGGTCCGCCCTCCAAGCCTTGTCGCGCCGCGGGCCACGGAGTAGGTAGCGGCGCTTTTTCGCGCTGCACCACATCCTGCAAGGAAGTCCCATGGCCCGCAAGAAGATTGCGCTGATCGGCGCCGGCAACATCGGTGGCACGCTGGCCCACCTGATCGGCCTCAAGGAACTCGGCGACGTCGTGCTGTTCGACGTGTTCCCGGGCGTGGCCGCGGGCAAGGCGCTCGACATCATGCAGTCGGGCCCGGTGGACGGCTTCGATTCCGCCATGGCCGGCGCGGGCGACTACAGCGCGATCGCGGGTTCCGACGTCGTCATCATCACCGCCGGCTTCCCGCGCATGCCGGGGATGAGCCGGGACGACCTCGTCTCGAAGAACGCCGGCGTCATCGCGCAGGTGGCCGAGGGCGTGAAGACGCATTGCCCGGACGCCTTCGTCATCGTCATCACCAACCCGCTCGACGCGATGGTGTGGGTGTTCCAGCAGAAGTCCGGCCTGCCGCCGCAGAAGGTGGTCGGCATGGCGGGCGTGCTCGATTCCAGCCGCTTCCGCCTGTTCCTCGCCCATGAGTTCAACGTGTCCGTCGAGGACGTGACCGCCTTCGTGCTCGGCGGCCACGGCGACACGATGGTGCCGCTGACCCGCTATTCCACCGTCGCCGGCATCCCGGTGCCCGACCTGATCAAGATGGGCTGGACGACGCAGGAGAAGATCGACGCGATCGTCTCGCGCACCGCGAATGGCGGCGGCGAGATCGTGAAGCTGCTCGAGAAGGGCTCGGCCTTCTACGCGCCGGCCGCCTCCGCGATCGCGATGGCCGAGGCCTATCTGAAGGACAAGAAGCGCGTCCTGCCCTGCGCCGCCTGGCTCGAAGGCCAGTACGGGATCAAGGACCTGTATGTCGGCGTGCCTGTGGTGATCGGCGCCGGCGGCGTGGAGCGCATCGTCGAGATCGAGCTGAACGGCGCCGAGAAGGCCGCCTTCGACAAGTCCTGCGACGCGGTCAAGGAACTGATCGACGCGTCCAAGAAGCTGGTGGGCTGACCCACCCCGGGGCCCGGCGGCGACGCCGGGCCCTTTTCCTTTAAGCCCCCCTAAAGGGAATCCGGCATGAACATCCACGAATACCAGGGCAAGGAACTGCTCCGCCGCTACGGCGTCGCCGTGCTGGACGGCCATGTCGCCTGGACGCCCGAGGAAGCCGTGAAGGCTGCCGAGGCCCTGCCGGGTCCCGTCTATGTCGTGAAATCGCAGATCCATGCGGGCGGCCGCGGCGCCGGCCGCTTCAAGGAAGACCCGAACGGCAAGGGTGGCGTGCGCGTCGTCAAGTCGATCGCGGATGTGCAGGCCGCCGCCGATGCGATGCTCGGCAAGACGCTGGTCACGAAGCAGACCGGCGAGGCCGGCAAGCTCGTCTCCCGCGTCTATGTGGAAGATGGCTGCGACATCAAGCGTGAGCTCTATCTCGGCCTGCTGGTCGATCGTGACACCTCGCGCCTCACCATCATGGCCTCGACCGAAGGCGGGATGGAGATCGAGGAGGTCGCCGAGAACCACCCCGAGAAGATCCTGAAGGTCGCGGTCGACCCCGCCTCGGGCATCTCCGGCTACCACTGCCGCAAGCTCGCCTTCGGCCTCGGCCTCGAGGGCAAGCAGGTCGCCTCCTTCACCAAGTTCGTGACCGCGCTCTACGGCGCCTTCATCGAGCTCGACTGCATGATCGTCGAGATCAACCCGCTGGTCGTTACCGGCGCGGGTGACATCGTCGCGCTCGACGCCAAGGTGTCCTTCGACGACAGCGCCCTGTTCCGCCACAAGGACCTGGAGGAACTGCGCGACGACAGCGAGATGGACCCGAAGGAGCTGGACGCGGTCAAGCACGACCTGAACTACGTCGCGCTCGACGGCGAGATCGGCTGCATGGTCAACGGCGCCGGCCTCGCCATGGCGACGATGGACATCATCAAGCTGTACGGCTCCTCGCCGGCGAACTTCCTCGATGTCGGCGGCACGGCGAACGCCGCGCGCGTCACGGAAGCCTTCCGCATCATCACCTCGGACGCCAATGTGAAGGCGATCCTGGTGAACATCTTCGGCGGCATCGCGAAGTGCGACATGATCGCCGAGGGCATCGTGGTCGCCAGCAAGAACCTCTCGCTGAAGGTGCCGCTGGTCGTCCGGCTCGAAGGCACGAATGTCGAACTCGGCAAGAAGATCCTTGCTGAATCGGGCCTCGCCATCATCCCCGCCGACAACCTGGCCGACGCCGCCCAGAAGGTCGTCGCCGCCGTGAAGAAGGCTGCCTGAGCCATGGCCGTCCTCGTCGACCAGAACACCCGCGTCATGACCCAGGGCTTCACCGGCGCCCAGGGCACCTTCCACGCCAGTCAGGGCATCGCCTACGGCTCGACCTATGTCGGCGGCACGACGCCCGGCAAGGGCGGCACGATGCACCCCGAGCTGAACCTGCCGGTGTTCGACACAGTGGCGGAATGCGTCGCGAAGACGCAGGCCAACGCTTCCGTGATCTACGTCCCCGCCCCCTTCGCGGCGGATGCGATCCTCGAAGCCATCGATGCCGAGCTTCCGCTCATCATCTGCATCACCGAGGGCATTCCGGTGCTCGACATGGTGAAGGTGAAGCGCGCCCTCGGCGGGTCGAAGTCGATCCTCGTCGGGCCGAACTGCCCGGGCGTGATCACCCCGGATGCCTGCAAGATCGGCATCATGCCGGGCCACATCCACAAGCGCGGCTCGGTCGGCGTCGTCTCCCGCTCCGGCACCCTGACCTATGAGGCGGTGGCCCAGACCACGGCCGCTGGCCTCGGCCAGTCCACCTGCGTCGGCATCGGCGGCGACCCGGTGAAGGGTATGGACTTCATCGACGTGCTCGAGCTTTTCCTCAAGGACGACGAGACGAAGTCGATCGTCATGATCGGCGAGATCGGCGGCCAGTCCGAGATCAACGCGGCGGAGTTCCTGAAGAAGGAAAACTTCGCCCCCGGCAAGCCGAACAAGCCCGTGGTCGGCTTTATCGCCGGCGCCACGGCCCCTCCCGGCCGCCGCATGGGCCATGCCGGCGCCGTGATCTCGGGCGGCAAGGACACCGCGGAAGCGAAGATGGAAGCCATGGCCGCCGCTGGCATCCATGTTGCAGACAGCCCCGCCGCGCTCGGTTCGACCATGGTCAAGGCGCTGAAGGGCTGATCAGCCCTGCAGGGCCGGGGCCCTGCCACAATCGGGCCATCCGCCCTATGTTAAGCACCGCCGCCGCAGCCTGAGGGTCAGGCTCGGCGGCGGACCTGCAACAAGAACCCTGAATGCGACCCCCGGCGGCGCCGCCCGCCGGCACGGAGAGAAACGATGGCCGGAGTGGACATCCTCGCAACCGCGATGACCGGCGCGAACGCCGCGTACCTCGCGGACCTATATGCCCGTTGGGCCGAGAAGCCCGACAGCGTCGACCCCTCCATGGCCGAGCTCTTCGCCGCGCTGAACGATGAGGCGCGGTCGGTCCTGACCGACGCCACCGGTGCCTCCTGGGCCCCGCGCGTGCGCGGCGCCTTCGGCCCCGACCCCGAGGCCCCGGCCCCCGCCAAGGGCGCGAAGCCCGGTGCCGCGGCCGACCCCGAGGCCACCCGCCGCGCCGTGCTCGACAGCCTGCGCGCGCTGATGCTCATCCGATCCTACCGCGTGCGCGGCCATCTGGAGGCCCAGCTCGATCCGCTGGGGCTGACCAAGCCGAAGCCGCATCCGGAGCTCGACCCCAAGACCTACGGCTTCACGGACGCCGATCTGGACCGGCCGATCTTCCTGGACATGGTGCTGGGCAAGGAGACGGCGACGCTGCGCGAGATCATCGCGATCTGCCGGGCCTCCTATTGCGGCCCGATCGGCGTCGAGTTCATGCACATCCAGGATCCGGACCAGAAGTCCTGGATCCAGCGCCGCATCGAGGGCGCGCCCTGGTCCGCCACCTTCGACACGGCCGCCAAGAAGCAGATCCTGCAGGACCTGACCGAGGCCGAGGGCTTCGAGGCCTTCTGCGCCCGCAAATATGTCGGCACCAAGCGCTTCGGTCTCGAAGGTGGCGAGTCCACCATTCCGGCGATCGAGGAAGTGATCCGCGCCGGTGCCAAGGGCGGCGTGAACGAGATCGCGATCGGCATGGCCCATCGCGGCCGCCTTAACGTGCTGGTCAACGTCGTGAAGAAGCCCTTCGTGCAGGTCTTCTCCGAGTTCAAGGGCGTCGGCGCCAACCCTGACGACGTGCAAGGCTCGGGCGACGTGAAGTACCACCTCGGCACCTCGACCGACATCGAGATCGAGGGGCGCAAGGTCCATCTCTCGCTGCAGCCGAACCCGTCCCACCTGGAATGCGTGGACCCCGTGGTGGTCGGCAAGGTGCGTGCGCGTCAGGACATGGCTGGCGACACCAAGGGCCGGCATTCGGTCATGGGTATCCTGCTGCACGGCGACGCCGCCTTCGCCGGCCAGGGCGTGGTGTATGAGACGCTGGCGATGAGCCAGCTCATCGGCTACCGCACCGGCGGCACGATCCATATCGTGACCAACAACCAGATCGGCTTCACCACGGTGCCGGTGCACGCCTATTCCGGCCTGTATTGCACGGATATCGCGAAGTCGGTGCAGGCGCCGATCCTGCACGTGAATGGCGACGACCCCGAGGCCGTGGTGTTCTGCGCGCGGCTGATCACCGAGTTCCGCCTGCAGTTCGGCGCCGATGTCGTGCTGGACATCGTCTGCTACCGCCGCCATGGCCACAACGAAGGCGACGAACCGGCGTTCACGCAGCCGATCATGTACAACCGCATCAAGGAGATGCGGACCACGCGCACGCTCTATGCCGAGCGGTTGGCGAAGGAAGGCAGCATCTCCGCCGAGGAAGCGAAGGCGGTGCTGGACGGCTTCAACAGCACGCTGGAGGACGCCTTCCAGGCAGCGCAGTCGTTCCGGCCCAACAAGGCTGACTGGCTGGAAGGCCACTGGACCGGCCTGAAGAACGCGACCGCGGGCCAGGACGTGGAACAGCTCCACGACACGGCCGTCTCGCTCGACACGCTGCGCGAGGTCGGCGGCGCGCTTTGCCGCGCGCCGGCGGACTTCACCATCAACCCAAAGATCACCCGTCAGCTCGAGGCCAAGAAGCAGGCGATCGAGACCGGCGAGGGCATCGACTGGGCGACCGGCGAGGCGCTCGCCTTCGGCACGCTGCTGCTGGACGGCCATCGCGTGCGCCTGTCGGGCGAGGATGTGCAGCGCGGCACCTTCTCCCACCGCCACGCCTACCTGATCGACCAGGCGACGCAGGCCGAATACGTACCGCTCAACAACATCCGCGAGGGCCAGCCGCGTTTCGACGCGTTCAACTCGCTGCTGTCGGAATTCGGCGTGCTCGGCTTCGACTACGGCTACTCGCTGGCCGACCCGCACACCCTGGTGCTGTGGGAAGGCCAGTTCGGCGACTTCGCGAACGGCGCCCAGGTCATCATCGACCAGTTCCTCGCCAGCGCGGAAACGAAGTGGCTGCGCATGTCGGGCCTGGTGATGCTGCTGCCGCACGGCATGGAGGGCCAGGGGCCGGAGCATTCCTCCGCCCGCCTCGAACGCTACCTCCAGCTCTGCGCCGAGCGGAACATGCGGGTGTGCAACTTCACGACGCCGGCGAACTACTTCCACGCGCTGCGCCGCCAGCTCAAGGCGAACTACCGCAAGCCGCTGGTCGTCATGTCCCCGAAGTCGCTGCTGCGCCACAAGATGGCAGTCAGCTCGCTGGCCGATTTCGGGCCGGGCAGCTCCTTCCACTATGTCATTCCGGAGATCGATGCGATCGCGCCGGAGGAGAAGGTGACGCGCGTCGTCCTCTGCAGCGGCAAGGTCTACTACGACCTGCTGCAGAAGCGCCGCGAGGAAGGCATCACCGACGTCGCCCTGGTTCGCGTCGAGCAGATGCATCCCTTCCCCGCCACGCATCTCGCCAAGGCCCTCGCGCCCTACAAGAACGCGGAGGTGGTGTGGTGCCAGGAGGAACACGAGAACAACGGTGCCTGGACCTTCATGGACCGGCGCATCGAGAAGGTGCTGGCGGGCCTCGGCATCAAGGCGAAGCGACCGGTCTATGTCGGCCGCGACGAAGCCGCGAGCCCGGCCACGGGCCTCGCCCGCATCCATCAGCAGCAACAGGAAGCCCTGGTGCGCGCGGCCCTCGGGCTGTGACGGCGCACGGGCAGAAGAACGGACCGAAGCCATGACCGATATCCTTGTTCCCACCCTCGGCGAGAGCGTTTCCACCGCGACCGTCGCCCGCTGGCTGAAGAAGGCCGGCGAGGCGGTGGCCGCCGATGAGCCGCTGGTGGAACTCGAGACGGACAAGGTCACGGTCGAGGTCAACGCGCCGTCGGCCGGCGTGCTGGAAGCGATCGCCGCCGATGAGGGTGCCGAGGTCGAGCCGGGCGCCGTGCTCGGCTCCATCGCCGCCGGCGGCGCCGCGGCGGCCGCGAAGCCCGCCAATGCCCCGCAGCCTGCCTCCTCGACCCCCGCCGCGCCGAAGGTCGAGACGCCGCGCCCGGTCTCCGGCCCCGTCGCGGTGCCCGGCACCCCGGCCGAGGCCCCCTTCCCCGCCGCCGCGAAGATGATGGCCGAGACCGGCGCGACCGCCGCCGGCATCGGCGCGGGCACCGGCAAGGATGGCCGGATCACCAAGGGCGACGTGCTCGACTACCTGGCGCGCCCCGCCGCGGCGCCTGCCGCCGCCGCGCCGAAGGCCGCCCCGCGCGCGCTGGAGGAAGGCGAGGAGCGGGTGAAGATGACGCGCCTCCGCGCGACCATCGCCCGGCGTCTCAAGGAAGCGCAGAACACCGCCGCGATGCTCACCACCTTCAACGAGGTGGACATGGGTGCCGCGATGGCGCTGCGCGCCGAGTACAAGGACGCGTTCGAGAAGAAGCACGGCGTGAAGCTCGGCTTCATGTCCTTCTTCGTGAAGGCCTGCGTCGCCGCGCTGAAGGAGTTCCCGGCGGTCAACGCCGAGATCGCCGGCGACGAGATCGTCTACAAGAACTTCGTTCACATGGGCATCGCCGTGGGCGGCCCGTCAGGCCTGGTCGTGCCGGTGGTGCGCCATGCGGACCAGATGTCCTTCGCGGAGATCGAGAAGACCATCGCCGGCTACGGCAAGAAGGCCCGCGACGGCGCGCTGAAGCTTGATGAGCTGGCCGGCGGGTCCTTCACCATCACCAATGGCGGCATCTACGGCTCGCTGATGTCCACGCCGATCCTGAACCCGCCGCAGTCCGGCATCCTGGGCATGCACAAGATCCAGGACCGCCCGATGGCCGTCGGCGGCAAGGTCGAGATCCGCCCGATGATGTACATCGCGCTGTCCTACGACCACCGGATCGTCGACGGGAAGGAAGCCGTCTCCTTCCTCGTCCGCGTGAAGGAGAGCATCGAGGATCCGCGCCGGCTGATGCTCGACATCTGACCTCGCCATCCGTCGCCATGGACGGGGCGTAGCCCCGGTCCGGGGCGACACCCGATCCATACGAAGCCCCGCCGTCACGCGGCGGGGCGGCAAGGCGCGGAGGCCGCCCCGACTCGGGCGGCCTTTGCGCTTCCCATGGCGCGCGCACCGCGCCGTCGTCACACGCAGGAGAACCAACATGCGCAGCCGCGAAGGCCAGTTTTCCGACGCACGCCCCATCCAGCGCAGCCGCGCGGAGAAGGAGAAGCTGCTCCGCGAACTGAAGGAAACCCTGGCAGGGCTGAAGCCGCACGCCGCCCCGTCCATGCGCGCGACTCTGCAGGCCCGCATCAAGGAACTGGAGGCGGAGATCGGCCCATCGTCACGCTGAGGCTTTCGCCGGGGAGGGGCTGGCCCCTCTCCGGCGTACCATGCACCACCTGAAGCACTTCATCGTCGCGCGCTGCATCCTGCCGCACAGTCCCGCCCCGGGTCTTCCTGCTACGGAGGATGTCATGGCCCTTTCCCGACGCATCGTGCTCACGCTGGCCCTGATCGCGGCACCCCTCCTCGGCGCCGCGGCCAACCCCATTGCGGGCACTTGGCAGGCGACGGAGGGCGGCCAGTCCGTCGAGATCACGCTGTCCCCCGACGGCGCCTTCGCCCGGCGCGACCGCGGTCCGTCCGGCCCGGAGATGACCGTCTCCGGCCGCTGGTCGCTTTCCGACCCCGGCCCGTGGCTTCGCCTGACAGTCGATGATTGGGCGCCGCGGCGCGCCTGCGGCCTGTTCGGCTGCACCGACATCCGCATGCTGCCGGCCGAGACCTTCCGCGTCCTGCAATACGACAACGACCACCTGGTGCTCGAAGATCCCGGCGGCCGCACCGAATTCCGCCGGGCCGGATGAACCGATGTCCGGCCATTCGGTCTCGCTGCGCGCGACGCAGGCCCTGGCGATTGACCCGGCACAAGGCCAGGCCAGCTTCGGCGCGCTGATCGCCCAGGCGGATGTCCCGGCGCAGACGGTGGCCGAGCTGCGCCGCCGGCACGCGGAACCGCATCGCGGCTACCACGACGCGGCGCATGTCGGGCTGCTTTGGCTGCGCCACCTGATGCATGGCGGCGACCCGGCGGATCGCGACCTGGCCCGCGCCATCCTGTTCCACGACGCGATCTACGAGCCGCTTGCGCGAGACAACGAAGCACGCTCGGCCGACCTTTTCGCGACACTCGTTCCCGGTGGATCGGATTGGGTGCAGGCAGCGATCCGCGCGACCGCCGACCACATCGGTTATGCCGGCGGGGATGACCGTATCCAGCGCCTGCTGGACCTCGATCTCACGCCGCTGGCCGAGACGCCGGCGGTCTTCGCGCGCAACACCGCCCTGCTGCGGCGCGAATTCGCGGCGGTGCCGGAACCCGAATGGCGCGCCGGCCGCCGCCGCGTGCTGGAACGCTTCGTCACGGCGGAGCAGTTGTTCCGCACGCGCCTCGCCGCGATCTACGACGCACCGGCGCGGGCCAATCTGGCGACGGAGATCGCAGCGCTGGCAGGCTGATCCCGACCGGGGAGAATGGGAAGGACAGGAGGGGCTCTATCCTCCGGACCTGCCCCGCCAAAGGTCGAGAGGTCTCCCGGTACTTCCGCCATCGGAGATCGGAGGGGCGCTGCCCCTCCGAACCACCCCGCTAGGGGGTTGGACCCCCGGGACCGCAATCTGTTGGTGCCAAACGCGACGGGCTCTCTGCCCGTTTCAGGCGCGCTTCGTGCGCAAGGGCGGCCTCCGGCAACCAGTCCGCCAGCAGCGCGCCGCACCAGGTTGAGGTTTGCAAAGGCCCTTCGGCCTTTGCTGGGGTGGCTTGGAGGGGCAGACACCCCTTAACCGAACGGCACTCGGGCCATCGCCTTGAAAACCCAAGCGGGCCTTCGCGATTTGTTCACTCATCGCGCTCGCCGGCAATTCGCTCTTTCCAGTTTGCGAAATGGATCCCGATTCCAGCCATCCGAACCCCGCTTCGGGTGGCGTGGATGCCGCAGCGGCCGGATTAGGGCGGCAGTCCCGTCCGAGCATACGAGCTGCCATGACCCGCAAGACCCTTTGCTCCGCCTTCCGCATCGCGGCCGTCTCGGCCTTCGCGATGACGGCGGCGCAAACCGCCTATGCGCAGGAGGCACCGGATACCGTTCGGCTGCCCGAACTGACCATCACCGGCGGCAAACGTGATCAGGATCCCATGCGGGTGGATGGCACGCTGCGGTCGGTCGGGGCGGAGACTCTCGAGGACCGTGGCATCATTTCCGTGGAGCAGATCGACCGTGCCTTCCCCGGCATGGTCATCCGGCCCCGCTCCTCCATCGCCTACGGCAACGTGACCATTCGCGGCCAGACCTCCTCCGACTTCTACAACCCCTCGGTCCAGGTGCTGATGGACGGGCTGCCGCAGGACTTCGCGCTGCTCGGCCAGCTCCTCCCGATGCAGATCGACCGGGTGGACGTGCTCTACGGCCCGCAAGGCACGCTGTACGGCGCAGGCGCGATCGGCGGCGTGATCAACATTCTGACGCTGCGCCCGGACGATACGCTGCGCCTCGTCGGCGACGTCGCCTACAGCAACCGCCAGGCCTCGGCCGGCGCGCTGGCCAGCGGCCCGATCGTGCCGGGCGTCCTCTATGGCGACGTGACGGTCCGTTGGCGCGAGCAGTTCGGCAACTACTACCCGCCGACCGGCGGTGATTCCGCCTATGGCGGCACGCGGGATCTGAGCGGCATGGCGCGGCTGCGCTACGCGCCGACCGGCGGTCCCTGGGATATCATGTTCAACGCCGGCTACATGGTGACCAACTCGGCCGAGGAGCAGTTCGTCTACGGCACCGAGGGCATCCGGAACCGCGTCGCGCTGCCCTACGATTCGCACTACCGCCTCTCGACGACGACCCTCGGCCTCGTCGCCTCCTACGACCTGGGGCCCGCAGTCATCTCCTCCATGACCGGCTGGCAGGACCGCGACCTCGATCGCACCATCCAGAATACCTACACCCCCGAGACGCAGCGCATGTTCACCCAGGAGCTGCGCATCGCCTCGACCCCCGGCGAGAACGGCCCGTTCTCCTATGTCGCCGGCCTGTGGTTCCAGAACCTCGACTTCGAGCGGCGCATCCCGGGCCAGGTCTCGACCCAGAACCTGCAGACCTACGCCGGCTATGGCGAACTCACCTGGCACATCACGGACCGGCTCGACGTCACGGGCGGGCTGCGCTTCGACGTGATCGACACGGAGGCGACCGCCGAGGGTTACGTCTCCCTGCGCGGCACACGAAACGAGAGCGCGCTGACGCCGAAGATCTCGATCGGCTACCTGATCTCCGAAGAATTCCGCGTCTATGCGCTCTACAGCAGCGGCTTCAAGCCGGGCGGCTTCACGCGCACGGTCACGCCCTACAACTTCAACTTCCAGTACAGCAACGCCCGCACCGACAATTTCGAGCTCGGCGTCCGCGCCCGCCTGCCCGACGGATCATTCGAGGCCTCGGCGGCGATCTACTACGCCAACACGACAGGCTATCAGGCCTTCGTCGGCGCGCAGCCCTTCCAACACCTGCAGAATACGGGCGACGTCGAATCCTACGGCATCGACGCAAGGATGATCTTCCGGCCGGTCGAGGGGCTCCGCATCGAGGGCAGCATCGCCTTCAACCAGGCCGAGTACACGAAGTACCTGGACCCGACCGGCCTCAACGTGAACTACGTCGGCAACCGCCCGGCCTATGCGCCGCAGGTCACGGCGGGGCTCGACGTTTCCTACGCCATTACCCTGCCGGGCGAGACGGGTCGTCTGATCCCGCGCGTCGGCGTCAGCTACATGAGCCAGACCTTCTTCGACGATGCGAACACCGTGGGGCAAGGCAGCTACGCCCTGCTCGATGCGAGCCTGTCGTGGGAAGCCAGCCGCCACCTGACGGCCACGATCTACGGCAACAACCTGACGAATGAGCGCTACGCTACCTATGGCTTCTCGGCCGGCCCGGCCGGGAACTTCTACCAGGTCGGCATGGGCCGCGAGGTCGGTGTCCGCCTGACCGCCAGCTACTGACGTGGCGGTCCTGTCCACCGGCCGCGTCCTCGGCGCGGTCGTCGGCATCTATGCCGCGCAATCCATCGTGGGCGGGCTGGTCTTCCAGTCCGTTCCGGCCGTGCTGCGGCAGCAGGGGCAGCCGCTGGGCCTGATCGGCCTCGTCTGGCTGCTCATGCTGATCCACGCGCTGAAGTTCCTCTGGTCCCCGGCGGTCGAGAGCCTGCGGCTGCGCCCGGACGGCACGCGCCATTCGCGCCACATCATCCTGTCGGGACAACTCGCGACGGCGCTACTGCTCGCCGTCCTCGCCATGGCAGGCACCGATACGGTGACGCTGTTCGCGATCCTGGCCTTGGCAACCATCGCCACCGCCACGGTGGACATCGCGTGCGATGCCTTCGCGGTCGAGCAGCTCCCCCGCCAGGCGCGCGGCTGGGGCAACGCGATGCAGGTCGGCGGCGCCTATCTCGGCATCATGCTCGGCGGCGGCGGCTTTCTCATCGCCGTCGGTCGGTTCGGCTGGGAACCGGCGGCCATGGCCATCGCCGCCTGCATGGTAGTGTTCGCCATTCCGCTGCTGCTGACGCCGGAGCCCCTGGGCGACGCGGCTCGGCAGGCCGCCCATCGGCCTTCCCTGCGGGACGCTCTCCGTCGCCCCGCCTTCCGCATCGGGCTGCTGACGGTCCTCGCGGCGCAGATCGCGCTGCGTATCGGCTACGGCATGCTGGGGCCGTTCCTGATCGACCGCGGCTTCGACCTCGAGACGCTCGGCTGGCTGACCGGGCTCGGCGGAACGCTGGCGGGGCTCGCAGGCACGATCGTCGCCGCCACCATCCTGGCCCACCACGATGTGGGGCGGGTTCTACGCCTTGCGGTCGCCACCCAGGGCGTGATTTTCATCCTCCTGGCCGCCGCCGCCATGACGCCGGACCTGCCGCGGGAGGCGCTGATGGCCCTGCCGCTGCTGCTCGGCTTCATCGCCGGCGCGTCCTTCGTCGTGCTGTACAGCGCGATGATGGGCTGGGCGACCGGGCCGCAGCCGGGCGTGGACTACGCCCTGCTGCAGAGTGCCGACGCCGCGCTCGCGGCCATCGCGGGCATGAGCGCCGGGCTGCTCGGCCAGTTCATCGGCATTGATGCCTGCTTCGTCCTTGCGGCGGCGCTGGCGCTGGTGATGGCCGTCCTGCTCCCGGGCCTCGCGCGCCGGGCCGAGAGGGGCGCCTGACAAGTCGTCACCGCCCCGCCGCCATGCCGCGCGGCGCGGCCCGCCGCGTCAGCCACACCTCGACATCATCCATGCAGTTGTAGACCACCGGCACGACCAGCAGGCTCAGCAACGTGGAGGTGGCGAGCCCGCCCATCGCGACGATCGCCATCGGCGCGCGGAACTCCGCATCGGCGCCGATGCCCATCGCGATATGCGCCATCCCGGCGCACATCGCGATCGTGGTCATGATGACCGGGCGGGCCCGCTTGCGCACCGCCTCCAGCATCGCGGCGTCGCGGCCGAGTCCGTTCTCCCGCCGCGCCATGATCGCGTACTCCACCAGCAGGATGGAGTTCTTCGCGACAATGCCCATCAGCATCAGCAGCCCGATGACGGCAGAGATGCCGATCGGCTGCTGCGTCACCAGCAGCGCGAGCAGAGCGCCGGTGAAGGACAGCGGCAGCGCCGCCATGATGGTCAGCGGCTGCAGGAACCCGCCGAACAGCAGAACCAGGACCAGGTAGATCAGCAGCACGCCCGCGCCGAGCGCCATGCCGAAGCCGGCGAACAGTTCCGCCATCGTCTCCGCATCGCCGAGGTCCTGCCGCCGCACGCCGCCAGGCAGCCCCTGCATGATCGGCAGCGCGTCGACGATCGCGAGCGCCTCACCGAGCGGCATCGCGCCGAGTTCCGCCTCCACCGTGATCCGCCGCGCCCGGTCGAGGCGGTCGATGCTCGACGGCCCGCTGCCGAGCCGGATCTCCGCCACATTGCCCAGCGGTACCGCATCCCCGGTGCCGCTTTCCACGCGCAGCTGGCGCAGCGTGTGCGGGTCCTGCCGCGCCTGCTCATCCAGCATGGTGCGGACATGAATCTGCCGCCCCGGCAGGTCGAACCGCGCGAGGTTCTGATCCACATCCCCTGTCGTGCCGATGCGGGCGGCGGCGGCGATGGCAGCGGTGGTCACGCCCGCATCGGCGGCGCGCTCGATATCCGGCACGATCTGCAGTTCCAGCCGCTGGAGACTTGCGGTTGAACGCACCGCCGCGAAGTGCGGGACCTCCCGCATCTGCCGTTCCAGCTCGCGGCCCGCCGCCGCCAGCGTCTCGGCGTCATCGCCCACCAGCGTTGCCTGCAGGCGGGAGCCGCCCTGCCCATCGGCGCCGAAATGGATGCGGGCCCCCGGGATGTTGCGCAACGCTGGCCGCAACGCCGCTTCGATCTGCTGCTGCGTCAGGCTGCGCTCACCCCGCGGGCGCAGAGTGACGATGAAGTTCGCCATGCGCGGCTCGCCCGTCCGGGTCGAGGCACCGATGCCGGCCTCCCCGCTCACGATCGTGCCGAGCGAGACGAAGACCGATGCAACCTCGGGCCGCGCCTGGAGAATCTCTGTCGCCGCACGGGCGCTGCGCTCGGTGCGGGACAGCGGCGTTCCGGGCGGGAGTTCGAGCGCCAGCGTGGTGCGGCCGCCGTCGCTGGCCGGCATGAAATCCTGCGGGATCAGCGGCACCAGCGCGACCGTGCCGGCCATCAGCGCCATGGCGCCCGCCAGCGTCAGGAAGCGATGCCGCAGCGACCAGGACAGCAGCGGCAGGAAGGCGCGCCAGATCCGGCCCTCGCGCCGCGCGGATGGCCGCGTGACCGCGACGCGCAGGTAGTGCGCGCCCAGCAGCGGCGTCAGCATCCGCGCAACGACGAGTGAGAAGGCGACCGCCGCCGCGACCGTGAGTCCGAACTCGCGGAAGAACTGCCCGACGACGCCCGGCATGAAGGCAACCGGGACAAAGACGGCGAGGATGGTCGCGGTGGTTGCCATGACCGCGAGGCCGATCTCCGCGGAGGCCGCGAAGGCCGCCGCGCGCGGTCCCTGCTCCGGCGCGGCGCGCAGGTGGCGCACCATGTTCTCGATCTCGACGATCGCATCGTCCACCAGCACGCCCACGACCAGTGTGAGCCCGAGCAGCGTGACGCTGTTCAGCGAGAAGCCGGCGAGCCAGATGACCGCGATGGTCGGCAGCAGCGACAGCGGCATGGCCAGCGCCGCGATCCAGGTCGCCGGCCAGTCGCGGAGGAAGATCCAGACCACGAGCATGGCCAGCAGCGCTCCCACCACCAGGGCCTCCAGTGCCGCGTGGTAGCCATCGAGCACATCTGTGACCGTCGTCGCCACGCGACGGATCGTGACATCGGGATGCGCTGCGCCCAGCGTGCGAAGCCGCGCCTCGATGCCGTCCGCCACATGCACCTCCGAGGAACCTCGGCTGCGCGATACCTCGAAGGCGATGACGGGCCGGCCGTCCCGTCGCGCGGCGGTGCGGGTCTCCGCCGTCCCGTCCGTCACCTCCGCGAGGCTGTCGAGGCGCACCGCCCTGCCATCCGGCAGCAGGATGCGCCGCGCCCGCAGCGCGCCGACCGTCGCCGCGGAACCCAGCGTGCGCAGCGACTGTTCCGCGCTGCCGAGCGTCATCCGCCCCGCCGGCAGGTTGATGTTGCCCTGGCGAAGCTGCGCGTTCACCTGGTTCGCCGTGATGCCGAAGGCGAGCAGGCGGTCGGGCCGCAGCGCCACGCGGATTTCCCGATCCGCGCCGCCGATCCGCGCCACGCCGGCGACGCCACGGACCGAGAGCAGCGCCTTGACGATCGTGTCGTCCACGAACCAGCTGAGCGCCGGCGCGGACATGCCCGGGGCGGCGACCGTGTAGGTCAGGATGGCACCACCGGCCGACTCCATACGCCTGATCACCGGCTCGGTGATGTCGGCGGGGAGTTCCGTGCGGATTTGACCGATCCGGTCGCGCACTTCGTTGGTCGCTTCGTCGATCCCCTTGCCGAGCCAGAACTCTACGATGGTGGTCGAGACCCCGTCGGTCACCGCCGAGTAGATGTGGCGGATGTCGCTGATGCCCGCCACCGCGTCTTCGATGCGGCGCGTCACCTGGGTTTCCAACTCGGTCGGTGCGGCGCCGGGCTGGGTGACGGTGATGGTGACGACCGGCAGGTCGACATCCGGCATGCCGTTCACCCGCAGCATCGGCCAGGCAGCGATCCCGGAGATGGCGAGCAGGATGAACAGCACGCTGGTCGCGACCGGGTTGCGGATCGACCAGGCGGAGATGTTGCCGCGGTCCGGCGCTATGCTCATCGTGCGTCCCCAACCTGCACGCGGTCGCCATCGGCGAGGAACCCGGCACCCATGGCGATCACGCGATCGCCCGCGGTAAGGCCGCCGGCGATCGCCAATGCACCGTCCTTCAGCGTCGCGTCGATGGTCACGCGGCGCAGCCTTGCGCGGTCGCTTTCCAGCACGAAGACCGCCGGCGCGCCGTCCCGGAACACCACGGCTTCCGCCGGGACCGCGATGGTCTCGATGGCGCCGGCATCGATCACGGCCAGGGCGAACATGCCCGGCAGCAGTCCCGGGTCGGTCGGCAGGGCGACATGGACGACGCCGAGGCGGGTGTTCCCCGGCAGCGAGGGTGCGACGGCGCGCACCTGGCCGGCAACGCTGCGCGCGCCGTGGCGCACCAGCACGTCCTGCCCAGGCCGGATCGCGGCGAGGTCCATCTCCTGCACCCGCGCTTCCAGTTCGACGCGCCCTTGCCGCAGCAGGCGGAAGGCAACCTGGCCCGCGACGCTGACGCTGCCCGGCAGGATGTCGCGGGCGAGGATCACGCCGGCATCCGGCGCCGTGATGCGCGTCTGGGCCAGCATCGCCGCGACTTCGGCGCGCGAGGCGCGCAGCGAGGCGAGGCGGGCGTCGTTGCGCAGCACTTCCGCCTCGCGCTGTTCCAGCGTCTGGCGCGCCGCGTTCTGGCTGGCAATGAGCGACTGGACGCGGCGAAGCTCGGCGCGGGACAGCGCCAGGCTGGCCTCCGCCTCGGTGATCGAAGCGTCGGCGCGGTCGAGCTGTGCCGCGATCACGCTGTCATCCAGGCGGGCGAGGAGCTGTCCGGCGGCGACGGTGTCGCCTTCCTCGACGGTGACGTCGGTGACGCGCAGCCCGCCGAGTTCCATGCCGAGCCGCATCTCCTGCCAAGCGACGATGGGCCCGTCCGCCGGGATGCGGTGCGGGACGCTGCGCGGCGTGGCGACCACCGTGGTGACGGTCAGGACGGTCGGGGTGGATGGCGGTGGCGCGACCGCGGCCGGCGACCGCATCCGCCAGGCCGCGATGCCGCCGGCCAGCGCCACCGCCAACAGGCCGACCACCACCCAACGCCACCGACGTGGTGCGGATGGCCGCCGCGCCGCATCCTCGGAGGATCGCGGCATCAGCGTGTCGGGCACGGCGGCCTCACGCCGGCGCGGCGCAGCGGGTGAGATGGGCGACCATCTCGGGCGTACGATCACGCAGGTAGAAGTGATCGCCAGGCATCGTGACCAATTCGAAGCCGGCCGCGGCGTGGCGGGACCATTCCGCCATCTCCGCCACGCTCACCTCCGCATCGGCCTCCCCGGTCAGGGCGAGGATCGGGCAGTCGAGCGCCGCCTCCTCCACATGCGCGTAGAGTTCCGTCAGGGCGAAATCCGCGCGCAGCGGCGGTTCCGCGAGCGCCATGAGATCGGGATGCGCGAGGATCTCCGGCGTCGTGCCGCCCAGCTCCTTCAACGCTGCCAGGAAGCGCGGCGGGGGCAGGGCGTGGCGGAAGCGGTCCGGGTTGCCGCGGCGATGCGGGGGGTATCGCCCCGACACGACCAGCGCCGCGGGGGTCAGGGCATAGCGGCGCCGGAGATGCCGCGCCGTCTCGAAAGCCAGGAGCGCCCCCAGCGAGTGCCCGAAGAGGATGAAGCGCCGGTCGAGGCGATCGCGCAGCGCGGGGCCCAGCGCCTCGATCAGCATCGGCAGATCCCGCTGCGGCGCCTCCTGTCGCCTCAGGCCACGACCGGGTAATTCGACCGGCAGCACCGCAAGGCCCGCCGCCGAGGCCGGCGCGATCCAGGGCCGGTAGAAGGTCGCCGAGCCCCCCGCGAAAGGGAAGCAGAAGACCAACGTCTCGCCGGTGCCGGGCGCCAGCGGGAACCAGGCGTCGCCCGTCATGCCGGCTGTCCTTCGAGCAGGGCGCGCAACATCGCGCCGCGATCCGGCGCGGGCGGTGGCGGTCCCTCACGCGCGTCGATCCGGCGCAGGCGATAGATCATGTACTGCACTGCGCCGTGCCCCATGGCGCGGAACATCGGTGTGTCCGGCCCGGCCCGGTAGGTGTCGAGGAAGTCGGCCGTTTCGGGGGAGGCGGCGGCGATGCCCGCGAATACCGCATCCTCCGCCGAGGCGGCATCGGCGCGGGCGCGCAGCACGGCTGCGGTGACATCGCGTTCGCGCAGCAGCGAGAAGCCCAGGCCCTTCAGCAACGCCCGCATCCCCCCGCGCGCCTCGGCCGGCACGAGATCGACGAACACGAAATGCCCGCCTGGCCGCAGCACTCGATGCACGTGCCGTAGAAAGCCGGTGACATCCGGATAGGCGCAGGAGCTCTCGATGTTCATCACCAGGTCGAAGGCTGCGTCGCGATAGGGCAGCCGGCAGGCATCACCCTGCTGGAACCGCGCCGAGGCGAGGTCCGGCAGCCGCCGGCAATGCGCGATGTTCGCCGCGCCGATGTCGAGACCGGACAAAGACCGGCTGTCGAACAGCCGCGCCAGCGCGACCAGCGCGCCGCCACGGCCGCAACCGATATCCAGCACGTCCAGGCCCGAGGGATCGACGTCGCCCAGGGCTTCCAGCACGAGCTTCCATTGTGCGCGCTGCGGCACGTATTGCGGCGGTTCGCATGCCGCCTCGTCCGGTTCGGCTCCGCTGCCCGCATAGCCCCAATTCAGGAACAAGGCTTGGCCGCCGAGCCCGCGCGCGACGAGCACGCGATCGAGCTCGCCATAGATGCGGCCGTTGATCCGCAGGATGTCGTCAGGCAAGGGCATGGTCCCTCCCGGTCGCATGGAGGCCGATGCTGGCGGGCGGCGGCGGTGGCGCGAGGCGCCGGAGCGCCGGCGCGCCCGCCTTCTGCCCGGCCATCAGCCAGGCCCGGGCCAGCTGCGTCAGGAAGTCGGGCGCCTGGCTGGGCGGCGATCCACCGCCGCGCACCGCGGCCGCGAACTGCGCCAGCGCGAGCGCCACGGCGGCGGGCAGGGCCTCGGACGCCGCATCGCGGCCCGTCAGTGCTTCCGCGGCCTCGATGCCGAGCATCGGCGCGTCGAGGAAGGGGCTGGCCTCGGCGGGTTCGCTGTCCGTCAGCAGCATGGAGGCGCTGCCTTCCGCATAGCCCGGCATGTAGAGCGCGCGGCTGCGCAGCACCGGCCCGAAGCTGCTGGCGAGTTCGATGCTGCCTTCGGGCCCGCCCACCGCCATGCGGTGCATGACCAGCGAGTGGTGGTCGAGGTCCTGCGGATCGAGATAGCCCTGCAGCCGCAGCGACAGCGGCAACCCGCCAAGCTCGCCCTCCAGCGTCGCGAAGGGCTGGCCTGTCGCCGCATCGCCGCGTTCCAGCTGCAGCCCGGCGAGGCCACCGAGCGCGCGGCCCAGGATGTCGAGCGTCGAATAGAGAAGCTGGCGGCTGGTCGTCGCCTCGGCATAGGCGGGGCGGTCGGGGGCGGCGTGCTCGTGCCAGGCCTGGACCGCCTGGCCGAAGCGCCGCGGCGCCGGCAGGTACGGGTAGACGCTGTTCACATGGAAGGCGACGCCGCGCCGGGCGGCTGCATCCAGCAGCCGCATCATCTCGACCGGATGCAGCGGGTGTTCCATGAGCACCGGCAATCCGGCATCGAGAAGGGCTTCCGCGAGCTGCGTGCCGCCGCCGCCCATCGATCCCGCGCGGACCACGACGGCAGCCATGTCACTGCCGCGCACCGCGTCGCGCGGGTCCTGCCACAACGGCACGCGAAGGGCCTCAGCCAGACGGGCCGAGCGCGGCGAGCCGCGGGCGAGGATGCCCGACAGCACCAGCCCCGGCACGCCGTCCCGCAGCGCCTTCAGATAGGTTTCGCCGAACCGCGCGCCGCAGACCGCGATGCGCAGCGGCGCGCCCTGGGTCGCAGCGATCACGAGGCGTCGCGCTGCTGGCGCAGCGTCTCGGCCAGCGCCTTGAGGTTCTCCGCCCCCAGCGCGGCTTCCGCGCTGAGCGTGACGCCGAGTTCCCGTCCGGCGCGTTCGCCGAGATCGAGGAACATCAGCGAATCGATGCCGAGCTGGATCAGGCCCGCAGCGTCGTCGATCTCCGACGCCGGCCGTCCGACCAGCCTGGCCACCGCATGCCGCAGCCAGCAGAGCACGTCGTCCGCTTCGACGGTCGATTCCACGACAGGCCGCGCCGCCGCCCCGTTCAGCAGGGCGAGAGCGGCGGGATCGGCCGCGACTACAACCGCTTCCGGCTGCGCCAATGCGGCGGCAAGGGCAGCGAGTCCCGTCCCGTTGGACAGGCCCTGCGTCACGAAGCGGGCGGCGAGCGCGCGATGCTCGTCGCGCAGCGCGTCGCGCCAATAGTCCCAGGCGATCGCGGTGGCCGCGATACCCTGGCTGCGGGCGTGGCGGGCCATCGCCTCCAGCGCGGCATTGGCGCCGGCATGCGCGCCTTCTCCCGGCGGGCCGACGACAGCGGCAAGGGAGGAGAAGAATACGACCGGCGCGCCGGGATGCGGCGTCATCGCCTGGATGATCGCGGCGGCGGCGTTCAGCTTGACCGCGAGCACCGGCCCGGCTTCGTCCCAACCCTGGCGTTCCATCAGCCCATCCCGCACGATGCCGGCGAGATGGAACACGGCGCGCGGTGCGGTCGCGGCGGCGTCCAGCGTGCGGAAGCCGCGCGCGATGGCGGCCGGATCGGCGCAGTCGATGCCCGGCAGCAGGTGCAGGGACAGGCCATGCGCCTCCCGCAACGCCGAGAGGGAGGCCTGTTCCTCCACGGTCGGTTCGCGATGGAGGAACAGCGTCACATCCGCCAGACCGAGGCCGCCCAGCCAATCGATCAGGGTACGGCCGAGGCGGGACAGGCCGCCGGTCACCACGATTGTGCCCTGCGTCGGCAGCGACCATGCGATGTCCGCGCGATCGGGCAGCGCCGCGAAGCGGCGACGGAACGCCTGGCCGCGCCGAATGGCGCCGAAGGACGCCTGTTCGGACAGCGCGGGCGGCAGGGCGAGCAGACGTGTCAGGCTCGTCGCGCTCAGATCGGTATCGAGCAGCGCGATCGGAACGCTGCTCGCCTCGCGCGCCAGGGACAGGCCCATGCCGAGGGCCACGGCCGCCAGCGGATCCTGCACCGTCTCGCCGGGCAGGGCCGTGGCGTTGCGCGTGATGATCGTGGCGCCCGCGCCATCGGGTGCGGCGCGCGCGGCGCGGGCCAGGGCGGCAAGCGCCTCCTGCACCGGGCGCAGGCGGTCGGATGGCGTGGTGGCGCTGCCGTCGATCAGGTCCTCGACCAGCAGAAGCGTGTGTGCGTTGCCCGCCAGCGTGGCGTCGCCGGCGTCACGGAGGACGCAGTCGCGACCCTGGCGGCGCGCCTCGGCCGACAAAGCCTCCGTCATCACGCCGCCGATGGCACCGATCAGGTGGATCGGTTTCCCGGAGGGCCTTCCCGGGGCCGAAACGGCGTCCCAGCGCTCGGCCGCGAGTATCGCGCGCGTCGCGGGCGTGGCCGGCAGCAACCGACGTGCCGTGGCAGGCGCTGTCCACACCAGGGCGCAGTCCGTCCCCTCCGCGACCAGGGCACGACCGCCATCCGCCAACGACGCTGACCACAGGGTGGCATCGCCTGGCGCGGCGAGGACGGTGAGCGTCTCGGCGGGATCTCGCAGCAGGCCGCCCAGGGCGGCGCGCAGCCCGTCGGGCGCGGGGCCGGTCGGCTGACCTATCGTAGGCAGCGGCGGGACCACCGGAGAAAGCCGCGCCGACGCGACAACCTTGCCATTGGAGAGCAGCAGCAGACGGCCGGTCGTCCGTCGCAGTTCAACGCTGATCCCGGCGAGCAGCGGGGCGCCAGGGACCATGTCCAGCAGGGTGCCGGGCAGAAGCTGCGCCGCGAGCGCCGCCTCGGCCAGCAGGGCGAGAGGGTCGTCGCCGTCGCCCGCCACACCGGCCCACAGGGGTGGCGCGTCGGCGCCAACCGGCGCGACGGCACCCGGCATGCGCGCGAGGATGATGGCCTCGCCCATGGCCGCTTCCGGCGTCGTCTCCTCCGGGAAGGCCGCCGTCTCGGCGAATCCCGCGGCGCGCGCCGCATCCCGCCAGAACGCCGCTGATGCAAACAGCCCGCCGCGGGCCTCATGGTCGTCCACCGCCGGCGCGAGGGCGCCGAAGACGATGTCGAACAGCGGCTTGCGCTCGACGAGTTCCCGCATCAGCAGCACGCCGCCGGGCTTCAGCAGGCGGGAAAGGTTGCGCAACACGCCCGGCAGCGTGGCCGCATTGTGCAGCACGTTCGCCGCCACGATCAGATCGCAGGACGCCGGCGCGAAGCCTTGCGCGAGCACGTCCTGCGTCATGTCCAGCTGGGCGTACTCCATGCCCGGCACCTGCGCGAAGCGTTCGCGCGCGCGGGCCAGGAACAGGGGCCCGATGTCGGTGAAGACGTAGCGCCCGACCTGCGGACCAAGGGCGGCCAGCACCGCGCCGGTGGTGCCGCCGGTGCCGGCGCCGATCTCGAGGACCGTTACCTTGCGCCCCGCCCCGACCGCGCCGGCCAGACGCGCCGCGATGTCGTTCAGATGGCGGCTGTAGTGGTGGCTCTCATACAGGTCGGCGGCATCGGAGGTGTCGCCCTCCGGGAAGACGAGGTTCACCAACGGCGTCCGGCCGGTAAGCACCGCATCGAGATGCGGCGCCGTGCGCGCGATCAGCCCGGCGAGGCTCGGCGAGACGAGGTCGCTCGCCTCCGGCGCGTCACCGGGGCGGATGGGGCCGACGAAGCGGCCGGCCGCGTCCCGATGCAGCCCGCCTTCGCTCACCAGGTCCTCGAGCAGGCGGAAGGCGAGTTGCCGGAACCGCGGATCGATGTGCGCCTCGGCCACGACGCTGTCGAGATCGCGCGGCGTGCTGTCCGCGAGGCAGCCGAGAGACAGGAAGGCGCGCCCGGCATGGTGGCGATGCAGCGCGGCGACGGCAGCGTGTTCCCGCGTCACGCGGTCCGCATCCACCGCGATGCCATCGACGGCCGCAGCACCCTCGGCAAGCACGGCAGCCCAGGGCGCATCGGCCGGCGGCATTGCGGCCGCGACGGGGCGATACAGGCGCTGATCCTCGAACGGCATGGGTGGCAGGCTGAGCCGATGGCTCGGCACCGGCACGGGACAGGCGCCGAGGCCCGCCTGCCACAGAGCAAGGTCGAGGCAGCGGCGAAGGGCCCCGGGATCGCTCTCGCCAAGATGGACCATGATGCCCGTCGCGACGGGCCAGGCCGCGTCCGTCCCGACAGCGCCGCACGCCACCTCGCCCCGATCGATGGCGTCGAGGCGGCGGGCCAGCGCCTCGGTGGGCAAGGCCTCCCGCGCCAGCGCCAAGGCGACACCGCCGCTGCCTTCGCCGTCGACCGTCGCGCCTGGGACGGCGAGCAGCGCCGAAGCGAGCGCCATCTGCGGCAGCAGCAGCGCCGATGTCGGCAGGGCGGCGTCATGCCCGTCGCGCCACGCGCGCAGCGCAGCGGGACAGGGAAGCCTGGCCAGGCCGAACGGGTCGGCCCGGCCACTCCAGCTCGCGCGCAGCCACGCGGCGGCTGCTTCCGCCGCGCAACCGGTCAGGCGCAGCGTCCGCGCGTCGCCGCGCATGATGACGGAGGGCACCACACCCCGGGCCAGCGCCGCGAGTTGCGCCGGCAGCGCATCCGGCGACGCGGCACCGACCACGGCACGGATGAGGTCGCCCTGCCGCGCCGCCGGCCCGTGATGCGCCATGGTGGCGGCCAGTATCGCGGGACAAGCGTCGGTCTCATCCAATCGGGCGGCGAGCCGCGCGGCATAGCGCGCGACGCCCGCGGCGCTGAGGGCCGGCACCGCCAGGGCAACGGGGGATGTGGTGGCGGCGGCAACCGGACGGGCCGGCGCTTCCTCCAGCACGACGTGGCAGTTCGTGCCGCCGATGCCGAAGGAGCTGACGGCCGCGCGGCGCGGCCCGTCGCTGTCCCAGGGCAGCGCGAAGACGGGCAGGAAGAAGGGGCTGGTGTCCAGTTCCAGCGCGGGGTTGGGCGTCTCGGCATACAGCGTCGGCGGCAGCACGCGGTGGCGCAGCGCCAGGACGGCCTTCAGGAAGCTCGCAATGCCCGCCGCCGTGTCGAGATGGCCGAGATTCGACTTCACCGAGCCCAGCGCGCAGTGCTGGACGGCATCGGTGGACCGGCGCCAGACTCGCGTCAGCGCCGCCACCTCGATGGGGTCGCCGAGCGGCGTGCCGGTGCCATGCGCTTCCACCAGGCCGATCGTTGCGGGGTCGGTGCCCGCCATGTCCAGGGCCTCGGCGATCACCGCCGCCTGTCCTTCGATGCCCGGCGCGGTGAAGCCGGCCTTCGCGGCGCCGTCATTGTTCACGGCCGAGCCGCGCACCACGGCCCAGATCTCGTCGCCATCCGCCTCGGCATCCGCGAGGCGCTTCAGCAGCACCACGCCGCAGCCATGGCCGATGCCGGTGCCGTTCGCTTCCGCGGAGAAAGGCCGGCAACTGCCATCGGCAGAGAAGATCATGCCGTCGCGATGCAGGTATCCAAGCGCCTGGGGGAAGGTGATCCCCACGCCGCCGGCCAGCGCCATGTCGCACCCGCCGGCGCGGAGCTGCTCGCAGGCCATGTGCACGGCGACGAGCGAGCTGGAACAGGCCGTTTGCACGGTGAGCGCCGGACCCGAGAGGTCGAGCTTGTAGGCGACGCGCGTCGCCAGGTAGTCCTTGTCGTTGCCCGTCAGCGCTTGGAAGTTCCGTGGCGAGGCGATGCGCAGCAGCATATCCCGGTCCGGCCGCATCCAGGTGCTGAGCCGCGTCGCGCCGAACACCCCGACGCTGCCGCGTGGCGCCCGCCCGCCATGCCCGGCGACCTGCAGCGCCTCCGCCGCGCAGGCCAGGAACAGGCGCTGTTGCGGGTCGATGTCGAGGGCTTCGGCAGCGCTGTAGCCGAAGAAGGCGGGATCGAAGTCGAAGGCGTCATCCAGCACGGCGCCGACGCCGACATAGTCGGGGCGCGCCGCCGTGGCGGCATCGATGCCGGCCTCGGCGAGTTCCTCCGGCGTGAAGCGGCGGGTGAAGTCCTGGCCCTCGAAGATGCGTTGCCAGAAGGTGGCCGGGTCGGGCGCGCCGGGCATGCGGCAGGCGGCGGCGATCACGGCGATCGGGCAATCCTCCTCCAGCATCTCCTCCAGCGCAGGGTTCGGGGCGGCGTTCACGTCGGGCATGGCTTCGTCCGTCTCGAGAGGAAGGGTCAGAGCGCGCGGGCGCGCTGGCGCGCGGCAAGGCGCCGCGCCGGCTGCGGGCGGTGCGCTGAAGGCATCGGGCGGGCCGCCACGTCGGGCGCCGCTGTCGGTCGCGTCAGCCGCCGCAGATGGGCGGCGAGCGCAGCCGGCGTGGTGTGCTCGAACAGGTCCACCACGGGCAGCACGATGCCGAGTTCGGTGCGCAGAGCCTGGCAGACGCGGATGAGCGAGAGCGAGGTGGCGCCGGCCTCGAAGAAGTTCACGTCACGCGGGGTTGCGAGGCCCGTTTCGGCCTCCAGCGCGGCGATCACCAGGGCCTCGATGCGGTCCGGCGCTGACGTGGCCGCCGGGACGGCCTGCACGTCGCGGGGCGGCAGCAGCCGCGCCGGGGGTGCATGCGCGCGCGCGGGCGTCGCGCCGGTTTCCCGTAGCAGGGCCAACAGTGGCTGCGTCCAGGCGGCGTCGTCCGCGGCGAGGCGCTCCAGCAACCGGCGTTGCACCTCCACCATGGCGTCGAGCACGCCGGGTTCAAACAGCGCCTCCACGGCATCCCAGTTCCAGGCGAGCGCGCCGTCAACCTCACGCACCTGCTGGTCGATCCAGACCTGCGGCGTCTGGGTGATGCCCCAGCCCATGCGCCCGAGCGGCTGCCTCGCATCCCCCGCACCCGCGGCACCGAGTGCGGAGGTGAACACGACCGGGCAGACCACGCCGCGCGAGCGACCGGACCGGCGCGCGACTTCGCGGAGCACCCGCACCGCGGAGACCTCCGCATGGGCGAGGTCGTCGGCGATCCGCTGCTGCACGGCGCGCGCACGGCTCAGCAGGTCCGCGACCTCCTCACCGTCGCATTCCAGCAGGATCAGGGAGGTGAAGTCCCCGACCACGCGGTCGATGTCGGGATGCAGCGGCAGGCGCTGGAACAGCGTCAGGTTCAGCGTGAAGGCGGCGCTGCCGGCCTGGCTGCGCAACGCCTCCGCGTAGATCGCCAACAACACAGCATTGGGCGTGAGACCATGCTGCTGCGCGCGGCGGCGCAGCGCCTGCCACGCCACCGCCGGCAGCAGCCCGGCGCGGCGCGTGAAGCGCGGCGGGCCTTCCGGCACGGGACGCACCGCAAAGGCCGGCGCCGCCGGCATCGTCTCCAGCCGCTGCAGCCAATAATCCATGGCACGATGCCAGCGCGGCCCTCCTTCGGCCTCGCGCAGCGCCTGCACGTAGTCGCGGAAGTCGCAGCCAATCGGCGGCAGGGCCGTATCCGGGTCTGACGCCCGTGCGAGGATCCCCCACTCCGCGAGCAGCATGCCCATGCTGCGGCCGTCGAACAGCATGTTCTCCAGCGAAACGAACAACCGCAGCCCGCCATTGGCCCGCCGCAGCGCGCGCACCTCGAACAGCGGCCAGCGATCCGCGGGGCGCAGCTGATGCGACATCGCATCGCGGGCGGCCTCGGTCGCGGCGCTTTCGCCCGCCGCATCGGTCGCTTCCTGCAGCGGGATCGGAATGACCGGTACGGTCGGCAGGACGCGCTGGCGGCCATCCTCCCCCACCACCGTGCGCATCATCGGATGCCGTGCGATCAGGCGCCGCCAGGCGGCGTCCACCTGCGCATGGGTCAGGTCATCCACCTCGATCTCGATGTAGAGATGCGAGGAGACGCCGCCGAGCTCGAACTCGCCCTGCCGCCCGATCCAGTAGGCTTCCTGCACATCGGTCAGCGGGAAGGGCTCGTGGCGATCATGCGGCGCGGGCAGCAGCACCGGCGCGTCATCCGCCGTGACGGGAGCTTCCTCGGCGCGCCGTTCCACCTGCGCGGCGAAGGCCGAGAGTACCGGGTGCTCGAACAGGTCGCGCACCTGCACCGGGATGCCGCGCCGTTGGCGCAGCGCCTCGATGACGCGCACCGCGCTCAGGCTGTCGCCGCCCAGGTCGAAGAAGGATTGCGCGGCCTGCGCCGGCGCCACGCCGAGTACTTCCTGCCAGACCGCGGCGACGGTCGCCTGCATCCCGTGCAGCGTCTCTGCATCGGCCACGGCTGCACGACGCGGCGGCCGGGGCAACTGGCGGCGATCGACCTTGCCGGTCGGGCTGAGCGGTAGGGCCGGCAGTGCCATCACCGATTGCGGCACCATGTAGGCCGGCAGCCGCGTGGCGGCGAAGGCGCGCAGCACGCTCATCTCCGGCACCTGCACCGCGGGTGCCTGCTGGGCCAGCAGCAGCGCGAAATCGTCGCGCGCGGGGCTTGGGTGTATCGCCTCGGCCGCGGCGAAGCCGGCGCGATGCAACGCGCCGCGCCAATGCGCCGCCCCCATCTGCCAGACACGCATCGCGCGGCGCTGATCAGTGACGCTCGCCGCGCCTTCGCCCAGCAGCGCGATGGTGACGCGCTGCAGGTCGTTGTCCGCCGTCATCTCCGGGGCCAGCAGCAATCCGCCCGGCGCCAGCATCTCCCGCAGGCGCGGCAACTGCGCGGTGAGGTCCGTGGTGCGATGCAAGGCGTTGAACACGAGCACCGCATCCCAGCCGGCCGGCGCGATGCCCTGCGTGGCGAGTGGCCGCGCCGCATCGACGATGCGGAACTCGATCGCCGGATGGTCGCCGAGTCCGGCCGCGTTCAAGGTCGCCCGCGCCTCCGCGAGGAAGGCAGGGGAGACATCGGCAACGGTCAGTTCCCAACCGGTCTCTGGCAGGCTGCGCAGCAGGTCCACCGTGGTGAGGCCACGGCGCGCTTCCAAATGGAGGATGCGCAACGGCGCATCCGTCGCAGCCGCAATCATGCCCGCCAGGATACGGCAGCCGGCCGCGATCATCGCCAGCCCGGCCGGGCTGCCACGCGACAGCGATTCCGGCGACAGCACCGCATCGCCGGCGGCGAAGAACAGCGAGAGCGCATCTGCCTCGCCTCGCAGCACGGCCGCGCGTCGCGCCCCGTCATCCCGCAGCCGTCCGATCGGCGCGGTGTCGAGACCGAGCATGGCGCCGTCCGCCACCAGCGCATCCCAAGAGACATCGGCAAAGCCGTCCGGGGCGTGCAGCCCGTCACGCTGCGGCTTGAGGTCGCCGGCTTCGATCAGCAGCACGATCCAATCCGTCAGGACAGGCTGCATCGCGGCCGTCACGCCGAGGCGGGCCGGCGCGTCGCGCCGGTCGAGGCGCAGGCCCGATTGCCCGACCACACCCAGCACGCGAAGGCTGTCGCGCACGGCCTGCTGCGCCACGCGCGTCATCAGGCCACGCAGGGCGATCGCGTCGCCATGGCCGGGCAGATGCGCCAGGGACTCACGCGCAGCGTCCTGCGCCGCCGTCCATCGGGTTGCGGCATCCGCCTCCGGCATCCGCAGTGTGCGACGCAGCGGCTGCGCCGGGTCGTCGCCATCCTCGTTCAGCACCACCCAGGCCTGCAGGCGGCGCGTGCGGGATGTCTTGTCGGCGCCATCATCGGCCACCGCATCCGCGACGGCATTGGCGACGGCGGGATGCGCCGTGAGGGCGGCCTCGATCTCGCCGAGTTCGATCCGGTGGCCGCCGACCTTCACCTGCATGTCGCGCCGGCCGAGGAATTCCAGCGTGCCGTCCGGCCAGTACCGCGCGAGGTCGCCCGTGCGGTACAGGCGCTCGCCCGATTGCGGGTGCGGGTAGAAGCTGGCGGCGCTGCGTTCGGGATCGTTCTCATAGCCGATGGCGAGGCCGAGGCCGGCGATGTGGAGGTCACCTTCCACCCAGTCGGGGCGGTGCCGCAGCGCGCCATCCAGCACGTGATAGCGCTGGCTGGTCAGGGGGTAGCCGTAAGGGATGGACGACCACCCCTCCGCCACTTCCGTCACCTCGAACCAGTTGGACCAGATCGATGCCTCGGTGGCACCGCCCATGGCGATCAGCCGCGCATCGGCATTGGCCGCGCGGAAGCGGCCGGGCAGAGACAAAGGCACCCAGTCGCCCGACAGCAGAACGGTGCGCAGGCGCGCGAGCGCATCGCGATCGTCCTCCGTCACCAGCATGTCGAACAGCGCGGGCACAGAGTTCCAGACGGTCACGCCCTGGTCGCGGATCAGCCCGGCCCAGTGGGCGGGGTCGCGCCGCGCGCCGGCGTCGGGGAACACCACCGCCGCGCCGGCGGCGAAGGCACCGAACAGGTCGTAGACCGACAGGTCGAAGCCAAGCGCGGACAGGGCCAGGATGCGATCGGCACCGGTCACGCCGAACCGTGCATTGATGTCGAGCACGGTGTTCACCGGCCCGAGGTGATCGAGCAGTACCCCCTTCGGCGTGCCGGTCGAGCCCGAGGTATAGAGCAGATACGCCGGATCGCGGGGCTGAACGGGGCGCTGCGGCCGGGGCGCGGGGACGACCGGCACGGCTTCGTCCAGCACGGCGACGACCGGCGTGACAGACAGCCGTTCCAGCAGCGCGGCGAGCCGCGGTGGCAGGCTGCCCTCCGTGATCGCGATACGCACGCCCGAACCGCGCAGGATGGCTTCGAGCCGCGCATCCGGCTGCTCGGGATCGAGTGGCACGTAGACACCGCCACGGCTGAGGATGGCGAGCACCGCCAGCGCCTGGCAGGGCGACTTCTCCATCAGCACGGCGATGCGCTGGCCGGGCAGCGCGGCGTCCGTCGTCGCCGCCAGGCGTGCACCGAGCTCGAGCGCCGATGCCTCCAACCCCGCATAGGTCCAGCGGCGACCATCCGCGGCCACCAGCGCCGTGGCGTCCGGCAGGCGCGCGGCGGTGTCGAAGAACAGCTCATGCAGGCAGCGGTCCGGCAACGGCGCATCCGTGGCGTTAACCTGCCGCCGCGCATCGTGCTGACCGGGTGGCAGGAGGTCGCCCAGGACGTCCGACCAGGCATCATCGGCCGAACACAGCCGGCGCAGCAGGGCATCATGCGCCGCCGCCATCGCATCCAGCACGCCGGCGGGAAACAGGGCTTCGACCGCATCCCAGTTGCAGACCAGCGCGCCGCCGATCTCCATTACCTGGTGGTCCAGCCAGACCTGCGGCGTCTGGGTGATCGCATGCGCCTGATGCGCCATCAGCCCCGCTTCCTCACCCGCCACGCCGAACTGGCTGGTGAAGATGACGGGCATGATCACGCGCTCATCCTCGCTGCGCGCGCGATTGATGTGGCGCAGCACGTCCACCGCGTCGAAGGCGCGATGTTCCAGCGTCTCGAGCATGGTGGCATGCAACGCGGCCGCGGCCTCGCCGAAGGGCTGCGCGGTGGCGCGGTCCACCGGCAGCAGCGCGACCGCGGTGAAGTCACCGATCAGGCGCGCCATGCCGGGGTGCCACGGCCTGCGGTCGAACAGTGTCAGGCCGAGGGTGAAGGCGGGCAGCGCGCTCCAACGGGCCACCACCTCGGAGAACACGGAAAGGAGGAAGGAGGCCGGCGTCAGGCCGCGCGCCGCCATGCGCCGCTTCGCCTCGGCCCATGGCGCGGCGGCCATGGTGGTGCGGCGGCGGGTGAAGCGCGGGGCGGCGATGCTCTCCGGCCGGATCGCGGTGGGCAGGCGCGGCGGCGGCGGCAGATCGTCGGCGCGCGCTTCCCACCAGAGCCGGTCGGCATCCCGCTGCCCGGCGAGCCCGCTGCGGGGGTCGTCGCAGGCGAGAACGTAGTCCCTGAAGCTGAGCGTGACGGGCGGTAGCCCCGCCGCAGCCGCGTCGCCGCCATGGCGCAGCAGGGCCTCCAGCTCCGCGAGCAGGATCTGGCCGGACGTCGCATCCGCGACCAGAAGGTCGATGCTGAGATGCAGTCGCGACTGCGTATCCGACAGATGCGACACGCGCAGGTCGAACAGCGGCCAGGAATCGGCGGCATGCACCTTGTGGGACAATGCCTCGCGCCAGGCGTCGAGCTGCGCCGCGGTGGCATCCGGCACGGCGCCGGCCAGGTCCTGCACCGTCACAGCGAAACGCGGGACATCCGCGAGGATGCGCTGCCGCCCTGTCCGGTCGAACACCAGCCGCAGCGCGTCATGCCGCTGGATCAGCAGGTTCCAGCAGGATTCCAGCAGTGCCGGATCGATCCTCGGCAGATCGAATTCCAGATAGGCGTGGCAGGCGACGTTCCCCAGCACCAGCCCCGGATTGCGCCCCACCCAATAGGCGTGCTGCAACGGCGTCAGGCGGAAGGGCTCGTGGCGGGATGCCGCGTCGGGCTCGATCACGAAGCCGCCGGCAGCCGGCTCGCCGGCATTGCCCAGATGCCCGGCGAGGGCCGCGATGGTCGGTGTTTCGAAGACGGCACGCAGCGGCAGGTCCTGGCCGGTCGCCGCCTTCACGCGCTGCGCGATGTCCATGGCCAGGATGGAATCCATCCCGAGCGCCAGCAGGTTGGTGTCGGGCGTGAGTGTCGCAGGGTCGGCGCGCAGCGCCTCGGCGACCAGCAGGGTCAGCCTCTCGACAGGGCTGCCGGTCAGGGCGCCCGGCGCCTGCGATGTTTCGGGCAGCGTCGCGAGCGATCCGAACAACCCTGCCCCGGTGACGCTGTCATGCAGGGCCGAGAAGCGATCCCAGTCGATGTCCGCGCACACCGTGCTCGTCCCATCCATCAGCGACGGCAGCCGTTCCAGATACCAGCCCGGATCGGCGGCGCGGATGCCGGCGACGGCCAGCGCCTCGCGCGCCGCCGGATCGGCGGCCATGCCTTCGCCGTCCCACGGGCCCCACGCGATGGCGGTGCCCGGCAAGCCTTGCGATCGCCGCTCCGCCACCAGCGCATCCTGGAAGGCATTCACGGCGGCATAGCCCACCTGCCAACGGGACCCCCAGACGCCGGCAATGGAACTGCACAGCACGAAATGGTCGAGCGCCACGCCCTGCGTCGCGCGGTCCAGGTTCACGCTGCCGTCGACCTTGGCCTCCGCCATGCAGCGATACTGCGCGGCGGTGTCGTCCCAGAGCGGTCCCCACAGCCCAAGACCTGCCGCGTGAAACACGCCGCGCAGCGGGGGGCCGTTCCGCAGACCGGCTACCAGCGCCTCCACCTCCGCCAGCCGCGCGATGTCGCAGGCGGCGGCGGTGACGGTCGCACCCGCCTCCCGGAGTTCCGCCATCAGCGCCTGCCCGGCCGCGTCGGGCGCGCGCCGTGCAGCGAGCACCAGATGACGCGCGCCGAGCGTGACGAGCGTTCGGGCGATGGCCCCGCCGATCGCGCCGAAACCACCGACGATGAGATAGGTGCCATCCCCACGGATCGCCGCCTTCCCGCGCGGCATGGCGCGTTCGATGCGCGGCCGCAGCATTTGCGCGCCGCGCCAGGCGCTCGCGGCCGGTGCGGCGAGAAGGTGCCCAAGCCTGTTCGCCTCAAGGGTCGCGGCGTCGATATCCGCGATGCGCACCGTGATGTCCCGGCACTCCGCCATCAGCGACCAGGTCGCGCCCCAAGCCAGTGCTGCCGCCGCGCGCGGCGTGTCATCCGCCTTCGCGGCGACCGCGCCGCGCGTGATGACGTGCAACGCGCATCCCGCGTGGGTCCGGTGAAGCTGGTCGGCGACCGCGATTAGTTCCTCGACCACCGCATGATCGGGCGCATCGCCGAGGTCGAGCGCCCGGAGGAACAGCACGCGATCACCCGGCTGCAAGGCGGCGGCGAGGCCGCGCGCATCGCGGCCGTCGACGGCGCTGACCGCGACACCGCTCGCGCGAAGCTGCGGCAACAGCTTCGCTGCTTCCCCGCCGTGATCGGGCACGATGACGAGGCGCTGCGGCGCGATCGGCGAGGGGGCCTCTGCGGCAGCCCAACGCATCCCGTACAGACCGTCTGTCGCCGGCGCCGATATCGCGCGCGGCGCAAAGCCGTACCAATGCGGCAGGTGCTGGAACGGGTAGAGCGGCAAGGCTTCAGGCGCCGGGAGCGGACCGGGCGAGGCAACGTCCCAGTCGGGCGATGCCCCGGCCGTGTAGAGCGCGGCCAGCGTTCCGGCCACGACCGCAGCATCCTCGCGCGCCGGATCGAGGCTTGGGAACATGGAGGGTCCGGTGACGGCGGGCCAGGCACGTCGTGCCATCGGCGTCAGCACCGGGCGGGGGCCGATCTCAACCAGCACGTCGCAACCGAGATCCCGCATCGAGGCCAATGCGGCGGCGAAGCGCACCGGCTGACGGGCATGCGCGGACCAGTAGCCGCCGGACGCCAGCTCCGCCGGTGCGACGGGCGCGCCATGCACGCCGGACACGAAGACCGCGCGTTCCTCCCCGGCGACGATGCCATCCCCGGCGTCGCGCAGGGCGCCCAGCACCGGGTCCATCATCGGGGAATGGAAGGCGTGCGAGACATCGAGGCGCTGGTGCAGCACCTTGCCCGCGGCGGCGCGGCGCGCGAGTTCCTCGATCTGTGCGATCTCCCCCGCCATGACCATGGCGTCGGGCCCGTTCGCGGCGGCGAGCGATACGCCCGCGAGACCCTGCGCCAGCGCGGTGGCCTGGTCCTCGGTCGCGCGCAGCGCCAGCATCGCGCCGGCCGGCAGCGCCTGCATGAGCCGCCCGCGTTCGGCGACGAATCGTGCGGCATCCGTGAGGCCGATCTGGCCACAGATCACCGCGGCGGCGAACTCCCCGACCGAATGGCCGGCCACGACGGCGGGGCGAACGCCCAAGGCCTCCCACATCCGTGCCAGCGCGTATCCCACGGCGAAGATCGCCGGCTGTGCCATCGCGGTCTGGCGAAGGGCCTCCCCATCGGCGCCGAGGATCGCGGACCGGATGGATTGGGCGAGCCATGGCCGCAACGCCGCATCGGCCTCGTCCAGCGCGCGCCAAAAGGCGGGGCTCTCGGCCAGCAGCGACCGCGCCATGCCGGCGTATTGCGCCCCCTGGCCGGTGAAGAGGAAGCCGATGCGCGGCGGCGCGCTGACTTCCAACGGCAGCAGCCGTTGGAGGGACGACAGCAGGGATTCCCGATCCGACCCCACCGCGCAGCCGCGCCAGTCGAGATGCATCCGCTGCCGCGCGGCGCCGCGGCACAGCGCGGCGATGTCGTCGGTGGTCTCGATCCGCGACGTCCAGGCCGCGCGCAGCGCCTCGAATGCCGGGGCGCTGCGGGCCGAGAGCGGCAGGACCAGGTGCGGGGCAGGCCGGCGCGGCTCGGCCGCCGCCCGCGCAGGCGCCTGCTCGATGATGGCCTGCGCGATGGTGCCGGAGAATCCGAAGGAGGCGACCATCGCGCGACGCGGGCGATCATGCCGCGGCCAGGGTTCCGCAAGTTCCGGCAGCGCCGCGGGAATGCGCGACAGGTCGATCGCCGGATTCAGGCGGCGCATCGGATGTGGCGGGACGGTCCCACGGCGCATCGCGGCGACGGTGCGGATCAAGCCGGCAATCCCGGCTGCGGCCTCGAGGTGCCCGATCGCAGTCTTCGCCGTGCCGAGCAGCAGGGGCTTCACGCGCCCACTCGGCGCGAAGACGTCCGCGATGGAGCGGAACTCGATCGGGTCGCCCAGCCGCGTGCCGGTGCCGTGCAACTCGACATAGTCGATCTCGGCAGGCCGCAGATGCGCGCGGCTCAGCCCATCGCGCATCAGCGCGACGCGCGCAGTGGCGTCCGGCACCGTCAGCCCGCTGCGCGCGCCTTCCTGGCGCAGTCCCGTACCGGCAATTACGGCATGGATGCGCACACCCTGGGCGACGGCATCGGACAGGCGTTGAAGCACGACGAAGCCGCAGCCTTCGCCTCGCGCATAGCCGTCGGCATCGGCGTCGAACGTCTTGCACGCCCCATCGGCCGACAGCATGCCGGCCCGGCGGAGTGCCGCCTCGATCTCCGGCGCGACCAGCACCTGCACGCCGCCGGCCAGGACCAGGTCGGTGTCCCCGGCGCGCAGGCTGCGGCAGGCGAAGTGCAGCGCGGCCAGCGAGGAGGAGCAGGCGGTATCCACCGTGACCGCCTCACCCTCCAGGCCAAGGATGTGCGCCAGCCGGCCCGCCGCGGCAGCCGGCGCATTGCCGGTGCCGTAATGCGCATCGAAGGCGGCGGGGTCGTCGGTGCCGAAAGGCAGCGTGCCGTACTCGCCACCTGTCATGCCGAGATAGACGCCCGCTGCCTTGCCCTTGAGCGAGGCAGGCGGAACGCCGGCATCCTCCAGCGCGTGCCACGCGGTCTCCAGCACCAGGCGATGCTGGGGATCGAGCGAAGCGGCCTCGCGCGATGAGATGCGGAAGAAGGCGGCGTCGAAGCCTTCGATGGCCTGAAGCAGATGGCCTTCGCGAGTGCTTCCGTGGCGCGTCTCCGCACGAATGGCGGGCGTACCGTCCAGTAGCATGTCGAGGAACGCGCCCGGATCGCGCCGGTCGCCCTGCGCGCCGCCGGGGAAGCGGCACCCCATGCCGATGATCGCGATAGCTTCCTCACCCCCCTTGCGCGGCTGGGTTGCGACGGGGGCAGGTGTCGCGTCCCGCTGTGCGAGGAGGGTGAGGAGATGGTCGGCCAACCGGCCAAGCGTGGGACTCTCGAAGGCGGCGAGTTCCGGCAGGGTCACCCCGAGACGCGCCTGCAACCCGGCCGCCAGCTCGACAGCCGAGATGGAATCGAGGCCGAGATCGAAGAAGCCGGCATCTTCCGGCAGCCGATAGCCCGATGCCTGGCCGAGCAGCGGGGCCAACGCTTCGCCGATCGCATCCATCAGCAGCAGGCGACGCTGCGCCGGCCCGGCGCGCTTCAGACGGTCGGCGAGATCGTCCGTGCGGGGCACGGCGGCTTGTGGTGTGACCACGTCATCCACCCACCGGCGTTCCGCCACCAACGGGATCTCACCGGCGAGCCAGGCGCGGCGCATCTCCAGCCGGCGGATCTTGCCGCTGGTCGTCCGGCGCAGCATGCCCTGGCGAATCAGGCCGACGGCGTGCGGCAGAAAGCCGTGCTCCGATGCGACGGCAGCACGCAGCGCGTCGATCAGTCGCTCATCATCGGCGGGGGCCGCTCGCGCCGCCTCCGCCAGCACGACCGCGGCTTCGCCGGCCGGCGTCTCGATGCTGAAGCACACGGCGCCATGCGGCAGCAGCCGCGCGTCGAAGCCTTCCAGCGTGTGCTCGATGTCGGCGGGGTAGTGGCACTTGCCGCGTAGGATGATCGCATCCTTGGTGCGGCCGGTGACGCAGAGCCGCCCGTCCAGCACGAATCCCAGATCGCCCGTGCGGAGATAGCGGCCGATCTCGGTGCCGTCGCCGGCCCGCAGCGCGGCCCGGAAGAATTCTTCATTCAGCGTCGGCCGGTTCCAGTAGCCCGGGCCGACGGAACCACCGCGCAGCCAGATCTCGCCGACACCGCCTTCCTGCTTCTCCGTGCCGGTGGCGGGATCGACGATGCGCAGGTCCAGCCCGACAAAATCGTCGCCGCTGGTCGCATAGGCGCGGCTTGCCGTCGCATCCGGCGCCGCCGGAACGGCCTGGCCGCCGAGCAGCGCCGCCGTATCCAGGTGCAGCGGGTCGAGCCCGCGGCGAACGCGCGTACCGCTGGCGATCAGCGTGGCTTCCGCCAGGCCGTAGGACGGGCAGATCGCCTCTGCGCGCAGGCCGGCGGCGCTGAAGCGATCCAGGAACGCCTTCACCGTCGCGGGCCGGATCGGCTCCGCGCCGATCACCACGGTATCCACGCTCGACAGGTCCAGGCCAGGCAGCGCCTCCTCCGGAATGCGGCGAACGCAGAGGTCCAGCGCGAAGTTCGGCGTCGGCATCAGCGTGCCGCGATGCTCGGTGACCAATTGCAGCCAGAGCAGCGGGTCCTGCGCGAAGCGCGCCGGCGACAGCAGGACCGAGGTGCCGCCGAAATGCAGCACGTGAAGCACGCCGCCGATCAGCCCCATATCGTGATAGAGCGGCATCCAGTTGACCATCACCGTATGCGTGCCGCTGGCGGTGATGCGTTCGATCGCGCGAAAATTGTCGAGGAGCGCGGCGTGGGTGTTCATCACGCCCTTCGGGTCGCCGGTCGATCCCGAGGTGTATTGCAGGAAGGCGATATCCTCCGGCTGCGGCGGAGGCAGCTCCGCGCGATCGCCGTCATCGACATCGTCCAGGAAGAAGGGGCGCAGCCCGTGGGTCGCTGCGAACTCCGCGAAGGCGGCGCCGGATTCCGCGGCGATGGCCCGGGTGGTGACGATGCCGCAGGGCGTCGCATCGCGGGTGATCGGCACGACCTTGTCGAGCACGCGACGCACGCGCGACGGACCCGGCAGGTTGACGGGCACGGCGATGACACCGGCGCGGAAGCAGCCGAGCATCGCCTCGACGTACTCAAGTCCGGTCGGCAGCAGTAGCAGGACGCGCTGGCCGCGCGGGAAGGCGCGGTGCAAGGCGGCAGCGACGCATTCCAGTCGGCGACGCAACGCCGCGTAGCTGCGCTCGCCGGCCGGCGCGCCCGGGGCACCGCCAAAGCGCAGCGCGACATGGTCGCCGCGCCGCGCCGCATGGTCGGCGATGCGGGCGGCAAGATCAGGGAAGGCACCGGTCGTCACTGCGCGGCCTCCGGCAGACTGGTCATTGCGTGCATTGAGATGAAGCCGCGGATGGCCTCGGCGATGGCGGCGACGCTTTCGCGATCGCGCAGCAGCGACCAATGGTCGGCGGCGATGCGATGGTCGTGCCGGGGGCCGGCAAGGATGCCGCGCCACGCGGGTTCCGGTCGCGGCCAGTCGGCCTCGCGCCGATCGGCCCATAGACAAAGCGCGGGACAGGCGAGCGGTGCCGGCGCGAAGGCGGCGAGCGCGGCGAGCTGCGCCGCAACGACATCGCGCAGCCATTGCGGTGCCTGGTGGGCGAGGGCCTCGGCGCGCGTGGCGAAGACCTCATGGCGCTGCCAATCAACGGGATCGAGCAGCACGAGACCTGCGGCGTCGCAACGCGATGCGACCGCAGCCGCCAGCACCGCGCCGGACGACCAGCCGCCGATCAGGATGCGGCGGTCGGCAGGGATGGCGTGGAGAGCATCGCGCAGCATCGCCTCGGCCGTGGCGAAGGGATCGGCCAGGAACGGCGCGGGATCGCGGGAGGCGATGTCGAAGGCGCGGATCTCAACCGCGTCGCCCACCGCCGCCTGCAGATCGGCAAAGATCAGCGGTGATCCATCACTGCCGGGGAACAGCACCAGCAAGGGCCGATCCGCACCGGCCGGGGCCGACGGGGCTGCATCGAGCAGCGCGGCGAGGTCCGCCAGCACCGGCGTCTCGAACACCGCGCGCACCGGCAGTTCCGCGCCCAGCGTCTCCCGAACACGCTGCACCAGCCGGATTGCCAGCAGGCTGTCGCCGCCGCTGCGGAAGAAATTCGCCTCGGCGGATCGGATCGGGGTGGCGAGCAGCGACGACCAGATCTCCGCCAGGGCGCGTTCGGTGAGGCTCTGCGGCGCACGACCCGCCTCCTGTACCGCCGCGTCGGCACGGGGCACCAACGCGGCCAGTGCCTTGCGGTCCACCTTGCCGTTGGCGCTGAGCGGCAGGTGATCCAGAACGCGCAGGAACGCCGGCAGCATGTATCCGGGCAGCCGCTGCGCGGCGTGTTCGCGCAGCGCGGATGGATCGGCGCCGCCATGGCGCTGTGCGAGGATGACATGCTGGCCGATGGCCAGCGCGTCACCGGCCGCGTGCAGCAGGTCGAACCCGGCCTCGTGCAGCGCGGCCCGCCATGCCGTGGCGTCGAGCAGCGGCAGGCCGGCATCGCGCCTGAAATCGGCGAAGGCCGCGAAGCCTTCGAGGAAGCCGCCCGTGATCATCTGCACCGGCGTGTTCCGCGTCGCCTCGATCAGAAGCAGGCGCCCGCCCGGCGCGAGCAGGCCGCGCAGCCAGCCGAGCGTCCGCGGCAGGTCCTGCGCGTCATGCAGCACGTTGGACGCGATGATGAGGTCGAAGGCTTCGCAGGGCAGCGACTGCGATGCCGGGTCGGCATTGATGTCGAACCGCCCGACCGACAAGGCGCCCGACGCGCCGAAGCGGTCGCGCGCCGCGTCGAGGAAGAACAGCGACACGTCGGTGAAGTGGTAGCGCAGGCCCGGCGCCTCCAGCACCGGCATCACGGGCGCGGTGGCCGAACCGACGCCGCCGCCGACTTCCAGCACGCGCAGGGGTGCGGGCCGGTCCGCGGCGGCCATCATGGCGGCGGCGATGCTGCCCAGCGCCTCCGCGGCGGGGTTGTGGCGATACAGGCTGTCCGCGTGCTCCAGCCCGGCGCCGGGGAACAGCAATTCCAGCGGCGCCTGCTCGCCGGTCAGCAGCGGCTCCAGTTTCTCGGCACAGGCGATGATCCAGCCCGCCAGCATCTCGGCGCCGGGCCAGGCAGGCTGCGCGCGCAATGCCTCGCACGCTTCCACCAAATCGCCAGGCTCCTCGGGCAACTGCCGCCACTGCCGCAGCAGGATGGCGAAGCGCGGGTCGGGCCGGAATGCACCCGCATCCAGCCGCCCCAGCGCATGCGCGACGGCGATGCGCGCCACCCGGTCCGCGGCGGCCTGGAACGCCCGCACCCGATCCAGCAGCGGCGTCGATGCGGCGGTCTCGGCCGCCGCGCCGGCCGCCGCGACGGCACCGGCATCGGTGGGTGGGGCCAGCGGCGCATCACGCTCATCCAGCATGAAGGCGGCGATCTGCCGCGCGCCGGCGTCGCGCTCGACGACGATCGCCACCGCCTCCCGCACGCCGGGCGCCTCGGCGAGCACGGCCTCGACCTCGCTGAGTTCGATCCGATGCCCGGCGATCTTCACCTGGGTGTCCTCGCGGCCGAGGAACTCCAGCATTCCGTCCGGCCAGTAGCGCGCGAGATCGCCGGTGCGGTATAGCCGCTCACCCGTATCCGTGGCCGTGATGAAGGCGCGCTCGGTCTGGACCGCGTCCTTCCAGTACCCTTCCGCGAGACCGGAACCGCCGATGTGCAGGTCGCCGACCACCCAGTCAGGCCGGTCGCGCCCTTCCCGATCCAGCACGCGATAGGATTGGTTGGCGAGGGGGAAGCCGTAGGGGATGCTCCGCCATTCCGGGGGCACGCGATCGACGTCGATCAGGTTCGACCAGATGCTGGCCTCGGTCGCGCCGCCCATGGCGATGAAGCGCGAGGCGGGGGCGACGGCCCGCAGCCGCGCGGGCTGGCCCAGCGGGATCCAGTCGCCACTGAGCAGCGCCGTGCGCACCGGCAGCGCCGCGCCGTTGGCGGCGTCCAGCAACAGGTCGAGCAGCGCGGGCACCGAGTTCCACACCGTCACGCCATGCCGGCGCAGCAGATGCAGCCAGTGATGGGGGTCGAGCCGCCGGTCATCCTCGCAAAGCACGATCGCAGCGCCGGCCGCGAGCGGGCCGAAGATGTCGTAGACAGATAGATCGAAGCCGAGGGAGGATAGCGCCAGCACGCGGTCATCCGCGCCCATCGCGGTGCGGTCGTTGATGTCCGCGACGGTGTTCCACGCAGCGCCATGGCGGATGGCGACACCCTTCGGGCGTCCCGTCGATCCCGAGGTGTAAAGGATGTAGGCCAGCGCATCCGGATCGACGCCGACATCGGGCACAACACCGGCGATGGCATCGGCGAGCGGCGCGATCCGTACCGGCCAGTCGACGTCCGACCGCGAGCTTACCAGCGCCGCGGCCCCGACGTCCTCGAGGATCAGGCGCAGCCGTTCCGCCGGAATGTCGGTGGCAACAGGAACATACGCCGCGCCAGCGCGCAGCGTGCCCAGCACGGCGGCGATCTGCGACGGGCCGCGGGGCAAGGACAGGACGACGCGGCTGCCGGGGGCCACACCGGTTTCGTGCAGCCGCCGCGCCATTGCGGCGGAGATGCGTGTCAGCCGGTCATAGGTCCAGCTCTCGTCGCGCCAGATCAACGCCGCGCGATCGGGATCGGCGGCGGCACGGCGCAGGAAGCCGTCATGCAACAGACGGGGCGGGATGTCCCGGTCTGTGGCGTTCGCGGCGTCCCGCACCGCGCGCTGCGCCGCTGGCAGAAGTGCCGGGACGGGCGAGTCCCATGCCGCCTCATCCTCGCAGAAGCGGCCGAGCAAGGCGCGATAGGCGGCGAACATCTCCGCGACCATGCCGTCCGGGAACAGCGCGTCGATGGTGATCCAGTTGAACACCAGCGCGCCCTGGCGGACCATCGCCTGGTGGTCGAACCACACCTGCGGCGTCGCGGTGTAGACGATCTCCGGTTCCGGCAGCAGCGGCGGGCCATCGCCACCCGGCGAGGCCAGCGCGTCGATGTCGAGGCCGAGCAGGCTGGTGAACACCACGGGCATCGGCGTGCCACGCCCCCCGCCGTCGCGCCGGCCCAGCTCGCGGATCACCTCAATGCCGCTGAAGGCGCGATGGGACAGCGCCTGCCAAGTCTCCATCTGCATCCGCCGCGCGCGCTCGGCGAAGCTGGCACCGGCCTGCGGCGCCGAACGTGGAACGAGCACGACCGAGGTGAAGTCACCGACCATCCCATCGACCTCGGGATGCAGCCTCTCACGGTGAAAATGCGTGAGGTTCAGGCAGAAGGCGTCCTGGCGGGACCACTGCCCCAACACCTCGGCGTAGCAGGCGAGAAGCGCGGCCGAGGTGGTCAGGTTGCGCTTCGCGGCAAACGCCTCGAAGCGGCGCCACGCCTCTGCCGGCACGGTGTCGTGGCGGCGGATGAAGTCAGGGCGCGCAATGCTATGCGGCGCGACGGCCAGCGGCAGTTGCGGCGCCGCCGGCAGGTCGGGCAGCCGCGCCATCCACCAATCCCGATCGGCGGCGTGGCGCGCCGCATCGCCGAAGGCGCCGCGCCCCAGCACGTAGTCGCGGAAGGACAGCGACAGCGGCGGCAGCGTCGTGTCCGGCCTAGCGTAGAGCCGTTCGAGCTCGCCGAGGATGATGTGGAAGCTCTGTACATCGACGGTGAGGAGATCGAGGTCGATGTGCAGCCGGATCTCATCCGCCGCCATCCGCGTCGCGCGGATCTCGAACAGCGGCCATTGCGATGCATCCGGCACGCGCTGCTGCATCGCCTCGCGCGTCGCGGCCAGCCGATGCGCCCGCGCATCCGGCGAGAGCGCGACATGATCCGCCATGGCGATCGGATGATGCGGCACGTCGGCCAGGATGCGCTGCGTCCCGTCCGGCAGGACGATGGCGCGCAGCATGTCGTGCCGCGCCACGACCTGGTTCCACGCGTGCTCCAGGCGCGCGAGATCGAGCGCCCCAAGCTGCCACTCGAAGTAGGCATGGCAGGACACGTTGCCGAGTTCGAGCGTGGAATCGCGTCCGATCCAGTAGGCGTATTGGATGTCGGTCAGCGGAAAGGGCGCATGACGCTGCGCCGGGTCGGGCGTCAGGGCGGGCGCGCGGCGCGCCGGCGCAACGGCGTGGTTCATCCGGCGGCTCCAGGCAGCAGAAGGGGCGGGGCGTCAGAGTCGATACGGCGCCAGCCCGGGGCCTGCCGCAGCGCCGCCCAGAGTTGGGCATAGGCGCCGCCGCCGGCGCGCAGCGCCTCGTGGCTGCCCTGTTCGCGGAGCGTGCCGTGTTCCAGCACCACGATCTTCGCGGCACCACGCACGGTCCAGAGCCGGTGCGCGATGACCAGCACGGTGCGGCCGCGCGTCAGCTCGGCCAACGCCTCCTGCACCAGGCGCTCATTCTCGACGTCCAGCGAGGACGTCGCCTCATCGAGCACGACGATCGGGCTGTCCTTGAGGAACAGCCGCGCCAGGGCCAAGCGCTGGCGCTCGCCGCCGGACAGCGCGGCGCCGGCATTCTGCAGCACGGTGTCGAGCCCCTCCGGCAGCCGCGCCAGCAGATCCTCGCAGCGCGCGGCGCGCAGCGCGTCGCGCATCTCCGCCTCGGTCGCGTCAGGCCGGCCGATACGCAGGTTGTCGCGAAGGGACAGCGAGAAGTGCACGATGCTCTGCGAGACCACGCCGATCAGCTCGGCAATGCGCGCCGCCGGCAGATCGCGCAGGTCCACGCCGCCGATGGTGATGCGCCCGGCCTCCGGGTCCCATTCGCGCGCCAGCAGCCGGGCGATGGTGGTCTTGCCGGCGCCCGTCGCACCGACGATGGCGGTGACGGCGCCGGCCTCCGCGGTGAAGGACACGCCGCGCAGCACCGGCGTGGCGCCATAGCCGAAGACCACATCCTCGAACCGGATGGTGGCATCGGGCGGCAGCGATGCGTCGTTCGGCGCGGCCATGAGCGGCACGGCGAGGATCGCATCGACCCGGTCGATCGCCACCTCCATCTGCCGCACCATGGCGGAGAAATCGACCGCTTCGGCCAGCGGCGCGAACAGCCGCACCGCGACCAACAGCAGCAGCAGCGCACCGGCCGCACTCAGGCTGCCGGCCACCAGCCGTTCGCTGACCAGCGCCAGCAGCAGGCCCGTGCCGAGCGCCAGCGCGACGGGTGCCGCGCTGGCGGGCACCACGAAGCGCATGGTGATGTCGCGCCCGCTGTCACGCGCCGCGGCCAGCGCGGCGTCCATCTCCCGCAGCCGGCCGGTGGCCAGGTTGAAGGCGCGGACCACCTGGATGCCGCGCACGAATTCCAGCAACCGGCCGTTGAGCTTTGCCATGGCGGCGCTGCGCCGTTCGCTCGCGCCCCGCAACATGCGCTGGCAGGCGGCGAGGATGAGCAAGGCCAGCGCCAGCGCGCCGGACAGCACCAGCCCCGCCATCGGTTCCACGGCGAAGGCTGCGGCGATGCCAAGCAGTGGCAGCGTCGCGGCGGCGACGAAGCGCGGCAGCAGCAGGCCCGGCATGATCTCGATCGCGGTGACGTCCTGCATCAGCACGGCGGTCACATCGCCGGTGTCGCGGCCGCGCAGGTATCCCACCGGCAGGCGGGCGAGATGGTCCACCAACCGCGCACGAAGCCGCGCCGTCAGGCGATATCCCGCTCCGTATCCGAGGTCGGCGGCGCGGTTCGCGCAGAAGCCCTGGCCGAGATAGGCAACCAGCAGCAACAGGCCGATCCACAGCGGCGCAAGGGGGCCGCTCAGCCACTCCGGCAGGCGCTGCCGCGCTGGGTCCAGCACGGGCAGCAGGGCGGCGAAGATCATCGCCATCGGCAGTACGAGGCAGAGATTCTCCGCCAGTCGCCACAGGATGGCGCGGCGGATCGCCGGGCCTTCTTCACCGGCGACGCGGAGGAGCTGGCGGATCGCCTTCATGGCTCGGCTCCCACGGGCATGGCCGGGGTTACTTCCCAGGCAAGGTTCGCCTGCTGGATGCGCCACAGCGCGGCGTAGCGCGGCAGTGTGGCGAGCAGTTCCTCATGCGTGCCGGCGCCCAGCACGCGGCCACCCTCGACCAGCACGATGCGGTCGCACTGCGTCACGCTGTCCAGGCGGTGGGACACGATGACGACCGTGCGCGGGCCGACCAGACGGCCCACCGCATCCTGCAGCGACGCCTCATGCAGCGGGTCGATGAAGCTCGTCGCTTCGTCCAGCACCAGGATCGGCAACCCGGCGAGCAGGGTGCGCGCCAGGGCGATGCGCTGCCGTTGGCCGCCACTGAGGCGGGTGCCGCCCTCGCCCACGCGCGTGTCGTAGCCCTGCGGCAGGTCGCGCACGAAGGCATCGCAATGGGCGGCACGGGCGGCCTGCTCGACCTCGGCATCCGTTGCGCCGGCGCGGGCGAGGCGAATGTTCTCGCGGACCGTGTCGTCGAACAGGAAGATCGTTTGCGTCATCACGCCGACCAGCCGCGAGACCGCCTCCGGCCCGGCCCCCGCGATGTCCTCGCCACCGATGGTGATGCGACCCGCGCTGGGGTCGAGGCTGCGATCGAGCAGGCGCACCAGGCTGGTCTTCCCGGCGCCGGACGGACCGACGATCGCGGTGATAGCGCCTGCGGGAATGGTCAGGTCGATGCCGTCCAGCAGGCGGCAACCGCCCTGGTCGAGCGCGACGCCCTCGAAGACGATGTCGCCCGCCTGCAGCGCGGCCGGTCCGGCAGGCGCGGTGGTCGCCGGCGCATCCAGCAGCGCCGTGATCTTCCGTTCGGCCTGCTGCACGCGCAGGAGGATCTCGGTGTAGAGGGCGAGCTTCAGCAGGGGTTGGCCGAAGCCGGTCGCCGCGAGCAGGCAGAAGATGAAGGTCGGGATGTCGATCAGCCCTGCCGCGTGCAGCCACAGGCCGAGCGGCAGGGCGAACAGCGGCGCCGCGCCGATGATCACCGAGTAGAAAATCCAGGGCGGCATCCATTCCCGCCGCCAGGCCTCGGAGAATTCGTAGAGTTCGCGGATCTGGCGCTGCATCCCGTCGCGGATCAGCGCGGCGCCGCGCGCGGTGCGCAGCGTCTCGAGCCCCTGGACCATCTCCACGGCTGCCGCGTTCACCTTGCTGATGCGGCCGAAGTAGCTTCCGATCTTGGTGCCGTGGCCCCGCATCATCAGCATCTGCGCGAGGCTCGCGAGCGGAATGACGGCGAGCACCGCGAGCGCCATGCGCCAGTCGGCCCAGAACATCACGCCGGCCAAGGCGAGGATCGTCGCGACGGAGGACACCACGTCCGGCAATTGGTGGCTGGCGAACAACTCGACGGCCTCCACCTCCTCGTTCAGCACGCGCTTGATGGTGGTGGTCTGGCGCGTGGTGAAGTAGCCCAACGGAAGCGTGGCGAGGTGCCGCATCAGGCGCCGACGCAGGTCGAACAGCAGGTCGAAGGCGGCGTGATGCGCGATGCCGGTGGAGGCCCCCAGAGCGGGGCCCTGGAGCAGCAGCGCGACGAAGGCGGCGATGGCGAGGGCCGGAACGTGATCGCCCTGGCCCGCCGCCGCCGCGGCGATCATGGCTGCCAGCAGCAGCAGCGGCGCGACGGCGCAGATCGTGCCGACAATGGCGAGGAGGCAGGCGATGGCCAGCCGCCAGCGAACCGGCGCAACCAGGCGGAGCAGCGCCGGCATGCCGGCACCCGCCGCTGTCCCGGCCGGGGAAGCGGGCTCTCCTGCCGCGGGCTTCGCTACCACACCACTCTCCCATCAGTCGCCGTCGTGGGAGCGGATGGTTATGGGAGGGTCCGTCGGCCCACCACCGGAAGCCGGGCCGCCGATGACCGGGATTCGAACCAACTGGGCCGGCCACACGACAACTCTATTTGATAATGCGTCGCATTCTCATTTATGTGATCGCATGTCCAACCATCGCCCCGACCTGTCCGCCCTCACCATCGAGGAACGTGGCCTGCGCCATGCCCAACCGGCGGAACTGTCCGCCGATGCGCGCGCCGAGATCGAGAACCGGCTTCGCGGCTCGGAGGTCCTGGCGGGGCAATGCCGGCGCCTGTGCATCCGCCCGGGGTTCTATCTCGGACTCTATGACATCACGGTTATCGAAGGATCGCCGGAAGCCGGGGAGGTTCCGGCCGGCCTGACCACCACGGTGCTGCTGGAGGGTGCGGGCCAGAGCTGGGTGCATCTTCCGGCGGAACCGGCCGCCGCGCGTCCGCTCACGTATGCGGGGGGCATGACCTATTTCTGCTTCTCCGACGGGCCCGTGCTGGGGCGGACGCGCCTGCCGCCGCATTCCCGCTTCCGGGCGGTCGAACTGCGGATGGAGCCGGACTTCCTTGCCGAGATCGGCCTGCTTGAGCCGCTCCGCGCGACGGATGCCGAACATCCGCTGTGCCATGTCGCGCTCGACGTCGCCTGGGTCGGCCTGTTGCGGACCCCGGAGCGGCTCGCGATGCTGGCCGCGACCGCCAGCCGCATGACCGACATCGCCGTCGCAGGCGACCTGGCGCTGGAGGGCGCGGCCCTCGACATGCTGTTCATCGCCGCCGAACTGATCCGCACGCCGCCCGATCAGCGCAGCGTGCCGGAGCGGGAGTTGGAGCCGTTGCGCGAGGCGCGGCGGCTGATCCTGTCGTCGCCCGCCGAGCCGTGGACGATTGCGACCCTCGCGCGGCGCGCAGGAATCGGGGAGAAGCGGCTGAAGGCCGGTTTCCGGGCCCGCTTCAACACCTCGGTCAACGCCTTCCTGCAGGAGGTCCGGCTGGAACGCGCCTATCGCATGATGACCCAGCAGGGCGCGAGCGTGACGGAGGCGGCGCTGGCCGTGGGATACGCCAACCCCAGCCATTTCGCGGAGATGTTCCGGCGGCGCTACGGGCTCACCCCATCGGCCGCGATCAGGGCGGTTCGGGCACCGTAGCGCCCGGGTCCTACCGGCCGCGCTGTTCATTCGGTTGCAGACCGGACGGCAATCGGTCGTCGCCATCTGTCCCGGACCGTCAGCGTCGCAACGTGGCCGGGCGGAGCCGACACGTCATGCACGGCGAATGCCTCGGCGCTGCCTAACCGGCTCGGCAGTCGCCGCAGCCTGGCGTGCGGCATGTCGAACACGACCTCGGCGGGCGGCACCGACAACCCGGCGCCATCGGCCTTCAGGACGCTCTCCTTCTGCGTCCACAGGCGGAGAAACCATGCGGCGCGGCTTGCCGGCGGCAGGTTGACCAGGAAAGCCCGTTCCTCCGCCGCGGTCGCGCCGCGGATCAGGTCTGACGACACGCGCCGGTGCAGCCATTCCAGGTCAATGCCGAGATCCACCGCCGGATCATCACTCACCGCAAGCACGGCCAGTTGGCGAGAATGCGCGAGGTTGAAGCGCCATCGCTCGCGCCCCGCCCCTTGGAGCATCGGCTTGCCATGGGGGCCGGACTCGAAGCGTAGGCTCAAGGGCAACACGCCGATCCGGTCAGCCAGCACGACACGCATGAGGAAGCGGCTCTCGCGCCATAGCGCGGCGTCCTCGGCGCGGCGAAAGCGGTTTGCCGCCTCATGCTCGGCATCGGTCAGGGATCGGGCGTCGAAGGGTCGGCCGTTGCGCCCATCGGCCCAGCGCCAGTGAAGGCTGATCGGCACGGCGTGCGGGGCGGCGCTGCCGTCGGATGCTGGCATCGTGGGACCCACGCGACAGGACCGCGTGCGCGTGCGCTAACGGAAACGGTGCCGGCCTGGCTGGGATCCGGACAAACTTCGATGGTGGACGCGGTGTAACATCGTGGTATTGCGAATCATTCTTACTTAGGCGGTGTGCAAGTGGCGATCGAGTGTCTTGCAGGCCAATCTTCGCGGTCTCCTCCGTGGCAGGGGCAACTGGCCGCGCGCGCCGAGGCCGCGCCCATGCGCCGGTTGGACGTTCATCCGGGGTTCTCGCTGACCCTTCATGATGCGTCGGAGGGGATCATGACGGGGCGGGCGGGGCTCGGCATCGTGGTCCTTCTCGCAGGCAGCCTGCGGAACGAGCGCTGCAGTGGGTGCGACGCCGGCTGTCCCATTGCGCGGACGCACGGCCAGGTCACCCTGCTGCGCTGGCAGCAACATGACCGGACCCTATGGGAGACAGTCGGCCAGCCCTTCCGCGCCGTCGAACTGCATGCCACGCCGGATTGTCTCGCCGGCCTCGACGCGCTGGCGTCGATGCGGGGCGCTGACCGCGATCACCGGCTCTGCCGCGAATGCCAGCCGGGCCTTTGGGTCGGCGCCTTCCATACGCCGGAATCGCTTGCGCGGACCGCCGGGGGGCTGCTCGCCGCCGGTCTGTCGTCCGGCGCGGCTCGGCTTCAGGCCGCGCGCGGCGCGGTCGAGATCCTGGAGGCCAGCCTGGAGGCGATCCGCCGCCCCCCCGATTGCTGCTGCTCGGCACGCGACCGGCGGCGGGTCGAAGAAGCGCGCGACCTGCTGGAGGCGGCGCCGGCCGAACCGTGGTGCATTCGCGACCTCGCCCGGCGGGTCGGGCTGAATGAACGGAAGCTCAAGAGCGGCTTCAGGACGCAGTTCGGCACGACGGTCATTGAGCACCTGACCGTGATCCGGCTGCGCGTGGCGCACCGGGCGCTGGTGGAGAGGAATACGCCCGTGGCGCAGGCCGCGCTCAATGTCGGGTATGCCAATGCCAGCCATTTCGCGCTTCTGTTCAAGGCGCGGTACGGGATAGCGCCGTCGACGTTGTTGCGGGCGCCGACTTAGCTTCAGCCAACGATCGGCCGGCGTCGTCGCCGTGCCGGGGCGGCTGAACCTCGCGCCGTCGGCGGCGTGGCGCGCGGTCCTCGGGATGCTGGAGGCGGGCGCGCACCGGCATTTCAACCTCTGGCGCTTCGCCCGCTGGGCCACCCACAACGGCATCGAGGCGACGGGCCGGACTACCCTCCCGGGATCGAACTGGTCGGCCACCTCATGGCCATGCTCCAGGCGGGCGGCGCCTTCGCGAACGGCGCCGATGAGACTAGCCGCGATCTCATCAACGCCGTATCCAACGGTTCGGTAAAGGGGACTATGAGGGGGCAAAGCCCCTCCAACTCGACAGCGGAAATATCGATGCCTGGAGAGGGCAAAGCCCGTTCCATTCCCGCCGCCCCTTGCACCCTCAACCGACCGTTACGTCCAGCCACCCCTGCCCGTTCATCCGCGCGGTGTCCCCCGCGAGCAGAAGCACGGTCGTCGTATCGCTCTCGACGATCGCCGGCCCCGCCACCTGTTGCATCGGCGTCAGGGCGCCGAAGTCGAACACCGGCAGGTCCTGCTCCACCCCATCGATCCACGCCTGGCGCGTCGCGAAGGGCGAGGCGGCCGCGCCGGCCGCCGCCGCCTCGGGCGCCGCCATGGGCGGCAAACGACCGATGACGGCGAGGCGGGCATTCACCAGCACAACCTCCTCCTCCCGCAAGGCATAGGTGAACAGCGTTTCATGGCGCGCATGGAAGGCGTCGGTCACGCGGCCCGTCAGGCCAGGTGCCTCCCACTCCACGGCCTCCAGCGGCACGGCGATCTCGAAGACCTGCTCGCCATAGCGCATGTCCGCGGCGCGCTTCGTCTCGACCTCGCCACCGAACCAGGAGGCGACGCGGGCGCGGCCTTCCGATTCCAGCCCGGCCCAGATGGCGTGGAGCGTCGTGTCATCCGGCACACCACCGGTGTTGATCTCGCTGCGCGCCATCTCGTAGCGCAGATCGGTGTGCAGCATGCCCCAGGCGGACAGCCCGGCCGCAAAGACCGGCACCGCAACCCGCCGCATGCCGAGTTCCCGTGCCACCGCCGAGGCATGCAGTCCCGCCGCGCCCCCGAAGGCGAGCAGGGTGAAGTCGCGCGGATCGACGCCCCGCCGCACCGTCGCGACGCGGATGCCGTCGGCCATGCGGATATTGGCGAGCCGATGCACGCCCTCCGCCGTCGCCATGGCATCAAGCCCGAGCGTCCCGCCGAGCCGCCCGAAGGCCGCCAGCGCGCCGTCCCGATCGAGCTTGCGCGCCCCGCCCAGGAAGTTGTCCGGGTCGAGATAGCCAAGCACGAGATTGGCGTCCGTCACCGCCGGTTCCGTCCCGCCCTGCCCATAGGCAACCGGCCCCGGCACCGCGCCCGCGCTGCGCGGCCCGACCTGCAGCGTGCCGCTCGCGCCCACATGCCCGATCGACCCGCCGCCCGCGCCGAGCGTCACGATGTCCAGGCTCTCCAGCGCGATCCTCTCCCCGGCCACGGTCCGGCCGCGACCCAGCGCGGCCTCCCCATCCTGGATCAGCGCGATGTCGGTGGAGGTGCCGCCGACATCGAAGGTGATGAGGTCCTGCCCCAGCCCGCGTTCCGCCAGCGCGACGCCCGCCGCGACACCGCCCGCCGGTCCCGACAGCGCGGTGCCCGCGGCCAGCCGCGCCGCTTCCTCGACCGGCGCCACGCCGCCATGCGACAGGATGACGAAGACCGGCCCGTTGTAGCCCGCATCGCTGAGCCGCCCACGCAGCCGCGCGAGATACCGCGACACGATCGGCCCGACATAGGCGTTCACGCAGGCGGTCGAGAAGCGCTCGAACTCCTTGATCTGCGGCAGCACCTCCGCCGAAGTCGTGACGAACACGCCCGGCAGCGCCGCGCGCACCGCCTCCGCCGCCTCACGCTCATGGCTGTCGTCGCGCCAGGCGTGCAGGAAGCAGACGGCGACCGCCTCGACATTCTCCGCCTTCAACGTCGCGATTGCCGCGTCCAGCGAGGCACGATCGAGCGCCGCCTCCACCGTGCCATCCGGGCGGATGCGTTCCGCCACCGGCAGGCGCAACCGCCGCGGCACCAGCGCGGGCGCGGCCGGCAGGCGCAAATCGTAGCGCTCGGGCTTCAGCCCCTCGCGCATCTCGATGACGTCGCGATGCCCTTCGGTGGTCAACATCGCGACCTTCGCCCCCTTGCGTTCCAGCAAGGCGTTCGTCGCGACGGTGGTGCCATGGACGATGCGTTCGGTGCGCGCGAGCAGATCCCGCAGCGCCAGCCCCAGCCGCTCCGCCAGCACCGCGAGGCCATTCACCACGCCCTCGCTCTGGTCAGCCGGCGTGGAAGACGCCTTGGCGAGCGTCGTCACGCCATCCGCGGCCACGCAGACCACATCGGTGAAGGTGCCGCCGACATCGACGCCGATACGGTAGGTCATGCGCAATATCCTGAAGGAAGAAAGATCGGGGGAGAGAACTCCCCCGAGCCCCCTCCTTTTTCTATCTGCTGGAGACTGACGTCGGGGGCCGGGCGCCAATAGACAAAAAAAGGAGGGGGGTTCGGGGGGAGTTCTCTCCCCCCGACCTTTGCACCCGCCCTCACAGCAACCCCTCCTCGGCATCGCGCGCCCGCGCGGCCGGATCGCGCTTCTCCGGCGGCCCCCAGCCACCGCCGCCACCCGCGCGCACATGCAGCGTGTCACCCGGCGCGAGCGGAATGCCGACTTCCTTGGTCTTCAGGTCGCGCGACGTGCCGTCCGCGCGGTCCAGCGTGTAGTGATGTGGCGCCGCATCCTCGCCGCCGAGCATCCCCGCCGCTCCGTAGCGCACGCCGTCGCCGGCGGTGTTCGCGACCGCCGGCCCGTCCGTCTCCAGCCGCATCAGCAGCTCGCCGCCGAGGCCGCCGCGGAACGTGCCGTCACCGGCGCTTCCCGGCCGGAATTCGTGCTTGGCGAAGAACAGCGGGAAGCGCGCCTCGGCCATCTCGACGCTGCCAAACTTGAGCCCACCGGCGGAATGCCACTCGCCCGCCGTCGACCACCCATCGCCCTGCGAGGACCCGCCGCCGCCCGGCCGGGCGTGGAACAGGTGCCACACGAAGGACCGCCCCGGCCGCCGTGCATCGCTGCCCTTGATGGCGATGCGATACCGCCGTCCCCAGCCGCCCATCGCGCGATCCGGGCAGGCATTCGCCAGCGCCTTGACCACCGCCTCGCAGATCTCGTTCGAGCAGTGGGAGGTGCACATCGTAACCGGCGCGCCGTCGCGCGGCAGGACGATGGTGCCTTCCTTGGCGATGATCTCGATCGGCCGGAAGCAGCCGTCGTTCTTCGCGACCTCGGGGTCGAGCAGGAAGGCGATCGCCATCCGCACCGCGCTCGCCGTGTTGGGCCAGGAGGAATTGAGGAAGGACGGCACCTGCGGATCGGACTCCGTCAGGTCCACGACGATCGAGTCACTCTGCTTCGTCACCGTCGCGCGAATGGCGATGTCCTGCCGCCCGAACCCGTCATCGTCGAGGAAGGCCTCGCCCTTCCAGCTCCCGTCCTTCCAGCTTCCGATGATGCGCCGCGCATGCGCTTCCGACAGCGACAGGATCGCCGCGACGGCGGCCTCCGTCTCCGTCGCGCCGTGCTTGTCCAGCACCGACAGCAGCCGCTTCTCGCCCAGATGCGCCGCGCCGATCATCGCCATCAGGTCGCCGCGGACTTCGCGCGGCAGGCGCGTGTTCGTCACGATCATCCGCACCAGGTCGGCCCGCGCGACGCGCCCCTGCCCGAGCAGGATCGGCGGCAGGCGCAGCCCTTCCTGAAAAATCTCGGTGGCCGCCGGGTTGTAGGCGCCATGCGTGCCGCCGCCGATGTCGGTGTGATGCGCGCGGACCACCGAATAGAAGATCGGCCGCCCATCCGCGAAGACCGGCACGATGATCGTGAGGTCAGGCAAATGCGACCCGCCATGGTACGGATCGTTCAGCAGGTAGATGTCGCCATCGACGATGGAATCGCCGAAGGCATCCAGCACCGCCTTCACCGCGAAGGGCATGGCGCCGACATGGATGGGGATGTGGTCCGCCTGCGCCAGCAGCCGCGCCTGGCCGTCGCAGATCGCGATCGAGAAGTCGCGCGAGGAGTTCAGGATCTGGGAATAGGCGGTGCGCAGCATCGCCTCCCCCATCTCCTCCACGATGGCGCGAAATCGATTGTCGAGGACGGAGAGCGTCACGGGATCAGGTGCGGTCATCCCCGAACGCTCCGGTGACAGGGCGACTTCGTCAAGGCTTCGCAGCGTGGCCGGACCGCGCCATCATCCCTCCGCAAGGGGAAGGAACCGCCAATGGCCGCCACCATCGAATCGCCCGATCTGCGCGTCGTCACCGACGGCCTGCGCTTCCCCGAAGGGCCGGTCTGCATGCCGGACGGCTCCATCGCCCTGGTCGAGATCGAATCCCGCCGCATCACCCGCGTGACCGAGAAGGGCGAGAAGACCACGATCGCCACCGTGACCGGCGGGCCGAACGGCCTCGCGCTCGGCCCGAAGGGCATGCTGTACCTCTGCAACAACGGTGGCTTCTCCTGGCATGAGGAGCCGGGCCTGCTGCGCCCGGGCTTCCAGTCGGCCGATTATTCGGGCGGGCGGATCGAACGCATCGACCCGGCATCGGGCGGTGTCGAGACACTGGTCCGCGCCATCGACGGCCGGCCCCTGCGCGGCCCGAACGACCTGATGTTCGATGCCCATGGCGGCTTCTGGTTCTCCGACCTCGGCAAGGTCCGCGCGCGCGACCGTGACCATGGCGGCGCCTACTACGCGAAGGCGGATGGCTCCGGCGCGGTCGAGGCCGCCTTCCCCATCTTCGGCGGCGCCAACGGCATCGGCATCAGCCCTGACGGCAAGACGGTCTATGTGGCGGAGACCGAGACGGGCCGGCTCTGGGCATGGGACGTGGAAGCGCCCGGTAAGCTCTCCAAGGCCGCATGGCCGTCCACCGCCGGGGGGCGCGTGATCTGCCAGTTCCCCGGCTTCCGCCGACTCGACAGTCTGGCGATCGCCGCCTCCGGCAACATCATCGTCGCGACTCTGGTGGCCGGGGAGATCACCACCGTTTCCCCCGCCGGCGAGATCCTCCGCGTCGTGAAGATGCCCGAACGCATGCCGACCAACATCTGCTTCGGCGGCGCCGACATGCGCACCGCCTACATCACGCTGTCGACCACCGGGAAGCTGGTAGCGATGGAATGGGACGAACCGGGCCTCCGCCTTCCCCACGGTTGACAGGCGCCGCAGCCGGACGGAATGCTGGGCTTAACAAGCCAAACCTTCTCGGGAGTTCCGTTCATGTCCGGTCCGCAGATCGCGCGCCGCGCCCTGTTGGGCACGGCGCTTGCCGCGCCCTTCGCCCATCCGTCGCTGGCCCAGGCCACCGATCCCTATGTGATCGGCACGCTGTTTCCGATGAGCGGCCCGAACGCCGAATACGGCACGCTGTTCACCAACGGCGCGGCGCTGGCCATCGAACACGCCCGCGCGGACAACATGCTGCGCCGCCCGATGCGCATCCAGGCCGAGGATACGCAGGCCCTGCCGCAGCAGGGCGTCATCGGCATGACGAAGCTCGTGAATGTCGACAAGGCGCATTACGTGCTGGTCGGCTTCACCGCCGTGTCCAAGGCCGTCGCTCCCGTGGCCGACCGCGCGAAGACCATCGCCGTGAACGGCGGCGCCGTGGGTCCGGACCTGTCGGGCCTGTCGCCCTATTTCTGGAACGTCATCCCCCTCGCGCATCTCGAGACGCAGGCCTTCATCCCCTTCCTGATGGGCCGCAACCTCAAGCGCATCGCCCTGGTCTATGTGGACGACCCGCTGGGCGACGCGATCCTCGGGCTGCTGCGCACGGAACTGCCCAAGGCGGGCGGGGAACTCGTCGGCAGCTTCTCCGTCCCGCGCACCGCGCAGCAATTCGGCCCGGTCGCCGCCCGCGTGCGCCAGTCGCGGCCTGATGCGGTCTACATCGCGTCCTTCGGCGCGCAGCAGGCGCAGATCATCAAGGGGATGCGCGACAACGGCATCCGCGTGCCGCTGGTCGGCTATTCCGCGCTGTCGATCCCGACCGTGACCGCCATGCCGGAAGCCGAAGGCGTGATCTTCACGAGCCAGAAGTTCGACTACACGGGCGGGTCCGAGGTCACGCGCCGCTTCGCGACCGACTTCAAGGCGAAGTACGGGTCGGACCCCGGCACCTACAACGCGAACTACTACAACGCGGTCCGCCTGTTCGCCCTGCTGGCGAAGGAGCTGGAGGCCGAGGGCGCCGAGGTGAATGGCGAGAATCTGCGCCGCACCCTGCTGCGCGTGCGGGAATTCGACCTGGTCGGCGGCAAGGCCACCTTCGACGACAAGGGCGACATGTCAGCGGAGATCCAGGTGAACGAGATCCGCGGCGGGCGCGTCGTCCCGATCGCCTGACGTGCTGTTTCTCCAGCTTCTGCTGCAGGGCCTCCAGACCGGGGCCCTGTATGCGCTGACCGCCGCGGGCTTCGCGCTGATCTTCGGCGCGACCCGCATCTTCCACTTCGCCCATGGCGCGACCTTCGCCATCGCCGGCTATGTGTTCCTGTATTTCTGGAACGCCGGCCAGCCCTGGCCCGGCGCGCTCGCGGCCATCGCGGCCGCAGTGGTCTTCGGCCTCGGCATGGAACGCTTCGTCTACCGGCCGATCCAGCGGCACGAGGGATCCTTCTTCACCGTCTTCGTCGCGGCCTTCGGCGTCGCGGTGGTGGTGCAGAACCTGATCGGCATGATCGCGGGGCGCGGCTTCGCCTCGGTCGATACGCCGCTGTCCATGGCGAATGAGGTGCTGCCGGACGTCTTCCTGGCGCCGATCTTCTGGATCGCGATCGCCGTCGCCATCGTCCTGTTCGTGGCGCTCTCCGCCTTCCTGACGCGCACCCATGCGGGCGTCGGGCTGCGCGCGCTGGCGCAGAATCCGGACCTGCTGCGCGCTTACGGCCTGTCCTCCAACCGGCTGTCGATGCTGGCCTTCGCTCTGGGCTCGGCCATGGCGGCGCCAGCGGCGATCCTGACCGCGATGACCACCGGCCTGAACGAAGCGGTGGGCCATCACGTCATGCTCATCTCGATGGCCGCGACGATCGTTGGCGGGGTGGGGTCGCTGCGCGGGGCGGCGCTGGCCGGACTGATGCTGGGCGTCGCGGAATCCGTGGCACTCCAGTTCGTCGACACGCAATGGGCCGAGGGCGTGTCCTTCCTCGTCCTGTTCGCGTTCATCATCTTCCGCCCGAGCGGAATCTTCGGGGTGGCCCAGACGCGATGATCGCCTATGCTGCCAATCTCGCGACCATCGTCGCGATCTTCGCCATCCTCGCCGCGACGCTGAACTTCATCGTCGGCTATGCGGGGATCTTCTCCGTCGCCCACGCGGTGTTCTTCGGGCTCGGCGCCTATGCCGGCGCGCAGGTCGCGCTGCTGCTGATCCCGGATCCGCTGCTGGCCTGCCTCGCGGGTGCTGTCGTGGCGGGCGGGCTTTCGCTCTGCCTCGCCTTGCCCGCGCTGCGCGTGCGTGGCGAGTATTTCGTCGCCGCCTCGATGGGGCTTCAGATGATGGCGGTGACGCTGTTCTCGGAAGCCAAGCCGCTGACGGGTGGCATTGGCGGGCTGGTCAACATTCCCCGCCCGACGCTGTTCGGCGTGGAGGTCAGCGTGCTGCCCCTCGCGCTGGTCGCGCTCGCGCTGATCCTGCTCGCCACCGCCCTGCTCCAGCGCGGCGCCTTCGGCCGCACCCTGCAGGCGCTGCGCGATGCGGAGAGCGCGGCGGAGGCGCTCGGCAAGAATGTCGCGGCGGCGAAGACGCTCGCCATGGCCTTCGCCTGCGCCGGGGCGGGCATCGGCGGTGCGCTGTTCGCGCTGCACCTGTCCTTCGTGAACGTCGAATCCTTCACCATGGACCAGTCGGTGCTGGTGATGGCGATGGTGATCATCGGCGGCACGGGCACGCTGTGGGGGCCGCTGGTCGGTGCGATCATACTGCTGTCGCTGCCCTCCGGCCTCGCCTTCATTCCCTTCATTCCGCCGACCGAGGTCGGGGCGGTGCAGCAGATCGTCTACGGCCTCGCCATGACGCTGCTGATGATCTTCCGGCCCGCGGGCCTGGTCGGCGACCTCTCCAAGGGGAGGGCCACGGCATGACGACCGAGGTCCTTCGCACGGAGAACCTCTCCCGATCCTTCGGCGGCGTGCAGGCGGTGGCGGGCGTGTCGCTGACGCTGCATGCCGGTGCCGTCACGGCGCTGGTCGGGCCCAACGGCGCCGGCAAGACGACGACCTTCAATCTCATCACCGGCAATCTGCGCGCGGATTCCGGCACGGCTGCCATCCGCGGCAAGCCGATCATGGGGTTGAAGCCATGGCAGGTGGCGCGCCTCGGCGTCGCGCGGTCCTTCCAGGACCTGCGGCTGTTCACGCACATGACGGTGCGGGAGAACGTGCTGGCCGCCACCGAGACGGCGTCCTGGTTCTGGCAGCCCGGCGGCAGCACGGCGCGGCGCGCCCGTGAGGCCCGCGCCGATGCGGCGCTGGAGGCGACAGGCCTATCCGCCCTGGCGCGCGCCCGCGCGATCGACCTCGCCTATGCCGAGCGCAAATTCCTCTCCATGGCCCGCATCCTCGCGGCCGAGGCCGACATCTGGCTGCTCGATGAGCCCGCCTCCGGCCTCGACCTCGCCTCCCGCACGCGCTTCGGCCAGTTGCTCAAGGACGCGCAGGCGCGTGGCGTGGCGATCTGCCTGATCGAGCACAATCTCGACGTCGTCGTGGAACTGTCGAACCGCATCGCCTTCCTCGACCAGGGCAAGGTACTGGCCGAGGGCGATCCCGACGCCATCCTCAAGGACCCGGCGCTCGCCGCCATCTATTTCGGCGACCGCCCGCAGGAGGCCGCGTGACCCCCATCGCCATCGAGGCCCTTGGCCTGTCTGCCGGCTATGGCGGGCGCGAGGTGCTCCAGGACGTCTCGCTGACCCTGCGCGCCGGCGAGATCCTGTGCATGATCGGCCATAACGGTGCCGGCAAATCGACGCTGCTGCGCGTGCTGTTCGGCCTGCATCGGCCTTCCGCCGGCAACGTCCGCATCTTCGGGGATACGTTGCCCGGGTTCACGCCGGCGGCGCTCGGCGCAGCCGGGGTCGCGCTGGTTCCGGAAGGCCGCGGCGTCTTCCCCGACCTGACGGTGGAGGAGATCTTCGGCCTCGCTTTGTGGTCGGCCGGGGTACCGAAATCCGGCCAGCGCGAACGCATCGACGAAGTGCTCGAGGTGCTGCCCCGCATCAAGGAATTCCGCACCCGTCGCGCCGGCACACTCTCCGGCGGCCAGCAGCAGATGGTGTCGATCGGCCGCGCCCTGCTGACCCGCCCGAAGGTGCTGCTGCTGGACGAGCCTTCCATCGGCCTCGCACCCAAACTGTTCCAGGATCTGATCCGCCCGATCGCCGCGCTGCGCGAGTCGCGGGGCATGTCGATCCTGCTGGTGGAACAGAATGTGCGCGAAGCCTTCGCCGTCTCCGACCGCGTGCTGGTGATGCGGTCGGGGAAGTTCATCTTCGAGGGCGCGCCGGCCGAACTCGACCATGCGCGCCTGATGGAATTGTTCTGACGCCGCCGCGTCAGATCATCAGCACGCCGCCATTGATGTCGATGGTGGCGCCGGTGATGAAGCCGGCCTCCTCGCCCGCCAGGAAGGCAGCCAGCGCCGCGATCTCCTCCGTCGTGCCGAAGCGGCCGACGGGGATCGAGGCCAGCACGCCCTTGAGAACCTCCGGCGGCGAGCCCTGGGTCATCGGCGTCTCGATCCGGCCTGGCGCGATCGCGTTCACCGTGACGCCGTCGCCCGCCACTTCCTTCCCGAAGGCACGCGTCAGGCCAAGCAGCCCCGTCTTCGTCGTCACGTAGTGCGCCGCGGCCACGCCGCCGGGCGAGCGGCCGGCGCGCGACGCGACGTTCACGATGCGGCCCCAGCGCTGCGCGCGCATCGGCGGCAGGCAAAGCTGAATCATGCGGAACGGCGCCGTCAGGTTGATCCGCAGCACGCTCTCCCACTCGCTGAGTTCAATCTCAGCGGCCGGCACGCGGCGCCCGTTGCGCTTCGGTGAGATGGCGGCGTTGTTGACCAGGATTCCCACCCTGTCGAAGTCCGCACCAAGGCGTTCCGGCAAGGCCGAGACCGCCCCCTCATCCGCGAGATCGAGGGCCAGGCCCACCGCACTTGCGCCCTCGGCACGGATCTCGGCGGCCGCCTCCTCCACCTCGCGCTCCAGCACATCCAGCAGCACGACATGGTGCCCGGCCTTGCCCAACCGGCGCGCAATGGCCTGGCCCATGCCACGCGCCGCACCGGTGATGATCGCGGTCCGCTTGTTACTCATCGCCTGTCATCCCCTCTTGATGCTGCCCCTGCCACGCCGTTCAGGCGGCGATCGGTTCCAGCCGATAGATGCGCGCCGCCGTGCCGCTGAACAGCGCGCTGCGCTCGACCTCGCTCGCACCCGCCGCGAGGCGCTTGAAGGCGTTCCACAGGATCCGGTAGCCGAACATTCCCTTGTCCACGGGAAAGTTACTCTCGAACATGCAGCGCTCGGCGCCGAAGGCCTCGATGCAGGTCTCCACATAGGGCCGGAAGGCCAGCGCCAGCGCCTCGGAGGACGGTGGCGCCGCGCCATGGTGGAAGTCCAAGCCCAGCAGGTGCATCCCGCCGCCGCCCAGCTTCATCGACAGGTTCGGCACCGCGGCGAGCGCACGGATAGCTGGCCGCCAAGCCTCGAACACCTCGGCGCGGCGCGAGGCGAACGGCCCAATGCCCAACGGGCCGCCGAGGTGATTGACGATGATCTGCGTCTGCGGGAAGGCGCGCGCCAGATCGGCGACCTCGTCGAGCTGCGTGTGATATGCCCAGACGTCATAGGACAGGCCGAGCGGCGCGAGATGCGCGAAGCCGGTCCGGAACGCCGGATCGAGCAGGCGCTGCGCCGGAATGCGCCCGAAGCTCGACACGATGCTCGGATGCGACGTGGTCATGTTGCGCACACCGCGCAACCGCGTCGGCGCTGCCGCCAGATGCGCTTCCAGCACCGGCCGCACGGCGTCGCCCAGCATCAGATCCGCCATGCAGACGATGCCGGCGGCGATCCGCGGCCCCGCGGGATCCGCCGCTTCGGCCACACGCTGCACGAATTCGGTCTCGCCGACCGGGCGCATCGGCGCCGGGCCGTCCTCGCGATAGTAGGAACGGCACTGCACAAAGACCGTGGCGCGAACATCATGCCCGTCGCCAAGATCGGCAAGCAGCTCCTCCGCCAGATAGCGTTCTGCCGGCCGGTGCCACAGATGATGATGCGGATCGATGATGGGCAGTGTCGGATCGAGCACCGGTTCGTGCGTCTGCGCGAGCCAGTCCTCGCGCACGGGGACATGCGGCGGCGGGAAGTCGCGCGTGGTCGGATCGAACGCCATGGCCGTCGTGCTCCTCTCCCGCCCGCTCAGTCGATGCGGATGTTCGCGGCGCGCACCAGCTCGCCCCATTTGGTGAAATCGCGCTCGATCCGCGCGGCGAAGGCGGCGGGCCCGTCCGCCCGGGCCTCGAAGCCCAGGTCGTGCAGCCGCGTCACGACGGTCGGCTCCCGCACGGCCGCCATGGTCTCCGCCGACAGCCGGTCGATGATCGGCTGGGGCGTCCCGGCGGGCGCCATCAGACCGAACCAGAAGGTCGTCTCGAACCCCGGCAGTGCCTCGGCGATCGCCGGAACGTCAGGTAGGGATGCCGCGCGCTGCTCGCCCGTCACACCCAGGGCGCGGATCTGACCTTCGCGGATGAAGCCGGTCGCTGAAGCGAGGGAATCGACCGCGAGCTGGACGTCGTTGCGCATCAGCGCGGTCAGGCCTGCCGCATTGCCGGCGAAAGGCACGAGCACGATGTCGAGGCCGGCGCGATGGTTCAGCAGTGCCGCAGCCAGGTGATTGGTGGTCCCCATGCCGGGATAGGCAATGTTCAGCCGCCCCGGATTCGCTTTCGCGTAGTCGACCAGGCCGGTCAGGCTCTGGAAAGGCACGGCGGTATTGGCGACCAGCACCAGCGGCGCATCGATGTACAGCGAGATGGCCGCGAGATCGCGGCGCGGATCGAAGCGCAGCGACGGGTTGATGTTGGGGGTGATCGTGATCGAGGAAGCGGCGTAGAGCAGCGTGTAGCCGTCGGCCGGGGCGCGCATCACGATCTCATTGCCGATCATGGTGCCGGCGCCGGGCCGGTTCTCGGTCACGATCGGACGGCCGAGCCGCTCGCCCAGCTGCTGCGCCAGCAACCTCGCGCTGACATCGGACGACCCGCCCGGCGGGAAGGGCACAACGAGCCTGATCGGTCGGTCAGGATAGGATTGGGCTGTGACCGGCGCCGGCATGGCGCAGAGCGTGGCAGCCATGAGGGCGGCAGCACGGATCGCACGACGAGAAATATGGGCAAGTCGCATTTCTGGCGTTCTTTCATCCCTGGCAGCGCCGTGAGCCCCGCCGCGCATGCAGTCTTCTTTGTCAGCGACGGACTGACCGTCCGGTCAGGAAGCGCTATAGGCCAGGACAGCGGGGCCATCAACATCGCGTGGGTTGAATCGCTCGCCCGCGTGTCAGGTACAGCAGCAGACCCTGGCTACCGCTTGTGCCCCGACACTTCCTCCCCCGCATCCGCCGCCAGCCGTGCATGCAGCGGCACCGACAGCAGCACCACTGCCGCCGCCACGAGAAACCCGCGAGAGAAATCCACCGGCATCAGGTCGGCCCGCCCCGCCATGGATGACGACACCTCCAGCGCCGCTGTCGCCAGCACGACGCCGAGCGCCGGCGTCAACTGCTGCACCGTGCCGTAGAACGCCGTCGCGGCCGACATCCGTTCGGTCGGTACATCCGCGAAGGCCAGCGTGTTCAGGGAGGTGAACTGCAGGCTGCGCGCGAGGCCGCCGATCGCCAGCAGCACGAAGATCGCCGCCGATGGCCAGTTGGGCCCGACCAGCGACAGCGCGGCGATGCCGATCGCCGCCAGAACGCCGTTCGCCACCAGCGCGCCGCGGAATCCCGTCCGCTTCAGCACCGGCCGCACCAGCGGCTTCATCGCGAAGGCGCCGAGCGCCGTGGCGAATGACACGAAGCCGCTTTGCGCTGCGCTCATGCCGAAACCGATCTGGAGCATCACCGGGATGAGGAAGGGCACCGCCCCCGCGCCGGTGCGGAACAGGCTGCCGGCCACGGTCGCATCCCGGAAGGTCGCGACGGACAGCAGCGAGATGTCCACCGCGGGCCGCGGCACGCGCAGGCAATGCCGCACCGCGAAGAACCCTGCCACGAGCCCCAGCGCAAGCCCCGCCCAGGACACCGCCTCCGGCACCACATGCCGGCCGACCGTCTCCAGCCCGAACATCACCAGGGCCAGCGCTGCGCCTGTCAGCGCCAGCCCCACCACATCCGGGGGCCCCGGCCTGGTCGGCGCCACCGGCGGAATCTTCCAGGCCACCAGCAGGAAGCCCATGATCCCGATGGGGACATTGATCCAGAACACGGCCCGCCAGGACCACAGGTCGGTCAGTACACCGCCAAGCGGCGGCCCGGTCACCGGCCCCAGCAGCGCCGGCATGGTCAGCCAGGCCATGGCCGACAGCATGTCCTTCTTCGGCACCTCGCGCAGCAGCAGCAGCCGCCCGACGGGCACCATCATCGCCCCGCCCAGCCCCTGGAGGATGCGGAAGGCGATCAGCTCGCCGAGGCCCTGCGACTGTCCGCACAGCACGGAGGAAAAGACGAAGACCAGGATCGCCAGCATGAAGACGCGCTTCGCCCCGAAGCGATCGGCGATCCAGGAGGAGAACGGGATGAAGACGGTCAGCGCGACGAGGTAGGAGGTGATCGCCGCGCCGAGCCGCGACGGGTCCTCACCCAGATCCCGCGCCATCGCCGGCAGCGCGGTGGCCAGCACCGCGCTGTCCAGGTTCTGCATGAACAGCGCCGAGGCGACGATCAGTGCGACGTGCCGGTGGTCGTGCACCCGGGTCATGCGGTGCGCACCCGCCGGAACATCGCTCCCCTCACGGTCGCAGCACCACGCGCCCGGCGCTGCGCCGGCTGCTCACCTCGGCCATCGCCTCCCGGAATTGTTCAAGCGGAAAGCCCGCATGCACCTCGGGCCGCAACGCGCCCTGCTGCCACCAGGTCGTGAGCTGCGCCCACAGCTCCCTGGCGCGCGGCGCGTACAGGCGGCGGTTGTCGCCGGGCGACCAGCCGACATAGGTGCCCCAATTCACCCCGGCCACGCCGATGTTCTTCAGCAGCAGGATGTTTGCCGCGACCGTCGGGATGCCACCGCCGGCGAAGCCGATCACCACCAGCGTGCCGCCATCGCCGAGGCAGCGCAGCGACTCGTCGAAGGCCAGCCCGCCGATGGTGTCGAGCACGCAGGCCACGCCCTGGCCGCCCGTCGCCTCGCGCACCGCGTCGCGGAAGGGCGCGGCGCTGTCCAGCACCGCCTCGGCGCCGCGGTCGCGCAGCATGGCGTGCTTGGGCGCGCCCGCGCGGGCGATGACGCGCGCACCCATCGCCTTCGCGATCTCGACACCCGCGAGGCCGACGCCGCCCGCCGCGCCATGCACCAGCACCCAGTCGCCCGGCGACAGCTGCGCCCGCCACAGCAGCCCGGCGCCGGCCGTGGGGTAGGAGATCGGGAAGGCCACCGCCGCCTCCGCAGGCAGCCCTTCCGGGATCACGACGACATGGATGTCGTCTGCCACCACCTCCTCCGCGTAGCCACCCCAGTCGAGTACGGCGAAGACGCGCGCGCCCGGCGGCGGCGCTTCCGCATCCGGCGCGGCCTCGATGACGGTGCCGACCACCTCGGTGCCCGGAATGAAGGGCAGCGGCGGCTTGCGCTGGTACTTCCCCTCGACGACGAGCTGCGTCGCGAAGGACACGCCGGCCGCCGCGATGCGGATGCGCACGCCGCGCGGGCGCATCGGCGGCGGCGGGACTTCCTTCAGCTCCAGCGCATCGAAGGGCCGCCAGGACTCGCAGACGATCGCGCGCATCATTCCATCCGGATGTTGGCGGTGCGCACGATGGCACCGAACTTCTCATACTCGCTTCGGCAGAAGGCCGCGAAATCGGCCGGACTGTCAGCCACCGGATCGGCGCCGAGCGTCGCCATCCGCGCCTGCACATCGCTGTCCCGGACGGCCACGGCCACCGCACGCTGCATCCGTTCCGCGATCGCCCCCGGCAGGCGCGGCGGCGCCCACACGCCATACCAGGTGGAGATCACCAGGTCCGGAAAGCCGGCCTCGGCCGTGGTCGGCAGGTCGGGGTATGCGGCGATCCGCTGCGCCGTCGTCGTCGCCAGGGGCCGGAGCAGCCCCTGCCGCACCGCGCCGGCGCCCGCCGGCACGCTGTCGAACATCACCTGGATGTTGCCCGCGATCAGGTCCTGGATCGCCGGTCCCGCGCCGCGATAGGGCACATGCGTCATGTCGACGCCGGCGATCTGCTTGAACATCTCGCCGGCCAGGTGCTGCGCCGCGCCGATGCCGGAGGAGCCATAGGAAAGCTTCCCCGGATTGGCCTTCGCATGATCCGCCAATTCGCGCAGCGACCGCACCGGCAGGGACGGCGTCACCAGCGCGACAAGCGGCACCATCGCCATGTTCGTCACCGGCGTGAAGTCGGCGAGCGCGTCGAAGGGCATGTTCCGGTTGAGATGCGGGATGATCACATGGATCGAGGCGTTCATCAGGAACACCTGCCCGTCCGGCGCAGCGCGAGAGACCTCGGCCGCGCCGATCGTCCCCGAGGCGCCGGGCCTGTTCTCGATCACCAGCGGCTGCCCGAGTTCGTGCTGCGCCCGCATCGCCACCACCCGTCCGATCAGGTCGGTCGGCCCGCCGGGCGGATAGGGCAGGACGACGCGCACCGGCCGGGCCGGCCAGTCCTGCGCGAGCGCCGGCGCTGCCACCGGCGCCACCACCAGCCCCATGATCGTCCTGCGACCGATCCTCATGGCGTCCCCTTCCCATCGTCCCGCTTCGCGTCAGGATAGGCCCGGACCGAGACGGAGGAAATGCGATGAACGAGGCCATGCGGCCCTATCGGGGCATTCGCGTGCTGGATGCGGGGCAGGGTATCGCCGCCCCCTATTGCGGCATGATGCTCGCCGCCTGCGGGGCCGACGTCATCAAGCTCGAACCCGCGGAAGGCGACTGGTCGCGCGCGCTCGGCACCGCCAACGACACCGTCTCGGTGATGACCGTCTGCTTCAACCGCGGCAAGCGCTCCGTCGTGCTCGACCTGAAATCCGAGGAAGGCCGCGCCGCGACCGCGAAGCTCGCCGCCTCCGCCGACGTGCTGATCGAGGCGTTCCGCCCCGGCGTCGCCGCGCGCATCGGCCTCGGGCCGGAGAATGCGAAGCCCGATGCCGTCTGCCTGTCGATTTCCGGCTTCGGCCAGAGCGGCCCATATTCCGAACGGCCCTGCACGGATTCCGTCGCGCAGGCCTTCTCCGGCATCGTCGCCCTGAACGAGGGCGCGGATGGCGCGCCACACAAGGTCGGCGCCTTCGTCTCGGACATGGCGACGGGCATCTACGCCTTTTCCGCCGTGCAGGTGGCGCTGGCGGCGCGCGCGCAGGACACGACACCGCGCCGCCGCCTGATCGACCTGTCGCTGATGGCCGCGACGTCCAATCTGCTGACGCACCAGATCGGCGAATGGGGCGTGCAGGGCAAGCCCGCCGCGCCCCCCAACGCACCGGCCGGCGCGTATCGCGCCTCGGACGGCGCCTGGGTCATGATCACCCTGGTGCGCGAGGCCGAATGGCTCGCCATCGCCGAGGTGCTCGGCATCCAGGAAGCCGCGCGCGATCCGCGCTTCGCCAGCTTCCCGCTGCGCTGGGAACATCGGGACGCGCTCTATGCAATCGTCCGCGAAGCCTTCGCGAAACGGCCTTCGACGGAATGGGTGCAAATGCTGCAGGGCGCTCGTCTGCTCGCGGACCGCGTCAACACGCCGCTCGACTGGCTGTCGAACGAACACGTCCTCGGCCATGGCGCGGTGACGCGCATGCAGCAGCCGCAGCTCGGCGAGGTGCCGCTGCCCATGCTGCCCGGCCTCGGCCACTGGACCGCGCTCGCACCCGCGCTCGGCGAACACACGGCGGAGGTCCTGGCCGAACTCGGCACCTAGCGGGAATCATCCGAACAAAAGATCGGGAGCCCCGCCGCCGCGCATCACCGCATGGCGACCGGATCGCGCGCGGCAGCGGCGGCCCTCCGCCGTTCCGCCCTCGTCGTCGCGACGCGGGCAGCACAGCGCGGCGCTGCGAAGCGGTTCAGACCGTCATCCAGCCGACACGGAGCTGTCAGTAGTTCTTTCGATCCGGGGCGGTAGGCCTGTTCCCGACATCTCAACGGAGCCTCCCGCATGTCCGCCTGGCAGTTCGTGCTGAACGACCAACCGATGAGCACCCTGGTCCGCAGCGATCTCTCCGTCCCGGCCTTCTCCGGCCTCAGCGACAATGTGAATCGCTGCGCCTCCGCCTGCTTTGTGAACCAGGGGCCAATCCCGCCCGGCACCTACCACATCGTCGATCGCCCTACCGGCGGCATCCTCGGCGGCGTGCGCGACTGGTGGAGCGGCAAGAGCGAATGGTTCGCCCTTTTCGCCGATGATGGCAGCCTCGACGACGCCATGCTGTGCGACGAGGTCAGCCGCGGCAATTTCCGCCTGCACCCCAAGGGGCCGCTCGGCATCAGCCAGGGCTGCATCACCGTCGAGAACTGGAACGACTTCCAGCGGGTGCGCAACCTGCTGCTCAGCGAGACGCCACAGCCCGTGCCGGGCAGCGCGCTGACGGCCTATGGCAGCGTCACCGTGCGCTGCGGGCAGGAGTAGCCCGCGTTGCGACCCGTCCTGCGCTACGCCCTTCTGTGGCTCTGGCTCGTCCTCGGATCGGTCGGCCTCGCTTTCTGGTGGATGCGCAACCCGGATAGCTTCCCACCCCTGCCCGACGCAGTGCGCACGACGTTGCTGGACTGGTACGGCACCGGCGGCTGCTGCGAATCCTTCGCCGACTTCGAATCCCTCGTTGTGCTCGGCGTGGCGTTCCTGACGGTGCTCGTCGCGACGCTAGTGGTGTGGCTCGGCTGGCGGGCATTGCGACCGGCAGCGCGGTAGCGCCCTGGCCGTCGCCGTGGGATCTCTCGAACGCTACCGGCGCGATAACGAGAGACCGGGAGGGCGTTGCCTATCTCCGACTGCACCGACGCGAGCCCGCTTCACGTTGGCTCGCAACGCGAGGATTGGCGGCGGTCGGATCAGGAAGGGGCTCTGCCCCTTCCCGAACCCTACCCCGGCAAAGGCCGAAGGGCCTTTGCAAACCTCAATCTGGCACTGCGCGCAGCGCGTACGACCGTCGTCCTACTACGGCTCTGCGCATAACAGGGCTTGGGGGGATCAGGGCGCGACCTCCGCGCCCAGCGCCAAGTAACGGCGGTCCAGGCCATCCATGGCCTGGCGGGGTGAGGTTCGGAGAGGGGCGGCGCCCCTCTCCGATCCCAACTCCCCACCAGCCCCAACTACGACGGCTGTATCCCGATCCGCCGCACCAGCCCGCCATACACGTCCCGCTCCCGAGCCAACCGGTTCGCGAAGACTTCCCCCCGTTCGAAGGTCGGCGCCATGCTCATCAGCGCCATCCCCTGCGCGGTGGCGGGCTGGCCGAGGGACTCGCCGATCGCGGAGGCCAGCCGGTCCACGTGCTCCATCGGTGTCCCGGCCGGCGCCATCACCCCGTACCACGGCACGGCGAGCGCGTTCGGGTGGCCTGCATCGGCCAGCGTCGGCACATCGGGCAGGTCGGGGTTGCGTCGTTCGGCGAGGGTGGCGATCGGCACGGCCCGACCTTCCCGCACCGCCGGCAGTGCTACGGCGTCGAACAGCAGTTGCACGCGCCCGCCCAGCAGGTCGACGAGCGACGGGGCGGAGCCTCGATAGGGCACGTGTTCCAGGCGGATGCCGGTCTGCTCGGCGAACAGCTCGCCGCTGAGCTGCGTGATCGTGCCGTTCCCCGCGGAGCCGAAGCGCAGGGCGCCCGGGTTCGCCTTGGCGTGGGCGATCAGCCCGGCGACGTCGCGGAACGGCACGGATGGATTTGCCGCGACCACGCCATAGGCGAAGCAGGTCATCGCCACCGGCGTGAAGGCGGTCGATGGATCGAAGGACAGGTTCATCACGTGCTGCGCGATCACCATCACCGCGCAGGGGAAGGCGAGGAAGGTGTGCCCGTCCCGCGCCTGCGCGACGTACTGCGCGCCGATCGTCCCGCCGGCGCCGGCGCGATTCTCGATGACGATGGGCTGGCCCAGGATGCGCTGCATCGGTTCCGTGATGGGCCGGATGGAAAGATCGGTCGTACCGCCGGGCGGATAGGGCGCGACCATGGTGATCGGCCGGTTGGGCCAGCTTCCCTGGGCATGCAGGGCACGGGGCGTGGCGAGCGCGGTGGCGGCGGCCAGCAGCGGCCGACGCCGCAGAGGCGTGGTGATCGGCATCGCATCCTCCCATTCCCCGCCTGTGTCGCGGGGATTGCCGGTATCCTGGATCACCGCAGGACGTCGCAGCAATGACTTCGCGTCGTCGCGACGATGTCATCGCGCCGCATGCAGGGTTTCGTAGACGCTGCCGCGATGCCTGGGCCAACTCGGCGGCCACGCCATGTCCATCCGAGGGGCCTGACCGACCCGTGATCCCCGTTGCTTCCGTCATCCGTGGAGCCGCCGTCGCGGCGGCGCTCGGCCTCGTCGCGCTGCTGCCGAACGCTGCCCACGCCGCCATCGACTGCCGCGCCCCGGCCGATGCCTTCGACCGCACCGTCTGCTCAGATCCTGGCCTGTCCGCTCTCGCCGCCGAGGTCGACGCCTATCGCAGCACCATGACGGGCATCGCCTGGCGCCGCGGGCTGCGTGAGCGGGACGACGCCGCCATGGCACGGCTGAGGCGGGACGCCGGCCAGAACCCGGCGGCGATCCGCCAGGGACTGCAGGCGCGCCTTGCCGCGCTGCGCACGGAGAATGGCTGGTTCTCGACCCATGGGCTCGAGGAAGCGCCGGAGCGCCGCCTCCGCAGCACCTGCCTCGCCCTGCCCTCCTCGGACGGCGCCGCTGCCCAGCGCCGGTCCTGCCGGGTGGCTGAGTTTGGCACCCTCGGCACCGTCGATGGCCGTCGCTTCGCCTTTGCACTCTATGAGTACCCGCCCGACCCGACCGGCGAGATCCCGCACGAGACCGCGGTGCTCGTATTCTCCGGCGGCCAGCCGGGCGAATGGACCGTCGATGTCGCGGAGCGCCTGACCGAAGCGAGTTGTATGCGCCCGCGGCTGGTCCGCCACGGCCAGGACACGCTGCTCTACCTGCCATGCGCGGAAACCGGCACCGCCGGCGGGCCGATCCCGCTGCTCTATCGCCGCGCCGGCCCCGCGACTTTCCGCATATGGCAGGACATCGACGCCGAGGTCTGGCTCGCCACGCTGCCACCGCGCCTGCCGCTCGGCCTGGAAAACGGCGTCACCGCCCTCGACCCCGAACGCATGGTCGCGACTTTCCGCCTGTTCCGCGGCGATACGCCTGCGGGTCGCGGGGAGGCTCGCCTCGCCATCGATGGTGAGCGCCTCGTGCTGCAGGACGTGTCGATGCTTCCCGCAACGCAGCCGGGGCTATCCCGGTGATGCCGCGGCAGGTGATGCAGCTCACCGCCCTGGCGCCCCCTGCCCGCGTGCGCGCCATGCCGGCGCGTGCCATGATCCCGCCGCCTTAAATAACGACCGGAACGCCCCGCCATGCGATTGATCCGCCTGCTCCTCGTGCTGGCACTCGCCTTCCCGACAGTCGCTGTGGCGCAATCCTTCGACCTGCCTGGGCTCAGTCGTGATGCGGGCGCGTATCAGCGGGAGATGCAGACGCGCTTCCCCGCGGGCGGTTCGTCACAGCAGCGCGCCGCCGCCGAGCAACGGGCCGCCGAGGCCCTCGGGCGTCGCGACTTCGCCGCCGCCGCCGCGGCGCTGGAGGAACGGATCGGCCTCAGCCAGGCCAACGGTACCCATTGGCTCGGGCTTGCCCAGTCGCAGCTCAACCGCGCGCCGCCCAACAACCAGCGCGCGCTTCAGGCCGCGTGGCGCGCCTTCCAGCTCGCCCCCTATGGCCAGCCCGAGATTCCGGCCCTCCTCGTGATTGCGGCGGCGCTGCGGCGCATGGACCGCCCGGTCCAGCAGATCGAGGCGCTGGAGGCCGTGCTCGAGCGCCTCGACAGCCCCGAGCACCGCCAACAGCTCGAAGCCGCGCGCCGCGCCGCCGGCATGCTGGTCCGCCGCGTGGCGCCGGAGGCGGAAGCCGAACCGGCCCGCGCCTGCCTCACCTTCACCAACCCGCCGGCGCGGCGCACCGACTGGAACCCCGCCGACTGGATCCGTGCCGACCCGCCGGTTCCGTCCCTGGCGGTGGAGCGCGAAGGCGACCAGCTCTGTGTGGCCGGCCTGCCCTGGGGTGCGACCACCCGGCTGATCCTGCGCGCCGGCTTGCCCGGGGAGGACCGCCAGAACCTGCGGCAGGAAACGACGGTCAACGTCGCCATGCCGAACCGCGACCCGCGCATCGCCTTCGACACCAGCAGCTTCATCCTCCCCCGCGGCCAGGACCCGCGCATCGGCATCGCCACCATCAACGTCACCAACATGACGATGCGCGTGGTGCGCATCGGGGAGCGCAACCTCGTCGCCCTCGGCCGCGAATGGCGCCCCGGCGAGTCCGTCGACTCCTGGTCCGCCACATCGACCACCGACGAATGGGGCCGCGTCATGTGGGACGGCCGCGCCGAGCTGCGCGGCGTACAGCCAAACCGGACCTTGCGCTCCGCCCTGCCGCTGCCGGATGTGCTCCGCAACGCCAGCCCCGGCGCCTACATGCTGATCGTGCGCAACGCCGACGCCCGCCGCGGCGGCGGCGATGGCGCGGTACTGCCCTTCTTCGTCACCGATATCGGCCTGACCGCCTGGCGCGGCGCCGACGGCATCGCCGTGCAGGCGCGGTCCTTCCAGTCCGCCGCAGCCACCGAAGGGCTGCGCGTGATGCTGATGGCGCGCAACAACGACATCCTGGCCGAGGCGCGCACCGACGCCGACGGGCTGGCGCGCTTCCCCGCCGCCATCACCCGTGGCACCGGCCCGCTCGCCCCTGTCGCCGTGCATGCCGAGACGGCGGACGACCTCGCCTCCCTTTCGCTCGAAGCCGCGTCCTTCGACCTGTCCGACCGCGGCGCCACCGGCCTGCCGCAGCCGGGCCCGGTGGACGCCTTCCTGTGGCTCGACCGCGGCATCTTCCGCCCCGGCGAGACGGTGAACGCCGCCGCCCTGATCCGCGATCCCGCCGGCCGCCCGCTCGACCTGCCGGTGCGCCTGCGCCTGCGCCGTCCGAACGGGCAGGTCGCCGCCGAATACGTCCCGCCGCGCCAGGATGGCGGCGCCATCTACTGGCCGGTGCGCCTGTCCGCCGGTGCCACCTTCGGCGTCTGGACGCTGGAAGCGCTGACCGACCCTGACGCGCCGCCGGTCGGCCGCACCACCTTCCGCGTCGAGGCCTTCCTGCCCGAGCGCCTCGCCGTCGAGGCCGGCCCCGCGCCGGGTCCGCTGGTGCCGGGCCAGAACCTGCCGGTGCCCGTGACCGCGCGCTTCCTCTACGGCGCGCCCGGCACGGGCCTGTCAGGTCAGGCCGAGATGCGCCTGCTGACCGATCCCGAGCCCTTCGAGGCCTGGCGCGGCTGGCGCTTCGGCCTCGCGCAGGAGCAATTCGCCCCCGACCTCCTGACCTTCGAGATCCCGGAGACGGACGACCAGGGCCGCACGACCCTGATGCTCGACCTGGCGCAGGCGCCCGACACCACGCGCCCGGTGAAGGGCGAGGTGACGGTGTCGGTCAGCGAGCCCGGCGGCCGCGAGACGCGCACGCGCTTCTCCGTGCCCGTGCGAGCCCGCGGCACGATGCTCGCCGTCCGCCCCGCCTTCGAGAACGACGCGATCGATGCCGGCACCGAAGCCGCGTTCGACATCGCCGCCGTCTCCCCCGCAGGTCAGGCCGTGCCGGCCACGCTGCGCGTCCGCCTCGTCCGCGAACGACCGAACTGGCGCATCGTGGTGCGCGGGTCGATCGCGCGGTGGGAAACCGTGTGGCGCGACGAGCCGGTCGACGCGCAGGAAATCCGCGTCACCGCCCAGCGGCCCGCCCGCTTCGCCCGCAACCTGCAATTCGGCCGCTACCGGCTGGAGGTCACGGACGCCAACGGGCTCGGCATCACCTCGATCCGCTTCCGCTCCGGCTGGGCCGGCACCGAGAGCGCGGAAGTGCCCGACCGCGTGGACGTCGCGGCCGACCGCCGCAGCTACATGCCCGGCGACACGGCGCGCATCCGCATCACCCCGCCCTTCGCCGGCCGCGCCAGCGTGACGGTCATGACCGATCGGCTTATCTCCCTGCGCGACATCACCGTCGCCGAGGGCGGCACCGAGATCGAGGTGCCGGTCGATGCCTCCTGGGGGCCCGGCGCCTATGTCGCCGTCACCGTCTTCCGCCCTGGCGAAACGCGGCAGGGCCAGCCCGGCCGTGGCCTCGGCCTCGCCTGGATCGGCATCGACCCGGCACCGCGCACCCTCGGCGTCGCCATCGACACGCCAGCGCTGGTCCGCCCGCGCCAGCGCGTCGAGATCCCGGTCCGCGTCACCAACGCGGCCGGGCCGGTGCAGCTCACCCTCGCCGCGGTGGATGAGGGCATTCTGCGCCTGACCAACTTCGCCAACCCCGACCCGATGGCGCATTTCCTCGGCCGCCGCCGGCTTGGCGTCGATATCCGCGACGACTACGGCCGGCTGATCGCCCCGGCCGAGGGTGAACTCGCCCTGTTGCGCCAGGGCGGCGACGAGAGCGACGGGGCGGATTCCATCCAGCCGCCGCAGCGCCTCGTCTCGCTGTTCTCCGGCGTGGTGCGCGCGGGGCCGGACGGCGTTGCCATGGTGCCGCTCGACATTCCCGACTTCGCGGGCGAGCTGCGGCTGATGGTGGTCGCCTGGGAAGGCACCCGCGTCGGCGCGGCCGCCCGCGCGCTGACGGTGCGCGATCAGGTGGTGGCGGAAGCGCTGCTGCCCCGCTTCCTCGCGCCCGGCGACGAAGCCCGGCTCTCCGTCCTGCTGCACAACATCGAGCTGCCCGCCGGCGAGATCGTCGCGCAGCTGACGGCCGCCGGCGGCATCGCCATCGACGGCCCGTCGCGCCTCGCGGCAACGCTCGCGACCGGCGCGCGCGCCCAGCCCTTCACCACGCTGCGCGCGACGGAAGGGGGCGAGGGCGTCCTGCGCCTCGCCGTCACCGGCCCGAACAACTTCCGTGTCGAACGCGAGAGCCGGATCACCATCCGCTCCTCCCGCCCGCGCACGACGGAAGTGGCGGGTGCGGAACTCCCGCCCGGCGTCGAGCTGCCGCTGACCGTCCCGGCCGACCGCTACGTCACCGGCGCTTGGCGGGCCAGCGCGTCCTTCGGCGCGGCGGTGCGCTTCGACCCGGCGGCGATGCTGCGCGCGGTCGAGGACTTCCCGCTCGCCTGCCTCGAGCAATCCGCCTCCCGCGCCCTCGCCCTCTCGGCGGGCCTCGCCGGCGAGGCCGACCCGGAACGCGCCATCCGCCTGCAACGCGCGGTGGACGCCATCCTCGACCGCCAGCGCTATGACGGCTCCTTCGCCATGTGGAGCGCCAGCGGCGAGACCCAGCAATGGCTGACGCCCTATGCCGTCGAGGCGCTGCTCCGCGCCCGCACCGCCGGCGCCACCGTGCCGGAAGGCGCGATGCGCGAGGCGCTGCGCTTCCTCGATGACGCCATCGAGGACACCAGCACCGAGACGCCGGAGGAACGCGCCTCCCAGGCCTATCGCCTGTACGCGATGGCACTGGCCGGCCAGCCGCGCCTCGGCGCCGCGCGCCGGCTCGTTGAAGTGCTGAACGACATGCCGACGCAGCTCTCCCGCGCGCAACTCGCCGCCACCTTCGCCCGCGGCGGCGACAACGCCCGCGCCGAGCAGGCCTTCACCGCCGCCCTCGCCGCGACCGGCCGGCGCTTCTGGTCCTTCGACTACGGCAACGCCCCCCGCGACGCGCTGGCCACCACGATGATGCTGCGCGAAAGCGGGCTGCTGCCGGGCCGCATGACCCAGGCCATGTCCGTGCTGCCCGGCGCCGACTTCACGCCGAACCGCACCAGCACGCAGGAACAGGCCTGGGCGGTGCTCGCCGCCCAGGTGCTCGGCCAGGGCATGCGCGCCGCCAACGTCGCGGTGAACGGGTCCGCCCTGCCGCCGCAGGCGGTGGTGGTCACACCGCTCACCGCCTCCGGCACCGCGCGCAACATCGGCGCCGCGCCTGTGTGGCAGGCCGTGTCGATCACCGGCATCCCGCGCCAGCCGCTCCCCGCCGGCCGCGAAGGCTTCCGCGTCACCCGCCGCTTCTTCGCGCTGAACGGCGAACCGCTGAACCTCGACGCGGTGTCGCAGAACACCTCCTTCATCCTGCTGATGGAACTGCGCTCCGAAACCAACGAACGGCACGAAGCCATGCTGACCCAGGGCCTGCCCGCAGGCTGGGAAATCGCCTCCCGCCTGCCGGCCGGCGATATCGCCGGCATGCCGTGGCTCGGCACGCTGACCGAAGTGGACAGCCAGCCGGCGCTCGACGACCGCTACGCGGCAGCGGTGACGATCACGCAGTCCCGGCCCTTCGCCCGCGTTGCCGTGCGGCTGCGCGCGGTGACCCCCGGGACGTTCGAACTGCCGGGCGCGGAAGCGCAGGACATGTACCGGCCGGGGATCTTCGCACGCCAGAATACGGGGCGGATCACGATCCAGCCGTGAGGGCGCGCGCGGCCTTGGAGAGGGGCTTTGCCCCTCTCCAAACCTCACCCCACCAAAGGCCGAAAGGCCTTTGGAAACCTCGATTTGGTGTTGGGCGCTGCGGTGGCGCGATAGTGGGTGCCGTCGCGTCCTGCGCGGCGCCCAGGGAATTCTCATGGCGCCCTGGCCGACGCGGTTTTGGCTACTTGGCGCACGCATGGCGTTCCACGTCAGTCGATAGCCACGCTACGTCCGCCGTAGATGCCCGCAAGGCGTCGCCTGACAGACGGCAGGATTGGCCAAGGCGATCGGTTGAGCCGCGTCCCGATCCCTTCTCGGGCAATGTCCGAAGAGTGTCTGGAGGCCCCGCCTCTGCGCCGCGCGCGACGACCGGAAATGGCGTCAAGACCAGCTTTCGCGGCCGAAGCGTGTTCGTTGCGGCGGCAATGCGACCACGGCGCCCGGCACCAACAGATTGCGGTCCAGGTGGCCCAGCCACCTGGCGGGAGGAGGCTCGGAGGAGGGCGGAGCCCTCCTTCGACCGTCGCGCCCGATGCGCCTGAAACTCGCCGCCGCCGCGGCGTTCCTCGCCGCGCTCGTCGCGACGCCGTTCATCCTGGACCGCGCCTTCCCGATCGATCTCACGCGCCTCACCGCCACGGGTGCGGAGGTGCTGGATCGCGAAGGCCGCACGCTGTCGGTCTTGCCCGTCCCCGGCGGCACCTGGCGGCTTCGCACGAACACCGCCGATGTGCCGGGCAGTCTCACGGACCTCCTCATCGCGGCCGAGGATCGCCGCTTCCACCAGCATCCGGGCGTCGATCCTGTCGCGCTGACGAGGGCGGCCGTCCAATGGGTCCGTGCGGGTCGGGTGGTGTCGGGTGGATCGACGCTGACCATGCAGGCCGCGCGCCTGCTGGAGCCTCGGCCACGCAACCTGCGGTCCAAGCTCATCGAGATCTTCCGCGCCTTCCAGCTCGAGGCCCGGTTCAGCAAGGATGAGATCCTCGGCATCTGGCTGACCCTCGCGCCCCAGGGCGGCAATATCGAGGGCATCCGGGCCGGCAGCCTTGCCTGGTTCGGGCGGCCGGCGACGCGGCTGGATGCGGCGGAATCGGCGTTGCTGATCGCGCTGGCGCGGCGGCCTTCGACCCTGAGGCCGGATCGGCATCCCGACGCAGCGCGGCGCGCGCGGGATGCTGTGCTGGCGCGGCGGGGCGGGCCCGCGGCGGGCATGTCGGCGGCGGATCGGGAATTGGCGGTGGCCGCGGCGATGCCGGATCGGCGGCACGCCATGCCGCGGCTTGCGCCGCACCTGTCGCGGGAAATGGCGCGCGGCGCGACGGGTCCCGTCACGCTCACTCTCGATGCCGGTCTGCAACGTGCGACGGAGCGATTGGCGGAGGAGGTGCTGACGACCCTCCCCGACCGCGCCGCGCTGTCGATCGTCATCGCGGATATCCGCACGCGTGAGATCCGCGCGCTGATCGGCGGCGAGTGGGGGTCGGAATCCCGTGCCGGCGCGCTCGACCTGTCGCGCGCGGTGCGGTCGCCGGGGTCGGCGCTGAAGCCGTTCCTCTACGCCATGGCCTTCGAGCGCGGGATCGTCACGCCCTCCACGCTGATCGCCGACCTGCCGCGGCATTTCGGCGCCTATGCGCCGGAGAATTTCTCGCGCGACTTCGCCGGGCGCGTGACGGCGGCGGATGCGCTGCGGATGTCGCTGAACCTGCCGGCGGTCGCGCTGCTCGATCAGCTCGGGGCGCTGCGCTTCGCGTCCGCGCTGAAGCTGGCCGGCGCGCCGCCGCGGCTGCCGCGCGGGGCCGATGCGTCGCTGCCACTCGCACTCGGTGGAGCCGGCACGACGCTGCGGGACATGACGGCGCTCTACGCGACGCTCGCCGATGAAGGTCGGTCGCTGCCGCTGCGCCTGCTGCCGGGTGACGCCACGGATGACGCGCAGCAGGCGGTCGAACGCCGCGCCGCGCAGGCAGTGGCCGCCATCCTGGTGCAGCGTTTCCCCGGCGGCGGGCCGGCCGGGGTGGCATGGAAGACCGGCACCTCCTGGGGCGGGCGCGATTCCTGGGCGATGGGCTTCGATGCGCGGCACGTCGCCGGCGTCTGGATCGGCCGGCCCGACGGCACGGCCATGCCGGGCGCGACCGGGCGGCACGCGGCGCTTCCGGTGCTCGCCCGCGTCTTCGCACTGCTGCCCGAGGCGCCGCGCCAGGGCATGCGCGTGGTTGCCGACGCGCCCCGTCGGCAGGCACCCGCCGATCGTCTGAGGCTGCTATTCCCGCCGCCGGGCGCCTCGCTGGCAGAAGGCGCCGGACCCGTCACGCTCCGCGCCGCGGGCGGCCAACGCCCCCTGACCTTCCTGGTGGACGGCGCGCCCCTGCCCGCCGAACCCGCCCGCCGCGAAGTCGCCTGGACACCACCAGGGCCGGGCTTCTACCGCGTGACGGTGCTGGATGCGGATGGCGTGGCAAGCTCCGTGGCCGTGCGGGTGCGGCAGCCGGAAACGACGGCCTCCGACGTGGTGCTGATCCCGACGGGCGCTCAGCGTTAGACCGGATCCTGCACAGGTAGAATTCACCCGCCCGGGTCAAGATACGCGCGAAGACAACAGGCTGGAGGTGTTCCGGTGCGCCGAACAGGAACGGCTCGGCTGCTGGACCCGGATGGGAGCGCTTCGGAGATCGGAGGGGCGCCGCCCCTCCGAACCACCCCGCCAGGTGGCTGGGCCACCTGGACCGCAATCAATTGGCGCCGGGCCCGATAGGTCCGTCTCACCCGCCGATGCCGGCCTTCGCGGATAGGCGGTCCGGCCTGCTCGTGAGAAGGGTCCACCGCCGATCGCGCGTTGCAAAAAGGCTTGCAGCGCCGGCGGGACCAATCCTCTCACCTCCGCCTGGACCGGCCCGAATGTTCCGGCTATGTTCGATTCGACATCGGGGAGAATTGCGCCCCGAAACTCCGCGATAACGACTTAAAGTCGTAAAATCCTAAAGTGATAAAGGGGCAACGGTGCCCCTCATTCGTACCCCGGCACCGTTCCCGAGCGCGGATCGATCGGCAGCATCCGGTCCAGGCCCATCGTCTTTTCGAACAACGCCGCCACCTGCAGCGCCCGCGCATCCTGCCGCGGCGGCGCGACCACTTGCAGCCCGACCGGCCGCCCATGCTGGTCGAAGCCGCAGGGCACCGCGACGGCGGGGCAGCTCGCCAGCGTCGCGAAGGCATTGATCAGCGACCCGCCCATGTAGTTCTCCAGCACCTGGCCGCCGATCTTCTCCGGCGCGCGCAGGTTCACGTCGAAGGCAGGGGTGGATGCGCCCGGCGTGATCAGCACGTCGCAGCGCGCGAAGATGTCGCGCATGGAGCGGAAGAAGCGCGCGCGCTCATGCTCCGCCCAGGCCAGGCGCGACGGCGTCTCCGACAGCCCGCGCTCGGTCTGCCAGATGATGTCGGGCTTCAGCAGGTCGCGCTTGGTCGCCAGCAGTTCCTCGCGGTCCACCACGAAATGCTGGCTGCGCAGGATCAGGAACGCCTCGTTCAGCGCTCCGAGATCGGGGAAGGCGTCCTCGACCCCGATGCCCAGCGCTTCGAGGCGACGGACCTCCTTCGCGCAGATCGCCGCCGTCTCGCGGTCCATCGGCATCGTGCCGCCGAAATCGGTGGCGAAGGCGACGCGCAACGGCTTCTCACGCTCCGCCGCCGCGACGGCGTCAACATAGCTGCGCGCCGGCGCGTCATAGGTCATCGGGTCGTCGATGTCCCAGCCCGCCATCGTGTCGAGGAACAGCGCCAGGTCCGGGATATTGCGCGCCATCGGCCCCTGCACCGACAGCGGCGACCACAGATCCTCCTGCGCGCCGCGCGTCACGCGGCCCGGCGAGGGCCGCAGCCCGACGACGGAACAATAGGTCGCGGGACGACGCAGCGAGCCGCCATGGTCGGACCCATGGGCCAGCCAGACCTCACCGGTCGCGAGCGCCACCGCGCCGCCGCCGGTCGATCCGCCGCAGGTCAGCGACGTGTTCCACGGGTTGCACGTGCGCCCGAACACCTCGTTGAAGGTCGAGCCGCCGGCACCGAATTCCGGGGTGTTGGACTTCGCGATGACGATGCCGCCGCGGCGCTCGATGCGCTCGACGATCGGGTGGCTGCGGTCGGGAACGTAGTCCGCGAAGATCGGGCTGCCGAAGGTGGTGCGGACACCCGCGACTTCGGTCAGGTCCTTGATGGCAACGGGCAGGCCGGCGAGCCAGCCAGGCTCGTTCTCCGCCTCGCGCCGCTTGCCGTTCTGCAGCGCCTTCGCGTGGTCCCGCGCGCGTTCAAGGCAAAGCGTCGGCAGCGCATTCACCGCCGGCTCCACGGCGGCGATACGCTCCGCCGCGGCGTCGATCATCTCGAGCGGGGAGACCTCCCCGGCGCGCAGCTTCGCGACGGCTTCGGTGGCGGTCAGTTGGATCAGGGAATTTCCGGACATCGTTCTCGTCGCTCGTGTGATGGTGCGAATGCAGCGCGCCAGGCCCCGCTTGGCAATGCCGTGCGCCGTCGTTCCGGACATGGCTCCCGGTCGCGGATCACCGTTCTGCGGCGCTCCACATCCCGCTACGCTGTGAACGACAGGAGCATCGCACGATGTACAACCCACCCGCCTTCCGCGAGGAGAACCCCGAGATCCTGGCGGAGCTCATCCGCGCTGCCCGTCTGGCGGTCCTGGTCAGCGCCGCGGCGGATGGCGGCGTGCCGGAGGCGACGCACCTGCCGATGACACTGGTGGCGGAAGGTCCGCATGGCACGCTGTACGGCCATGTCGCCAGGGCCAATCCGCAATGGCGCGGGCTCGCCGCGGCTGGCGTCGCCCGCGCGATCTTCACCGGGCCGGAGGCCTACATCTCGCCGTCGCTGTACCCCTCGAAGCAGGATCATGGCCGCGTGGTGCCGACCTGGAATTACGTCGCCGTGCACGCGATCGGGCCGGTCGAGATTGTCGAGGATGCGGACCGGCTGCGCGGCATCGTCACCAGTCTGACCGAGCGGCACGAGACGCCGCGCGCAGCGCCATGGGCGGTGACCGATGCGCCGGATGCCTTCGTCGCCGCGCAGCTCAAGGGCATTGTCGGGGTCGTGCTGCGGATCGAGACGCTGATCGGCAAGCGCAAGCTGAGCCAGAACCGCGCCGAGCCGGATCGCGAAGGCGTGGTGACCGGGCTTTCCGCCAGCGAGGACCCGGCGGATCGCGCGGTGGCCGAAGCGATGCGTTCGCTCTGATCAGCGAGGCGAACGCAGCAGCAAGGCAAGCCCGGCGAGGGTGACGGCGCCGCCCACCAAATCGGTCGGCATCAGCCGCTCGTCCAGAATTGCCCAGCCAATCAACGCCGCAACCGGCGGCGCTAGCAACTGCAGCGCCGCGGCCGAAGAGGCCGGCAACCGCCGCAGCAACACGAAATACATCGCGTAGCCGCCCAGCCCCACGACCAGGATCGACCAGGCGAGCGCAGCCGCGCCGGTCCAGCCCGGCAGCGTCACGGGCAGCGGCTCGAGAACCAAGGCAAAGGGTGCGACCGCCAGGGCGGCGACCATGGTCTGCCCCAGATTCGACGTCCAGGGGCTGAGCCGCGCCCGTGCCGGCGCGAAGGCCAGCAGCCCGCCGGCCTGAGACAGGGCGCCAAGTAGCGCCAGCACGATGCCGCCCATCGCCGCGGCCTCCAGTCCTGGGGCGGCGCGTGGCAGGCCAAGCATCGCAACGCCGGCCCAGCCGAGCCCCAAGCCGGTCCAGGCCCGCGCCGGCAGGCGGCGGCCGAACAGCAGTGTCTCCCCCAGCGCCACGAACAGCGGCGCCGTCGCCGACAGCAGCGCGACCAGACCAGAGGGGATCAGCGCCGAGGCGGCCCAGGCGCACCCGAGATAGCCGCCCATCCCGAAGGCACCCATCGCGGCGACGCGGGACAGGTCGGCGCGCGCCGGCGGCGGCGCGCGCATCAGCCAAGCGACGGCCGCCAGGACCGGCACGCCGATCGCGAAGCGCAGGGACAGCGCCATCAGCGGCGGCCATTCCAAGGCAATGACGCGCGCCGCGTTGAAGGCCGACGCCCAGATCACGACGAACAGCCCGGCGAGGCCGAGCGTTCCGAGGTTCACGCGCCGAGGCGCCCTTCGATCCGGGCGAGCGTTTCCCTGAGTGCAGCGATCTCGGCAGTCTGCCGCCGCAGCGTGGCGATCATCGAGGCGATGCCGAGCAGCGCCAGCGCCGGAATCGCCCCCGCCCAGGCATAGAGCATCCGGTTGCGGTTCCAGGCCTCCCCGCCCCAGGGCGTCGATTCCCAAGCGAGGTTGGCGCAGGCGAGCAGGCCGGCGACGCCGACCGCCTGCAGTATCCGAACGAGGATCATGCCGCCCCCCTGCGCGCGATGGCGGCGTCCAGCGTGTTCTCCAGCAGGCACGCGATCGTCATGGGCCCCACCCCGCCTGGCACCGGCGTTATGGCGCCTGCGACCTCGGCGGCCTCGGCATAGGCTACGTCGCCGACCAGCTTTCCATCCGGCCGGCGGTTGATGCCGACATCGATGACGGTCGCGCCCGGCGCGATCCAGTCGCGGCGCACCATTTCCGGCCGGCCCACCGCCGCGACGAGGATATCGGCTCGGCGGCATTCGGCCGGCAGGTCCCGCGTGCGGGAATGCGCAATGGTCACGGTGCAGTCCGCACCCAGCAGAAGCTGCGCCATCGGCCGGCCGACGATCTGCGATCGGCCGAGCACCACGGCCCTCGCCCCGCGCAACGGCACGCCCGCCTCGGCAAGAATGTGCATCACCCCGCGCGGCGTGCAGGGCACCAGCCGCGGCTGCCCGGCGGCCAGAAGCCCGGCATTCAGCGGGTGGAAGCCATCCACGTCCTTGGCCGGATCGACGGCAGCGATCGCGGCCTCGGTGCGGATCTGCGGCGGCAGCGGCAGTTGCACGAGGATGCCATCCACTGCCGGATCGGCGTTCAACTGCGCGATGGTGGCGAGCAGTTGCGCCTCGGACGTGTCGGCGGGCAGGTGGATGGTCGCGCTGTCGAAGCCGGCCGCCGTCGCCGCCTTGTCCTTGTTGCGGACATAGACACCGGAAGCGGGGTCCTCCCCCACCCGCACGACGCGCAGGCCGGGGCTGAACGGCAATGTGGCGACACGCTCGGCCAGGCGAGCGCGGAGCCCGGCGGCGATGGCCTTGCCGTCGAGAATGCGGGCAGTCATGCAAGGGCCTCCAGGCCGGGCGCGAGGGCGGCAGGGTCGCCGGCAACGCGCAGGATCTTCTCTCGGCTGGCGGCCCCCTGCGCGAGTGCCACCGTCGACGCGGCGACGCCGAGGGCGCGGGCCAGCGTTTCGCAAGCGGCACGGGTGGCGCGGCCGTCCTCCGGCGCCTCGGCGACCGCGATGGAAAGGCGGGGCCCGTCGGCGGCCGGCTTCACCCCGCCGAGCCCCGGGCGGCGCGACTTCGGCTGCACCTTCACCCGCACCAGCACGGCGTCATGCTCGGCCCGCCAGAAGGACATCAGCCATAGCCGCTGGTGAGCATCCCGACATAGACCTCACCCAACAGGATGCGCAGCGCCTGCAACAGCAGGATCAGCACGAGCGGCGACAGGTCGATGCCGCCCAGATCCGGCAGGAAGCGTCGGATCGGGCGCAGCGCGGGTTCCGTCACGCGATAGAAGAAGTCGGAGATGGTCCAGACCAGCCGGTTGCGGCTGTCGAGGATGTTGAAGGCAAGCAGCAGCGACAGCACCGCCGCGATGATCAGCGCCCAGACATAGAGGCTGATCGCGGTATCCAGCAGCCAGAACAGCGCGCGCATGGGCCCTCCTCGAACGCGGGGGCAACCTAGTGAGCGGGCGGGGCGCGGACAAGCGGATGGAAGGCGCCTTGACTTCCCCCGCAGCCTGGGGCACTCAGCGCGCCTCGCGCGGCGGGGCTGTAGCTCAGATGGGAGAGCGCCTCGTTCGCAATGAGGAGGTCAGGGGTTCGATTCCCCTCAGCTCCACCACCGCCCGCGAGCCATATTCCGACATTGCCAAGACTGTTTCACGAGCGCATCGCCCCGATGGACGTGCGTGTCCGCGCGCCGTGCCGCGCGCTCCATAATTCAGCATGCGCTCAATTCATTAGGCACTCCTATAAATATCTGATTCAGAAAGAGAAATTGACCCGAATCACGTGCCGGCCTACGGCACGCGCATCGGGGAGTAGCCACCGCCCTCCGGCGGAACCGGGTCAACACACTCGCGCTGTCGGCGCGTGGCCCGGCGTGCCGCCACCGCGGCCCGGCGAGACCGAAACGGCGCCTGAGTCCGAGGACCGGACGCCGGTTCACCGGAGTGCCAGCCCATGTCCCCGATCGCCATCACCGTGCTGGCCATCAGCATGTCCGTCGATGCCTTCGCCGCCGCCCTCGCACGCGGCGCCACCAGCGATCGCGTTCGGGTAACTGAGGCACTGCGCTCCGGCGCCGTGTTCGGCGCCATCGAAGCAATCACACCCGTCATCGGCTGGGGGGCCGGCGTGCTCGCCGCAGGCTTCGTGACCGCGGTCGATCACTGGATCGCCTTCGCCCTGCTCGGCCTCGTCGGCGGGCGGATGATCCTGGAGGCGTCACGGCGACGGGAGGATGAGATGCCCGCCCCACGCTCCTCCTGGGGCCTGGTCGCAACCGCGATCGGCACCAGCCTCGACGCGATGGCCGTCGGCGTGTCGCTCGCCTTCATCGATGCAAACATCTGGATCATCGCGGCGGCGGTCGGGCTGGCAACCTTCGTCATGGCAACCTGCGGAACGCTGGTCGGCCGCATCGTCGGCGCCCGCTTCGGCCGCATCGCCGAAGGTGTTGGCGGCGTCGCGCTGATCGCGCTGGGCAGCGCAATCCTGTACGAACACCTCCTGCATTGAACTCAGGCGCGGATCCAGGTCTCCGAGAAGGCCAGCATCGCCGTCGAGATCCGCTGCCCCGCGATGTCGCGCGGAATCGGCGCGCCCGGACGCTCGCGACCGTTCACGGTCACCGTCGCCTTGTCGCAGCCGACGAAGAGGCTCGGCATGTGGTGCTTGCCGGTGGCGGAGTTTCCGGGCGTCAACGCGAAGCAGAACGGCGTGCCTAGGCCGGACCAGGCGAGCGCCACCGTCGTATCCCCGGCGCGCACCGTTTCGCTGTAGCTCGTGATGGCGTTGCCAGCCGGGGTGACGCTGTCGAGCCGACGGTACTGCAGCCCGGACAGCCCCGGCAGCCCCCGCCACGCCCCGAAATGGGAAACGTAGTCGGCGACCAGCCAGCGGGCGAGCCGCTCATTGTCCGTCAGGCACAGATTGGCGCGATCGGCGGGCGGCGCCGTCTCACCGGGCGATTGCAGCAGCACCAGCGCGTGGCCTCGACCATGCGGCGACAGCACGACGCGAAAGAAGGAAGCAAGCGTCGTGAAGGCTCCCGCCGGGTCCTCCTTCAGGGAAATACCGGGGTTCTCGCCCGACCATTCGACGGCGCCGGGGAACAGGATGGGATCGGCCATGGACCTCGCCTCGTTCTTGGGACGGACCAAAGCCTGCGCTGTCCCGGCGCGTTCGGCAACCGCTTGCCCTGCCCGCCGGTTGCGCCTTTCATCACGGCAGCCGCCATGGAAAGGGCCCGCCCGATGACCAACCCCGTGATCGATGGCGTGAAGGCGTGGCTGCCGGACCTCGCTGCCATCCGCCAGGACATCCACGCCCATCCCGAACTCGGCATGGAGGAGACGCGCACCGCCGCGCTGGTGGCGCGGGAACTCCGCGCGCTGGGCATCGAGGTGACGGAAGGCGTCGGCAAGCTCGGCGTCGTCGGCACCATCAAGGGCATCAGGCCGGGCCAGCGCGTCATCGGGCTGCGCGCCGACATGGACGCGCTGCAGATCACCGAACAGACCGGCAAGCCCTATGCGTCGACGAATATCGGCGTGATGCATGCCTGCGGGCATGACGGCCACACGACGATGCTGCTCGGCGCGGCGCGCTGGCTGTCGCAGCATCGCGACTTTGCCGGCACCGTCCATCTCATCTTCCAGCCCGCCGAGGAAGGTCGCGGCGGCGCCAAGGCGATGATCGCGGACGGGCTGTTCGACCGCTTCCCCTGCGATGCCGTCTATGGCCTGCACAACGCACCGACCATGCCCGCGGGCGTCTTCGGCATCCGGCCCGGGCCCGCACTCGCGGCCTCGGACCGCTTCTTCGTCACCTTCCGCGGCACGGGGGGGCATGGCGGTTCCTCGCCGCATCTCGCGACCGACGTGACGGTGGTCCAGGCGCATTTCGTGTTGGCGCTGCAGACCATCATCGGTCGCAACGTGCCGGCGATCGAAGCGGCGGTGCTCAGCGTCGGGTCGATCCAGGGCGGATCACCGGTCTCGCCCAACGTGATGCCGGCGGAAATTACCATAACCGGCACGGCGCGCAGCTATCTTCCGGCCGTGCGCGACACGCTGGAGAAGCGCGTCATCGAACTCGCGAACGGCCTCGCCGCGTCCTACGGGTGCACCGCCGAGGCCGTCTATCGCCGCGGCGTACCCGCGCTGGTGAACCACGCGGAGCAGACGGAGGTCGCGCGCCATGCCGCGAATGCGGTGCTGAGCGAAGGCGAAGTCGCCACCATCCCACCGATCACCGGCGCGGAGGATTTCGCACTCATGCTCGAAGCACGGCCCGGCGCCTTCATCTTCCTTGGCGGCGGCAAGGGGCCTGACGGCACTTCGCCTGAGGTCCACACGCCGCTGTACGACTTCAACGACGACATCATCCCGCTCGGCGTCGCCTATTGGGTGAGCGTGGTCGAGCAGGAAATGGGCAGCGGCCGCGCCTGAGACGGCCGAAGGGCAAAAATCCCGTAGTGACGGTGGCGGCCAATCATGTAGCGTTTTTGACGACCGAATGAATGGCGATGGCACCGGGCCGCAGGGAGGCCGGTGAATCATCGCCTGTTACAGAACTGGGAGACAAGCGATGAGCGACGACGACCTGCGTCAGATGATCGGCCGCGTGCAGCGCGGCACCCTGTCGCGACGCGGCTTCGTGAGGCGCATGGCTGCTGTCGGCCTAACCGCGCCAATGGCCACCCAGCTTCTGGCCATCGCCGGCGTGGCGAGCCCGGCCTCGGCGCAATCCGTGCCGAATTACGGTCCGGCGCGGCGGGGCGGCGGCGGCGCGCTGAAGATCCTGTACTGGCAGGCGGCGACGCTGCTGAACCCGCATTTCGGGTCCGGCACCACCAATGCCGATGCCAGCCGCGTCTTCTACGAGCCCCTCGCCGGCTGGGCGTCCGACGGTACGCTGCATCCGATCCTCGCCGCGGAAATTCCCTCGGTCGAGAACCGCGGCCTCGCGGAGGACGGGCGGTCCGTCACCTGGAAGCTGCGGCGGGATGCGAAGTGGCACGACGGCCAGCAATTCTCGGCCGACGACGTCGTCTTCAACTGGGAATTCGCGAAGAACCCGGCCGTCGCGGCGGTCACATCGGGCTCCTATCGCGACGTCAACGTGGTGAAGGTGGACGACTTCACCGTGCGGGTTGAGTTCAACCAGCCGACGCCGTTCTGGGCCGATGCCTTCGTCGCCGCGATCGGGCAGATCATCCCGAAGCACCTGTTCAAGGACTATGCGGGCGCGAATGCGCGCGACGCGCCAAACAACCTGCGTCCGGTCGGCACCAGCGCTTACAAGTTCGTGTCCTTCGCGCCGGGCGACAATCTGCGCGCTGAGCTGAATCCGAACTACTACCTCGACAACCGCCCGTATTTCGACACGCTCGAGATCAAGGGCGGCGGGGATGCCGTCTCGGCGGCGCGCGCCGTGCTGCAGACGGCCGATTTCGACTATGCCTGGAACATGCAGGTCGAGGACGCGATCCTGAAGCGCCTCGAGGAAGCCGGGCGCGGCAAGGTGAACATCGTCGATGGCGGTGCCATCGAATTCGTGCAGCTCAACACCACTGATCCGAACCGCGAGGTCGATGGCGAGCGGTCCTCGATCAAGACCGAACACCCCGCCTTCCGCGACCCCGCGGTGCGCGAGGCGATGGCGCTGCTGATCGACCGCAATGCGCTCGAACAGCACATCTACGGGCGCGGTGGTCCGGCGACGGCGAACTTCCTGAACAACCCGCCGCGCTTCGTCTCGCCCAACATGCGCTGGGAATTCAACATCCAGAAGGCGAACGAAATACTCGACCGCGCCGGCTGGGCGCGCGGCCGCGACAACATCCGCGCCAAGGGCGACGTGCGGTTGAAGTTCGTGTTCCAGACCTCGGTCAACGCGCCGCGCCAACGCACGCAGGCCGTGTACAAGCAGGCGGCGCAGCGGGCCGGCATCGACCTGGAACTCAAGTCGGTCAACGGGTCGGTGTTCTTCTCCTCCGACGTCGGCAATCCCGACACCTACGTCAAGCTCTATGCCGACATGCAGATGTACACGACGACCATGCCGCAGGCGGACCCCGAGCGGTTCATGAACCAGTACGTGTCGTGGGAATGCTCCGCCAAGGCCAACAACTGGCAGGGGCGCAACATCGTCCGGTACCGCAATGACGAGTATGACACCCTGTACCGCCAGGCGCAGGGTGAGCTCGATCCGATCAAGCGCGCCGCGATGTTCATCCGCATGAACGACCTGGTGGTGTCCAGCAACCACATCATCCCGCTGGTCAAGCGCCCGACCGTGAGCGCGAGCCTCAACAACCTGCACCACGTCCTGTCCGCCTGGGACGGCACGACCTGGCTGCTGCGCGACTGGTGGCGCCAGACCTGATTCCTCTGGCGTGACCCAGTACCTTATCCGCCGCCTGCTGATCGCGATCCCGAGCCTGCTCGGGATCAGCGTGATCCTCTTCACCGTCCTGGCGCTCGCGCCCGGAGACCCGTTCGAGGAGCTGGCGACCAATCCGGCCATCCCGCCCGATGTCCGCGCGCATCTGCGCGCGAGCCTCGGCATGGATGACCCCGTCCACATCCGCTATTTCGCCTGGCTGAGTTCCATGCTCCGCGGCGAATGGGGGTATTCCTTCGTCAGCCGCATCCCGGTCGATCAGCTCATCCTCCAACGGCTGCCGACGACGGTCGCGGTGATCGGCACCTCACAGATCCTCGCCCTGTGCATCGCGTTGCCGGTCGGGGTGTATGCGGCGACGCGACCCTATTCGGTGTTCGACCAGGTGGCGAACACGCTTGCCTTCGTTGGCTTCTCCCTGCCCACCTTCTTCACCGGGCTGCTGCTGATCCTGCTGTTCTCCATCCATCTCGGCTGGCTGCCCTTCGTGTTCCGGTCGGATATCGAGGCGACCGGCTGGCGCTGGTGGTGGGAGATGTTCAAGCAGTCGATCATGCCGATCATGGTGCTGGGCCTGTTCCAGGGCGCGGCCTGGACGCGCTACGTGCGCTCCGCCGTGCTCGACGTGATCCGGCTGGACCATGTGACGACGGCGCGATCGAAGGGCCTGCCCGAACGGCGGATCACCATCCGGCATGTCGTGCGCAACGCGATGATCCCGGTGGTGACGCTCGTTGCGCTCCAGATGCCCGCGGTGTTCGGCGGCGCCATCGTCACCGAGCAGATCTTCCGCGTGCCAGGCATCGGCTCCCTGCTGATCAGCGCGATCCTCGCGAACGACACACCGGTGATCATGGGCGTGACCTTCGTCTTCGCCTGCCTGGTCATCTTCTTCAACCTGGTGGCGGACATCCTGTATGGCTGGCTCGATCCCCGTATCAGCTACCGCTAGCCCCGCCCGTCGCCCGCATGTCGGGCCGTGGCAGGAGGCCTGGCGGCGCTTCCGCAAGCACAAGCTGGCGGTGGCAAGCGCCGTCGTGCTGCTGATGCTGATCCTCGGCGTGCTGATCGGCCCGTTCTTCTGGACGCTGCCGATCGACGAGATCGACTTCTCGGCGACGTTGCAGGGGCCGTCACTCGCCCATCCGCTCGGCACGGACGATCTCGGGCAGGATCTGCTGGCGCGCATCCTCTATGGCGGGCGCATCTCGCTTGCCGTCGGGTTCACGGCGATGATGGTCGCGGTCGGGCTCGGCATCCTGGTCGGCAGCACGGCGGGGATGGCTGGCGGCAAGACGGACGCGGCGTTGATGTGGGTGACGGATCTGTTCCTGTCCCTGCCGCAGCTCCCGCTGCTGCTGCTGATCATCTACCTGTTCCGCCAGTCGCTCACCGATGTGGTCGGGCTGGAGATGGGGGTGTTCATCCTCATCGTCTCGGTGATCGGCGCGTTCAACTGGATGCCGGTGGCGCGGCTGGTTCGCGCGCAGTTCTTCTCGCTGCGGGAGAAGGAGTTCGTCGAGGCGGCGCGGGCGCTCGGCGCATCCCGGTCGCGCCTCATCATCCGCCATATCCTGCCGAATGCGCTGGGGCCGGTGATCGTCGCCGCCACCATCGACATCGCGGCGGCGATCATCGCGGAAAGCACGCTGTCCTTCCTCGGCCTCGGCTTTCCGCCCGATGTCCCGACCTGGGGACGGCTGCTGTTCGATGCGAAGGACAATCTGGATTTCGCGCCGCATTGGGCGCTGGCGCCGGGCATCGCGATCTTCCTCACCGTCGTTTCGATCAACTTCGTCGGTGACGGGTTGCGCGACGCGCTGGACCCGAGGCGCGTGCAGTGAGCCGCATCCTCGATATCTCCGGCCTCAAGGTGCATTTCCGCACCGATGACGGCTGGGTTCGCGCCGTGGACGGCGTCGATATCGGCGTGGATCGCGGGGAGACGGTCTCGATCGTCGGTGAATCCGGCTGCGGCAAGACCGTCACCGCCAAGACCGTGCTGAAGCTGATCGACATGCCGCCGGGGAAGATCGTCGCGGGATCGATCGTCTGGCAGGGACGCGACCTGGTGCCGGCAACGCCCGCCCAGATGCGCGCCATCCGCGCCAAGGAGATCGGCTTCATCTTCCAGGAGCCGATGACCTCGCTGAATCCGGTCTACACGGTGGGCGAGCAGATCGCGGAATCCGTCCGCCAGCATGAGGGCCTGTCGCGCCGCGCGGCGATGGATCGCGCGGCGGAAATGCTTGCGCTCGTGAACATCCCGAACCCGGCGAGCCGCGTGCATGACTATCCGCACCAGTTCTCCGGCGGCATGCGCCAGCGCGTGATGATCGCCATGGCGTTGGCCTGCAACCCGAAGCTGGTCATCGCGGATGAACCGACGACCGCGCTAGACGTCACGATCCAGGCGCAGATCCTCGATCTGCTGGCGGAGATGAAGCAGCGCATCGGCATGGCGGTGCTGCTGATCACCCACGCCATGGGGGTCGTGGCCGAGAACGCGCAGCGCGTCATCGTCATGTACGCCGGCAAGGTGGTGGAGGAAGCGCCGGTCGGCCCGCTCTTCGCCACGCCGCTGCATCCCTACACCCAGGGGCTGATCCGCTCGATCCCGCGGCTCGACCTCGCGGCGACGGAACATCAGCGGCTGGAGGCCATCCCCGGCACCGTGCCGTCCCTGCTGCACCCGCCGCCCGGATGCCGCTTCGCCGCGCGCTGCCGCCACGCCACCGAGGAATGCCGGGCGGCGGAACCGGCGCTGCGCGAGCTCTCGCCGGGCCACAAGGTCGCCTGCATCCACGCCGAGGCCATCGCCGCATGACCGAGCCGCTGCTGCGCGTGCAGGATCTGGTGAAGCGCTTTCCGGTGAAGGGCGGCATCCTGCGGCGCACGGTGAACGAGGTTCATGCCGTCTCCGGCGTGTCCTTCGACCTCGCTGCCGGCGAGACGCTGGGTCTTGTCGGGGAGTCCGGCTGCGGCAAGTCCACCACGGGCCGCCTGATCCTGCGGCTGATCGAACCGACCTCGGGACAGGTCTGGTTCGACGGCCAGGACATCACGGCGCTGACTGAACGGCAGATGATCGCGCTCAGGCGCGACATGCAGATCATCTTCCAGGACCCCTTCGCTTCCCTGAACCCACGGATGACGGTGCGGGACATCATCGCGGAGGCGCTGATCATCCATGGCCTCGCGAAGAACGCGCGCGAGCGCGAGGAGCGTGTCGTCGAGCTGCTGGAAACCGTCGGGCTGAACGCCGACCACATGCGGCGCTTCCCGCATGAATTCTCCGGCGGCCAGCGGCAGCGCATCGGCATTGCTCGCGCGCTCGCCGTCTCGCCGAAGCTCATCATCTGCGACGAGCCGGTGTCGGCGCTGGACGTCTCCATCCAGGCGCAGGTGGTGAACCTGCTCGAGGACCTTCAGGCGAAGTTCGGCCTCACCTTCCTGTTCATCGCCCATGACCTGTCGGTGGTGGAGCACATCTCCGACCGCGTCGCGGTGATGTATCTCGGCCGCATCGTCGAGATCGCGTCGTCGCGCGAGCTCTACACCACGCCGCTGCATCCCTATACCGAGGCGCTGCTCTCGGCCGTGCCCATCCCGGACCCGACGGTGAAACGCCAGCGCATCCGCCTGAAGGGCGACGTGCCGAGCCCGCTGAACCCACCCTCCGGCTGTCACTTCCATACGCGCTGCCCGATCGCGGATACCGGCATGTGCCGCGAGGTCTCGCCGCCGCTGCGCGAGGCGCGGGCCGGACACTTCGTGGCATGCCACCGGCGGGGATAGCGAATCCAGGCGAGGGGAGCGGGGCTGCACTGAAAGGGGGCCGGGGTCCTCGGACACGGCTCGTCGCCTCGGCATCCAGCCAGATGCGCCGCTCCGTCCATGACCATCATCCGTCCCGGTGATTGGGGCGCCGCCGGGGCCGATGCCATATCAGCGGGCAACATGGTGACCCGATCGGGTCGCCCCACCTCTCCGGCGGGGTCTTCCAACCCGCCAGCACGGACCAGCTTTCACCATGAAGAAGATCGGATTCCTTTCCTTCGGCCATTGGGCGCCTTCGCCCCATTCCGGCACGCGCTCGGCCGGTGACGCCCTGCTGCAATCCATCGACCTCGCCGTTGCGGCAGAGGAACTGGGCGCCGACGGGGCCTATGTCCGCGTCCATCATTTCGCCCGGCAGCTCGCGGCACCCTTTCCGCTGCTTGCGGCGATGGGGGCGAAGACGAAGCGGATCGAGCTCGGCACCGCCGTCATCGACATGCGGTACGAGAATCCGCTCTACATGGCGGAGGACGCCGGCGCGGCGGACCTCATCAGCGGCGGCCGCCTGCAGCTCGGCCTCAGTCGTGGCTCGCCCGAGCAGGTGATCGATGGCTGGCGCTATTTCGGCTACGCCCCGGCGGAAGGCGAAACGGACGCGGATATGGGCCGGCGCCATGCCGAGGTGTTCCTCGACGTGCTGCGCGGCGAGGGCTTCGCCAGGCCCAACCCCCGCCCGATGTTTCCCAACCCGCCGGGCCTGCTGCGGCCCGAACCGCATGCCGAAGGCCTGCGCGAGCGCATCTGGTGGGGCTCCAGCTCGAACGCGACGTCCATCTGGGCGGCGCAGAAGGGCATGAACCTGCAAAGCTCCACCCTGAAGGACGATGAGACGGGCGAGCCGTTCCACATCCAGCAGGCAAAGCAGATCCGTGCCTATCGCGAGGCCTGGGCGGAAGCCGGCCACGACCGCACGCCGCGCGTCTCCGTCAGCCGCAGCATCTTCCCGCTGCTGGACGACCGCGACCGTAGCTATTTCGGCCGCGGCAAGGAGGAGGACCAGATCGGCTTCATCGACGAGAAGACGCGCGCCATCTTCGGCCGCGGCTACGCCGCCGAGCCCGAACGGCTGATTGAGGAACTCCGCGCCGACGAAGGGATCGCCGAGGCCGACACGCTGCTGCTGACCATTCCGAACCAGCTCGGCGTCGACTACTGCGCCCATGTCATCGAGGGCATCCTGAAGAACGTCGCGCCGGCGCTGGGCTGGCGCTGAAGCACGCACCGGCGCGGCGGCACCGCCGCGCCGGCCTACGCCCCCAGCAGGTCCATCGTCCGTCCGACCACCTTCGCTTCGTCGAACTTCTCCAACGCCATCGCCCGGGCCGCGGCGCCCATGCGCGCGCGCAGCGCCGGGTCCTCGGCCAGGCGCGACAATGCCGCCGCCAGCGGCCCATCGGTCATCGGGGGCACCAGCAGCCCGGTCTCGCCGTCCCGCACCTGCTCGCGCGGCCCGCGGATATCCGTTGCGACCACCGGCAGCCCTGTCAGCATCGCCTCGATGATGGACATCGGCAGCCCCTCGAAATGCGACGGCAGGCAAAACACGTCCGAGGCCGCGAGGATCGCCGGAATGTCGTGACGGTAGCCCAGGCGCTTCACGCGCCGCCCAAGCACCGCCTCGGCGCGGGCGAAATGCGGGTCCAGCGACTCCCCGTGGTCGCTCGTCAGCCGTTCCCCCACCACCCACAACACGGCGTTGTTCGGCGTCGCCTCCATGGCGCGCAGCAGTTCCGGGTGCCCCTTGTGCCGCACGAGGCGGGAGACGACGGTGACGACGCAATCCGTTTCCTGCACCCCGAATTCAGCCCGCAGCACCGCACGCGCGGACGGATCGGGATGGAACACAGCCGGGCTGCGGCCGTTCAGGACGGGAATGGCGCCGGCATGGATGCCCAGCCGCCGCGCATCTTCGGCCTCCTCCTCGCTGACCGTGAGGAACACGTCGGTCATCCGCCCGCCGAGCCGTTCCATCCGCAGCGACAGCGACCGCCGCCACCGGGGTCCAGGCTGGTTGAACAGGAAGCCGTGGCAGGTATAGGCGACGCGCGGCACGCCCGCCGCCTTCGCCGCCAGCCGCGCCAGCAGCCCGCTGATCGGCATGTGCGCATGGACGAGGTCGAACTTCTCGCGCCGGAAGAAGTCGTACAGCGCCTTGAAGGCCCGCGCCTGCGGTACGGGATTGAGGCTGCGCGCGAGCGGCATCGCCTCGATTCGGAATCCTTCGGCCCGCGGCGCATCGAGCAGCGGGCCTTCGGCGCAGACGCCGACGACCTCATGCCCCCGGTCGCGCAGCCCGCGCATCAGCGGCAACAGGAAGTGGCGCAGGGAGAAGTCGACATTGGTGAGCTCGCAGATTTTCACGCGCGAAGCTCCAGCGCAGGCCGGAAAGCGGCTTTGCCCCTCCACGACCCGCATCCCGCAAAACCCTTGAAAGCCGGTATCTGACACCCGGCCCCGCCGGACGCCTCCGCAGCGCCCGGACCACGCAGCCCTGAACGCCGAGCGCTGGTGCCCGATGCCAATTCGAGGTTTCCAAAGGCCCTTCGGCCTTTGGTGGGGTGAGGTCCGGAGAGGGGCGACGCCCCTCTCCGGTCCCCCACCGCCAGCGATCCACGTAGCAGCATGCTCCTGCTACGCGCCGGCCACGATCGATGCACGCGTCCTTACGCCGCGAACAGGCACAGCACATTCCCTTCCGGGTCCGCCGCGTGAAGGGCCAGCTCCCCGGACGGCAGCGGCCGGGGCGGATCCAGCACGGCGACCTGCGCCATCAGCAGCCGCCGGTGCCAGCGTTCGACCTCGTCGCGCGATTCCAGCCGGAGGGCGAGCATCACACCCGGTTGCCCCTCGCGCGGGAACAGCGCGTCGCCGCGGGATCGCAGCGCCAGGCTGACATGGCCGAGGTCGAAGCGTAGCCAGCCGCTTCCGGCCTCCACGGATGCGCCTTCCAGGATGCGCTCATAGAAGCCGCGCTGGCGGGCGATGTCGCGGCACGGGATCACCACGGCATCGAGATGTGGGGGTGTCGTCGTCACGCGGCGCCGGTCCAGCGGGATGCGGCGAGGTCGTCCTCACCCTTGGCTTCGACCCAGCGATGGCTGCCGCCGGCGAATTCCTCGCGCTTCCAGAAGGGCGCCTTGGTCTTGAGCCAGTCGATCAGGAATGCACAGGCCTCGAGTGCGGCGGCGCGGTGGGCGGAGGCGGTGAGGACCAGCACGATCGGTTCGCCGGGCAGGATGCGGCCGGTGCGGTGGATGACCGTGCAGCCGGTCAGCGGCCAGCGCCTTTCGGCCTCGTCGGCGATGCGGCCGATCGCGCGCTCGGTCATGCCGGGATAATGCTCCAGCACCAAGGCCGTCAGGCCGTCGTCGCCGCGGCATATACCGAGGAAGGATGCGACGGCGCCGACATCGATGCGACCGGCGCTCAGCGACGCGGTCTCGGCGGCCAGATCGAAGGCCGCGTCCTGCACCAGGATCCTGGCCATCGTCAGCCCCCGGTGACCGGGGGGAAGAAGGCGACCTCGTCATTCGCCGCGACAGGATGCTCGGGCGTCGCAAAATCCTGATTCACCGCGGCGCGAACCTGGCGGGGGTCGGCGAATGCATTCGCATGCGCTGCGGATCGCGCGGCGAGCCAGCGGATCAGGCCAGCGACGTCGCGCACCTCGGCGGGGGGCGCAACATCCTCCTCGGCGATGCCGACCTTCTGGCGCAGCCAGGCGAAGTAGAGCACCCGCATGGGATCAGCGCGGTGTCGGGATGGTCGTCACGCGGCCGCCCGGCTGGATGACTGTGGTGGTGCCGCCGTCCCGCACGATCACGCCGCCGGCCGGGTCGTTCGGCTGGCTGAAGGTCTGCACCCGTCCGGTGCCGCCGGTGACGGTGCCGCCGGGCTGGCCGGGCAGCGGGACGGGCGTGCCTTCGACCGCGCGCGGTGGGGGCATCGGGACGGGTTGCGGCACGGGGCGCCGGGGGTTCGGCGTCGGCTGCGGTTCCGGCACCGCCACCACGTCGGGCGGCGTGGAGGATCCACGGCGGGTCGCCGCATCGACTTCCGGGCGCGGTACCGGGCGATAATCCGGCACGCCGGTGACGGCAGCGGAGGGGCTTTCCGGCGCGCGGTTCAGCAGCGTGCCCACCGCCTGTCGCAAGCCGGCGATGCTCTCGGATTGCAGCGGGGTGAATTCGGCTTCCTCACCGGTCACGCGACGGATGGTCAGGCTGTCCCCTTCGACCGTCGGCGTGCTGGCCATGTTCCAGGAAGGCTGCCAATCCGGGCCGCAGCCGGCCAGGAGGGCCGTCGCCAGCAGGACACCGCCTTGTCGGGATGCGCGCCGCATCGTGTTTCGCTCCGCGATCATGGGGGGAAGATGCGCTCGCCGCCCGCCGCGCTCAAGGGCGAGCGACGGTATTGTCGCCAGGGCCGGCGCCGTGGCCATTGGCGGCATCCGCCTGGCCCGCATGGCGCAGCCCCGCCTGCAGATAGTCCCAGCCGGTGGCGAGCGTCAGCGCCGCCGCGGCCCAGAGCAAAAGCTCCCCGATCAGCGACACCGGGAGCGCGCCGAGGCCGATCACCGAGGCGCCGGTATCGCCGGCGAGCAGCGTGCCGAGCGCGCCCATCTGGAACCCCGTCTTCCACTTGGCGAGCCTCGTCACCGGCAGGCCGACGCGAAGCTCCGCGAGGTACTCCCGCAAGCCGGAGACCATGATCTCGCGCAGCATGATGACGATGGCGGGAAACAGCGCGGCATCGGACAGGCGGTTGAGCCCTGCGAGGAGCATGAGCGCCGCGCCGACCAGCAGCTTGTCCGCGATCGGGTCCAGCATGCGGCCGAAGGAGGAGGTGACCCCGCGGTCCCGCGCGATCTTGCCGTCGAAATAGTCGGTGATGGCGGCCGCGGAGAAGATGACGCAGGCCACCATGTCGCCCCAGGGCGTGCCGATCGCCGCAAAGGCAACAAGCACGGGGATTGCCGCGATGCGGGACAGTGTCAGCAGGTTTGGCAGGTCGGTCGGCATGCGTGGCCTGATTACCCTGTCCCATCGCGCGGGGCCACAGCGGCGCCGGGGTGGAAATGCTCATGGATGCGCCGCGCGACCGCGGGGCCGATGCCGGGTGCCGCGGCCAAGTCCGTCAGCGCCGCATTCCGCACCCCGCGTGCCGAGCCGAAATGGTTGAGCAGCCGCCGCTTGATCGCCGTGCCCACGCCGGGAATGTCATCCAGTTCCGATTTCGTCAGCGACTTCGACCGGCCGGCGCGGTGGGTCGAGATGGCAAAGCGATGCGCCTCGTCGCGCAGGCGCTGCAGGTAATAGAGCACCGCGTCGCGCGGGGGCAGTTGGATCGGTTCGCGTCCGGCCATGTGGAACCATTCGCGGCCGGCGTCCCGATCGGGGCCCTTGGCGACGGCGACGAGGGGCACATCCTCGACACCCAGTTCGGCCATGACCTCGCGCGCGGCCGAAAGCTGGCCGGCGCCGCCATCGATCAGGACCAGGTCCGGCCAGGTGTCCGATTCGCGCCCCGGATCCTCGCGCAGGGCGCGGCCGAAGCGGCGCTCGAAGACCTCGCGCATCATCGCGAAGTCGTCATTGCCCGCCGCCACCTTGATCGAGAATTTGCGGTAGGCCTGCTTCATGAAGCCCGATGGCCCGGCGACGACCATCACCCCATAGGGATTGGCGCCCTGGATGTGGCTGTTGTCGTACACCTCGATGCGCTCCGGCGGTGCCGGCAGGTTGAACAGCGACGCAACGCCGTCGAGCAGCTGCGCCTGCGCGGTGCCTTCGGCGAGGCGCCGTTCCAGCGCCTCCCGTGCATTAGTCGCCGCGTGCTGGACCGCATCCTTCTTGTCGCCCCGTTGGGGGCGGTGCAATTCCACCCGGCGGCCGGCCTTGAGCGACAGCGCCTCTGCGATCAGCGCCGATTCCGGCGGGTCGTGCGAGAGCAGCACCAACGGCGGCGGCGGCAGGTCGTCATAGAGCTGCGCGAGGAAAGTACCCATCACCTCCTCCGGCGACTGGTCCTGCTTTCCGTGGCTGAGGAAGTACGGACGATTGCCGTTGTTGCGCCCCCCGCGGAAGAAGAAGACCTGCACGCAAGTCTGCCCCGCCGCCTGGTGCAGCGCGACGACGTCCGCATCACCCACGCCGTCTAGGTTGACGCGATCCGTTCCCTGCACATGCGTCAGGCCACGGATGCGGTCGCGCAGCGCGGCGGCGCGCTCGAACTCGAGATTCGCCGCTGCCTCCTCCATTTCCGCGGCGAGGCGCTTCTGGATGGTTGGCGTGCCGCCCGACAGGAACTCCTTCGCTTCGCGCACGAGCGCGGCGTAGTCGTCCTTGCTGACGCGCTCGACGCAGGGTGCGGAGCAGCGCTTGATCTGGAACAGCAGGCAGGGCCGCGTGCGGCTGTCGAACACGGTGTCGCGGCACGACCGCAACAGAAAGACGCGCTGGAGAGCGGTGATGGTCTGGTTCACTGCCCAGGCGGAGGCAAAGGGACCGTAATAGGATGCGCCCTTGCGTCGTTCGCCGCGATGCTTGGCGATCTGCGGATAGGGATGGTCGTCGGAGACCAGCAGCCACGGATAGGATTTGTCGTCCCGCAGGACGATGTTGAAGCGTGGCCGCAGGCGCTTGATGAAGTTCGCTTCAAGCAGCAGCGCCTCGGCCTCAGACGCCGTGGTCACGATTTCGAGGCTGCGGGTCTCGAACACCATGCGCCGAAGTCGTTCCGACAGGCGCGGCAGCTGGGTGTAGGAGGTGACGCGCCGCCGCAGCGACCGCGCCTTTCCGACATACAGGGCATCTCCCCGGGCATCGAGCATCCGATAGACACCAGGAGCGAGCGGCAGAGTCGGCAGGGCGGCCTCGATGACCGTCAACCCATCGATCGGCGCGGGAGGTTCGTTGACCTGCGTCATGGTTCGACCAATGGACGGGCACAGGGCGGATGATTGTCCACGAGTCTTGTGGATAACTCTGTGGGTGAAAGCCCGGCGAATGCGTTCGGTACGTGGTTACAAAAGGGTTTCATCGAGCTGCCCTGGATTTAGGCGGTTCCGATCTGAGAGTTTATCTGTCTGATATTAAAAGATAAAATCGGAGGCCCCTCAGCTTGGATGGCGTCAAGACGGATTCTTCGCTTGACCTGCCTTCCCTCCATTTTGTGTCGGCCGGGCAGTGGACAAAATCCGCCAGCGATCCATTTCAAAATCGCGTCCTTTCAACGACAACGCCGACGCTGGTCACATCGCGCAGCACGTCCGGCTTCTCCACTGAGACCCGCACACGCACTACGCGATCATCATCGAGCATTGCGAGCGCAATGCGTTCAGCGAGGGTCTCCGCCAGACGAACGTGTCCCGCGCATGCGATGCGCCTCGCGGTTTCCGCGACCGCGCCGTAGTCGACAACCCGTGAAAGTTCATCGGGTCCTTCCGCGGCTGGTGCGTACGGATCGCGCACCGCGAGATCGACTCCCAGAATGACCCTCTGTGGTTGTGCTTTCTCGTGCGCATGCACGCCCAACCGGGCTTGCACCGTCAGGCCGCGGACGAAGACGTGGCGGATGCCGGCGGCAGCGTCGGGCTGGATCGTCATTCTTCGGGCTCCCCGCCCCGGCCGGGCGACCACTGCATGTGCTGGCCGCCATCGAGCGCGATCATCTGCCCCGTCATGGACGGCAAGGCGAGAATTGCCAGCAGGGCCCGGGCGACTTCATCCGGCGACGTGGCGCGCCGCAGCGGCACCGATCGCGCCTGGCGGTCGAACTGGTCCTGAGACTGGCGGGGACTCGGCAGCGTCGGTCCCGGACCAATGGCATTGACGCGGATGCGGGGCGCCAGCGCCAGCGCCAGGGATTGCGTCAACGTCCACAGCCCTGCCTTCGAGACCGTGTAGGACACGAAATGCGGCGTCAGCGACCAGACCCGCTGGTCGAGCATGTTCACCACCACGCCCGCCGCATCGGCCGGCAGCGCCCGCGCGAAAGCCTGCGTTAGGACGAAGGGCGCCCGCAGATTGGGCTCGATGTGGCGGTCCCAGCTCTCGCGCGTTGCATCGTACCATTCGTCGCGCTCGAAGGTGGACGCGTTGTTCACCAGCACGCCGATCGGCCCGAGCGCCGCCGTCGCATCAGGCACCAGCCGATCGACCTCCGCCTCCGCGCCCAGCGCGGCACGCAGCACCACCGCACGCCGACCCAGCGCGCGGATCTCGTCCAGCGTCGCCTCGGCATCGTCCACGCTCGTCGCGCAATGGATCGCGAGGTCGAACCCCGCCTGCGCCAACGCCAGCGCCATCGTCCGGCCGAGCCGCTTCGCGCCGCCCGTCACCAGCGCGGCGCGGGGAATGTCCGTGGGAATCTCCATGGCGGAGTGAATGGCGCTTCCCTCGCGCCGGGGCAACGCCCATCTCCGCATGCATGGAACGTCCCTGCATCAAGGTTTGCGAGTACGACGACGACAGCGGCTGGTGCCGCGGCTGCGGCATGACCAAGCCGGAGAAGAAGGCCTGGAAACGCGTGCGCGGGTATCGCGGCGCGATCCTGGGCGCCCTGCCGGCACGGCTGGCGGCGATGGCGGCGGAAGGGCATGCGACAGGGGAAGCGGCGCGCGGGAAAAAGTAAGGTCGGGGGAGATGAACTCCCCCGAACCCCCTCCTTTTTCTGTCTATTGGTGCCGACCGCCGCGGTCAGTTTCCGACGAGGGAGAGCGGACGGGGGTTGGGGAGGAAGGTGTCTCCCCGCCGCTTAGGCCATGGCGGCCTTGCGGACCTCGTCGCGAATCTCCCCCATCAGCCGCGCCTTCAGCGTCGCAAAGTCGGGCGTGGTCTTCATTGTCCAGTCGCGGGGATAGGACAGGGGAACCGCCACATCCGCCTTGATGCGGCCGGGACGGGCGGACATCACGACGACGCGGTTCGCGAGGAAGATCGCCTCGTCGATATCATGCGTGACGAACAGCACCGTCTTGCGGTCCGCCTCCCAGATCTCCAGCAGCAGCTCCTGCATCAGTTCCCGCGTCTGGTGGTCGAGCGCGCCGAACGGCTCGTCGAGCAGCAGGATCTCAGGGTCGTTCGCGAGCGCCCGGGCCAGTGCGCAACGCTGCTGCATGCCGCCCGAAAGCTGCCGCGGCCAATGGTTCTCGAAGCCGCGCAGGCCGGTGCGGGCGATGAAGCGGTCGGCGATGGCGGCCTGTTCGGCCAATGGCAGGCCACGTTCCTCAAGCCCGAAGCGGATGTTCTGCGCAACCGTCAGCCACGGGAACAGCGTGTAGGACTGGAACACCATGCCGCGGTCAGGGCCCGGCGCGGTGACGGCGACGCCATCGAGCGTGACAGCCCCGGCGGTCGGCCGATCGAGCCCGGCGACGATGCGCAGCAGCGTCGACTTGCCACACCCCGACGGGCCGAGGATGGCCACGAACTCGCCGGGCTGCACGGTGAGGTCGGTCGGCTGCAGCGCGAGCGTCGGGCCAGCCTTCCCGCGCCCGGGAAAGCTGCGCGTGACGCCGGCGATGCGAAGGGTCTTGCGGCTCACAGCGACGCCCAGGGGAACAGCGCGCGGTTCAGCGCCTTGAACAGGAAATCCGTAATCAGGCCGATCAGGCCGATCACGACAATACCGAAGATCATCTGGCCCGTGTCGAGCAGCCGCTGGCTGTCCATGATCATGTGGCCGATGCCGGAGGTGGCGCCGATCAGCTCGGCGACGATCACGTAGGTCCAGGCCCAGCCGAGCACGAGGCGGAGCGTTTCCATCACCTGCGGCGCGGCCGACGGGATGATGACGCGGCGCAGGATGCCGCGCGAGCGCGCGCCAAGCGTATAGGCGGCCTCCACCAGATCCATCCGCGTCCCGCCCGCGATGAGCGCGACCATGATGACGACCTGGAAGAACGACCCGATGAAGATGACTGAGAGCTTCTGCGCCTCTCCCACCCCGGCCCACAGGATCAGCAGCGGGATGAAGGCGGAGGCGGGCAGGTAGCGGGCGAACGACACGAAGGGTTCGAAGAAGGCCTCGATCGGCTTGAAGGCGCCCATCATCAGGCCAAGCGGCACACCGATCGCCGCCGCGATCAGGAAGCCACCGACCACGCGGAAGATGGTGATGGCGATGTCGCCGGCGAAGCCGAACTCCGTCAGCAGCGACCAGCCGGCGGCCAGCGTCCGGTCCGGGCTCGCCAGGAACAGCGGCGGCACCCAGCCAGACCAGGTTGCGGCGCCCCAGACCGCCACGAACATGACGAAGAAGCCGGCGCCGAGGATGATCCTGGCGCCGGTGGAGACGGGAACGAGCGGCTTCATCTCACCCGAGGAAGGTGGTGTTGAGCAGCGCGCCGAGGTTCACATCCTGCCGCACGACACCGGTTTCGCGCTGGACCACCAGCGCCTTCTGCATGAACTGCGGCAGGCCGGACGCGACGTACTCCTTGTTCTTCGCCTGATCGAGCCACTCGATGTACTGCGCGCTGGCCTTGAACTGCTCGCCCGTCTGGTTGACGCGGCGGCCCATGATCTCGAAGGAACGGTCGGGCTCGTTCGCGATCATGGCCAGCGCGTCGAACCACGACTTCACGACGCGGCGCACGGCTTCCGGGTTCGCCTGGATGAAGGCGGGCTGGAAGGCGAGGGTATCGACTACGCAGGGATACTCCACCGTGGTCGCGAGGATCTTGCCCTTGTCCGCGCCCATGCCGCGCACCTGCGACAGGTACGGCTCATAGGTCGAGCAGCCATCGAACTGCCCGGCGACAAAGGCCTGCGCGGCTGGCTGCGGCGCCAGCGTCGCCGTCGTGACGTCGCGGATCGACTGGCCGTTCTCACGCATCATGTAGGCGAGCACGAAATAGGGCGTGGTGCCGGCGCCATCGACGGCGATCGTCTTGCCCTTGAGGTCGGTCCAGGAATTGATCGCGGGCCGCACGGCCACGCCGTCGCCGCCGCGCGAACGGTCGAGCACCAGCACCTGCTGCAACGGCGCAGCGCTGGCCCACAGGATCATCGTGTCCACCGTGGTGACGACGCAGTTCAGCGAGCCGCCGACCAGGGCGAGGTTGCGCTCGCGCTGCGGGACGAACTTCGTCTCCACCTCGATGCCGTTGGCGCGGAACAGCCCGGCCTGCTCGGCGAGCGTCAGCGGTGCGAAGCCGGTCCAGCCGGACATCCCGATGGTGATCTTGGGCAGGGTCTGGGCGCGCAGCGCGGCCGGCGCAGCCAGCAGGCCGGTCGCGGCGCCAAGGAGAGAGCGGCGGTCCATGTCACGGGCTCCATCGGTCGGGACATCGTGAGCTATCCCCCGGCGGAGGGGTGCCATGCAAGCAGCATGCGGTGCGGCCTGACGGCCACAGCATCACCGTTGCCGCAGCGGGCGGCAGGAAAGATGGCGATCTGCGCAATTCCCGGGCTTGCAGCAGGCCGCCGAGCGGCGTTAGGCTGCCGTCATGGTTGCGAACCGCATCCCCACCGCTCGATTTTGGTACCGCTGGTATCCACCAGCGGCCTAGGGATCGTCCACGCGACCGAGTTCCCCGAAAGCCGCCAAGCCCTGGCGGCTTTTGCGTTTTCGGGGACACCCCGCTTCCGGCAAGACACCAGGTGCAAGGCGGCCCAACCAAGGCAGAGGCCAGCTATGCACCGCAGTGAATACGATTTCGACGTGATCTCCGGCCCTTCGACGCCGCCGCGGCCGCCGGCGCCGAAACCGCAGCCGGCGCCCGCCGCGCCGCCGGGGAAGTAGTCGGCGCCTATTCCGCCGGCGCCGCCTTCGGCCGCCAGATCTCCTCATCGATCTTGCCGGGGATGCCCGGCATGGTCGCGGCGACGAAGACCGGTTCCACGCCGCGGCGGCGCTGGTCGAGGTAGTCGCGCACCAGCCGCGCGACGAGCCCGGAGAGAATGACGATGGCGATCAGGTTGATCGTCGCCATCAGGCCCATGGATGCATCCGCGGCGTCGAACACCGTCGCCACGCTTTGATAGGCACCCCATACGACCATGCCGCAGACTGCCGCGCGCAGCACCGCGCGCGATATGTGGCTGTCGATGCGCAGGAACACCAGCGCCCCCTCGGCATAGGCGTAGTTGCCGATGATCGAGGTGAAGGCGAAGAAGAAGATCGCGATGGCGACGAAGTAGGGACCGGCGCCGCCGATATGCACCTCCATCGCCGCCTGGGTCAGCTGCGTGCCCGTGATGCCCGAACCGGGCGCCAGCGCCCCTGAGAACAGGATCATCAGTGCCGTCGCGGTGCAGATCAGGATGGTGTCGATGAAGACGCCGAGCGACTGCACGAAGCCCTGGCTGACCGGATGGTGCGGGTCGGGCGTGGCGGCGGCGGCGATGTTGGGCGCGCTGCCCATGCCGGCCTCGTTGGAGAACAGCCCGCGCTTGACGCCGTTCAGCATCGCCGCAGCCAGCGATCCCGCCACGCCGCCGGCCGCCTGCGACAAGCCGAACGCGCTGGCGACGATGGTGCCGAGCATGGCCGGCACTTCCGTGATGTGAATGGCGACGACATAGAGCGCGATCGCGAGATAGGCGGCGGCCATGAACGGCACGACGTACTCGGCAACCGTCGCGATGGAGCGGATGCCCCCGAAGATGATGACGCCCGACAGCACCGCGAGCGCGATACCGGTGGCCAGCTTCGGCGCGCCGAAGGCGCCCTGCATCGCATCGGCAATCGAATTCGCCTGCACCGCGTTGAAGACCAGGCCGAAGGAGATGAGGAGGCAGATCGAGAACAGCACGCCGGCCCAGCGCGACCCGAGGCCGTTCTCAATGTAGAAGGCCGGGCCGCCGCGATACTGCCCTTCCCCATCCCGCGTCTTGTAGAGTTGGGCGAGCGTGCTTTCCGCCAGCGCCGTCGCCATGCCGAGCGTCGCTACGACCCACATCCAGAAGATCGCGCCCGGACCGCCGAGATAGAGCGCGATCGCGACGCCCGCCAGATTACCGGTGCCGACTCGCGAAGCGAGGCTGGTGCATAGCGCCTGAAACGGCGTGATACCCGAACGATCCGTCGCGCCCGACCCGATGACGCAGCGGATCATCTCGGGGAAATGCACGATCTGGAGAAGCTTCAGGCGTATCGTGAAGTAAAGGCCGACGGCCAGCAGCCCGTAGATCAGCACGTATCCCCAGAAGATCGTGTTCAGGAAGCCGATGATCTGGTCCACGCTGCGTGCCCTCGGACGATCTCCGCCCGAGATGCCGGGCGTCACATGCCATCGGACTCGAAATGTTTGCCGTCTGCAACCCTTTGAGGAAGTCGCGGCATCGAGATCAACCTGACGCCAAGGAGCGCCGCAGCTCGAATTTCTGGATCTTGCCGGTGGCGGTCTTCGGCAGTTCGCCGAAGGTGACGTGCCGCGGCGCCTTGAAGTGGGCAAGCGTCGCGCGGCAATGCGCGATGATCTCGGCTTCCGTCGTCGCCGCGCCGGGTTTCAGCGTGACGAAGGCGTGCGGCACTTCGCCCCATTTCGCGTCAGGGTGCGCGACGACGGCGGCTTCCATGACGTCGGGGTGCCGGTACAGCGCCTCCTCGACCTCGAGGCTGCTGATGTTCTCCCCGCCGGAGATGACGATGTCCTTCGCACGGTCCTTGACCTCGATATAGCCGTCGGGGTGCAGCACGCCGAGGTCGCCGGTGCGGAACCAGCCGTCCCTGAAGGTGGCCTCGTTGGCGCCCGGGTTGCGCAGGTAGCCCTTCATCACGGTGTTGCCGCGCAGCGCGATCTCGCCGAGCGTCGTGCCATCTGGCGGCACGCGCGCGCCGGTGTCGGTGTCGATCACGGTAGCGTCCTCCAGCGTCGGCAGCGGCACGCCCTGCCGCGCCATGAAGGCGGCCTTGTCGGGCAGAGCGAGGTTCGCAAGTTCCGGCTGCCAGGCACACAGCAGCGATGGCCCGTAGCATTCCGTCAGGCCGTATAGATGGGTGACATCGAAGCCGAGCCGTTCCATCGCGGCGATGACGGGCGACGGTGGCGCCGCGCCGCCGGTCGCGATGCCGACGCGGTGCGGGAAACTGCGGCGCTGGTCCTCGGGCGCATGGATCAGCATGGTCAGCACGACCGGCGCAGCGCAGAGATGCGTGGCGCCGTGTTCGGCGATCAGCACGAAAATGCGCGCCGGATCGACGCGGCGCAGGCAGACATGCGTGCCGCCCTGCAATGTCACGGCCCAGGTATAGGTCCAGCCATTGCAGTGGAACATCGGCAGCGTCCAGAGATAGACGCTGCGCGGCGAGAGCCCGAAGGACAGCGCATTGCCGCAGGCATTCAGATAGGCGCCGCGGTGATGCACGACGACGCCCTTGGGATCGCCCGTTGTGCCCGAGGTATACGAAAGCGAGATCGCCGCCCATTCGTCGCGCGGCGGCTCGATAGCGAACGCCGGGTCGCCGGTGGCGAGAAATTCTTCGTAGGGCACCGCATCGATCGCGGCGCCCTCGACACCGTCATCGACGACCACGACGCGCGGCGGGTTCGTCACGCCGTTCAGCGCAACGGTCGCGACAGCGGCGTACTCGCGGTCGAGCAACAGCACCTTCGCGCCCGAATGCCCGAGGATGAAACGCACCGTCGCCGCATCCAGCCGCGTATTGATCGGGCACAGCACCGCATGCGCCATGGGCACGCCCATATGCGCTTCCAGCATCTGCGGGATGTTGGGCAGCAGCGCGGCGACGACCTCGCCCGGCGCGACGCCCGCTCGACGCAGCGCGGATGCCAGGCGCCGGCTGCGTTCCGCGTATTCGGCGTAGGTGATGCGCCGCTCGCCATGGATGATCGCCGTGCGCCCGGGCCAGATGCGCGCCGCACGCGCCAGGAAGGAGACGGGTGAAAGGGGCACGTGATTGGCACCGTTCCGCGGCAGGTCGTCTTCCATCGCGGTCATCCCAGGGCGCGCGGCGCGCTGACGGCGCAACGCGCGCGGGTTATGGCGTCGAGCAGCGCCGCTGTCTCCGCATGGCGGGCGGAGCCGGGATCGCAGCGTCCCGCCCGGATATCGGCGGCGAGCGCGCGCAGATCCGCATCCGGGCCGGGCGTGGCTTCCGCTGCCCGCGCAGCGATCGCCATGGCGTTCGCAATCATGCGTGCCGCAAACGCCTTGTCCGACGGCAGTGCCGGCAGCAGGTCGTTCAGCAGCACGTCCCGCGCGGTAGCGAGCAGATCGGCCGCCTGAGGGTCCTCACCGTCCATCGCGGGCCTCCACCATGCGCAAGATCTCCCATTCCAGGCCGGGGACCATGTGGCCCGTCAGCGCCAGTTCCAGGCTGCGCTCCAAGCCGGAGATGTGGCGTTCCGCCTGATCCACAGCGATCGACGCCCAGCGGATATGGGCGGCTAGTTCCCACCAGCGCACCCGGGCATCATCCGGCGTCCCATAGCCCTCATACAGCGCCGCGCGCGGCCCGATGCCACCGGCCTCCTGCGCGTCATTCCCGAAGCGCCAGCATTTCGCGCAGAGCCAGCCGAGATCGGCATGCGGGTCCGACCAGCAGGAGAATTCCCAATCGAGCACGGCGGTGACGCCGGTCTCGTCCAGCATGATGTTGCCGGTACGGAAATCGTTGTGGACCAGCGCGGCGGGGATGGCTGGCGGCGCGGTGCGTTCCAGATGCCGCAAGCCCCATTCGAGCACCGGCCGCGGCAGGCGCTGACGGTCCAGTGCAGCGCGCTGTTCAGCGATGAAAGCGCGGCAAGGATCGTTCGGTGCGGCGCCGAGGAACGCCAGGTCGTCGCGCGGCGGCGTGATGCTGTGGATGCGCGCCAGTTCGCGCCCCAGCGATCGCGCACAAGCCACGCGCCCGCCGCCGAGCGTGTCGCTTTTCACCACGCGGAACCCGGCAGCAGTGCCGGCGACGCGCCGCATGACGAAGAACGGCGCGCCTATGATGTCTCTGTCCTCGCAGAGAAACAGCGATTCCGGCACCGTCACGCCGGCCGCGAAGGCCGCCCGCAGCAGAGCGAATTCCTGCGCGCGGCCATGCGATACGGCCAGCGTCGCCGCATTGTCCGTCCGCAACACCCATTCATGCCCGCCCGAGACGTCCACCGCCCAGTTCTGCTGGATGGCGCCGCCCGACAGCAGCGCCATGCGCCCGATCGTCAGCGACGCATCGCCGCTGGCCGCGCGCAGCCAGTCGGTCAGCCGGTCGCGGCGCGCCTCATCCACGCCCGGCCTCGCCCCAGCGGAAGAAGCCGTCGCCCTCGGCGCGCAGCATGCCGGCCAGCACCATGCGATGCACCTCTGATGCGCCATCCACCAGCCGCGCCTGGCGGGCGTAGCGGTAGATCCATTCGATCACCGTGTCCTTGGAATAACCCCGCGCGCCGAGGAGCTGCAGCGCCGTGTCCACCGCCTTTTGCAAGGCATCGGCCACGACGATCTTCGCCATCGACACTTCCTTCCGCGCGAAAGACCCCTGGTCGAGCGCCCAGGCCGCGCGCATCGTCAACTGGCGGCCGATCTCGATCTCCATCGCCGCCTGACCGATCAGCCCCTGCACGCTCTCGCGGTCGATCAGCTTCATGCCGAAGGAATCGCGATGCTTCACGCGCTCCATCGCGACTTCCAAGGACCGCCGCGCGAGGCCGGTCCAGCGCATGCAATGCGTCAGCCGTGCCACGCCCAGCCGCATCTGCGTCAGCTTGAGCCCGTCGCCGACGCCGAGCAGGCGCTGCTCATCCGGGATCTCCAGCCCGTCGAACTCCAGCTCGCAATGCCCGCCATGCTCCTCCGGCCCCATGATCGGGATGCGGCGGACGATGCGCCAGCCCGCATCCTCGGCATCGAACAGGAAGGCCGACAGGCCCTTGCGCTCATCGTCCGAGGTGCGCGCGATGATGATGAAGATCTTCGCGTTGCCCGCGCCGGTGATGAAGTGCTTGCGGCCGGTGATGCGCCAGCGGTCGTTCCCGACACGCTCTGCCTTGGTGTAGGTCAGGCCGGGGTCCGATCCGCAGCCATCCGGTTCCGTCATGGCGAAGGCCGATTGCACCGCGCCATCCACGATGGGCTTCAGCCAGCGGTCCTTCATGTGTTCCGGCAGCACGCGATCAAGGATCATCATGTTGCCGTCGTCGGGTGCTGCGCTGTTGAACACGACGGGGCCGAAGATGGAGCGGTTCATTTCCTCATAGCAGGCGGCCATGCCGATGCGCGGCAGCTCCATCCCCCCGAGGCGCTTCGGCATCTGCAACGCCCACAGGCCTTCCGCCTTCGCGGCGCGGCGCATGTCGGTCAGAACGCCCGGCGCGATGTTCTCGTGTTCGTCGTAGTTCGCGCGGTCGGATTCCAGCGGGATCAGCTGCTCATCCACGAAGCGGCGGATGCGCTGCCGGACTTCCTCGATCTCAGGCGGCAGGACGAAATCCATGGGCGGCGTTCCTCAGAGTACGATGACCGCGGGCACGACAACGCCGGAGGTCTGAATCGCACGATCAAACTAAAGCGGATTGACCGAATGCCCGCCATCCACCGTCAGCGTCGCGCCCGTCATGTGCGCGCCGGCGGCGGAGGCGAGGAGCAGCAGCGGACCCGTCAGGTCATCGGGCGACCCCAGCCGCCGCTGCGGAATGCGCTTGATCATCGCCTGGCCCTGGTCGGAGGCGAAGTAGTCCCGGTTGATGTCCGTCGCGACATAGCCCGGCGCGATGGCGTTGACCCGGATGCCGTAGCGCGCGAGCTCCACCGCCATCTGTCGTGTCAGGTGCAGCAGCCCGGCCTTGGCCGCGGTGTATCCGGCCACGCCCGGGATGATGCGCTCTCCCAGCACCGAGGCGATGTTGATGATGGCGCCGGGCTGCTTCGCGGCGGCGAGCCGCTTCGCGGCCTCCTGCCCCACCAGGAAGCAGCCGCGCAGGTTGACGTCGATCACCGCGTCCCAATCGGCCGCGTCCTGTTGCAGGAAGGGCTTGGTCACCGCGATGCCGGCATTGTTCACCAGGATGTCGCATGGGCCGCCCAGGACGGCCTCCGCCGCCTCGAAGGCCGCCGGGATCGAGGCCGCGTCGGTCACGTCAAGCGGCACCGATACGGTGCGCGCGCCGAGCACTCCGGCCAGCGCCGCCGTTGCCTCCGCCCGCCGCGCCGCGAGCGCCACGGACGCCCCCGCGCCGTGCAGCACCCGCGCGAAATGCCCGCCCAGCACACCCGAGGCGCCCGTCACGAAGGCCCGCCGCCCCGCCAGCGAGAACAGCCCGCCGATGTCCATGGCGTCTCCTTCCCCCAATGCTTGCAGCCAGGGGTGCCATCCGCCGCCGCCGGCGGCAAGCCCTGCTCTGGCGCGACCCCGCGACCCGCGCTACGCAGGACGGATCGTCCTATCGGGGGAAAACGCCAGGTGTCCGCTTCGCCATCCCGCTTCCGCATCGGCTATCTGATCAAGGTGCCGCACCAGACCTTCCTCGACACCGCGGCGCAGGACCCGGCGCTCGAAGTGGTGCGCATGACGCTCGACGACGGGGTGGACGCCGCGATCAAGGTGCTCGAGACGTGCCAGGGCTACTATGTCCGCGCCTCGCGGGACGAGCTGCCGAAGCCGATGCATGTGCAAGACGAGCTGCTCGCCCGCCTGCCGAACCTGCTGATGGCGGCGTCCCAGGGCGCGGGCTACGACACGATCGAGCCCGGCGCCTGCACCCGCGCCGGCGTGCTGCTGGTGAACCAGGCCGGCGGCAATGCCGAGGCGGTCGCCGAGCACGCCGTCGGCATGATGCTCGCCTCCCTGAAGCGGTTCGGCGAGTGTCACGCCGCGATGCGCGAAGGTCGCGCCCAGCGGCGCGAGGAATTCATGGGCCGCAACCTCTACGGCAAGACGGTCGGGCTGGTCGGCATCGGCAATGTCGGGACCCGGACGGCGGCGATCCTCAATGCGGCCTTCCACTGCCGGGTTCTGGCCTACGACCCCTATGTGGACGCGGCGACGGTCGCCGACCGCGGAGCGGAGAAGATCGACGACCTCGCCACCATGCTCGCCCAGTGCGACGTCGTTTCCCTGCACTGCCCGCTGACGCCCGAATCCCGCACCATGATGGCGGCGAACGCTTTCGCGGCGATGAAGCCCGGCTCGGTGCTGGTCACGACGGCGCGCGGGTCGATCCATGACGAGGCGTCGCTCGCCGAGGCGCTGAAGTCCGGCCACTTGGCCGCCGCCGGCCTCGATGTGTGGGAGCAGGAGCCACCGCCGGGTAACCACCCGCTGCTGTCCCTGCCGAACGTCATCTGCACACAGCACACGGCCGGCGTGACCCACGAAAGCCGGTCGATGATCACCCGTATTGCTGCCGAGGCGTTCTCCGACTTCGTGGCCGGTCGCTTCCCGCCGCGGATCATCAATCCCGAGGTGAAGCCGCGGGTGGCCGAGCGCTACAAGGCGGCGCTGGGGCGGGTAATCTCGTAGCGGGTTCCGCCGCAGAACGGCGAGCGGCCAATGCCGTCGCTCGCCCTCCTGGCGCCCTTGGCGGCGACGGTGGTTGCTACCGCCGCCGTCGCAGCAGCAGGTGCACCGATCCGGTATTCGCCCGATGCGGATGCGCGGCCCCCAGGATGATTCGGCGCAAGTCCGGCGCATTCAGCCAGTGCGGCAATTCGCGCCGCAACACACCGCCCTCAGTGGTCGAACCGCGTCCCGTGATGACTGACACGCAACGGACCCCGTCGGCATAGGCCTCGGCCAGGAAGGCGTGGACCGCCGCATGCGCCTCCTGCGCCCGGCGTCCGTGCAGGTCGATGGTGCGTTCCGGCCTGATCCTGCCGCGCCGCAGGTCGCGCCACCGGCGGTCGTCCAGGCCGGCGGGCGGCGCGTTCACCGCGATGTCGGGCGGCGGTGTCCAGCGCGGCGAAGGGGGGGACGGCGCCAGGCTGGCAGCGGCGGGAAGCGCCGGCGGGGCTGCCACCGGCGCGGCCACCTCCGGCGGCAGTTCCCGGCCGGGCAGCGGCACGATCTCGGCCGCGAAGGCGCGCCACAGGGCGCGGTCCGCCTCGGACAGGCCTCGCAGGCGTCGACGTGTCATGCGCCGGGCAGGGCGGCGGGATCGTCGTCCAGCAGGATGATGTGCAGCCGCCGCGGCCCATGGGCACCGAGTTCCAGCGTCTGCTCGATATCCGCGCTGCGCGAGGGACCAGTCACCAGCATCACGTTGCGCGGCATGAAGCCGCCGGTGATCGGGTCGGTGCGCTCACGCCGCAGCGTGTCCCATGCTTCCTCGTAGGCCCCGTGGATGCGGGAGGTGCGGAGCACGACGATCTCCGTTTCCGCCAGAACGTTGAGCGTCGTCGGCCGCGCGGGATCGGAGGGCAGCATCAGCGTGCCGGTCTCTGCGATCGCGGCATAGCCGTGCTGCACCGAAACGGCGTCGGTCGCTTCCGCGCGCCGCGCCTCGACGTCCAGCAGCGGCTTGCCGGCCCAGGGCAGCGCCTGAAGTTCCGGGTGCGGCGCCATGACGACGCGCGGCGGCAGGTTCTGCGACGCGAGATACTCCGCGACCGCGGCCGGGATATCGGCGGCGTCGGTCACGCGATCGACGGTGCCGAACTCCTTCTCGACGTTGTGGATGAACAGCGCGACCTGCTCGGGACGCGGCACACGGGACCGCGCCGGGATCAGGTGGCGCGGGTGGGTCGCAAGGCGTCCGTCCAGCATGGCGCGCTGGTCGGCCGGCAACGGTCCGCGCCGCAGGCCGCGGCGGATGGAAGCGAGGATGGCGTCCTTGGTCATCAGCGGCCCCGCTGCATCTTTGCGTAGCGCGCCATGAAGGTGCCGCCCGGTTCCGGCGCCGGCAGGTCGCGCCCTGCCGTCCAGCCGCCGGCGAGCGGCAGCGACGTGAACGCCCCTTTGCCGCGCGAAAGCCAGGACAGCGCGGCCATCGCGGTGCGGGTCACCGCGCGATACAGCCCCGGCCGCTTCGCGAACCACGCCCAGAGACCAAGGTTGCGCCGCACCGCGCGCGGCGTCAGGTGGCGCTCGAATTCCCGTTCCCGCCAATGGCGCATCAGTCCCGGCAGCGGGATCTTCACGGGGCACACGCTCTCGCACTTGCCGCAGAAGGTGGAGGCGTTCGGCAGCAGCGCAGTCTTGTCGATGCCGACCAGCGAAGGTGTCAGCACCGATCCCATCGGGCCCGGATAGACCCAGCCATAGGCGTGCCCGCCCGTAACCCCATAGACCGGGCAGTGGTTCATGCAGGCCGCGCAGCGGATGCAGCGGAGCATCTCCTGGAAGTCCGACCCGATCATGTTGGAACGGCCGTTGTCGATGAGGACGACGTGGTACTCCTCCGGCCCATCCAGGTCGGCGGGCCGCCGTGCCCCGGTGCTGAAGGTCGTGTAGACGGAGAAATCCTGGCCCGTCGCCGACCGCGCGAGCAGCCGCAGCAGGGACGTCGCGTCTTCCAGCGTCGGCACGACCTTCTCGATCGATGCCAGCGCGATGTGCACGCGCGGCAGGGTCTGCGTCAGATCGCCATTGCCCTCATTGGTAACGATGACGGAGGAGCCCGTCTCCGCGATCAGGAAGTTCGCACCCGTGATGCCGACATCGGCGGCGAGGAACCTCGATCGCAGCTTGGTGCGCGCCTCCGCCAGGATGTCGCGCCGTTCATTGAACACGCGGTTCGGGTCGAGGTCCGTGTGCATCCGGCGGAAATCAGCCTCCCAATCCTCGCGGTTCAGGTGGAAGGCCGGGGCGATGATGTGCGACGGATGCTCGCGCCGAAGCTGGATGATGTATTCGCCAAGGTCGGTCTCGACCGGCGTGATGCCATGCTTCTCCAGATGGTCGTTGACCGCGATCTCCTCGGAGATCATCGACTTGCCCTTGGTGACGGTCTTCGCGCCGGCATTGCGGCAGATCTCGAGCACCGCCGCGCGCGCATCCTCGGCAGTCGAGCACCAATGCACCGTGCCGCCGGCGCGTTCGACATTCGCCGCGAAGGTCTCGAGGTAGAAATCGAGATTGGCGATGGTGTGGTTCTTGATGTCCCGGCCGATGTCCCGAAGCTGCTCGAATTCCGGCAGGCGCGAGACCGCCTCGGCCCGGCGCTGGAGGAACGCGCCCTTGGCCTTGCCGAGCGCCTTCTGCAGCCCCGGATCGGACAGGGCGCGCGCGGCGTTCTCCTTGAAGGCGGGGGAGGTGATCTCGACCACGGGCGTCCTCGGACAGGCTGGCCGTCCCGTTTAGCCGGAATCCCGCGCGAAGGGCAGGGTTTGACCCCGGCGACCCACGGTCTAGCCTGGTCCGAAACGATAGGGGAAACGCCATGCGCCGATCAGGGGCGACGCGCCCATGAACTTCGCCGCCTTGCCTGCCCGGGCCGCCGCCGCGCCGGGCCTCGCACGGTGGGGACGGCATCTGACCGCCCAGGTGCTGGTCGATGCCGGCGATCAGGCTGTCATCCTTGCGATCCGCGACGGCATGCTGGTCAGTGCCGGCCCCGCCCCGTCGCTGATGCCCCGTTTCGACCTGGCGCTGCGATTCGCGCCTGACGGCTTGGTGCGCTTCCTGGCGAACCCGCCCCCACCGGGCTGGCACGACCTGATGGCACTGATGCGCCACGGCGCCCTGCGGGTGGAGGGCGACCTCCAGCCCTTCATGGCGCATCTGTTCTGGTTCAAGGGCCTGTTCGCCCTGTTGCGGGAGGATGCGGCGTGATCGAGCCCATCATCGGCCGCTACCTGCGGCTCGATCTCGAGGGTCGGACGCACCGGCTCTACGTCGAGGAAGCCGGCCAGGGCGTGCCGCTGCTGCTGCTCCACACCGCCGGCTCCGATGGGCGGCAGTGGCGGCACCTGATGAACGACGCGGCGGTGACCAACCACTTCCGCTGCATCGCCTTCGACATGCCCTGGCACGGCAAATCCTCCCCGCCCGAGGGCTGGCAGGATGGAGAGTATCGCCTGACCACCGCCGCCTATACCGGCATGGCACTCGCCGTCGCGGCCGCGCTGAGCCTCGACCGGCCCGTGGTGATGGGCTGTTCGATCGGCGGGCGAATCGTGCTGGATCTCGCCGCCGAGCACGCAAGCGCCGTCCGCGGCGTGATCGGCCTGCAATCCTCCGCCTTCGTCGCGCCGTACTACGACACGGAATGGCTGCATCATCCCCATGCCCATGGCGGGGAGGTCTGCGCGGCCGTGGTGTCCGGCCTGATCGCGCCCTCGGCACCCGACAGGGACCGCTGGGAGACGCTGTGGCACTACATGCAGGGCGGGCCCGGCGTCTTCCGGGGCGACCTTCACTTCTACAAGGGCGAGGGCGACCTGCGGCCGAAGCTGGCCCGCATCGACACCGCCCGCTGCCCGGTCGTGCTGCTGACCGGCGAGTACGACTATTCCTGCCGGCCCGAGGACACGCTTGCCACCGCGGCCGCCATACCCGGCGCCGAGGCGTTGATCATGAAGGGCCTCGGCCACTTCCCGATGAGCGAGGACTACGCTGCCCTTCGCCCGCAACTTCTGGCGGTGCTCCGCCGTTTCGCGGGCATCCCATGACCGGCCCCTCGCTCGGGGCTTGCCCTCAGCCCCCCGGGGCGCGAAAAGGCCGCGCCCCGCATGCGGGCCCCGATTCGCCCCGTCAACAAGGAGATGCGCCGGTGATCACGCGCCGTTCTTTCTTCGCCGCCGGCGGCGGAGCCCTGGTCCTGGCCGGCTGCGCCGGTGAGCCGGTCACGGCCGATGGCCGTTTCCCCATCATGGATGTGCTCGGGATCCTGCCCGAGGTCTCCGACTTCCGGTCGGCACTGCGCAGCGCCGGGCTGAATGAACTGCTGTCGGGCCCCGGGCCCTTCACCGTCTTCGCCCCGACCAACCTGGCGTGGTCCCAGGCGCCGGCCAGCTTCCGCGACGGCGGGGCGAACTCGCTCCGCAGCCTGATCGCCGGCGGCCGCCTGCGCCTGCCGGACATCACCGCGCGCGACGGCCGGGTCCGCACGCTGAGCGGCATGGAGATCCGGATCGTCGGCGGCTCGCCGACCGAGCCCCGGATCCAGGCAGCCCGCCTGGGCGCCCAGCCCTCCGGCGCCTCGGCGACCGTCGTGCGGTCGAACCTGCTCTGCTCGAACGGCGTGATTCACGTCGTCGGCGGGGTGCTCATCCCGGCGTAAAGGCGGGAGGAACTGGTCTTCGGCTCATGCGGCCGACCCGGCCAGGTCCAGGCGTCTGAGATCGGAGGGGCCCTGCCCCTCCGAACCACCCCGCCAGGTGCTTGGAGCACCTGGACCGCACTCTTTTGGTGCCGGGCATCACCGGCTCATTGACCCCTCCAGGCGCGTGTGGCGCGCAAGAGCGGGTCCGGGCATCCATTCCGGCATCGACGCACAACGCCAGGTCGAGGTTTGCAAAGGCCCTTCGGCCTTTGCTGGGGTGGCTTGGAGGGGCAAAGCCCCTCCAATCTCCAGGAACTGCTCCGGAACCTCGGCGCCGCTGGCGTTGCCGGACTCCACTACTCCGCAGCCCGCGCCGCCTTGGCAAAGAACCGGTTCTCAGGCCGGGGTAGCCCGAGATGATCGCGCAGGGTCGTTCCTTCGTATTCCGTGCGGAACAGGCCGCGGCGCTGCAGTTCCGGCACGACGCGTTCGACGAACTCGTCGAGACCCGCCGGGACGTGCGGGAACATGACGTTGAAGCCGTCGCAGGCGCGGGTCTCCAGCCATTCCTCCATGGTGTCGGCGATCGTCGCCGGCGTGCCGACGATCGCCGCGCCGGCATAACCGCCGAGACGCTGGGCGAGCTGCCGGACCGCCAGCCCGTCCCGCTGCGCGAGTGCGATGGCCCGCTCCCGACCGCTCTTGCTGTGTTCCGTCTCCGGGATCGGCGGCAGGGGGCCGTCGGGATCGAAGGCGCGCGCATCTACGCCGAGCGCGATGGAAAGCGACCCGATGGCGCTGTCGTAGTGCACCAGGCTGTCCAGATGGGCGCGCTTTGCCTTCGCTTCCTCGACCGTGTCGCCTATGACGACCAACGCGCCGGGCAGGATCTTGATGCCGTCCGGGTCGCGCCCGAGACGTGCCGCCCTGCCCTTCACATCGGCGTAGAAGGCCTGTGCGTCCGCGATGGGACCGCCGGCGGCAAAGACCATCTCCGCCGTTTCCGCGGCCAGTTGCCGCCCGGCATCCGACGCGCCGGCCTGCACGATGACCGGCCAGCCCTGCACCGGCCGCGCCACGTTCAGGGGCCCGCGAACGGACAGTTCTTCGCCCACATGGTCCAGCACATGCATCTTGGCGGGGTCCCAGAAGATGCCGCTGTCGACGTCGCGGATGAAGGCATCGTCGGCGAAGCTGTCCCATAGGCCGGTCACGACCTCGTAGAACTCGCGGGCCCGCTTGTAGCGCTCGCCATGGGCCATATGCGCGTCATGGCCGAAATTCTGCGCCGCATCGGGGTTCGCCGTGGTCACCACATTCCACCCCGCCCGCCCGTTCGAAATGTGGTCGAGCGAAGCGAATTTCCGGGCCACGTGATACGGGTCGTTATAGGTGGTGGAGGCCGTGGCGATCAGCCCGATGCGGTCCGTCACCGCGGCCAGCGCCGGCAGTAGCGTCAGCGGATCGAAGGAGGTGACGGTGTGGCTCCGCCGTAGCGCCTCGATCGGCATGTTCAGCAGGGCCAGGTGGTCGGCCATGAAGAAGGCGTCGAACTTGCCGGCCTCCAGCCGCTGGATCAGGTACTTCAGGCGCGGGAAGCTGAAATTCGCCTCGGGCCAGGCGCCGGGATAGCGCCAGCCGCCGGTATGGATCGTCACGGGCCGCATGAAGGCGCCCAGATGCAGGCGGCGTCGGCTGGACATGGTGATGCTCCTGTTCAGGCGCCGCGCCAGGGGTCGCAACGCCGGCACTGGCCGTGAGGCCCTTGCGGCAGGAGGTAGGGCGGCGTGCCCGGCCGGCAATGGGATGCAATGTCCGGCGCCCTTTCAGGCGCTTCAGCCCAAGGATCGTTCTCTTATCCGCGGATCTCGCGCCAAGGACTTCCAACCGTCTGCCGCCGCGATCGGGACCGGGCTATCAGGCTCTGATGCCCTTCGCGGGGCGCGTCATCGGAGGGCAATGGGTATCAGGGCGCGTCCGGCGCCTGTCTCGCCGGCGCCAGGATGCCGCCGAGCACCATGTCGCAGAAGTACAGCGCGATATCCGGCGCAGTAAGCACCCCCTTGGGGTCGTACCAGCGCGGCATCCAGTTCAGCGCGCCGATGATCATGCGGCCGGCGACCGGCACGTCGAGCTTACCGAACTCCCCGGCGGCGACGCCGGCTTCAAGGATCTCGCGCACCAGGCCTTCGTAGCGGTCGCGCCAGTCGATGCGCTCGCGCCGCGTCTGTGACTTCGGATCGCGCCAGAAGCTGATGGCCGACGCGATCCAGGCCCAGCGATGACGTTCGAAGAACTGCGCGGTGCCGCCGACCAGCCGGCGCAGGCGCTCGGTGGCGGCGAGCGACGGATCGTCATGCTTCGCGACGTCGAGGTACAGCGCCTTGGTGATGCCCATGGCGAGCGGCCGCAGCAGCGAATCCTTGTCCGGGAAGTAGTGGTATAGAGTCGCCTTGGAGATCCCGCATTCCTGCGCGATGTCGCGCATCGACACGCCGTCGAAGCCGCGCTGCGCGAACAGCCGGCACGCCACCTCGAAGATCTGCAGGATGCGGCCCTGCACCGGCTGCGAATAGCCGCCGGATTCGAGGATCTCGATCAGGTCCTCGAACTGCGTCATCGCGGCCGTGCGCTGGCGCGGCGGGGCTGCGCCGGCGCTGCTCACGGACGAGGCCGCGGGCTTCACCCCCCGGCGCGGCTTCGGTGCGGTGCTCGGCACCCAGTTCCTCCGGTATCTCGACGCCGGGCGGCGTCGGGCCATCCTCTCATGCTGGACGGATGCGGCAAGCGGCTTCGAGGTCCACCGTACCATCTGGCAACGACAGGCACCGATTCCAGCAAACTGACGTGGTGGATGGGCTGTGGACCGGTGTTGCTTGCAAGGGGCGCTCACCGCCCCAGCAGCACCAGCACCACCCCCGCGACAACCGTCAGCGCCCCGATGATGTCGCTGCGCCGCATCCGCTCATGCAGGAAGAAGCGGCTGAACAGCAACGTGAACAGGATCTCCACCTGCCCCACCGCGCGAACCAGCGCAACCGGGGCATACGCAAAGCCGGTGAACCAGCAGGCCGAACCGCAGGCCGACAGCGCACCCACCTGCGCCGAGGACCGCCAGGTGCGGAACAACGCGGGGATGGAGGATCGTTCACGTGCGACCAGCCAGCCGCCCTGCATCACCGTCTGCAGCATGTTGATGACGACGAGGGTTTCCAGCGCGCGCAGCGTCGGGTCAGGGCCGTCCAGTGTCTGCGTCGCCTCGCGGATCGCCAGGGCGCAGAGGGCGAAGGCGAGGCCCGCGCTGAGGCCGAGGATCGCCGCCGGCTGCACCGTCGCCGCGGCGACCTCGCGCAGGGAGGCGACACGCCCCGCGAGCGAGAGATACAGCGTGCCCGTCACCGAGACCGCGATGCCGAGCCAGGCGAGCGGCGAGAAAGATTCACCCAGGAAGATCAGCGCGATGAAGGCGGCCTGCACGGCCTCGGTCTTGGAATAAGCGGTGCCGACCGCGAAGCCGCGATGGCCGAAGGACATGATCAACAGGTTGGTCCCGATGATCTGCCCGAGCCCGCCCAGCACGCAGTAGAACAGGTAGAGCCAGGACGGCGAGGACAGGCTGCCGCCGATCAGGGACAGGTACAGCACCACGAACAACGCGCCGACCGGCACGCCGTACAGGTACCGCACCACGGCGGCGGCATTCACGGAAAGCTGCCCGCGCAGCTTCTGCTGAAGGGCCGTCCGCCAGGTCTGGAACAGACCGGCGAACAGCGTCGCGACGACCCAGGTCGGCATCAGCCCAGCCGCGGATCCAGCCAGGGCTTGGGCATGGGTTGCCAGGGCGTCAGCCGCGCCCCGGCATCGTCCATCGCGTTGCCGAGGCCGGGCGTGGCGGGCAGCGTCGCCGTGCCGCGCGCGAAGCGCAGGTCGTGACCGCCGACGAGGGTGAAGAAGCGCTCCGTCTCGCCGAACTGAACCTCGAGCGGCAACAAGTTCGGGATCGTCGCACAGAGATGCACCGAATGCGCGTGGCAGACCGGGCCGGTCGGGTTGTGCGGCGCGATTTCCACGCCTGCGGTCTGCGCCAGGGCGGCGATGCGGCGGATCTCCTCATGCCCGCCGGCGTATTTGATGTCGGGCATCAGCACGTCGTAGCAGCCGGCCTCGATGATGGTGCGATAGGCGCCGAGGCCGGCGAGCGACTCCGCCCCCGCGAGGCGCATGCCGCGGTCATTGGCCATGGACCGGACGCGGCGGATATCGGGGTGGTTCGCCTCCGACACGGGACATTCCAGCCAGAACAGGCCGTAGGCCGCGACGTCCTGGACCAGTCGCGCCGCGCCGCCGGGGGAGAAGCGCCAATGCGCATCGACCATGATGTCGATGTCTGCGCCGACCGCTGCGCGCACTGCCGCGATCCGGGCGAGGCCCTGCTGATAGGCCGCCCGCTGCGATGCATCGGCGGCGTCCTCCCACACCAGCGGCTCGAAGGGCGCAAGCTTCACCGCGCGGAAACCGTCGGACACGGCGCGCGTCGCCGCGGCGGCGAAGCCTTCCGGCGTGCGCGGATTGGCGCCGCGATTGATGTTGGCATAGAGCGGGACGGCATCGCGCAGCGCGCCGCCGAGCAATGCGTGGATCGGCTGCCCTGCCTCCTGTCCCGCGAGGTCCCACAGCGCCTGCTCGAAAGCCGAGAGCACGGCATGGGCGACGAGCCCGCCCGGCGCGTGCGGGATCAGCCGCGCCAGCCGGTTCCTCGCCCCTGCATCCTCCCCCACCACGATCGCGGCGAGGCGCGCGGCCTCGGCCTCCAGCAGCGCCTCCTGGTTCGCCAGCGTGCATTCGCCGATGCCGCTGCGCCCGTCATCCGTGCGGACGACCAGGAAGGACCAGTTGGTCTTCGGCGTGACGTTGACGCCAAGGTATTCGACGGCAGTGATGCGCATGGTCATTGGGCCTGGATGTTCGCAGCCTCGGCGAGGTGCTTCCATTTCGCGATGTCGGCGTCGATCCGCGCCTGGAACTCGGCCGGGGTGGAAGCGACGTAGGTGCCGCCCAGCAGCCGCACGCGGTCCTGCAAGGTGGCATTGCCGCGGAGCGCGGCGAGCGCATCCCACAGCTTCTGCCGGATCGGCTCGGGCGTGCCCTTCGGCGCGAGGATGCCGTTCCAGGCGATGGTCTCGAAGCCCGGCAGGCCGCTTTCCGCCACGGTCGGCACCTCCGGCAGGTCGGGGTGGCGCTGCGGCGTGGTGACGGCGAGCAGCTTCATCTCGCCCCGCGCGATGTAGGGCATGACGTTGACCAGATTCGCGAAGGCGACCGGCGCCTCCCCCGAGATCACCGCCTGGGCAAGCTGCGGCGTGCCGCGATAAGGCACGTGCTGGATGTCGAGCCCCGCCTCGTTCTTGAACAGCTCCATCGACATATGCGCCGAGGACCCGACGCCGCCGGATGCGTAGTTCAACTGGCCCGGCCGTGCCTTGATGGCCGCAATCAGCGCGGCGACGTCGTTCACCGGCAGCACGGCCGTGTTCACCACCAGCGCATTCGGCCCGACGACCAGCAGCGCGATGGGGTCGAAGGCGTTGGTCAGGTCATAGGGCAGGTCGCGATAGATCGCCGCGTTGATGCCGTTCGACCCCGCATTGCCGAGCAGGAAGTTGTATCCGTCGGGCGCCGCACGGAAGGCGGCCTCCACGCCGATGCGCCCGCCGGCGCCGCCGCGGTTGTCCGGCACCAGCGGCTGGCCGAGGGAGGCTTCCAGCAGCGGCGCGATCAGTCGCGCCGTCGTGTCGTTCCCGCTGCCCGGCGCGTCCGGCAGGATCAGCCGGATCGGCCGCGTCGGCCAGGCGGGCTGCTGCGCCAGGGCGGCAGGCGCAGCGAAGATGGTCGCGGAAGCGAGAAGCCCGCGGCGTCGGATCATGGCGTTGGTCCTCCAGGGACCCGCGCAAGGTGGCCCGAAGCGGCCCTCGTATCAACGGCCCGGCCGGCGGTCAGCCGGCCTCGACGCTCAGACCCTCGCGGCGGATCACCTCGGCCCATTTGGTGATCTCGCTGCGCACGAAGGCGCCGAACTCGTCGGCGTTGCCGTGCATCGGGAAGCCGCCGAGTTCCGTGAAGCGGCGCTGCGTTTCCGGCAGGGCGATCATCGCCGCGACATCGGCGTTCAGGCTGTTGACGGCGTCGGCGGCGAGACCGGCGGGACCGAACAGGCCGAACCAGGTGTTCACCTCGTAGGTCGCGAGTTCGGGCATCGTCTCGCGCATCGCGGGCACGTCAGGCAGCAGGCTGTTGCGCTCCTTGCTCGTCACCGCCAGGGCGCGGACGGCGCCGGACTGGATGTGGCCGATGATGCCCGTGAGGTTGTCGATCATGAAGGCGACGTTGCCGCCGAGCAGATCGACCTGTGCGGGGGCGGAGCCACGATGCGGCACGTGGATCGCCTCGGTGTTCAGCATCTGGAGCATGAGCACGGGCGAGAGATGGGTGGATTGGCCGACGCCGGTCGAGGCGTAGGGAATGCGTCCCGGCTGGGCACGCAGCAGGGCGGCGAGTTCGGCGACGGTCCGCGCGGGCACATCCTTGTTCACCACCAGCACGTTCGGCCCGGCGATGGTGCCTGCGATCGGCAGGATCTGATCGGGCCGGTAGGGCATGTTGCGGAACAGCGAGTAGGCGATGGCCTGCGGTCCGATATTGCCCAGCATCAGGGTCGTGCCGTCGGGACGCGCGCGGACGAGTTCGAGCGAGCCGATGGTGCCGCCCGCGCCGGTGCGGTTTTCCACGACGACGGGAATGTTCCAGCGGGGATTGAGGAACTGGGCGACGAGCCGCCCCATGATGTCGGTCGTGCCGCCGGCTGCCGCGGGCACGATGATGCGCGTCGGTCCCGGCGGCCGCCAGGATTGCGCGCGGGCGACATGCGGCAAGGCGAGCAACGGCGCAGCGAACACCGCGCGACGGGCAATGGCGACCATCTGATCCTCCCCAGAACATTCGTTACGGGGAGCATGCCGCACGGTGGCATCGGTTGAAAGTCCGCCGAAGGATGGGTGACCCCGACGCACGGTCCCGCCCTGGCGACAGACAGAAAAAGGAGGGGGCCCGGGGGAGTTCCCTCCCCCGGCCTTCCTTCCCGTCAGGTCGCGTCCATCTGCAACCCTTCGCGCCGGATCACGCCGCCCCACTTGTCGATCTCGGCCCGCACGAAGGTCGCGAAATCTTCCGGCGTGCCGGGAGCGGTGCGGCCGCCCATGGTGGTGAAGCGCGCCCCGGTTTCCGGCAGGGCGAGCATTGCCTGCATGTCGGCGTTCACGCTGCGGATGATCTCGGCCGGCGTGCCGGCGGGGACGAACACGCCGAACCAGGTGGACACCTCGTAGGGTGCGAGCACGGGCATGGTCTCGCGGATGGCCGGTACGTCGGGCAGGCCCGGGCTGCGCTCGGCGGTGGTGACGCCGAGAGCGCGCATCCGGCCGCTGCGGATGTGCTCCATCGAGGTGGTGAGGTTGTCGAAGGCGAATTGGACGTTGCCGGCGATGAGGTCGATGACCAGCGGTCCAGCGCCGCGATGGTGAATGGCCTCGGCCTGGGTGCCGGCGAGCTGGTTGAACCAGACGGCCGAGAGGTGCGGCGACTGCCCCATGCCGGAGGTGCCGTAGGTGGCGCGGCCGTTCTCACGCTTCAGCCAGGCGACGAATTCCGGAACGGTCTGCGCCGGGACGGAGGGATGCACGACGAGCACGTTCGGCGCGCGGATGATGTTGGCGACGGCGGCGAGGCTGTCGGGCCGGTATTGCAGGTTGCGGAACAGCGAGTAACCGATCGCCTGGGGCCCGATATTGCCGAGCAGCATGGTGCGGCCGTCGGGCGCGGAGCGGACGACCTCCATCGTGCCGATGGTGCCGCCGGCGCCGGAGCGGTTCTCGACGACCGCGGGCGTGCCCCAGCGGGTTTGCAGGAACTGGCCGGTGAGGCGCGCCATCGCATCGGCGGTGCCGCCTGGCGCGGCGGGTACGATGATCCGCACGGGCTGGCCCGGGCGCCAGTCCTGCGCGCGGGCGGTGGCGGGCAGGAGGGCAGGCAGGGCCAGCGCGGCTCGGCGCGTCAGGACGGTCATCGGCGTTTCCCCTTGTCGTTGAGCCGCAGTATCGCGTGCCTGCGCATGCCCGTCACGTCCAGGGCAATGCGCGCCCGTGGCATCGCCGGGACGTGGCTGGTTCCAACGGGATGACGTTTGCGAGACGCGACCCTGCCGTCGGTCGCGTGGTGCCGAGGAGACCGGACGGGCGCCGGCCTAGCTATGCTCGATGCTGAACCCGCGCCGGGGCGCTCCGCGCGAAAGGCGGGCGCGCCCCGGGCGGGGCGAGGCGATCAGCGTGCAAAGAGTCCCGAATTCGTCACGACGATCCGGCTGGCCGTGCAGATGTCGACACGCCGCAGTTCGGCCGCACCGCCGCCGTTCCAGGTGATCCGGAAGTCGTAGAGGCCGGCGTTGGCCGCACGGGCATTCCACACGCCGCCGGACGGGATCATGCTCTGGCCGAGCTGGTCCGGGCCCCAGTCGTTGCGGCTCGCGTGGCTGTATTGCAGCGAGTAGACCGCGCGCGAGGAATTGTTCACGACCTGGAAGCGCGTGTCGCAGGCCTGCTGCATCGGCACCGGCGCGACGCCGGTCGCCGGCACCGGGACGTAGACAGTCTGAGGGGCGCAGGCCGCGACGGCGGCAGTGCCGAGCAGGGCGGCGAGAGCGGGCAGCAAGCGACGGCGCATATCGAGACAATCTCCCGGGGGGTTGGTGGCGCGCCGGCCGGCTCGCCCTGCGACAATGTCACGGTATGCAACGCAAGTTACGTGGGCAAGATGGCGCGGGCTTGCGCGGTCCCGCGCCGCCATGGTGCTCTGAAGCGCTTCGTCGGAAGGATCGCGGGCATGAGCATCGGACAGTGGTTCAGTTTTCAGGGGCGCATCCGGCGAAAGACGTGGTGGCTCGGCTATGTGCTGGTGTCGATCGCCATCTCCGTCCTCGGCACCGTGCTCGACATCTCGTTCGGCTTCATCTCGCTGGAGGATGCGTCGCCGGCTGATGGCTATGCCTATCAGACGCAGGGGGTCGGGCCGTTCAGCCTCCTGGCGCTCATCCCGCTGATCTGGGGTGGCCTCGCGGGGCAGGTGAAGCGCTGGCATGACCGGGACAAGTCCGGCTGGTTCGTGCTGATCAACTTCATCCCGCTGGTCGGCGCGATCTGGTCCTTCATCGAGTTGGGCTTCCTGCGCGGCACGCCGGGGCCGAACCGCTTCGGGCCGGACCCGCTGGGCGGCGCCGGCGCGGCCCAGTGGCCGCAGGGGCAACCGCCGCAGCAGGCGTGGCAGCAGCCGCCGCAGCAATGGCAGCAGCCCGGCCCGTACCAGCAGCCCCAACAGCAGCCGCCGCAGCCGCAGTGGCAGCCGCCGCCGCAGCAGGGCTGGCAGGCGCCGCCCCAGCAGGGTTGGCAAGGCCAGCCACCGCAGGGCTACCCGCCGCAGCAGAACCCCGGCGCGCCCCCGCCGGGCTACGGGCAGCAGCCTCCGCCGGGCTATGGCCAGCAGCCCCCGCCCGGCTACGGGCACCCGCCGCAGCAGCCGGGCCAATGGCCGAACCCCGGCGGGCCGCCCGTGCGGCGCGACTAATCAGGCCGGATCGACCGGGGCGGGCGGGACGCCGGCCGCCTCGATCAGCGCGCCGGCCTGGAGCAACACATCCTCCCGGTATCGTCCGGCGAGGAGCTGCACGCCCACCGGCACGGTGCCGACCAGTCCGGTCGTCACCACCAGCCCCGGCAGGCCCATCAACGGCACGCCGATCTGCGTGAGCTGCGCTTCCATGATGCGGTGGAACGCCTCGGGGCTTTCGACATCCTCCTGGTCACGGAAGGGCAGCTCGGCCGAGACCGGGGTGATGGCGACGGGGAAGCGTTCGAAGAATTCCATCCATTGCCGGACGAAGGTCGCGCGCTTCTGCAGCCCGTCCATGAAGGCGTTCAGGTCCGGCTGCGGGCACAGCGCCTCCATCTGCGAAAAGACGAAGCTGGCGTCGGGGTCCGCTTCGCGATGCAAAGCGGCGTTCAGGCCGCGGCGCGATTCCGCGAGCCACAGCATCGCCTGAAGGGCGGCGGGTTCGCGCAGCGGCGGGGTGTCGGTCTCCTCGATGGCCCAGCCGGCCGCTTCGAGGCGCCGGGCCGCGTCGCGCAGCGCATCGGCCACGGCGGGCTGCACCGCCAGGCCATCCGGGCTGAGGCACAGCGCGGCGCGCTTCGGCACGGGCGGGCCTTCCATCGGCATGCCGACCCACCAGGGATCGCGGATGTCGCGCGCCGCCATGGCGGCGAAGGCGAGGCGCAGGTCGCCGATGGTTCGCGCGATCGGCCCCGACACCGCCATGAGCTGCCCGCCCGCATGGCGTTCCGCGCCCGACTGGTTCCACGCCGGGATGCGCCCGAGCGTCGGCCGCAGCCCGTGCACGCCGCAGGCATAGGCCGGATAGCGGATGGAGCCGCCGATATCCGTGCCATGCGCGATGGCGCCGATCCCGGCCGCGACGGCCGCAGCGGCCCCGCCCGAGGACCCGCCCGGCGTGATCGACGCATCGCGCGGGTTCTTCGTGTGCCCGTGCAGGGAATTGCGCGTGAACCAGCGCAGCGAGAAAGCCGGGGTGTTGGTCCGCCCCAGGATCACCGCGCCGGCCTTGCGCAGATTGGCGACGACCGGGCTGTCCTCCTGCGCAATCAGATCCTTCTGCAGGCGCAGCCCGTTGGTGGTGGCGTAGCCGGCCTGGTCGGCATTGACCTTGATGGTGGCTGGCACGCCGGCGAGCGGGCCGGGGTCGTCCCCCCGCGCGATCGCCGCATCGATGGCGGCGGCCTGGGCCAGGACGTCCTCGGGCCGATGGTCCACCACCGCGTTGATCGCCGGGTTGACGGCGTCGAGCCGCGCCAGGGCGTCGCGCGCGGCCTCGATCGCGGAGACCTGCCGCGCGCGGATGCGATGGGCCAGCTCAGTGGCTGGAAGACGCCAGAGGTCGGTCATGGGAGGCTCCGTCGATGCCGACGGACATGGTTTCGTGAGCCGTGCACGAGGTCAACGACATCGACGTCCGCTGGCCTCCGCGCTTTGCAACGCCGTGCAGAAGGGGGACCGGAGGTAGGGCGGCGCGCGCCCGTCGCCGCTCAGAGAAACCCGCCCGACTGCCGCTTCCACAGCGCCGCATAGGTGCCGCCGCGGTCGAGCAGCGCCGCATGCGTGCCCTGTTCGACGACCCGCCCGTGCTCGAGCACCACCAGCCGGTCCATGCTGGCGAGGGTCGACAGGCGATGCGCGATCGCGATCACCGTCTTGCCTTCCATCAGCCCGGCGAGCTGCTCCTGGATCGCGGCCTCGACCTCGGAATCGAGCGCGGAGGTCGCTTCATCCAGCACCAGGATCGGCGCGTCCTTCAGCAGGACGCGGGCGATGGCGATGCGCTGGCGCTGGCCGCCGGAGAGCTTCACGCCGCGCTCGCCGACATGCGCCTCATAGCCCGTGCGGCCACGCCAATCGGCGAGCTGTTCGATGAAGCCATCCGCCGCGGCGCGGCGCGCCGCGGCGGCGATCTCCTCCTGCGCCGCGCCGGGCTGGCCGTAGCGGATGTTGTCGCGGATCGAACGATGCAGCAGCGCCGTATCCTGCGTAACGACGCCAACCGCCCCGCGCAGGGATTCCTGCGTGACGGTCGCGATGTCCTGCCCGTCGATCACGATGCGCCCGGCTTCCGGCGAGAAGAACCGCAATAGCAGGTTCATCGCCGTGGTCTTGCCCGCGCCGGAATGGCCAACCAGACCGACGCGCTCGCCCGGCGCGATCGCCAGGTCGAAGCCGTTCAGTACGCCGCGTTCCTGGCCATAGCCGAAATGCACATCCTCGAAGCGGATCTCGCCGCGCCTGACGACCAGCGGCGTCGCGCCAACCGGGTCGGGCGCCGTCGGCGGCACCGCGATGCTGCCCGTCGCCTCCTGCACCACGCCGACATTCTCGAAGATGCCGGTGACGTTGAACGCCACCCAGCCCGAGATGTTGGCGATCTGCCAGCCCATCGGCAGCGCTGCGGCCACGGTGCCGAGACCGATCTCGCCCGCCTGCCACAACAGGATCGACACGACGCCGAGCGAGGTCAGCATCAGCGCATTCAGGGTGGACAGCAGCAGGCCGTTCAGCGTGATCAGGCGCATCTGGCGGCGGAATGCCTCGGTCAGCCGCGCGACGCCGTCGCGGATGAAGCTGTCCTCCTCCTCCGCCCGCGCGAACAGCTTCACGGTCAGGATGTTGGTGTAGCTGTCGACGATCCGGCCAGTCAGCAGCGACCGCTCGGCGGAAGCGGCCTTCGACCGGTCCCGCAGGCGCGGCACCAGGAAGCGAAGCAGGGTGATGTAGGCGACGAACCAGACGATGACCGGCAATGCCAGGCGTACATCAGCCTGGGTCAGCCAGATCACCGCCGTGCTGCCGTAGACGATGATGTACCAGACGGCGTTCACGCCCTGCACGACGCTCTCGCGTAGCGCCGGCGCAGCCTGCATCACGCGGTTGGCGATGCGGCCGGCGAAATCCTCCTGGAAGAAGGCCCAGCCCTGGCGGACGACGTGGAAATGGCCCTGCCAGCGGATCATGCTGGTGAAGTTCGCGCTGATGCCCTGCTGCGCGACCAGGTTCTGCGCGGTGATGACCAGCGGTCGGCCGATCAGCAGCACCGCCGCCATGCCGGCAAGCTGCGGCCAGGCCTCCGTCAGCAGCCGGTCCGGCCCGTGCTGCGACAACAGGCCGATGACGGTGCCGATGAAGATCGGGATCAGCGCATCGAGCACCGCAACGGCCATGCCGAGGAGGAACAGCAGCAGGAACAGCGCCTTCGCCTGCCGGATGAAGTACCAGTAGAAGGCGACCAGGTTGCCGGGCGGCGGGGCGTCGGGCACCGCCGTGCCGAGGAGGCGACTGGCCTTTCGCCCGGGCGGGGCGACCGGATCGATGATCGTTTCGAAGGGGAGCGCCATGCGCCCCCCTTCGACGCCCGCCGGTCGCATAAGTCAACCGGCGAGGGTCATCCGAGCAGCCGTTGCTCCCGTGGCCAGAAGCGAAGCTTCCGGCAGGCAGCCAAGAAGGCGTCGGCAGCCTCCTTGCCATCCAGGGCGATGGTGCCCTCATCCTCCTCGGCGCCGCTGCGGTTCATCAGCGTCCGCGCGGCCGGCGTGAAGGCGATGATCTTGCAATGGCGGAATGCGTCCGCGGCGAAATCCCGGGCTGCCGGGTGCTTCATGTCCTCGGCGAGCAGGAGGGCGACGGCGTCGAACAGCACCGACGGCCCGCCCTCGACCGTGTGGTCGGCGTCGGCGACGCTGCCATCCGACAACGTCGTGCCGCCGAGATGCGGAGCGACGATCTCTACCGTCGCGCCGGCCGCTGCGGAGGCTTGGCGCAGTGCCGTGATCAGCCCGGCATCGGACCCCGGGCCGATCAGGATGCCAAGCTTGCGCCCCGCAAAGCTGTCCGGCGCGTTCTTCAGGATGCTGAGCGCGGGGGAGAGCGCCAGGTCGTCGCGCGGCTCGACGGCGGCGTCCGCGGGCTTCGGCATGCGTGCCACGCCCAGGGCCTCACCCACCTTCGCCGCGAGCGAATCGTCGATCCGCAGGAGGTGGGACAGCATGCGCTCCCGGATTGCTCCCGTTTGCACCTTCGACAGCTCGAAGCCGAGCGCCATCGCGATGTGTGACTGTTCCGTCGGTGTCTGGCTGCGATAGAACAGCCGCGCTTGGCTATAGTGGTCGGCGAAGCTCTCCGGCCGCAGCCGCACCTTCGATCCGGCTTCGTCGGCAGCAAAGGACCTGAAGCCGGTGGTGGGGGCCTCCCGCGGGCCGGCGCCCCAGGAATTGGGCTGGTAGTTCGCGCGCCCGACGGGGTTGCGCATCGCCATGTGCCCGTCCTGCTGGAAATGGTGGAACGGGCATTTCGGCGCGTTGATAGGCAGATGCGTGAAGTTCGTGCTGCCGAGCCGCTTGAGCTGCGTGTCGAGGTAGGAGAAGTTCCGCCCCTGCAGCAGCGGGTCGTTCGAGAAATCGACGCCCGGCGGCACGTTCTGCGTCATGAAGGCGACCTGTTCGGTCTCCGCGAACAGATTGTCCGGCATGCGGTCGAGTACGAGGCGTCCGACCGGTATGGGTGGAAGGACTTCCTCGGGGATCAGCTTCGTCGGGTCCAGCACGTCGAACTCGAAGGCATCGGCGAAAGCCTGGTCGAAAAGCTGCACGCACAGTTCCCATTCGGGGAAGTCGCCGGACTGGATCGCGTTCCACAGGTCCCGGCGATGGAAGTCCGGATCGGCGCCGTTGATCTTCACCGCCTCATTCCAAACGACCGACTGCATGCCGAGCTTCGGTTTCCAGATGAACTTCACGAAGGTCGACTGATCCTTCGCGTCCAGGAAGCGGAAGGTGTGGACGCCGAAACCCTCCATGAAGCGGAAGGAACGCGGTATCGCGCGATCCGACATCGCCCACATGATCATGTGCATGGATTCCGGGGTCAGCGAGATGAAGTCCCAGAAATTGTCATGCGCGGCGGTTGCCTGCGGGAAGCCGCGATCGGGTTCCTCCTTCACCGAATGAACCAGGTCGGGGAACTTGATCGCATCCTGGATGAAGAAGACCGGGATGTTGTTGCCGACGATGTCCCAGTTGCCTTCCTTCGTGTAGAGCTTGACGGCGAAGCCGCGCACATCGCGCGCGAGATCCGCCGAACCCTTGGCCCCAACCACCGTCGAGAACCGGACGAAGGCCGGCGTCTTCTCCCCGGCGCGCTGGAAGATGTCGGCGCGCGTGACGTCGGACAGCGATTTGTAGGTTTCGAAGAAGCCGTGGGCGCCGTAGCCGCGCGCGTGCACCACGCGCTCCGGGATCCGTTCGTGGTCGAAGTGGAACAGCTTCTCGCGGAGATGGAAGTCTTCCATCAGCGTCGGGCCGCGGCCACCGACCTTCAGTGAGTTCTGGTCGTCGGCAACGGGCACGCCCTGGGCCGTCGTGAGCGGTGGGGTGCCGCCGTCGGCGACCTGGTGCAACTCACCGCCCGCACCGCGGCGAAGCTGCTGGTCGTGGATGCGGGTTGTGTTGCCTTTTCCCGGATTCGGCTTGCTGACCATTGGCTGGCTTCCTTGCGCTGGCTGGCCTGGCGGCAGCGGCACGAAGCTGCTCGCCAACGGCCTTCGGCCACAGCGCATGGACAACCGGAAAGGTTGCGCCGGGCGCTTCCGGAGCGCCCGGCGAGGCCAGCTACCCCGGCAGGCCCAAGACGTTCTTCGACAGGATGTTCCGCTGGATCTCGTTCGACCCGCCATAGATCGTGGCCGGCCGCGCCTGGATGTACTGCCCGGTCGGGTTGAGGTTCCGGTTGCCTTCCATCGGTTCCAGCAACCCGGCATTCTCGCCCGCGATCTCCAGCATCGTGTCGGTGATGCGTTGGAACAGCTCGGTCTGGAACACCTTCAGCATCGAGACATCGGCGCCGAGGGTCTCACCACGGCGCAGCTTGTCCACGAAGGTGCCGTAGAGCGACTTCAAATCTTCGAGGTCCAGGCGCAGGCGGCCATAGGTGTCCTGGAAGGTCGCTTCTTCCCACACGCCCATGCGTTCCGCGAGCTGGCGCAGTCGCGCGAAGGCATAGGCCGACAGGCGCGGCGAGCCGAGATAGATGCGTTCGAAGGACAGCAGCGCCTTCGCCATGTCCCAGCCGCGGTTCGGCGTGCCGACCAGGTTCTTCGCCGGCACCCGCACGTTGTCGAAGAACACCTCGCAGAATTCGTCATGGTATTCGAGGTTGATGATCGGCTTCACCGTGATGCCCGGCGTCGCCATGTCCACCAGCAGGAAGGAGATTCCTTCCTGCTTCTTCGCGTTCTTGTCGGTGCGGACCAGCAGGAAGCACCAGTTGGCGTCGGAGGCGAGCGTGGTCCAGATCTTCTGCCCATTGACGACGTAGTCATCGCCATCGAGCACGGCTTCCGTGCGCAACGCGGCGAGGTCCGACCCGGCATTGGGTTCGGAATAGCCCTGGCACCAGACATGCTCGCCATTGAGGATCTTCGGCAGGAATTCCTGCTGCTGCGCATCCGTGCCGTGGTTGATCAGCAGCGGGCCGACCATGACGATGCCGTGGTCGTTGGTGCGGGCGCAGCCGTGGCGTTCGACTTCCTCGGTGAAGATGATCTGCTTGGCGGGCGCGAGACCAAGGCCACCGAACTGCCGCGGCCAGCCGGGGCAGAGCCAGCCCTTCTCGGCGAGCTTGAAGTACCAGGGCTTGTTCTCGTCCCAGTGCAGGCGCTTCGGCGGGTTGCGCAGCTCGGACGGGTAATTCGCCTCGATCCACTGGCGGACATGGGCGCGGAACGCCTCGTCCTCCATGGCGCTGAGGTCGGCGGTTTCCTTCGGTGCGATGCTGACGGCCATGGTTCAGCCTCCGAACTTGGGCTTACGCTTCTCGAGGAACGCCGCGCGGCCTTCCTGGAAGTCGGATGTGGTGAACAGCAGGCCCTGGAAGGTCTGCTCGTCGGCCAGCGCCTCGTCGAGGCCCTCCGACAGGATCTTCTTCGTCAGCTCGATCGGGCCGGACGCCTCGGCGGCAAGGAAGCGCGCCTTCTCCAGCGCGACCTCCAGCGCCTTGCCCGGGGGGGCGAGGTAGTCCACGAGGCCGATGCGCTCGCCTTCCGGCGCGTTGACCACCTCATGGTAGAACAGGATGCGGCGCGCCCGGCCGACGCTGACGCGGCGCGGCAAGAAGTACGGCAGGCCCATGTCGGACATCAGCCCGATCTTGTGGAAGCCGGCGACGAAGCGTGCATCCTCGGCCGCGACGATGGTGTCGCAGGCACAGGCGACGGCCATGCCAGCACCCGCTGCCCAACCCTCCACCGCTGCGACGATCGGCTTCGCGCCGCGCGCCATCAGCCGCACGAGGCGATGCGTGCGCCGCATGCGTTCCCGCCCCGCCAGCGCATCCCCCACATCCATCGAGGAGATATCGCCGCCCGCGCAGAAGGTGCCCTCCGCGCCCGTGATGACGATGGCACGCACGGCCTTGTCGGCATGGCCGCGCTCGATCGCGTCCTCCAACGCCGCGCGCACCGCAGGGGCGATCGCGTTCTTCCGCTGCGGATAGTCGATGGTCAGGATCAGGACGTTGCCGTCCATCTCCTCCCGGACACGCGCCTCGCTCATTCCACATCCTCCGGCGCCAGCGCCATGAAGCGGCGGCGATGCAGCGCGGCCGCGCCGTACTGATTCATGATGACCATGCCGCGCCGCAGATACAGCCCGACATCGTATTCGTCCGTGTAGCCGATACCGCCATGCAGCTGGATGCATTGCCGCAGCACATACATTCCGGATTCAACCGCGCGGTGCTTCGCCTTCGACACGGCCGCCTGCCGCACCGCGCCGGTCGCGCCGTCATCCAGCACCGCCGCAGCGCTTTCCACCGCCGCACGCGTCAGCGACACATGGATCTTCAGATCCGCCGCGCGGTGCTGCAGTGACTGGAAGGTGCCGATGATCCGCCCGAATTGCTGCCGCGTTTTGAGGTAGCCGAGCGTCAGTTCGAACGCCTTCTCCATCAACCCGAGCATGTGACCGGCCGTGGCCAGCGCGGCCTCGTCGATCGCCTGCTCCACCACGGCGCCGACATCGTCCGCAATGCGGCTGCCGCGCGACAGGTCCGCGCGCAGCGTGCCGACGAAGCCGCCATCCATGGTCTTCTCCAGGACCAGGTCAGACCCCGCCGCCTCAAGCGCCACCAGCGCGATGCGGTTGCCTTCGCGCACCGGCAGCAGGAAGGCGTCCGCCCCGCCAGCCTGCGGGATGAACATGCGCGGCGCATCCCCCGTGCCGGGCACCGCGATGCTGTCGGCCTTCTCCTGCCACGCGGTCAGCACCACCTTGCTGCCGTCCAGCAATCCACCAAGCAGCGCCTTGTCCTCCGCCGCCGCCAGCAGGCGCGCGGAGAGCATCGCCGGGATCAGCGGTTCCGGCGCCAGGCCCGCGCCGAGTTCCTCGGTCAGCGCCACCGCCTCAGACATGCCAAGGCCGCTGCCACCGGCCGCCTCCGGCGCCGCCAGGCCGATCCAGCCCAGCGCGCCCATCTCCGCGAAGACGTCACGCGAGAAGCCGGGCTCAACGAAGCGCAGCGCACGAACGCGCTTCGTGTCGCCGTCGCGCGGGGCGACCGCACCCGCGCTGTCGCGGATCATGCGGATGGATTCGGATCGGTCGTCGAGTGCCTGGCTCATCACTTCCAAAAGGTCGGGGGAGATGAACTCCCCCGAACCCCCTCCTTTTTCTGTCTGTGCCCCTCGCCGCTGGCGAGAGGCAGCCGGTCATTGCGTGTGGAGCGTCGCGCCGGTGGCGGCCTGCGCTTCTTCCAGCGTCACGCCGGGGGCGAGGTCCACGACGACGAAGCCCTTGTCGGCAACGATCTCGAAGACACCGAGATTCGTGTAGACGCGCTTCACCGCACCCGGCGTCGTTAGCGGGTAGCCGCAGCGCTCCACCAGCTTCGGACGGCCATCCTTCGTGCTGTGCTCCATGATGACCCACAGGCGCTTCGCGCCCGCGCCGAGGTCCATGGCACCGCCCACGGCCGGGGCCGTATCGTTCTCGCTCGTCGCCCAATTCGCGATGTCGCCGTTCTGCGCGACCTCGAAGGCGCCCAACACGCAAAGGTCGATATGCCCGCCGCGGATCATCGCGAAGCTGTCGGCATGGTGGCAGTACGAACCACCCGGCAGCAGCGTCACCGCCTGCTTGCCGGCATTCACCAGCCACGGATCCACCTTGTCCGGCGCCGGCGCGGGGCCCATGCCGAGAATGCCGTTCTCGGAATGGAAGATCACCTCGCGCTCGCTCGGCACGTAGTTCCCGACCATGGTCGGAATGCCGATGCCGAGGTTGACGATCCAGCCCTCGGGAATGTCCTGCGCCAGGCGCGCGGCCATGGCCTTGCGGTCGAAGCCCGACATGTCCTGCTCCTCCTTACGGTTCGGCACCCGGTTCCCGCCGCGACGCTGCGGCCGGCGGCGACCGGATGCGGGTTATGCCCAGTTCGGCCCGCGATCCACCTGGATCACGCGCTTTACGAAGATGCCCGGCGTGTGCACGTTCTCCGGCACCAACTCACCCAGTTCGCGCAGATGCGACACCTGCGCGATCGTCAGGTCCGACGCCATCGCCATCACCGGGTTGAAGTTCCGGCCGGACGCGCGATAGGTCAGGTTGCCCCAGCGATCGCCTTCCCAGGCCTCGACCAGCGCGACATCGCCCTTCAACGCGTGCTCCATCACGTACTTCCGGCCGTTGAACTCGCGTTCTTCCTTGCCGTTCGCGAGGATCGTGCCGACCGAGGTCGCGGTGAAGAAGGCCGGCACGCCGGCGCCCGCGGCGCGCATGCGCTCGGCCATCGTGCCCTGCGGCACGATCTCCAGTTCGAGCTTGCCGGCGCGGTACAGTTCCTCGAACACCACCGAACCCTGGCTGCGCGGGAAGGAGCAGATGATCTTCCGCACCCGCCCGAGTTCCATCAGCTTCGCCAGGCCGACGCGCCCCGTGCCCGCGTTGTTGCAGACGCAGGTGAGGTCCTTGGCACCCTGCTCGATCAGCGCCTCGATCAGCTCATCGGGCTGCCCCACGGCACCGAAGCCGCCGATCAGCACGGTCGATCCATCCTTGATGCCCGCCATGGCGTCGGCCATGGATTGCACGATCTTGTTGATCACCGGTGTCAGTCTCCCTCGCCGCGCATCGCGGCACTCACTTCGCTGCCCGCCGGGCCGCCGGCCAGCTTTGCCAAATCACCCGCAACCATCGCGCGACCAAGTTCAAGCGTATGCGCATAGGCCGCCCGCGTGATCAGCCCGCCCGCGCTGACACGCCGCACGCCGGCCGCAGCGAGCGTCGCCATCGGCACGAAGCCCGCCCGTGGTCCACCCAGCACGTTCACCGGCTTCGGCGACACTGCGGCGACCACCTGCGCGATCGCATCCATGTCCGGCAGGAACGGCGCGTAGAGACAATCGGCCCCGGCTTCCGCGAAGGCCACCAGCCGGCGAATCGTGTCGTCCAGGTCGGGCCGGCCGTTCAGGAAGTTCTCCGATCGCGCCGTCAGCACGAAGGGCCGGCCCACCGCGCGGGCGGCCTGCACCGCGGCGCGGATGCGCGCCACCGAATGGTCGAAGTCGTGGATGGGCGAGGCCGGGTCGCGCGTCGTGTCCTCAATGGTACAGCCGGCGAGGCCGGCCTCCGCCGCCGCGCGCACCGTCATCGCGCAATCTTCTGGCGACGGGCCGAAGCCGTCCTCGAGATCGGCCGAGACCGGCAGGTCCGTCGCCGCGATCAGGATGCGCGCGTTGTCCAGCGATTCAGCCAGCGTGATCGCGTAGTCGCGCCGCCCGAGCGACCACGCGATGCCCGCCGAGGTCGTCGCGATCGCCACCGCGCCGGCATGCGCCAGGATGCGCGCACTGCCCGCATCCCACGCATTCGGCAGCGCGAAGCAGCCGGATTCATGCAGGGCGGCGAAGCGCGCCGCGCGCTCGGATGCGTCCATCATGCCCCCGCGTGTCGGAACAACCCATTGCTCACCACGACCTTGTCGCGCTCGACGACACGCGCGCGGAAGGCCGCGCCGCCATCCTCGTGCCAGATCTCGGTGCGGATCGTCTCGCCGGGGAACACCGGGGAGGAGAAGCGCAGATCCATCCGCCCGAAGCGCGCCGGATCATACCCGCACAGCGCCTTCATCAGCGCGTGGCAGACCACGCCGAAGGTGCACAGCCCGTGCAGGATCGGCTGCTTGAAGCCGGCCTTGGCCGCCACGTCCGGATCGATGTGCAGCGGGTTGTGGTCGCCGTTCAGCCGATAGACGATCGCCTGTTCCGGCCGCGTCGGCAGGTCGACCGTGAAGTCGGGCGTGCGCTCGGGTTCCGGATGCGGCTTGCGGATCGGGCCGGACGGGCCGCCGAAACCGCCATCGCCGCGCGCAAAGGTCGTGCCTTCCAGCGTCGCCAGCTTCTCGCCCGTCTTCGCGTCGGTCACGACGCGTTCATTGTACAGCATCGCGCCCTTGCCGGCGCCGCGATCGACGATGCTGGTGATGCGCGACTTGCCGACGATCTCGCCTTCCGCCGGCAGCGGCTTGTGCAGGATGATCGACTGTTCCCCATGCAGCACCTGCGTCCAATCGACGCCGGTGTCCGGGTTGCGGATCCAGAAGCCCGGATAGCCGAGCACCACCGCCATGGAGGGCATCGCCTTCAGCCGCGGCTCGTACAGGAAGTCGAGTTGCGCCTGGTCCATCGGGTCCTGGCCGAGCCCGATCGAGAAATTGTACAGCGCCGTATCCTGCCAGCGGATCGTCTGGCGGATCTCCGGGATCGGGTAATTCAGCAGGTGGTCGTGATTGATCGCCATCAGTGCGAATCCCCGACTCCGATGACGGCATCGGCGGCAAAGGCACCCTGCCCCTGCGGCAGCACCAGCAGCGGGTTCACGTCGACGCCCGCCAGCCGATCCCCCGCACCCGCCGCGAAGCGCGACAGCGCCGCGAGGGCCGAGGCCAACGCCGCCACATCCGCCTTCGGCCGGCCACGCGCGCCATCCAGCAGCGGGAAGCCCTTCAGCGAGCGGATCATCTGCTCGGCCTCGGCCTCCCCGAACGGGCAGCGGCGGAAGGACACGTCCTTCAGGATCTCGATGAACACGCCACCCAGGCCCACCATCGCGACGGGCCCGAACACCGGGTCGCGCGCGATGCCGAGCGCCATCTCCACTGCGCCCTTGATCTGCTTCGCGATCAGCACGCCCTCGATGCGCGCACCCGGCGCGCGCTCGGCGGCACGCGCCAGCAGCGTCGCATGCGCTTCCCGCACCGCGGCCGCATCGGCCAGGTCGAGGATGACGCCGCCGATCTCGCTCTTGTGCAGGATGTCGGGAGACAGGATCTTCGCGACGACCGGATAGCCGAAGGCTTCCGCCGCGGCGACGGCTTCCTCCACCGACGCGCAGGCCTTCTCGGGCACCGCCGGCACGCCTGCTTCCGCCAGGATGCGCTTGCCCTCGGCCTCGGTCGGCGTCGTCGCCGGCAATTGAACCTCCGGCAGCACGATCTCCTCGCGCTCACCGGCGGCCGCGAAGGCTGCGCCGAAGCTGCCCATCGCCGCGATGGCGTTCACCGCGCGCGTCGGGTCCTCGAAGACGATGTAGCCGTCTTCCTCGTACCCCTTCACCTTGTCGGCGGAAGCGATGACCGACAGCACCCAGAGCCGGTCCGCGAATTTCTCGCGGGCCTGCTTCAGGTATGGGCGCAGCTTCGGCGCCATGGTGGTGGATCCGCCGGTCTGCGTCAGGAACACCAGCATCGACTCGTAGCCGCCGGCCTCCGCCGTGGTCTCGAGGAAATGCTCGAACATCTCCGTCTGGTTCACCGCCTGAGCGGTGCAATCCACGGGGTTGCGCGGCGCGGAGAAGGAGATCAGCGAGCGCAGCTTGTCCTGCGCCGCCTGCGGCATTTCCGGCATCGGCAGGCCGACGGATTCCGCGGCATCCGAGATCAGCACGCCGGCACCGCCCGACACGGTGATGACGCCGAGCGTGTTCTTCGCCGGATAGATGCGCCGCGACGCCGCATAGGCGATGTCGAGCATCTGTTCCGTCGTGCTCGCTCGCACCACGCCGAATTCGCGCAGCACGGCATCCGTCACCGCATCATCGCCGGCGATCGACGCGGTGTGCGACTTCGCCGCATGACCGCCGAGTTCCGAGCGACCCACCTTCATCATCACGATCGGCTTGCGGTTGCGCCGCGCCAGATCGAGCGCGGCGGTGAAGCGCGCGCTCTCGCGGATCCCTTCGGCATAGGCGCAGATCACCTCGACTTCCGGTGCCTGCGCCATCCAGCCGATCACTTCGCCGAGAGAGACGTCGCTCTCATTGCCGGTCGTGACGCAGACCGTCGTACCGAGCCCGCGCGCCCGCGACGTCGCGAACAGATGCGTGCCATAGGCGCCGGATTGCGAGGCAATGCCGATATTGCCGCGGATCGGCCAGCCCTGCTCGAAGCTGGTCGAGAACATGGGGTAGAAGCCGACCGCCGCGTTGAACAGGCCGAGGCAGTTCGGCCCCAGGATGCGCATGCCATGCTGGCGGGCGGCCGCGACCAAGCGGTCCTGCATTGCCGCGCCGGCCTCATCCACCTCGGCGAAGCCGGCGGTGAAGACGATCGCCGCGCGGCAGCCCTTCGCGCCCAGATCGGCGACGGCCTGCACCGCCGCCTCGCCCGGCACCGCGACGATCGCAACGTCCGGTACCTGCGTCAGAGCGGAAACGGAAGCGAAGGCGGGCAGCCCCTGGACCGTCGCGCGGTTCGGATTCACGGGCAGGATGGCGCCGGCGAAACCCTGGTTGGTCATGTAGGCAATGGGCCGCCCACCGATGCGGGTCGCGTCGTCCGAAGCGCCGATGACGGCGACGGACCGCGGACGGATCATGGCATCGAGGGCAGCGAACGCAGTGCCGCGCGGCGCAATATCGGGGTGACCGCCTTCGGCGGGCATGGACGTTTCCTTATCCGGCTGTCGCCGGAGGGTGACGCCACGCGCCGCCGTGGGCAAGGGGGGTTGGAGGCGTGATCGACCGTTCGGTCGGTCGGAGGCTCATGCGGCGGCACGCGTGAGAAGCAGGCCGCGCGAGCGATGTCGATGCCGCCCGCCCGGCGTGACATGCCGCCGGGCGGAACTGCGATGGCTCAGGAAGCCACCTTCTCCTCAGCCTCGTCCTCTTCGGACTCGTCTTCGTCCTCTTCGTCCTCGTCCGAATCCTCGGGGTCGCGCTCCTCGGCTTCGAACTCGCCGGACACGGCATCCATGCAGCGCTGGTATGTCGAGAGGATCCAGTCGGCCGTAGCGCCGCCCTCGTCCTTGCCTTCGGCGCGCATCACGATCTGCAGCAGGGCGAGCGCCACCGCCGCGTCGCTGTCACCTTCGATCTCGATCTCAAGCCCGTCCATCGCCGGTCTCCCTTGGCTGACGGGCGGACGGTGCCAGGAAGCGACAGCGGCGATTCACCGCAGACGCATGACAGCGCAAAACTTCATGGGGGCGACGCAAAAGGGGGCGCCCGACTGGCGCCCCCTGGCGTGTGGTCAGGCGCCGGGGGCGACGACCGTGCAGCCGCCGCGCGAACGCAGACGGGAGCAGGCCTGCTCGGCCGTGGACCGGTTCAGACCGGTGACCCGCGCGCGGTACAGCGTCGTGGAACCCTGCCGTACCGGCGTAACGGCCGTGCGCGTGCCCATGGTGGCAACCACATCGCGCGCCTGGTCCGCCGTCGTGCGGGCCAGGTTCTGCGACGAGAAGGCGCCGACTTGAATCGCCCACCCATTGCCGCCGCCGGAAGCGGCGGGCGGAGGCGGCGCCGCGACGGCGGCCTGCCGCACCGGCGGTGTCACCCGCGGCGATACGGAAGGGGCCGGCAGGGTGCCGGCATGGGCGGAGCCCACGATCCCGAAGCCACGGAAAGGCGAAGCCGCCGGCGCGCGGCGTTCGGTCGGTGCCGCAAGTGCCGTCGCGACCACGGCGGGTGTCGCCTGCGGCATCGGCCCCTCATCCGACTGCATGCCGCGTTCGATCTCGGACTGGCGGGCCGCCTCGGCCAGGGCCGCGCGGGCGCTTGCCGTCAGCGTCGGGTTCTCGGCGCCCGTCATATAGGCCGGCGTTCCGCCGCTCGGGGCCGGCGGTGGCGGTGCCATCGGGGCGATGCTCGCCACCTGGACCGGCGCGGCGGCGGGCGGCGGGCTGACGGCGGCAACGGCGACCGCGACGGCGGCCGGGGCCTGCCGCTGTTCGCGAAGGGCGAAGGCGGTGCCCGCAGTCATCGGGCGCGGCCCGGCGGCGATGCGCGTGCCGATGTCGGCGGCGGCATAGACCTCGGCCGGCGCGCGGTTGCTCGGATGGGCGCCTGCGATGCGCGGCCCGATTCGAGCGACATAATTGCGCGTCTCCGCAGGCAGGCCGCGGCCACCCCACAGATAGTCCTCGAGCCGCCGCGGACCCGCGTTGTAGGCGGCAAGGAAGGCCGGGCTGCCGTAAAGCTCGTACATTTCCCGGAGATAGGCGGTGCCCGCCTGGATGCTGTCATAGGGATGGTACGGGTCGGAGCCGAGGTTGTAGCGGGCCTGCAACTCCCGATAGGTCCCTGGCATCACCTGCATCAGACCCATGGCCCCGACAGGGCTGGTGGCATTCGCGCGCCCGCCGCTCTCCTGGCGCATGACCTCACGGATCCAAGTTTCCGGGACGTCAAAACGGCGGGAGGCGTCGCGGACCCACGGCCCCCACGGGTCGCCGGGCGGCCCCGGCGGTGAGGTGCTGTCAGGACGATTGTAATATGGCCCGTTGTTAGCCGCGGTGCGCGTCCCCGTCTGGGCGCAGGCCGCGAGCAGCGACAACGCCGCTGCGACCAGAACGGCCCTGCTGCCGTTCGCCAAGCGTGCGGTCATTCCCCCTGATCTCCATACCGCCGCATCGCCGGCTGTCCGTTGCGTGAAGGTCCGGAATCCCCCTCCGGCCCTTCCGGGCAGCCCGCTAGCGGACGTTGAGTGCAATCTGCTGAAACGTTGCGTAGGCCAGTGCCGGCCACCCGGTCAAGCATTGCGGACGCATCGCACCATATGGTGTGTCCTGCCTGGCCGGCCGCGCCGTGGGTGGACGGGACCATCAGACTGTGGCCAGAGCGAGGCGACCTGCGGGATGATCCGGCCCATGCCGTCCGCAACCAACCGGAGAGTTGCATGATATTCGAATTTCGCCGCCTTGCGCCGCTGGCTGTCATGCTGGCCCTCGGAACGGGCCTCATGGCCTGCGCGCCGGCCGGCAACTCGGTAGTCAGCCACAACGCGCTCGGCTCGTCGGGCTATGTCTCGGCCGGCACCATCGTTGGCATGCGCCCGGTTCAGGTGCAGGGCTCGCGTAGCGGCGTCGGCGCCGCGGGCGGTGCCGTGGCCGGCGGGCTGATCGGCAGCACCATTGGCGGCGACTGGCGCGCCCGCACCGTGGCCGGGGTGGTCGGCGCCCTGGCCGGCGGCCTTGCCGGCGGCGCCATCGAGGAAGGCGTCACCCGCGGCAACGCCATGGAATTCATCATTCGCGACGACAACGGCCAGATGCGGTCGGTGATCCAGACGAACGAACAGAACCTCGGCGTCGGGGAACGCGTGATCATGACCCAGACCGATCGCGTCCGCCTGTCGCGCGCCGGCGGCGCCGCGCCGGTAGGCTACGGCGCGGCCTATCCCGGGGGGGCCTCTGGCGGCTACGGCGGCGGTCCGGTCGACGCTCCGGGGAAGTGAAGGTCGCAGCCCAGGCCCGCGACCACGCGGTCCGCTGCGGCACGCCCTTCCTGCCCGATCTGCCAGGGTGTAGAAGCCCGCGCCGATGCTGAACACCGCTCGCCCGACCCACGGCTTCGATGCCGCCAATCCCCGCCGGCGTGAACGCGCCCTCGAGGACCTGGCAGGCGGGCTCGCGCGCTGGCGACTCGCCTGGGCTCTCGCGCGCAGCGACATCACGCATCGCTATCGCGGCTCCATCCTCGGGCCGATGTGGCTCACCCTGTCCACCGCGGTGATGCTCGGGGCGCTGGGATTCCTCTACGCCAAGCTGTTCCGCATCGACATGACCGACTATCTGCCCTGGCTCACGGTCAGCCTGATCGTCTGGAACGTGCTCAACCAGGTGGTTTCCGACGCCTCCGGCAGTTTGACGGGCGCCGAGGGCGTCATCCGCCAGATGCCCCTGCCCTATTCGGTGCACGCCATGCGGGTGGTGATGCGGAATGCGCTGATCGCCGCCCATAACCTGCCGCTGATCGCGGTGGTCTTCATGATCTTCGGCGTGGCGCCGAGCTGGTACGCGCTGCTCGCCATACCCGGTTTCCTGCTGATGGCCGTCGCGGGTTTCGCGGCAGCCCTGTTCCTCGGGATGGCCTGCGCGCGGTTCCGCGATATCCCGCCGATCATCGGCTCGGTCATGCAGGTCGCCTTTTTCGTCTCGGCGGTGATCTGGAAGCCGGAGATGGTCGGCCACTGGCAGCCCTATCTGCCGATCAACCCGGTCTTCGCCCTGATGGAGGCCGTGCGTGCGCCGCTGATGGGGTCCCCCGGCGGCATCACGGTCTGGCTCGCCGCCATCTTCTGGACCGGCGTGATGGTGGTGATTGCCTGGGCCTTCTTCGTCCGCTTCCGCGGCCGGATCGCCTTCTGGGTCTGACACGATGGCCACGATCGAAGCGGCGGGGCTCGCCATCGAGTTCCCGCTCTACCACCACAATGCGCGCTCGCTGAAGCAGCGCATCCTTGCTTCCTCCGGCCTGCGGCTGAAGCAGGACGCGGACAACCGCGTGGTGGTCGCCGCGCTGCGGGACCTCAGCTTTTCCATCGGAAAGGGGGAGCGCGTCGCGCTGGTGGGGCCGAACGGCGCCGGCAAGACGACGTTGCTGCGCACCATCGCCGGCGTCTACGAACCGGTCGCGGGCATGCTGCGCGTCGAGGGTGAGATCGGTTCGCTGATCGACCCGGCCGCCGGGATGGATTCGCTGCTGACGGGGCGGGAGAATGTGGTGCTGCGCGCCCTGTTCCGCGGCATGACCGAGGCCGAGGGTCGCGCCCTGGCCGACGAGGTGGCGGGCTTCGCCGGGCTCGGCGACTTCCTCGACGTGCCGACCCGCGGCTACTCCGCCGGCATGAACGTCCGCCTCGCCTTCGCCATGGCGACGGCGATGTCGCCGAATATCCTGCTGATGGACGAATGGTTCCTGGCCGGCGATGCGGACTTCATGAAGCGCGCCGAGGAACGCCTCGCGCAGCTCGTGACGGGCGCCGACATCCTGATGATCGCGACGCACGACATGACCGTGGTGCGGAAGTGGTGCACGCGTGCGATCCGACTCGAGGGCGGGCGAATCGTCGCCGATGGCCCGGTCGAGGACGTAATCGAAGCGGATCGCGCCTGACTGAAGGCGGCCGGGCGCATGATGGCGCCCGCAGGCTTTGCGACCACGGGCAGGCAGAAGCTCGCAGGCGCGGTCAGGCCGTCGCGAGCGCCGCCAGCAACCGATCGAGCATGCCGTCCCAGTCGCTGAGCCTCAGCCCCGCCGCCCGCGCGCCGGCCGCAAGCCTGGCGCGACGGTCGGCGTCGGCCATCACCATCATCGCTTCGGCAAAGGCCTCCGGCGTCACGGCGCGGGCGAGCAAGCCGTCAATGCCGTCCTGCAGTTGCTCGGCCAAGCCACCGACCGGGGTCGCCACCACCGGCACGCCGGCGGCGTGAGCCAGCGGCGCGACACCGCTCTGGCTCGCTTCGCGATAGGGCAGCACCACCGCATCGGCCGAGGCAACGAGCCGCGCCATCTCCGCCTCGGGCAGCCAGCCCGCGCGGAGCTTGACGCCCGGCAGCGCGGCGAGGCCGGGGGCGAGCGCCTCCGCATCACCTTCCCCCGCCACGAGCAGCTGCGCGGCGGGGAATCGGGGTTGGAACAGCCGCCAGGCATCGCGCAGCAGATCGAGGCCTTTGTAGGCGCGCATCCGGCCGGCGTTGACGAACAGCAGGCCTTCACCCGGTCTACGCGCCACCTCCGGCGCGGCGGGCATGATGGCACCGAGCGACAGGCGATGGACCCGCAGCGTCGGTCGCCGTCTGTGAATGCCCGCCGCCACGCTGTCGGAGAACGCGATCGCCGATTCCGCCGCGTCGAGTTCGCGCATCAGCCGCCATTCCCAGAACAGGGCCGGGTCGCCTGGATGCGGTTCGGCGTCATGCACCATGGGCACATAGCGCAGCCCGGCGCGCTTCAGGCCCGGCGCGATCAGCGGCGTCCAGAGATGCGTCATCACCGAGATCACCGCATCCGGCCGGAAGGCCAGCGCCTGGCGCCGCAGCCGTTGCGCGAGCGCCGGCACCCGCAAGAACCCCGTGGCGAAGCCGGCGGCGGAGCGGTAGGTCGGCACGGCATCGACCGGCAGGCCGGTGGCCCGGATCTCGGTCATCAGCTCGCATTGCGCCGACAGCGACAACACCGCAGGGGTATCGTTCCGTCGCGCCAGCGCCGCAGCCAACGCAAGCGTCTGCTGGGCCCCACCGCCCCTCCGCCCCCAATACCAGAGCAGCAGCCGCATGGATTAGCCGTGATGGCGCAGCTTCGCGCGGCGCAACAGGTCGATGACAGTGCCGCGTAGCCGCCAGAAGGGGCTGCGTTTCATCGCCTCGATCTCGGCGAGCGCGCGCAGCAGGGCGCCGGAAGGCCGGGCCGGCGCCGCCAGCGCGCTGCTGCCGCCCGCATGCGCCAGCGCCTCGACCGCGAGGTCCGGCCGGCGCTGCAGCCAGGCCTGAATGCCGGCCTGGTAGGTGCGGAACTCCCGCCAGCCATCGCCGGGCACCGCCCGCCGCCCGGCGGCGAGATCGTCGATGGTCACACGGAAGGCGTCGAACGCGGCGCGCGCCTGCGCCGCGGTGGTGAACTTCGCCGCCTGGCTGAGCCCCGCCGCAACGCGCGATGCGCGCAATGCGGGGTCGGACAGCGACAAGACCGCGTCCGCTGCGCCGGCCGCATCGTCGGCACCAACGAAGATCGCCGCATCCCCGCCGACCTCGACCAGCGAGGAGTTGGCGCAGGTCACCACCGGGCAGCCGCAGGCCATCGCCTCCAGCACCGGCATGCCGAAGCCCTCATAGCGAGAGGGGTAGATGAGCGCCGCCGCGCCGGCATAGAGCAGGCGCAGCGTCGCATCGTCCGCCTTCACGCGACGCATCGGCACCGACGGCGCGGCCGCGCGGAAGGCGGGCTCGATATCCGCCAGACCACCAACGCAGACGATCTCGAAGACGGTACCACGCTTCGCCATGGCCTCGGCGGCGCGGAAGGCGAGGATGCCGTTCTTGTACCCGCCTGCGCCACTGCGGTCGCCGACCAGCAGCAGATACGGGCGGTCGATGCGGAGCGCCGCGCGCGACCGGGCGATCTCACCGGCGGTCGCCGGCGTGAAGACGGGCGGCAGCCCGCAATAGGCGATCGCGATGTCCGCCTCGGCGATGGCGGGGAAGAAGCGCGTGAGATCCCGGGCGGAAGAATGCGAGATCATCGCGTGACCGGAAGCGTGCCGGATAGAGCGCGCCTTCTCCTGCCAGCCCTCATCCGAAAGGTCGACGCCGGTGACCTCGGGAATCATGTCGTAGCCGAAGAAGAAGGCGGGTGTCGCCGTCGGCGCCGAGTAGTAGGTCGAGACGAACAGATCCGCGCCGAGGTCGCGACAGAGTCGCTCCAGATAGAGGCTGTCCGCCCCGCAGCGGCCATAGTCATGTTCGGCGATGGTGACAGTGTGCACGCCCGGGATGCGCGGCGCCGTACCCACGCGGTCGAGCAGGATGAAATGGTCGGCGGTGCCATCCTTCACCCATTCCTCGAACATGCTTTGCCAGACGCGGGCAACGCCGGTGGCGAGGTACTGCCAGTAGATGCCGTCGATGAGGATGCGCGGCCGCACCGGCACCGGGCCGCGGTCCTTCCGCCCGGTCGGCGCGGCGAAGTGCCAAGCCCCGTTCGCATCGGGCCGCGCGATGGGTTCGATGCGCAGCATCGCCGCATCGTCGAACACCGCCCGGTCGGTGACCCAGGCGAAATAGTCGGCGACGAAGCCCGGCCCCTTATGTGCGAGCAGTTCCCGCCAGCGCGCCGTCGCGCCGGCATAGCCGTAATAGGATTCCTTGAAACCGAGCTGTGCCTCGGTGACGTAGGCAAAGTGCTGGAAGACCGCGCCGAAGGCTTCCGTCTCATCATGGGTGAAGGGAAGCTGCGTCGCGACGTCGAGCGGCTCTCCCTCCGCGCGGGGCCTCACCAGTGTCGGCGGCTCATGCGCGGCCCAGTGGTCGCCCGGCTCGTAGCGCCAGGTGCGATGCCATTCGTATTTCGGGTTGGCAGCGTAATTCCCGCGCGTGGTGATCACCTTGTCAGGTGCGACGAAGTACCAGCACCAGTAGAAGGCGGCGCCACGCTCCGGCTCCGCGATGAAGCGGCGGCGCATCTCGGCCACTTGGTCGGCGGTCCACAGCTCATCCGCATCGATCTGCCAGAGCAGGCAGGATTCGCGGATCGATTCGAGCGGTGCGTTCACCATCTCCCTCTTGCCATCCCAGAAAACACCAGGCGGCTTGCGGTAGATCGTGACCTGGCCGGGGAAGCGGCGCGCGAGATCGTCGAGGTATTCGCTCGTCCCGTCGTTGCTGCGGCCATCGCGATGGACGGCGTCGCTGATGGTGCCGCCGGCGGCGACGCTCCAGGCCGTGTCGTGGCGCAGGGCGGCCACGCCCTCGATGATGTGCCAATGCCAGCGGAAGGGCAGCTCGGCCAGCATCGTCTCGTGGTAGCGGATGAACGGCTCCCCGTTCAGGACGATCGTGAAGAAGTGGATCGGCAGCGCTTCGTTGTCCGACACTGCCGGCGCGACCGGGCGATCGCCCCGCGCAACATCAGCTTCAGGATTCATCTCTGGACTTTCCGACCGGCCTCAAGAGAGTGCACAAACTTTGTCACGAGTTGCCGCCACCGCGGGGGCTCGGCGTCAGGTACCACGGCCGGGGCGCCCGGTGAGCGGTCACGCTCGACTTCTCGCGCGAAATCGTAGATCGCCTCCGGCGGCGAAGGCCGCTTCCGCTGAATGAACTTCAGGGCCCGACCGCGCAGGTGCCATCTGGCGATGAAGGCGCGGGCCTCGTCGGTCGGATGCGACAATGTCCAATTGTCCTGCTGCGTCTGCCGCCAGCGCCATTCGGCGGTCGCCATGCCACTGAACACGAATTCCGTACGCTCCGCCAGCGACGCCATGAGGAACACGTCCTCCGACAGATCGAGCCGGGGGTTCTTCAGGATGTGCTCATCGAGCAACTCCCGGCGGCATACCCAGGCGTGAATGCCAATGACGTTGCGGACAGGCGAGAGGTCGTGGAACTCCTCCTCATACATGCTGAACAGTTCGCGCCGCTCTCTTGTCGCGAGTGGGGCGCGTGACGTCCGGTCGCGCGGAGTGCTGAAAAAATGTCCCTCATCGTCATGCACGCGCATGAGGCCGGAATAGGCAAAGCCGCACCGCGGATGGCGCTTCAGGCATTCCATCAGGGAAGCGACGTGATTGGGATGGAACGTGTCGTCGTCATCGAGAATGCCGAAATACTCGGCGGAAACATGGGAGACCCCGGCCCAAAGCGACGTGGCCCGGTTCCCGTCATTCGCGACGATGACATGGTGGATCCAGGCGAAGCGGTCGCGATACGCGTCAATCAGGGCATCCAGGCCCGGCACGGGATGAAACTGCAGCAGGGTCACGGCAATGGACGGCCAGGTCTGCTCGGCCAGGCTGTCCAGCGCGCGAGCGATCATCTCCGTGGAACGAAGACCGACGCGCACGACGTACTCAACCGTCGGCGGCGGCGCGGAAAGGTACGATTCCGTGCGCACCATCGAACGGCGCTCGCGCACCTTGTCGAGGTACTCGGGCAGGCCGGACAGCATGCTTTCAAGCGACAGTCGACTACGGAACAGTTCGTTGGCCCGGGTCGCAAGCCTCTGCGCAGCCATCGGGTTTGCCGCCGCCCAGCGCAGATGGCCGATCACCTGCCGGGCAACCTGTGGCGGCGGAAGCTCCGGATTCACATAAAGCGCGGCATTGCGGAACCAGACGCGCGGAAACTCGAAATCGTCGGTGATGATCAGAGCCCCGGCCGCGGCTGCCTCGAACAGGCGCATCGATGGGCAATTCCAATCCCGGTGCGCGCCCTTGTGGAGGCACAGAGCCACGCCGGACCGGCGCAGCGCTTCGATGACGGAGGTCCCGTCGAAGGGCAGCGGACCGCGGTAGCTGTCGGGCCGATCCTTCCAGGCCTCCGGCGGCCCATAGATGTCCATGGGAACCTGTCCGTCGAGGTGTCGGAAGACCTCCCCGTGCCGCGACCCGTCCCAGTGGATGCCTGCGTACATCAGGCGAAGCACGGGCGGCAGCCGGTCGGCCGGACCGCTGTCGGGGGATGACGGCAGCATCAGCCCCTCATGGATGACGCTCTCCTTGCCGCGGCTCGCCAGGAAATCGTCCACCCACTGCGCGATCGGCTCCGATCCGCACAGGTGCCCGTCATAGCTCAGGATGGCGTCATGTGCCGCTTGATCGCCGGCAAAGTACACGGGCGCGTTCCACATCAGCCCGATCGTCGGCACGCTCGTGAGCTTGGGCGTGAAGTGATGGGTTGCGAGGACGCAATCCACTTTCGCTTCCATGATGTCGTCGGACGACACCACCGACACGGCAGAGAAGCCAAGCCGCTCGCAGGCGGCGATGCAGCGGCGGATCCACTCGGCCTCCGCAGTGTGACGGGCATTCGGGAATGCGTTCTGTAGCGCGATGCGCATGTCCCCGACCCTTCTCAGCGCGACACGAACAGGCCATCGGCCTGCAGCAACCGGCCCGTCCGCGGATCCTCCAGCGCCGGCGCCAACGCCAGGCATCGGAAGCCTCGTCCCGCCAGATAGGCGGTCATTTCGCTGATCTGGGCTGCGCCGTCGTAGAGCTCGGCCAGCGAGAGCTCGCACAGCAGCACGCGCACCTGCGGGCCATACTTCCGAAGTCCCTCGAGAACCTGCTTCTCGTAGCCTTGAACGTCGATCTTCAGGGCGAACAGCGTCGTGGGGTCGGAGTAGGTCCCGCCGATGACGTCATCGAGCATCAGGACGGTGCAGGATTCTGTGCCGCTGTAGACCGATTGCGGTGCGACCTCATGGTGCAGGGCCGCCATCGGCAACAGCGACGAACTCCAGGAATTGGCCGCTATGTTGATCCTGGCGTCGCCTTTCGTGGCACCGAGGGCACAGCGCTCAGCCACGTCCCAGAGCGCGTCGCCCGCCGCCGCTTTCCGGAGCTGCGCATGCGCATCGGAAAGGGGCTCGAAGCTGACGATCTGACCGTGCCAGCCGCTGGCGCGCAGCGCGCCGGCGAACTGCCCGCTGTTCGCGCCCACATCCAGGACCACGTCGACCGCGAAGGCCTTGCACTGCTCGACGAACTCCGCCGTCAGAAACTGGCCTTCGACGTGATCCATCTCGGTGGCGGTCGAGCTTCCTGCTGCGGGATGAACGGGTGCGCGCGGCGTCGCGCGCTGCGGGGTGGCGAGGTCCCAGCTCAGAGGTTTGGAAAGGCGAAGGACATGTCCAAGGCGACGCCACCGGGATCGGCTCAGTTCGCGCTGAAGTTGCTTTAGCCGGGACAGTTCCGCCCGAAGCAAGCCGGCCGGCAGAGCAGCGTCGGATGACGCGGTATCCTCGGCATAGGGGGAACGCCAGTCGGCCTGTTCCCATTCTGTTTGCCGCGCCACCCCAAGCTGGCGTCCCAGCCGAAGCCAGCGCGAGCGCCGTGTCACCGCTTCAATATCAATCTGCGCGGCGCGCAGCAGGGCCAGCACCTGGTCGTCCGACACACGATCGGCGCTATCGGCGATCGGCTCGGGCGCCGCACCGCCCTCGCCCATCGCCTTGAGCCGATGACGAGCGGAAACGAGCTCCCGCCGCAGCCTGACCAGATCCTCGGCCTGCACTTCGACGATACGGCGCAGGGCTGGTGCATCCGTCGCCGGCCCCGCAACAAGCATGCGCATGCTAGCAACCAGCCGCGGCGTCTCAACGCCGACTAATGCATGATCGCTCGCCATTACGCCGCTCTCCCCGCTGGTGTTATAGCTCAAACTTGCCTACTCCGTATCGAGTGTGACTGCATGGTCGCCGGGGACGCGGGTCTTTGCTCCAGGCCGGAGCAGTACGCAATGTCGAAGATTTGCAGAATGAATCGCCCACGGGTCTCCCTAATTACGGTTTGTATGAATGCAGCAGCGACAATTGATTCATGCCTTTTCAGCATCGCACGGCAAAGTTACCGCGATTTCGAACATGTCGTGGTCGATGGCGCGTCCACAGACGGCACGCTCGCTATCCTCGAGAAGCACAGATCGGAAATTGGCACGCTGATATCGGAGCCCGACCGGGGCCTTTACGACGCCATGAACAAAGGAATAGCCGCGGCGAACGGAGAGTTCGTGCTGTTCATGAATGCCGATGACACCTTTGCGTCACGACATTCGCTGCGAGATGCAATACTTGCCATCGACAAGCTGCCGGACGGCGACGTGTACTACGGCTCGATCGAGGTTCGCAGCGACCTGGGCCAAGGCTTTGGGCCCGTCATTCATACTCCAGCGTCACCCGATGCCGCTGCGGAGGAGATGGTGACCGGCTGCTTGCCGCATCAGGCAACGCTGGCGCGCCGGGCGGTGTTCGATCGCACCGGACCATTCGATCTGCGCTGGCGCCGCCACGCCGATTACGATTGGTGGCTCAAGGTGATGGCGGACCCGACCCTTCGTCTCCGCCGAATCGACACCGTTGTCGCCTCCTTTGCGCTTGGCGGCGCCTCCTCCGAACTTGCCAAGGGGCAGCCGGAGGTCTTCGCCATCCAGAACGCCTCCATGCTGTACCGCAGCGCCGAATGGGACCGGCGGAGGATCGAGCTGCTTCAAAAGGCCTGGCTTGAGGCCCGGATCGAGGCCGCCGCGCTGCGCGAGGCCGCTGCGGCATCCGGGCTGGCGCCCCCGCCCCTCCCGTGGAAGGCGCGCCTCGCTGCCATTCTGCCGCGGCCGGTCCTCCGCGCCGTCCAGGGCGCCAAGCGGCGGCTCTCGCGCATCCGATCCTGACCTCGCCGCCCTTCCTGTGCCCACGCCGGGCTGCTAGACAGCCCGACTCCGGGCCCCCAGATCAGCGCCGCGCCCCAGCGCGGCCGCCCATGGAAGGAACAGGATGTCGGATCGTCGCAAGGTCGCCCTCATCACCGGCATCACTGGGCAGGACGGCTCCTATCTCGCGGAGTTGCTGCTCGAGAAGGGGTACGAGGTGCATGGCATCAAGCGCCGATCCTCCTCCTTCAACACGGGCCGCGTCGATCATCTCTATCACGACCGGCATGTGCCGGGCGCGAGCTTCCTGCTGCACCACGGCGACCTGACCGACGCGACCAACCTGATCCGCATCCTGTCGCAGGTCCAGCCGACCGAGATCTACAATCTCGGCGCCCAGAGCCACGTCGCCGTCTCCTTCGAGACGCCGGAATACACCGCCAATTCCGACGCGCTCGGCACGCTGCGGCTGCTCGAAGCGATGCGCATCCTCGGCCTGGAAAAGTCAGCGCGCTTCTACCAGGCCTCGACCTCGGAACTGTACGGCAAGGTCCAGGCAGTGCCGCAGGACGAGATGACGCCCTTCTATCCACGCAGCCCCTACGCCGCTGCGAAACTCTACGGCTACTGGATCGTGGTGAACTACCGCGAGGCCTACGGGCTGCACGCCTCGAACGGCGTGCTGTTCAACCATGAGAGCCCGCGCCGCGGCGAAACCTTCGTCACCCGCAAGATCACCCGCGCCGTCGCCGCGATCCATCTGGGCCAGCAGGACACGCTCTGGCTCGGCAATCTCGACGCCCGCCGCGACTGGGGCCATGCGAAGGATTTCGTCGAGGGCATGTGGCGCATCCTCCAGCAGGACACGCCGGACGATTACGTGCTCGCGACCGGGGAGACCTATACGGTCCGCCATTTCTGCGACCTGTCCTTCGGCGAGGTCGGCATCGCCCTCGACTGGCGCGGCGCCGGCGTGAACGAGATCGGCGTCTGCAAGAAGACCGGGCGGGAGCTTGTGCGGGTCGATCCAGCCTATTTCCGCCCGACCGAGGTGGACCTGCTGATCGGCAATCCCGCCAAGGCGAAGCGCGTGCTCGGTTGGTCGCACACGATCAAGCTGCCCGAACTGGCGGCCGAGATGGTCGCCGCCGACGTGGCCGCGTTGAAATCCAATGGCTGACCTCTTCACTCTGAAGGATAAGCGCATCTATGTCGCGGGCCATCGCGGCATGGTCGGCGCTGCCTGCGCACGCCATCTGGTGGGCCAGGGTGCCGAGGTCATCACGTCCGACCGGGCGACGGTCGATCTGCGCCGCCAGGACCAGGTCGAGGCCTTCATGGCGCGGACCAAGCCCGACGCTGTCGTCGTTGCGGCGGCGAAGGTGGGCGGCATCCTCGCCAACGACACCTATCCGGCGGAATTCCTCTACGACAACCTCATGATCGAGGCGAACCTCATCGAGGCGGCGCACCGCAACGATGTGAACCGCGCGCTGTTCCTCGGTTCCTCCTGCATCTACCCGCGCGAGGCGCCGAACCCGATCAACGAGGACGCGCTGCTGACCGGCCCGCTCGAGAAAACCAACGAGTGGTACGCCGTGGCCAAGATCACCGGCATCAAGCTCTGCCAGGCCTATCGCCGGCAGTACGGGCGCGACTACATCTCCGCCATGCCGTGCAACCTCTACGGCCCGGGTGACTACTTCCACCCCGAGCGCAGCCACGTCATCCCGGCCCTGCTGCAACGGTTCCACAAGGCGGCGCAGGACGGTACCGAGGTCGTCACCTGCTGGGGCAGCGGCACGCCGCGGCGCGAATTCATGCATGTGGACGACGTCGCCGCCGCCTGCACATTCCTGCTGCGGACCTATTCGGGGGAAGGCCATCTCAACATCGGCACCGGATCCGATATCACGATCAGGGAACTGGCCGAGGAGATCGCCCGCGTCACCGGCTTCCAGGGCCGGATCGAGTGGGACACCAGCAAGCCCGACGGCACGATGCTGAAGCGCATGGACGTGTCGCGGATCGCCGCCCTCGGCTGGCAGGCGCGGGTCGGCTTCCGCGAGGGGCTCGCGGCCACCTACCGCTGGTTCCTCGAACAGCCCTCGCTGCGGACCTGAAGGCCGCGCGCATGCGCGTCGCCTTCTTCGGCCTCGGCTATCACGCGAAGACGGGGTCGAGCCGCTTCCTCCTCGACCTGCTGGAACAGCACGCGACAGTCGACACCTTCTTCGCGGAGGCAAGCGTCCCCGCGGTGCGCCGCGCCGCGCCTGGCTTCGACGAATCGCGCTACGACGCCATCGTCATCTGGCAGTTGCACGAAGCCTTCGCACTGCTGTCCGGCCGGCATCCCAACGTCACCTTCGCACCGATGTACGATGCGATGTGGCGGGGCGGCGCCTTCACGTGGAAGCCGTCCTTCGGCAAGGCGAAGATCCTCTGCTTCTCCTGGGCGCTGGCGGCGGAAGTGGCGCGCTACGCCGCCGTGCATCGGCGCGTGCAGTACTTCCCGGATGCGGACGCCGTCCCGCCGGTCGGCGATTTTGATACGCTCCGCGGCTTCCTCTGGTACCGACGCCGCGACATCTCCCCCGAAGCGGTCTTCGCCCTGACGGCCGGCTCGCATTTCGACAGCCTCACCATCCATGACGGGCCCGATCCCGGTCATGAGGCACCCTTCCCCGCCGCGGCGCCACGCCACATCGGCACGCTGCGGCGCACGGGCTGGTCCGAGGACGGGTCCGCCTTCGCCACCGCGCTCGCCGGCGCCAATGTCTTCTTCGCACCGCGGCCACTGGAAGGCATCGGCATGTCCTTCCTCGAAGCCATGGCGCGCGGGCTCTGCGTCGTCGCGCCGGACGCGCCCACGATGAACGAGTACATCTCCCACGGCGCGAACGGCCTGCTGTATGCGCCGGGGCAATATCGGGCGCTCGACTTCGCCAACGCGAGAGACCTTGGTGCGCGGGCGCGCGAGACCATGCTGCGCGGCCGCGCGGCGTGGGAAGCGGGGGTTCCGGCGCTGCTCGACTTCATCGCCGCGCCGCGCGCCGCCATCGCCGCGCGCGAGGCGAGCGTCGCCGTGCCGGCGGCGCCCTCGCCCTGGCATATCCTCGGCGGCGAGGGCGTCCGCCACGACGCCGCCGCACTCGACCGCGTCATTGGCGGGGCGCCGCCGGAAGCGCGCATCATCCGCGGCCACCACGTGGCGCGCGACCGTGCGGGCCGCGAGACGCTGCTGCGCATCGCCGAGTTCGGCGCTGGGTGGGACCGGTTGCTCGCCGGGGATGTGGGGCCGCGCGGCCCACGCGGCCTCGGCGTGCCGCAGGCGACGCTGATCCATGCGGATGTGCTGCGCCAGTTCGATGCCGCGCCGCCACAGACCGCGCATCACCTGACGGCGCTGCTGCGCCGCGCCCGGCTGGCCGGCATCCCGATCCATGATTCGGACGAGATCCTGGGCACCCGCAACCTGCCGGAGGACTGGCCCGCCGAGCGGCGCGCCTGGTACCAGCTCGTCGCCGCCGAGGCCGGCGCGGCCGCGGGCGCAAGGGTGCTGGAGGCGCTGGACGACGCGGCCGGGGACGCCAAGGCGCGCCGCCGGGCCGCCGCGCCGGCACGTGCGGCGATCGCCCTGATCGGGCTGTGCGACCGTCTTTCGCCAGCCTTGGGCCGGGCTGCAGAGGCGCTGATCCTCGGCGGCGCGCTGCGCCGCCTGCGCGGCATGGTGCGCCGGTGACGCCGCGGTTCTCGATCGTGACGCCCTGTCTCAACCGCGCAGCGACCATCGGCGCGGCCATCGAGAGCGTACTGGCGCAGCGCCACCCCTCGGTCGAGCACATCATCGTCGATGGCGGTTCGACCGACGGCACGGCGGAGGTACTCGCCCGCTACCCGTCACTGACGGTCATCAGGGAAAGTGACCGCAACCTCTACGACGCGATCAACAAGGGATTGCGGGCGGTGCGCGGAGAGATCGTCGGCCTGCTGAACAGCGACGATCTCTACGCCCCGGGCGCCTTCGCCGCGGCCGAGGCGGCGCTGGCCGACCCCGCGGCGGAGATGGTACTCGGCGCAGCCGAGTTCTTTAGCGAGGCGGGCACCCTGAAGCGTCTGTCCGGCGGCGCCGTCGCGCTCGCGGAGGCGAACGTCATCGGCGGCATCACCACCATGAACGCAGCCCTGTACCGCCGTGGCCTGATCGAGCGCGTCGGCCCCTTCGATGACCGCTTTCCCCTGTCGGCGGACAAGGATTTCTGGATGCGGCTGGTGCTGCTGCGCCCCACGGTGGCGGTGACGGGGGCGACGATCATCCGATACCGCTCCCACGCCGGGTCGCTCACATTCGCCGCCGGCGACCTGCGGGAGAAGCTGTCACGTCATCTGCTCGACACCGCTCGAACCAGGCTGGCGGAGCTGACGGCCGGCTCGGCTGCGCGGGCCGCCTACCGACGCTGGCACGGCTGGGCCACCGGATATCGGCTGCTGGTCCAGGCCCGACGGGGGGACGTCGCGGCCGCCGCCGCCACCGCGTGCGGCGGCTTCGCTGCCGATGCACTGTGGCCGGCCCGCTTCCTTGCATTCCTGCCCGGCCATTGGCGCGGCCGGGCGGCGCGACGCGGCGCTGTCTAGATCCTGCCGCTTTCCTTGCGTAAATCTCGAACGACTGTGATGTCCGGGGGCGAATCGAAATCAGCATGACCCTTTTGATCACTGGGGGCCTGGGCTTCATCGGCTCGGCTGTGGTGCGGCGCCTGCTCGGCACCACCGAGGAGGTCGTGGTGAACGTCGACCGCATGACCTATGCGGCGAGCCCCGAGAGCCTGGGAACTTGGCTGCGCCATCCGCGCCACATCC
>NZ_JAAEDI010000007.1 GCF_018129025.1 Neoroseomonas terrae | reverse complement strand
CATAGGGAACCACCGGGCCGAGCACGAAGTCATACAGCACGTTGGCCATCAGGCCGTAGCTGCGGACGGTGCCGGTCGTGCGGGGAACGTTGCCGCCCGGCGTGCTGATGCCGTCGACGTCGTTCTGGCGGTAGCTGCCCTCGAGCTCGAGGCGCAGGCCGTTGCCGAAGCCGTAGCCGACGGACAGCGTGCCGATGTAGCCCCACTCGAACGAGGCCGAGATGCCGCGGTTGGAGTCCGAGTCGTCGAGGAAGTTGGTACCGGCGCCGGCGCCGATGTAGATGCCGGTCGTCCGCGGGTCCCAGCTCTGCGCATTCGCGGTCGCGGCCATCGGCAGCGACAGCAGCGTCGCGGCGAGAAGCGCCTTCTTCAGGCTCATCGGTATTCTCCTGCTCCAGGCCCCTATGGGCCGTCAGATCCGTTCGAAGCCCCGGCGCCCGCGGCGCCAGTCGGCTCGACACGCACACTTTGTATCATTCTCACGCGACCGCGCCAGGGCTCGCCCCACGGTTGACCAGTGAGTGTTGCATCGACGCCACGGGTCCCGGTGGCAAATCGGTCACAAGCCGGAGAGAGCCTGTTCGTCGGTGAGTCCCTCAAGGCTGCCGCGCGGCAGGAGGCGGTTGGCGTGGCCCATTTTGCGGCCCGCCCGGGCCTCCGCCTTGCCGTACAGGTGCGGCACGACGCCCGGCTCCCGCAGCAGGCGCGGCCAGGCGTCGAGTCCCTCGGGCCCGATCAGGTTGCGCATCACCGCATCGTGGTGGCGTTCCGGTGCCGCGAGCGGCAGCCCGGCCACGGCGCGGACATGCTGCTCGAATTGCGATGCCGCGCAGGCATCCATCGTCCAATGCCCGGAATTGTGCGGCCGCGGGGCGATCTCGTTGCCGAGCAGGCTGCCGTCCGGCAACACGAACAGCTCGAGCGCAACGAGGCCGATCAGTTCGAGCCCGGCGGCCACCGCTGCGACATGCGCGCGCGCCGCCTCCGACACCGCCGGGGGCAGGCGGGCGGGTGCGAAGGACAGGTCGAGGATGTGGTGGGCGTGGCGGTTCTCGGCCGGGTCGAATACCGCGATCGCGCCATCAGCCCCGCGCGCGGCGATCGCCGAGACTTCGGCCGTGAAGGGTACGAAGGCCTCGAGGATCAGCGGCCGCGGCGCGAGCCGCGCGAAGGCCGGCGCGAGGTCGGCCTGATTCCGCAGCACCGCCTGGCCACGACCGTCATAGCCGAGCCGCGTCGTCTTCAGCACGGCAGGCAGTCCGATCTCCGCGACGGCGGCGGCGAGGTTGGCCTCGCTTTCCACCAGCCGCCAGGGCGCGACAGGTACGCCGATGCGGTCGAGGAAGGCCTTCTCCGCCGCGCGGTCCTGGCAGGTGGCGAGTGCGGCGAGGCCCGGCCGGCACGGCACGAGGCCGGCGAGCGCCTCCAGCGCCGCGGCGGGAACATTCTCGAACTCGAAGGTCACCACGGCGACGGAGGCGGCGAAGCGGGCGAGGGCGTCGCGGTCCTCATAGGCCGCGACGGTGCGGTGCGCGGAGACCTGCATGCCCGGGGAATCGGGGTCCGGCGCGAAAACATGGCAGGCATAGCCGAGCCGTGCGGCCGCCAGCGCCGACATGCGGCCGAGCTGGCCGCCACCGAGGATGCCGATGACCGACCCGGGGGGAAGCGGAAAGCCGGTCATGCCGGCGCGTCCGGCACGGCGTCGGTCTGCGCGGCGCGCCAAGCATCGAGGCGGGTGGCCAGCGCCGGATCGGCGGTGGCGAGGATGGCGGCCGCGAGCAGCCCTGCATTGACCGCGCCGGCCCGTCCGATCGCCAGTGTGCCGACCGGAATGCCGGCCGGCATCTGGACGATGGACAGCAGGCTGTCCATGCCCTTGAGCGCATGGCTTTCGACCGGCACGCCAAGCACCGGCAGGCTGGTCATAGAGGCCGCCATGCCCGGCAGATGGGCGGCCCCGCCGGCGCCGGCGACGATCACCTTAAGGCCGCGCTCGGCCGCGCCCTTGGCATAGGACACCAGGCGGTCCGGGGTGCGATGGGCCGAGACGACGCGCGTCTCATGCGGCACGCCCAGCGCGTCGAGCGTCTCGGCGGCATGGCGCATCGTCTCCCAGTCGGAACGGCTTCCCATGATGATGCCGACCAGCGGCGCCAGACCCGTCTCACTCATCTTCAATTCACCGTCAGCCATAGAGAGAACCCGGTCGAGGACCGCAGCCTCGGTCCGGGAGCGCGCAGCGCGACCGCGCAGAAACCGTCAACGGCTGCCAATACGGCAGTGCATGGCGCGAAGCCAAGGCCGGGGGAGGCGGGCCGCCCGGCGTCTGGGGGCGAACTAAGCTATAATATCGGGGACAAGCCGGCCTTCGACCCAGGCAATCTCGTCCTTCAGCTTCAGCTTGCGCTTCTTCAGCCGCTGCAGCTGAAGCTGGTCCACCGGCGAGGAATCGAGCCTTGCGATGACGGTATCGAGGTCGCGATGCTCACTGCGCAGCTCGTGCAGGCGACGCAGCATGGCGTCACGGTCGGCGATCATGGCCGGCGGCCCCGGAACGAAGTTGAAGGTGCAATACCCGTGTCATCGCCCTTATCATGATCAGGCCGGGGCGCGACAGGCCATTCCGGTCCCCAGCGCATCCGGCCGGAAGGGGGGCTGCATCAGCCCGCCCCGGTGTCGGGCCGGCCGGCCCGGCACCCGTCAGCAACGGAGGATGCGCAGCGCATGCCCATGGACGCCCGGATCGCCTCTCTCGAGGAACGCCACGCGGCCCTCGATCGCCGGATCACGGATGAGGATCGCCGCCCGAAACCGGACGACACGGAACTGGTCCGGCTGAAGCTGGAAAAACTCAGGCTCAAGGATGAGATGGAGCGGCTGCGGTCAAGCAGGCCGCACTGAGCCGGAAGTCTGGAAATGCGCCGTCAGGCGCATTTCCAGCACCGCTCTGCGCCGTCGTCGAGCTCAGGCCGCATCCTCGGCCGGAGGCGGCGGCGTCAGGCTGCCACCCGCCGCGTGGATCGCGGCATTCAGGTCACCCTGGCTGCACAGGCCCAGAATCACCGGATCACGCGGCTTGATGTTGGGGCTGTTCCAGTGGGTCTTGTCGCGAACCTTGGCGATGGTGTCCTTCGTCGTGCCCAGCAGCTTCGCGACCACCGCATCCGGCAGCATCGGGTAGTTGCGCAGCAGGAAGGCGATGCCGTCAGGCCGGTCGTTGCGCTTCGACACCGGGGTGTAGCGCCCGCCCTTCGCGCGCTGCTTCGGCAGCACGATGCTGCTTTCCTGCAGGTGCAGCCGGGCGTTGGTGTCGCCCTCGCAGCGGAGGATCTCATCGCGCGTCAACTGGCCGGAGGCGATGGGGTCGAAGCCGACGATGCCCTGCGCCACTTCGCCATCCGCGATGGCCTGGATCTCCAGCGGGTGCATGCCGACGAAATCGGCGATCTGATCGAAGGAAAGCGACGTCTTGTCGATCAGCCACACGGCAGTGGCCTTCGGCATCAGCGGCTGGGGCATGGGCAGACCTCAGGGTGGTCGGGGAGGGGCGGCAGGAGCGAACCCCCGCGACAGACTTGCGCCCCGTATAATGAGGCGAGATGACAGGGTCAAAGCCTTGATGAGAAAGGAGGCACCATGCCCTTGACGGATGATGATTCCGAACCGCGCCGCCGCCAGGTGCTGGAGAAGCCGCGGTTCGATGGCTGGGATGTGTCGCAGCTACAGGACTACATCGCCGAGCTGAAGGCCGAGATCGCGCGCGCCGAGGCCGCCATCGGGGCGCGGCAAGGCCATCGCGCGGCGGCGGAGGCGTTCTTTCGCAAGGGTTAGTGTGCGCGGGCGGAGAGGGGCTTTGCTCCTCTCCTGTCCTCACCCCACCGAAGGGCCTTAGGAAACCTCGGTCTGGTGGCCGCCGTGGCGGGCGGGAACGCTGCAGAAGGCCGGGCTTGCGCACATGAAGGGGTTGTCCGCGGCATTCGGGTACCGATCTGCGAAGAACCATGTCGGACATTGCCCTCGCTGATTCCGCGCCGCTGCCGGAGACCGGCAGCCGCCCAGCCTTCGATAATTCCTACGCCCGCCTGCCGGAACGGCTGTTCGCGCGCCTGCCGCCGACGCCGGTCAGCGCGCCCCGGTTGCTGCGGCTCAACGCCGCGCTGGCCGGATCACTCGGCCTCGATGCCGCCTGGCTCGCTTCACCGGCTGGCGTGGCTATGTTGGCGGGCAACCACGTGCCCGCCGGTGCCGAGCCGATCGCCCAGGCCTATGCCGGCCACCAGTTCGGGCATTTCGTGCCGAGCCTCGGCGACGGTCGCGCCATCCTGCTCGGCGAGGTGGTCACGCCTGCGGGCGAGCGCCGCGACATCCAGCTCAAAGGGTCCGGTCCGACGCCGTTCTCCCGACGCGGCGACGGGCGCGCCGCGATTGGGCCCGTGCTGCGCGAATACATCATCGGGGAGGCTATGGCCGCGCTCGGCATCCCGACGACGCGGGCGCTGGCGGCCGTGGCGACCGGTGACGACGTCTTTCGCGAGGACGTACTGCCGGGCGCCGTGCTGACCCGCGTGGCGGCGAGCCATCTGCGCGTCGGCACCTTCCAGTATTTCGCCGCGCGGCGGGATACGGATGCGCTGCGCGTGCTGGCCGACTACGCCATTGCCCGCCATTACCCGGCGGCGGCCGAGGCGGCGAGCCCCGCGCTTGCGTTGCTCGAGAACGTGGCGCTGCGGCAGGCTGACCTCGTCGCGCAATGGATGCTCGTCGGCTTCATCCATGGCGTGATGAACACCGACAATTGCGCCATCTCGGGCGAGACGATCGACTACGGGCCCTGCGCCTTCATGGAGGCCTACAATCCGGAGACGGTGTTCTCCTCGATCGACCAGCAGGGTCGCTATGCGTACGGCAACCAGCCCGGCATCGCGCATTGGAACCTGGCGCGGCTGGCGGAATGCCTGCTGCCGCTGATCGATGCGGATGAGGCGGCGGCGGTGGAGAAGGCGCAGTCGGCGCTTGCGGCCTATGCGCCGCGCTTCGGCGCCGGCTGGCGCGACGGCCTGCTGCGCAAGATCGGGCTGACCGCGGCGCGCGACGGCGATGACGAGCTGCTGCAGGACATGCTGGTGCGGCTCTCGGCGAACCAGGTGGATTTCACCCTGTTCTTCCGGCGCTTGGCCGATGCGGCCGATGGTGACATGGCGGCGCGCGCGCTGTTCGCGGACCCCGCCGCCTTTGACGGCTGGGCCGACGCCTGGCGGGCCCGGCTGGCGCAGGAGCCGCCGGGACGCGCGGCGGCGATGCGGGCAATCAACCCGCTGTACATCCCGCGAAACCATCTGGTGGAGGAGGCGCTGGCCGCCGCGGCGTCCCGTGACGACCTCGCCCCGTTCGAGGCGCTGCTGGCCGCGCTGTCTTGCCCCTTCGAGGAGCAGCCCGGCCGCGAGCGCTACGCGATGCCGGCGCAGCCCGACGAGCGCGTGACCGCGACGTTCTGCGGCACCTGAATCGAAAGGCCCACCGGGGGACGTGACCTCCCCGGTGGGCCCGACCGCCGCGCCGGGCGCGACAGTCCAACAGACAAAAAACGGAGGGGGCTCGGGGGAGGTGTTCCTCCCCCGACCTTTCCTCAGGCGGCTTCCGCCTCAAGCACCTTCTGCGTGCCCTGCACCGGGATCCGGCGCGGCTTCAGCGTCTCGGGCACCACCTGCTTCAGCGCGACGTGCAGCAGGCCGTTCGCGAGGTCCGCACCTTCGACCACGATGTGGTCGGCGAGGACGAAGCGGCGCTCGAAGGCGCGGCCGGCGATGCCGCGATGGAGGTACTTGCGGCCGTCTTCCGGCTGGGCCTGCGGCTTGCCGGCGACGGTCAGCGTGTTCTCCTGCGCGGTGATCTCGAGCTCGGCTTCGGAGAAGCCGGCGACGGCCATGGTCAGCACGTAGCTGTCATCGCCCGTCTTCTCGATGTTGTACGGGGGGTAGCCGGTCGCGTCCGACACGTTGCGCGCATTGTCCATCAGACGCGCGAGACGGTCGAAGCCGATGGCCGAACGAAAGAGGGGGGAGAAATCGATCGCGTTCACGAGGAACCTCCTGCTTGAGCAAGGTCCGTTGCGGGGCGGATCCGGTCTCATCGGGCCCCCGATCGGGCGACCCTGCCGTTCCGCGCCGGCGGCCCCTGGGGCACCGCCGACCGCACAGAGTTGGGAAACGGCCGCGGGTCGTTCAAGCCCCCGACGCGTGCGTCACTTCCGGGCGAGGAGGATGAGGAAGAGGGGCGCGATGCGGGTGTCGGCGACGGTCGGAACGCGCGCGGCCGTCTCGGGGTCAGCGACGGGTTCCTCGGCTGCTGCAAGGCGCAGGCCGGTGCCGGCCACGGCGTTGAGCCACCAGGCGAGGCTGCGGTCGAAGCGCGGCACCTGGAAGGGCGGGTAGGCGTCGCGCAGCGCGGCCGGGGCACCGGAGAAGCGCCAGCGCTCGATGGCGCCGTCGGGCAGGGAGGCCTCGCGCAGCTCGATGGCGTAGGCGTGGCCGGTCTCGTCGCGCAGCACGCGGCGGCCGGCGCCGGTGAAGCTCGGGTGCAGGATGGAGAATTGCAGGAAGCCGCCGGGGCGCAGGATGCGCGCGGCTTCGGCAAGCGCCTGCTCGGGCCGGGGCACGTCCATCAGGCACATGAAGGAGGTGGCGAAGTCGAAGCAGCCATCGGGGAAGGGCAGGGACAGGGCGCTGCCCCGCACGAAGCGAATGCCGCGCGGGTCGGCGGCCTCGGTCGCCGCGGCGGCGGCGAGGAAGGAGGGCGCGACGTCGAGCGCCATCAGCCGTGCGCCAAGGGCCGCGACGGCACGGGTGTTGGTCCCCTCGCCGCAGCCGATATCGAGCCCGCGCAGCCCGGCTACCGGCGGTAGAAGACGCAGGAAGGCCGGTGTGTTGAGGTGGTCGCGATAGATGTCGCCGCCGGCGCGGGACAGTGCGGTCCAGGCGACCGCGTTCGCCTCCCAGAGGCGGGCCACCTGGGCGGGGTCGGTCGCGACCGCCTCGCCGCCCAGGGGCATGGCCTGATCAGGCCCTCTTGCGCACGCCGATGCCGGCGAACTTCTTGTTGAACTTCGCGATCTGGCCGCCCGTGTCGATCACGCGCTGCTGGCCGGTCCAGGCCGGGTGGGACTTCGGATCGATGTCCAGGCGCAGCGTATCGCCGGCCTTGCCCATGCAGGACCGCGTCTTGAACTCGGTCCCGTCGGTCATGATGACGGTGATCTCGTGATAGTCGGGATGGATATCGGACTTCATCGGGCGACACTCATGCAGAAGGGCCCGACGATGCCGACCGGCGGGCAGGGAATTGCGGCGTATAGGGGAGGCCAGGGGCAGGCGCAACCGCCACACGGTTTTCCTTGCATGGCCGGCATGACAGGCCCAGGGTCCGCGCCGGGAACCCGTCGCGGTGGGAACCCGCCGGGACGGCGCCCCCTTAGCAAGGGAGAGCGTCCGATGTTCCATAGAATGGGACCGCGTTTCGCCTTGGCCGTCGGGCTTGCGTGCGTGCCGGGCGCCACCGCCTGGGCGCAAGCAGCCCCTGCCGATCCTGCGCATCGCTCGCATCAGGTCCTTGGCACCGTCAATTTCCCCGTGACCTGTACGCCGGCGGCGCAGGCGGATTTTAACCAGGCGATGCTGCTCCAGCATTCCTTCTGGTACGAGCCGGCCGGCCAGGCCTTCCGCCAGGTGCGCCAGACCGACCCCGACTGCGTCATGTCCTATTGGGGCGAAACCTTGGCCCTTTTGCTGAATCCCTTCGGCGTCACGACCGCCGCCAATCTGCGCGCCGGCCGCGCCCTGCTGGCGGAGGCGCAGCGCCAGGGCGCGCGCAGCGAGCGCGAGGCCGGCCTCATCGCTGCTCTGGGAGAGCTCTACGGCAATGAGGACCCGGCCCAGCACCGCGCCCGCATGGAGCGCTATGAACAGGCGATGGCGCAGTTGCATGAGCGCTTCCCGGACGATTCCGAGATTGCGATCCAGTATGCCCTTTCCCTGGTGATGGTCGCGCCGCCGACCGACAAGACTTACGCCCGCCAGATCCGCGCCGCCGATATCCTCGAGCGCGAAGCGGTACGCCAGCCGCAGCATCCGGGCGTCGTGCACTACCTGATCCACACCTACGATACCCCCGCGCTGGCCAATCGCGGCGTGCCTGCGGCGGAACGCTATGCCGTCATCGCGGCGGATGCACCGCATGCGCTGCACATGCCGTCCCACATCTTCACCCGCGTCGGGCGCTGGGAGGATTCGATCGACACCAACCGCCGCTCAGCCGAGACGGCACGCGCGCGGGAAGCCGTGTTCGATGAGATCCATGCGTTTGACTACATGGTCTACGGCTATCTCCAGACCGGGCAACTCGATGCGGCGCGCGCGGTACTCGACGGCCTTACCCGCTTCGACAACTGGACGCCGCCGGCGCCGATCTTCGCCTGGGGGCTGAGCGCGATGCGGGCGCGCTGGCCCCTGGAACGAAGCGCCTGGGAGGAAGCCGCCGCGCTCGACACCAGGCTCCGCAACGCGCCCGTCGTGGATGCCAACACCCACTTCACCCGCGCGATCGGAGCGGCGCGGTCGGGCCGGCCGGATGACGCGGCCACGGATATCGATGCGCTCCGCACCGCCGTTGCCGCGCTGCAGGGGCGTGACGCCTATTGGCAGGAGCAGGTCGACATCCTGCGCCTGGCCGCCGAAGCCTGGGTCGCCTTCGCGCGCGGGGAACAGGAGAACGGCCTCGTCCTGCTGCGCCAGGCGACCGAGCGCGAAGCCCGCACCGACAAGCATCCGGTGACGCCGGGGCCGCTGATGCCAGCCCGGGAGCAACTCGGCGAGATGCTGGCGCTGATGGGCCGCCATGCGGAGGCGCAGCGCGAGTTCGAGGCAGTGCAGGAGATCGAGCCGCGCCGCTACCGCGCCGTGGCGGGCGCCGCCCAGGCGGCGGAGCAGGCCGGCGATCGCGCGGCGGCGCGCCGGCACTACGAGGCGCTGCTGGTCATCGCGGCGCAGGCGGACACCGCACGGCCGGAGCTGGTGGCAGCGCGGGCGTTCGTGACGGCGAACTGAGGCAGTTCCCACGGACGGCGTTGGAGGGGCTTTGCCCCTCCAAGCCACCCCAGCAAAGGCCGAAAGGCCTTTGCAAACCTCGACCTGGCGCTGTGCGCCACGGCCAGGAATGGTGCAGGGACTCGCTCTTGCGCACGAGAACGCATCTGAAGAAGGCCGCGAGCCTACCATGCCCAGCACCAACAGATTGCGGTCCAGGGGGTCCAACCCCCTGGCGGGGTGGTTCGGAGGGGCAGCGCCCCTCCGATCTCCAGCGACGGCCCTTCGGCCCCGGCTTAGCTCGCGCCGATCTCCCCCCGCTCGATCACATAGGTCTGCTCGACCAGCGGACGGAGCAGTTCGGGGTTGCTCTCGGTGATCAGGATGGCGACGTCGGGCAGGGCTGCCCGCAGGCGCTTCAGCGCTTCCGCGTAGCGTAGCGCCAGGGCGGGGGCGAGGCCCTGGAAGGGCTCGTCAAGCAGCACGGCGCGGGTGCCCACCATCAGTGCGCGGCCGAGCGCCACCATCTTGCCCTGGCCGCCCGAGAGGCCGGCGGCCTTGCGTGGTGCGAGATCCTTCAGCTCCGGCAACAGGGCATAGACGCGCTCGATCCGCCGGTTGATCTCCGATGGATCGAGCCGCAGCACCTGGGCCGGCAGCAGCATGTTGTCCTCGACGGTGAAGGAGCCGAAGAGGCGCCGGTCCTCGGGCGCATAGCCGATGCCGTGGCGGGTCCGGTGATGAGACGGAAGGCGGGTTTCGTCCTCGCCATGGATCATCACGCGGCCGCTGCCGGCCGTCACGAGGCCCATCAGCGTGCGCAGCGTGGTCGTCTTGCCGGCGCCGTTGCGCCCGATGAGCGCGACGCGGCCGCCGGCGGGGACAGTCAGGGACACGTTGCGCAGGACCGGCACGCCGGCGATGGCCACGGAGACGCCGTTGAGCTCAAGCATGGCGTTCGATCCCGATCACGTCGCGCTGCACGGCGGGGTCGGACAGCACCTGCTGCGGCGGCCCGAGCGCGGCGATGCGGCCCTGGGACCACACGGCGACGCGGTCGGCGAAGCGTTCGACCACGTCCATGTCGTGCTCGACGAAGACGGCCGTGACCTGGGCATCTCGCAGCACGCGGGCGAGCGTCTCGACGACCCCCATCTTCTCTGACGCCGCGACGCCGGATGTCGGCTCATCCATCAAAAGCAGCCGCGGCTTCAGTGCGACGGCCATGGCGATGTCCGCGAGTTTCCGCGCCCCCTCGTTCAGCGCATCGGCGCGGGCATGGGCGATCGCGGAAAGGCCGAAGCGGTCGAGCAGGTCGCGCGCCTCGTCCCGGTAGCCGGGGCGCAGCAGGGGCGTGAGCGGGGACCAGATGCCGTCGCGCGACGCGACGGCCAGCGCGATGTTCTGCTCGACCGTGTGCTCGGCGAATAGCTGCGGCAGCTGGAAGGATCGCGCGATGCCGCGCTTCACGATGGCCCGTGGCGACAGGCCGGTGATGCGGCTTCCCTCATAGGTGATCTCGCCGGCATTGGGGCGGAGATAGCCGGTGGACATGTTGATGAAGGTGGTCTTGCCGGCGCCGTTCGGGCCGATGATGGCGAGGAACTCGCCCTTCATCACGCCGAGGTCGATGCCGTCCGCCGCCTTCACGCCGCCGAAGGCGAGGCGCAGGCCCGTCGCCTGGAGGAGCACGTCGCTCATTGTGCGCGCCCCTTCATCACCCGTGCCGCCATGCCCCACAGCCCGCCGGGTGCGAACAGGATGACCAGCAGCAGCACGGCGCCGAGGATCATCTGCCAGGCATCGGCGAAGGAAGCGGCGGCGTAGATGCGGACGAGTTCGTAGGCGGCGGCGCCCAGGAACGGCCCGAGCACGCCGCCCGCGCCGCCGAGGATGGCGATGAAGACGAGCTCACCGGATGAGGTCCAGTAGGACAGCAGCGGCGTGACGTGGCGGGATGTCATGGCGATGATCGCGCCGCCGATGCCGCCCAGCATGGCCGACATGACATAGGCGGCGAGCAGCACGCCGCGGGCCGGCACGCCCATGAACTCCAGCCGCGTCTCGCGCGTCTTGATGCCGGCCAGCGCCTCGCCCATCGGGGAGGAGAGGTACAGCCGGATCAGGAAGCCGAGAACGAAGGCGAGGCCCATGGCGATGCCGAAGATCCACCATTCATAGGCGACGCGGTCGAGCGTCTGGCCGGCGATCGGCATGATCTCGACACGGATGCCGTCGCTGCCCTTGGTGTAGTGGTAGAGCTTCTCGAGCAGCGAATAGAACACCATCGACATCGCGAGATTCAGCATGCCGAAGAAGATCTGCCGGTAGCGCGTGACGAACAGGCCGATGACGAGACCGAGCAGCCCCGCGCCGACAGCGGCCAGCAGCAGCAGCACGACGGCATCGCCGTAGCGCGGCGCCAGGAACGCGACCGTATAGGCGCCGAAGGCGATGTAGAGCGCATGCCCGAAGGAGACCTGCCCCGCGCGTAGCAGCAGCAGGATGCCTATCACCGCGATGCCCTTGGCGAGTGCGATAGTCAGCACGAAGCGCAGCCAGGGGGCGGTAACCGCGGCGGTGATCATTGCCGCAGCGAGCAGCAGCGCCAGGAAAGGTTCGATCTTCCTCATACGCGCCGCGTCTCGATCACGCCGAACAGGCCCTGCGGCCGGACCAGCAGCACCAGCACCATGATGATGTAGGGCACGACCACTTCCAGCTCCGGCTCGAAATAAACGGCGATGGACCGGCCCAGGCCCATCATCAGGGAGGTCAGCGCCGCGCCCTCGATCTGGCCGAGGCCGGCGGTGGCGACGACCGCGAAGGACAGCACGATGGTCTGCGCACCGATGCCCGGCACGAGCGCGGCGGTCGGCGAGGACAGCGCGCCGCCGAGCGCGGCGAGCATCGCGCCGAAGGTGAAGGTCAGCAGGAAGACCTTCGCGGCGTCGATGCCCATGGCCGTCGCGGCTTCGCGGTCCGTGGTGACGGCCACGATGACGCGGCCGGTCAGCGTGCGGCGCAGGAACCAGGCGAGGCCGACCAGCGTGACGATGGCGATGCCCGGCAGCACGAACAGCTGGTAGTTGGTGAAGGGGATGAAGTCGGCGCCGAACGGCACGTCGATCGTGCCGAGCCAGCGCATCGCCGTGTCATGGTGGATCGGCTGCACGCCCCACAGCAGCTTCTGGACATCCTCCAGGATCATGAACAGGGCAAAGGTGACGAGGAGCTGCACCACCTCCTCCTGCGCATAGATCCGGCGCAGCAGCAGCCGTTCGATGATCGGGCCAAGGATGGCGCCGACCAGCGCCGCGGAGAGAATCAACGTCGGTATCGAGGCCCAGTCCGGCAGGCCGCGGCCGGACAGGAAGATGCCGATGGATGCGGCGCTATACGCGCCGATGGCATAGAGCGAGCCATGCGCGACATTGATGATGCGCAGCACGCCGAAGACGAGGTTGAGCCCCACCGCGACGAGGAAGATCAACCCCGCCGAGGAGAGCCCGTCCAGCAGGGCCAGGCCGAGCAGAAGGCCATTGTCCTGGAACCACTCGGCCATGGCGCCGCCTCAGCCGATGCGCGCGCCGGCGGAGGCGATGAAGTCCGGCTTCAGCGTCTTCAGCCAATCGGTCGACTTCTGGCCGACCGGGGCGGAGACCTGCTCGCCGGGGAACTGGATCATGTCCTTCGGGACGGCGAAGGGGAACCGGTCGTTGAAGGAGGACAGGCCGACGATCTGGTCCTCCAGGCCCTGGCCGTCCTCACGCAGCGTGATGGTCGAGGTGGGCGTGGGGAAGGACAGGCCGCGGAAGGCGTTGGCCATCTCCAAATCCGACGGCCAGCCGCCGCCCTTGGCCGCAACGGCCTTCTCGACGCCCGCCTTCAGCGCCCACATGGCCTGCGCCATGTGGTGCACCGGATAGATCGGCCATTCGTTGAAGCGCTGGCGGTAGGAATTGACCAGCCCGTTGAACAGCGCGGGGTTCGCGGGCGAGGGGTGGTTGTTCCAGTGGTCGCCGCGCGTGCCGATGATGTGGCCCTCGGGCATCGACCGGCCGAGCGTCGGCATGGATGCCTCGGCCACCGGCAGCACCATCAGGGAGCGTTCATGCAGCCGCCGTTCCGCCGCCTGCCGGATGAAGGTGACGAGCTCCCCGCCCCAGGAGGTGGAGAGGATCACATCCGGCCGCAGCGCCAGCAGGCGCGTGATCTCGGTCGAGAAGTCGGTTGAGCCGAAGCGGGGGAACATCTCGGCCACCACGCGCACGCCCGGCTTCATTGCGTCCATGCCGGTCTTCCACAGCTCCCATGAATCGCGGCCCCAGGCGTAGTCCTGGTTGATCACCGCGATGGTGCGGAAGTCGGGCTTGTGCTTCAGCAGGTACAGCAGCGGGGCGAGCACTTCCGGCGTGCCGTAGCCCTGGGTGCGGAAGGCGTATTGCCAGCGATTCTCCTCGAAGATGCGCTGGGTGCCGCAATCCCACAAGATGGTCAGCTTCTGGAGTTCCGCCGAAAGCGGCGTGCAGGCGAGGCAGGAGCCGGACGAGATCGACTGGAACATCGCGTGCACGCCTTCCGACTGCACGAGGCGGCGGAACTCGCCGACCAGATGGTCGGTGCCCGGGGCTTCGTCCACGAAGCTCGCGCGGATCGGCACGCCGGCGATGCCGCCCGAGGCGTTGATCTGGTCGACCAGCATCTCGCAGGCCTTGCGCGATGGCACGCCGAACACCGAAGCCGGGCCGGAGAGGAAGGTCGTTACGCCGATCTTGAACTCGGCCGGCTTCTGCGCGGGTTGGGCGGACAGGGTGGATGGCAGCAGGACTGCGCCGAAGCCCGCAGCAAGGGCGTCACGGCGCGAGAAGGGCGCGGTCATCTGGTTTCCTCCCTCGAGGGTCGCTCCCGGTTGATCCGGTGAATCGGAGGCAGAATGACCGGGCCGGGCGCCGCTGTGAAGCGGCTTGCGTGGGGCGGGTGATTCCACCGCGCACCGAACTGCTCTAGCGTCCGCGGCCCTTCTTGCTGCGGATGAGCGGATGACCTCGATCCTGTCGATCCAGTCCTGGGTCGCCTATGGCCATGTCGGCAATGCCAGCGCGATCTTCCCGCTCCAGCGGCTGGGGGCGGAGGTATGGGGCGTCCACACCGTCCAGTTCTCGAATCACACGGGCTATGGCGCCTGGCGCGGGCAGGTCTTCGGGGAGGAACTGATCGGCGACCTCGTGACCGGCATCGAGGAGCGCGGGGCGCTGCCGCGCTGTGACGCCGTCTTGTCGGGCTACATGGGCTCCGCGGGGATCGGGCAGGCGATCCTGTCGGCCGCGTCGCGCGTGAAGGCCGCGAACCCGGCGGCGCTGTGGTGCTGCGACCCGGTGATCGGCGATGTCGGGCGCGGCGTGTTCGTCCGCCCCGGCATCCCGGAATTCATGCGCGACGCGGCCGTGCCCGCCGCCGATATCCTCACGCCCAACCAGTTCGAGCTGGAATGGCTGACCGGCGCGAAGGTGACGACGCTGGACGGTGCGAAGCGGGCCGTCGCTGCCCTGCAGTCTAGGGGACCGCGCTGCGTGTTAGTGACGTCGCTGCATCTGGAAGACACGCCGGAGGGCGAGATCGGCATGCTGGCCGCCGAGGCGGGGCAGTTCTGGCGTGTCTCGACCCCGATGCTGCCGCTGTCGGTGAACGGGGCAGGGGATGCGATCGCCGCGCTGTTCCTGTTCCACCGGCTGCGCGGTGGCGCCGATGCCGCGCTGTCGGCCGCGGCATCGTCGATCTTCGGCCTTCTGCGCCGGACGGCGGAAGCCGGGTCGCGGGAGATCCTGACGGTTGCGGCGCAGGAGGAATTCGTCGCGCCGTCGCGGGTGTTCCGGGCGCAGCCCTGCTGAGTCGCGAAGCCTGCGGACGTCCTTCGGCAGCGCCGAAGGACCGGCGCCGCCGAAGTGGGAGCGAAGGTGCTCCGGTCAGACCAGGATGGACATCGACTCGTGCACCCTCAGCACGACGTCCTGGAAGTCATAGTCGCTGAACTCGCCGGCCGTGTCCTCGAAGCCGATCCAGAACCCGTCGCCATCCTGATGCAGCCCGGACAGGACCTGCGTCGTGCCCCCGGCGTTGTAGTTCGCCACGGAATGGAAGATGTCGGCGTCGGACAGGTCGCCACGGCTCGAACTGCTCAGGACGAGCGACGTGCCCTCCCAGCGGAAGGCGAGGTCGTCAGTGAGCTCGCCATACACGTTCTGGCCGTCCTGGATCAGGAAGAAGCCGATGCTTTCGCCGGCCTCCGGCCTCCCGAGCGCCAGGGCCGTGCCTGCATCCGCCTGCTGCGCATCGCCGAAGAGGATCGACACGTCGCTGATCGTGCCGTCCGCCCCGATCCGATAGGTGCCGATCGTGTTGCGGCAGATGGTGCCGCTGGAATCGAGCGTGACGGTGAAGTTGGTGAAGCCGTCGCCGGCCAGCAGCACCTCAGCCGCGATGCCGTTGATGGCGCTCGGCGCCACGGTGACCTGCTCGGTCAGCTCCGGCAAGTAGGTGATGAAGGATAGGTGCGTGAAGCCATCCTTGCCGAATCCACGGGCCGCCGCGATGAAGTCGCCGCCGCTGAAATCCCCGCGCAGGTCGAAGACGCTGCCCTCGAGGCCGAACGATACGCCACCGTCGCCCAAGGTGACGGTGAAGTCGTCGCGTGAAGCACGGAGGCCGAGGATCTGGATCGCATTCGCACTGCCGAGGTCGAGCACCACGTCGCCGTTGAGATCTTCCAGCGTGTCCCGCAGCAGGCTGCGCCCGGCACCGAAGGTGACCGTATCCGCGCCGGCCCCGCCGCTGATCGTGTCATCGCCGAGGCCGCCGTCGATCGTGTCGTTGCCGGCACCGGCGGAGAGCCGGTTGGCGATGTCGTTGCCGATCAGCCGATCATTCCCGGCGCCGGTCATCAGGTTGCTGACGAGGGAGCGTTCGTCGCCCTGGTACAAAAGGGCGTTGTACACATTGCCCTGCGCCTGGAATTCCGGCGTGCCCGTCGGCGCCTGGTCATTGAGGTCGGCGATCTGCGTCGACGAGAACCGCAGCCATTCGCCGGGCCGCAGATCCGCCACCTGGTTCTCAGCGAAGTTGCTGAGGTCGTAGGTGGCGATCGCACCCTGGGTCCACACCGTGGTCAGGATCTTCGCACCCTTGCTTGCGCCGGTGAATTCCGCCGGCAGGCCGTTGATGTATTGCTGGCCCGTCTGGGTATCCCACGAATAGACCGCCTCAGTGCCGACCTTCCCGAAGTTCGCACCGTAATACGCCTGCAACGCCGCGATGTCGTACATCATGTAGCTCGACGGCGATGATCCGGCCCATGCCTCGGTCGCGCCTTCGGAATCCGCGCCGAAGTAGCTGGCATAGGTCATGACCGAGAACTCGTTGTTGTTCCGGTCACTCGAGAGGGCACCGCTGTAGTCGGGGTCATGGCCGTGCTTCAGGCCGAAGGCGTGACCCATCTCGTGCATGATGGTGTTGAAGTGGTCGGTGCCGAAGAATGCCATCGACGGCGGCGTACCGTTGCCGCCAAGCCAGGTATCGCCCGACAGCCGGCTGTCCTGCGGGCTGTACTCGCCCTCGTTCGGCGGAAAGCCGGATTGCGAACCGCTGTCGTCGAACTGGCCGAAGCGGAAAGCCGCATCGGCGGCGTGGCTCGAATCCAGCTCGACGAAGGTCAGGTTGGTGTAGGACGAGACGAGGCCGAAGGCGGCACGCACCGCCTCGATCTGGATCTCGTTGATCGGGGCGAAGCTGTACGCCGGGTGCTCCGCATCCGGATCGGCCGGCGGGTAGCCCCCGGGGGCGTTGAGATAATCCGAGGCCTGCGTGGGGAAGGCGTAGGTGATGACCGTCGCCGCTTCGCTGCCGCCATAGCTGGTCGTCCAGCGCTCATCCATCATCACGGCGCGGACATTCGGGTCGAGGCCCGAGCTGTCGAAATGACCGCCGTAGAGCCCGCCCTTCGGCTCCGAATACACTGGTTCGATCTCAGCCATGCGCCGTCCCATCCATTCGTTGATGCGGCGGCGAACCAATGGTTGAGTAATTGTCGCGGAGCCGCAATCAGTGATTGCGAGAATGGCGAAAACTTGATGCAACGCAATCCCTCGCGAGCGCCGAATGCGCGTCGCGAGCGGATTGTGATCGCAGCACTCGGCCGCGTGCCGGTCAGACGCGGTTGCGCGTCACCAGCCGCCCGGGCTTCTCGCCCGTCGCGCCCTTGCCGGCGACATAGGTGGGCACGCCATTCGCCCAGACTTCCTCGATGCCCGCGCTGACCTGCTTCGGTTCCTCGAAGGTCGCCTTGTCGATGACAGTGTCCGCGTCGAACAGCACGAGGTCGGCATAGGCGCCTTCGCGGATTTCCCCACGGTCGATCATGCCGAACAGGTTCGCGGTGCGGCCGGTCATCTTGTGGATCGCGGTCTCGAGCGAGAACAGCCGCAACTGCCGCGCATACAGCCCCAGCACGCGCGGGAAGGTGCCCCACAGCCGCGGATGCGGATGCGCATCATGCGGAATGCCGTCCGAGCCGATCACCGACATCGGATGCGCCATGATGCGGCGCACATCTTCCTCATCCATCTGCCACGTCACCTGGCCAGCCGGCAGCAGGCGCTGCGCCGCCTGACGGATGTCGGTGTTCCAGCCGCGCGCGATGTCCGACAGGTATTTTCCCGCCATCTCGGGATGCGGTACCGACCAGGTGATCATCACCTTCACATCGTCGCGCAGCCGGTCGGGCATCAGCACGGTGGAGCCCGCCGGATAGGGGTACATGTCGAAGAAGACGTCCTGCGTCTGGTTGAACGCCTCGATCAGCGGCAGGGTCTGCACGGAACGACCGTAATTGTCCGGCAGCGAGCATTTGTGGTGGCTGATCCAGACCGGCACGCCGACGCGCTTGCCGATCTTCGCCGTCTCCTCGATCGAGGCCAGCACGCGGTCCGCCTCGTCGCGCATATGGGTCACGTAGATGCCGCCGAAGGCGCGCAACGGTTCGGCGACGGCGATCACCTCCTCGGTCGTCGCGTGCATGTTGGGCGGGTAGTAGAGGCCGGTGGAGAAGCCCGACGCACCCTCCGCCAGCGAGTTCTTCACCCGCAGCCGCATGTGCTCGATCTCGGAATCCTTCGCGACGCGCATCACGTCGCCATCCATGGCTTCCACGCGCATCGTCTGGTGGCCGACGAGGGCGTAGGTGTTGACCTCGGAACCGCGCTTCTTCAGCTCATGCGCGTAGTCGCCGAAGCTGTCGAAGCGCCACCAGCCCTCCTCCCCGATCAGGTCGAGCGGCGGCGGCGGCAGGCGCTTGAACCGCGCGGGCGCCAGCGACACGCCGCAATTGCCGACGACGACGGTGGTCACGCCCTGGCTGATCTTGCAGGTCATGCAGTCCGGCCCGCACATCACCGCGCGGTCGTCATGCGTATGGGCGTCGATGAAGCCGGGCGCGAGGGCACGGCCGCCGGCGATCACCTCCCGATCCGCGCTCGCTCCGCCGAGGTCCCCGACGCCCACGATCCGGTCCCCGCTGACGCCGACATCGCCGCGCCGCCGCGGGCCGCCGGTGCCGTCGAAGATCGTGGCATCCCGGATGATGAGGTCGCAGCGCAGCGCCATGATTCGCAATCCCGATCGAGGTGAGCACGGCGATGATGGCGCGCGGGCGACGGGAGCGGAACCCCGGGGCATACGGGGCACGCAGAAGCGAAGACCAATGGTCCCGAACAGGGGCTGTTGGTATCAGCCGCCGTCAGGCACCTCGCAGATGAAGTCCTCCGACTTGCCGGCGGCGCTGCGGGGCAGTTCGCGGTGGCTCTCCACCGTGATCCGGAAGCCGGTGCCAAACTTCGCCTGCGCCCAGCCCTGGGCGGCGGTGGCTTCCTCCGCCGTCATCGGCCGCGCGATTGCGAGGACCAGGTGCAGATGGTCCAGCGCCTTCTGCACGATGCGATACTGTCGCAGCGGCGGCACGGCCCTCTGCAGCGCACCGAGATCACCTGAGGACAGCAGCGGCCAGCGTCGCCCGCCGCCCGGCAGGCGCAGCATGTTCTGCCGCCGCCCAAGGATGCGCGTCAGCACCGGCAGCCCGCGTCCGCACGGGCAGGGCGCGCCGAGCTCCGCCGCATCGCCGATGTCGTAGCGGATCAGCGGCATGGCGAGGTTGTGCAGCGGCGTGACCAGCACGCGGCCGGTTTCGCCAGGCCCGCAGGGTGTGCCGTCCTCCGCCACCACCTCCAGCCGCAGCCCCTCCGACTGGACGTGGTACCCGCCATGATCGGGGCATTGCAGGGCCAGATAGCCGGCCTCCCGCGTGCTGTAGACATCAATGACGGGCACGCTCCAGGCGGCTTCGATCGCCGCGCGTGCCTCAGGCCGCAGCATCTCGGCGATGCCGATCGCCTGGCGCAGCCGCGGCAGGCGGATGCCGGCCTCCTGCGACGCCGCGGCCAGCCGCGCCAGAATCGAGGGATGCGACAGCAGGTAGTCCGCGTCCTGCCGCTGCAGCCATTCCAATTGCTGGTCGACCGGCGTGGTGACGTTGAGGCTGACGAGCCGCCCCGTCTCGAACAGCCCCGCGCTGGAGAAGCCCCAGCCTTGCTGCGCATCGCCCTGCGGCCAGGCCGCCTTGCCGGCGCCGCTCTCGCGGATGACCGCGAGCGTCCCCGTCACATCCCGCCGGTGCCACAGATGGTCCCGCAGCGTGAAGGCGGACCACACCAGTTCCCAAAGCTGGCTGCGGACGGCGCGGATCGGGCGGCCGGTGGAGCCCGAGGTGAAGATCTCCCGGTATTCGCCATGGCCCGCCGGCAGCTGGTCCGCGAGCATGGCATCGCTCTCGTCGGCCGCCTGAATCTCGTGCCGCCGCAGGATCGGCACTGACCGCCACACTGCTTCCCAGGCGGCGCCATCCTCCGCGGCCGGCCAGTCGCGCGGGAGCCGGTCCCGGTAGAACGGGACGGTCGCCGCCGCATGGCTGACCAACTGGGCGAGCTGCCGCCGCTGCGCCGTCTCGATCCGCTCGCCCGGCCACCATTGCGTCTGTTCGAGCTGGAACAGGATGGCGAGGAGCGCCGCGCCGGACGCCGCCGGCAGCGCCGGCCAGGCAATGCCGGGCATAGCGGAGACGACGTCGAGCGGCGGTGCGGGTCGGTGCATGCGCGCTGTCCTCTCCCGATCTTGTGTCCGGACCATGGACGATCCGCCATGACTCTGCCACGCGGCGGTGCCATTCGATGACCAGTTGAGAGGTCGGAGGAAGCGGATGCGCTCGGTCGCGATCACTGCGGTGCTGCTGGGCGTGGCCCATGTCGGCTTCGGCGGCGCAGCCGAGGCGGCGATGCCGGCACCGCCCGCCGCCATGGCCGACGGCGCGGGCGGCGATGCCGGCGTGACACTGGCGCGCGCCGGCGCGACACCCTTCCTCGACATCCCCGAGACCCGCCAGTCCGCGCTGCTCCCGGTGGGTGAGGGCGGGGAGGGAGGCCGCGGCCGTTGGCGGCGTGGTTACCCGCCCGGCTACCATTACGGCTGGGGTCCGCCGCGTGGCTATTACTACGCTCCGCCGCCACCGCCGCGCCCGCGCTATCGCCCGCCGCCGGTCTACTACGCCCCGCCCGCGTATTACGCGCCGCCGCCGCCCGTCTATTACGTGCCGGGACCCGGCGTGAGCCTGAACTTCCGGTTCTGACCGCGACCTTCGGCGCGCCCGGCGTGGCGCGTGCCAAGGCGGGCGGGGCTCGAAGCAATCAGCCTCATGAAGCGCATGCCGACCGACGATGACGCCGCCGGGCCGGGCCGCGTGCGGGAGGAGGAGAGCCGCGGACCATGGGATTTCTACCATCTCAAGGCCACGGTTCCCGCCGAGGGAGCGTTTCGGCCGCCGAACGAAGGCGGCTGCCGGCTGGTGCGCGGTTGGCCGTTGAGGGAAGTCCCCGCTGCATCACGATTCGCGTGAATCTCACCATGTGTTGTGGCGGTGGGAGCTGCAACACACCATATCTGGTGGCGTGACGAGCGAATCATTGATAGCCTCTCGCAACTCCGGCGGCGCAACTTGGCGCCGCCGGTCGCGGGGACAGATCGACATGGACGGAATGCAGCCCGGTGCCCTTCGCGCACCGAACGGGATCGTGCAGCCCTTGCCCGGCGGCAGCTTTGGCGAGGCCAAGCTGCCTCCGCGCTCGCTCGATGCCGGCATGGGCTTGGCCGTCGCCCGCCGCACCGTGTTCCGCCCCGATGACCAGGAATCCTTCGGCCGCGTCGCCGACCGCGTCGCGGAAGGCAACATGTCGCTGCTTGGCCGCGGCCTGACCGCACGCGACCGCCGGGAGCGCGACCGCCTGCGCAATGCGATCGCCACCGGCGCGCTGATCACCTCGGGCCGGCATCTGCAGCACGGTGATGCGCAGCAGGCCGGCCGCAACATGGAGGTGTTTACGAACTGCGCGACGGCGATCGCGTCCTTCGCGAAGTTCTATCTCCTGCTGAACGGGTCCGGCGTCGGCCGTGCCTATGACGATGCGCTGATGGCGGTCGACTGGTCGCGGGCGCCGCAGGTGATGGTGCAGCTTTCAGCAGACCATCCTGACTACCCGCATGACCGCGCCGCGCTGCACCGCTTCGGCACCGAGTTCGGCCTGCTGCCCTGGGGCACCGCGGAGGCCGACATGGACGAGGCCGCGATCCGCGCCTTCATGGCGCGCGAGTGGACGACCTCGGAGGCCGCGCCCGCGCACGCCATCCGCGTCAGCATAGAGGACAGCCGCGAAGGCTGGGCCAAGGCGATCGAGATCATCGAGAGCATGGCCTTCGCGGGCGCGCGCGACCACGTTGTGCTGCTGGACTTCTCCGCGATCCGCCCGCGCGGCGCGCCGATCGGCGGCATGCAGGGGCGACCGGCCTCGGGCCCGCTGTCCCTGATGCGCGCCGTCATGGCGATCCGGCGGGAGGTGATCGAACCCGCCCGCGACGGCCGCCTGGCCGAGCCCTGGGAACAGGCGATGCTGGTCGACCACTTCCTGTCGGTGGAAGTGCAGGTGGGCGGCGCCCGCCGCGCAGCCCGCATGGCGACGAAGAACTGGCGCGACCCGGGCATCCTGCGCTTCATCCGCGCGAAGTCCGAAGGCGGGCTCTGGACGGCGAACAACTCGGTGATGGTCGATGCCGCCTTCTGGCGCGGCGTGCGCGCGGCGCGGCACGGTTCCGCGCGCGCCGAGGACCGCCGCGCGCTGGAAGTCTTCGACGAGGTCACCCGCTGCGCCTTCGTCAATGGCGAGCCCGGCTTCATCAATGGCGACATGCTGGAGGACCACCGCACCGGCCGCGCGCGGGAGAAGCCCGTCTATCACGACGGCCGCGACGTGCGCTCAAGCCGCTACCAGGTGGACCACGCCTCGGCGCTGCTCGCGGACCTCTCGGCGCGGGCGGCGGATGCGCATTTCCCCTGCACCACGAACCCGTGCGGCGAGATCGTCCTGCACGTCACTGGCGGTTACTGCGTCATCGCCGATTTCGCGCCGCTGCTGGCCTGCCCGGTCGATCCGGCGACTGTCCTGCCCGGCATCATGCCCGACGCGCTCGCCGAGGAATGGGACGCCCGCGTGGAGGATTCCGTCCGCCTCGGCGTGCGCTTCCTGATGCGCGCCAATTCGATGGACGCGCTGTATGGCGAGGAAGTCCGCCGCACCAACCGCATGGGCATCGGCCCCACCGGGTTGCACGAATGGGCCTGGGCGCGCTTCGGCCTCGGTTTCGAAGACGTGCTCGACGAGGCGAAGTCCGCACCGTTCTGGGAGGCACTCGCCCGCTTCTCCGAGGCGGCGAAGGATGAAGCGGACGCCTATGCCGACGAGCTCGGCCGCGTGCGTCCCTTCACGGTCACGACGGTGAAGCCGGCGGGCACGACGTCGAAGCTGTTCGGCCTGACCGAAGGCGCGCATCTGCCGGCGCGGCGGCAGTACCTCCGGTGGGTGCAGTTCAAGGGCACGCGCGACGAGGCCGGCGGCTGGCACAAGGATGCCGACCCGCTGCTCGCGGATTATGAGGCGCGTGGCTATCCGGTGAAGGCGCTGCGGTCCTTCCCGGGCATGAGCGTCGTCGGCTTTCCAACCCTGCCGCTGATCCAGCGCCTCGGCCTTGGCGACAAGCTGAAGACCGCGCCGGAAGCGAGTCCCGAGGAGCAGTATCGCTGGCTGTCGCTGATGGAACGCCACTGGATCGGCGCTGAACGCGGCAACCAGATCTCCTACACGCTGAAGGTCTATACCGACCGGCACGATCTCGATGCCTTCCGCGACATGCTGCTGACGCACCAGCCGCACGTGCGCTGCTGCGCCGTGCTGCCCTCGGCGCCGGATGCCGCGCTCGGCTACGAGTATCTGCCTGAACAGGAAGTCACCGAAGCGGAGTTCGAGGCGATCGTCGCGGCGATCCGTGATCCGGCGCTGCATGAGGCGCTGGACATGGCGCATCTGGCCTGCGCGAACGGGGCGTGCCCGATCTGACGCGTGTTGGAGAGGGGCGCCGCCCCTCTCCAAACCTCACCCCGCCAGGATGCTGGGCATCCTGGACCGCAATCGTTTGGCGCCGAGCGCGGCGGGCTCTGTTGCCCGTTTCGGGCGCGCTTCGTGCGCGAGGCACGCTTCCGCATCCATTCTACGCGTGTGGCCCGGCGCCGAGTTGAGGTTCGCGAAGGCGCTCCGGCGGGGGCAGGGCCCCACTCCGCAGCCGCTCACGCCACGCGATGCAGCAGCGCCTCGCCCGCACCCAGCCGCTGCACGTTCTCAGCCGCGATGGCGAAGGACCGGTCTAAGGTACCCGTCGTCAGCCAGCCGACATGCGGCGCCACCACGACATTTTGCAGGGAGAACACCGGATCGCCCGGGTCGGCAGGCTCCTGCGTGAATACGTCGAGCCCTGCCGCTGCCAGATGCCCCGACCGCAGCGCCGCAACCAGCGCCGCCTGGTCCACCAGGCCGCCGCGTGCCGTGTTCACGAGCACCGCGCCCGGCTTCATCCGGGCGATGGCGCTCGCATCGATCAGCCGCTCGGTCTCCGGTGTCTGCGGAATATGCAGGGAGACGACGTCGCTCTCGGCGAGCAGATCGTCGAGGCTGCGATACTCCCCCACCGCATCGGCCTTCGCCGCGCGCGCGGTATAGAGCACCCGGCAGCCAAGCGCCGCCAGTACCGGGGCAAGCAGCGCCGGGATGGCGCCGTATCCCACCAGCCCGACTGTGCGCCCGCCGAGTTCGAACAACCCGTCCTGCAGCGCCGGCGGCTGGGCCCAGCCGCGCCCGGCGCGCGTCTCGGCGTCGAAATGCGCGATGCGGCGCAGCGCGCCGAGCATCAGCAGCAGGGTCAGCTCCGCGACCGCGCGGGAATTGGTGCCCGGCAGGTTGCACACGGCGATGCCGCGCGCCCGCGCCGCGTCGAGGTCGATGGTGTTCACCCCGACGCCGATCTTCTGGATCAGCCGCAGCTTCGGCGCCGCGGCGATATGCGCGGCGGTCAGCGGCTTCAGCACGTGCCAGATGACCTCGACGTCCGGCAGGGCGGCGGCGAGGGCGGCGTCGTCCGTTTCCGGGCAGATCGTCAGGTCGAGGTCGGGCAGCCTGCGCAGCCGATCCGCAAGCCCTGGCCCCGCCGCATAGTGGAGCAGGACCTTCATGGCGCTCCGAGCGCCCCTTCGACACTCGACCCGCGCTTCGCGCCCGACGCTGCGTTTAGGTTTCCAAAGGCCATTCGGCCTTTGGCGGGGTGAGGTCCGGAGAGGGGCGGCGCCCCTCTCCGCTGCCGACCGCCATTCATCGCCGCGACCGCCCCAGCACCGCCCCGCCGGCGAATCTCGCGCGCGCGCCGAGACCTTCCTCGATCCGCAGCGCCTCGTTCCACTTCGCCATGCGTTCCGATCGCGCGAAGGACCCGACCTTGAGCTGGCCCACGCCCCAGCCCAGCGCCAGATGGACGATCGTCACGTCCTCCGTCTCGCCGGACCGCGCCGAGACGATGCCAGCGTAGCCGACCTCCTTCGCCGCCTCCCAGGCGGCTTTTGTCTCGGTCAGCGTGCCGCGCTGGTTCGGCTTGATGAGCACGGTGTTGGCCGCACCCGCCTTCGCGGCTTCGTGTACGCGCGCTGCATCCGTGACCAGGAAGTCGTCGCCCACCACCTGGATGCGCCCGCCGACTTCCCTGGTGAAGGCGGCGAAGCCGGCGGCGTCGTCCTCGGCGAGGGGGTCCTCGATGGAGGCGATCGGATAGGCGTCGATCCAGCCGAGCAGCATGCGGATCATGCCGTCGGTATCCAGTTCCCGCCCTTCGAGGCCGAGTCTGTAGCGGCCGCCCTTGCCGAAGTCGGTCGCGGCGATGTCGAGCGCGATGGCCACCTGCGTGCCGGGTTTGAACCCTGCGCGTTCGATGGCGGCGACCAACGTCTCCAGCGCCTGTTCGTTGGCGGTGAAGGCCGGCCACCATCCACCTTCGTCGGCCACGCCCTGGAGCAGGCCGCGATCCTTCATGATGCCGCCGGCGGCGCGATAGACCTCGGCAGTCCAGTCCAGCGCCTCGGCGAAGGATGTGGCGGCCGGGCAGATCACCAGGAAGTCCTGGATGTCCACGCGCCGGCCGGCATGCGCGCCACCGCCGAGAATCTGGATCTGCGGCAGCGGCAGCAGCGTCGCGCCGTCGCCGCCGACGTGCTTCCACAGCAGCTTCCCGTTCGCGTGGGCGGCGGCGTGGGCGGCGGCCATCGACACGGCAAGCGTCGCATTTGCCCCGAGACGCGACTTGTTCGGCGTGCCGTCCAGCGCGATCAGCGCGGCATCAAGCACCGCTTGATCGGCGGCATCCATGCCCGTCACCCGGGGTGCGATCTCCTCGTTCACCGAGGCGACCGCGCCCTTCACGTCGTAGCCGCCGAAGGCCGTGCCGCCGTCACGGCGGTCGAGCGCCTCGCCGCTGCCCGTGCTCGCCCCGGCGGGGGCAATGGCGATGCCGCGCGCGCCGCCTTCGAGGCGCACTTCCGCCTCGACCGTCGGGCGGCCGCGGCTGTCCCATACGCGGCGGCCGCGCACGGATGCGATGATGGTCGAACTCATGCGCCGATCTCTTCCCCCCAGGCAGCCCGCACCGTCCGCAACCGGTCGGGCGGGCAACGCAGCAGCTTGCGCCCCACGCGGCGCACGCGGTCCTTGTCCTTCTCCTCGGTCAGGTACTCGACCGGGCTCTTGCCGTCCACGCGGGCGAGGAACAGGCCGGGCAGGAGCGAGGCGGCGCGGGCTTCGAGCGTTGCCGGCGCTTCCCATGCCACGCCGGCGAGATAGGCCGTCGCCAGCACCTCGAAGCAATGCAGGAAGTCTGATGCCGCAGCCGGGTTCCACAGGCACTTCAACAGCAGGTGGTTCAGGCAGAAGGCGAGGTCGAAGGCGGGGTCGCCCCACCAGGCGCATTCCGCATCGAGGAAGATCGGTCCGTCCGGCCCCACCAAGATGTTCTTCGGGCTGACATCGCCGTGCACGAGGGTGAGCTTGGTCGATGCCGTCCGCGCGACAAGGCCGACCAGCGCCGGGGCGAGGTCCTGATGCACCTGCGCCGTCGCCACCAGATAGGGTTCCAGCCGGATCGCGTGGAACAGCGAGTCGGTCGGGAAATCCGCCGAGAGTTCCGGCCGTGCCGCGGCAAAGGCATGAATGCGTGCGAGGCGCCGGCCGACCTCGGCCGCGAAAGCGGGGTCGGCATGGCCGTCGCGCAGCCGGGCTTTCCAAACCGGGTGCCGGTCGGGTGGCAGCCATTCCATCGCAAGCGTGCCGGTCGTCTCGTCCTGTCCCAGCAAGGCCGGGGCCGCACCTGGCACGGCTTCGGCCGCACGGGCCAGCCAGCGCGCCTCGTAACGGTTGCGGATGATCGGCGCGCGCCAATCGGCCGCCACCTTCAGCTTCGCCAGCGCTCGCTTGATGCAGGCTTCCCGGCCATCCGGCAGCACGACGTGCCAGATGTCGGAGGAGACGCCGCCGGACAGCGGTTCCCCGCGCGCCCGCGCGCCGACATCGAGCAGCCCCAGGCCTTGCAGCCCGGCGTTCATCTCGTCAGGTACGCTTTCCATCCCGGACGATGCTAGCGCAGGCCGGTCGCGACGCGATACCGGGTGCGCGCTGCGACCTGCATGCGCAACCGCGGTCCCGGAATGATTCCGACGTTCGCCGTGTTGCCACGATGTGGCGAAGGTACCCGTCCGGCCCGCGCTGGGATGTGAGGAAAGGGGCGGATGCCGGAACGGCCGGGCGTCATGCGCGCGCGGCCGGATCGTGCTACCTATGGCGCGGCAATCCGAACGAGGCGCCGGCGGCAAGGCATGAGCAAGGACGAACTGGACATTCCCGAGCATCTTCGGCCCGACCCCACGGAATGGTCCTTCGACATCGAGGAGGTCCTCTCGCGCGTGGTCACGCTGCGCAGCCACGTGCCGCCCGATGCCTTCACCTCACGCGCCCTTGGCACCGAGCGGGAGGGCAGCGGCGTCGTTATCCGTGACGGCCTCATCCTGACGATCGGCTATCTGGTGACGGAGGCAGAGGGCATCTGGATCACCACCGCCGATGGCCGGGTCGTCCTCGGCCACACGCTGGCAGTGGACCAGGAGACGGGGTTCGGGCTGGTGCAGGCGCTCGGACAGCTCGGCGTCGCGCCGGCCGAGCTCGGCGACAGCGAGGCGCTGCGCATCGGCGCGCCGGTCATGCTTGGGGCGGGTGGCGGTCGCGCGCATGCGATCAGCGGCAAGCTGGTCGCTCGCCAGCCCTTCGCCGGCTATTGGGAGTACCTGGTCGAGGATGCGTTGTTCACCGCGCCCGCGCACCCTTCCTGGGGCGGGGCTGGGCTGTTCGGGCCCGATGGAAAGCTGATGGGTATCGGCTCCCTGGTGTTGCAGCAGGGGGAAGAAGGGCGCCGGCTGGACCTCAACATGGTGGTGCCGGTGCATCGGCTGTCGCCCGTACTGAACGACCTCGTGACCCTCGGGCGGGTGAACCGGCCCGCGCGGCCCTGGCTAGGCCTGTACGCGACCGAGGATGACGAGGGGGTGGCGATCGCCTCCCTGGCACCCGGCGGGCCGGCGGAAAGCTGCGGCGTCCGCACCGGGGACCGCGTGCTGTCGGTCGATGGCGCGGTCGTCACGGACCTTGCGGAGATGTGGCGTGCGGTGTGGGCCTGCGGGCAGGCGGGGGCCACGGTGAAGCTGAAGCTCGGCCGGTCCCGCGGGTCGCGGGAGATCGCGGTGGTTTCGGCCGACCGGGTGAGTTTCCTGAAGCATCCGCGGATGCATTGACGGTGGGTGCCGGCCGGCCGGGTCAGGACGCCGGCCCCCCGTCCGCCAGCGAGGGTTCGCGCAGCGACATGGAAGAGCCGGGGCCGGGCGTGATCGCGAGCAGGAGCGTGGCGGCGACACAGAGGGCGAATGACCGCAACTTGGGCATGGGTCGGCGCCGATAAGGGATCGGTGGCCGCCCCTGGCCTCGCCACACTTGCTTGCCCGGCGGCTTCGTGCGGATCATGGGTGCCTGATCAAAGGCGGGCGAGATGACCCGCCGCTCAGGCGGAGGAAACCGACATGACCCATGGCTTCACGCGCCGCACGGCACTGCTGGCCGGTGCCGGCGTTCTCGCCGCACCGCCCCTGGTGCGCCAGGCCAATGCCCAGTCGCAGTTCGACTGGAAGCGATTTTCCGGCGAGCGCATCGAGGTCAGCCTGACCGCGAACCCGCGCAGCCAGATCCTCATCCAGAACCAGCGCGAGTTCGAGGACATGACCGGCATCCGCGTCGGCGCGGAAGCCATCCCCGAACAGCAGCACCGGCAGAAGTTCGCCATCGAGTTTGCGACCGGCCGACCGTCCTTCGATGTGGTCGGGATCTCCCTGCACGTGAACAAGCGGCAGGTGGGCAAGGCGCGATGGTGCACCGACATCAAGGCGCTGATGGCCGACCCGACCATCACCGCCCCGGATTTCGATTTCGCGGATTTCGGGGAGGGCGCGGTCGCCTATTCCACCCAGGCCGACGGGCGTATGGACACGCTGCCGGAGTTCACCGACTACTTCATCCTCTACTACAACAAGGAATTGCTGGCGGCGAAGAACATCGCCCCGCCGGCCACCTTCGACGACATGTATGAGAGCGCGCGGCGGCTGACCGACACCTCTCGCCAGATCTACGGCAATGTCGGGCGCGGGCTGCGGAACGCCAATGTCGTGCTGTATTCGTCCTTCCTGCTCGGCACGCAGCAGCGGGACTTCCTCGACGGGCAGCGCCGGCTGATCAGCGACACGCCCGACGCGATCTGGGCCGGCGAGTACTACAAGAAGCTGCTGCGCGACTGCTCGCCGCCGGGCGTCTCCGGCTTCAACTGGAATGAGAGCCAGACGACCTTCATGCAGGGCCGCGCCGCCTTCTGGCTGGACGGCGTCGGCTTCGCGGCACCGCTCGAGGACCGCACGCGGTCGCGCGTCGCCGGCAAGGTCGGCTATGCGGTCGTGCCGCGCGGGCCGGCGCATCATCACTGCGCGATGTTCGGCACGGCCTTCGGCATCGCCGAGCAGTCACGCAAGAAGGGCGCGTCCTGGATGTACCTGCAATGGGCGTCGGGGAAGGCGAACCAGCTTCGCTACCTGACGTCCGGCGCGGGCTCGCCGGCGCGCACCTCGGCGTATCGGAACGAGGAGGCGATCAGCCAGTCCCGCTTCTCGCGCGAATTCTTCAACACGCTGATCGAGAGCGCGCGCATCAGCCGCCCCGGCCTGCCGGAGATCGTGCCCGTCACGGAGTTCCGCGATACGCTGGGCTCGGCGCTGACCAACACCATCGGCGGTGCCGACGTCGCGACGGAACTGCGCCGCGCGACCGAAGCCTTCCGCCCGGTCCTCGAGCAGTCCGAACGCGAGAGCTGAGCCGATGGCAGGCAGCGCGGCCACGCTGGACGGCACGGCGGCAGGGGCCAGGCCTCGCCGCCGACAGAACTACGCCCGCCGCTACTGGTGGTTCGTGGTGCCCTGCGGGGCGGTGGTGCTCGGCACCATCATCTTCCCCTGGGTCTTCACCGTGTACATGTCGATGCACGACTTCAAGCTCGGCGGCGCGCGCGAATGGGTGGGATCGGCGAACTATGTGAAGCTGGTCTCCGACGAGCGATTCCTGCTGTCGATCATGCGCACGCTGTACTTCACCGGCCTGTCGGTGGTGATCCCGATGGTGCTGGGGCTGCTGGCGGCGCTCGCCTTCGCGCGGAAGTTCCCGCTGCGCGGGCTGGCGCGCACCATCTTCATCCTGCCGATGATGGCGACACCCGTCGCCGTCGCGCTGGTCTGGACGATGATGTTCCACCCGCAACTCGGCGTGCTGAACTGGCTGCTGCAGCAGGTGGGGCTGCCGCCGTCCATGTGGGTCTATTCGCCCGAGACCGTCATCCCGACGCTGGTGATGGTCGAGGTCTGGCACTGGACGCCGCTGGTGATGCTGATCCTGCTTGGTGGCCTGGCTTCCCTGCCGATCGATCCGTATGAGGCGGCGAAGATCGACGGGGCCACGCCGTGGCAGGCCTTCTGGCACATCACCCTGCCGCTGCTCGCGCCGTTCCTCGTCGTCGCGCTGATCATCCGCACCATCGATGCGCTGAAGGCCTTCGACACGATCTACGTCATCACGCAGGGCGGACCGGGCACGGCCAGCGAGACCATCAACATCTTCCTCTATCTGCAGGCCTTCGCCTACTACAACCTCGGCTATGCCTCCGCCGTCGTGGTCGTGTTCTTCGCCATCATCATCCTGCTGGCGATGGTGCTGCTGTGGACCCGAGCGCGGGTGAAGGACGCGTGATGCGGAAGGTCAAGCGCATCGCCTGGAACATCGGATTCGGCTTCGGCGTGGTGATGCTGGTCGCGCCCGCGATCACCGTGTTCCTGTGGATGCTGTCGCTGTCGCTGAAGACCGAGCTCGACAACACCGACTACCCGCCGGTGTTCATCCCGAACCCGCCGGTGATGGACAATTTCGTCCAGGTGTTCGAACGCAACAACTTCCTGAAATACGCGATCAATTCGGTGATCGTGTCCTTCTCGGCGACCGGGCTCGCCATCCTGCTCGGCGTGCCGGCGGGGTATGGTATCGCCAAGATGAAGGCGACGAAGGCCGCCGTCGTCATCCTGATCGCCCGCATCACGCCGGGCCTGTCCTACCTGATCCCGCTGTTCCTGCTGTTCCAGTGGATCGGCTTGACGGGTACGCTCGCACCGATCGTCATCACGCATTTGGTCATCACCGTGCCCATCGTGGTGTGGATCATGATGGGCTTCTTCGAGGGGCTGCCGGCGGAGTTGGAAGAAGCCGCGCTGGTCGATGGCGCGACGATCTGGCAGGCCTTCCGCCATGTCGCGATGCCGCTCGCGAAGCCCGGCATCACCGTGGCGACCATCCTCGCCTTCATCTTCTCCTGGAACAACTTCATCTTCGCGATGGTGCTGGCAGGGCGGGAGACGCGGACGCTGCCCGTCGCCGTCAACAACATGCTGACCTTCGAGCAGATCTCCTGGGGCCCGCTCTCGGCGGCAGCGCTGCTGGTGACGGCACCGGTGCTGCTGCTGACGCTGCTGGCGCAGAAGCAGATCGTGGCGGGGCTGACGGCGGGCGGTGTGAAGGGGGGATGAGCGCGTTGTGGCGGAGGGGCGGCGGTCCTATCTCTGGCACCGAGGTCGAGGAGGCCCCGATGTCCCTGCGCCGCATCCCCGTCGCCGTCCGCTTCATGATCCTCCATGGGCTCGTGGGCTTCGGCCTATCTGCGATTTTCGTCGCCGCCCTGCTCTGGGCCGATCCGGGCGGGGTGGGGCGGCTGATCCTGACGCAGGGCGGCCTGCCGGTGATCGCGCTGCTGTGGTTCTTCGTGGGCCTGACCTTCGGCTCGGTGCAGATCGGTGCGGCCGTCATGCTCCAGGAACACCGCGGCGACCCGCCGGTCCGCGGTCGCCGCCAACCGCTGTCGCCGCTCGCCGTGCGGGTGCGCGCTCGCTGACGGAGCGATAGAGCGGCGCCCCTCTCTGACCCGCCCTTTCGCGCGAAAGGGCGCAACCCTCACCCGGGGATCACCGGCGCCCCTCGCGGCGTCAACGCCTGCCCCGGCCCGAGTGCCCATTCCGCGATCTCATCCCGCCGCGCGAACCACACGCCGGGATGCGACGCCGCCCAGCGCAGGAAGCGCTCCACCGAGGGCATCACCGCCGGCCGACCGGCGACGAAATCATGCAGCGGCACGCTCATCATCCGCCGGCGTGCGGCACCTTCGGCATAAAGCGTCTCGAATTCCTGCTTCAGCATCTGCTCGTAGTCCGCAAGGCTGCGCTGCTGGTTCTGGAAGAAGCCGAGGTCGTTGACGTGCCCGATATACGGGACGAGGCAGAAATCCTTGTCGCCGTTGACGGTCTGGATCCACGGCTCGTCGCGCGTGCGGTCATCGATGGAATAGATCAGGCCGAGCTCCTGCAGGAGGTCGTTGGTGTTCACGCTGCCTTGCAGTCCCTGCGCGTTGAAGCCTTTCGGCCAAAGCCCGGTCGCGACGCGCAGCGCCTCGAACCCTTCGCGCAGGAATTCGCGCTCGGCCTCCTTGGACAGGTGGAATTGCGGGGCGTGCCGGATGGCGCGGCCGCCGGCCTCATGGCCGCGCGCGACGATTTCCCGTGCGAGGTCGGGGTAGCGCTGGATGCTTTCGCCGATCATGAAGGAGGAGACGCGGATGCCGACGCGGTCGAACAGGTCGAGCAGGCGCGGCGCGCCCTCGATCGCGCCATAGGTCCGCTGCTGGATGGCGGGGAGGTTCGGAAAGCGGCCCGCGGTGCCAGGCGGCCCTGGCTGCCACTGCCCGGGCTGGCCACCATCCGCCTCGAACATCATGCAGACGCCGACGGCGAGGCGCGCCCCGCCCGGCCAGAACGGACCGCGCGGCCGCGGCGACTGCGCCAGGGCGGGGGCCGCAAGCAGGCCAAGCGCCGCGCCCGCCAGGATGCGCCGAGAGATCATGCCGAAGCCTCCACCGTCGTGCGGAACATTCCAGTCCCTGCAAGGCCGGGATGCAAGGCAGCGTCTTGTCACCCCGGTCATCCCATGCGACGCCATCCGTCCCTTCTGCCGTAGCTGAGGAACCCGAGCCATGCAGAACTCCGAACAGATTTGGCGCCTGGTCGATGCCAAGGCACCGGATGCCATCGGACTGGCCGACCGCGTCTGGGGCATGCCGGAGCTCTGCTACGCCGAGGCCCGTTCCTGCGCCGAGCACACCGCCCTGCTGGAGCAGCACGGCTTTCGCGTGACGAAGGACGTCGCCGGCATCCCGACCGCCGTGATGGGCGAGGCGGGGGAGGGCGGTCCCGTCATCGCCATCCTCGGCGAGTATGACGCGCTGCCGGGCCTGTCGAACGAGGCCGGCGTCGCCGAGCACAAGCCGCTGCCCGGTGACGGGTCGGGCCATGGCTGCGGTCACAACCTGTTGGGCGCGGCGTCCCTGCTTGCGGCCTCGGCCGTGAAGGACTGGCTGGCGGAGAACGGCATCAAGGCGCGCGTGCGCTACTATGGATGCCCCGCCGAGGAAGGCGGCGCGGCCAAGGGCTTCATGGTCCGCGACGGCGCCTTCGACGATGTGGACATGGCGATCTGCTGGCACCCGGCTGCCTTCACCGGCGTCAACGAGGCGGTGTCGCTGGCCAACACGCGCATCGACTTCACCTTCACGGGCCGGTCGTCACACGCCGCGGCGGCGCCCGAACTCGGGCGCTCGGCGCTCGATGCCGTCGAGCTGATGAATGTCGGTGTCAACTACATGCGCGAGCACATGCCGTCCGATGCGCGCATCCACTATGCCTATCTGGACGCGGGCGGCATCGCGCCGAACGTGGTGCAGGGCTCAGCGACGGTGCGCTACCTGATCCGCGCGCGCGACCTGGTGGGGCTGAACGCCCTGGTGGCCCGCGTGCGCAAGATCGGCGACGGCGCGGCGCTGATGACCGAGACCTCGGTGAAGACCAAGGTTGTCTCCGCCGTGTCGAACCTGCTGGCGAACACGCCGCTGGAACAGGCAATGTACGACAACATGCAGCGCCTCGGCGCGCCGCAGTTCGACGATGCCGACCGCGCCTATGCCAAGCAGATCCAGGGCACGCTGTCCGACGAGGACATCGCCGCGGCCTTCAGTCGCCATGGGCTCGGCGTCGATCGCGACAAGCCGCTCTGCGACATCATCGTGCCGCTGGATGCCAAGGGGAAGGGCGGCGTCGGCTCGACCGACGTCGGCGATGTCTCCTGGGCGGTGCCGACGGTGCAGGCGCGCGGGGCGACCTATGCGATCGGCACGCCGGGGCATTCCTGGCAGCTGACCGCGCAGGGCAAGTCGGGCATCGCCCACAAGGGCCTCGTGCATGTCGCGAAGATCATGGCCGGAACGGCGATCGACGCGATCCAGAAGCCGGAACTGCTCGCGGCGGCCAAGGCGGATCACAAGGCGCGCACCTCGGCGCATCCCTATGTCTGCCCGCTGCCCTCGGACGTGAATCCGCCGATCAAGATGTCGGCGGGCGAGTGAGTGCAACATGCGCCCGCCGCTGACGGGGCGGGCGCATCGTCTTCCAGGGGGGGAAATGATGGCGGCAGTGAAGGTGGCGCTCGTCACGGCGGGCGGCAGCGGCATGGGGGCCGCGGCGGCGCGGCGGTTGGCCTCGGACGGCTTCGCCGTCGGCATCCTCTCCTCCTCCGGCAAGGGGGAGGCGCTGGCAGCCGAGCTCGGCGGCATCGGCGTGACCGGCTCGAACCAGTCGAATGACGACCTCAAGCGGCTGGTGGACGCCGCCATGGCGCGCTGGGGCCGCATCGACGTGCTGGTCAACAGCGCCGGGCATGGACCGCGCGGGCCGGTGCTCGACCTGACGGACGAGGACTGGCATCGCGGCCTCGACGTCTATTTCATGAACGTGGTCCGGCCAACGCGCCTGGTCGCGCCGGTCATGGTCGCCCAGAAGGGCGGGGCGATCATCAACATCTCGACCTTCGCGGCCTTCGAGCCCGATCCGGCCTTCCCGACCTCCGGCGTGTTCCGGGCGGGGCTTGCCGCCTATGCCAAGCTGTTCGCCGACCGCTATGCGGCGGACAATGTGCGGATGAACAACCTGCTGCCCGGGTTCATCGACAGCCTGCCGGTGCGCCAGGAACGCCTGCCGGCGATCCCGATGGGCCGCTATGGCCGCGTCGAGGAGATCGCTGCGACCGTCGGTTTCCTGGCCTCGGATGGCGCGGGGTACATCACCGGCCAGAACTTGCGCGTGGATGGCGGAATCACCCGGTCCGTCTAGCGTGCACGGCGGGAGCGGCCGGCATGCATCGGCGCAACGCCGATTCATTCCATTATTCGTTACATAACAGAGACGTAACTTGAAGCGGCAGGAGTGGTAAGCGGATCGTTCTGACTGCGATCGGACTTGCGACTGCGTGTCATCTCACGCGGGCGGATCGGCAGGAGGGACTGCAAATGCGGTGCGTCTACTGGCGATCCATGCCGGCCTGGGAGGCTGGCCGATGATTCCATATGCGCAACTCGACCCGAGACGGGCCGGGTTTCAGATGGGTCACGCGCTGACCTATTACGCGCAGCGGGTGGTCACGCCTCGCCCGGTTCGGCGCGCCATCACCGGGGCAATCACCTTCTTCATCCGGAGCCGGCAGGGCGCGGCAACGCCAACTGGCATGCAGCGTGAACTGGCCACGCTGCGCCGCGACGGCATCGCCGTTCTGGATCCCATGTTCGATGCGGACCAGCTGCGGGAGGTCCGTGACTACTTCCTCGCGGCGCCGATGACACTGTCGGGCGGACGGCGGGCGACACTCGGCGAGGTGCCCAACGGCACGCGTGCGGCCGCCTATGACCTGTCGACCGTGCTCGACTGCCCGCACGTGCTCGCCGCCGTCAACCATCCGGACCTGCTCGGCCTCGCCGGGGCCTATCTCGGATGCAAGCCGACGCTTTCCAGCCTCGGCGTACGCTGGTCCTTCCCGCGGGGCGAGGGCGTCGAGGATGTCCAGCAATGGCACCGCGACTGCGACGACTGGCGGACGGTGAAGGTCTTCGTCTACCTGACGGAAGTCGATGCCGGCGCCGGGCCGCACGAATACCTCCGCGGCAGCCACACCAGCCGCGCGGCGCTGAGGAATGAGCGCTTCACGTTGGAATCACTGACAGCGCGGTTCGGCAAGGACAGCGTCGCCACCATCTGCGGCCCGCCGGGCACCACCTTCGCCGGGGACGTGGCAGGGGTGCACCGCGGCGTGCCGCCGCGGCAGTCGGCGCGGCTCCTGCTCCAGGTGCAGTACTCGCTGCTGCCGATCGGCTGCTTCGACTACACGCCGTTGCGCCGCGACGATGCCGGCTCGGTCGACGCCTACACGAACCGGCTGATCGTTCGGTCCTGAAGGCTCAGCTTTTCCCGGCGTAGGACTTCGCCATCCCCTCGCCGGGATCGGCCTGCGGGCCATAGGGCATGATCGGATACCGCAGCCCGGCCTTCGACAGGCCGATCAGCCCTTCGACCGCGATGGCCAGGTCGGCCGGCGGCAGCGCCATCAGCATCTCGTCATCGGCGACGCCGCCATAGCGGCGCTCGGCGTAGCAGGGGATGGAGAGGGACGGCGCGTTGTCGCGCAGCGCCTTGCCCCAGGAATCGGCGCAGGCGCTCTCCCCGGTGATGGAGAAGTCGAAGCGCTTGTAGTTCTTCCACTGCAGCCCGTTGACGAACAGGATCATCTGCGCCGGGTTCGCGTAGAACAGGCAGATGTCGGGCGGGTCGAGCCGCGCGCTGCGCAGCGGAGAGACGACAAGGCCGGCATAGCGCGGCGGGACGCGTGGCATCTGCGCCTGGTGCAGGGCGGCGGCCTCGCGGTTCTGGAACCACACGCCCTCGAACTTGCGGCCCGACAGGTAGAGTTCGGAGGGCTCGTTCAGTCCGATGACGCCGCCGCAATTCGAGAAGCCCGGCACGTTCGCCGTGGTGATGCCCATGGTGAAGCCCGCGATGCGGGCCTGGGTGACGAGCTGGCACGTCGAGAAGGTCTTGCCTTCGGGCGGCCGGCGCAGGCCCGGCACCTTCGCCATCTCCTCGGCATCGGCGAACAGCTTCATGCCGAAGGGCAGGGTACGCAGGCGGAGCAGCTCGGTCAGCTGGCGGCCCAGCTCCGCAATGTGTTTCGCGTCCAGCGCGGGCGTGTCCGCGATCTCGGCGACATCATTCATGGTCGTTCCTCCTGACGGAGGGCGATGATGCGCCGCTGGTGCGGGCATGCAAGCACGCGCGGCTGCGCCTGTCCGCAGAACGATCGAAGCCGCCGGTTCGCGAGAACCGACGGCCTCGGACCGAGCCGACCCCGGGGGTTCAGGAGGTCGGCCCAGCCTCCCGGGCGGCGGCCATGGCCGCGAAGGGGCAACCCTGGCCGCGGCGCTGGCGGCGCACCTCGGCGGCGTAATGGCCGGGCTTGTGTTCCTCAACGCTCGCGGGCGCGACGACGCTCTCGCGATAGAGGTCCCATTCCGCATCGCCCCACTGCGTGAAGGCGTCCGTGGTGGTCGAGGCGTTCATGACCGCATCGGCATAGGCGAATTGCGGGATGGGCTGGACCTGCAGGATGGGGCGGAGCTGGTTGATCTCGACCGGTGTGTCGGTGCGGGTCAGCCGGATGTTGGTGAACAGCGGCCCGAACCATTTGTCGAATTCGACGACACCTTCGAACTGCTCGTAATGCGGGGAGCGCGGCAGGTTGGCCGGCGCGCGCGACAGCAGCGACCAGCCCGGCGCGGTGCGCACGAACAGGCCGGTCCACATCTGGACGACGCCGGGCTCGGGCAGGCCGGTCAGGAAGGGTGGAGAGAAGCCGCGGATGTCCTCGGGCACTTCCTCATCGAAGCGCGCGCGGAAATGCGGATACTGCACGGCGCCGAGGCCGAGCGGCATCCATTCATGCTCGAGTTCCTCGCAGGTCCAGAGAACCTCGTGGCCGTCCCACATCAGGGACAGGTCGAGCGGGGCGGTGATGTGCCAGCCGAAGCCGGCGGCGGTGGTTACAGCGTCGCAATAGCGAAAGGCGCGCGTCGGCAGGCCGCCGAGGCCGGAACGGTCGGCGCGCTCGGGCGCCGGGATCCCCGGGATCAGGCGATGGAAGGCGACGATCGGGGCGTTGCGGTCCTGGGACATCAGACGGGTCCTTGGTGGCGCGCGAGACAGGGGCGGGGACTCCCACTGGGAGTCCCCTGCTCCGGAAATCAGGCGCGGCGGACGCCGGCGCCGATGCGGACGGTGCCCTTGTCGGCGACGGAGGCCTTCGGGGTGCGGACGCCAGCGCCGATGCGGACGGTGCCCTGATCGGCGACGGAAGCCTTCGGGGTGCGGACGCCGGCGCCGATGCGAACGGTGCCCTTGTCGGCGACGGAGGCCTTCGGAGCGCGGACGCCGGCGCCCATGCGGACGGTGCCCTTGTCGGCGACGGAGGCCTTCGGGGTGCGGACGCCGGCGCCGATGCGAACGGTGCCCTTGTCGGCGACAGAGGCCTTCGGGGTGCGGACGCCGGCGCCAATGCGAACGGTGCCCTGGTCAGCGACAGAGGCCTTCGGGGTGCGGACGCCGGCGCCGATGCGGACGGTGCCCTTGTCGGCGACGGAGGCCTTCGGGGTGCGGACGCCGGCGCCGATGCGAACGGTGCCCTTGTCGGCGACGGAGGCCTTCGGGGCGCGGACGCCGGCGCCCATGCGGACCTTGCCAGAATCAAGGATCTTGGAAGTGGTGGCCATGATGAGTCTCCAGGGTTCAGGGTGGGCCGTCAGGCCCTGCCAGACCCCTTCAACTTGGCGTTGATTTATTGGTATAACAAGCAAACATTCCTACTAGCAGGATTTTTTATTTAATCTATATTTGGTAGTAGGAAATTGATCAGGGTTATCTTCTGAAGTCGGGCTTAAAGGCCTTGACCATGACTCAGATGAACGGGAGTTTCATGCGACTCTAACGTGGTTCACGCGCAATTCACGGTGGAAGACGCAACCACTAGGCGAGTAACGATGGGGGCTTCTTGCGTGTATGGATCGGGCTGCGGGCCGCATCGTATCGCGGCCCCCGCGCCGCATCTCCGGCACCCGGGGCGGCCAGCATCTCGTGACTTGGCATCAGGGCGGTTGGTGAATGTCCAGCAGCGCGTTAAGACAGCGTGATCATGTCTGACTTCGCCGTGCGTTCCAACCAGGACAGACCTCCCACCGCGACTGATCTGTCGGCGGTGCCGATGGTCACGCCCCCGGCTATTCGGGTCCGCATCACCATGCTCGGCCGCATGGACGCGCGTGCGGTCACGGGCGAGCCGCTCCTGCCGCGCTCGCGCAAGACGCGAGCGGTTCTCGCCGTCCTCGCCCTCGAATCGCCGAACCTCGTTTCCCGCCAGCGTCTCGCCGACCTGCTCTGGAGCCGGCGCGGGGAGGAACAGGCGCGCGGATCCCTCCGCCAAGCCTTGCATGAACTGCAGGATGCCTTCGGTGCCGAGGGCCGCGGCCTGATCGTCGCCACCCGCGAGACCATCGCGCTGAACGATGAGGCCGTCTGGACCGACGCCCGCGCCCTGCCGGCCCTGGCGCGTGACCGGGTGGAGGCGTTGAACCTGCTCCAGGCGGAACTGCTGTCGGACCTGGACGGACTCGACGTTGCCTTCGACGCCTGGCTGGGCGAACAGCGCCGGCGGCTGCGGGAGGTCGCTCTCGAAGCGGCGTCCAGCCGCCTCGCAGCCACCACCACCGCCGAGGCCCGGGCGCAGGAGGCGCGGCGAGTCCTTGCCATCGACCCGGCGCAGGAGCCGGTCTGGCGCATCATGATCCGTGCCGAGGCCGAGCGTGGCGACCGGGGCGCCGCCTTCGCCGCCTGGGAGGAATGCCGCCGCGTCTTCGCCGAGCGGTTCCGCAGCGCACCATCCCCGGAGACGGCGGCGCTTGCCGAATCGCTGCGCGGGCAGGTCCCCGCCCAGCCGCCGCAGCCGGTTCGGCGCACCACGCTGCGCGGTGCCCGGCTCGGCGTGCTGCCTTTCAAGGTGCTGGGGGACGAAGGGGATTCGGGAACCTCGCTGGGCCTCGCCGGGGAAATCACCGCAGCACTTGCGCGCTTCCGGTGGCTGGTGCTGGTCGATTCCGCCTCGGTTGCGGCGGCGGAGCGGCAGGAACGGCCGCAAGGGGCGCTCGATCTCGACTTCACCCTGTCAGGGACGGTGCAGCGCGCCGCCGGGCGGGTGCGCGTGACGCTGCGCCTGACCGACCACCGCCCGCCCGAGGCGGTCGTCTGGGCCGAGCGCTTCGACCGCGATGCCGGCGACCTGCTTGCGCTGCAGGACGAGATCGCCGCCGAGGTCGTGGCGCGCGTCGACCCCGAGATCCTGCTGATCGAGGCGAACCGCGCCGCCGCCCGCCAGTCGGTCATGCCGACCGCCTACGACCTGCTGTTGCGCGCGATCCCGGCGATCTACCGGCTGGACCGGGAATCCTACGAACTCGCCGGCAGCCTGCTGACCGAGGCGACGCGGCTCGAGCCCGATTACGCGCCGGCCTTCGCCTGGCACGCCTACTGGCATCTGTTCCTGGTCGGGCAGGGCTGGGCGCCGGCGGGCGGCGAGGTGCTGGCGAAGAGCGAGGAACTGGCGTCCCGTGCCGTGGCGCTCGATCCGTCGGATGCGCAGGCGCTGGCCATCCTCGGCCATGTTCGCGCCTTCCTGCACCATCGGGTCGCCGAGGCCGTATCGCTCTATGAGCGTGCCCTTGCGCTCAATCCCAACCTGCCGATGGCCTGGGTCTTCTCCGCGCTGACCCTGTCCTATCGGGGCGAGCATGTGGAGGCGCTGCGGCGGTGGGATAAATACAAGCGCCTAGCGCCGCTGCACCCGCACGCCTTCTTCTTCGATTCCGCGCGGCTCGTGCCGCTGCTGCTGCTGCACCGGCATGAGGAGGTGGACAACGCCGCCCGCCAGGTCACCGCGCTGCACACCGGATTCACCTTCCCCTACAAGATCTGGCTCTCGGCGCTGGGCTACATGGGCCGGACCAAGGAGGCGACGGAGGTACGGACGCGGCTCTGTTCCATGGAGCCGGATTTCGACCTGGTGAAGGCGCGCGAACGCGCACCCTTCCAGGCGCCAGCGGACCTCGACCACTACGTCGAAGGGCTGCGCCGCGCAGGGTTGACCTGAGGGCGGCGACGTCCGTTCAGCGCAGCAGCTCGGCCGCCGCGCGGGTCAGCGCGCCATCCGCGTTCCACAGCGATTCCAGCATGCGGAAATGGTCCGCGCCGGGAATCGGAATCAGCGGCCCCGGCGCCTGCGCCTCGGCCCGCAGGCGATGGAACGTCCGCGACTGGCGTCGCAGTTCCGGCAATTCGGCGCCGCCATAGGCGATGGCGATGGGCTTCGCCACCACCGGCCGGCGGATCGGCGAGAGATCGGTGATTTCGGCCTCCGTCAGCGACAGCTTGTCGTTGAGGTAGGTGTCGCGGATCGGCGACAGCTCATAGACGCCCGAGATGGCGAGCGCCGCCGTCACCGCCGGATGCTCCGCCGCCAGCGCAGCAAGATGCCCGCCCGCCGACCAGCCGGACACGACGATCGGTCCGGCGATGCCATGCGCAGGACCGCTCTGCGCCAGCCAGTCGATCGCGCGGCTCATCTGCCAGGCGATGCCGGTCAGTGACGCGTCCGGTGCCAGCGTGTAGCCGGGCAGTGCCGCCGACCAGCCCATGGCCAGCGCGCCCTGCGCGAGGATGGCGAAATCCTCCCGCCGGTTGCGCTGCCAATAGCCGCCATGGATGAAGACCAGACAGGGTGCGGCCGGATCGGCGCCGGGGAACAGGTCCCAGCGTTCGCGCTCCGCGTCGCCATAGGGCAGGTCGAGATGCCCGGGATGCGCGGCGCGGAAGGCGGCGGACAGCGCGTTGCGTGCAGCGACCTGCTCGGCCGCGTCCGGCACCACATCGGCGTTGCTGTACGCCTGGTCGCGCTGCGCGCGCGGCCAGGAGGACCAGCTCTCGGCGAGAGCGTAGGGCGAGGTCACGGCGTGATGACGCGCACCGGCGCGCCGGCGTTGAAGGCCTCGATCGCCTCGACCGCGCCCTTGTAGTAGGCGGTGTAGTTCTGCTGCGTGACGTAGCCGAGATGCGGCGTCAGCACCGTGTTCGGCGCGGACAGGATCGGGTGGTCCTTCGGCAGCGGCTCGACGTCGTACACGTCGATGCCGGCACCGGCGATGGTCCCGGCCTTCAGCGCGGCAATCAGCGCATCCTGGTCGATCAGCGGGCCGCGGCTGGTGTTCACGATGTAGGCGGTGGGCTTCATCTGCGCGAGATCCGCCGCGCCGATGATGCCGCGCGAGCGGTCGGACAGGATCAGGTGCAGCGTCACCACATCCGCGGTGGACAGCAGCGTCGCCTTGTCGACGCGCGTCACGCCCACCTCGGCGGCGCGTTCGTCGGTGAGGTTCTGGCTCCAGGCGACGACCTTCATGCCCATGGCGAGCCCGACCTTCGCCGCCCGCGCACCGAGCTTGCCGAGGCCGATGACGCCGAGCGTCTTGCCCTCCGTCCCGGTGCCGACCGAGGTCTGCCAGCCGCCGGCGCGCAGCGAGGCCTGCTGAGCGGGAAGGTCGCGCATCAGGTTCAGGATCAGGCCCCAGGTGATGTCCGTCGTCGGGTCGCCGAAGGACCCCGTGCCGCAGAAGACGACGCCGCGTTCCATGCAGGCCGCCGCGTCGATCGAGCGGTTGCGCGCCGCGGTGGTGATCAGCAGGCGGAGGTTCGGCAGGCGCTCGATCAGCGCGCGCGGGAAGGGGGTGCGCTCGCGCATCGCGAGGATGGTGTCGAAAGGCTCCAGCCGCTTCGCCAGCGCATCCCGGTCAGTGATCGTGTCGCGGAACACAGTCACCTCGACACCAGGCAGCTTGTCCCAGGGGCCCATGGCCTTCGCCACGCCCTGGTAGTCGTCGAGGATAGCGAGCCGCTTCAGCGGCGGCGTGGTCTGGCTCATGATGGCGTCTCCTGTTCGTGCTGCCTTGATCGCGCCGCCGCGACGGGCGTGCAAGCCGGGGGGTCAGGCCGCCGTGATGCCGGCGAGGGCGTCGCGCAGTGCGGCAGGCAGCGGCGTCGGCTGTTTCTGGGTCGCGCGGTCCACATAGACATGGACGAAATGCCCCTCGGCGCTCGCTTCCTCCTCCCCGTTGCGGAAGATGGCGATCTCGTAGCGCACCGAGGTATTGCCGGCACGGCCGCAGCGCAGCCCGGCGGTGATGGTGTCGGGAAAGGCGATGGGCGCGAAGTAGCGGCACTGCGTCTCGACCACCAGGCCGATCACCGGCGCGGTCGGGACATGCAGGAAGCCGCTGTCGATCAGGAACCGCGCCACCACCGTGTCGAACCACGAGTAGTAGGTGACGTTGTTCACATGGCCGTAGACGTCGTTGTCCATCCAGCGCGTCGGGATCGGCAGGAAGAAGCGGTAGTCGGCGCGGGTGCCGCGCGGCGCCGCAGGCACCTCAGCCGCCCAGCGCGCGGGTCACGATCGCTTCGTCCACGCAGGTCTCGAAGCTCGGCGCGCCGGTGAGGATGCCGGCGGTGGTCATCGCACGGCGGAGTTGCTCGAAGGCCGCGCGCGGGAAATGCGGGTCGGTCGGCCAGAGTTCGAGGCCCCGGTACCGCGCGATCGCCGTCGTCAGCGCCGTATCGGGCACGTCGGGGAACAGCGGCGCGATCGTCGCGGCGATGGCAGCGGGCGACGCCGCCGCCATCCAGCGCAGCGATGCCGCCATGGCGCGAATCATCGCCTCGAATTCGGTACGGCGCTCGGCGATGCGCGCTTCGGTCGCGTAGAAGGCGGTGTAGGCGGACGGGCCGCGATCGGCTGCGCGATGCCACACGGCGCCACCCTGCGCCTCGGCCAGGGCGGCGTGGGGCTCGAAGGCCTGCGCGACGTCGAGCTCGCCGCCCAGCACGGCGGCGACATTCTGCGCCATGCTGCGGTCCGTCACGCGGTTCAGCGCAGCCGGGTCGATGCCGGCCTGGCGCAGGTCATCCTGCAGGCACCACCACGGCGTCGGCACCTCGCTGACGGACCCGAAGCGCAGCGCCGGCAAATCGGACAGCGTGAAGTCCGGGCGCGGGCCGCGGCCGATCAGCAGGAACGGGTCCTTCATCACGACCGCGCAGAAGGAGCGCAGGGGGCAGGCGGGGTCGCGATCCCGCAGCATCATCGGCCGCATCGGTCCCGACCAGGCGATGTCCGCGGCACCCGAGAGCAGGTTCTCCGCTGCCTTGGTCGGGTCGCCCGCGGTCAGGCGGCGCACCTCAACGCCCTCCGCGGCGAACAGGCCGCGCGCTTCGGCGACATAGAAAGGCGCGTAGAAGACCGCGCGGAAGGGTTCGTTGAGCGTAATCGGGTGCAAGGCGGACCTCCGGGATGGGCGCCATCCTGCGGGATGCGTCCCCGGCTCGCCAGCCCCGCCGATTCGCCCCTGGCGTTGGCTGCGAACTTCGCGCCATAACCCGTTGCCCGGGCAGGGGCACCGGACGGTGCACTTCGCCTGGGGAACCCCAAACGCTATATCTGGTGTCTGCCACGGACCTTCGGACACAATCCGTATGGTTCCGGCTACCAGACGAACTCTCTCGGGAGCCTCATGTCCGCCGCGCCCAGGCCCGAAACGTCGCCCCGACTGGAACCGTTCCGCCTGCGCGGTGCGAATTTCAACCTGCTCGTCCTGCGCCTGCTCGACCCACGGCCGGAGGCGGTGGTGCCGGCGATCGGCGACCAGTTCCGCCGCGCCCCTGGCTTCCTCCGCTTCGCGCCCGTGGTCCTGGGCCTCGATGACATCGCGCTGCCCGCGCATGAAGTGGATTTCGCCGGGCTGATTGCCGGGTTGCGGGAACTGACCATCGTGCCGATCGGCACCACTGGCGGATCGCCGGAACTGCGCAACGCGGCGATGTCGCTGGGTCTGCCGCCGGTGCGTTCGATCGGCGGGCGGGAGGACGAGGCACCGCTGGCTGCCGCGCCCCCGCCGCAGCCGGCCGCCGCGCCTGAACCGGCGGCACCGCCCCCGCCGCCCCCCGGCACGGCCCGCCCGACCATGGTCCACGACCAGCCGGTGCGTGCCGGCCAGCGCATCTATGCCGCGGGAGGCGACCTGATCGTCACCTCCACCGTCAATGCGGGGGGCGAGGTCATCGCGGACGGCAACATTCACGTCTATGGCGCATTGCGCGGCCGCGCGATCGCCGGTGGCGGGAACAATGCGGAGGCGCGGGTCTTCGCACAGAATTTTGACCCTGAGCTCATCTCGATCGCCGGCTACTACGCCGTGCGCGACGGGCTGACAGGGGCACCGATCGGCAAGGCGGTGCAGGTGCGGCTGATGGGTGAGCGCATGCGCTTCGACCCGATCGGCTGAAGGATGATACCGGCACCGGCCCGCTCCCCCACCCGGCCACCCCGCCATTCTGCGCGTGCAGGATGGCCGGGTGGGGGAGCGGTCTCCGGGATGCCGGCAGGGGATTGAATCGAGGAGGCAGGGGACATGGCACAGGTCGTCGTCGTCACATCGGGCAAGGGGGGCGTGGGCAAGACAACGTCTTCCGCAGCCTTCGCCACCGGCCTCGCGCAGCGGGGCAAGAAGACCGTCGTCATCGACTTCGACGTCGGGCTGCGCAACCTCGACCTCATCATGGGGGTCGAGCGGCGCGTGGTGTTCGACATCGTCAACGTCATCAGCGGCGAGGCGCGGCTGAACCAGGCGCTGATCCGCGACAAGCGCGTCGACACGCTCTCCATCCTCCCGGCGTCGCAGACGCGGGACAAGGATGCGCTGACCAGGGACGGCGTGGCGAAGATCATCGAGGAGCTGTCGAAGGATTTCGACTACATCCTCTGCGACAGCCCTGCCGGCATCGAGAAGGGCGCGCTGCTCGCGCTCTACTTCGCCGACCAGGCCGTGGTGGTGACGAACCCCGAGGTGTCGTCGGTCCGTGACAGCGATCGCATCCTCGGCGTGCTGCAGTCGCGCTCGAAGCGTGCCGAGGAGAAGAAGGATCCGGTGAAGGAGCATCTGCTCGTCACCCGCTTCGATCCCGTGCGCGTCGAGCGTGGCGAGATGCTGAAGCTCGAGGACATCCAGGAGATTCTGTCGATCCCGCTGCTCGGCGTGATCCCGGAAAGCGAGAGCGTGCTGAAAGCGTCGAACACCGGCACGCCGGTGATCCTGGATGCCGAGAGCATGGCCGGCCAAGCCTATGCCGACGCGGTCTCGCGCTTCCTCGGCGAGGAGAAGCCGCACCGCTTCATCGAGGCCGAGAAGAAGGGCCTGTTCAAGCGCCTGTTCGGCGGGAGGGCCGCATAATGAGCTGGCTCGACTACTTCCGCGGCCGCCGGCAGGAGCAGCCGGCCAGCGCGTCCGCCGCCAAGGAGCGGCTGCAGATCGTTCTCGCGCATGAGCGCATCGGCCGCACGCGGGAGGACTTCCTGCCGAAGCTCCAGCAGGACCTCGTCGCCGTTGTGGCGCGCTACGTCGCCATCGACCCTGGGAAGGTGAATGTGAACCTCGACCGCGGCGGCGACATGTCGACGCTTGCGATCGAGATCGAACTGCCGGCGCCGTCGGCAGTGCGGATGGTAGCGGGCGCGCGGTAGGGCGCCGGCGGGGCTTCGGCCTGACCCGGTCGTCGCGCCTGGCCGATCTCGACCAGGCGCGATCCGAGATCAACCGAGCGCGGCCTCGGTCACCTCCTCGGCCACCAGCCCGCCATAGCCGGGCGTGCGGCTGATCGCGCCGGCGGACAGCATCGCTGTTTCGAGCCGCTCCAGGGCTTCGCGCGGAAAGCGCGGCGTCGCGGTCCAGACGCCGAGATCGCGATAGCGGCCGATGGCCCGCATCGCGGCCGCCTCGTCGAGATCCTCGAAGAACGGCCGGATCGTCGTTGTGATGTCGCGCGGTGACGCCGCCGCAAACCAGCGGAGGGTCGCGGCGAGGCCACGCACCATAGCCTCGAAGCCCGGGCGCTTCGCCGCGATGACATCCGCGCGGCCGTAAAAGGCCGTGTAGGAGGTCGGGCCGCGGCTAGCCTGCGCATGCCAGGCCCGCGCGGTGCCGGCGATCTCCATGGCGCTCGCGATCGGCTCGAAGACCTGCGCGACGTCGAGCGTGCCCGCGGCGACCGCGGCGGCGTTCTCCGCCATGCTCCGGTCGGTCACGCGCGCCACGGTATCGGGGTCGAGCCCGGCGCGGCGGATGTCGTCCTGCAGGCACCACCAGGGCGTCGGCACCTCGCTGACCGAGCCCAGCGTCATCGTCGCGAGGTCGGTGAGCCGGAAGCCCGGCCGTTCGCCGCGTCCGATCAGGAAGAACGGATCGCCCATGACCACCGCGCCGAACAGCCGCAGCGGGCAGCCGGGGTCCTTGTCGTGCGCGAGCAGCAGCCGCATCGGCCCGCCCCAGGCGAGGTCGGCCGTGCCGTCCAGGACGCTGTCCTTCGCGAGCGAGGGCACGGTGCCGGGCAACAGTCGCACCTCGACCCCCTCCGCGGCATAGTCGCCGCGGGCCAGCGCCGCGTAGAACGGCGCGTAGAACAAGGCTCGGAACGGTTCTTGCAGCGCAATCTGAAAGCTCATGGGGCCCCCGGCTCGTCAAAAGACGAAGGTGGCGCAACCCTGCGGGCCGGACAATCACCGGGAGACTTCGATGACACAGACCCGCCGCACACTTCTCGCCTTGGCAGGCGCCGCGCTCGCGGCGCCGGCGCTCGCGCAGGGTTCCTATCCCACGCGGCCGATCCGCATGATCATCCCCGTCGGTGTCGGCGGCGTCACCGACATCGTAGGCCGCATCCTGTGCGAGGCAATGAGCCCGATCCTTGGCCAGCCGGTGGTGCCGGAGAACGTCGTCGGTGCGGGCAGCACGATCGGCGCCGCGGCCTTTCACCGCCTGCCGGCCGATGGCTACAGCATCTTCATCGGCACCAACAACCATCCGATCATGAAGGCGCTGCGCCCCGACTTCGCCTTCGACCCGATCACGGATTTCGTGCCCATCGCGCTCGTCGGGCGGCAGCCCTTCGTGCTCGCCGTGAATCCAACGGTGCCGGCGAACGATATCGCCGGCCTGCTCGCCTGGTTGCGGCAGCAGGGGACGGGCGCCAATTTCGGCTCGACCAATCCGGGCGCGACCAACCATCTCGCCGGCGAACTGCTGAAGCAGATCGAGCAGCTGGACTACACCATCGTGCCCTACCGCACGGCGGCCCTCGCCGTGCAGGATCTCGTCGCCGGCCGCGTGCACTTCACCATCGACAGCCCGACCATGCTGAACCCGCTGATGGAGGCGGGACAGGTGCGCGGCCTCGCCGTCTCCTCGCGCGACCGCTCGGTGCTGGTGCCGGGCCTGCCGAGCCTCGTTGACAGCGGCGTCGCCGGCTACGATCTCACGGCCTGGCAGGTGCTCTTCGCGAAGCCCGGCACGCCGGCGCCGGTGCTGGCGGCGCTCGAGGCCGCCTCGCAGCGCGCACTCGCCGACGACGCCGTGAAGGAACGGCTGCGCCGCGCTGGGGTGGACACCTGGCCGGACAGTTCCGCCGCCGCCGCCGCGCAGCATGTGCGGGAGGAGGTGGCGCGCTGGGCGCCCATCGCAGCGAAGATCCGCGAGACCGGCGGCTGACTACAGTTTCGACTCGATCGGCAGCCAGCGCAGCAGCCGCGCGAGAATGCGCATGCCGAGCGAGGCGTCGGGCTCCCGGTACACCGTCACCGGCCTGCCGCCTTCCTCTGCGGTCCAGCTCAGGCGGCCATCGGCGCCGCTCTGCACGCTCCAGCTACACCCTGGCCGCGTCAGCCGCTCATGCTCGGCCTGCAGCATCCGCGCGATCCGCTCATCCTCGATGAAGGTACCCATCTCCGTGTTCAGAGCGACGGAGCGCGGGTCGAGGTTGAAGGAGCCCACGAAGCTCAGCCGCCCGTCGATGACGAAGGCCTTGGTGTGCAGGCTCGCGCCGCGCGAGCCGAAAACGCTGCGGCCTTCCTCGCCGCTCGGCTTCAATTCGTAGAACTCGACGCCGGCGGCGAGCAGCCGCTCGCGATAGCGCGCATAGCCACCATGGACAGCGATCACGTCCGTCGCCGCCAGCGCGTTGGTCACGACCGAGACGCGTACGCCGCGCCGGCGCATCGCCTCCATCTGCGCCGCACCCTCTGCCCCGGGGACGAAATACGGGGAGATGATCAGTGCCTCCCGCTCCGCACCATGCAGCGCGTCGTGGATCGCGGGGGCGAGGCATTCCTCCACCGGCACCGTGCCGGTCGCCTTGCCGGGCGGGTCCGCCACCACGCGCACAGCGGCATCGGGCAGCGCCAGCATCTCGCTGCTGCCGCCGCTCAGCAGGCGGGTCACGAAAGGCGTCTGAGCCAGGCTCTCGAAGAAGGGCCGGGCATCCGGCGACGCCCAGGCGGCTTCGAGCTTGCGGGACAGCTTGCGCAGCGCGCGGCGGCGATAGGCCGCGCGGCTGATCCGCCGCAGCGGCCGGGCGAGGCGATGCGACCAATAGGCATCGAAGATCCGCTGCATCGTGGCGACGGGCGGGCCTTCCAGCGTGAGGTCGAGGTCGCGGAAGTTGAAGTGGCCAGAGGCGTCGAAATACTCGTCCCCGATGTTGCGGCCGCCGGCGATGGCGCTGCTGCCATCGATGATCCAGGCCTTGTTGTGCATGCGGTGGTCGAGGTGCCAGCCGCCGAACAGCATCTCCAGCACCAGCCCCGGCGGGCCGAAGCGGCGCCAGGCGGTCGCGTTGAACAGCCGCACCTGGATGCGTGGGTGCGAGTCCATCGCCGCCAGCACGCGCTCGGCGCCGATCGCATACATGTCGTCCAGCAGCAGCCGCACGGATATGCCGCGGTCGGCCGCCTGGATCACCTCCCGCGCCAGCAGCCGGCCGGTCAGGTCGCCACGCCAGATGTAGTATTGCAGGTCCGCCGACCGCGTGGCTGCCCGCAGTGCCGCGACGCGGGCAGCGAAGGCCGTCAGCCCATCGGGGACCAGCGCGACGCCAGTGGCCGGAACCGGCTCCGGCGGCATCGCGGTTGCTTGCGTCGCGGCGGACACCGCGCGGACCTTCTCACGCCGCCTCGGCCATCGCCTCGGGCCGAGCCGTGGCGAGGTCGAGCCGCGCCGTCAGGGGCAGATGGTCCGAGGCGATCCGCGCGAGCGGTGTCTCATGCGCGGCGAGCCCACTCAGGAGCCCGGTGGGGCGGCACAGGATGCGGTCGAGGCTGAGAATCGGCAGCCGGCTGGGGAAGGTGGGCGGGCCGCGATCCACCGGGCCGAAATCCCGTTCCAGCGCCCGCAGGGAGGATCGCTGACCCGGCCGCCATTCATTCAGGTCCCCGAGCAGCAGCGTCGGCGTATCGTCGGCTTCGGCGAGGCGTTCCAGCAGCGCGGCGACCTGCTGGGCGCGATGCCGGCGCAGCAGGCCGAGATGCGCCGTCATGACCCTTAGCCGTGCACCGCCCGCCATCTCGAGTTCGACCAGCGTCGCGCCGCGCGGTTCGCCACCCGGCAGGCGCAGGCGATACGCCTCGACCATGCGGCCGTTGCGTACCAGAAGCGCGTTGCCATGCCAGCCATGGCCGCCGGCCGCCATGGCGAGCGGGACCATCCGCAGCCCGGTGTCGCGTTCCAGCGCCGTCGTGTCGAGCAGGCCCTCTCGCCTGCCGAAGCGGCGGTCCGCTTCCTGCAGGGCCAGCACGTCCGCGTCCAGCTCGCGGATCACGGTGGCGATCCGGTCGGGATCGAAGCGGTTGTCGGTGCCGACGCACTTATGGACGTTGTAGGTGGCGATCCGCAGCGCACCGGGCGGGGGCGGGGCCTCCGGCTGGGGCCGCGACACGCGGAACAGGCGCCGCAGCAGCTGATCCGGCGCGGATCGGACGCGATTAACGGAAACTTGCCGGCGCGACATTCGACTCGTCCAGGGTTGGCGCCGGCCACAAGCCCGGCATTAATGGTCATACCTAGGTGCGCGACGGCGCGCGATCCAGAATTGAAACACCCTGACACGAAAGGGGTTGCCCATGGCTTACGAAGGCATCCGGGCGCATCGCCCGCTCATCATGGGGCGGCGCGGGGCGGTGGCGACCAACCATCCGGTGGCGACCCAGGCCGGCCTGGACGTCCTGCGCGCCGGCGGCACGGCGGCGGATGCGGCGGTGGCGATCTCCCTGACGCTCGGCGTCGTCGAGCCGCATATGTCGGGCCTCGGGGGCGATGGCTTCTATCACCACTGGTCGGCGAAGACCGGACGGGCGGAGACCTTCGCCGGCACCGGGCAGGCGCCGGCCGCCGCGACCGTGGCGCGTTACCGGGCGGAGGGCGGCATCCCGATCGACGGGCCTCTGTCCATTCAGACGCCGGGGAAGGTGGCGGGACTTGCCGCCCTGCACGCCGCGCATGGCGCCAAGGCCTGGGCAGCGGTGTTCGGTCCGGCGGTGGAAGCCGCGCGCGACGGGTTCGCCGCCACGCATGCGCTGCGCCATTTCTGCGGCGAGAACCGCAGGCGGATCGGCGCCGACAAGACCAGCGCGGCGATCTTCCTGCCCGGCGGTGCGCCGCTGACAGTAGGTGCGCTGGTGACGCAGCCCGCACTCGCCGCCACGCTGGAGCGGCTGGCGGCGGAGGGGCCGGAGACCTTCTACCGCGGCGCCCTGGCGCGCGACATCGCGGCCGACATGGCAGGCATCGGCGCGCTGGTCGCGGAAGCCGACCTCGCTGCCGTGCAGCCCTTATTCGCGCCGCCCATCGGGATCGCGTGGCGCGGTTTCGAGGTGCGGCAGACCCCGCAGCCCTCGATGGGCTTCGCCATGCTCCAGATGCTGCGCATCGTCGAGCAGGCCGATCTGGAAGGCATGGGCTGGGGCAGCGCGGCGCTGCTGCATCTGATGATCGAGGCGAAGAAGCGCGCCTTCCTGGATCGCGAGACCGAGGCCGGGCGCGACCAGCCGGATTTCGCGTCGCTGCTGTCCGATGCACGCGCCGCGGCGCATGCGAAGGCGATCGGCGACCGCGCCGCGCATCTGCCGGTGCGCGAGATGGCCGAGACCGACACGACCTATTTCTGCGTCGTCGATGCCGAAGGCAACACCGTCTCCGCCATCCAGTCGATCAACGGCGCCTTCGGGTCCGGCGTGACGGGGCCGCGCACCGGCATCCTGCTGAACAACCGCATGACCTACTGGCATCTCGACGGCGGCCACGCGAACGAGCTCGCGCCGGGCCGGCGCGTGCGCCACACCATGAACGCGCCGATGGTGATGAAGGACGGCAAGCCCTGGATGGCGTTCGGCACGCCGGGGGCGGACAACCAGGTGCAGGTCAACTTCCAGGTCCTCGTCTCCTGCGCCGTCTTCGGCTTCGACCCGCAGCAGGCGCTGGAGGCGCCGCGGTGGACCTCGTCGCAACCCGGCCAGGAATCCAACTATCCGCATGGCGGCGGCGACGTCGTGACGATCGAGCGCGGCTTCGGCGAGGAGGCGATCGCCGGCCTGCGCCAGCGCGGGCATGAGGTGAAGGTGGTCGGCGACCTCGAAGGCGCATGCAGTGTCGAGGCGATCCGCGTGCTCGACAATGGCGTGCGCATGGCGGGGTCCGATCCACGGCGTGACGGCTGGGCCGCGGCGTACTGATTTCCGGCGGCCGAGATCTTCGGCCGCCGGTCACTTTGCTTTGTCTCAGATGCCCGCGCACGCATCCGCGTGCCCGGAGTTTGCGCCATGCACTGTCGTTCGGGCGCTCTCGGCGCAGCCGCGCTTTGCGCGCCTGACCGATGCTATGATCTTGCGGCGGATGCACCGGGCCGCTTAGGCTCGCTTCCGGGATGCTTCGCTTCTTTATCCGCCGCTTCGCGGTTGCGGTGCTCGTCGCGTTGACGGTGCTCACGCTTGCCTTCCTGCTCACGCGGGTCTCGGGCGATCTCGCGATCTCGATCGCGGGGCCGAACGCGACCCAGCAGGATGTCGAGGCGATCCGCGAGGCCTACGGGCTGAACCGCCCGCTCAGCACGCAATACTTCGACTGGCTCGGCCGCGCCGTGCAGGGCGATTTCGGCGAGAGCTACTTCTTCCGCGACCGCGTCGCGAACCTCATCGCCAGCCGCATGCCGGTGACGATCACGCTTGGGCTGGTCGGGCTCGCCATCGCGCTGGTGGTGTCGCTCCCGCTCGGCATCATCGCCGCAGTGCGCGAGGGAACGTGGATCGACCGCGTGGTCGCGCTGATCGCGATGATCGGGCAGGCGATGCCATCCTTCTGGCTCGGCCTCGTGCTGATGATCGTGTTCGGGCTGCAACTCGCCTGGCTGCCGATTTCCGGGGCGGACAGTTGGGAAGGTTTCGTGTTGCCCGGCATCGTGCTGGCCTTCTCCGCGATCCCGTCGCTGACGCGGCTCACGCGATCCGGCATGATCGAAGCGCTGGCGTCGGACTATATCCGCACCGCGCGGGCAAAGGGGCTGACGCGGCTGTCCATCCTGGTGAAGCACGGCTTCCGCAACGCGGCGATCCCGGTGGTGTCGATCGCGGCGGTGCAACTCGGCTTCATGCTGGGCGGCTCGGTCGTCATCGAGACCGTCTTCGCACTGCATGGCGTCGGCTTCCTCGCCTGGGAAAGCATTAGCAAGAACGACTTCCCCGTGGTGCAGGCGGTCGTGCTGGTGCTGGCCATCATCTATATCGGGCTGACGCTGCTGGCCGATCTGCTGAACGCCGTGCTCGACCCGCGGCTGCGCACGGCATGAGCGCGACGGTCATGCCCACCACGCGCGGCGCGAAGCTGCTGCGCAACCCGGCCTTCGTGATCGGCGCCTTCATCGTCGGCGCCTGCGCCATCATCGCGGTCATCGCGCCCTGGATCGTGCCCTACGATCCCTTCGTCATCGACCTCGACCGCCGCCTCGTGCCCCCCTCCTTCATGGAAGGGGGCGATCCGCGGAACTTCCTCGGCACCGACCAGCTCGGGCGGGACTATTTCTCGCGGCTGATCTACGGCACGCGGATCTCGATGGTGATCGGCGTGCTGACGGTCATCACATCGGGGCTGATCGGCATTACCATGGGGGTGCTGGGCGGCTTCTATGGCGGCAAGGTCGACGATTTCGTCGTCTTCTGCATCACCACGCGGCTGTCGATCCCGGCGGTGCTGGTGGCGCTGGCCGTCGCCGCGCTGCGCGGATCGTCCTTCCTGCTGGTGGTGCTGGTGCTCGGTTTCCTGCTGTGGGACCGCTTCGCGGTGGTCGCGCGATCGACCACCATGCAGATCCGCAACCTCGACTACGTCTCGGCCGCCTGGTGCGCCGGCGCGTCGAAATGGTGGGTGTTGACGCGGGAGGTGCTGCCGAACATCGCGACGCACCTTGCCGTGGTCGCGACGCTGGAAATGGCGCTGGCGATCCTGCTGGAAGCCGCGCTGTCCTTCCTCGGCCTCGGCGTCCCGCCGCCGCTGCCCTCCTGGGGGCTGATGATCTCCGAGGCGAAGGAATACATGTTCTTCAGCCCCTGGGTGATCATGATCCCGGGCATCGCGCTGTTCGTGCTGGTACTCGGCGTGAACTTCCTGGGCGACGCGCTGCGCGACATGATGGGCACGGATCTGTCGCGATGACGGCGCTGCTCGAAGTGCGCGACCTGCGCGTGACGATCGGTAGCACGGCGGCGGTGCGCGGCACTGCCATTACCGTGAATAAGGGCGAGACGCATTGCCTGGTCGGTGAATCCGGCTGCGGCAAGTCGATCAGCGCGCTGTCGGTGATGGGTCTGTTGCCGCGAGGGTCGAAGCGCGAAACGACGATGCTTCGCTTCGCCGGCGAGGAGATCGGCAAGTACAGTGAGCGCCAGATGGAACGCCTGCGCGGCGACCGCATGGCGATGATCTTCCAGGAACCTATGACCAGCCTGAACCCGGCCTATACGGTCGGGTCCCAGATGACCGAGGTGCTGCGCCGCCATCGCGGCACGCCGCGTGCGCAGGCGGTGGATCGTGCGGCGGAGCTGCTGGCGCGTGTCGGCATCACCGCGCCGGGGTTGCGGCTTGGGCAGTTCCCGCACCAGCTTTCCGGCGGGCTGCGTCAGCGCGTGATGATCGCGATGGCGCTGATGTGCGACCCGGAATTGCTGATCGCCGACGAACCGACGACGGCGCTCGACGTCACCGTGCAGGCGCAGATCCTGCGGCTGCTCGCCGGGCTGCAGAAGGATTTCGGGCTCGGCATCCTGCTGATCACGCATGATCTCGGCGTGGTGGCACGCATCGCCGACCGCGTCTCGGTGATGTATGCCGGCGAGGTCGTGGAGAGCGCGCCGACCGCGTCGTTGTTCGCCGCGCCTGAGCATCCCTATACGCGCGGCCTGCTGACCTGCGTGCCGGTGCCGGGCAAGGTGAAGCGCGACGAGCCCCTCGGCTCCATCCCCGGTGTCGTTCCGCGCATCACGCCCGGCTTCGCCGGCTGCGGCTTCCGCGACAGGTGCAGCGAGGCGCATGCGGCGTGCAGCGGGACGATCCCGCGCCAGACGGTGTCGGATGGGCATGAATTGCTGTGCACGCTAGCGCCGGGCTGGGGCGGGAAGGCGGCGGCATGAGCGCGCCAGCCATCGAGGTGCGCGGCCTTCGCCGCGAATTCCGTGTTCGGCAGGGCATGTTTGCGCCGCCCAAGCAGGTGATCGCGGTCGACGACGTCTCCTTCGCCGTGCCGGCCGGCAGCGTGCTGGGCGTGGTGGGGGAGAGCGGCTGCGGCAAATCCACGCTCGCGCGGCTGATCCTCGGCCTGCTGGAACCGACCGCCGGCGACGTGCTGGTCGATGGCCAGCGCCTCGGCGGCATGGACCGACGCGCGCGCGCGCGTCTGATCCAGCCGGTGTTTCAGGACCCCTTCGCCTCGCTGAACCCGAAGCGGCGCATCGGCGACATCGTCGCCATGCCGCTGATCGCCCAGGGCAACATCGGCCGCGCCGAGATCGGCCGCCGCGTTGCGGAGGCCCTCGACCGCGTCGGACTCTCGCGCGACCAGGGGCTGCGCTTTCCCGCACAGCTTTCGGGCGGGCAGCGGCAGCGTGTCGCGATCGCGCGCGCGCTGGTGCTGCGGCCGCGCATCGTGGTGTGCGACGAACCGACCTCGGCGCTCGATGTCTCCGTGCAGGCGCAGATCCTGAACCTGCTGGCGGAACTGCGGCGCGACCTCGGCCTGACCTACCTGTTCATCAGCCACAACCTTGCGGTCGTCGAGCACATCGCGAGCGAGGTGGCGGTGATGTATCTCGGCCGTATCGTGGAACGCACGGAAAGCGAGGCGCTGTTCGCGGCACCGCGCCATCCCTATACGCGCGCGCTGCTCGCCTCGGTGCTGACGCCGGAACCGGGCCTCGGCGTGCCGGATGTGGGGCTGGGCGACATCATGCCCGACCCGGCGAACATCCCTACCGGCTGCCGGTTTCATCCGCGGTGCCCGGCGGCGCTGACGCGATGTTCATCGGAGGTCCCGAGGACGACGCAGGATGGTGTCGGGCTCGTGGAGTGCCACCTCGTCGGCCAGGCGGCATAGCGCCTAACGGAGAGGGGCTTTGCCCCTCTCCGTACCTCACCCCAGCAAAGGCCGAAAGGTCCTTTGCAAACCTCAATTGTACGCCGGGCCCACTGTGCTCTGACCCGCAGTTGCGCACGAGTCGTGCTCTGCGGGTCCCGGCATGACCGTTGTGCTCAGCGCCAAAAGCTTGCGGTCCAGGATGCCCAGCATCCTGGTGGGGAGAGGTTTGGAGAGGGGCGACGCCCCTCTCCAACCCCCCTCACTTCCACTTCGCCATGTAGAACCGCGGCAGCTCATCCGCGAACGTCGGGAACTCAAGCTGCTTCTGGAACCCGAAGGTGCTGACATAGGTGTGCAGCGGGCACCAGTACGCCTGCTCCGTCGCGCGCCTGATCGCCGCGTCGTAGGCGGTTTTGCGCACTTCCTCCTCGGCGGTGTTGCCGCCTTCCTCGACCAGCCGGATCATCTCCGGGTCGCGGGCGTAGTCGTCGGCGCCATTGGCGAAGTATACCGGCAGGATCGCGGAGACGTCGTTGATCGAGTACGAACCCCACGACGCCATCTGCATCGCCAGCTCACCGCGCTGCGACCGCTGGATCTGCGCCGCCACCTGCATCAGGTTCAGGTTCGCGCGGATGCCGGCGGCACGCAGGTAGTTCTGCACCGCCTCCGACCACTGCCGCGGCTGGACGTAGCTGGTCAGCTCGACATCGAAGCCGTTGGGGTAACCGGCCTCGGCCAGCAGCGCCCGTGCCTTGGCGGGGTCGTAATCGTAGCGCACCGCGACATCGCCGTTGCAGCCGAACTGGGAGGGGAAGCAGGGCGCCGGCGGTACGCGCGACCCGCCGCCGACCAGCCGCTCGGCGATCGCGGTGCGATCGATGGCGTGCCACACGGCCTGCCGCACCTTCAGCTTCGTCATCGGGTTGTCCGCCCCGCTGCGGCCCGCCGCATCGAGGTTGAGGAACCCGACCCGCATCGATTCCTGCCGCGTGGCCTGCAGGTAGGGCATGCGGTTCACGTTGTTCACTTGGTCCGGATTCATGTTCCAGATCCAGTCGACACGCTGGCCGAGCAACTCCGTCAATTCGGTCGCCGCATCGCCGATGTAGCGCGCGACGAGCTTCTGGATCGCCGGCCGGCCCTTGGGTCCGCCCTCATAGTAGCCATCGAAGCGTTCGAACTCGACGCCGGCGGCGACGTCGTTCTTCGTGAAGCGATAGGGCCCCGTGCCGATCGGCAGGCGGGAGAAACCATCAGGCCCCAGCCGCTCGCGCGTCGCCTTCGGCCAGATCGGCGTGACCAGTGCGAGGTATTCCAACGCAGCCGGCGTCGGGCGCTTCATGGTCAGCCGGACAGTGTTGTCGCCGGTCTTCTCGCAGCCGTCGATCCAGGCGTAGTTGGACGGCGTCGCCACGCGCGTCGCGGGGTTCGCGACGGTGTTCAGCGTGTAGACCACGTCGTCGGCGCCGAAATCCGACCCGTCATGGAACTTCACGCCCGAGCGCAGCGTGAAGTCGAGCGTCTTGCTGTCCACCCAGCGCCATTCCGTGGCGAGGGCGGGCACGATGCGGAAGGTGGCTGGCTCGCGATGCACGAGCCCGTCCATCGCCTGGTGGCCGATGATCAGCCCGGTGCGCTGGCTGTTGAAGAAGGGGTCGATGTTCGGCACCGCGTCGCGGAATGCGATGCGAAGCGTGTTGGCGCTGCGCTGCGCCTCGGCCGGCCTGGCCGCGATCCAGGGCAATGCGAGCCCGCCCGCCGCTGCCGCAACGCCTTGCCCCAGTCTGCGTCGTCCGATGGACATGATCCCTGTCTCCCTTCTTGTAGAGGGAGCCTAGGGAATGCCGACCCCGGGCGGCAAGCCCGGCGGCCACGCGGCGCTTGCGGCGCCGCCCGCGGCATCGCCAAATCGCTCACCGGGGAGGGCAGGGGCGGATGCGGACACAGGTGGGCATTGTCGGTGCCGGTCCCGCCGGATTGTTGCTGGCGCAGATGCTGCACCAGCGCGGCATCGACAGCGTGGTGCTCGAGGCGCGATCCCGCGCCCATATCGAGGCCCGCATCCGGGCCGGGCTGCTCGAACAGGGCTCGGTCGAAACGCTGCATGCCGCCGGCGTCGCCGGGCGCCTGCATCGGGAGGCGCTGGTGCATCACGGCCTGGCGCTGCGCTTCGGCGGGCGGGATCACCGGCTGGACCTCTCCGCGCTGACCGGCGGCAAGGTGGTGACCATCTACGGCCAGCAGGAAGCGGTGAAGGACATGATCGCGATCCGCCTCGACGCGGGCCTGCCGCTGCACTTCGGGGCGGAGGAGGTCGCGATCCACGACATAGCGACGGCGCGGCCGCGCATCACCTGGCGGGAGGACGGCGTCGCGCGGGAACTGGACTGCGACGTGATCGCCGGCTGCGACGGCTTCCACGGCATCTGCCGGCCGTCGATCCCGGCGGCGGACCTCACCATCTTCGACCGCATCTATCCCTTCGCCTGGCTCGGCATCCTCTCCCGCTCGCCACCGATGTCGGAGGAACTGATCTACGCCCGCCACCCCGAAGGCTTCGCGCTGGCGACGATGCGCAGCACGGCGATCAGCCGGCTGTACCTGCAATGCGCCCCGGACGAGGACCTTGCCCGATGGTCGGACGACCGCATCTGGGCCGCGCTGCGCACGCGGCTGGGCGATGGGCTGAAGGATGGCCCGATCCTGCAGAAGGGCGTCACCGCCATGCGGTCCTTCGTCGCGGAGCCGATGCGCCATGGGCGGCTGTTCCTCGCCGGGGATGCCGCGCACATCGTCCCACCAACCGGGGCGAAGGGCATGAACCTCGCCATCGCCGATGTACGCGTGCTGGTGCGCGCGCTGGAAGCCTTCTTCGCCGGGCGGGGAGAGGCGCTGATGGACAGCTATTCCGCCACCTGCCTCGACCGGGTCTGGAAGGTGCAGCGCTTTTCCTGGTGGATGACGCAGCTCCTTCATCGCTACGACGACCACGACGCCTTCGAGGAACGCATTCGCCGCGCCGAGCTTGACTACCTCGCGGGTTCCACGGCGGCGCAGACGACGCTCGCCGAGAACTATGTCGGCCTGCCCTATGCCGACTGAGCGAGCACGCCCTCCACGATCTGCTGCACCTCGAGCGCTTCCCGCAGCGTGGCGAGGTGATGCGCTTCGCCGCGCGTCATCGCCGCGACGCCGTCGAGCTGGCGCTTCAGCACGAGGGGCCGCATCTCGGGGTTGGGCATCGCGTCCGGCGCTGCCGACCAGACGCCATCGGTCCCGCGGCGCTCCGCGAAGGACCAGTCGCGCAGGCGGATCGCACCGGCCGATCCTTCCAGCACCCAGGCGTTGTGATCATCCGCGAGGGTGATGCCGACGCCGCCCGACAGAATGACCGGTACCCCGCCCGCGGTCAGCCGTGCCGCGATCGCCGTCTCCGACCGGCCGGATGCGGCGAAGGTCGCGCGCGCCGCCTCCAGCGCCAGCGGGCCGAGCTGACGGCGTGTCAGGAACAGGAAGTGCGACACGACCTCCCGCGTGAAGCCGCCCTGCTGCGGCTTGTCCAGCCAGGTGACGGCGTCGCGCTGCCAGGACCGCGGCCAGTTGGCGAAGGCTGCGGCGATGGACAGCTCGCGCGGGGCGCCGACCATGCCCTCCGCCCGCCAGGCTGCGAGCTGCGCGACGGCCGGCGAGGACGCCATCGGGAAGTTCACCGCCCCGCGTGAGCCCGCGGCCTCCGCGGCCTCGACGAAGGCGCGCGCTTCCTCGGCATTCACGGCGAGCGGCTTCTCGAGGAACACCGCCTTGCCCGCGGCAAAGGCGGCCTTGGCATGGACCAGGTGGAAGGCCGGCGGCGCGGCGATGTAGAGGCAGTCGCAGGCCGCGATCACCGCCTCGGGCGAGGCCAGCATCGGTACGCCGGGGGCGGCCGTTGCCAACCGGGTCGCGGCCTCCGGCGAGGGGTCCCACACGCCGGCCAGCCGCACCTGCTCATGCCCCGTCGCGGCGCGCGCCAGGCGTTCCCCCATGATGCCGAAGCCAACGATGCCGAGGCCGATGCGATCCGCCATGAAACTGTCCTTGCAGGGCTGGGGCGCCCATATCGCCGGTCGGGCGGCCGGGGTCTATCCTTCGCGCCAGGAACGACGGAGGAACGCATGACCGAAACCCCGGTGCTGCTGACGCGGGAAGGCCCCGTGGCGCGGCTGACGCTGAACCGGCCGCAGCGGCGCAACGCCATGAACAACGCGATGGGGGATGCGCTGGACGCGGCACTCGACGCGCTGGCGGCGGATACCGAGGTGCGCGTCGTCGTCCTGTCCGGTGCCGGCGGGCATTTCTGCGCGGGGCTCGATCTGACGGAGGTTGGCGCCAGCGGCGCCAGCGAGGCGGAGCGCGCGGCTGCGCAGCAGGCGCGCAACCATCGCACCGGGCAGCGCTTCGTCCGGCTGTCCGCCCTGCCGCAGGTGGTGATCGCGGCGGTGCAGGGGGCGGCGCATGCGGGTGGGCTCGGCTGGGTGTGTTCGGCGGATTTCGCCATCGCCACGCAAGATGCGCGGTTCTGCGCGCCGGAAGTGCGGCGCGGCCTGGTGCCGGCGCAGATCCTGCCCTGGCTGGTCCGCCGCATGGGGCGGTCGGCCGCGATGCGCATGACGCTGCGCGGTGATGTCATCGATGCCGCGGAGGCCGGCCGGCTCGGCCTGGTGCATCAGGTGGTGGCCGATGCCAGCGCGCTGGATGCGGCCGTCGCGGCCATCGTCGCCGATCTCCGCCAGGGCGCGCCGAAGGCGCTCGCGGAGACCAAGAAGCTGATCGCCGCCCTCGGCCCGCTCTCGCCGGCGGGCTACGCCGAGGCCGGCGCCGAGGCCTTCGCGAAATGCGCCGCCGGGCCGGAGGCGAAGGAAGGCATCGCCGCCTTCCAGGAGAAGCGCGCGCCGAACTGGGCGTCCTGATCCGCGACGCCGCGCTGCGCTGAACATCGCCGGGCATACGCGGCGCGGCGGCGCCGCGCGGCCATCTTGCCAGCGCCCGCGCCGCGGCTGACCATCCGCGCAGAAGCGAGGAAGGAAACGACCATGGCAGCAGCCGCCGGACCCATCGGTTTCATCGGCCTGGGCATGATGGGCCTGCCCATGGCGCGCAGCCTGATCGCGCGCAGCTTCCGCGTGCTCGGCTGCGATACGTCGGAAGCGGCCCGCGCCGCCGTGGCCGAAGGGGCCCCGGAAGGCGCCGCGACCTTCGCCGCAACGCCCGCCGCGGTCGCCGCCGGCGCCGAGGTCGTCGTGCTGATGCTGCCCAACAGCCGCGTCATCGCATCGGTGATGGAGGGGGAGGGCGGCCTGCTGGCAGCGCTGCGGCCCGGCATGCTGGTGATCGACATGTCCTCCTCGGAACCCGGGGAGACGCGGCGGCTCGCTGCACTTGCGGCCGAGCGCGGCGCGATGATGGCCGATGCGCCCGTGTCGGGCTCGGTCGCGAAGGCGAAGACCGGCACGCTCGCCATCATGGTCGGCGGCGACGACGCTACCTTCGCCCGGGCCGAACCGGTGCTGAAGGGCATGGGGGAGGCCATCATCCGCACCGGCACCGTCGGCAGCGCGCATGCGATGAAGGCGCTCAACAACTACGTCTACGCGGCCGGGCTGCTCGCGACGGCCGAGGCGCTGCGGATGGGCGAAGCGCTCGGCCTCGACCTCGGCATCCTGACGGATGTGATGAATGCGTCCTCCGGCCGCAACATCGCGACGGAGACGAAGTCGCGGCAGGAGATCATCTCCGGACGCTATGCCGGTGGCTTCCAGCTCGGGCTGATGCGCAAGGACCTCGACACCGCCGGCAGTATCGCCGCGGAGACGGGCTTCCCCGCCGCCATGCTCGCGCTGTGCTGCGAACGCTGGGCCGAGGCGGTCGCCGCCCTGGGCCCCAAGGTGGACAACACCGAGATCCACCGTTTCATCGGCAGCAACACGTCCAAGGGATGAACGCCATGACCACCGTGAACCGCCGTGCGCTGCTGGGGGCGGGCGCGGGGCTGCTCGCCGCGCCCGCCTTCGCGCAGGGGAATTGGCCCGACCGGCCGATCCGCCTCGTCGTCGCCTTCCCCGCCGGCAGCGTGACCGACACGCTGATGCGCCACCTCGCGGAGCCGCTGACGCGCGAACTCGGCCAGCCTGTGATCGTCGACAACCGGCCCGGCGGCAACGGCGTGGTCGGCACGGAAAGCGCGGCGCGCTCGGCGCCCGATGGCCTGACCTGGTGCGTGCTGTCGGTGACCAACGGCGCGCTGAACACTTACACGGTGCGGCGGCTGGCCTATGATCCGCTGCGCGACTTCACGCCGATCGGCTTCGTGGCCGAGACGGTCTACATGCTGGTCGTGCCGGCATCCTCCCCAGCGCAGGACCTGCGCGGCTTCATCGAGCACGCCAAGGCATCGCGCACGCCGCTGACCTTCAGCCATGGCAATTCCTCGGCGCTGATCGCCTCCGCGACGCTCGCGCGCCTGGCGGGCGTGGAGATGACAGGCGTACCGTATCGTGGCGGGCCAGAGGCGCTGACCGACGTCATCGCCGGTCGCATCGACAGCACCTTCACCGACCTCGCCGCCGGGATGCCGCAGGTGCGGGAAGGGAAGGTGCGCGCGCTGGCCGTGACATCGCCGCAGCCTTTCTCGCTGGCGCCTGACATTCCCACGGTGAAATCCGTCCTGCCGGCCTTCGAGTTCGATGTGTGGTTCGGAATGTCCGTGCCGGCGGCGACGCCGGCACCGATCGTCGCCCGCGCCAATGCCGCGCTGAACAAGGTGCTGGGCGATACCGAGCTGAAGGATCGGTTAGCCCGGCTGGGCTATGCGCCGCGCGGCTCGACGCCGGCGGAATTCCAGGACTTCCTGCGCAACCAGATCACGGTGCTGACGGCGCGGGCGCGGGAGGCGGGGCTGGAGCAGCAGTGACGGGACGGGGGGAGCGGTGCTCCTCTCCGATCTCCCGCCGTTGTCCATATCACAGTGAAGCGCTTCGCTGCCTTGCTGCCGCCGGATCGTGCGGATAGTCGATCCGCATGCGTGCCATCATGCTCCTCGCCTTCTTTCTCGCACTCCCGGCATCCGCTCAGGATCGCGACGACCTGCCCCGGTTTGACGCGGTCTACATTCGCGCCGCCCGGCTCGTGACCCTCGCGCCGCTTTGCGGCGCGCGCGACGAGGCCTGGGCGCGTCAGTTGGAGCAGGGCCTTGCCGCAATCGTGCGTCCGTTTCCGCCTGAAGCACAGTGGCGACTCATGGCCACGGCCGCGTTCAGCGTCACCGTCGGAACGCGTCTGTACGAGACCTATGGCCGCGAGATCTGCAACGAGGCCGATGACATCACGATGCCCTGGCGCGATGCCGACGATCTCGTGCGGATCGGCGCGGAAGGCGAGCCACCCCTTCCGACGCTGCCGCCGGCGGTGATCCTGCTCGGCTGGCAATCCTTCGCTGCGCAGCTCGCGGTGCGCTGCGACCGCAGGGACCGCCGATGGGGAGCCGCGGCGCAGTCGGCCGTGCGGCGCGCCATCGCGATGCATACGGGCCTCGCCGAGGACCCGGAATCCCGCCGGATCGTGTCGCGCAACATCGTCGGCACTGCGCGCGTCATGGCCAACCTGTTCGTCGGCACGCATGGCGCGCAGGTCTGTACGCCATCGGCCGGCAACGCGACGCTGCATCAGGTCGACGCGATGGTCACCGAGTGGCGACGCCTGTGCCCGGCATGGCGCCCGGATGCCACCTGCCAGCTTGGTGCCGACTAGCACCGGCAGGTGCGCCTGGGTGCTACTCGAAGACTGCCACCGCCCTGATCGGGCTTGCCGTTCCGCCGCGGATCTTCAGCGGGAAGCCGATGAAGCGGAAGCGCCCGCGGCCGATCAGCTTGTCGAGGTTCGCGAGGCATTCCATGTGCGTGATGCCGCGTTCCGCGCAGGCCATGTGCGCCTGGAAGTTCGGCTCGCCCTCGGGGGCGGGGCTGATCGCCTCCACGCCGAACATGCCGATGCCCTGGTCGGCGAGCCAGTGGATGGCGGGCAACGAAAGCCCGGGGAAGTCATGCTGGTAGCCCGGCTTGCCCAGCAGCCTTTCATTCGTCGCGAACCAGATCAGCACCGTATCGCCGGGCCGGATCGTCTCACCGGATTTGGCGACCGCCTCCTGCACCTCCTCCAGCGTGGCGGAGGTCTTCAGCGCGATATGCGACAGGTCGATGCAGAAGCCGCTGGTGTAGAACTTCTCGAGCGGCACCTGGTCGATCGACAGCGCCTCCGGCCGCGGGTCGAAATGCACCGGCGCATCGACATGCGTACCGGCGTGGTCGGAGAAGGCGATCGACATCGCCTTGCTGCTGAACACCGTGTCGCCCGCGTGCTTCTTCTCGGAATGGTCGTTCCACACCGTCATGACCACCGGCGGGTGGCTGGGGTGCACCTGGGTGCGGTGGAAGATCTCGCGGCTGAGATCGACGATCTCCATGGTGGCTCCTGCTGTTCGATGCGGCGGGATGCTGCGCTGCCTGGGGCCGGTGGTCCAGCCTAGGCCGGCGCATCGCACAGGTATCGCCGCACGCGATAAGGCTGCGCGGCGAGCGCAGGACAGAAGGAGGCGACGACCGGCTCCAGCAGGTCGAACAGCCCTTTCCATTGCGCGTTCAGCGCATCGAGCCTCTCCCGTGCCGCTTCAGCCTCCGTCGCCAGCCGTGCGAGATCGATGGATAGCAGCTTGCGATCGCGCACGACGAACCGCCCGCCGATCATGACGTGGTGGAGGCTGGACCCGTCCTCGACATGCACGATCTGGTTCACCGACCAATGATGCGGGATCCAGTTGATGGCGGTCAGGTCGAGAAAGACGATATCCGCCTTCATCCCCGGCGCGATCGCGCCGATGTCGTCGAAGCCGAGCGCCTTGGCTGAATGCCGCGTGGCGGCGGCGTAGACTTCCTCGACCGACGCCCATTGATGCGGATCGGGCGTGCGCACCTTCGACATGACCGAGGCCGCGCGCATTGCCTCATACATGTTCTGGTGGTCGGAGGAAGACGAGCCGTCCGTGCCGATGCCGACCGTCAGACCGAGGTCGAGCGCGCGCCGAAGCGGGAACATCCCGTTGCCCAGCTTCATGTTGCTGCCCGGATTGTGGGCGAGCGCCCCGCCCGCGTCCCTCAGCCGCTTCATGTCGTCGTCGTCCAGCCACACGCCATGCGCGACGGTGAAGCCCGGCCCGACAAGCCCGAGCGCATCCATGTGCCCAAGCAGCGTCCTGCCATACCGCCTGATGCCGGCGATGGCCTGCACCTTGCTCTCGCCGACATGCGAGTGCAGCCCGACGCCGAAGTCGCGCGCGAGGTCCCGGCAACCGCACAGGAAGGCATCCGTGCAGTGATGCGGGATGGTGGGCGCGACGGCGACGCGGATGTCCTTCGACGCCCAGTGCCAGTTCGCAACGATGCCGCGCATGGCGGTGAGCGTCGCCTCATGCGGCGGCAGGCGCAGGCCGTCCACCTGCGCGCGCAACGCCTCCGGCAGAGCGTCGCGCAGCCCCGGAATGGCATCATAGACCGTGGTGTCCGCCACCATCGGCGCGACGACGGCGCGCATGCCGACGCCGGCATAGGCTTCGGCAACCGCGTCCATGCCCTCGGCGGTGGGCAGCGGCGCCTCCGCGTAGAGGTCATACGCCGCCGTGCAGCCCTTCAGCACCATCTCCGCGGCGTTGATCTGCGCCGACAGCTTCTTGTCGGCCAGCGCCCGGCCGCCGCCGATCCAGGGCGACGCGGCCAGCAGCAGCTCCAGCGTCCAGCGATCCCCCGTGCCCCGCGCCAGCGCGCCATGGCCATGCGTATGCGCGTTGATGAGCCCGGGATGCAGCAGGAAGCCGTCGGCATCGACGACGGTCGCATCGTCCGGCGCCGTGAGGTCGACGCCGACCTCACGGATCACGCCATCCTGGATCAGGATGTCGGCAGGCTCCGCGCGGCGCTTCGCCGGGTCGGCGAGGCGTCCGCCGCGGATAATGGTGAAGCCCGGTTCGATCTCCGCCATCGGCGTCCCCTCAGATGTTGGCACCCTCCAGCGCCGCGATCACCGCATTCGTCACCTCGACGGTCGTCGCCGTGCCGCCGAGATCCGGCGTCAGCACCGTACCGCGCGCCGTCACCGCTTCCACCGCCCGCATCAGCCGCTGCGCGGCGGCGGGTTCGCCCAGATGTTCCAGCATCATCGACGCCGTCCAGAACGACCCGAGCGGGTTCGCGATGCCTTTACCCGTGATGTCGAAGGCTGAGCCATGGATCGGCTCGAACATCGAGGGCCGGCGCCGCTGCGGGTCGATATTGCCGGTCGCGCCGATGCCGAGCGACCCCGCCAGCGCCGAGGCCAGGTCGGACAGGATATCCGCATGCAGGTTGGTCGCGACGACGGTATCCACGCTGCCGGGCTTCATCACCATGCGCGCGGTCATCGCATCGACCAGCATCTTCTCGACCGTCAGCGCCGGGTACTGCGCGGTAATCTCGGCGCAGACCTCGTCCCACATCACCATGCCGTGGCGCTGCGCGTTGGACTTCGTCACGACCGTCAGGTGCCTGCGCGGGCGGGCCATCGCCACCTCGCAGGCATGGCGGCAGATGCGCGCCACGCCGTCGCGGGTGAAGACGGCGACATCCATCGCGACCTCGATCGGCAGGCCGCGATGTGCACGGCCGCCGACGCCCGCATATTCGCCTTCCGAGTTCTCGCGCACGATCACCCAGTCGATCTGCTTGCCGAGATCCTCCCGCAGCGGCCCGCGCACGCCCGGCAGCAGCTTGGTCGGCCGGACATTCGCGTACTGGTCGAAGCCCTGGCAGATCGCGAGCCGCAACTCCCACAGCGTGATGTGGTCGGGAATATCCGGCGCGCCGACCGCGCCGAAGAAGATCGCGTCGAAGCCTTCCAGCGCCTTCAGCCCGTCATCCGGCATCATCTTCCCGGTGCGGCGATACATCTCGCTGCCCCAGTCGAAGGTCTCGAACGCGAAGGCGAAGCCGCCCTGGGCCTGGGCGACCGCATCCAGCACGCGGCAGCCCGCGGCGATCACTTCCGGTCCGATGCCGTCGCCCCCGATGGCGGCGATCCTGTGCGTGCGCATGCTGGGCGTTCCTCCTGTGTTGCGCTTCCCTGCCGCCGCCGCGGCCGGCGCGCAAGTCCTTCAGCGGCGCAGGCGCAGGTCGGGCCAGCGGGAACGCCAGCCGGCCTCGATGGCATCCAGATCCGTCTGGCCGGCCGGGTTGGCGCGACAGGGGCGGCCGGCGAGGCCCGGCTCCGCCTGCGACCGCCAAAGCCCCAACAGCCGAGACAGCTCCACCAGCGGCTCCGCATGGTCGTCGACGCGCAGGTTGATGTCGGGGAAGTCCTCGGCGCCGATGACCATCAGCGCGGCCGATTGCCGCCCACGCCGGTCGCCGCCCGTCGCCTGTCCGACCTGCAGGGCCTCGACCAGCCGCTCGGGCAGGGGCTCGTCCCACAGCCGCACGAAGGCTTCCGCCGTATCGTCGACGACGCTTCCGTTCGCCAGCATGTTACCGGCGACGGAAAAGCCATCGCCCGCCACGCCGCCGCACCATTCCACGCAGTTCGCACCGGTATGCGAGGCGGTGCGGCCGTGCCGGTCCACCACATGGATCTGCCGCAGCCCGCGCCCCTCGTCGCCCGCCAGCGCGGTATCGAGCGCGAGCTGCGGCGACAGCCCCCGCGCCAGCCCGTCCAGCACCGCCGGACCCAGATAGCGGTTGCTCAGCGACTGGGTCGAAACTGCCCCCACGCCGCTCCGCAGGAAGGGGCAGGACGCACCCACCGCCAGGTTGCAGGTGGTGACCGCGACGGCGAAGGCGCCGCTCGCGACATCATGGGCGACGATGGACCAGGTCATGGGGGCTTCCTCAGCTGTGGCGCAAGCATGCCAAGTCGCGCCGCTGTTGACAGCCCGCGGCCGTGCTGCCGATGTGGCGGCAACAATATTCTGGGAGGGCGACCGCGCCATGACATTCGCTATTCACCGTCGTTCCCTCGGTGCGCTGGCGGCTGCCGCCGGCCTGCCGGTGGCCGCGCGCGCCCAGGGCGCCTGGCCGGACCGCCCGGTGCGGCTGATCGTGCCCTTCGGCGCCGGGGGCGCGGTGGACACGCTGTCGCGTTCCGTCGCCAATGCCTTCCCGCAGCACGCCAACGGCCAGCCGATGGTGGTCGAGAACCGCTCGGGTGCCGGCGGCACCATCGCGGGCGGCGTCGTCGCCACCAGCCGGCCGGATGGCTACACCCTGATGATGGCCGACCTCGGCGCGAACGCGATCGGCAAGATGCTGCAGCCATCGCTGTCCTACGATCCGCTGACCGCGTTCACCCCCATCATCCACCTGGTGAACCTGCCGCTCGTCATCGTGACGCGGCCGGGGCTGCAGGCAACGACGCTGCCCGAGCTCATCGAGCTGGCGAAGCGCCGCAACGGGGAGATGACCTACGCCTCGCCGGGCGTCGGCCATGCCAGCCACCTGAGCGCCGAACTGCTCGCCCGGCTGGCCGGCATCCGCTGGCAGGCGGTGCATTATCGCTCGGGCGCCGATGTCATGCGCAGCACGATCGCGGGGGAGACGGACTGGACCTTCCCCTCCGTGTCCACCTCGCTGCCCTTCATCCGGGAAAATGCGGTTCGCGCCATCGCCGTCAGCACCGCGGCAGCGGTGCCGGCGCTGCCGGGCGTGCCGCCGGTCGGCGCGACCTACGCCGGCTTCTCCTCCGCCACCTGGCACGGCGTGGTGGCCCCGGCGGGGATGCCGGCGGACGTGACGCTGGCCGCCAACCGCATCCTGCGCACCATCATGCTGACGCCGGCAGTGAAGGAAGCAGCCGAGCGCGTGCAGGCAGCGCAGGTCGTCGCCGGCACGCCGGAGGAATTCGCGAGCTTCATCCGCACCGACGCCGCGAAATGGGAACCGGTGATCCGCGAGGGCAACATCCGCGCGGAATAACACGGAACGCCGCACCGGCAGTGAGGCCGGTGCGGCGCTTGCCTCAGCAGCCCAGCCTGTCCGCGAGTTCCTCGAAGGAGCCCACGATGGCCTCCCAGTCGGAATCCGCGCGCAGGTCGGTCGCCTGGTCCGGCCCGTGCTCATGCGACCGCAGCACGAAGGCGGTCTTGAGCCCCGCCTTGCGCGCCGCGGCGAGATCCCCGTTGTGCGCGGCAACGAGCGCGACCTCACCCGGCTCCAGGCCCAGGATCTCCGCGGTGCGGGTATAGGCCTCGCGCTGCGGCTTGTAGGCCTGGGCTGCCTCGGCGCCGAGCACCGCATCCCACGGAATGCCCGCGCGCTTCGCCATGTTCGCGAGCAGCAGGATGTTCCCGTTCGACAGCGGCGCGAGGAAATGCTTCGCGCGCAGCCGCAGCAGCCCCGGGATCGCATCCGGCCAGGGGTCGAGCCGGTGCCAGGCGCGGTTCAGCCAGTCGAGCTCGGCTTTCCCGGCGCTGATGCCGTGGTCGGCCAGCAGCGCATCGAGATTCTCCCGGTGCAGCACATCCAGCCGCGTGAAGGGGCGCTTGCCGGACCGCACCGCCTCCATCGCCGGCTGGTACTTCTTCCGCCAGGCATCGGCGAAGCCGAGGGGGTCGATGTCGTCGCGCTTGTGCTTCGCGAGAAACGTCCGCGCATCGCGCGCGATGCCGCTCCGCCAATCCACCACCGTCCCGAAGGTGTCGAAGACGAGCGCCTTGACGCCAGGAAGCGCGCTCATTCCGCGGCCTTCGCGGGCTCGGGCTGGGCCCAGCGCTTCTCGAACTCCCAGACTTCCGGAAAGCCCATCAGCTCCGTCATGCGCTTGAAGCCGTATGATTCACCGATGGCCAAGCTGTCTCCTTCCTTCTTCAGATGCCCGAAGACCCGCTCCATCGCCGCTGCCATGGCGAGGAAGCCGAGCGCCGGATAGATCGCGATGGCGTAGCCGATCTCCTGCAACGTCTTCGCCGGCAGGATCGGCGTGCGCCCGCCTTCCACCATGTTGGCGAGCAGCGGCTTGTCGATCGCGCGGCCGATCGCGCGCATCTCCTCCTCGCTCTCGGGGCTTTCGATGAAGACGATGTCGGCGCCGGCATCGGCGAACATGCGGCCGCGGCGGATCGCCTCATCGAGGCCGAGCGTCGTGCGCGCATCCGTCCGCGCCACGATCAGGAAGTCCGGGCTGGTGCGTGCCTCGACGGCGACCTTCACCTTCAGCACCATCTCCTCGGCCGGGATAACGCGACGGCCCGGCGTGTGGCCGCATTTCTTCGGCATCTCCTGGTCCTCGAGCTGGATGCCCGAGATGCCAGCCTGCTCATACCCCATCACCGTATGGCGGACGTTGAGCAACCCACCATAGCCGGTATCGGCATCGGCGATGATCGGCGTCTTCACGCCGCGCGCCATCTGCCCCATCCGCGCGACCATGTCTGCATAGGTCGCGATGCCCGCATCGGGGACGCCGAGATGCGAGGCCACGGTGCCGAAGCCCGTGCCGTAGAGACAGTCGAACCCCATGCCATCGGCGACCTTGGCCGAGATCATGTCGAAGATGCCGGGCGCGACGATGAACTTCTTGTCCTGGAAGGCCCGGCGAAGGGCGGGGTTGGCCATGGCGATGATCCTATTGCTGGACACGGATATGGCCGGCGGCGGCGGCCGCGGACCAGGTGCGATCGTCGCGCTGCATCACCTCGACCAGCGCGGGGGCAGGGCGGAAATCGCGTTCGACACCCATGCCGAGCAGGCGCTGCTTGAAGGCCGCATCGTCGAAGACCTGCTGCATGGCGCCGGTGATGCGCTGCGCCAGCGCCGGGTCCATGCGCGGCGGCGCGAACATCGCGACCCAGCCCGACAGGTCGAAATTCGAGATGCCCTGCTCCTGCACCGTCGGCGCATCGGGGAAGGCGGCGCAGCGCTCGGCGGTGGAGACGGCCAGGATGCGCACCTTGCCCGTCTGCATGTGCGGCGCCGCGCTGACCGTGCTGGTCCACCCGGTCGGCAGGTGCCCCGCGACGATGTCGTTCATCAGCTGCCCGCCGGAGCGATAGGCGACATCCGGCATCTCCACCCCCGCACGGCGGGCGAGTTCCTGGCCGACGAAGGAGGACAGTGCCTCCGTGCTGCCGGTACCGACGCGGCCGGGATTGGCCTTGGCGTGGTTCAGCATGCTGCGCAGGCTGTCGAAGGGCTGGTTGGCCCCGGCGGCCAGTACCATGGTGTTCCGCGACAGCATGGCGATCGGCGTGAAATCGCGGATCGGGTCGAAGGGCATGGAGGGCAGGTAGTAGCGGTTCATGACATGCGTGGAGACCACCACCAGCAGCGAGTACCCGTCCGGCTCGGTCCGGGCGACGACCTCCGACCCCACGACGCCCGCCGCGCCGGCGCGGTTCTCGACCACGAAGGGCTGCGGGAAAACCGGCCGCAGCGCCTCCCCGATCGCGCGGGCCAGCAGGTCCGTCCCGCCCGCGGCGGCGTAGGGGACGATGATGCGGACCGGCCGTGACGGCCAGGACGCGGTCTGCGCCAGCAGCGGCGCCGGAAACGCCAGCGCGGCGGGCAGGGCCAGCAAGGGACGGCGACGGATCGTCATGGCGTTTTTCTCTCCCGTCCGTGGACATTCAACCGGCCCGCAGGCCGTGTAAACCGCGGCGCTGACACGCAAACGCCCCTGGCGGCCCGGACCGATCCGCGCCAGCATCACGCCACCCCACGACATTGAGGAAGCAACGCCATGCCCGCCAGCGACATCGCCGCGATCGAGGCTGTCCTGCACACCTATCTCGACGGCCTCTACGAAGGCGACACGGCGAAGCTCGGCGCCGCCTTCCACCCCTGCGCGCATCTCTATTCCGAGAAGGACGGCACGGTGGCGGACCTGCCGCGGGAAGACTGGTTCGCCTGGGTGAAGTCCCGCGACAACCCCAAGGCCAAGGGCCTGGCGCGCGAGGATCGCATCCTGATGATCGACCAGTCCGGCCCGGAATGCGCCGTCGCCAAGGTCGCCTGCCAGATTCCGCCGCGGTACTTCACCGACTACCTGGTGTTCCTCAAGACCGGTGAGGGCTGGAAGATCGTCAGCAAGGTGTTCCGCGCCGACATCCGCGACTAGGTCCAGGTGACGGAGCCGCGGCCTCACGGCATTGTGGGCCGGACGCAGCCGGACGGCGGGGGATGACATGGCGACTCTGTTCAAGGACGAGTTTCTGAACGAGCTTGGCTGCTGGCCGCTCGCCTACATCCCTTATGGCGGCGCCGATGTCGGTGAGGTCGAGGCCGTCGCCGACGCGGTCGGCGATGGCGGCGACGATGCCTTCTACGATGCCTTCATCGCCGCCGGCGCGCGCATGGCCGCCGAGGCCGAGACCTGCCTGTCCAAGGGCCATCGGCAGAGCGCCCGCGAACTCTACCTGCGGGCCAGCGTCTTCTTCGGCGCCTCCTATCATCCGCTCTACGGCAAGCCGGTCGATCCCCGGCTGCTTGCCGGCTTCGGCAGGCAGATCGAGGCCATGGACAAGGGCCTGGCGCTGTTCGACCCGCCCATCCTGCCGCAGCGCATCCCGTTCCGCGGCGCCGCCATGCCGGCCTATCTGATCCCGGCGGTCGGGCAGGAGCGGGAGGTCCGCCCCACCATCATCTTCACCAACGGCTACGACGCGACCGTCACCGACCTGTATTTCATGAGCGCCGTCGCCGCCTCCCGCCGCGGATACCACGCGCTGATCGTCGACGGCCCGGGGCAGGGCGACATGCTGTATCGCCAGGGTGTCGCGCATACGCCGGAATGGGACGCGGTGATCAGCGCCGTGGTGGATTTCGCGCTGACCCAGCCCATCGTCGACCCGAAGCGCATCGCGCTGAACGGGGCCAGCCTCGGCGGCTACCTCGCGCCGCGGGCGGCGGCGGGCGAGCCTCGCCTGGCCGCCTGCATCGCCGATCCCGGCCAATGGGCGACGGGGGATTCCTTCCGCGGCGTTGCCCGGAAGCTGGGTGCGACGGAACAGCAGGCCGCGAATCTCGGCACCATCGATGACGCGGTGCTGGGCAAGCTGGACGGCATGATCGCGCAGAACCGCCGGCTGCGCTGGAGCATCTACCAGCGCGGCTTCTGGGTGCTCGGCTGCGACACGCTGCGCGACTTCCTGGTCAAGACCGAGACCTACACGATGGTGGGGCACGCCGAGAAGATCACCTGCCCGACCCTCATCACCTCGGCCGATAAGGACGCGCTGGCGATCGGTGCCCGGACGCTGTTCGACGCGCTGCGCTGTCCGAAGACCATGCTTGCCTTCACCGCAGCCGAGGGCGCGGGGACGCATTGCGAGATGACCAACCGCTCGCTGCTCAATCGCCGCGTGCTCGACTGGCTGGACGAGGTGTTCGCCTGATCTGCGCTCGATGTCCTAGACGGCCAAATCCGCCGCCATCGCCGCCGTGTCGTAGTATTCCCGGAACTCTGCGACCTGCCCGTCCCGCATCCGGATGACATCGACCTTGGTGACCTCGCGCTCCGCGCCGCTGTGGTGGTAGCGGGCGCGAACAACGGCCGTGACCGCGACCCGGTCGCCATCGACGATGATCTCGCCGACTCGGTAGTCGAGGATGCTGCACTTCGCCGCGAGTTCGGCGAAGTACTGCTCGACGCCCGCCCGCCCGTTGCGGCAGCCGCACCAGGGCGCGGCCGAAGGCCCGTCGCCGGAGGTCCAGCAGACGTCGTCGGTCAGGGAGGCCATCACCGTCGCCATGTCGCCGCCGACATAGGCGTCATAGAGCTGCCGCACGCGCAGCCGGTTCCGTTCCGTCAGCCCGTTCTCCATCGCCCCGCTCCCAGGTCGTTCCGAGTCAGGAAGATCGCGCGGGGCGATGGCGGGCATCAAGCGAATTCGCCTCGGGCGCTTCATCCCGACGGCACGAGGTTTCATCGCGCGCCGGGGCTGTGGCGCCCGAGGGCATGAAGGAAGGACGCCCGCGGTCGAAGAACGCGGCCGCCGATCAATCCACCCGCGCGCCGGTCGCCCGCACCACCGGGACCCATTTCTCGATCTCGGCGGCGATGAAGGCGCGCGTCGCATCCGGCGTCATCCCGTCCGGAATGGTGTTGCCCATGGCGACAAGCCGGTCGCGGATCTCCGGCTGCTTCAACACCTCGGCGATCTGCTCATACAGGAACTGCCGGATCACCATCGGCGTGCCGAGGGTGGTGGACCACGGCGTCCAGGTGGTGGCCTGGAATTCCGGCAGCCCGGCCTCGGCCGCGGTCGGCACGTCCGGGATCATCGGCGACCGTTCGGGCGTCGCGATCACCAGCCCACGCACCTGGCCGGTGCGGATGGGTTCCGTGACGAAGGAGATGGTGTCCGCCTGGAACGCCGTGCGCCCCCCCAGCAGGTCCTGGAAGGCCGCGGCCGAACCACGATAGGGCACGTGCTGCGCCTGCACGCCCATCAGGTGCAGCATCAGCGCGGCGGCGATGTGCCCCGTGGTACCGTTGCCGGAGGAGCCGAAGTCGAACCGCCCGGGATTGGCCGCGACCTGCTGGCGGAACTCGGCCAAGGTCCGGGCGGGGAAGCTGTTGTTCACCACCAGCACGATCGCCGAATGGCTGGAGATGGTGATGTGGTCCACCCCGGTCAGCGGATGCACGCGCAGCCGCTCGCCATAAAGCCCGACATTCAGCGTGTGCGACCCCAGCGCGCCGACCAGCAGCGTGTAGCCGTCGGGCGGCGTCTGCGCGACCGTCTCGAAGGCCACGGTGCCGCCGCCGGATGGCCGGTTCTCGACGACGAATTGCTGGCCGAGCCGCTGCGACAGCGCGGTCGCGACAAGCCGCGCATTGATGTCGGCATTGCCGCCCGGCGCGAGCGCGACGACGATGCGCACCGGCCGGTTCGGGTAATCGGTGCCCGGTGCGCGTGGCTGGGCGAGGGCGGGCAAGGCCGTCAGCGCCAAGGCGGCGCCCAGCAGCAACCTGCGGATCATGGATCGTCTCCCTGTTTCTTCGTTAGGCGATGCTGTGTTCGAGGACGCCGACGCGCTCGATCTCCATGCGTAGCCGGTCCCCCGGTCTCAGATAGCGCGGCGGGTCGCGGAAATGCCCGACCCCGGCCGGCGTGCCGGTCGCGATGATGTCGCCCGGTTCCAGCGTCATGTAGCGGCTGATGAAGGCGATCAGCGTCGCGACGGGGAAGATCAGGTCCCGTGTATTGCCGTGCTGCACGTCCTCGTCGTTCAGCCAGCAGCGCAGGTCGAGCGCCCAGGGCTCGCCCACCTCGTCGGCCGTCGCGAGGCAGGGGCCGATCGGGCAGAAGCCATCCATCCCCTTGGCGAAGGACGTCATCGCGAGCGGCACGTCGAACTGGAATTCCCGCGCGCTGACGTCGTCGAGCACCGTGTAGCCGGCGACATGATCCAGCGCGACGCCTTGCGACACGTTGCGCGCGCGCTTCCCGATAACGACGGCGAGCTCGATCTCCCAATCCGGCTTCTTCACGGCAGCTGGGATGGACACCGCGGCTCCCGGTCCGACCACCGAGGAGGTCGGCTTCATGAACACGCGCGGCAGTTCGAGCTTCGGTCCGCCCGCCTCCTTCGCATGGTCGGCGTAGTTGCGCCCGATGCCGAGGATCTTCCCCGGCGTCAGCGGCGCCAGCAGCCGCACGGACGCCACCGGCGCGCGCAGCGCGGCGTTCTCCGCCCGCGCGGCGAAGGCGAGCGCGCGGCCCGCCGCGACCATCGCCGCCTCGTCACCGATCAGCGCGACCATGTCGGCCGGGATCACGGCCTCCGCGGTGTCGGCCTCGCCTGCCGCCCGCATCGCCGCCGACAGAGCGGGCCGCAGCGCCACGACCTCATCCCCGATCAGCCCGCCGAGGACGGGCCCCTCGATCGTGACCAGCCTCATGCCGCGAGCGCCGCGTAGTCGAGATTGGCCATCACCTGCACGCGCAGGATGAAGCGCGGCTCATCGGGCCCGTAGTCGGCAACCGCGTTGTGCAGCGTGCCGATGTTGTCCCACATCAGCACGTCGCCTTCGTTCCATTCATGCTCGTAGAAGAACTTCTCCTGCGCCTGGTGGCGGAACAGGTAGTCGAGCAGCGCGTCGCTCTCCGCCCGGTCCATGCCCTCGACGAACATCGCGTAGCCGGAGTTGCAGTACAGCACCTTCCGCCCGGTGATCGGGTGCTGCCGCACCATGGGCTGGGAGACGGGCGGCTTCTTCGCCCGCTGTTCCGGCGTCAGCGGCCCACGGATCGAACCGGGCCGGATGCGCATCATGTCCCAGAACTTCGCGAAGTCATGGATCGCGGTGCGTCCCTCGATCCGCTGCTTCACCTCGGCGGGCAGGTCGTCATAGGCGGCATGCATGTTGCGGAACTGCGTGCAGCCGATCGGCTTGCCATCCCGTCGCGGCACGCGCTTCGCGTGCAGCACGTTGGCGAGCGCGATCTCCTTCGAATAGGACATGTCCGTGTGCCAGCCCTGGCCGGCATCCGACAGGCCGAGCGGCTTGCCGGCAGCGTCCTTCATGTTGGACAGGTGCATCACCTCCGGATGCCCCTCGGCGTGGAACAGGTTGGCGACGTTCACTTCCAGCTCGCCGAAGCGGCTGCCGAAGCCGGACAGCGCCGGGGCGTCCAGGTCCTGCCCCGGGAAGCACAGGACGCCGTACTGGCCGAGCGCGCGCAGCACGGTTCTGAAATCCTCGGGCGACAGCGCGCGCGACAGGTCGATGCCCTCCACGCGGGCGCCCAACCCGGCATTGTTCGGGGTGATCCTCATCGGAACGTTCCTCGTCTTGATTGGCGCCAAGGGTGCGATGCGGGCCGGCCTCCGTCAACGCGGGGGCGGGCTTCCGCGCGGGCCGCAGCCGGGGCAGCATGCCGGCCATGGAATCTGCATTGGAATCGCCGCGCATCGTCGTGATCGGCGGCGGCATCGTCGGGCTCTGCGTGGCCTGGCACCTGGCGAAGCGCGGGCTGAAGCCGCTGGTGCTGGATGCGCAGAAGCCGGGCGCGGCGTCCTCCGGCAATGCCGGCGCGATCAGCCACGGTTCGGTTGCGCCGCTCGCCATGCCCGGCATCCTGAAGCAGGTGCCGGGGATGATGATGGACCCGAAGGGCGCGCTCCACATCCCGGTGCGCTACTGGCTGAAGGCCGCGCCCTGGCTGCTGCGCTTCGTGGCGTCCGCGCGGACGGAGAAGGTGGAGGCCGCGGCCGATGCGCTCGCCGCGCTGTTCTTCGGCACGCTCGACCGCCACAAGGAAATCCTCGCGGCCGAGGGCGCGCCGGAGCTGATCCGCGAGGCCGGGCAGCTCTATCTCTATCGCGACGATGCCCAGATGGCGAAGGACAAGGCCGGCCTCGACCTGCGCCGCCGCCACGGGTTGCAGATCGAGGTGCTGGACCGTGCGGCACTCGCCGCGCTCGAGCCCGCCGTCTCGCCGGTCTATACCCGCGCCGCCTATCTGCGCGACCATGGGTCGAGCGTGAACCCGGCCCGCTTTGCCGAGGTGGTCGCCCGCGGCGTCCAGCGCCAGGGCGGCGAGGTCCGTGCCGCCGAGGTCCGCGCGCTGCGCACCGACGGCCGCCGCGTCACCGGCGTGGAAACGGCCGACGGCTTCATCCCGTCCGACCAGGTCGTGCTCGCCGCCGGCGCCTGGTCTGCGCGCCTGCTCGCGCCGCTCGGCCTGAAGGTGCCGCTGGAGACCCAGCGCGGCTACCACATGATGCTGCCTGATCCCGGCGTCATGCCGGGCCGCGTGCTGTCGCCCGCCGACCGCAAGGTGTTCATCTCGCCGATGGAGGAGGGGCTGCGCGTCGCCGGTTCGGTCGAGATCGCCGGCCTCGACGCGCCGCCGAACGAGGCGCGCGCGGAACTGCTGCTCGGCGACCTGAAGGCGGTGTTCCCGGACGTGAACACAAGCGGCGCGAAAAGCTGGATGGGCCACCGCCCCTGCCTGCCGGACAGCCTGCCGGTGGTCGGCCCGCTGCGCGACTGGCAGGGCATCTGGTGCGCCTTCGGCCATGGCCATCTCGGCCTGACGGGCTCGGCGCCGACCGGCGCGCTGCTCGGTGCCGCGATCGCGGGGGAGCGCCCCAACTTCGACTTCGCACCCTTCGCGGCGGAGCGCTTCTAGACCGCGAAGACCGCCGGGCCGGTGACGCGCAGCACCGGCGGATCGGCATCGCCGGCGGCGGCGGCGCCTTAGGCCGGGATGCCCGTCACCCGTTCAACTCCGGGGAAGCTGCCACGCGACCAGCATGGCGATCGCCGCCGGCACCGCGAAGTTCACCAGCAGGATCGGCAGCTCCTGCATGACGGTGTAGCCGGCCCGCGTCACGCCAACCCACATGTTGACCAGCGCCACCACGAGCCACGCCGCGACGAAGGCCTGCGCGCCGGTCGCCGACCCGGCGAGCCCATGCCCCCACAGCCAGCCGAACAGCACGAACACGCCCAGCAGCAGCACCCCGCCGAGCATAACCAGCACCATGTGCATCGCGCGCCGTCTCCTCATGCCGCCGCGCAACGATACAGGCCGGCGGTTACGCCGCCAGATGCAGAATGGCTTCCAGGTCGGCCGCACCGCCGATCCGGCGGGGATTGGTCGCGATCGGCGCATCCCCCGTCCAGCGCGCAGCAAGGCCGGGGATCTCGGCTTTCGTGATGCCTTGTTCCGATAGCCGGGTGGGCAGGCCGAGCCCGCGCACGAAGGCCTCGATCGCCGGCCCGGCCTCCTCGCCGCCGAAGATGTGCGCGAGCTCCCGCTGCCGACGCTCATTCACCGGCGCGTTCCAGCGCATGACCGCATGCAGCATCAGGCAGGAAGTGATGCCGTGCGGCACCCCGCGCGCGGCGCCCAGGATGTAGCCGAGCCCATGGCTTGCCCCCACCGGCACGCCAGCCCATCCGCCCATCACCGACAGCCAGGCGGCCTGCTGGCACGCCCCGCGCGCCGCGAGGTCCCGCGGATCGCGATGCGCCCGCGGCAGGTTCTCCGCCAGCATGACCATCGCCTGGCGGGAGACGGCGTCGGAGAAGGGCAGGGGCTCCGTCGAGCACCAGCGCTCCGCCGCATGGTCCAGTGCGCGGATGCCGGAGGACAGGAACAGCGCTGCCGGCGTCTCCAGCGTCGCTGCCGGGTCGAGCAGCACGGCGCGCGGCACCATCCACGGATCCAGCGCGCGATACTTCCACCCGGCCGCGAGATCGGTGTAGCCCGCATGTGGCGCGAACTCCGCGGCCGAGAGCGTGGTCGGCACGGCGACCAGCCGCGGCGCCGGCGCCGCGCCATCCCAGAAGCCCGGCGCCGCACCCCGGGAGGCGGCCGCCGCGATCAGCGACCCTGCCTCGGCGATACCCCGCCACACCGCCATGCACGCGACCTTGGAGCCATCGATCACAGACCCACCGCCAAGCGCCACGACGAGGTCCGCCTCGGCGTCGCGCAGCAAGGCGGCGAGGGCGAGTACGTCCTCGACGGGGCTGTGCGCGCGCATGGCGGAGAAGACGCCTGCCAGGCGGGGGCCGATCGCCGCCTTGGCGGACGCGGCCAGCGCGCCATCCGCAAGCGAGCGTGTCGTGACCAGCACGACCCGACCGGCGTCCTCCACCTCGCGCGGCAGCACCTGGGCGAGCGGTGCGCCGTGATGGACGCGGCCCTGGGCGGGCCATTGGTGCAGGCTGGCGGTCATCGCATCCTCCGATCCCCGGCGCGAAGGATGCGGCGATGGCCGTTGCCCGGCAACCTACTGCGCGGCGGCGAGCGACGCCCCGCGCGGTGGCACGAGATGCTTCAGCTTCGGCGCCACCTCGGTCTGCAACAGACCGAGCGATGTCTTCCACGCCTCCGGGTTCTCGACATAGTCGAAGCCGAAGACGAGCAACTGACCGAAGCCGCCGACCTCGTGGTAGATGCGCTCGATCTTCTCGGCGACCGTCTTCGGGCTGCCGACGATCCAGTTGTGCGTTGCGCAGTATTCCACCGTCACGTCGGAATCCGGCACCGATGGATCGTGCTTCAGGTAGTCCTTGAAGCCGAACTGCGCGAGCAGGTCGAGAAAGTATTCCCCCATCATCCGGCCCATGTGGGAGCCGACCGACAGGCGCCAGGCCTCCTCATCCGTTTCCGCGACGAAGATCTCGCGTACCAGCCGCCAGTCGCCGCGCCATGGCGTCCGGCCGGATTTCTTCGCGCCGATCTCGACGCTGTCCCAGTGGGAGGCGACATAGGCCGGGTTCAGGTTCAGCGAGAGCGGCAGGAAGCCCTTCTCGCCGGCCAGCTTCAGCGTGTCGGAGTTCTTCGACAGACCGGCGACGCCGATCGGCGGATGCGGCGCCTGCAAGGGTTTGATGTGCGGCTTCAGGAAGCCGAACATCGTGTCCGGCTTGTCGACCTTCCAGTACCTGCCCTCGTGATGCCAGGGTCCGTCCTCGGTCCACAGGCGCAGGATGATGTCCAGCGCCTCCCGCGTCATGTCGCGGTTCTGGCCGGACATGCCATCGACGTTGAACATCGCCCAGTCGGAGGGCAGGCCGGAGGCGGCGACGCCGAAGTTCAGCCGTCCTTCCGACAGGTGGTCGAGCATGGCGACGCGGTTCGCCAGCTCGGCGGGGTGGTGGTAGGGCAGCAGGAAGCCGCCCGGGCCGATGCGCAGCCGCTTCGTCTGCATCAGCGCCTGCGCGACGAGCAGGTCCGGCGCGGGATGGGGTTCCCAGGGGGCGGTATGGTGTTCGCCGATCCAGGCCTCGGCGAAGCCCATCTCATCCAGCCAGCGCAGGACCTGCAGATCCCAGTCGTGCCCCGCCTTCAGGTCGCGTTCGGGCGGGTGGGACGGCATGGCGAAGTAGCCGAATTCCATCGGTCGCTTCCTCCGATCCGGTTGCTCCGGTTGGGCCGATGATCCGCCTGCGCAGCGGGCATGCGCAACGGAAAAGCGAGTACCCCCTGGCTGATACCCGTCGACGCTGTGCGATCCGACCGTTACGGTGCCGTTGCGTGCAAGAACGCATGCCGGGACACAAGAACTTGGGAGGAACCCCATGACTTCAGGAAGCCGTCGTGACGTCCTTGCCGGCGCCGCCGTGCTCGCCGGCGTTGCCCTCGCTGCAGGCGAGGCCGCCGCCCAGGACCAGGCCGCCGTGGCGCAGGCCGTGGATGCGCTGACCAAAGCGATGCTGGAGGTGGATCGGGAAAAGTTGCTGGCGCTGACTGCCGCGCAGCTCAGCTACGGCCATTCCGCCGGCCGCATCGAGAACCGCCAGCAATTCGTGGATTATCTCGTCTCGCGCGCCAGCGCCTTCCGCAAGATCGAGCTGAGCGAGCAGACCATCGGCATGGTGGGCAACACCGCGATCGTCCGGCACCTGTTCGTCGGCGAGACGGAGACGCCGCAGGGGCAGGTTTCGCCCGTGCGCATCGGTGTGCTGCAGGTCTGGCAGAAGCCGGGCAGCGACTGGCAGCTGCTGGCACGGCAGGCGTATCGGTTGTGAGGAAGGCGGAGAGGGGCGGCGCCCCTCTCCAACTCCCGTTCAGCGCATCGGCCAGGAATACATCAGGCCGCCATTGGTCCACAGGCGGTTAAGCCCGCGGTCGAGCCCGATCGGCGTATTCGGGCCGAGGGTCCGCTCGAACAGCTCGCCGTAGTTCCCGATCGCGCGGATCGCGTTGTACGCCCACGCCGGATCGAGCTTCAGCGCATTGCCCAGCAGCGGGTCGGCGCCAAGAAGGCGGCGGACTTCCGGGTTCGTGCTGGTGCGGCGCATCTCCTCGGCGTTCGCCGCCGTCACGCCAAGCTCCTCGGCATTGATCAGCGCCGAGATCGTCCAGCGGATCACGTCGAACCATTCCTGGTCGTCGCGGCGCACCACCGGGCCGTAGGGCTCCTTCGAGAAGCGCTCAGGCAGGATCACGTAGTCGTTCGGGTTGGTGAACTGGCTGCGAAGTGCTGCGAGCTGCGTCGCATCGGTGCCGATCGCGTCGCAACGGCCAGCCTGCAGGGAGGCCGCGTTGTCCTGCATCCGCTCCTGCAGCACGGGGGTGAAGCTCAGGTTGTTGGTGCGGAAATAGTCGGTCGTCACCAGCTCGTTCGTCGTGCCGGGCGAGAGGCAGATGGTCATGCCATCCATCTCGCGCGGGTTGGTGATGTTGGCATCGCGCCGCACCATGAAGCCGTGGCCGTCATAGAGGTTCGCGATGGTCAGCCGCAGCCCCAGCGTGGTGTCGCGCGTCATCGACAGCGTGGTCTGGCGGATCAGCACGTCGATCTCGCCCGACTGAAGCGCGGTGAAGCGCTGCACCGCGGTCAGCGGCACGAAGCGCACCTTGTTCGGGTCGCCGAGCACGGCGGCGGCGACGGCGCGGCACAGGTCCGCATCCATGCCGCGCCACACGCCCTGGCTGTCCGGCAGCGAGAAGCCCGCCACGCCGACATTCACGCCGCAGGCGAGGACGCCGCGGCTGCGCACGCCATCGAGTGTCGCGCCGGCCATGGCGGGTGCGCTGAAGGCGATTCCCAATCCGGCGGCCACTGCCGCCATCCAGCCCGTGAGTCTCATGATGAATCCCTTTCTGTCCCGCGTGGCCGCGCCGACCAACGGAGGCGCGGTCCGCGCCGCGCCCAGTCGCTCCCGCCGCGGTGATCCGCGTCGATGCTTCCTCCCACCCCGCGCCGGCGGGTGCAAGGGCGGAGGCGTGCTACTCTGCCGCGAGGAAGCGGCTGAAGTCCGGCTTGCGCTTCTCCTGGAAGGCGGCGACGGCTTCCGCCGCCTCCGGCCCCCGCAGCAGCGCGCCGAACAGTGAGAACTCCTCGACCATGTGGGTCGTCAGCCGCGTCTCCTCGGCCTGGCGCAGCAGGCGCTTGGTGGCCGCCAAGGCGGTAGGCGGCTTGGTGGCAAGCTTCCGTGCGGCGCCTTCCGCCACGGTGAACAGGTCGGCGAGCGGCACGACGGCATTGGCAATGCCGGCGCGCAGCGCGGTCTCGGGCGTGAAGGCCTCGCCCAGCATCAGCAGTTCATTGGCGAGCAACTGCCCCGCGCGCTGGGGTACGACCAGCGAGGACCCGCCCTCCGGGCACAGCCCCAGATCGACGAAGGGCATGCGGAACACCGCCGTATCGGCAGCGTAGACCAGGTCACAATGCAGCAGCAGCGTGGTGCCGATGCCGATCGCATAGCCCGCCACGGCGGCCACGACCGGCTTCGGGCAGGCGCGCAGCGCCGCCAGGAACTCCCGCGCCGGCGACGGCACCTCGGCCTGCTGTTCCCCGCGCGCCTTGAAGTCGGCGACATCGTTGCCCGAGGTGAAGCAGGCATCGCCGCCGGTGATGAACACCACGCGCACACCGGGCGCCGTTGCCGCGTCCCGCAGCGCGTCCGCCATGGCGCCGTACATCGCGCGCGTCAGCGCGTTCTTCTTCTCCGGCCGGTCGATGCGGATGGTCCGCAGCCCCTCCGCGTCGGTGACGACGATCCCGCTCATGGCACCCTCCCTTGGTCGTTCAGACCATGATCGGCGGAACCGCCCCGGCGATCCAGCGGCCGATGGCCGTCGCGCGCTCATCCTGGTGCACCTGGCCGCTGACGGCCAGCGCGACCGGCATGCCGTCCACCGCCATGATCGGCACGGTCACGACCGGGCAGCCCAGGCAGGAACTCGCCGTGTTCATCGCCGGATTGCCAGTGGTGTGGGTGATGCCCCTGATCGTGCCGTCCGTGCTGCCCAACACCGGCGCCGGGCCGGTGGCGGCCAGGCCGATGAAGGCATCCACCTCGCCGGCCAGCGCCGCCTGGGCGCGGCGCATTTCCTCTCGCCGCAGCAGATGCATGCGGTAATCAGCCAACGTCACCGAGTTTCCGACCTTGAACCGCGCCTTGAGGCTGTCACTGAGCTTCGAGGCGTCCTGCCGCATCAGGTTCGCGACCGACCATCCCGATTCATACGCAACGACTTCCCGCGACATCTCCATGGCCGTGGACGCGCGCTGCTCGAAGGCTTCCAGCAGCGGGTGGTCGCCGCGCCGCAGCACCGTCACGCCCGCGGCGCGCAGCGCGTCCAGCGCCTGTTCGAATGCAGCGATCGCGCCGGGATGCGCGGCCGCCCAGCCTTCGGTCTCCAGCACCGCCAGGCGGCGCGGCTTGAACGCGGGCGGGGCGGTCTCGCCGGTCCAGAACAGGCCGGGCGCGCCGGGGTCGCCGCCGACGCGCTTCGCGATCTCCACGGCGACGGCCCACATGTCCTCCGGGCAGCCGGCATGCACGCCCACGGTGGACTGGCTGTAGCCTTGGCGTTCACCGCGGTTCAGCGCGCCCTGCGACACCTTCAGCGCCCAGTTCGCATTGAAGGAGGCCGGACGCACCACGCTGCCCACCACCTGCGACCCGATGGCGACCGGCAGCATGCCCGCGCTGATCACGGCGGCGGAGCCGGAGGATGACCCACCCGGGGTGCGCCGAAGGTCGAAGGGGTGGCGCGTCGGCCCGGGATGCGACATGCCGAGTTCGGTCGTCACCGTCTTGCCCACGATCACCGCGCCGGCGGCGCGCAGCGCCTGCACCATCGCGGAATCACGGTTCGGACGGTTCCCCTTGTAGAGTTCGCAGCCCATCTCGGTGGGCATGTCGTGCGTCTCGTAGAGATCCTTGATGCCGATCGGCAGGCCGTCGATGGGCGACAGCGGTACGCCGGCGCGATGCCGCGCGGTTGATTCATCCGCGGCCGCTCGTGCGCCTTCAGCGTTCAGATGCGCGAAGGCCATCACCTCCGGCTCCCGGGCCGCGATGGTCTCGAGGCAACGTTCCAGATAGGCCCGCGGCGTGTCTTCACCGGACAGGAAGCGCGGCACCGCATCGTGGAAGGTCAGCGGACGGAAGGTTACGGGCGAATAGGTCTGCGGGGCGGGCAAGTCCATTGGCGGTCTCCTCGGCTCGCGCCATGCTCGCTTGCGCGGATACGTCCGGCAAGGCTGAGATGCCGCACAACAACCGGAGGGACATCCCATGGCGCGGCGCGTGATGATGGTGACGGGCGGTTCGCGGGGCATCGGCGCGGCCACCGCGCTGATGGCCGCCGGGCGCGGCTACGACCTGCTGCTGACCTACCGCAACGCGGTGGAGCGCGCCGATGCCACCAAGCGGGCGTGCGAGGAAGCCGGCGCGCGCGTCGTTCTGGTGCAGGGGGATGCGGGGGCCGAGAGTGACATCCTCGCCGCCTTCAACCGGTGCGACGAAGCCTTCGGCACGCTCGACGTGCTGGTGAACAATGCGGGCATCACCGGACCGAAGCGGCTGCTTGCCGACACGACGCTGGAAGACTGGACATCCGTCTTCACACCCAACGTCATCGGCGTCGCGCTGCATTGCCGCGAAGCCGTGCGCCGCATGTCCACGAAGCGCGGCGGCAAGGGCGGTGCGATCGTCAATGTCTCCTCGCGCGCTTCGGAGATCGGCTCCGGCGGCGAATGGATCCACTACGCGGCGAGCAAGGGCGCGGTCGATACGCTGACCATCGGCCTCGCGCGCGAAGTCGCTGCCGAAGGCATCCGCGTCAACGCCGTGAATCCCGGCCTGATCGAGACGGAGATCCACGCGGCGTCCGGCCAGCCCGACCGGCTGGCGCGCCTCACCCCCGGCGTGCCGATGGGTCGCTCGGGCAAGGCGGAGGAGGTCTCTGAAGCAGTTCTTTTCCTTTCCGGAACCGCATCGTCATACATCACCGGCACCTGCCTGCCGATCGGCGGCGGGCGGTGAGCCGGCCCTCCGCGGCCGGCGGAGGGACAGGACATGAGCGACGCACCCGGCCAACCCAAGCTGACGACGGTCGAGGGCATCCGCATCGAAGCCGCGGCCTATCACATGCTGTCGCGCGCCATCGGCGTCTCGAAGACCGAGGGCATCGAGTATGGCGGCGTGATCTATCGCAACGAGACGACGAAGCAGATCCACGCCACCGGCCCCATCAAGGGGGAACCGGTCACGGTCGATGTCGGCCAGCACAAGATCAACCTCGGCCTCGGCGACAACCTGAAGCCGCTCGCCTGGTATCATACGCATCCGCTGTATGAGCTCGAGAACATCCAGTTCAACAACGAGCCGGCGAAGCTCGAATGGGACAAGTTCATCGGCGGCGACAAGGAGATCTCCGACTACCGGCAGATCATGGGCTATGTCGCCACACGCGATGGCCGCTTCTGGCGCTACGACCCGCCGCCCGAGGTGCAGGACAGCAACTACGGCCCCGGCAGCTGGGGCGTGGTGAACTTCCCGCGGATGCGTACGGGCGCGAAGGAGGTTATGCCGCCCAGCCAGACAGCGTGGTAGGCGCGCCGGGCTGCCAGCCCGGCGTTAGCACCGGCTTGCGCGCCGCGCGGAACTCGTCCACCGCCGCGGTGAGGGGAGGGATGACGCCGCGCCGCGCCGCCCCTAACCTGTGCGCCATGGCAACCGTCTACGGCATGACCCCCTCCGGTAATTGCTGGAAGGTCGCGCAGATCCTGCGCCTGACCGGCCAACCCTTCCGTTGGGTCGAGGTCGACACCAATGGCGGCGAGACCCGCCGCCCTGATTTCCTCCGCCGCAACCCCTTCGGCAAGGTGCCGGTGCTGGAACTCGACGATGGCACCGTGCTGGTCGAATCCAACGCCATCCTGACGCATGTCGCGGAGGGCACGCCGTGGCTGCCCGCGCCGGGCCTGCCGCGCACCCGCGTGATGGAATGGCTGTTCTTCGAGCAGTACAGCCACGAGCCCTACATCGCCGTCGCGCGCAATATCCGCGCCTATCAGGGCACGGCGGCGGAGAACGCCGAACGCCTCGCCCGCTGTGACGAGGGCGGTGCTCGTGCGCTGGATGCGATGGAACATCGCCTCGGCGTGCATGACTGGCTGACCGATGCCGGGCCGACCGTCGCGGACCTCGCGCTGTTCGCCTACACGCATGTCGCCGATGAGGGCGGCTTCGACCTCGCGCGCTGGCCCGGCGTCTCGGCCTGGATCGCGCGGCTTGCCGCTCTGCCGGGCATCGTCACCCTGCCGCGCCGCGCCGCATGAGCGCGCGCGCCTTCGACGCCATCGTCGTCGGCGGCGGGCTGGTCGGTGCGGCGATCGCGCATGGCCTGCGCGGCCAGGGCCTCGACACGGCGCTGCTGGACGAGGGCGACATCGCCTTCCGTGCGAGCCGCGGCAATTTCGGCCTGGTCTGGGTGCAGTCGAAGGGCCTCGGCGCGCCTTGGTACCAACGCTGGACGCGCAACTCGGCCGCCGCCTGGCCGGATCTCGCGCAGGACCTGACAGGCCGCACCGGCATCGAGCTGGCACTCCAGCAGCCCGGCGGCATCGCCCTCTGCCTCTCGGAAGCCGAGTTTGAGGACCGGGCGCGCCGCATGGAGCAGATGCGTGCCGAGGCGGGCAATTTCGGCTTCGACTTCCGCATGATCCGCGCGCCGGAACTGCGCGACATGCTGCCGGGCCTAGGTCCTTCCGTCGTCGGCGGCTCCTTCACGCCCTATGACGGCCATGTCAGCCCGCTCGCCTTGCTGCAATCGCTGCATCGCGCCTTCACCGAGGCAGGCGGCGCCTACATCCCGAACGCGAAGGTCACGGGCGGCACTGCGGCGCCGAACGACTTCCGCGTGGAGACCGCCGCCGGCGTTTTCGCCGCGCCGCGCATCGTGCTCGCCGCGGGCCTCGGCAACGCGGCACTCGCGCCGGTCTTCGGGCTCAATGCGCCGGTACGACCGCAGAAGGGCCAGGTGCTCGTCACCGAGCGCGCCCGCACCATCCTGCCGATGCCGACCACCAGCATCCGCCAGACCGGTGAGGGCAGCATCATGCTCGGCGAGAGCCAGGAGGAGGCCGGCTTCGACCTCAGCCAGCAGCCGCCGGTGATGGCGGCGATAGCCCAGCGCGCCGTCCGGTCCTTTCCCTGGATCGCCGAACTCAACATTGTCCGGGCCTGGTCGGCGCTGCGCGTCATGGCGCCTGACGGCCTGCCGATCTACGACCAGTCCGACCGCTTCCCCGGCGCCTTCACCGCGAATTGCCATTCCGGCGTCACGCTCGCCGGCGCCCATGCGCGGGTGCTGGCCCCGATGATCGCCGCCGGTGCACTCGATCCTGTCCTCGACCCGTTCTCCGCAAGGCGCTTCGATGTTCAGAACGCGGCCTGATGCCCGCCCCGCCACGGTCGAGGTCCTGGTCGAAGGCGACCCCGTGCTGGTGCCCGAAGGTGCGTCGGCGGCTGCCGCCTTCCTGCTCGCCGGCCATGTCGCGATCCGCGAGACGCCCGTCACCGGCGCGCCGCGCGGTCCGCTCTGCCTGATGGGCGTCTGCTTCGACTGCCTCGCCGAGATCGATGGCGTCGCGAACCGCCAGGCCTGCATGGTGACGGTCGCCCCGGGCATGCGCATCGCGCGCCAGCACGGCGCACGGGCGGCGCGGCCATGACCGCGTCAGAGGCTGTTCGGAGCGTCGGGCATCGGCGCGCGTCTCCAGGCGGATTCCAGGCCGCCCGGCCGGAACCACTTCCCGGCGAGCACCGCCAGCACGACGAACGCCACCAGCACCGCACCCTGCGCGATGGCGAAGGGCGGTTCGCCCTGGGTCGGCGCCAGCGCATGCGCCGCCGGTACCTTCAGGAACACCTGCACCACCGCGACGAAGGCATCGAGATAGGTCGCCAGCACCACGCACAGCACGTAGGTGATTCGCCACCCGCCACGGTACCCGTAGAGGTATCGCCCCAGCAGCGCCGCCGCGAGGGCGATGAGCGAGACCATGCCGAAGACGTGCGAGGGCAGCACGCGGTCCACCGGGAAGAGGAAGCCGGTGACGCTGGTCAGGATCGCGCTTGCCATGAACAGCGCGGTCATGGCGGGCATGGTGGCATTCCTTGCCATGCCGAGCACCACCACGATCCCCGCCGCCAACGCGACGAGGCTGATGACGGTATGGAAACCGAGCAGAGTCGTGACGTCGAAGGTCATGGCGGGCGTTCCGGCAGCGCGATGACAGCCTGCCCCCTCGCGATCGCGTGCGCAATGACCATGAGCAACCGCATATGACCGTTGACCTCGCCATCGTCGGCGCCGGTCCGGCCGGCATGGCGGCCGCGGTGGAAGCCCGCGCCCTGGGGCTGTCCGTGCTGGTGGCGGACGAGAACGCGGCCCCCGGCGGCCAGGTCTTCCGCGCGGCAGAGGCGGCCGCCGATGACCCCGCCGTCGCGCCCGATATCGCCCCGGGCCTGCCGCTGATCGATGCCTTCCGCCACTGCGGCGCGGCGTACCGGCCTGCCACGACCTTGTGGCACCTGGACCCGGCCGACGGCGTGCTCAGCCTTTCCTCTGCCGGCGCGGCCGAGACCATCGCCGCCCGACGCATCATCCTCGCTACCGGCGCGCAGGAGCGGCCCGTGCCGATCCCGGGTTGGACGCTGCCCGGGGTGATGGGCGCGGGCGCGGCGCAGATCCTTCTCAAATCCGCCGGCGCCGTGCCGGCCGGCCAGATCGTGCTCGCCGGGCAGGGGCCGCTCGTCTGGCTGCTGGCGGTGCAGCTCGCGCGTGCCGGCGCACCGCCCCTGGTGCTCGAGACGCGGCGCGGCGGCGTCGCGGCCTCGCTGATCCGTGCGGCCGGGGGGCTTTGGGCCGGGCGGCGCATGCTCGCCAAGGGCCTGTCCCTGATGGCCGAGGCGCGTCGCGCCGGCCTTCGCATCGTCCCGGCCGTCCGTGGCCTGCGTGCCGAAGGCAACGGCCGCGTCGAGCGCGTCGCCTGGGACGGCGGCAGCGCCCCCTGCGACACGCTGCTGCTGCATGAGGGCGTGATCCCGGCCACGCAGATCTCCCGTGCCATCGGGTTGGACCACGACTGGGACGCGGCGCAGAGCTGCTGGCGGCCGGTCACCGGACCCTTCGGCGCCACCGCGCTGGACCGCGTCGCGCTGGCCGGCGACGGTGCTGGCATCGGCGGCTGGGAAGCGGCCGCCGCCGCCGGCCGCCTCGCCGGACTCGACGCCGCGCGTCGGCTCGGCGCGATCGCGGAGGACGCCTTCGCCGCCCGCGCGGCCGCCCCACTCGCCGCGCGAGCCACTGCCCTGGCGCTGCGGCCCTTCCTCGATGCGGTCTACGCTCCGGCACGCGACCTGCTGACCCCCACCGACGACACCATCGCCTGCCGCTGCGAGGAAGTGACGGCCGGCGCCGTGCGTGCCGCTGCGCGACTCGGCGCCACCGGCCCGAACCAGCTCAAGGCTTATCTCCGCTGCGGCATGGGTCCATGCCAGGGCCGGATCTGCGCGCCGACCGTCGCCGCGCTGATCGCGGAGACACGCGGCCTGCCGCCCGATGCCGTCCCGCCGCTGCGGCCCCGGGCGCCGTACAAGCCGCTCAGCGTCGGGCTGCTCGCCGCAACTGCGGAATCATTGCAACACAGGTCGGAATAACGCGCTGCAACTGCATCGCTTCATTGGCTTTCATACGTCAGGAGGTTACGCAACAGACATGCGCGCTCTGCTGATACTGCCGCTGCTCGCGGCGACTGCCCTCGTCCCGCCGACCGGTCCGGCCCTCGCTTCCGGCACCGATCCCACGGCAATGACCGCGGTGAACGCCTCCCAGGCCGCCATCCAGCGCCTGGCCGACCGCCTCGCGCGGCTGGAGGAGGACGGGCTGGACCCGCGCCACTACGCCGTGCCGGCGCCGGAGCTCGCCGCCACCGACCCCGCCGCCTACCGTGCCGGGACGCTTCGCTCGGCCCAGGCCGCGCTGTCCGACCTGCTGCTCGGCCGGGTGAATGGCCTCCGCGGCCGCGTCGACCTGCGGCGCGACCCGGCGGCCGCGAACCTGCCGGCCTGGACCGCCGAACTCGCCGCCGCGGCCGAGCCCGCCCAGGTGATCGATCGCGCCGCCGACCTTCCGCCCGATGCCCGGGCCATCAAGGCGGTGCTCGCCCAGTATCGCGCGGGTGTGGCGGCCGGGGGCTGGCCGCGCATCACCGGCGACACACGCCGCACTCTGGAACCCGGCAGCACCGATGCCGAGCGGGTGCCGCAGCTCCGCGCGCGCCTCGCCGCCACCGACCGGGCCGTGACCGACCTGACGACGCCCGTCTATGACGAGGCGCTGCTGGACGCGGTGAAGCGCTTCCAGGCTTCCGAGGGCCTCGAGACCGACGGCCGCGTCGGCACCATCACCTGGACGGCGCTGAACGTGCCCATCGAGGCCAAGCTGAACCAGCTGCGCGTCGCGCTTGACATGCGCCGCGGCCAGGGCCCGCGCCAGACCGAGCGCCGCATCGAGGTCAACGTCCCCTTCTACCGGCTGCAGCTGCTGGAAGGGGACCGCGCCGTGCTCGACATGGCGGTGATCGTCGGCCGCCGTGACCGGCAGACGCCGATGCTGAACGTCCGCATGACCTCGGTGCAGTTCAACCCGCCCTGGGGCGTGCCCGAGCGCAACGCGCGTGAGGACCTGCTGCCGCGCTTCCAGCGCAACCCCGCCGCCATGCGGGCCGGCGGCTATCGCCTGTTCCAGCGGGTCGAGGGAGAGTCGATCGAGATCGACCCCGAAACGGTGGATTTCAGCGCCTACAGCCGCAACAACTTCCCGTACTTCATCCGGCAGGATGCCGGGGAGCGGAACGCGCTCGGCAACATCAAGTTCGTGATGCCAAACAATGATGCGATCTTCATGCACGATACGCCGGACCGGCATCTGTTCACCCGCGGCGCACGGGCCTTCTCCTCTGGCTGCATCCGGCTCGAACGGCCCATGGAGTTGCTTTCCGCCGCACTCTCGGGCACGTCGTGGGACGGGGCGCAGGTGAATCGCGTCCTGGCCAGCCGTGCCACCCGCAGCGCGCCGCTCGCGCGCTCCATCCCGGTGCGGCTGTTCTACAGCACCGTCATCGTGGATGGAGGCCAAGTGATCATGCGACCCGACGTCTATGGCCTGGATGCCGACTACGCCCGTGCCCTCGACCGCGCGACCAGCCAGCGCGTCGCTTCCGCGGAAGGGGGGGCAACACGCGGCACGGGGGCGCGCTGAGCATGGCGCGCCTGTTTCACCGTTTCGACTGTCCCTGCTGCGACCCGGCTACTGCGAAGCGGCGAGAACTGATCCGCGCCGGGATCGGCGGGCTGCTCGCCCTGGCCGTCACGCCGGCCGCCGCCGCTGCCCAGGCCGCCCGCGGCGCCGCCGCGCGCAGCATCAGCATCCGTCGCGTGCAGACCGGCGAATCCTTCAGCGGCGTCTACTGGCGCGACGGTCGCTATGACCGGGAGTCGCTGCGCCGCCTGGACGTGGTGTTCCGCGACCCTTCCATGGACGAGACGACGCCCATGGACCCGCGCCTGTTCGACGTGCTGTTCACCGTCGCCGACCGGCTCGACGCGGATGGCTTCTACGAGGTGATCAGCGGCTACCGCGCGCCCGAAACCAACGCCTCGCGCGCGCGCCAATCGCGCCGCGTCTCCCGCGTGTCGCTGCATATGTCGGGCATGGCGGCGGATGTGCGGCTGCCGGGACGGCAGGCGATGGGCATCGCCCGTACCGCGGCCGACATGCAGATCGGGGGCGTCGGCCTCTATCGCCGCGACGGGTTCGTCCATCTCGACTGCGGCCCGGCGCGGCGCTGGTGATTCGAACGGCGTCACGCGCCTGACGCCAGCCCGCCTCGGCCGGATGGGCGCGGAGGCGGCCCGTCGTCCCGCTTGCAGGTAGTGAAGATCGGAGGGGCGCCGCCCCCTCATAGTCCCCTTTACCGAACCGTTGGATACGGCGTTGATGAGACTGCGGCTAGTCTCATCGGCGCCGTTGGCGAAGGCCCCGCCGGCCTGGAGCATGGCCATGAGGTGCCCGACCAGTTCGATGCCGGGCGGGTCGTCCGGCCCGTCGCCGGGGATGATGACGACCTTGTCGATCAAAGCGCGCGCCGCTTCCAGCACCTCCTGGCCCTTCCCGGCCTGGAGCCCTGATTGCAACTGGGCGACCTTCGCGGCGTAGACCTGCGCGAGGTTCGGCATCAGGGCCGGCGGCGAGGCCGGCTCAGCGGACGCCATCGCTGCCAATTCGTCGCGGCGGGCCTCGAGGTCGGACAGCTTCGTCATGACCCCGGCGGCCTTGAGCCCGTCGGAGATCGCCTCGACCAGGTTCTCGATCTTGCGCTCGACGGCCTGGAGTTCGCGCCGGCGCGTGTCCGCGCCCGCGGAGGCTTCGGCCGACAGGCGGTTCCATTCCGCGATGAACGCCTTGCAGAACGCCTCGACCAGATCCGGCCGCATGAGGCGCCGGGCCAGCGCGTCGAGCACCCGCGCCTCGAGCGTCGAGCGGCGGACCGTCTGGCGGTTGGGACAGCCCTGCCCAGCGCGGGCCGCCGGGCACGCCAGATAGTCCTGCCCCACCGCCGAGAACGCCTTCCCGCAGCAGCCGCAGAACACCTTGCCGCTGAGCAGATGCTTCGGCCGCCGCTGGTCCCAGAAGGAGTTGCCCCGGTTCTGCTCGACGGGCGACGCCTCCTCGGCGAGGCGATCCTGGGCCCGCTGCCAGAGTTCGTCGTCAATGATCCGCAGGGTCGGCACCGGCGTCTCGACCATGGCCTCCTTGGGATGGATGCGCCTGACCCAACCACCACGGACGGGATCGCGTCGGCGGCTGGTCCGGTTCCAGACCTGGACCCCGGCATAGAGCGGGTTGCGCAACAGGCCATTCTCCCGCCCCGGCCGGCCGCGGATCGTCCAGTCATGCCAGGGCCGGCCCTCGGGGCCAGGAACACCCTCGGCGTTGAGCGCGCGGGCGATGGCCAGCGGGCTGGCACCGCCGACATAGTCGCGAAAGATCCGCCGCACGACGACCGCGCAGGCCTCATCAACCTCGCGCAGCCCGCGCACCGGCTCGCCATCCGGGCCGAACTGGCGAACGGCGCGATAGCCATAGGCCAACCGGCCGGTCCCGAACCCCTGCCGCGCGCGACCTTCCAAACCGCGATGGGTCTTTTGCGCGAGGTCCTTGAGATACAGCGCCCCCATGGTGCCCTTGAGCCCGACATGGAGCTCAGAGATCTCGCCCTCGGCCAGGGTAATGACCTGGACGCCTGCAAAGACGGTCAGCTTGTGAAAGGCCGCGACATGCTCGAGGTCGCGGGAGAACCGATCGAGGCTTTCCGCCAGGATGATGTCGGCCTGACCATCGCGGATGGCCGCGAGCAGGGACTGATAGCCCGGGCGGACCGTCGTCGCCCCCGAGATGGCGGCATCGGCATGGGTGCCGACGATCAGCCAGCCCTCACGCTCGGCACGGACCGTGCAGACCCGCAACTGATCCTCGATCGAGGCCTCGCGCTGATTGTCGGTGGAGTAGCGCGCGTAGACCAAACAGCGCCGTGCGACGGTCATGGATCAGTCCTCCGACGGGGCGGTGCGCCGACGAGCGCGCGGGGGCGCGACAACGATCGGGCCTTGGCACGCGCCGCCTTGCGCATGGCGTCGATCACCCTGTGATGGTGATCCAGGGCGACCTGCTGGGACGCGATGATGTAGCTGCGCTCGGTGGTGCGCGTATTGCCGTGGCCCAGCAGGGCGCTGGCGTAGCGGCCATGCTTCGGGTCCAGAGCGGCCTGCGTCGTCGCCAGGCAATCCCGGAACAGGTGCGGATTCAGGGCATGGCCAAAGCGCAGCCGGGTGTGGCGGGCGAGCGCCTTCTGCACACCCGCAGGGGTCAGCGGCGATCCTCCCTGGCCGACCCAGAGCCGCGCACCGGGCGGCCTGGCATACCGGCCGCAACCCCCCGGCGCTGGCGCGGCCACCAGGATGGGCCGCACCGTGGAGAGATAGCGGTCGAGGTGCGACACCAGGCTCGCGGGCCAATCAGTCTCATGCGCCTGATGGGTCTTCATCTCGCTCGCTGGGAAGTACAGCGTGGCGCGGCCATGCGCGATCCGCAGGTGGCGCCCCAACTCGATCGACAGCAGGTTCTTGACCCGCAGTGCGATCGTCGCCTGGACCGCGATGATCAGACCGTCCCGATAATCCCGCGCCGCGGCGACGCGCTGCCGGTCGGGCAACTGGGGTGCCTCCGCTTCGGGACGCTCGAGGGCCTCGTCAGCCTGCGCCATCAGGGCGAGTCCGTGGTTGAACAGGTCGGTGGCCGGCACCACCCGCGCCTCCTTGTTGCGGACCGGACGCGCCCGGCGTCGGGCGCGACGCTGGACGGCACGCAGCCAGGACCAGTCCTGCTCGGGGAACAGCGCGACCACCACCATGCACATCACGCCCAGCACGCTGGCGACGGTGACCGGCGCGCGGTCCTGCTGCAGGTAAGCGACATAGGCGTGCACGCGATCGGGCGTCAGCCGCGCCGACGGCTCCTCCCGCGACAACTCCACCCCCTGATCCGCCGACCAGCGCAGCCACCGGCCATAGGCGCCGAGCGCGCTGCGCTCCGTCGCGGCGCGCCACGTCGTGGCGTGGCCGTCCTTCTGGAGAAAGTCCCCCTGGCGATGGGCGGCCGCCCAGGCCGCGCGATCGGCCGCGGGCCAGGACGCCAGCGGCAACGCCGCGTGCGCGCGGGACCGAAGGGCGCTCACGACGCGATCTTCCGGCGCTTCGGCTGGCGGGGCTTGGCGCCGCCATCCACCCGATGGCGGTCCAGTAACTCGCCGTAGGATTCCACCGCCCGCGACTGCTCGAGGCCGGTGTAGTAGGCCATCGTGGTGGCCAGATTGCTGTGCCCGAGCAGCCGCTGCACCAGACCATGCGCATCCGGATTGTCCTTCAGCACCATCCAGCCGGCGAGCGCCCGGAAACAATGCGGGGTGAGCGTGACGCCGCAGCGGATCTCGATGGCCTTGCGGATCTGCGAGCGCAGGCCATCATCCGACTTCATCCCCTGGGCCGTCGCGCCGGGGAACAGCCAGTCGCCCGAACCGGTCGCCAGGCAGGGGCGGTAGGCCTTGATGTACAGATCGATGGTCCGGCTCACCGTGGCCGGCAGGATGCCCGCATAGGGCTTGCCGTTCTTGGTCTCGGCACCCGGGATGGAGATCGCGATCCGGCCGCCGTCCCGGCTCACGAGGTGCGTGCCGAGACGGAGGCCACGCAGATTCCCATGGCGGATCGGCGTGTACAGCAGCACCAGCAGCACCACCGCGGTCTGGACCTGCTGTGCCAGGATCTCGCTGGGCGGGCCGACCTGGCGGGCCTCGCGGATGAGCAGGTCGGGCAGCGCGAGCAGGGCGGCCAGGCGGTCGGGATTGTCCGCCACGGCGCGCAGACGCGTCTTGGTACGCTCGGACATGCCCTGTCCGCTGGGGCGCAGCTTCTTCACCATCCCCTGGAGCACGTCGAGATCCGAGCGGGGACGCTTGACCCAGTGTCGTGCGATCATCAGCACGACGCCGGCCATCTGGAAGGTGTGCGGCGTCGCGCGCTTGCCCACACGTTCCCAGATGTAGCGCAGCCCCAACTGCGCCATGCTCGGCGCGGTCACCGCGGCGAGGTCGGGCAGGTCTTCCGGCGGCACACCCTGCTGCACCAGGGCGCCGAGGAGGAGCTGCACCTGCTTGCGCCGGGTGCGGATCGAGCCGGGCTTGAGGGACGTGAAGTCCCGCTCGAGGAACGGGTCATCGGCGCCGAGCCACGCGCACCAGGCCTCCACATCGCGCTGCAAGCTCTCCGGATATCGCTCCCAGGGCAGCGAATAGACGTCGCGATTGTCGGGCACCTCCAGCCGTTGCTGCGGCCACGCCTCGTGGGCCTCGGCCGCCATGTTCCAGTACCGGGCCGCGTCGCGGGCGGCGCGATCGGGCTCGGTGACGAGGCTCCGCTCCGTGAGATCCAGCCGATAGCGGACGATCACACCGTCATCGACCATGTCCGGCTCGATGCCGTTGTGGGTGGCCCAGCGCGCGAAGCGCCAGAGGTTGAAATGCCGGTGCGCACCCGCCTCCAGCATCCCGAGGACGGCGCGCCAGGCCGCCGACGGCGCGAGGTTCAGCCGCCCCGGCACGGCGACGACGCCGGCATATTCGAGGGCGCTGCCGGTCGCCGAGAGGATGTTGCGCCACCGGCCGGGCTTGTGGCCGGCCATGGCGGGGGTGAGATGGGCGACCTGCGGGCGCAGGGTCTTGGGGTCCGCGGCGATCATCTCGGCGGGCTGCCCGATGGCCTTGGCGAGGCTGCTAACCGCCGAGGCCATGTCGCGCCGGCGGCTGGCGGGCAGCGCGAGGTCCGCCTGGATGCGGGCGCGGACTTCCCCGAGGGTGGGGTGGGTGCGAGGATGGTCCGCGCTCTCCGAGTGGACAGAAGTGGACACGTCGGGATCCTTTGTATCCTTAGTGTGGCGGGATAGACAAACGTGACTGCGTCTTCCGTGTAGCGTAGTGGATATCGCGTCCTACGCAGTCACGATGGCCGCCAATGTTGAGGAACTACATGGACTCTAGTGGACTCGACGGCTGCCTAGCGGCAGCCGGCCATGTAGGTCTGCAGGTCCTCCTCGCTGATGCGGAGGCAGCGGCCGACGCGCAGCGGCTTGAGATGGCCGGCCTGGATCAGGCGACGGACGGTGCGCTCGCAGACGTCCAGGCGCTCGGCGATGGCCGCGACGCTCAGCAGGCACGACGTGGAATGACGCCCGGCCCGGCGGGACGAGGTGATGGTGGTGCTCACGGGTAAGGCTCCGAGGTTCTGGGTTGGGTGGCCTCACCCCACGCGTCTGCGGCCGCCTGCCGCGCCAGGGCGCGGACCAGGTCGATCAGCAGGGCGTTCTGCGCAGACGCGTCGTCGCGATCCGGCCGGGCGGCGGACGCAGCAGCGCGTTCGTCGTCGGGCGAATCGTGGTAGACTCGGTCTGGCAGGGGCTCGGCCATAGGCCCATTGCAGCGTCACGACCTTCGGGCCGGCGCGGGAATCGCTCAGCTGGGCAGGTTGGAGCGTGCGAGCCCCGGTGGACCAGTTGAAAGGCTCCGCGAGCGATGGCGCATTGAGGCTGCCGGCCCACCTGGTGAGAGGGTCCAATGCGCGCGGTGCTGTCGTCCGAACTGTCTTCGCAGCCCGTGATCCTCTGCGTTGACGGCCGCCAATGCGACGTCCATTTCAATCACAAGCTGCAGTGCCGCGGCATTCGAGTCGGTGTCAGCCCTGACGGTCAACCCGTCGGTCCATGGTGACGGATTCTGTTGACCTCAGGCAGTTCCCGGTGATATCCGCCCGCCCCTCGCCGCAATCGAGTGGCGATCCGAGCTCTGAAGGAGGGCCGCTGGTGAATGTCGCTGCTGCTCTCCGCGCGCTTCCGCACAACACATTCGCGGGCCTCTGAGCTGCACCCAAGAGACCGAACGCTGCCGTAGCCCGGCCGCGTCAGACGCTGGACCTTTCCCACCGCGCGGAGCGGCTGACGATGCCGCTGCTCGGCGTCTTCGGGAAAGGACTGTCCCGCATCTTCGTCGTCAGGATCGCCACCATGGAAGTCACTCTCAAGCGGGCCGCCGATCTGGCCCGCGCCGCATTGGATGCGGCGAATGAATTCAACCTCGAGCCGAAGGCGTCCATCTCTATTCACGCCCCTGATCCGGTCGCCGCGGCGGGACGCGCGATGCAGGCCTTCGATGACGCGATGGAGAAGTTCGAGGCCCTGCTGGCTGCGCACTACGCCATCCGTGGCCGGATCGGCGCCGCCAATGCTCAGAGCGGCCTTGACGACCTGCTGACCCGCCGGGCACGGCTGGAGGCGATCGAGAAGAAGCTCACGGTCGTCACCGAGAAGGCCGGCAAGGGGCAGGACGCGGCCGAGACACTTGCCATCATGGTTTCGGACATCACCATGTCGAAGCAGCGCGTCGCCTCGGGCCATGACCTCTATGGCAGCGAGACCGTCTCGCTGCCCTTGGTGGACACGCTCCGGTACGAGCATATCGCCGAGAAGAAGGCGGCGGCTCGTCGGGAGCGCGCTGACATCGCCGATGCGGTGGCGGCTATCAATCTCAACACGCGGATCGTCCTCGATCCGGTGACCGTTGAGACGCTGAAGGAAGCACGAATCGCGTCCTGACGAGCTTGCCCGGCGGCCCTTCCAGTTTGGGCGTACGTCGGTGCAGGGCGGTGGAGAAGCCAAAGCTAGCGGAAGGAACGGCGATCGGCCGTCTCCAACATCGACCGGCAAGGAGCTTGCCCGGCTCCTGCGGTGGCTACCTCGTTGTTCCCGGCATGCCTTGATGGCAGGGCGTGTTGATTGTTCCCGGAGTTCCGAGGGTTGTCCTTTGCCAGTTGTGGCTTGCGCGTTGTCGATTGTTGTCCGCGAAGCCGGCTTCTCCACCTGTTGGATATTTTTGGCGGCCTAAGGCGCTGCCGGTGACGGCGCGTGCGCAAATCGCCGACTACCTCGACATGCCCGAGGGCCTGCTGTGGCAGCCCTGGGAGCGGAGCCTGGTCAGCATCGTGGCGGGGACGGACGACCTGCGCGGCCCGACCCGACCGCTCCATACCCGGAACGTGCCGGTGTTCCGGGATGACGGGGTCATTCGGCTCCGGGGCCAAAAAGACACGCTGCGGGAGGTCGCATCCAGAGACGCGCGGCTCGCAACCTTGGTGGCCGCGCGATTTCCGTAGCGTACTTGTCGCGCTCATTCGGCCAGGTCAGTAGCGCCCGGCTCCCCGCGAACAACCCTAACTCCCTATCGCGAAAGAGGATCCGCCATCAGTTAGATCGGAAGCGAGACGGCCTCACTCGTACCGCACCGCCGGCGTCCGGGGACCAGCAGGTTTGGCCAACCCAGACGGGCGTCGGCCGCGCACGAAACAAAACAACGCGTGGTTGCATCTGTCGTGCGCCCCAGACATCATGCGCGCTCAGTGGGTCATCCGCGACTGGTAGGATGGAGCAGTGGATAGCCTCGCCAGCGATCACCGCCCTGTGCCCATCGGAATTTGCGGCGGCACGTTCTTGATGGGCTCTGATCGTCACTACGCAGAAGAGCGGCCCGCCCACCCGACTGAGGTTGCGGCGCTGGTGATGGATGATACCTGCGTCACGAATGGCGAGTTCGCGGCCTTCATCGAGGCCACCGGCTACGTGACCGTCGCCGAGGAGCCGCTGGATCCAGCGATGTACCCGGGCGCGATGCGCGACATGCTTCAGCCTGGCGGCCTTGTCTTCCATATGACCGATGGGCCGGTCGATACGTCTGACTTTCGCAACTGGTGGCGTTGGGTGCCCGGCGCCTGCTGGCGCCGGCCGGAAGGTGGCGGCAGCGACATCGCCGGGCGCGAGGATCATCCCGTCGTGCAAGTCGCCTATCGCGATGCCGAGGCCTTCGCGTCCTGGGCCGGTAAGTCTCTGCCGACCGAGGCCGAGTGGGAATACGCCGCGCGCGGTGGTCTCGACGGCGCCGAATTCGCCTGGGGCGCGGAACTCGCCCCGGGCGGCGTGCACATGGCGAACACCTGGCAGGGCCCTTTCCCATGGCGCAACTTCGCCACGGACGGGTTCGACCGCACCTGCCCCGTGCGCAGCTTCCCGCCGAATGGTTACGGCCTGTACGAGATGTGCGGCAATGTCTGGGAGTGGACCACGGATTGGTTCGCCCCGCGCCATCAGCCGGATGCAACGGCGCCGGCATGCTGCGGCGGCGGCCGCGCCGCGGCGATCGAAGCCAGCTACGACCCTGCCCAGCCGACCATCCGCATCCCGCGCAAGGTGGTGAAGGGTGGGTCCTTCCTCTGCGCGCCATCCTATTGCCGGCGCTACCGCCCGGCGGCACGGCACGCACAGATGATCGACAGCGGCATGAGCCATATCGGCTTCCGCTGCGTGACGCGACACACGGCCCATCCAGGAGAGCCAGCATGAACGAGCGTGACACAGCAAGCCGAGTGAACCGGCGCAACATGCTGCTCGGCGGGGCGGCCTCGCTCGGCGCCGGCACGCAGATGGCGCAGGCGCAGGCGCAGACGCGCCCCGCGACACCGCCGGCAGCCCCGGCCGCTCCGGCACAGGCGCCGGCGGCGCCAGCCGCGGCCGCCCGGCAGCCCAACATCATCGTCATCTGGGGCGACGATGTCGGGCAGTCGAACATCAGCTACTGGTCGCGTGGCCTGATGGGCTACCGCACGCCCAATATCGATCGCGTCTTCAACGAGGGCATGGCCTTCACCGACTACTACGCCGAGCAATCCTGCACCGCCGGCCGGTCCGCCTTCATCACGGGCCAGTGCACCGCGCGCACCGGACTGTCGAAGGTCGGCCTGCCGGGTGCCGCCGCCGGCATGCAGGCGGAAGACCCGACCATCGCGACCATCCTGAAGGGGATGGGCTACGCGACCGGGCAGTTCGGCAAGAACCACCTGGGCGACCGCGACGAGCACCTGCCGACCGCGCACGGCTTCGACGAGTTCTTCGGCAACCTCTATCACCTGAATGCCGAGGAGGAGCCGGAGAACGAGGATTACCCGCGCAACCCGGAGTTCCGCCGCCGCTTCGGTCCGCGCGGCGTCATCAAGTCCTTTGCCGACGGTCGCATCGAGAATACCGGCCCGCTGACGCGCCAGCGCATGCAGACGATCGATGACGAGTTCCTCGCCGCCGGCATGGACTTCATGGATCGCCAGAAGGCGGCGAACAAGCCGATGTTCGTATGGATGAACTCCACGCGGATGCACTTCCGCACCCATGTGCCGCCGAACTTCCGCGGCCGATCCGGGCTGAACGAGTACGCCGACGGCATGCTCCAGCACGACGAATGGGTGGGGAAGATCCTGCAGAAGATCGACGACCTCGGCATCGCCGACAACACCATCGTCATCTACGGCACCGACAACGGCCCGCACTTCAACTCCTGGCCGGATGCGGCGGTGACGCCCTTCCGCAGCGAGAAGAACAGCAACTGGGAAGGGGCGTATCGCGTACCCTTCGCCATCAAGTGGCCGGGGCGCGTGCAGCCGGGCAGCGTGTCCAACCAGGTCGTGTCCAATCTCGACTGGTTCCCCACGCTGGTGGCCGCCGCGGGCGATACGGACATCAAGCAGAAGCTGCTGCAGGGCTTCGCGGTGGGCGGGCGCACCTACAAGGTGCATCTCGACGGCTACAACCAGCTGCCGCTGATCACCGGCCAGACGCAGGAAGGGCCGCGCAAGGAATTCTACTACTTCAACGATGACGGCCAGATGGTGGCGATGCGCTACGAACGCTGGAAGGTCGTCTTTATGGAAAACCGTGGCGTCGGCTTCGGCGTGTGGCGTGAACCCTTCACCAATCTGCGCGTGCCCAAGCTGTTCGACCTGCGCATGGACCCCTACGAGCGCGCGGACGAGAGCAGCAACACCTACAATGACTGGTTCATGAGCCGCGTCTATCTGCTGGTGCCTGCGCAGGCGATGGCGCGGCAGTTCCTCGAGACCTTCCGCGAGTTCCCGCCACGGCAGCGGCCGGACAGTTTCAACCTGGATGGCATCCTGCGGCAGATGGAAGGGGCGGCCGCCGGCGGCGGCTGATGCCCGTCGCCGACCCACGCGCAGCCTTCGCCGAGCTGCGCGCCCGCATGGGCCAGGCCATCATTGGCCAGGACAGGGTGATCGAGCGCCTGCTCATCGCCCTGCTGGCCGACGGCAACGTGCTGGTCGAGGGCCTGCCGGGCGTCGCCAAGACACGCTCGGTCAAGGCGCTGGCGAAGAATCTGGATGCGCGGTTCCGGCGCATCCAGTTCACCCCTGACCTGCTGCCCTCCGACGTCGTGGGCAGCGAGATCTACGAGCAGAAGACCGGCGAGTTCCGCTTCGAACAGGGCCCGGTCTTCGGCAACATCGTGCTGGTGGACGAGATCAATCGCGCGCCGGCCAAGGTGCAATCCGCGCTGCTGGAAGCGATGGAGGAACGCCAGGTCACCGTTGCCGGCACGACGCACAAACTGCCCGACCTGTTCCTGGTGATGGCGACGCAGAACCCGATCGAGCAGGAAGGCACCTATCCCCTGCCGGAGGCGCAGCTCGATCGCTTCCTGATGAAGATCGCCGTGGACTACCCGCCGGCAGCGGATGAACGCGCGATCCTGCGCCTTGTCCGCGGTGAGGAACAGGCGAAGCACGGCGCCGCGCCCGACGCGCCCGCGCCCATCCCGCAGCAGGCCGTGTTCGACGCCCGCGCCGCAATGTCGCGCCTCACGGTCGCCGAGGCGATCGAGGACTATATCGTCGCGCTGGTCTGCGGCACGCGCGATGCGGCGGCACTCGACAAGGATCTCGGCACCTGGATCGAGGTCGGCGCCAGCCCGCGCGCCTCCATCGCCATCGACCGCGCGGCGCGTGCCCACGCCTGGCTCGCCGGGCAGGATCACGTCTCGCCGGACGACGTCCGCGCCATCGCGCCCGACGTGCTGCGCCACCGGCTGATCCTGTCCTATGAGGCGAATGCCGACCGCATCACCGCCGATGCTGCGGTCGAACGATTGATCTCGCTGACCGCCGTGGCGTGATGGACGCGCGGATCGTCCCGACGCTGGAAAGCCTCATCCGCCTCCAGCACGAGGCGCGCGGTTTCTCCTTCCTGCACAGCCAGCCGGTGACGAGCCTGCTGGCGGGGCGTCGCGCCTCACGCATCCGTGGCCGCGGGTTGGCGTTCGAGGAGATCCGCGCCTATCGCCCCGGCGACGATGTCCGCATGATCGACTGGCGCGCCAGCGCGCGCACCGGCCGCACCCAGACGCGCGTCTTCACCGAGGAGCGGGACCGCCCGACGCTGCTGGTGGTCAACCTGACCTCCGCCACCTTCTTCGGTACGCGGCACGCGACCAAGACCGCGGTGATCGCGCAATCCGCGGCGCTCGCGGCCTGGCGCGGCTTGCAGGCGGGTGACCGCATCGGCGCCGTGCTGTTCGGCGATGACGGGCATGAGGAACATCGGCCGCATCGCAGCCGTGATGGAGTGATGCGCATCCTCGGCGCGATCGCGCGGCGCGCTGCCGCGCTGGCTGCCGCCCCGCCGCGGCCGCTCTCGCCCGACCCGCTGAACGCCGCCCTTCGCGCGGCGCAGGCGATGGTCGGCCATGACTGGCTCATCCTGCTGGTCAGCGACCTGCAGGCGGCCCATGCGCAGAGCGAGGCAATGCTCGGCATGATGACACGCCACAATGACGTGGTGGCGATCGCGGTGTCCGATCCCCTGGAGCGCGCACTGCCGGCCGCGCCGTGGCGTGGCGTGGCGACCGATGGCCGCCGCGTCGGCGTGCTGGACCCTGGCCAGGGCGGCCTTGGCGCGAAGGTGCCGGAGCAGCACGAGCGACGCGTGACGGACCTGAAGCGCGCCGGGCTGCGGGTGCAACTGCCGCTGCTGCCGATCGGTACGGAGGAACAGGCCGCGCCGCAGTTGCGGCGGATGCTGGGCGCTGCGGCGGCGCCACGGCGGAACGGGCCATGAACCCGGCGGCGCCATCGCGCGAGGCGATGCACGGCCTCATCCTGCCGCCGCCGGTGTCGTTCTGGCCGGGGACGACGGCGTGGTACGTGCTGTTCGCGATGATCGGCCTGTTGGCGCTGTTGCTGTGCTGGCGTTGTTGGCGGCACTGGCGACGGAATGCCTATCGCCGACAGGCGCTGCGCGAATGGCGGGCGGCGGAAGCGCCTGCCGAAGTGGCCGCGCTGCTCAAGCGCACCGCGCTCGCCGCCTGGCCGCGCGCTGACGTCGCGGCGCTGGCAGGCAGCGACTGGGCCGCGTTCCTGCGTCGCACGGCGCCCCGCGCGCGCCTGGACGCCGCGATGGCCGAAGGCATCGCGCGCATGGCCTACGCGACGCCCCCCGACGGCGCGCGCGACGCGGCTGCGCGTTGGATCCGGTTCCATGACCCTCGCGCTTGACCACGCCTGGGCGCTGTTGCTGCTGCCCCTGCCGCTGTTCCTGCGGTACCTGTTGCCGGCCTACCGGGAACGCAGCGTCGCGCTGCGCATGCCGTTCCTGACGCGGCTCGCCGGCAACGGCGCGCCGCCGCCGGAAGCGCCGCGACCCAGCCCCTGGCGCCTCCTGTTGGGCGCGCTGGCATGGTTGCTGCTGGTCTTGGCGGCAGCCGCGCCGGTGCGGATCGAACCGCCCGTCACGCGGCAGATCGGCGGGCGGGACGTGCTGCTGGCGCTCGACCTGTCGGGCTCGATGGAAACGCAGGACATGGCGGAACCGGGCGGGGCGATGGTCAGCCGTCTCGATGCCGCCCGCACCGTGCTCAAGGACTTCATTGCCCGCCGCAAGGATGATCGGCTGGGTCTGATCGTCTTCGGCACGGCGGCCTTCGTGCTGGCCCCCTTCACCCATGATCACCGTGTGCTGCTGTCGTTGCTGGACGAGACGACGCCGCGCATGGCTGGGCCGCAGACGATGATCGGCGATGCCATCGGCCTCGCGGCCCGGACCTTCGAGCGCGGGCAGGTGCAGGGCCGGCTGATGATCCTGCTGACCGATGGCAACGACACCGGCAGCCGCGTGCCGCCGCAGCGCGCCGCCGAGATCGCGGCGAGGCTCGGCGTGAAGATCTACACGATCTCGCTCGGCGACCCCGCGGCGACAGGGGAAGCGGCACTTGATATCCCGGCGCTCGAGGCCATCGCCAAGGCAGCGGGCGGCGCGCATTTCCATGCGGCAGACCCCGCCGCGCTCGCCGCGATCTACCGGCGTATCGACGCGATGGAGGCGAGCGAGGCGCCGACGCAGTCCTGGCGACCACGCACGCCGATATTCATGTGGCCGCTTGGCGGCTTCGCGGTCATCGCCGTCCTGCTTCTGCTGCTGCCCGATCTGCGCGCTCTGCGTCGGCGGGCGTCATGACCGACGCGCTCGCCGCCTTCCATTTCCTGCGGCCCTGGTGGCTGCTGCTGGTGCTGGCGGCGCCGGCGGCGTTGATGCTGGAACGCGCGCGGCAGCGCGATGCCGGCGGCTGGCGCGGCGTGGTTGCGCCCCATCTACTGGACGCTCTGCTGATCGCGGATGGAACGCGCGCGCGACTGCGTCCGGCGGTGGTCGCGGCCATCCTGTTCCCCCTGCTCGCGATCGCGCTCGCAGGGCCGAGCTGGCGGCGCGAGCCCAATCCTTTCGTCACCGACCGCGCGCCGATGGTTGTGGCGCTGGATCTGTCACGGGCGGGCGAACCGGCGCTGGCGGCCGGCAAGCGCAAGATACGCGACCTCGTGGCCGCGCGGGCGGGCGCGCGAACCGGGCTCATCGCCTATGCTGGCAGCGCCCATCCCGCCTTGCCGCCCACCGACGATCCGGGGCTGATCGAGAGCTATCTCGATGCGTTGTCGCCCCAGGTGATGCCGCGCGACGGGAGCGCGGCGGCCGAGGCGCGGAATTCCGCCTTCGCCATGCTGGCCGACGAGCCAGGCGCGGGCACTGTCGTTTTCGTAACCCCCGGCATACCGGCCACCGAGGCTGCCGCCTTCCGCCAGGCGGCGCAGGGCAGCCGCCATGGCGTGCTGGTCCTGGCCACGGGCGATGGCCCCTTCGATGGCGCGCCGGGCGCGGGGGTCGTGGAGCCCACGCCGGATGCGGCCGACGTGAATGCCATCGTCGCGCGCGCGCAGCGGCATTTCGCGCTCGCGCCGACCGACGACCCGGCGATGCGCTGGCGCGATGCGGGACCATGGGTGGCGCTGCTGCTGGTGCCTGTGGCGGGGCTGTTCGCGCGGCGTGGTTTCCTCGCGGTCGTTCTGGTGATGCTGGCGCTCGGCGGCCGTCCTGCGATGGCGGCGGGGGAGGGCGACCTTGGCTGGTTCTGGCGGTTGTGGCTGACGTCGGACCAGCGCGCGCAACTGCTGATGAACCGCGGCGAACCGGCGCGCGCCGCCGCCCTGTTCACCGACCCGGTACGGCGCGGTGCCGCGCTCTATGCGGCCGGCGACTACGAGGGTGCGGCCAATGCCTTTGCCCAGGCAGGCACCGCCGAGGCGGCCTACGACCGCGGCAATGCGCTGATGATGCGCCCACAGGGCTGGAACGACGCCATCCCGGCCTATGACCGTGCCCTGCAGCTTCGCCCCGGTTTTGCCGAGGCGACCGATAACCGCGCTGTCGCGGCAGCATTTCAGCTCCAGCAGCAGGCGGCGGAGGCGCAGCGGGAGGCAAACCAGACCAACGACCCGGATGAGCGGCCGCCGGACCCCGACCAGATCGTCCAGGACCAGCCACGCCCGCCGAACCCGCAGCAGCAGGAACACCAGCAGGGGGCGGAACAGGGCGGCCTGTCGGATGCGGACATCCAATCCATGTGGATGCGCCGCGTCGGCGGCACGCCCGCGGATTTCCTGCGCCAGCGCTTCGCGCGCCAGGCCGCGGGCCAATGAGGCGTCGTCTCATCCTCGTCGGCCTGCTGCTTGCCGCGCCAGCCGATGCGCAGGACCGGACGCCCGCTCCGCCTTGGATGCAGGACGCTGGCCCGACCCGGACGGGCACGGAAGCGGCCCCGACACCACCCGCGGCGCAGCCACGGCAGCAAGCGCCGCTCCTGCTCCGCGTCTCGGTGTCGCCGCCGGGTCCGGTCTGGGTCGGGCAACGCGTCATCGTGACGGTCACGGCGATGACGCCGGTGCGCTTCGTCGAGCCGCCGCCATGGCCCGACCTCACCGCCGCGCAGGGCCGCATCATCGCGTTGCCAGAGGTGCAGACGGTTCCCGGAACCGAGCGCATCGACGGCCAGAGCTACGCCGCCATCGAGCGTAGCTACTCGATCTTTCCCGCCGAGACCGGCAGCCTCGTGCTCGCGCCGCTGTCTATGGCGGTTCGCGTCGGCGGCCCGGATGGACAGCCGGTGGAGGCCGAGGCGACCGCGAACCCGGCACCGCTCGAGGTGCGCATACCGCCGAACGTCCCGGATGTGCGGCGGCTCATCGTCGCGCCGTCCTTTCGCATGGCGGCCGCGACCGAGGGCAGCGTGACGCAGATACAGGTCGGCCAAGCGGTCGTTCGGACCTTGCGCATGGAAGCCGACGACACCGGCTCGATGCTGCTGCCGCCGGCGATCTGGGGTCAGCCGGAAGGGGTGCGGGTCTATCCCGACCCGCCCGTGCTGCAGGACCGCAGCGACCGTGGCGTGCTCCACGCCCTGCGCAGCGAACGGGCCGCCTTCGTGCCGCAGCGGCCCGGTCCGCTGGTGTTGCCGGGCTTCGCGGTCAGTTGGTTCGATCCGCGCAGTGGCCGCACGCGCCAAGTCGCGGTGGATCCGATGCATCTCGATGTCGTGCCCGCAACGGCTACGGACGGCGCGCCCGTCCATCCCGTGCTCGCCTGGCGCCGCATTGCCGCCGGCATGCTCCTCCTGGCGTTCCTGGTTGCCGGCACGTTCGGCTTGTGGTGGCGGCTGACGCATCGCGTGGCATCGCCTCTGCGCGACCTGGCCCGCGCCTGCGGCCGTGGCGATGCGCGGGGGGCGCTGCGGGCGCTGTACCGGTGGGCCGACAGCCACCACCAGCGAGGCGGCGAACAGACGATCGCGGCGCTGGCCGCGCGCGCTGACGTGCCGGACCTGGCGCGTGAGGCGGCAGGGCTGGAGCGGCATTTCCTCTCCACCGGGGAGGCGCCCGACTGGCAGGGTGCCGCGCTGCTGCGCGCGGCGCGCCGGGTCGAACATGCCCGCCACACCCGGCGCATCGCCGATGCCAGCCGGGACTTGCCGCCGCTCAATCCCGCCCTACGCTTCGGCGCACCCCCGAGGCTTCGATGAGAACGAAGGCAGACACGCCATGAATGACGCATTCGCCCTGGCACGTCGCAGCCTCGGCGGCTTGCTGCTCGCAGCATTGTCGACGCGCGCGGCGCTGTCGCAGACCGGCACCGATCCCTTGCCATCCTGGCGCGATTCACCGCGACGGACCGCCATCCTCGACTTTCTGGCAGCGACAACGACAGAAGGCAGCCCGGCATTCGTGCCGCAGGCCGAGCGGCTCGCGATATTCGACAATGACGGCACGCTGTGGGTCGAACAGCCTCTCTACACCCAGGTCGTCTTTGCACTGGATCGTGTGCGGGCCCTCGCGCCGCAACACCCCGAATGGCAAGCGCAGGAGCCGTTCCGCAGCGTGCTGGCTGGCGACCGTGACGGCATCGCGCGCGCGGGCACGCGCGGGATGCTGGAGATCATCCGCGTCACCCACGCCGGCATGTCACCTGACGAGTTCCACGTGCTGGTCGAGGACTGGTTGAGGCAGGCCCGACACCCGCGCTTCGACCGACCCTATACCCAGCTGGTGTACCAACCGATGCTGGAAGTGCTGTCGCTGTTCCGCGCGCGCGGTTTCCGTACCTGCATCTGCTCGGGCGGCACGGTCGAGTTCATGCGGCCATGGACGGGACGCACCTACGGCATCCCGCCGGCAAATGTGGTCGGCACGACGCTGCAGATGCGCTTCGAGAACGGTCGCCTGGTACGCCTGCCCGAGCTCGACCTGAATGATGACGGGCCGGGCAAGCCGGTCGGCATCTCGCGCTTCCTCGGTACGCTGCCGCAGGCTGCCTTCGGCAACTCGGACGGCGACTACGAGATGTTGCAGTACATCACCGAAGGGTCAGGGCGGCGGTTGGGCATGATCGTCCACCATGACGATGCGGAGCGCGAGTATGCCTATGACCGGCAGTCGAATGTCGGTCGGCTGGATCGCGGTTTGAACGATGCGGCGCGCCGCGGTTGGCACGTGCTCTCGATGAGGGATGACTGGTCGCAGGTGTTCCCGTCATGAAGAACTTACGACGCGCGTTCATTGATGGAGCGATGGTGGTTCTGCCGATCGGTGCCATCGCGCTGCTCGTCCTGGGCATCGTTCACCGGCTGCAGGAGGCCGCGGATCCTCTCGCCGGCACCTATGTCCACCCGGCAATCGTCGCGGTGGTTATGCTGGTGCTGCTGTGCCTCCTGATCGGGCTGGTCGTGCAATCGGCCACCGGGCGTCGCGCCCGCCGTGTGCTGGAAGCGATGCTGTTCGAGCGGGTGCCCGGCTATCGCCTGGTGAAGGCCTTCGCCAGCGAAGCGCCGATGGGCGGTCGTGCCGTGCGGCCGGCGCTCGCGAAGATTGAGGATGGCGAGTGCCCAGCGCTGGTGATGGACGAGTTTGCCGATGGACGCCTTCTCGTGTTCGTCCCTGGCGCCCCGGCGCCGATGTCCGGGGCGCTCTACATCTTCACCCCCGACCGGGTAAAGCTCCTCGACATACCCTTGCTCCCGTTCCTGAAGGCGATCTCGTCCTGGGGTCTTGGCTTGAATACGCTTCTGGAGGCCGCGCAAGACGGGTCCAGCACCGAACTCGCGAAGAGGTCCATCCCATAGCGGCTTCCTGCGCGTGCCTTTCATGCCACAGTGATGAAGGGACGGATGGTGATTCGCGGCGCTTTCAGCACAACCGTTGCGAGTACATGCTTCGTCCTGTTATGTCTTGATCCGCGCTGGAAATGGTTCGGCTCATGGGGCTGATCGAGATAGCCAGGATGGCACCACGAGATTCACATTTTGATGTGCTCGAGGAACGCGTTCTTCTGGCTGCGCAGCCGGTCACGACGATCAGCAGCGACCCCACGCCGTTGGTCGGCGAGCAAGCCCATCTTACCGTCACCTTCCAGAACCAGCCCGACGGTAGCGGCGGCAGCGATGTCGGCTACGCGCCATATGTCGACCTGGTGCTGCCGCAGAACGGAGCCGATGGCGCAGGCGTGGGCAGCACGTCGCCCAATGAGAATGATGGCGTCACCTTCGTGGGTGCTACGTATCTGGGTCAATCGGTCCAGTCGACGGTGCTCGAATTCGACGCAAACGGTCAGGCGACCCACCCCTTCGCCAAGGATGCTTCGGGCAATCTGCGCGTCGTGAATGCGGCGGATTACGGGGCGTCAGCGGGCGACCAGCTCGTCGTCATGCGGCTGCCCTTCGGGTCGTTTGTACCCTCGCAGCCCGCTGCAGCCATCGATGTCACGGTGCAGGTTTCGAATCTCGCGGACGTCGACACGCCGCTTCCGGTTTCAGCCGTCGGCGGGTTCGCACTGGGCCGCGACGCGACGGACAATCCGACAACCGATGCGCCGGTGCTCGGAGCCACCGCATCCGGCACCGTTACGCCGAAGCTGCTGACGTTCGACAAGGTCTACAATGGGCCGGAAGGCGAGACGACAACCGGCCCGAACTTCCCGCGGAGCTTCACCGTCAGCCTGGACATCGCGGCGGGCCAGACGCTGACCAACGCGACCTTTACCGACCTGCTGCCGGACGGCCTGGTCGTCGTCGGCGCGCCCGTCCTGTCCGGGCTGCCCGGGACCGCCAGCTACGATCCGATCGCGCATACGGTGACGGCGACGCTGAACGGCAGCTATGTCGGTGTCGCCGGCGTCGATGGCACGCTGACGATCACCTTCTACATCGGCGAGACCATGGCGCCGGGCGATCCGGGGACACCGGTGCTCGATCCGGCAACCGGCGCGCCGCGAACCCTCGAGAACAACGTGACGGCGACGGTCGACTGGACGCCGATCGATACGCGCGACGCACAGCAGACCATCACCATCGATGAGCCAGGCCCCGAGGCCACGGTCATCGCCCGCAGCATCGCGACGCAGAAGACACAGGTGATCGAGGTCGATGCGGGAGCGCCGGGCTTGGGGCCGGGCGATACGCTGCGCTACACGATCGATGTCCAAATCTCGGACTACTTCCAGTTCCAGGGGCTGACGCTGACCGACCTGATGTCGGATGGGCAGTCCTATGTGGATGGCTCTGCGACGCTGTTGGTCTTCGAGGGCGGATCGACGGCCGGATCGGGCAACTTCACCGCCCCCAACATCGTGGTGACCCGCGATCCGATGACGGGCGTCACAACCTTCCGCTTCCTGGTCTCGGACCAGCTTCTGGCGAATGGCGCCATGGACGCCCTGCTGACAGGGGGCGAGTTCGCGGGCTCCGCGACGGTGCTTCGCATCAGCTACGAAGCCGTCATCGGCTCGACCTTCCTGGGCACGGGTCAGCCGGTCGTGCAGGGCGACAGCATCTCGAACAGCGTGAGTGTGGGCGCGGAGGTGGTTGACGGCGGCACGCCCACTGGCAACATCCCCGACGACACCAGCCAGAGCGGCGGGACGATCACCACCGGCTCCATCACGAAGGTGGTCTATGCGATCAACGGCACGCTGGTCGTGCCGGGTGCCGCCGTTGAGATCGGTGCCGGTGATCTTGTCACCTACCGCATCAAGTACGACCTGCCGCAGTCGCTCGCCGATGACCTGATCCTGACCGACTACCTGCCGCTGCCGATCTTCACGGTGGCCGGGCTCGGCACGACGATCGCCGGCACGCCGGGCGCTACGCCCCCCGCCGAGAACGTGATTCAATGGGGACCGGACGCGGCCGCCTTCCTGGCCGTGCTGTCCCAAGCGCCACTTGTGACGATCGACGCTGCCAACAACAGCTTCGCGGTCGAGTTCCTGGACCTGTATCCCGGCAGCACATTGGCGACCTCCGCCGACCTGCTGTTCACGGTGCGCGTGATCGACGCGCCGTTCGGCGACGGTTTGCTCATGACGAACACCGTGCAGGGTGTGGAACTGACGCCGACGGGTACCGTGATCGCCGAGAGCGCGGCAATCACGACGGTGACGCTGACGGAACCCGAACTGCGCATCACCAAGGGCATTGTTGCGACTGACAATCCCGCCGGCATCTTCAGCCCCGGTGCCGTCGCGCCGGTAGTCTTCAACGCGCCGGGCTCGGCCGGCGTGCGCTTCATCGGCACGATCGACAGTACGAACCTCGCGGCCACCCCGATCGACAGCAATCTCGGCAATGTCGATGCCGGTGACCTCGTGACCTTCGCTGTCGTCATCGAGAATCGCGGCCGTGGCATCAATGGCGCCTTCGACATCAGGATGGGAGACGACCATCCGGACGGCTACGTCATTCCTCCGCTGGGGCTGAATCTTCAGGTCACGGACGGCGCCGGCAATGCGCTGGCCTACATCCTGACGCCGACGGCGACGGGTGCGATCGTGGAACTGATCGATCCCGTGGGGCGTGGGGCGCTCGCCTCCTATGCCCCGACGGGAGGGGCGAACATCGTCGTCATCACTTACGATCTGCTTGTCACGGATCTCGTCGAGGCGCGGTCGGTGCACTCCAACCTCGCCGAGGTCGAGAACTACGCTGCCGTCGAGGGCGGTGTGGACCGGGTGCCGACCACGACCGAGCAGACGACCGACACAGCGGAGACCCTGATCAGCGATCCGACGATGGACAAGCAGATCGTCGATACCTCGCTGCCGCAGACCGGGTCGTCGGCGGATAATCCGGCCTTCCCCGATCTCAACATCGGGGAGACCATCACCTTCGACCTGACGGTGACGTTGCAGGAAGGACGGCTCCAGGGATTCATCGTCGAAGACCGGCTACCGGTTTCACCGGGCCGGCTCGACTATGTCACTGCGCAACTGGTGTCGATCGGGTCGAACCTGTTCGCGGCTGATGGTTCCGGCGCCGTGATCGGGGCGCTGGGCCCGCCGACGATCGACGTGATTGGCAATGTCATTCGCTTCACCTTCGCCGATGACGTGATCAACGTGCCGGACAATGTGGTGAGCAGTGGCGACCGCATCGTCCTGCGCGTCACCGCGGTGGCGGCGGACGTGCCCGGCAACGCGCCGGGCGTCGATCTCGTCAACACCGCTGCGCTGATGTTCACCGCCTCCGGCCAGGTCGTCACGATCACCGATACGGCGACGGCCGAGATTGTCGGGCCCGCCTTCATCCTGACGAAAGACGCCGATCGCGACTTCGTCCAGGGCAACGACATCGTCACCTACACGGTCACCTACGCGCCCATCGCGTCGAATACGGCTGGCCCTGTCTTCGACGCGATCCTGACCGACCCCTTGCTGCCCGGCCTCCTCACGCTGGTCTCCGGTAGCGCATTCATCGTCACCGGCCCCGCCGGCGGCGCCACGATCAGCGAGGCGGGTGGCGTCATCACCGTCACCGCGCCGGTGATCATGCCAGGCGAGACCGTGGTCATCACCTATCAGGCGCTGGTCTCGCCAACGGTGCTGGCCGGCAGCATCCTGCCCAATACGGCGTCCGGCCGGGCCGACAGCTTTCCCGGCACGAACCCGTTGGGGGTGGAGCGGGAGTTCACCCAGTCCGCGACCGCGACAGTGCAGGTGCCAGGCCCCGGCATCGCGAAAACGGTTGTAGCCGCGGATACGAGCCTGCCCGAGACGGGCAGCGACCGGTTCGACTCTTCGCGCCCGGATCTCGCGATCGGAGAGGTCGTCACCTATCGGATCGTCGTGACGCTGCCCGAGGCCGTCACGCAGTTCGTGACCTTCGCGGACTACCTGCCGCTGCCCTTCGGCGCGGCGACGGATGGGTTGTTCGAATTTCTCGACGCCCAACTCGTGCGCACCGGATCGAACATCACTATCAGCAACCCAGGTGCTCTCACCCCGGTTGATCGCAATGGCGACGGCATCGCGGACGGGGTCGAATGGTCTGTCGGGACAGCCACGAACGCCGCAGACGGCATTTTCGACGCCAGGGACCAGCTGGAGTTCACCGTGACCGCCCGGGTGCGCGACGACCCGTCGAATCGGGTCGGCAACGCGCCGATCAATACATCGACCGTGACCTTCGACACGGGTGGCGTGATCACGTCGGTCAGCGACACGGCACAGGTCGATATCGTCGAGCCGAACATGGCGATCGACAAGACCGCCAGCGCCGTCGGCGGCGATGGTGGCGACAGGATCGACTATACCGTCGTCGCGCGTGTGCCGAGCTTCCAGGATGGTCCCGCCTACGACGTGGTGCTGACGGATACGGTCCCCGAGGGCATGGAGATCGATCCGTCGAGCCTCACCTTCATCGGTGCGACGCTGCCGGGTGCGACGCTGGCGTACAACGTCTTGACCCGGCAGATCGTCGTCACCGTTCCAGTGATGACCTATGAAGGGGGTGCCGTCAGCTTCGCCTACTCGACCATCGTCGCCAACACCGTGAGGCCCGACCAGATCCTGGTGAATACGGCGTCGGTGATCTTCGACAGCCATCCGGGCGATCCGGGCACGATCTATCAGCGCGACTACGGCCCCGTCCAGGACAGCGAGAACTTCATCGTCTCCCGACCTGTTCTCACGAAGGCGATCTCCGGAACCGACATCGCCTCGACGCGCATTCTCGAACTCGCTCGCTTGACCGAAGACGTCGCGGTGGGTGAGACCGTCACCTACCTCATCTCCGTCGCGATGCCCGAGGTGACGACCAATCTTGTGTTGACGGATATCCTCCCGATCGCGATGGGTGCGAACCCCATCGCGGGCGACATGGAATGGATCAGCAGCCGCATCGTCTCGATCGGCGCCAATCTGCGCTTCGGGCCGGGTGGGCCGAGCATCGGCGATGTCGGCGTCGTGTCGGACACCAACGGCGACGGGCTGCTTGACACCATCATCTGGAATCTCGGCTTCGTCACCAATCTTGCCGACAATGCGGTGACGTCCGCGGACATTCTGGTGTTCGAAGTGGAAGGCCGGGTCGTGAACCGGCCGTCGAACGCACCGGGTGACCAGCTTACCAACAGCGCGCTGCTCGAATACACGCGCGCCGCCGATCCGAACGGGCTGCTGACCGCAAGCGCCAGCGTCGAGATCGTCTCGCCCGAACTGACGATCGACAAGGCGGCGGACATCGCCACCGGGGACGCGGGCGACATCGTGACCTACACGGTCACGATCACCCACGATCAACTCTCGACCTCGGACGGCTACAACCTTGTCCTGACGGATACGCTGGCGCCGGGGCTCCAGCTTGTTGCAGGCAGCGTGACCGCAACGCTCGCGAATTCCCTCGGCACGTTCAGCATCCGAGTTGGCAACGGCGTCGGCGACATGCGCGTTGAGGTCGCGCTCAGCCAGCTTTCCGAGGCGCTGGCCTTGGCGGATGGCGTGCTGACCGTCACCTACCAGGCACGGCTCACGGATTCTGTCCGGCACGACGATGTCCTGACCAACACGGCATCGCTGACCTGGCAGAGCGCCCCGCTCGGCTTCCCCGAGGCAAGGCCCGACAGCGCGACCGATACCGCGACCGTCACCGTGGTGCTGGCCGAGGCGATCGAGAAGACCGTCGTGGACACCTCGCTGCCCGAGACGACGTCCGCCTACTTCGACCCCTCCCTGCCTGACCTCGCGATCGGCGAGACGGTGACCTACGAGATCCGGCTGACGCTCGGCGAGGGTACGCAGAAGGTGCTGGTCGCGGATGCGCTGCCGGCAGGGCTCGACTTCGTGTCAGGCTCCGTCGTGTCGATCGGCAGCGGCATCTCGAACACCTCAATCGGCGTGGGTGCCATACCCGTGCTGTCCGGCGGGCAGGTGACGTTCGACTTCGGCGCGGGCGTCGTGAACACCGGCAACAACATCGCCGATGACGGGGTGATCGTCATGCGCGTCGTTGCCCGGGTGCTGCCCGGCGTCAACGTTGCGGGCGATGTCCTCACCAACCAAGCCACCTTCACCACCGACACTCGCAGCTTCGCGGCGTCAACGGATGTGGAGGTCGTCGCGCCCGAGGTGACCATCACCAAGACGGCGTCCATCACGACCGGCGATGCGGGGGACCTCGTCACCTTCACCGTCACCCTGATGCAGACGACGAACGCGACGGCGCCGCTGTACGACCTCACGGTCGCTGACACGCTGCCGGCGGGCTATGTGCTCGTCGCCGGCAGCGCCACCGCATCGCGCGGCACGGTCGGTGAGTCGGGCAATACCGTGACTCTCACCCTGAACGGCGCGGCGCTGCTGCCGGCGGATGACCCGACCACGGCCGGCATTGACGAATCCGCGGTCACCATCACATACAGCGTGCGGCTGGCGGATACGGTTCAGCCGGGACAGGTCATCACCAACACAGCTGTCTATTTGGGTGCGACCGCTCCCGGTGGCGGGCCGACCACCGAGACCCTGACCGACCAGGCGTCGGCGATCGTCACGGTCGCCATGCCGGTCGCCATCGACAAGCAGATCGTCGCGACCTCGCTGCCCGAAACGGGCACCGGGCAGTTCGACCCGACGCTGACGGACCTCGCCCAGGGCGAGTCAGTGACGTATCGCATCGTCGCCACGCTGTCTGAAGGCACGCAGACGCTGCTGATCGAGGACCTGCTGCCGGGTGAGCTTGAACTGGTTTCCGCAGCCGTCACGGCCGTCGGCGCAGGGCTGCCGCCGGGCCTGACCGGCATTGCGAACAGCGGAACGGGACAGCAGCTCCGCTTTGACTTCGGCACGGTGGTGAACACCGGCAACAACAACACTGCGGACGGCACGGTGACGATCGAGGTCGTTGCGCGCGTCCGCGACGCGTCACCGATCGCCGCCGGCACCGTACTCACCAACGCCGCCCAGGTGACGATCGCTTCGCCGGACAATCCGGCCGCGCCCGGCGGGACACAGACAGCGACGGACAGCACCTCGGCCGAGATCGTTGCTCCCGAGGTGACCATCGTCAAATCCGTCGACCAACTGACGGGCGATGCCGGTGACCGCTTCACCTATACCGTCACCGTCCAGCACGCGGCGGGTTCCAGCAGCGCCGCCTATGATCTGGTGGTCGAGGACGTGCTCGATGCGGTCTTCGTGCCTGTTTCGGTCAGCAGCAGCGCCGGCACTGCGACCATCAGCGGCAACGTGATCCGAGTGACCTTGCCGAGCTTCCTGACGACCGACGCGCCGGTGGTGGTGACTTACGTCGTGGCCTTCCGCGATACCGTCCAGCCGGGACAGGTCGTCGGCAACACGGCGACGCTCGACTTTGACAGCAGCGCTGGCACCGGCGGTATTCCCGGCAGCGGCCAGGCCTCGGCGCAGGATGTCACCGGCGTCTTCACCCTCGATCTCAGCAAAGCCATCATTGCGACATCCCTGCCGGAGACCGGTATGTCGCAGTTCGATCCGGCACTCACGGACCTCGCCGTGGGCGAGACGGTCACCTATCAGATCGTCGCGACGCTGGCCGAAGGCACGCAGACGCTGGTGGTCAGCGACACCTTGCCCGCCGGTCTCGAATTGCTTTCGGCGGCGGTGACCGGCGTCGGTGCTGGGTTGCCCGGATCACTCGCCTCGATCGCTAACACCGGCACCGGACAGGGTATCCTGTTCGATTTCGGCACTGTGGTGAACACCGGGAACAACATCGGCGGGGACGGCACCGTGACGATCACGGTCGTCGCGCGCGTGCTCGACATTGCCGGCAACCAAGCTGGTACGGTAATGACCAATGCGGCGCAGGCCGTCGTCACCGCGCCGGACGATCCACAGCGCCCTGGCGGCACCCTGACCGACGACGCCGCGACCTCGGCCGAGATCGTTGAGCCCGAACTCGTCATCGACAAGACAGCGCCGCCCGGCTTCGTCGCGGCGGGCGAGACCATCCTCTACACGGTCACGCTGACGCATCAGCCGGGATCGACCTCCGCTGCCTATGACGTCGTGTTGCAGGACCTGCTGGCCGATCCGTACCTCGACCTCGTCGCCGGCAGCGTGACGACCAATCTCGGTACCATCGTTCTCGGCAACGGCGCGGGAGACAGCGTCGTGCGGGTCGAGGTCCCGGTGCTCGCGCTCGGCCAAACCGTGACGGTTACCTTCACCGCGCGGGTCGCCGCCGATGCGCCCGGTGGCGTGACGCTGACCAACACCGTGACCGATACCTTCGACAGCAATGCGGGCGCAGGCGGCCGCCCCGATGGCGGGCAGGACAGCACGCAGACGCCCGGTGCGCCGTCACTGGTCAAGCAGATCGTGGCGACGTCCAACCCCGATACCGGCACCGGCCAGTTCAATCCGGTTCTACCGGACCTCGCGATCGGCGAGACGCTCACCTACCGCCTGACCATCACCCTGCCACAGGGTACGACCGAGAACCTGGTTCTCGCCGACCTGTTGCCGGCGTCGCTGCAGCCGCTCGCCGCGCGGCTGGTGTCCGTCGGCAGTGGCCTCACGGCCGGCGCTCCGCTCATCACCATCAATGGGCAGTCGATCGCGCTTGCCTTCGGCACCGTGGTCAACGGCTCCGGCGATACGGTGGGGGCTGAGGACCAGATCACCATCGAGATCGACGCACAGGTGATCGACGCTTCCGGCATCTCGGCAGGCGACACCATCATCAACGATGGCGGTGCGACCTTCACCATCGGCGGGCGGGACGGCACGCTCCAGGTGACGGCGCCCGCCGAACTGGTTGAGCCGGTGCTGGACATCGTGAAGCAGGTGGATGTCACCAGCGGCGATGCGGGCGACCTGTTCACCTATACGGTCACGATCACGCATGACGCGACCTCGACCGCAGCCGCCTACGACCTGCTGCTGACGGACACGCTCGATGCGCGCTTCGTGCCGGTGTCGGTGACGGCGAGCGTCGGCACCGCCGAGATTCTTGGCAATCAGATCCGCCTGACCGTCCCGCGCCTGCTGGTCGCGGATGCGCCCATCACACTGACCTATGTCGTCCGTTTCACGGATGCGGTCGAGCAGGGCCAGGTGATCGGCAACACCGCGCAACTCGGCTGGGACAGCAAACCGGGCACCGGCGGCAGGCCCGATGCCGGGCAGGCATCCGCGCCGGACCTGACGGTGGTGTTCAACCCGACGCTGACGAAGGAGATCGTCGCGACATCCCTGCCGCAGACGGGCAGCGATCGCTTCGATCCCACCCTGCCGGATCTCGAGATCGGCGAGGTCGTCACCTACGAACTCGTCGTCACGCTGTCCGAGGGCACGCAGAACCTCCTCGTGACCGATCGCGTGCCGGGCGGCCTGCTCGCGGCGCCGTTCACGGCCTTCGTTGTTTCGACCGGGGCGGGGATCAGCGCGGGGGCCGGCGGCACGTTGACGCCATCGGCGATCTTCGCCGGCGATCCCGTCGCCGGCCAGACCATCACCTTCGATTTCGGCACCATCGTCAACTCCGGCGACAACGTCACGAATGCCGGGGACCAGATCGTCATCCGCATCTCGGCGGTCGTGATCGACGTCCCTCTCAACGTGAACGGGCGACAGGTGATCAACGCCGCTCAGGCGATCGATTTCTCGCCCAGCAATCCGGGTGCGCCGGGCGGCACGATCACCCTCGATGCCAGCGCGGCCGCGGAGATCGTCGTACCGCGCTTCCTGCTCGACAAGACCGTGGATCATGTCACGGGCGATGCGGGTGACGTGTTCACCTATACGCTCACGGTGTCGCCCGCCGCCGGCACCGACGCGCCGGCCTACGACCTCTTGATCGAGGACGCACTCTCGCCCTTCCTCGTCGTCGTGCCGGGCAGCCTGACGAGTTCCGCCGGCACGGCAACCATCTTCGGCAACATGATCCGCGTTGAAGTGCCGGTGATGCTGCCCGACGCGGCGCCGATCATCATCACGTATCGGGCTGCCTTCGCGGATGCGATTCAGCCGGGACAGATCGTGCCGAACGTCGCCACGCTCGACTATGCGTCGGCGCCGAACCTCGCCGCGCGAAATTTCGGCGACGACGCGGAGGCCTCGGTGAGGGCGGAGTTCGTCCTCGGGTTGACCAAGGACATCGTCGCGACGTCGCTGCCCGAGACCGGAACCGCCTATTTCGACCCCACCCTGCCGGATGTCGCCGCCGGCGAGACTGTGACCTTCCACATCACGGCCACGCTGTCGGAGGGCACCCAGCGCCTCGTCATCACCGACACGCTGCCGCCGGGGCTGATCGCGGAATCAGCGCGCCTCGTCGGCCTCGGCGCTGGCATAGCGGCAGGTGCGCCGGTCATCACCATCACGGATGGTCGCGTCGTCTTCGACTTCGGCATTGTGGTGAACAGCGGCGACAACATCGCCGGCGACCAGATCGTTGTGGAGATCGTCGCCCGGCTGAACGCCACGCCGCCGGCCGGCACCGTGCTGACGAACGGCGCCGTGGCCGACGTGACCGCGCCCGCCGACCCCACCGTGCCGGGCGGCAGGCTGACGGCCAGCGACACGGCGAGCGCCGAGGCGGTCGCCGCCGTGCTCACGATCGACAAGCAGGTGACCCCGACGACGGTGAGCCTCGGCGAGCCGATCACCTACGCCCTCATCCTGTCGCACGCGCCGAACTCAACCGCCCCGGCCTATGAGGTCGTGGTGCAGGACCCGCTGTCGGATGCCTCGCTGAAGCTCGTCGCGGGCAGCGTGGTGACGTCCGCCGGCACCGTCATCATCGGCAATGGCGCGGGCGATTCGACCATCGTCGTCAGCCTGCCGCTGCTCATGCCGGGTCAGGTGCTGACCATCACCTTCCAGGCGCGCGCAGTCGGCGTGCCGGTGCCGGACGGCATCGCGCCGAACACCTCGACCTTCAGCAGCACCTCGGCGCCCGGCGTGGTGCCGGCCGGCTTCCTGCGGCCGGACTCCGGTCAGGATTCCGCACAGGTGCAGATCGTCTCCAGCTCGCCGCCGCCATCCGAGGGTTCGCTGTTCGCAGATTTTGAGGACGCGTTCCGCCGCATCGCCCGCAACACCATTCCCGCCCCAACGGTGCTGAGCGGCACGGCCGCACCGGGCGCGTCGGTCACGCTTGGCCTGATCAACGCCTTCGGTGAGCAGATCACCATCGTCGGCGTGATGGCGGATACCGGCGGCAATTGGATCGCCAACCCCGTGCCGAGCGGCCCCGGGGCGCGCGCGGAGGACCCGTCGCTTTCCGGCCTCGCCACGCTCGCGGGCCGCACCTCCCAACCGGCGGGGGCGTCCTCCCTGCCGGCCCTAGCGAGCTATTCCAGCACGCCGAGCGCCAACACCGCGCCCTTCACCGTCATAGCCGGTGAAGCCCCCGCCGCCTTCGACACGCGCAGCGGCATGGATCGGCTGCATCTGACCTTCGGCGGCGTGGTCCAGGCCGGCGGCGTCTTTGTTGGCGCGCAGAGCAGTCAAGGCGCCGTTGCCGCCGCTGCGGCCATTGGCGCGCCACAACTGACGGCGCCGAACAGCCTGGCCTGGAACCGCTTCGCCCTCGACTTCGCCGCCGCCACTGCAGCCGCAAGCGTGGTCGGTCGCTGATCACGCATGGCAGGAATGGACCGAATGCCCCACCACATCGCCGGCGCCGCACTGCTTCTTGCCACGACGGCGCCGGCTTTCGCGCAGGGCTGGATCAACGATCGAACCAACAATGCCATCATGAACGTGGACCAGATCACGGCGCGCTACCGTGACCAGATCAGTGCAGAAATGGCCCGCATCAATCGCCGTCCCGCGCCGATGGCAACGCCAACGCGGGCTGAATTGCAGGCCATGCGCACCACGGATCGCTGGTGGGTGCAGCGCGTCGCTACCGCGGACGGCCCGCAATCCGGCCGGCCGCTGCGCCTCAGCCTCGCCTACCTCTATGACAGCGCCATCATCAACTCCGCCCAGATCCGCGTATTTGGCGACCTGCCCGCCATTCGCGAAACGCTGGAAGCCGAGGTCGCCGGCCGCTACGTGCCCCGCGCCTATGGCGAGGGTCGTGCCGAGACAATCAACGATCCGACCCGCAACCCGGCCAACACCAACGGGTCCCAGCGGTTGATCCAGCGCGAGCAGGCCGCCGAACTCGGCATCCGGCAGCGCACCATCACCGGTGGCGAAATCACCATCGGCCAGCGCTTCTGGAACGTGTCCTCCAACTCGACCGACTACGCGCCCAACAACCAGAGCCGCGGGCGCACTTTCATCAGCGTCGTGCAGCCGCTGCTGCGCGATTCCGGCGTCGCCTACACGCGCAGCCTGCATGAGGTCGCGCGGCTCGATGCGCGGGTCGCGGAAGCCGAATTCCGGCGGCAGACGGAAAGCCACCTGCTCGACATCTCGCGTGCCTATTGGGGGCTGTATCTGGCCCGCGCCGTCCATCTGCAACGCCAGCGCGCCGTGGGCACGATCCGCGGCCTCGTAGGCCAGATCGAGGGTCGGGCAGAGCTGGGCGCCGACCCGTTGCTGGCCAGCCGCTCGCGATCGGCGCTGGCCTTGCGGGAGGCCGACCTGCTGCGTAGCGAGGCCGCGATCCGCAACGCCGAGGCCCGCATCCGTGGCCTGGTGAACGACCCGCGCTTCGAGGGCGCAGATGCCGGCACCATGCTGCCGATCGACGCGACCCTCGTCGCTTATGAGCCGATCCCGCTGCAAACGGTGCTGGAGCGCGCCGTCGCGCTGCGGCCGGAGGTGCAGCAGGTCTTCCTCCAGCACCGCGCCGCCGTGCTGCGCGAGGGTCAGGGACAGATCGAGGCGCTGCCGCGCTTCGACGTGATCCTGGAAGGGAACTATGGCGGTCGGGCCGCCGACACCTGGCAATGGGGCCAGGCCTGGCAGGACACGCGCCGCAACACCGATCAGCCCGGCGGCTTCTTTGGGTTGCGGATCGAGATCCCGCTCGGCACCGACGATCTGCGCGCGCGCGCCGACCGCCGCCGGCTGGAGACGCGGCAGATCGAGAACCAGGGCCGCGCCACGCTCGCCACCATCATTGCCGAGGCCGAGGTGACGCTGAACGAATACAACGTCGCCTATCGCGAGATGGCGGCGCGGGCGGGCGCAGTACGCGCCGCCGGCCGCGATCTCTCGGTCGAGACGGATCGCTGGCAGCAGGGCGTGGCCGGCACCGGGGAGGGCGCCGCCAATGCCCTCGAGCGCCTGCTTTCGGCACAGGAGCGCCTGACCGACGCCGAGGAGCGTTTCGCGGCGGCCGAAGTGACCTTCACCATTGCCTTCCTTGCGCTGCAACGCGTGCAGGGCACCTTCACCCAGGTGCAGAACCTCGAGATGCGACGGATCGAGGATGCGGCGCGCGGCCCCGCCTTCGTCTTCCGGCGCGACACCAATCCCGCCCCGCCCAGGCCAACCTCCAGCACGGGAGCCGTGCGATGACCCCGCGACTCATTGTCCTCGCCGCCACGCTGGTGGCCGGCTGCGCACCTGAATCGACCCGCCTTTCAGGTGCCGAGACGCGGGGGCTGACCGACAGCCCCCGCACCGTGCCGGCCGCGGCAACGCCGGTGCAGGGCGGCACGCAGATGGAACTCGTCGCCGCCGACGGCACCGTGCTGACGGGGCTTCTGGCGACGGAACAGCAGCCGGTCGTCGTGCCGATCATGGCGACGGGGCAGCCGCTGGTCGGCGGTGGCACCGACCTCGTTGGCAACATCGCGGACACCAGCGGCGTGTCGGTGATGGGCTGCCGCTTCCGGCTGCTGAACCCACCACGCGGCCTGGACGGTGGCGGCACCGGTCGCTGCGAGGGCGGCGGCCGGCGGGTGGACTTCCTGTTCTGATCGCGCCGGATCCGGCCGCGGCGCTGCTCGGCGTCCGCCCGCGGCTGGCCGCCGGCATTGCAGCGCGGCGGATCGACAGTGGACGACGGCCGCTCTGGGTATTCCACAACCCTACGACCGGCCGGTATTTCCGGGCCTCGCCCCAACTCTATTTGATCGTCGCCTCGTTCGATGGCCGGACCACGGTGGAGGAGGCGATCGGTCGCGCCGCGAACGGCGAGGACCGGGACGGCCTGCTGCGCGGCATCGGTGGCATGATGGCGGCGGGGCTGATCGTTGTGCCCGGGGCGCGGCCGCCGCAGCGCCAGGGCAATGCCGCGATCAAGGCCGTTGCCGGGTTGGCCTTCACGCGATGTCGTATCGGCGACATGGGCGTCGTGATGCCGGTGTTCCGACCGCTGCTCGGCTGGCTCTACACCCCGGCCGGTGCGCTAGTTCTGCTTGCCCTGATCGTCGGAGCAGCCATCGCCTGGGCGGGCAGGGGCCCCGAACTCGCCGCGCATGTCGCCCGCTATGGCGATCTCGGCGTCGGCGACCTCATCATAGGCTATCTGCTCTTCATCGGCGCCAAGCTGCTGCATGAGGCAGGCCACGCTGTCGCCGCGGACCGCATGGCGGCGGCGGAAGGGCTGACGGTCGGCGCGCATCCCTGGGGCGTGTCGTTCATGTTCCTGCTGCCGGCGCCCTATGTGGACGCGTCCTCGGCGTGGTTCCTGCGGAGCCCGTGGCGGCGCGCGGCGGTCGGCCTCGCTGGGGTGGCGACGGACCTGCTGATTGCAGCCCTCGCCGCGCTCGCCTGGGCCGCGCTCGGGCCAGGGGCACTGCGGGAGCGGATGTTCGACCTGGTGGTGATCTGCTCCGTCTCCTCGCTGCTGTTCAACCTGAACCCGCTGGCGCGGCTCGATGGCTACTATGTGCTGTCGGACCTGCTCGGCATCCCGAACCTGATGGCGCGGGCGCAGGCGGCGTTCGGCCGGCTGGTTTTCGGACCCTTCGGCATGGCCAGCTGGCCGGCGGCGGCGGATGTGCCACTCGGGCTCTATGCGGCGGGGTCCTGGGTCTATCGCTGGACCATCTATCTCTCGATCTTCTGGCTGGCGGGCGGGCATCACTGGCTGCTCGCGGGTGGTGTGGCCTCGGTGGTCGCGCTGCTGTTCCTGGCGCTGCCGCTGTTGCGCCTGGCGCGAGCCGCACCGGGCGCCTTCGGCCGGGCACCGGCCCGCGCCACGGTGTTCGCCGCCGCGGTTGCCGGCATCATCACTGCCGTCGCGCTGCTGCCGCTGCCCAACCATGTGGTCGTCGAGGGCGTGGTGATCCGCCCCGGCCTGTCCTTCGTATATCCGCGCACCGATGGGCAGCTTCTCGCCGTCGCCCAGCCCGGGCCGGCCGGTGACACACCCGTGCTGCGCCTGCAGAACCCCGAAACCGACCGAATGATGACGCAGCTCCGTGCCGAGGCAGCCGCCATCGCGATCGAGGGCCGTCGCGCCCGCGCAACCGGCACCGAGCATGTAGATTCGACCCTCGAACGCCAGCGTGCGGTGGCCAACCAGATCGCCGGCCTTCAGTCAGAACGGGAGCAGTGGGAGGTGACGGCGCCGCCCGGTACCCTCTGGGAACCTCTGCGAGCGGAGAGCCTCAAGGGGGCATGGGTGCGGCGCGACGATGCGCGGCCGCTCGGCGTGCTGCTGTCCGAGGCGCCCGCGGAGGTCCGGCTGGTGCTGGACCAATGGGACGGGCCCGCCGTGCTCGCCGCCCTGGCTGCGACCAACGATGTGCGTATGGCGCTGCGCCTGCGGGGCGGCAGCGCTGTCGAGACCGAAGGTCGACCGCTCTGGCCGGCCATCGAGGCGCGCGACAGCCTGCCATCGCCGGCCCTCGCTTTGGCCAATGGCGGCAGCATCCCGGCGCGCACGGATGACCAAGGCGCCGCGAGGCCGGTCGAGCGGGTGTTTGAACTGCGCGTCGCGCCCGAGGCCTCCGTCGCCTGGCGGCATGGCGCGCGGGTCGAAGCACGGATCGCCCTGCCGCCCGCCTCCCTGCTGGACCAGTCCTGGCGCCGCATCCGGCAGGCGTTGCAGCGCCGGCTGGCAGTGTAGAGTGCCACCGATGTCGCCCGTCGACCGCCGATCGCTCGTCGCCTTGCCGTTTGCCCTGGCACCGCTGCGCTTGAGCGCGGAGGAGGATGAGAGCCTGATCCGCGGCCCGACACGGCCCCAGCGCCTCGCCGCCCTCGGCCCGCAGAGCGACGGCGTCGTGCTGGAAGTGCTGGTGGTCGAGGGGCAGCGCGTGACGAGTGGCGATGTCCTGCTGCGCCTGGACGACCAGGTGCAGGCGGCGCGCATCGGGCTGGCACGCGCCTCGGCGGAGGCCGAGGGCGAGCTGCGCCAGGCCCAGGTCCAGTTCGAGGAAGCGCAGGTCGTTCTCGGCCGCACCCAACAGGCCGCCGGCCGCGGCGTCGCGACGGACTGGGAACTCCGTCAGGCTCGGGCGCGCGTCGAGATGACCCGCGCGGCGACCGAGACGGCGCAGGAACGCCGTCGCATCGAACGGCAACGGCTGGAACTCGAGCTGGCGCAGCAGGCGCAGACGGTCATCCGCGCGCCTTTCGACGGGGTGGTGACGCGCGTGGACACCGTTCCCGGTGCCACGCTGACCCGCACCGACCGGCCGGTAACCGTCGCCGATCTCGCGGTGATCGAGGCGGTGCTGTACGTGCCCGCCCAGGCTTGGACGGCATTGCGTCTGGGCCAAAGCTACCAACTGATGCTGTCCGACCCCGTGTCCCGTGCCGTGCCGGCGCGATTGCGTCACATGGACCCCGTTATGGACGCGGCGTCCGGCCGGTTCCGCGCCGTGTTCATCATCGATAATGCGGACGGTGCCATCCCGGCGGGGCTGGAGGCCGGGTTCGACCTGCGGCTGGTGGCACCGTGAACGCGCCGGCCCAACGCCCGACCGACCCTCTGATCGAGCGTCTGGCGCAGCTTCGGCTGCTGCGGCGCGATCCCGGCTGGGAGCAGGCCCTGCTAGAACTTGGGCGTGAGATGACGATGGCCGAGGCGGGCGCCGTGCTGGCGCCGACCTCCGGTGTCTGGGAGGCTCTGGCGCCGGCGAATGGGGGGGCGGCGCCTGCGAGCTGGGCCGCGCTGGCGCAGGATGCGGCGAGCGGACGCGGCATTGCCGCCGCGCCATCCGGTGTTCACGGGCGCTGGGTGTTTGCGGTGGCGACCGGCCCCGCCGATCCGCCGGGCGCTGCGCGCCGGCACTCGGTGCTGGTGTTGGAAGTCGTCTCCGCGCTGCCGATGGACCTCGCGCTCACACGGGAGCGCCTGGCCTTCCTCGGCGCCGTCGCCGAGGCCGGCGCCGTCGAGGCTGCGTTCCAGGCACGCGCGCCGCAGGCGTTGGCCGCGGCCGTGGCCGAAGCATTGCTGACGGCGCCGGATCGCGCCGCCGGGCTGCATGACGCGGCTGCCTTGCTCCAATCCGCCGGCATCCCGGGCGCCGAGCGCGTCGCGATCGTGTTTCCGCGCGCGCGGCTGCTCGGCTTGTCCGACCAGCCGCAGATGGAGCCCGCCGCGCCGCTGCCGCGCCAGCTGCTGTCCCTGGCACAGGAGGCGGCCGATCGCGGTGTGCCGCACCTTGCCGAGGAGCCCACCAGCCCCGCCGAACGCGCCGTCGCGGAGCAGGCGGGACGGCACGCGCTGCTGACCGTCCCGTCGCCATCGGGTAGCGCGGTCATCGTGGTTGCCTTCGCGCCCGGTACGGCCGTCCACGATGACCTGAGCGTGCGCCTGCGACCGGTGGCCACGCTGCTGGGGGCCGTGGCCGCCGTGCCCGAATCGCGACGCGGACTGTCGCGGCGCTGGGCCTTCGTCGCCGGCTTGGCGGCAGTGATCGCGGTGCTCGCTGTGCTGCCGCGCGCCGCCGTGGTCGAGGCGCCGGTCGTCCTGCGGCCGGACCACGCGCAGGCGGTCACCGCACCTTTCGATGGCATCCTGGAGGCTTCGGCGGTGCAGCCCGGCGATACCGTCCGTCAGGGCGGGACATCGCTCGCCCGGCTCGGCACGCGCGACGTGGAACTGGAACTGGCGGCGGCGCGCGCCCGGGCGGCGAACGATTTGCGTGACGCCGCGGTCGCACGCGCGGGCGGACAGCCGGCGCAGGAACAGATCGCGCTGCTCGCGGCGCGACGCAGTGAGGCGCAGGTGGCGCTGCTGGAACACCGGCTGCGCCTGGCGGACATCCGCGCGCCCGCGGACGGTCTGATCATTGCGGGTGATCTTCGCCGCAGCCTGGGCCAGGCACTGTCGCGCGGGCAGGTGCTGTTCGAGATCGCCCTGCCCGGGCCGTTGCGCGCGGAAGTGCTGGTGCTGGACGAGGACAGCGCTGCGCTGCGCGAGGGCCAGCCGGTCCGCTTCGCGATGGCAGCGGAACCCGGCCGTGTCCGGGGAGCCGTGGTCGAGCGCATCCGGCCCATGGCCGAGGTGGTGGATGGTCGCAACGTCTTCCGCGTGGTCGCGCGGATCACGGAAAGCGATGTCACGGAGTTCCGACCCGGCATGGAAGGATGGGCGCGGATCGAGACCGGACAGACGACGTGGCTGGCCGCACTGCTTCGCGATCCCGTCCGGTGGGTCAAGCGCCGATTGTGGGTGCATTGATCCGAAGCATCAGCGCAGAAGGTCAGTGGCCAACAGCTGAAGTCCGGCTGAGCCTACGTCACGCCCGTGTCGTCAGGGTAACGGGCGGCGAGTGCTCCGGACTATCCGGGTTGGCCCGGCCGCGCAGGCGAGTGAGCGCCCGCTGTGTCAGTACCGGCCCAAGCACCGCGGTGACAACGACAAGCACCAGCACCGCATTCAGCATCCTGCCATCAAGTAGTTGCTCGCCGGCCGCGTTCACGGCTTCGTATCCCACCAGCGCAGCCGCGAGCGTCGCTGCCACCTGAGGCAATGTCAGCGACGTCATCAACAGGCGATCGGTGGCGCCGAAGCCGAATCCGCGGCCCGACAGTTCGGCCGCCGCCCATTTCCCCACGACCAGCGTGCCGACGATGGATAGAACAAGCGGCAGGTCCGTGGTCAGCGACTGGCCGAGCATTCGCAGATCGATGAGGAACCCCGTCACGATGAAAAAGGCGGGGATGAAGATGCTGTTGCCAAGGAATTCAAGCTTTACCTTGGCATTCGACGACCTCACCGCATGGTTCACCGCGATCCCGGCCAGGAAAGCGCCGATGATGCCCTCGAGTTGAATGGCTTCCGCCGCGATGGCCGCGACGCTGACAATGACCAGCAGGAGCGTGAAGCCGGCCTGCTCGCTGTTGCCCAGCGCGGCGGCGACGCGTCGCGCCAGCGGCCCGACCACACCGAGCAGGATCGCCGCAAAGACAACAAGTTCGGCGATCTGGATGAGCAGCGCGGCGGGCGCGAAGCCGGTGCGGTGCGGTGCGTTGCCAGGCAGCCGGCCAGCACCAACAGGGCCAGCATGTCGGTGAGCACTGTTGCGCCAACAGCCACGACCACCGATGCCCGCGCCGCCAGCCCGGCTGCGACGACCATCGGGAAGGCGATCAGCGTGTGCGAGGCGATCAGCGAACCGATCAGCAGGGCAGCGACCAACTGGTAGCCGAAAGCGAGGCCCACCGCGGTACCGGCGGCCATCGGTATGGCGAAGGTCGCGAGGCCGAAGGCGAACGCTCGCCGCTTGGCCAGCGCGAATTGCTTGAGGTCGATTTCCAGGCCAACGAAGAACATCAGCAGCAGCTTGCCGAGCTCGGCAAAGAAACCGGCGACGTCTGCGTGGCGCGGTACGATGCCCAGAAGATGCGGTCCCACGATGACGCCGATGAGGATGTATCCGACGCAATCCGGCAGCCGCAGGCGTGGGCATGCCCACCGCACCGCCATGATACCGAGCAAGAGAACTGCAAAGCGTGCGAGCGGCGGGAGGTCGAGCGCGCCTTCGGCAAAGGTCACGGTGCGGTCGGGCTCCTCGTGGGCGAATCCACCAACTGCTTCACGACAAGATGGCCTTGAGATGTGGAAGCAGCCGTGTGCCGATCAGAGTGACACGGTCGAGCGTGCAGATATACACCCCACCCGATGTCGGCGCGGGATGAGTTCCTTCATGTTGAACCGCACCACCCAGTCCTTGGCGATACGTTGGATAGCGTTGCGCCGTCGCGCCGGCTCGGATTGTTTGCACGGCTTGGTCCCACAGGAGTGGTCTTCAGCATCTGGGCGGACCAACCGGAACACGTCACCCGGAATCGGAGCCGTACGTCGCCGGGCCTCAACACGCCGGGCCAAGGTGAGTTCGGTAAAAGAGGGTATGAGCCTCCGAACCACCCCGCCAGGATGCTGGGCATCCTGGACCGCAATCTGTTGGCACCGGGCACTGCAGGCCTGCTGCCCCTCCAGGCGCGTTTCGCGCACGAAAGCGGGCCTCGGCACTGTTCTCCACCCTTGTTGCCCGGCGCCAAGTATTGGTTTCCAAAGGCCCTTCGGCCTTTGGCGGGGTGGGTCCGGGAGGGGCGGCGCCCCTCCCGGCCTTACCGCCGCCACGCCTGCGTCACCCTGCCCACCACCGCGCCGACGGCCAGTTGCCCCAGCTTCGCCGCCGTCGTGACCCCCAGGATCACCACGGCCATTGCCGCTGCCGCGCTGGCCTGCCCGGCCTCGTCCATATGCACCACGGCGATCGACGCAGGCTTGGTGTCGGGGCCGTAGAGGAAGATCACCGCGCTGACCGTCGTCATGGCGCTGACGAACAGGTACACCGCGATCTCCAGGATCGCCGGCAGGCAGATCGGCACCGTCACGCGCCAGAAGGTCACCCAGACCGGCACGCGCATGGAGGCACCCACCGCCTCGAATTCCGGGTCGAGCTGACGGATCGCCGTCACCGCCGTCAGATGGCAGACCGTGTAGAAGTGGACGAGCGAATTCAGCACCAGGATCGCCAGCGTCCCGTAGAGGAAGCCGAGCGGATTGGCCGGGTGGTTGAAGAACATGACATAGGCGAGCCCGAGCACCAGCCCCGGGACAGCGAGCGGCACTGATGCCGCGAAGCGAACCATCCCCGGCAACGCGCCGTCCTGCCGCCCGCGTTCCAGCACATAGGCGATGGTGAAGACGATGACGCTGCCGATCATCGCAACCAGCGCCGCCATCCGTACCGACAGCCACACCGTGCTCCACCCCGCCGCGTCGAAGCGCGTGAAGTCGTAGTTGTCGAGCGTGAGCGATAGATTGTACGGCCAGAAGCGGATCAGCGAACCCCAGACAGCCACGCCGACGATGCCGACCAGCAGCGCCGCGACGACCAGGCAGAGCGCGAGCAGCGGCAGGTCCCGCGCGCGCCGCGGCGCGGGGCGCAGCGGCACGGCGCGGCCGGACAGCGTCGCCGCGCGCTGCCGCGTCGCCCAGCGGTCGAGCGCATAGGCGATCACTGCAGGCAGCAGCAGCACCAGCCCGACCACCGCACCCATGTTGAAGTTCTGCAGCCCGACGACCTGCTTGTAGACATCGGTGGCGAGCACCGGGAATTGGCCGCCGATCACTTTCGGAATGCCGAAATCCGTGACGACCAGGGTGAAGACGACGACGAAGGCGGAGACGAGGCCATAGCGCGCGCCAGGCAGCGTCACCGTCCGGAAGATGCGCGCGCGGGATGCCTTCAGCGCCGCCGCCGCCTCGTACAGCCGCGCATCGGCGGTGGACAGCGCGACCGAGAGGATCAGCGCCGCCGAGGGAAAGCAGTGGAAGACCTGCGCGACGACGATGCCGATCGGCCCGTAGATGCTGTTGCCCATCAGTAGCCCGCGCAGCATGCCCTGGTTGCCGAACAGGTAGATCAGGGCGAGCGCCGGCAGCAGGGAAGGGGCCAGCAGCGGCAGCATCATCACTGCGCGGAACAGCGGCTTCGTCGGCATGCAGGATCGCGTCAGCGCATAGGCGAAGGCGAAGGCGAGCGGCACGACGATCAGCGCGGTCAGCGCCGCCGTCCACACGCTGTTCCACGCCGCGACGAGCAGAGCCGGCGTGGTGACATAGGCGGCGAGGTTCGCGAGGCCCGCGAAGCCACCCTGCGGCGTCTCGAACGCGCGCATCAGCAGGGCACCGAGCGGCAGCACCAGGAAGATCGCCAGGAAGCCCGCGGCGAGCCACAGCCCGCCGCGCATCAACGCCTGGTCGAGGGAGAGGCGGGGCCGGGACAGGGCCGCGTCAGACATCATCCGGGAAGACCAGCAGATGCTCGGGCGGCAGCGTCACGGCCACCTTGCCGTCGGCCAGCGAGCCGAGCGCGGCGAGATCCGCCGGCGGGATGGAGGCGAGCAGCCGCAGCGGCCCGGCTTCCAGCGACAACCGCACCACCGGCCCGAGGAACTCCAGCCCCGTGACGGTCGCCATCAGCGCCCCCGCCGGCGCGGCATCGTGGGGATGCAGCCGGACATGCTCCGGCCGGATGAAGCAGACCACCCGCGCGCCGTAGAGCATCAGCCGCGCACCGGTCGCCGGCAGCCGCACGCCCTGCGCGACGACGGTGCCCGGCGGGGTATCGACCACGGCCTCGATGCGGCTGGAATGGCCGACGAAGCTCGCAACGAAGGGTGTGGCGGGCTGCGTATAGATCTCGGCGGGGCTGCCGATCTGCTCGATCCTGCCGCGGCTCATCACCACGATGCGGTCGGAGACACTCATCGCCTCCTCCTGGTCATGCGTGACCATGATCGTCGTGACGCCGAGGCGCTGCTGGAGCGACCGGATCTCCTGCCGCAGATGCAGCCGCACGACGGCGTCCAGTGCCGAGAGCGGCTCGTCCAGCAGCAGTAATCCAGGCTCCGTCGCCAGAGCGCGGGCGAGGGCGACGCGCTGCTGCTGCCCTCCCGAAAGCTGCGCCGGATATTTCGGCGCGTGCTCGGCTAGGCCGACGAGGCCCAGCATCTCGTTCACCCGTTCCTTCACCCGCGCCTTCGGCCAGGCCGGTCCGCGCAGGCCGTAGGCGATGTTCTGCGCGACCGTCAGGTTCGGGAACAGCGCATAGGACTGGAACACGATGCCGAAGTCGCGGTCGGAAGGCGGCAGGTGGGTGATGTCCCGGCCGCCCTGGAGGATGCGCCCCGTTGTCGGGGGATCGAGCCCCGCGATACCGCGCAGCAGCGTCGTCTTCCCGCAGCCGGAAGGCCCGAGGAAGGTGACGAACTCCCCTGCCTGCACGGCCAGGTTCACCCGCTGCAGTGCGACGAAGCTGCCGAACTGCTTGCCGGCGTCGCGGACTTCCAGATAGGCGGCGCGCGTCGGCGCGCCTTCCGTCACGGCCGCGTCGGATGCGGAGGCGCCCATGCCGGTCGCGTCAGTTCCGCGGCGCCGACTTGCCGTCGAACCGCGCCGCCCAGTCGCGCAGCAGCCGGTCCCGTTCCTGCGCGATGGCGCGGAAATCGGCGTCCACGAGCCGCTCGGCGAAGGCCGCCGGGTAGCCGCGCACCGTGGGTTCGACGCCCGGCAGGGCGAGCAGCGCATAGTAGCGGCCATAGACCTCCATCGCCGGGCGCGACACCGCGAAATCGGCGAGGCGCCGGGCCGCGGCGAGGTTGCGGGTGCCGCGCATGATCGCCGTGGCCTCGAGGTCGAAGCCGACGCCGTCGGTCGGCACGATGATCTCGATCGGCGCGCCCTGGTTGCGCAGCGTCACGGCGCGCATGTCGAGCGAGATGCCGACGCCGAACTCGCCGCGCGCCGCGTTGTTGCAGGGCGAGGAGCCGGAATGCGTGTACTGCTGGATGTTGTCGTGCAGACGCGTCATGAAGTCCCAGGCGCCGGCCTCCCCGCGGCGGCTGATCCAGCCCGCCAGGGTCAGGAAGCCGGTGCCCGAGGAATTCGGGTTCGGCATCGCGATCTGGCCACGGAAGGCCGGGTTCAGCAGGTCTTCCCAGGTGCTCGGCCGCGGCAGGTTGCGCTGCTGCGCCACCGCCGTGTTGAAGCAGATGGCCGAGACGAAGGCGTCCATCCCCGTCCAGGTCATCGGGTTGCGGTCGGACCGCATGGAAGGCCGCAGCGCGTCGGCGCCGACCGGCGTGTAGGGCTCGAGCATCTCGAGTCCCTCCATCTGCAGGATGGAGAAGACGGACAGACCCCAGACCACATCGGCACGCGGATTGGCGCGCTCGGCGATCAGCCGGGCGGTGATGACGCCGGTGCTGTCGCGCACCCAGGCGATCTCGATGTCCCGCAGCGCGGCCTCGGCCGCCTGCTTGAAGGGCTGGAGCTGCTCGTTTTCTAGCGCAGTGTAGACCATCAGGCGGGTGCGCTGCTGCGCCTCGGCGGCCGCGGGCAGCAGGCTCGCGAGGGCCAGGGCGAGGAGGGCAAGGCAGCGCATAGGGGACGGCTCCAAGCGGTCGGCGGGGCCGTTGCGTAGCTGCTCTCGACGTCGGACGTATGACGTTTTGATTGCGGTTCCGTGTCAGCGCGCCGGGGCCGGTGAACGCCGCGCCTCTCACAAGGACCTGTCGTGCTGCTGCATCAATGGCTGTCCGCTGGTATGCCTGCCGGATGGTCATGAGAGTCGAGGCAATGCCACCCATACTGTCTGTTGCCGGTCTCGAGAAACACTACGATTCCGGTCTGACGGCCCTCGGCGGCGTCGATCTGGAGGTCCGTCGGGGCGAGATCTTCGCGCTGCTCGGTCCGAACGGCGCCGGCAAGACGACCCTCATCAGCATCATCTGCGGCACCGTCACGATGACGTCGGGCAAGGTTCTCGTCGGCGGCCACGATGTTGTGACGGATTTCCGCGCGGCGCGCTCCATCATCGGCCTGGTGCCGCAGGAGATCGCGCTGGATATCTTCTCGACCGTCTGGAACACGGTCGTTTTCAGCCGCGGCCTGTTCGGTCGCTCGCCCGATCCCGCCTATCTCGAGCAGATCCTGCGCGATCTGTCGCTGTGGGAGAAGCGCAACAGCAAGGTCATCGAGCTGTCGGGCGGTATGAAGCGGCGCGTGATGATCGCAAAGGCCTTGAGCCACGAGCCCGAACTGCTGTTCCTCGATGAACCCACGGCCGGCGTCGACGTGAACCTCCGCCGCGACATGTGGGCGCTGGTCCGCCGGCTGCGCGACAAGGGTGTCACCATCGTCCTGACCACGCACTACATCGAGGAAGCCGAGGACATGGCCGACCGCGTCGGCGTCATCGAAAAGGGGCGCATTCTCCTGGTCGAGGACATGACGACGCTGATGGAGAAGCTGGGCAAGCGCCGCCTTACGCTCGTGCTGCAGCATCCGATGGCGGCGATCCCGCCCGAGCTCGCCGGCTGGCCGCTCGAGCTTCAGGCCGATGGGCAGCAGCTGCTCTATACCTTCGACGCCAATGCCGAGGGCACCGGCGTGCCGGGGCTGCTGAAGCGGCTCGGCGAACTCGGCATCGACTTCAAGGATCTCGACACCGAGCGAAGCTCGCTCGAGGAGATCTTCATCAGCCTGCTGGAGCCCGCGCGATGACCGGCATCAACTACCACGGCATCTGGGCCATCTACCGCACCGAGATGCAGCGGGCGTTCCGCACCATCTGGCAGAGCATCATCACGCCGGTGATCACGACGGCGCTGTACTTCATCGTGTTCGGCGCGGCCATCGGGTCGCACATGCAGCAGCTCGGCGGCGTCGACTACGGCGCCTTCATCGTGCCCGGCCTGATGATGCTGACCATCCTCACGCAGAGCATCTCGAACGCCTCCATCGCCATCTACTTCCCGAAATTCACCGGCACGCTGTTCGAGCTTCTCTCCGCGCCGCTCTCGGCTTTCGAAGCCGTGCTCGCCTATGTCGGGGCGGCCGCGACCAAATCCATCGGCATCGGCCTCATCATCCTGCTGACCGCGACCTTCTTCGTGCGGGTCGAGATCCTCCATCCGGTCTGGATGGTGGCCTTCCTCGTCATCACCTCCGTCGCCTTCAGCCTGTTCGGCTTCATCATCGGCATCTGGGCGCGGAGCTTCGAGCAGCTCGCCATCGTGCCGTCCCTGGTTGTGACGCCGCTGACCTTCCTGGGCGGTGCGTTCTACTCGATCGACATGCTGTCGGAACCGTGGCGGACCATCAGCCTGTTCAATCCCGTGGTCTACCTGGTCAGCGGATTCCGCTGGAGCTTTCACGGGGTTGGGGATGTCAGCCTGGTCGCGAGCCTCGCCTTCATGACGGGCTTCATGGCGCTGTGTCTCGGGGTGCTGTGGTGGATGTTCCGCACCGGATACCGGCTGAAGCCATAGATCGCCCGCGCCGGCCGGCGACTGCCGCCGGGGCTGCCGCTACCGCGCCGTCAGGACCCCGGCGCAGGCCACGGGCATCACCGGCCGTGGCCCGACCCGCCGGGGCGGTGGCCGTCGCGCTTCCTCCGTGAACCACCAGGCGAGCGTCGCGTCGCACCCATCGCCCGGTGGCGGCGGGGCGATGCCGCGGCATTCCGGCTGGTCCGCTGGGCAGGGCAGGCGGATGTGCATATGGGCGTCATGCCCGCGCCAGGGGCGCACGCGGCGAAGCCAGGGCTCGCCGCGATGGCGCCGGCAGAGTTCCTGCTTGATCGCCGCATTCACCAGCAGCCGGTCCAGCCCCGGCATCTGCGCCGCCAGCCGGATCAGCGCGACATGCCGGTCGGTGAACCGGGCCGGGTCCACCGCCGATCCACCCGGCAGCACCAGCGAGACTTCCGGGATGCGTTCGCGCTGCGCCGCGGGCAGCAGGGGCTTGGGGTTCACGTCCAGCCAGATGTCGGCGTCGATGCCGGCCTGGTGGCTGGCGTGGCCGAAGGTCATCGGCCCGCCCCGCGGCTGGGACAGGTCCCCGATCCACAGGTCCGGGAAGCCCTCGGCGCGTGCCCGGCCGGCAAAGGCCTGGACCCAACCCACCATGGCGGGATGCCCCCAGTGGCGGTTGCGGGAGATACGCACCGATTGCCAGCCCGGCCCCTGGTTCGGCAGCTCGACCGCGCCGGCGATGCAGCCGAGGCCGGTGCTGCCGATGACGCGCACCGGCCCGGGGGAGGGGGTCGCCACCGCTCCCCAGCTTTCGGCCCGCGAGATGTCCTGCGCCATGGCGGCGCCCTGTGCCAGCAGCGCCGCCAGGAATCCGAGAAGTGCCTTGCCCATGCCCGATTGCTAAAGCAGATCGTGATCGGGCGAAAACGCCCACCATTCCGTGACCGCGCGCCGGAGGATTGCCTTGGCCCGTTACCTCGTCACCGGCGGCGCCGGCTTCGTCGGCAGCCACGTCGTGCTCGCCCTGCTCGATCGCGGGGATGAGGTCGTCGTGCTCGACAACCTCTCGCAGGGCCATCGCGCCGCGGTGCCCGAGGCGGCGACGCTGGTGGAGGCCGAGCTCGCCGACGCGAAGCGCGTCGCGGAGGTCTTCGCGACCTGGCGCTTCGACGCCGTGCTGCATTTCGCCGCGCTGTCGATCGTGGGCGCCTCGATGCGCGACCCGCTGCACTACATCGCCGAGAATGTCGGCCATTCGCTGCGCCTCGCCGAGGCCGCGATCAAGGCGGGATGCCAGCGCTTTGTCCTGTCCTCGACCGCCGCGTTGTTCGGCGATCCGGACCGCGTGCCGATCGACGAGGATTGCCGCATCGCGCCATCCAACCCCTATGGCGACAGCAAGCGCATGGTCGAGGAAGGGCTGGAATGGGCGGCCCGCCTCCATGGGCTGCGCTACGCGGCGCTGCGCTACTTCAACGCGGCCGGTTCGGACCCGCAGGGCCGGGCGGGGGAGGATCACGACCCCGAGACGCATCTCGTGCCGCTCGCCATCGACGCCGCGCTCGGCCGGCGCCCGGCGCTGACGGTCTTCGGGGATGACTATGCGACGCCCGACGGCACCTGCATCCGGGACTACGTCCATGTCACGGACCTGGCGGCGGCGCATCTCGCCGCGCTCGCGCGGCTCGAGACGCATGGCTCCTGCCGCTACAACATCGGCAGCGGCAAAGGCGCCTCGGTGAAGGAGGTCATCGCGGCCGTCGAGCGCGTCGGCGGCCGGCCGGTGCCGCACAGCATCGGCCCGCGCCGCGCCGGCGATCCCGCCGTGCTGGTCGCGGCCTCCGACCGGCTGCGGGCCGAGACCGGCTGGGCGCCGCACCTCGGCAGCCTGGAGGACATCGTCCGCACCGCCTGGCAGTGGCGGGAAGCGCATCCGCAGGGCTACGGCGATCGCTGACCCATTGCCGCCGTCACGTCGGCAGGAGCGACGTCCTCAGGACGGAACGGCCGCCTCGCTGCCGCGTTGATCCGTGACCGGCAGAGGAGCGAGCACCATGGCGAAGGCACTGAAGCGCGGCGACCACGTCCGGTGGAAAAGCCACGGCGGCGAGGCCCATGGCAAGGTCGTGGCGAAGGTCACCGAGCGGACCCGGATCAAGGGCCACACCATCGCCGCCTCGGACGAGGATCCGCAATTTATCGTGGAAACGGAGGAGGGCGGCCGCGCCGCCCACAAGCCCCCGGCGCTGACGCGGGAGTGACCGCGATGCCCGAGGAGATCTTCCGCCCGACCATGCAGATGGCCTCAGCCGCGCGGCGCGGCCTGCGCCTGCGGGAAAAATTCGGCCGCGGCGGCACGGAGGTGGGCGTCCGGCGCGCGCAGCAACTGATCGACAGGCAGGAGCTTGCGGCAAAGGACGTGAAGTCGATGCACAGCTTCTTCGCGCGCCATGCCGTCGACAAGCAGACGAAGACCCATCGATGGGATTCGGACACCGACCCCTCGGCCGGCTTCATCGCCTGGCTGCTCTGGGGCGGCGACGCCGGCAAGGCCTGGGCGGACCGGAAGACGAAGTCGCTCGACCAGTGAGCGGGAGGGGCATCGCCCCTCCCGACACGTGCTCAGCTATCGAAGCGGAAGGCGCCCGACGGGGGCGCGCTCTCGGCCGCCGGCGCCGCGCCGGTGGCCGCTGCCGCGGCGTTCGTCGCCTGTTGGGCCACCTGGGCGCGAACCTTGTCCTCGATCTGCTTCAGCAGGTTGCCCATGCCGTTCACCATGGCGGGCAGTTGCGTCACCGGCACGCACAGCGTCGCGCAGGGCTGCGCCTTGCCGTCGGAACCGGTCACGGCGAGGGTCACGCGGGCAACGCCATGGGCCACCTGGGCCTCGACCACGCCGTCGGCGAAGATGGTGGGGCGGAGTTCAGCCATGCTTTGGGAATCCCTTCTATCTACTGCTCGCGGAAGGCGCGGGTGAAGCTATCGCGAACCGGCTGGGTGATATAGCGCAGGAAGGAACGCTCGCCGATCTGGATCATCGCCTCGACCGGCATGCCCGGCACCAGCTGTACCCCTTCCGTGCGGGCGAGTTGCTCCTGATCGATCAGGATATGCGCCCGATAATAGGTCTGCCGCGTGCGTTCGTCCGTTGTCACGTCCTGCGCGACGAAGGTGACATGTCCGTGAAGATACGGCACCAGCCGCTGCTTGAAGGCCGGCAGCCGGACCTCAGCCTGCAACCCGACATGGACGACGTCGATATCGTTCGGCTGGATGTTCACCTCGGCGATCAGCCGGTCCTGGGTGGGCACCAGGTCCATCACCGGGTCGCCCGGCCGCACCACGGCGCCCACGGTGAACAGGCGCAGGTTCAGCACGGTGCCGTCCTCGGGCGCGACGATGTCCCGCCGCACCGCGACGTCCTGGGCGGCGCGCAGCTTCTCCTCGACTTCCGCGAGCCGAACGCGGATCTCGCGCTGTTCTCCCGCGGCTTCCTCCCGGCGTTGGCCGACGATGCTCGCGATGGTGCTGCGCGCCTCGGTCATCGTCTGCGCGGCGCGTTCGAGCTGGCCGCGCAGATCCTCCCCCTGGCCTTCCAGCGCGGCGGCGGAGCGCTGCAGGGCGAGCAGTGTCGGCAGGCGCTGGAGCCCCTGCTGGACCAGGGTGCGGGTCATCGCTTCCTCCTGGCGGATCAGCTCGAGCTGCTGGCGCTGCGCGCGAAGCTGGCCCGTGGCGCCGGCAGTCACGGCTTCCTGCTGGCCGATCCGTGCCTCCTGCACCGCGACCTGGCTGGTCAGGGCGGCGCGGCGCGCCTCGAACACCGCCGTCTGGCCCAGCATGGCGTCTTCCGCGCGCGGCTCGTTCGCATTGCGCAGGGCGGTGGGGAACCGGATGCTGGTGCTGTCGTCGAGCTCGGCCGCCAGGCGCGCATCCTGCGCCAACAGCGCCCAGCGCTGGCTGCGCAGCGTCTCGAGATCGGACCCGGCGCGGATATCGTCCAGGCGGATCAATACCTGCCCGGCGCGGACGCGGTCGCCGTCCCGCACCATGATCTCGCGCACGATCCCGCCTTCCAGGTGTTGGATGGTGCGCCGCGTGCCCTCGACCTTGATCATGCCGGGCGCGATCGCGGCCTCCGACAGCGGGGCGAGGGCCGACCAGGCGGCGAAGCTGCCGAAGAAGATCACGATGGCGGCGATGCCGAACAGCGTCGTGCCGCGGGTGCGGGGCCGCGCCGCGACCGGCGGCGCCGCGGGGGGCGCAAGGTTGACCGATGGCAGCCGCTCGCGATGCGGCACCACCTGGTGCTCCTGGTTGGCGGCGGGCGGCGGCAGGGCCGGGGCGGGTTCGCTCATGCCTGTGCCTCCCTGCCTTGGGGGCGCCCGGCCGGCGCGGGGATGGGGGTGGGCTGGGCTGGCTTCATGATTGTCTTCAGCACCTCGGCGCGTGGGCCGAACATCTCGACGGCGCCGTCGCGCATCAGGAGGACCTTCTCCACCCCCTGCACCAGCACGGGGCGGTGGGAGACGAGGACCACCGTCACGCCGCGCCGCCGCAATTCGTGCAGGGCGCGCAGCAGCGCAGCCTCGGAATCGCCGTCGAGGTTGGAGTTCGGCTCGTCGAGCACGATGAACTTCGGGTTGCCGAACATGGCGCGGGCGAGGCCCACCTGCTGGCGCTGGCCACCCGACAGATGCTGGCCGCCGTCGCCGATCGCGGTTTCGTAGCCCTTCGGCAGGCGCAGGATCATCTCATGCGCCCCGGCGAGCTTCGCGGCCTCGTACACCGCCTCGACCGGCGCTTCGGCCATGCGGGCGATGTTATCGAGGATGGTGCCGTCGAACAGTTCGACATCCTGCGGCATGTAGCCGACATGGCGGCCGAAATCCTCGCGCTGCCAGGTGTAGACATCCGCGCCGTCGAGCCGCACGGCACCCGAAAGCGGCTGCAGCGTGCCGGTCAGCAGCCGGATCAGCGTCGTCTTGCCGGCCGCGGACGGGCCGATCACCGCGAGGCTCTCCCCGGCTTCCAGGGCGAAGGCCACGCCCTTCACCACGGCGACGTTGGTGCCGGGAAAGCCGTAGGTGACGCGCTCGACCGCCAGCCGGCCTGTCGGTTCCGGCAAAGCGAGGCCCGGCGGGCGCAGACGGGGCTGCACGAGGAAGGCCTGCAGCCGCTTCCAGCACTGGCGCGCCTGCACCAGTTGCTTCCAGCCGCCGATGAGCTGTTCCACCGGGGCGAGGGCGCGGCCCATGATGATCGAGGCCGCGATCGACGCACCCGCCGTCAGTTCCTGCCCCAGCACCAGATAAGCGCCGATGCCGAGGATCGCGATCTGCACGGCGAGGCGGAAGAACTTGGTCATCGCCAGCAGCGGCGCCGCACGGTCCATCGCCCGGTTCATCGGCACAGACATCTCGGCGACGCCGATCCGCCAGCGCGCCATGACGGCCGGCAGCATGCCCATGCTGTCGATCACCTCGGCATTGCGGACGATCGAATCCGCCCGCCGCTGCGACACCATCGCGGCCGTATTGGCATCCCGCAGCAACTTCGAGGTCGCGAATTCATTGAGGATAGTCAGGCCGAACAGCAGCACGGCCCCGATCAGCGCGACGAGCCCGAGCAGCGGATGCAGGATGAAGATGACCAGCAGGTAGATCGGCACCCAGGGCACGTCATAGAGGGCGAGCGCCCCCGCCGAGCCGATGAAGCCGCGGCAGACGCCGAGGTCGCGAAGCGCCTCCATCCGGTAGGGCCGTCCGCGCAACTGGCTTTCCACCGCGCGGGCGAAGCCCTCGGGGGCGACGCTCTCCTCCACCCAGGCGCCGACGCGCTGCATGATGCGCGACCGCGCGGCCTCGAGCAGCGCCAGCAGCCCGACCGCGGCAATGGCGATCAATGTGAGGTAGAGCAGCGTGTTCAGGTTGCGCGTGGACAGCACGCGGTCGAACACCTGCATCATGTACAGCGAGACGGTCAGTTGCAGGCCGTTGACCACGCCCGAGAACACGCCCACGGCGACGAACTGCGCGCGGCACGCCGCGACAGCGCGCGCAAGCGGCGTCTCGGCGGGCCTGCTCTCGCCCAGCAGGCCCCTCGTATCAACGGCCATTATGCATCGCCTTTGCCTGTCGGTGCGGCCCGGAACGCCCCGGGCCTGGTGGCACGGCAGCGGCCCGGTGGGCGGTGCCATGCATCGACATATCGTTTGTCATCGTGCAGCGAAGGCTTCCCTAATGCAGACGGCCGCCGGAAAAAAGCGCTTGAATGCATGACAGGCGATGTGGACATATCGAAAACGTATCATATTCCGTTGCCGGCTAACGCGGCGGTTCTGATAAGGATTGGCGCAGGGGCAGGGGGGAGCGACCCATGGAACTGACCAAAGCGCAGGGTGCCCTGGGCCTGGACTCCGCTGCCGCCGTCGAACTGACCATCCTCATGCCTTGTCTGAACGAGGCCGAGACGATCGGCGCCTGCATCGGCAAAGCGATGAGCTATCTAGCGCGCAGCGGCGTCGTCGGGGAGGTGCTGATCGCCGACAACGGCAGCACGGATGGCAGCCAGGCGATTGCCGAAAGGCTCGGGGCGCGGGTCGTGCCGGTCGCGATGCGCGGCTATGGCGCGGCACTGATCGCCGGCATCGCGGCGGCGCGCGGGCGCTTCGTCATCATGGGCGACAGCGACGATTCCTATGACTTCGCGACCCTCGAACCCTTCGTCGCCGAACTGCGGGACGGATGCGACCTGGTTATGGGGAACCGCTTCCGCGGGGGCATCCGGCCCGGCGCCATGCCGCCGCTGCACCGCTATCTCGGCAATCCGGTGCTCTCGACGATCGGGCGGCTGTTCTTCGACGCGCCGGTCCGGGACTTCCATTGCGGCTTGCGCGGCTTCAACCGCGACGCGATCCGGGCGCTCGACCTGCGGGCACCGGGCATGGAGTTCGCCTCCGAGATGGTCGTGAAGGCCACGATCCAGGGGCTCCGCATCACCGAGGTGCCGACGACGCTCTCGCCCGACGGGCGGTCCCGCCCGCCGCACCTGCGGTCCTGGCGGGATGGCTGGCGTCACCTGCGCTTCCTGCTGGTGTTCTGCCCGCGCTGGCTGTTCCTCTATCCGGGTGCGGCGCTGTTCCTGACCGGGCTGGTCGCGATGCTGCTTCTGCTGCCCGGGCCAGTGCGGCTCGGCAGCGTCACCATCGATGTGCACACGATGCTGTACGGCGCCGGGGCGATGATCATGGGCTTCCAGGCGGTGCAGTTCTGGGCCTTCGCGCGCATCCATGGCGCCCAGCAGGGCGTGGTGCCGGAGAGCAGGCGCCTGGCCGCGCTGCTCGATCGTTTCGGGCTGGAGCCGGCGCTGATCGTCGCCGGGCTGCTGGTTCTGATCGGGCTCGCGCTGGGTGTCGTGTCAGTGGCCATGTGGGGGTCGCAACACTTCGGGACGCTGGTCGGCATGGGCACGATGCGGCTGGCGATCGCCTCGGTGACCTGCATGGTGCTGGGATTGCAATTGGCCTTCGGGGCCTTCTTCGTCACGCTGCTGGGGATGATGCGATCGGGCTGAGGCGATCCCCGCCGTCCGACCTAGCCGCGAAACACCAGGCGGCGCGACAGCACGAAGTTGGTGAACATGCCGGCGATCGACCCGGCCGCGACGCCCAGGATCGGATTGGCTGCGACAACGGGCATGGTCGCGACCAGCAGCGCGTAGGTCCCGTAGTTCAGGGTGAAGCCTATCAGGTTCACCGCCACGAACAGCGCCCATTGCCGGTGCACCGGCCCGCTGCCGCGCCCACGGAATGTCCAGATGCGGTTCAGGCCCCAGGTCGCCGTCGCCGCGGCGACGTAGGAGACGGCGCGGCCGAGATAAAGCCCGGCCCCCAGCGCCACCATGCCATAGAGCACCGCGGTATCGACCACGAAGCCGATGGTCCCGACCACGCCGAAGCGCAGGAATTCCTGCGCCACCGCAGCCCGTGCGGGGCCGAGTGAGCGCGCCAGCACCGGCCCGAGGATGGGGATTTCCACCATGTCGGCGGTTTACGGCGGCGGGCAGGGTTTGCCCAGCGGCTTACCGATCGGCAAGCGCAGGGAATGCGCTCCGCAAGGTCCTTCCGGCGACGATCCGGTAATTCCACAGCGCCCCCATCTGCTCTAGGCTCGCGGCGGGCTTCACCGAACTGGAGATCATCCGGATGTTTCGACGCGACCTGCTGGCCGGCGCCGCGGCCGGCATGACCGCCGCCTCGCTGCCGCGTTTCGCCATCGCCCAGCCGGCCGCGCAGCGCGTGCTGAAATACGTCCCGCACGCGAACCTGCCGAACATCGACCCCTTCACCAACACGGCCTTCGTCGCCCGCGACCACGCCTTCCTGGTGTTCGACCAGCTCTACGGCATGAACGAACGCTTCGAGCCCGTGCCGCAGATGGCGCAGGGCCATGTGGTCGAGAATGACGGCCTGCTGTGGCGCTTCACGCTGCGCGAGGGGCTGAAGTTCCATGACGGCACGCCGGTGCGCGGGCGCGACTGCATCGCTTCCATCAGGCGCTGGGGCCGGCGCGACGCCTTCGGGCAGGAATTGCTGGCGCGCGTCGCCGACATGACCGAGGACAGCGACCGGGTCTTCACCATCAAGCTGAACCGGCCCTTCACGAAGATGCTCGAGGCCTTTTCGAAGGTCACGACGTCCTGCCTGTTCATCATGCCGGAGCGGCTGGCGAATGTTGATCCCTTCACGAATCTGAGCGAGGCGGTCGGCTCGGGCCCGTTCCGCTTCGTGCAGAACGAATGGGTGCCGGGCTCGACCGTCGTCTACGCCCGCAACGCGGACTACGTCCCCGTGCCGAACGGGACACCCTCGATGACCGCCGGGCCGAAGGTCGCGCATTTCGACCGCGTCGAATGGCGCATCATCCCCGATGCCTCGACGGCCGCTGCCGCGCTGCAATCGGGCGAGATCGACTGGTGGGAACAGCCGACGGCCGACCTGTTCCCGCTTGTCGCACGCAACCGCAACGTCGCGGTCGATGTCATCAACGGCACTGGCCTGATCGGCATCTTCCGCCCGAACCACCTGACCAAGCCGTTCGACAATCCTGCGGTGCGGCGTGCCGTGATCACAGCCATCGACCAGATGGACTTCATGACGGCGGTGATCGGGGATGCCACCGTCCCGGGCTACCAGTCGCTGAAGCGGGACCAGATCGGCTTCTTCGCGCCGACCTCGCCCTCCGCCTCGACCGGGGGGCTCGACCGGCTGAAGAAGTCGATCGACGCCGCGCGCGCCGAATTGCAGGCGGCCGGCGCGATGGGCGCGAAGATGGTGCTGATGAACGCGACCGACCTCGCCTCAATCAACGCGGCGACGCTGGTCGGCGCGGACCTGTTCCGCCGGATGGGCTTCGACGTCGATCTGGTCAGCGCCGACTGGGGCACGGTGGTGCAGCGCCGCGCCAGCAAGAACCCGCTGGAACAGGGCGGCTGGTCCGGCTTCTTCACCTTCTGGTCGGGCGTAGACCACTGGAACCCGGCGAGCCATGCTTCGATCCGCGGCCATGGCGACGCCGCTTGGCCCGGCTGGCCGACCATCCCGGCGATCGAGGCCCAGCGCAACGCCTGGTTCGATGCGCCGGACGAGGCCGCCGCCAAGGCCGCGACGGCCGAGATGCAGCGCATCGCCTTCGACCAGGTGCCCTATGTGCCGGTCGGCATGTACTACCAGCCGACCGCCTATCGCCGGAACCTGACCGGCATGCTGAAGGGCCAGCCGCCGCTGTTCTGGAACATCCGCCGCGGCTGACCGCCGCCGGTCATGGCCGGAGATTCATGCCGTGGCACGAGCCGGTGCCGCGGCCCCTTGCGCCGCGGGCGGCGATGCGCCCAGAACGCCGCCTCGCCAGTCGAGAGGTACGGATGCAGCGACGTCACCTGATTGCCGGCACGGGGGCAGCCCTGCTCGGCGCGATGCCGCGGCGCCCCGCACTGGGGCAGGGGACAGCCGCCGCGCCCCGCGTCCTGAAGTTCGTGCCGCAGGCGGAGCCGACGGTGCTCGACCCGATCGTCACGACGGCGACGGCAACGCGAACCCATGGCTACGCGGTGTGGGACACGCTGTACGGCTTCAATCAGGACTATGCGCCCGAGCCGCAGATGGCCGAAGGCCACACCGTCGACGCGGATGGCCGGCGTGTCTCGATCCGGCTGCGGGAAGGCCTGAAGTTCCACGATGGCGAGCCGGTGCGCGCGGCCGACTGCGCGGCCTCCATCCGCCGCTGGGCGGCGCGCGATCCGCTCGGCCAGGTGCTGCTGCCGCGCATCGAGGAGATGACGGCGACTGACGACCGCACTCTCGTGCTGCGCCTGTCGAAGCCGTTTCCCCTGCTGTTCCACGCCCTGGCGAAGCCCGCCGCGCCGGTCTGCTTCATCATGCCGGAGCGCCTCGCGGCGACCGATCCGAGCCGTGCGGTCACCGAGATCATCGGCAGCGGCCCGTTCCGCTACCTGCCGGATGAGCGTGAGGCCGGGCGCCGTCTCGTCTATGAGCGTTTCGCCGACTACGTGCCGCGCGCGGATGGCGTGCCGAGCTGGACCGCCGGGCCCAAGCGCGCCCACATGGACCGCATCGAATGGCATGTCAGGCCGGATGCCGCGGCGGCATCGGACGCGCTGGTCGCCGGCGATGTCGACTGGTGGGAGAACCCGGCCGGCACGCTGCAAGCGGCGCTGCGCCGCGACCGCAACATCGTGCTCGAGGTTCCCGACCCGACAGGGCTGATGGGCATTGCCCGCTTCAACCACCTGCACCCGCCCTTCGACCGCGCGCCGATCCGCCGCGCGCTGCTCGGCGCCATCGACCAGGGCGGGTTCATGGCGGCCGTGATCGGCGAGGATCGCAGCCTCTGGCGCGACGATGTCGGCATCTTCCCGCCCGACACGCCCTTCGCGAGCGACGAGGCCCTCGAGGCCCTGACAGCCGCGCGCGACATCGACAAGGTGAAGCGCGAGATCGCCGAGGCCGGCTATGGCGGGGAGAAGGTGGTGCTGCTCGCGGCAACGGATTTCCCCACCCTCGCGGCCCTGGCCTCGACGGGGGCGGACACGCTGCGCCGCGTCGGCCTTGAGGTCGAGCTCGTCACTGGCCCCTGGGCGGAACTGATGCGCCGCCGCGCCAACCGCGCCGCGCCGGCCGAGGGCGGCTGGAGCATGTTCTTCACCACCTGGAACGGCATCGACATGCTGAGCCCGGCGAGCAACCAGGCGCTGCGCGGCACAGGCGCGGATGCCTGGTTCGGCTGGCCCACCATGCCGCGCATGGAGGAACTGCGCGGCCAGTGGTTCGACGCGCCGGACCTTGCCGCCCAGCAGGCGGTGGCCCGGCAGATCCAGGCGGAAGCGATGCGTGAGGCGCCGTACCTGCCGCTCGGGCAGTATTTCCAGGCGACTGCCTATCGCCGCGGCATCTCCGGCATGCTGAAGGGCCTGCCGGTGTTCTGGAACGTCAACAAGGGTTGAGGCGCGGGTTGCTGATCCGGCACGGGGCTGGTCAGATGCGCGCTGACTAAAACGGGCTGGGAGCCGAAGAAATGAACCGTCGTGACCTGCTGAGGACCTCCGCCGCCGCGGGGGCCGCCGCCGCACTGCCGCGATTCGCGACTGCGCAGCCGGCGCAGAACCGCCTGTTGAAGATGGTACCGCAGGCGAACCTCACCAGCCTGGACCCGATCTGGACGACCGCGAACATCACCCGCAACCACGGTCACATGATCTATGACAGCCTCTACGGCCTCGACGCGAATTTCGCGCCGCAGCCGCAGATGGCCGAGGGCCATGTGCTTGATGACGGCGGCAAGGTCGTCACCATCACGCTGCGCCAGGGGCTGAAGTTCCACGACGGCGAGCCGGTGCGCGCGCAGGACGTGGTGCCGTCCATCAACCGCTGGATGAAGCGCAACCCGTTCGGCCAGAAGCTCGCCACCGTGGTCGATGCGCTCGAGGTCGTGGACGACCGCCGCGTGCGCTTCAAGCTGAAGAGGCCGTTCCCGCTGCTGTTCAAGGCGCTGGGCCAGGTTTCCAACAGCCCGGCCTTCATCATGCCGCAGCGCCTTGCCGAGACCGACGCCTTCCAGCAGGTGCGCGAGGCGATCGGCTCCGGCCCATTCAAGTTCAAGGCGGATGAGTTCAACTCCGGCAGCCTCGTCGTCTACGAGAAGTTCGCCGACTACGTGCCGACGCCGAACGGCACGCCGAGCCTGACGGCGGGCCCCAAGGTCGCCTACATGGACCGCGTCGAGTGGCACATCATCGTCGATGCCGCGACCGCCGCCGCCGCGCTGCAGACCGGCGAGATCGACTGGTACGAGCAGCCGCCGCCGGAGATCCAGCAGCTTCTCCGCCGCAACCGGCAGATCTCGATCGAGGCGATCGACCCGCTGCCGCTGACCGGTATCCTGCGCTTCAACCACCTGCACCCGCCCTTCGCCGACAAGAAGATGCGGCAGGCCATCCTCCCGGCGATCAACCAGGAGGAATTCATGCAGGCGGTGGTCGGCACCGACGCATCGCTGTTCCGCACCGGCGTCGGCCTGTTCACGCCCGGTACGCCGCTCGCGAACGATGCCGGGCTTGCGCCGCTGATGGGTCCGCGCAGCCTGGATCGCGCGAAGGCCCTGATGCGCGAGGCCGGCTACACCAACCAGCCGATGCGCCTGATCGGCCCGACCGACATCCTGGCCCCCGCGGCGATGACGCAGATGGGTGCGGATCTGGTCCGCCGGCTCGGCTTCAACGCGGACATCGTGCTGACGGACTGGGGCACCACGGTGACGCGCCGCGCCTCGCGTGAGCCGCTCGACCGCGGCGGCTGGTCGATGCTGTTCACCTCCTTCTCCTCGGTCGACTTCGTCGATCCCGCGGCGCACTACCCGATGCGCGGCAACGGCACGAGCGCGTGGTTCGGCTGGCCGACCATCCCGCGGCTCGAGGAACTGCGCGACGCCTGGTTCGACGCGCCGGACCTCGCGGCCGAGCAGGCGCTGGCACGCGAGATGCAAACGGTCGCGATGGATGAGCTGCCCTACGTTCCCGTGGGCGCTTACCTCTCGATCACGGCGATCAAGCGCAACCTGACCGGGCGCGTGCCCGGTCTGGCGCTGTTCTGGAACATCCGGCGGAGCTGAGAACCATGGAACGCAGGACCTTCCTCGGCGCCGGCGCGGGCATCGCGACGGCCGGCGTTGCCGCGCCCGCGCTGTCGCAGGGTGCGGTGGCGCGCACGCTGCGCGTCATCCCGCAGGCGAACCTAACCAGCCTCGATCCGGTCTGGACGACGGCGGTCGTCACCCGGAACAACGCCTTCATGATCTACGACCAGCTCTGCGCGCAGGACGCGCAGGGCGAGATCAAGCCGCAGATGGTCGAAGGCTGGGACGTGTCCCAGGATGGGCTGACCTGGGTCTTCACCCTGCGCGAAGGGCTCGCCTTCCACGATGGCGAGCGCGTGCTGGCGAAGGATTGCGTCGCCTCCATCGACCGTTGGCGCCGGCGCGATCCCTTCATGCAGGTGCTGTGGCCGAATGTCGCGGCGGTCGAGGCGATGGACGACCGGAAGTTCCGCTTCCGCCTGCACCGGCCGACGCCGCTGATCCTGCTCGCGCTTGGCCAGACGCAGTTCCCCTGCTTCATCATGCCCGAGCGCATCGCGCAGACCGACGCGTTCCAGCAGATCCGCGAGACGATCGGTTCCGGTCCGTTCAAGTTCGTCCGCGACGAATGGAACCCCGGCCAGCGCGCGGTATGGGAGAAGAACGAGCGCTACGTGCCGCGGCAGGAAGCCGTCGATGGCCTCGCCGGCGGCCGTGTGCCGAAGATCGACCGCATCGAATGGACCATCATCACCGATCCGGCGACCAGCGCCAGCGCTATCGCGCAGGGTGAGCAGGACTACTGGGAGTACCCGCTACACGACCTGCTGCCGATGCTCCGCCGCAACCGCGGCGTGGTGGTCGAACAGCGCCTTCAGGAAGGCACCTACGGCATCTGCCGCTTCAACACGCTGCAGCCGCCCTTCAACAACCCCGCGATCCGCCGGGCGGTCGCGATGGCGGTGGACCAGCGCGACTACCTGCGCGCCGTCGCGGGCGACGATCCGGCCGGCTGGGGCGTGTGCGAGGGCGTCTTCACCTGCGACACGCCACTTGCAAACGAAGTCGGCAGTGATCTGCTGAAGATGCACAACATTGAGCGCGCGAAGCAGGCGCTCGCTGCCGCCGGCTACAGTGGCGAGAAGGTGGTGCTGATCGCGCCGGGCGACTATCCGCAGATCAACGCGCTGTCGCTGATGACGGCGGACATCATCCGCCGGCTCGGGATGAACCTCGAACTCATCTCGGCCGACTGGGGCACGCTGATCCAGCGCCGCGCGAGCAAGGAGCCGGTCGACCGCGGCGGCTGGAGCATCATCCACACCACCTCCTCCGGCCAGTCGCTGACGCTGCCGGTCTTCCACCTGTTCCTGCGCGCCAACGGGCCGAATGCCTGGTTCGGCTGGCCGGACGTGCCGGAGGTGGAACGCCTGCGCGCCGAATGGGTCGAGAAGGGCGGCGACCTCGCCGAGGGCCGCCGCATCGCCGAGGCGCTGAACCGCGAGGCGATGCAGGCGATGTACTACGTGCCGCTCGGCTACTACTGGCAGCCCTCGGCCTGGCGGCGGAACGTGACCGGCGTGTTCCGCGCGCCGGCGACCGTCTTCTGGAACATCGGTAAGTCGTGACCGGCTCGGCCCGCCACCCATCTGCGGGGGTGGCGGGCCGGTTGGCACGGGCCGTGCTCAGCATTGTCATCACAGGGGCGTGGCCACGGCGGCCGGGGGCCTTCGGGTCCGCGGCAACCCTGGTGGCGCGCCTGCGAATGATGCAATGTGACCGACAACCGGGCAGGTGAGGCTCCTGACCGGACGGCAAAACAGGGAGACGGTGAATGGACCGCAGAACGTTCCTCAAGGCCGGGGCGGGTGCCGCTGCCTTCGGCATGGCAGGGGGCGTCGCCGCCCCCGCCCTGTCCCAGGGTGCTGCCGCCCGCACCCTGCGCTTCGTGCCGCAGGCGAATCTCGCGAATTTCGACCCCATCTGGACCACGCAGTATGTCGTCCGGAACGCCTCGGTCATGGTGTGGGACACGCTGTACGGCTTCGACGACAAGCTCGAACCCCAGCGCCAGATGGTCGAAGGCGAGGAGGTCTCGCAGGACGGCAAGACCTGGACGTTCAGGCTGCGTGAGGGGCTGAAGTTCCACGACGGCGAGCCCGTGCGCTCGGTCGATGTCGTCGCCTCCCTGACGCGCTGGATGCCGCGCGACCCGATGGGTCAGTTGCTGCGGACCTTGAACGAGGAACTGGTCGCGGTCGACGACCGCACCTTCCGCTGGCGGCTGAAGCAGCCTTTCACCAAGATGAAGATGGCGCTTGGCAAGAATGCGACGCCGATGGCGTTCATCATGCCGGAACGGATCGCCAAGACCGACCCGTTCAGCCAGATCAGCGAGTATGTCGGCTCAGGCCCGTTCCGCTTCGTGCGCAATGAGTGGGTGCCGGGTGCGAGGGCGGTCTTCGCGAAGTTCGATCAGTACGTGCCGCGTAGCGAGCCGGCGAGCTGGCTCGCCGGCGGCAAGCGTGCGCTGATCGACCGCGTGGAATGGGTGGTGATGCCCGATCCGGCGACGGCCTCGGCCGCGCTGCAGAACGGCGAGGTCGACTGGTGGGAGAATCCGATCACCGACCTTGTTCCCATCCTGCGCCGCAACCGCAACATCGCTGTCGATATCGCCGATCCGCTGGGCAATATCGGTTCCTTCCGCATGAACCACCTGCACCCGCCCTTCAACAATCTGAAGGTGCGCCAGGCGGTGATGACGGCGCTGAGCCAGGAAGACTATATGCGCGCCCTCGTCGGCGACGATGCCGATTTGTGGAAGGTGATGGGCGGCTTCTTCACTCCCGGCACGCCGCTCTACTCCGAGGAAGGCGGCGCGATGATGAAGGCCGCGAACCTGGAGCGTGGCCGGCAGATGCTGCGCGAATCCGGCTACAACAACGAGCCGGTGATCTGCGTCGTCGCTCAGGACCAGCCGATCACCAAGGCGCAGGGCGACGTGACGGCCGATCTGCTGAAGCGGCTTGGCATGAACGTCGATTTCGTCGCGACGGATTGGGGCACGGTCGGCCAGCGCCGCGCGATGAAGAATCCGCCCAACCAGGGCGGATGGTCGATGTTCCACACCTGGCACGCCGGCGCGGACGCCACCAACCCGATGATCTACAACGCCGTGCGCGCCAACGGCGACGGCGCCTGGTTCGGCTGGCCGAACGTGCCGTCGGTCGAGGCCGAGGTGCCGAACTGGCTAGCCGCGACGAATCTCGAGCAGGAACGGGAGGCGATCGGCCGGCTCAACCGCGCCGCGGTCGAGAACGTGGTCTATTGCCCGACCGGCTTCTTCCTCGGCTACCAGGCATGGCGCCGGAACGTCTCCGGCATCGTGAAGGGGCCGATTCCCTTCGCCTGGGGCGTGTCCAAGTCCTGAGTCACTGAACGGATACCCGCGATCATGTTCGCTTATATCGTCAGGCGCGTGCTGGCCACCATTCCGGTGATGGCCATCGTTGCGCTCTTCGTCTTCTCGCTGCTCTATATCGCGCCGGGCGATCCGGCGGCGGTGATCGCGGGTGACCAGGCAACGCCCGAGGATGTCGAGCGGATACGCCAGTCGCTCGGCCTCGACCGGCCGTACCTCGTGCGCTTCGGGGAGTGGGTGTTCCGCATCCTGCGCGGCGACCTCGGCGTGTCGATCTTCACCAACCTGCCGGTGTCGCTGATGATCCAGCAACGCATCGAACCGACGTTGTCGCTGATGGTCGTGACGCTGCTGCTCGCGGTGACGATCGCGGTGCCGATGGGCGTGGTGGCGGCCTGGAAGGCCGGTACCTGGATCGACAATGCGGTGATGAGCTTCGCCGTGCTGAGCTTCTCGGTGCCGGTCTTCGTCGTGGGCTACCTGCTCGCTTACATCTTCGCGCTCGAACTCGATTGGTTGCCGGTGCAGGGCTACACCCCCTTCAGCAACGGCTTCGGGCCATGGATCCAGAACCTGATCCTGCCCGCGGTGGCACTCGGGTCGGTCTATATCGCGCTGATCGCGCGCATCACGCGCGCGACGATGCTGGAAGTGCTGCAGCAGGACTACATCCGCACCGCGCGCGCCAAGGGCGCAGGGCAGCGCTCGATCCTGTTCCTCCATGCGCTGAAGAACGCGGCGGTGCCGATCGTCACCGTCATCGGCATCGGCATTGCGCTGCTGATCGGCGGCGCGGTGGTCACCGAAAGCGTCTTCGCGATTCCGGGCCTCGGCCGCCTGACCGTCGATGCCATCCTGCGGCGTGATTACCCCGTCATCCAGGGCGTCGTGCTGCTGTTCTCCTTCGTCTACGTGCTGGTCAATCTGGCGATCGACCTCCTCTACACCCTGTTCGATCCGAGGATCCGTTACTGATGTCCGCTCCTGCCATCGATCCGACGAAGGTCGCGGCTGCCGCGCCGATGCCGGACATCATGCCCCCGGTGAAGGCTCGTAAGGGCTTCTGGGGCTTCATGTATCGCAACCCCACCATCGCCGTCGGCGGCACCATCCTGCTGCTGATGGTGCTGATGGCGATCTTCGCGCCGTATCTCGGCACCACCGACCCGACGGCGCTCGCCCCGGCGCGGCGCACGCGCGAACCCTCGGCGCAGTATTGGTTCGGCACCGACATGCTGGGGCGCGACGTCTATTCGCGCGTCATCTACGGTGCGCGCGTCTCCCTCTTCGTCGGCTTCGCGGTCGCGATCTGCGCCTCGATCGTCGGCCTTGCCATCGGTGTCGTCTCGGGCTTCGTGCGCTGGGCCGACGGCATCATCATGCGCATCATGGACGGGCTGATGTCGATCCCGTCCATCCTGCTCGCCATTGCGCTGATGGCGCTGACGCGGGGTTCGGTCGGCAACGTCATCCTGGCGATCACCGTCGCCGAGATTCCGCGCGTCTCGCGACTGGTGCGCGGCGTCGTGCTGTCGCTGCGCGAACAGCCCTATGTCGATGCCGCAGTCGCCGCCGGCACGCGCACCCCGATCATCATCTGGCGGCACATCCTGCCCAACACCATTGCGCCGATGACGGTGCAGGCGACCTATGTCTGCGCCTCAGCGATGATCGTGGAATCGATCCTATCCTTCATCGGCGCCGGGACGCCGCCGATCATCCCCTCCTGGGGGAACATCATGGCGGAGGGCAGGGCGCTGTGGCAGGTGAAGCCATACATCGTCTTCTTCCCCGCGCTCTTCCTCTCCATCACCGTGCTCGCCGTGAACCTGCTGGGTGACGGCCTGCGCGACGCGCTCGACCCGCGCATGGCGAAAAGGCTCTGACCCGCATGGCATTGCTCGAAGTCGAGAACCTTCAGACCCATTTCCGGGCCCAGGACGGCGTGAACCGCGCCGTCGACGGCGTGACCTTCCACGTGAATGCGGGGGAGACGGTCGCGATCGTCGGTGAATCCGGCTGCGGCAAGTCCGTCACCGCGATGTCCATCCTGCGGCTGATCCCCGAGCCGCCGGGCAAGATCGCCGGTTCCATCCGCTTCAACGGGCGCGACCTGCTGAAGCTGTCGGACAAGGAGATGCGCTCGATCCGCGGCAACGAGATCAGCATGATCTTCCAGGAGCCGATGACCTCGCTGAACCCGGTGCTGACCGTGGGCAAGCAGATCGGCGAGACGCTGCGCCTGCACCAGGGCATGTCCGCCGCCCAGGCCGAGGCCCGCGCAGTCGAGATGCTGAAGCTCGTCGGAATCCCAGAGCCGCAGCGGCGGGTGAAGGAATATCCTCACCAGCTTTCGGGCGGCATGAGACAGCGCGTGATGATCGCCATCGCGCTCGCCTGCAATCCGAAGCTGCTGATCGCGGATGAGCCGACGACCGCGCTCGACGTGACGATCCAGGCGCAGATTCTCGACCTGATGCGCGACCTGAAGCGCACCGTCGGTGCCGCCATCGTCATCATCACCCACGATCTCGGCGTGGTGGCCGAAGTCGCGGAGCGCGTCATCGTCATGTATGCCGGCCGCAAGGTCGAGGAAGCCTCGGTCGGCAAGCTGTTCCGCACCCCGCGCCACCCCTACACGCAGGGGCTGCTCGGCTCGATGCCGAAGCTCGGCTCATCGCTCACCGGCGACGAGACGCGGCTGCAGGAGATCCCGGGCCTGGTGCCGAGCCTCAAGCGCAAGCTCGATGGCTGCGTCTTCGCCAGCCGCTGCCCCTACACGACCGACCTGTGCCGGGCCGTCGCCCCGGCGCTGGAGGAGAAGGACGACGGCCACGTCGCCGCCTGCCACTACGCGCCCAAGGAAGCCGTCGCCGCATGAGCACCCCGATCCTCGAGGTCAACGACCTCAAGAAGCACTTTCCGATCCGCGGCGGCTTCTTCGGCGGCACGACCGGGCATGTCTATGCGGTGGATGGCGTGTCCTTCTCGATCCAGAAGGGGGAGACGCTGTCGCTGGTCGGCGAGTCCGGCTGCGGCAAGTCCACCGTCGGCAAGGCGATCCTGAAGCTGTTCGACATCACCGCGGGGCAGGTGGTGCTGGACGGGCAGCGCATCGACGACATGGCCTATGGCTCGCTTCGTCCGATGCGTCGCCGCATGCAGGTGGTCTTCCAGGACCCGTTCAGCAGCCTCAATCCGCGCATGCGCGTCCGCGACATCCTGGCCGAGCCGATCCGCAATTTCGGCCTCGCGAAGGACGGGACCGATCTCGACCGGCGCATCGCCGAGCTGATGGACCGCGTGCGCCTGCCGCGCGACGCGGTGAACCGCTGGCCGCATGAATTCTCCGGCGGACAGCGCCAGCGCATCTGCATCGCGCGCGCGCTCGCGGGCGAACCCGACCTGATCATCTGCGACGAGGCGGTCTCCGCCCTCGACGTATCGGTGAAGGCGCAGATCGTGAACCTGCTGCAGGACCTGCAGAAGGAACTCGGCCTCGCGATGCTGTTCATCAGCCACGACCTCGCGATCGTCGAGCATATGACGCACCGCGTCGCGGTCATGTACCTCGGCAAGATCGTGGAAGTGGCGCCGAAGCGCAGCCTGTTCGCCGCGCCGAAGCACCCTTACACCGAGGCGCTGCTCTCCGCGGTACCGGTGCCCGAACCGGGCGCGGCGCGCGAACGCATCATCCTCAAGGGCGACGTGCCATCCCCGATCCGCCCGCCGCCGGGCTGCCGCTTCCACACCCGTTGCCCCTACGCCTTCGACCGGTGCAGGAAGGATGAGCCGGAACTGCGCCAGACCGAGGACGGGCATTTCGCCGCCTGCCACCTGCATGATCTGCCGGATGCGCAGAACCCGCTGGCCGGTGCGCGCGGCGCGGCGGTGATCGCGCACTGACGCGACGCCCGCCGGACCGGTGCCGCAGCACCGGCTCGGCAGGGCCGCGCAGCCGTTGCGAGTCATTCGCAACCCGCGGATTACCGCGCTTTTCAGCGCCCGATGCTTGACGTCACGGGCTCCGGAGCGCGAGGCTTGCGGTGAGACGGCCGGGCCGCCTATGCCCGGCCATCCATCGCATGCCTCAGGGAGACACCAGATGCCGCAGGTCACGCTGACCGTGAACGGCCAGACCCACACGGCGGAGGTGGAGGGCCGCACCCTCCTCGTGGAACTCCTGCGGGAGACACTCCGCCTCACCGGCACGCATGTCGGCTGCGACACCAGCCAGTGCGGCGCCTGCGTCGTGCATATCGACGGGGAGAGCGTGAAGGCCTGCACGACGCTCGCGGTCATGGCGAACGGGTCGAACGTCACGACGATCGAGGGCCTCGCTGCCGCCGACGGCACGCTGCACCCGATGCAGGAAGCCTTCCGCGAGTACCACGCCTTGCAGTGCGGCTTCTGCACCCCCGGCATGGTCATGTCGGCGATCGACCTGGTGAAGAAGCACCCCGACGGGCTGACCGAGCAGCAGATCCGCGAGGGCCTCGAAGGCAATCTCTGCCGCTGTACGGGCTACCACAACATCGTCAAGGCCATCGCCGCCGCCGCCGAGGTCATGCACGGCAAGCGGGCCGAGATCGCGCGCGCCGCCGAGTAGCCCGGCGCGCCCCGCGCGCGCCCATCCATGCAGAAATCCGGCCACGGGGGCCAACCCCCGGGCCGATCAGGAACCCCGGGGAGGGGATCGGACATGAACGACGTGGTTCCGTTCGAGGGCATCGGCGCCAGCGTGCGGCGGAAGGAGGATTTCCGCTTCCTTCGCGGCCGCGGCGCCTACACCGCGGATTTCAACCGGCAGGGCCAGCTTCACGCCTGGATCCTGCGCAGCCCGCACGCCCATGCGCGCATCCGGTCCGTGGATGTCGCAGCGACCACGGGGATGCCCGGCGTGGTCACCGTGTTCACCGGCGCCGACATGGCGAAGGACAATCTCGGCGGGTTGCCCTGCGGCTGGCAGATCCACAACAAGGACGGCTCGCCGATGGCCGAGCCACCGCATGCCGTCATCGCGCATGACAAGGTGCGCCACGTCGGGGACCCGGTCGCCGTCGCCATCGCTGCCACTCGCGACCAGGCGCGCGATGCCGCCGAGGCGATCGTCGTGGATTACGACGTGCTGCCCGCGGCCGCGACCTTGGAAGCCGCGCTGAAGCCCGGCGCACCGGAAGTCCATGGCGGCGTCGCCGGCAACCTCTGCTATGACTGGCACATCGGCGACAAGACGGTGCTCGATGCCGCCTTCGCCAAGGCGCACAAGATCGTCTCGCTGGATCTGGTGAACAACCGCCTGATCCCAAATGCGATGGAACCGCGTGCGGCACTCGGCGAGTACGACCCGACGACCGGCGACTACACGCTGCACACCACCAGCCAGAACCCGCATGTCATCCGGCTGCTGATGGGTGCGAACGTCCTGCACATCCCGGAATCGAAGCTCCGCGTCGTGGCACCCGATGTCGGCGGCGGCTTCGGCTCGAAGATCTACCACTACGCCGAGGAAGCGATCGTCACGTGGTCGGCCGGCAAGCTCGGCCGGCCGGTGAAGTGGACGGCGGACCGTACCGAATCCTTCATGTCGGACGCGCATGGGCGGGACCATGTGTCGAAGGCCGACCTCGCGCTCGACGCAAACGGCACCATCCTCGGCCTGAAGGTGCACACCTACGCCAATATGGGCGCATATCTCTCGACCTTCGCGCCCTGCGTGCCGACCTACCTCTACGCGACGCTGCTGGCCGGCACCTACATCACGCCGGTCATCTATGCCGAGGTGAAGGCCGTCTTCACCAACACCGTGCCGGTGGATGCGTATCGCGGCGCCGGTCGCCCGGAGGCGACCTTCCTGCTGGAGCGGCTGATGGATGTCGCCGCGCTGGAATCGGGCATCGACCGTGTCGAGCTGCGCCGGCGGAACTTCATTCAGCCCGACCAGTTCCCCTACCAGACGCCGGTCGCGCTCCAGTACGATTCCGGCAACTACCAGGCGACGCTGGACCAGGCGCTGGCCGCCGCCGATTGGGCCGGCTTCGAATCACGGCGCGCCGAGGCCGCGAAGCGCGGCAAGCTGCGCGGCATCGGCTGCTCCACCTATCTCGAAGCCTGCGGCATCGCACCGTCCGCGGTGGTCGGCTCGCTCGGCGCGCGCGCCGGGCTCTATGAGGTCGGCACCATCCGCGTGCACCCGACCGGAAGCGTGACGGTACTCACCGGCGCGCACAGCCACGGGCAGGGGCATGAGACGACCTTCGCGCAGCTCGTCGCCGACAAGCTCGGCGTCCCGGTCGCGCAGGTGGACATCGTCCATGGCGACACGGCCAAGGTGCCCTTCGGCATGGGCACCTATGGCTCGCGGTCGCTGGCTGTCGGCGGTTCGGCCATGATGAAGGCGATGGACAAGGTCATCGCCAAGGGCAAGCGCATCGCCGCCCATCTGATGGAAGCGAGCGTCGACGACATCGAGTTCGAACGCGGCACCTTCCGCGTCGCCGGCACCGACAAGACCAAGGCGCTGGTGGATATCTCGGTCGCCGCCTACGTCCCGCACAACTACCCGATCGACGAGATCGAGCCCGGCCTGGAAGAGACCGCCTTCTACGACCCCAAGAACTTCACCTATCCCGGCGGATGCCACATCGCCGAGGTCGAGATCGATCCGGAGACGGGCAAGGTCAGCATGGTGAACTTCACGGCCGTCGACGATGTCGGCCGCGTCATCAACCCGATGATCGTGGAAGGGCAGGTCCAGGGCGGCATCGCCCAGGGCATCGGTCAGGCACTGCTTGAGACCTGCGTCTATGACGCCGATGGCCAGCTGCTGTCGGGATCGATGATGGACTACACCATGCCGCGCGCGGACGACCTCGCGCCGGTATCCGTCGCGACGCACACCACGCTCTGCACGCACAATCCGCTCGGTGTGAAGGGCTGCGGGGAGGTCGGGGCGATCGGCTCGCCGCCCGCCGTCATCAACGCGGTGGTCGATGCGCTGCGCGACTTCAAGGTTCGGACCCTGGACATGCCGGCGACCCCGGCCAAGATCTGGGGCATCATCAATGGCGGCCGCGCCATGGCGGCGGAGTAGGGGACCTTCGACGATGTATGATTTCCAGTATCACAAGCCCGCTTCCGTCGCCGATGCCGTGAAGCTGCTGGCCGATCCGGACGCCAAGGCGATCTCGGGCGGCCAGACGCTGATCCCGGCGCTGAAGCACCGGCTGAACCGTCCGACCGCCGTGGTGGACCTTTCCGGCATCGCGGAGATGAAGGGCATCAGGCGCGAGGGCAACGCCATCGTCATCGGCGCGCTGAGCCGCCATGACGACGTCGCCGGCAGTGCCGAGGTGAAGGCTGCGATCCCGGCGCTGGCCGACATGGCCGCGCATATCGGGGACACCCAGGTGCGCAACCGGGGCACGATGGGCGGCTCCATCTCGAACAACGACCCGGCGGCGGACTATCCGGCGGCGGTCGTTGCGCTGAACGCCACGGTCATCACCTCGAAGCGCCGCATCACGGCCGACGAGTTCTTCCAGGGCATGTTCACCACGGCGCTGGAACCGGATGAACTCGTCATCGCCATCTCCTTCCCGGTGCCGGAGAAGGCGGGCTACGCGAAGATGCGCAATCCGGCGTCGCGCTACGTCATGGCGGGGGTCTTCGTGGCGAAGACCGGCGGCGAGGTGCGCGTCGCGGTGAATGGCGCGGCCCCCTGCGTGTTCCGGCAAGGCGAGATGGAAGCGGCGCTCGGCGCCAACTGGTCGGCGGAAGCGGTCGGGGGCATCAAGCAGGACGCCACGGACCTGAACGGCGACATTCACGGCAGCGCGGAATATCGCGCGCACCTCGTCACCGTCATGGCGAAGCGCGCCGTAGCCGCCGCCGGCTGAGGCGAAAGGAGAGGGGCCTCGGCCCCTCTCCGGACGGGTTTTAGCGGCGACGCGCCGGGCGGGCGATCGTCGTGGCAGCCTTCTGCTGCTCCAGCGTTGCGAGGTCGGCGTCCATGTAGCCGCGCAGCGTCGCCGCGCTGTCGATCATCGCATCCTGGGACCGCTCGGCACGGCCGATCTGCACCGCCCAGGCGGCGCGGATCGCCTCGGCACGCGCGGCAAACCAAGTGTCGCGTTCGGCGGCGGTCGCGAAGGTCGCGGGCGGCAGCGTAACCGTCACGTCGAAGAAGCGGCGAACGCGGCCGGTACGAACGTCCTCGGCGTGCAGCTGCGCACCCACCGGTCCGGTCGCTTGGTTAAGCTTCACGGCGAAGTCGCGGAGCGGGCGAAGCGCCGTGGTCGTGGCGAGATGGCCCGGCGCCGTGCAGCGAACCTCGGCGGGCGTGTTGCCGCGCGCAAGCGTGACCGGCGCCGGTGCGGTGATCTGCGCGACCTGCGCGCCATCGCGCGTCACCGTGCAGGCGGCGCCGGCGGGGGAGGAAGCGATGGTGATGGAGCCGGTCCAGGCGGCCGGCGTCGCCTCGCCATTCAGCGCCGTGCTGTCCGCGCGCTGGTGATACGTCCCGCACCCCGCGAGGACGAGCAGCGCGGCGAAGGCGGGAATGGCGCGCATCGTACGACGGCCGGCGGTAGGGGGATTCGTCACTGGCATTATCCCTGCTTTGGGCGGCCGGAGCAGGCCGGTTGGAAAAGGATGATGCGCGTCAAGACGCGATTATCATCTCAATTAATCGATTATCAGGAATTTTATGCATGGCAAGGGGTGAGTAAAGCGATTAGCTATGCCATTATGGCAGCTTTGAGCCGAAAATAAGACGGACGAGACAGCATCACGCATACCGCCCCGCGACCGCGCTCCGCAGGGTGCATCTTCGGCGGCCGGCCCGTGCCTCTCGTCAATCCCTCCGCCGCACGGCATGGTTGTCGGCAGCCTGGGGGAGCCACGCATATGGAGATCGACAATCCGGAGGTGATCGCCGAGGCCCGCGCGGTCTTCGACCGCTATGAAGCCGCGATCGCCGCCAACGACACGGATGTGCTCGACGCCTCCTTCTGGCCGGACCCGCGCACGGTGCGGTTCGGCGTCACCGAGATCCTGTATGGCATCGACGCCATCCGCGCCTTCCGTGCGACGGTGAAGTCCTATGCGCCGCGCGCCGTGCGCAAGGTCCACATCACCAGCTTCGGCCGGGACGTCGCCTGCACGCATCTGGAGTACGAGCGGACAGACACCGGGCTGGTCGGGCGCGAGACCAAGATCATGGCGCGCTTGCCCGACCATGGCTGGCGCGTCGTCTCGGCGCATGTCTCGCTGCTTGCCGGCAGCGATCCCGGCCGCACACAGAAGGGGTGACCGTCATGGGCCAGACCGTCGAGTGCTTCTACACACTCTCCAGCCCCTGGATGTACCTCGCTGGGCCGCAGCTGACGCAGATCCTGAAGCGGCACGGCGCGACGCTGACGCTGCGCCCCTATGATTTCCGCCTGGTCGTCAAGCAGACAGGCGGCATCCCGCTGCGCACCAGGCCCGAGCCGCGGCAGGACTACCACGCGCTGGAACTCGACCGCTGGTCCCGCCATCTCGGCATCCCGCTGAAGCTCAAGCCGAGGCACTACCCGCCGACCGACCAGACGAATGCCGGGCGCATGGTGATGGCCGCGCAGGCACGCGGGCTCGATGCGATGGGCCTGTCCCACGCCATCCTGCGCGCCCTTTGGGTGGAGGACCGCGACATCGCCGACCCGCGCAGCCGCGTCGCCATCGCCGAGGAGGAAGGCCTGCCCGGCGAAGCCCTCCTGCGCGAGGAGTCCAGTTCCTCGGTCGATGCCGAGTGGGACCGCAACAGCCAAGACGCGCTGAAGCGCGGCGTGTTCGGCGCGCCGACCTTCTTCTGTGGCGATCTTTGGATCTGGGGCCAGGACCGGCTGTTCTTCCTGGACGACTACCTGGCGGGCAAACCGGTGCAGTCCGGCCCGTCGACGAGCATCGGCAAGACACGGGCGGCATGACACGACACGTTGCGATCATCGGAGCCGGCATCGTCGGCGCCTGTTCGGCCGTCGAGGCGATCCGCCGCGGCCACCGCGTAACCATCATCGACCCGGCCGATCCGGGCGGCGAGCAGGCTGCTTCGTACGGCAACGGCTGCTGGCTGAGCCCGATGTCGGTGATCCCCCCGGCCTTCCCTGGCCTGTGGAAGAAGGTGCCGAAGTTCCTGATGGATCCGCTCGGCCCGCTGGCCATCCGCTGGTCCTACTTCCCCGCCGTCGCCCCCTGGCTGCTCCGCTACCTGCGCGCCGGCTGGACCTGGGACCGGGTGGAGCGCGCCGCCCGTGCGCTGCGTCCGCTGGTGGTCGATGCACCGGCGCTGCATCACCGCCTGGCGGAGGAAGCGGGCGTCAGCCACCTCATCGAGCGCCGCGGCCTGATCTACATCTACCCCGACCGCACAGCCTTTGCGGCCGAGGCCATGGCCTGGGAGATCCGCCACCGCGTCGGCGTGCGCTGGATCGAGCTCGACGCCGACATGCTGCGCCAGCGCGAACCCGACCTCGACCGCCGCTACACCTTCGGCGTGCTGGTCGAGGAAGGCGGTCACTGCACCGATCCGGGCGCCTACACGGCGGCCCTCGTCGCCCATGCCGTGGGCCAGGGGGCGGAACTGCGACGCGCGGCCGCCACAGGCTTCGACATCGCCGGCGGCCGGCTGCGCGCCGTGCGTACCGACCAGGGCGACATCCCGGCCGATGCGGCGGTCATCGCCGCCGGCGCCCATGCGAAGCCGCTTGCCGCGGCGGCGGGCAACCGCGTCCCGCTGGAGACCGAGCGCGGCTACCACGCCGAGATCGTCGACCCGGAAGTCTCGCCGCGCCACGGGCTGATGCCGTCGGATGGCAAGATGTCGGTGATGCGCACGGCGAACGGCCTGCGCTGCGCGGGGCAGGTCGAGATCGCCGGCCTTGCCGCCGCGCCGAACTGGAAGCGCGCCGAGATCCTCCGCAACCACCTCGTCAGTTGCTTCCCCGGGCTGCCCCGCGACCTGCCGACTGAACGGGTGAAGGTCTGGATGGGTCATCGGCCGTCGATGCCGGACGGCATGCCCTGCCTTGGCCTGTCCAGCGCGACGCCGGACGTGATCCATGCCTTCGGCCATGGCCATACGGGGCTGGTGGCCGGCGCGCGGACAGGGCGGATCGTGGCGGATCTGCTTGCCGGCCGGCCCGCCGAGATTCCGATCGAAGCCTTCGATCCCCGCCGATTCGCGTAACGTGCCGGTTCGGATTTCACTCGCTTTCGGCCTGAGTCGGTGCCATCCTGATTCGTAGCGCCTCTGCATCCCGCAGGGGTGCCTGATGTTGTGGACCTGCAGGAACGTGTCTGAATTCGACAACCAGGGTGGCACCGGCCCGATCGAGGCCGAGGTGAAATGGTACAACAGCCGCAAGGGCTTCGGCTTCGTCCTTGGCCCGGACGGCACTGACGTCTTCTTCCACGCCTCGGCCCTGACCGAGGCCGGGATCGAGCCGCCGGACACTGGTGACAAGCTGGTCTGCGAGATCGGAACGGACCGACAGGGCCGCCGTCTCGTCACCCGCATCGTCGAGCTGAAGCGCGGCGAAGGCGGCGGGGCCGGTGCGCGCCCGCCGCGTCGCGATTTCGGCGGTGGCGGCTTCGGCGATCGTCCGCCGCGCCGCGACTTCGGTGGTGGCGGTGGCTTCGGTGATCGCCCGCCGCGCCGTGACTTCGGCGGCGGTGGTGGCGGCTTCGGCGACCGTCCGCCGCGTCGCGACTTCGGTGGCGGCGGCGGCTTCGGTGGTGGTGGCTTCGGCGACCGTCCGCCGCGTCGTGACTTCGGCGGTGGTGGCGGTGGCTTCGGCGATCGTGCGCCGCGCGCCTTCGGCGACCGTCCGCCCCGCCGCGATTTCGGTGGCCGCGACGAAGGCGGGCCGACCTACGACGTCAACGGCACGGTGAAGTGGTTCGACCAGGTGCGTGGCTTCGGCTTCGTGACCCCGGACGATGGCGGCCAGGACGTGTTCCTGCATTCCTCGGTCCTCCAGCGCGCCGGCAAGCAGGACGTGCAGCAGGGCGAGAAGGTCAATCTCGAGGTCCGTGACGGTCAGCGCGGCCGCCAGGCCGTGAACATGAAGGACTGAGCTGCGGCGATCGCCAAGGGCGGCCGTTCGCGGGAAGGCCCCGTCGCCGCAAGGCGCGGGGCCTTTTTCATGCGATCTCAAGAATCCGCCGCGCCTTAGCCTTCTGTTCACCTCTGCGCGCCACAGTCAGGGCGCGGCGGGAATATCCCGTCTTTGGTGAAGGGAAGATCCCGATGAGCTTGAACTCGGTGAACACCAATGTCGGCGCCATGGTCGCGCTGCAGTCGCTGAACCGTACCAATGAAGCGCTGAACACCACTCAGAAGCGCGTCTCGACGGGCTATCGCGTTTCCGACGCGAAGGATGACGGCGCGGCATTTGCCGTCGCGCAGTCAGTGCGCGCGGACGTCGCCGGCCTCACCGCCGCCAATGAACAGCTCGGCGGCGTCAAAGGCATTCTCGACACGGCGCTGTCGGGCCTCAACAAGGTCTCGGAGACGATGCTGAAGGTGCGCGAGACGCTGGTGCGCCTCGCCGACGACACACTGAATACCGACCAGCGGGCGCAGTACGAGGCGCAGTACGAGGCGCTGCGCACGCAGATCACCAACTTCATCGCCGACGCCACCTACAACGGCCGCACCTTGCTCGACACGAATGCCGGCAACGGCGGCGGCGACATCACCACGACCCGCAACGAGTCCGGCACGACCTACGCGCTCACCGCGGTGGACGGTGCCGGCACCCTGATCGTCGCCGCCGCGCCGACGGACGCGGCAACGGCGCAGGCCGCCCTCGCGGCAGGCGGTGACTGGGGCAACATCAATACCGTCATCGCCAACGCGCTGAACCAGTACGGCTCGGACTCCCGCTACATCGACGCGCAGATCGCCTACAACCGCGATAAGCTCGACGCGCTGGACGGCGGGCTCGGCGCGCTGATCGATGCTGACCTCGCCAAGGAATCGGCGCGCCTGCAGGCATTGCAGATCCGCCAGCAACTCGGCACGCAATCGCTGTCCATCGCCAACCAGGCCCCGCAGTCGCTGCTCAGCCTGTTCCAGGGCTAAGCCCGCTCGCGTTCGGCCCGGTGCATCGCACCGGCGCGCACGCGCCCAAGCCGTCCGGCGCTGCCGATCTGGCAGCGGACGGGCCGAAGACCGCCGTCAGTGCCTCAGCCGTACCGCCGTGGCCGCAGCCCGGCGTGCAGGTAGTGGGCGAGCGACACCACGTCATGCACCGGCAGTCCCAGCGCCGCCTGCAGCGCCGCGGCGTACGGGGGCATGTTCGTGCATTCCAGCACGATCGCGCCGACCTCGGGATGCGCCGCCACCAGCGCGCGCCCGGCATCGAGAATGTCCTGCTCGGCAGCCGCGACATCCAGCTCAGGCTTGTCCTGCCGTACCAGCACGCGGAACAGCTCCCGCCCGTTCTCGACGCCCATCACCGGCGTGTCCGCCGCCATGCCGGCGGCAATGTAGTGCGCCGGCGTCAGCGAGGCCGGGCTGACAGTAATGACGCCGACCCGCTGTCCCGGCGGCAGCAGCGCTTCCACCCAGGGCACTTGCAGCAGGGATGAGGTCGCGACTGGCACGCCCACCGCTGCCGCGATCTCCTTCTGGAAGATGCAGAGGAACCCGCAGGAGGTAGTGATGGCCTCCGCCCCCATCGCCACCAGTTCCTGCGCCGCGGCGATGAAGTCGGGCAGAAGCCCGCGCGCGCCCTGCAGCACCACCCGTTCGGGCGTCGCGCCGGGCACCACGCGATACAGCACCGAGAAGGGCCAGGTCATGCCGTTGCCGATATCGCCGGGGATTCGCGGAAAGCGCGTTTCCAGCATGATGATGCCGAGTGGGATGCCCTGGACGGGCTTTGCGCCGCGCGCGATCCGGGCGAGGCTGGTAGCGGGAAGGGGAGGGTTCATGGCCGTCTAGGCTACCACTCGTGCCCGGCCGGCCCACCCCCGCTTTCAGCCCTTGAGGAGAACCGGACCATGATCCGTCGCACCCTGCTTGCCGCGGCACTCGCCGCCGCCACCGCGGCACCCGTTCTGGCCCAGGACGCTCCCTGGCCGAACCGGCCGATCACCATCATGGGCGGCTTCCCGAACGGTGCCGGCACAGACATTTATGCCCGCCGTCTCGCCGAGCCGCTGACGCGCGCTCTCGGCGTGCCCGTGGTGGTGGACAACCGCTCCGGTGCCGGCGGCAACATCGGCTCCGAATACGTCGCGCGGCAGGCGGCCGATGGCTACACCTTCCTGCTCGGCACGGCGGGAACGCATGCGATCAACGCCGCGCTGTACCGGCGCCTGCCTTTCGACGTGATCCGCGACTTCACGCCCATCGTGCTGCTCGGCGACGTGCCGAACGTGCTGATCGTCAGCCCCGAGAAGCGCCCCAACCTCCGCACCTGCCAGGATGTGCTGACGGCGGCGCGGGCGCGGCCACAGGCCGTGTCCTACGGCTCCACCGGCAACGGCGCCTCGACGCACCTGGCCGGCGCCGCCTTCGCCACGGCCGCGCGGCTGGATCTGCTGCATGTGCCCTATCGCGGCCAGCCGGGGGCGATGACGGCGCTGCTCACCGGCGACACCGACCTGTTCTTCAACCAGTCCGGTGCCTCGATGGGGCCGATCCGCCAGGGCCAGGTGCGGCCGATCGTCGTGATGTCGCGCGAGCGCCTGCCGGCCTTGCCGGATGTGCCCACCGTCGCGGAGGCCTGCGGCCTGCCGCCGATGGACACCTCGACCTGGTACGGGCTGTTCGGCCCGGCGAACCTGCCGGCGGCGATCGTGAACCGCATGAACACCGAGGTGAACCGCATCATCTCCGCGCCCGACTTCCGTGAGTGGCTGGTGCAGAACCAGGCGATCACCCCGCCCGCGCCGCCCAACACGCCGGAACAGTTCCGCCAGACCATGGCGGCGGACGTCGCGCGCTGGGCTGAGGTCGTCCGCGCATCGGGCGCCACGGTGGACTGAGGGGCTTCCGGAGAGGGGCCTCGCCCCTCTCCGACCAGTCAGGCGGGCCGCAGCGACCGTTCCGCCACGCGCAGGCCGCGGTCATGGAACTGCGCGACCGCGGGCCGGTGCGCGATGGACACCAGCGCCGTCCCCGGCAGCCTCTCCTTCAGCCGCGCATAAAGCCGCTCCTCCGCGCCGGGATCCAGGCTCGCCGTGGCCTCGTCGAGGAACAGCCAGTCCGGCTTCAGCAGCAGCGCGCGTGCGAGGGCGAGCCGCTGCTGCTCGCCACCAGATAGCCGGCGGTCCCAGGCATCGGCTTCATGGAGCCGAGGCACGACATGGCCGAGCTCCGCCGCCTCCAACGCCTCGACCACGGCCTCGTCACTGAAGTCCGCCTCGTTCTCGGGGTAGCAGACGGCGCGCTTCAGGCTGCCGAGCGGAATGTAGGGCCGTTGCGGCAGGAACAGCACGCGCCCCGTCGTGGGCAACTCGATCCGCCCGGACCCGAAGGGCCAGATGTCGGCGATGGCACGGAACAGCGTCGACTTCCCCGAGCCCGAGGCGCCGGTGATCACCACGGATTCCCCCGGCGCCACCTCGGCATTCCCGTGCTCGATCAGCAGGCGCCCATCCGGCAGGCCGAGCGTGACGTCGCGGATGCTGAGGCTCGCGGTGCTGCCGGCCGCCGTCGTGGGGCCACCCTCGGCGCGATGCGCCGCGGCGACGGCGCGGCTGAATCCGGTCAGCCGTTCGACCGTCGCGCGCCATTCCGTCAGCTCGCGATAATTGTCGACGAACCAGGACAGCGCCCCCTGCACCTGGCCGAAGGCGCTCGATGTCTGGATCAGCCCGCCGAGCGGGAAGCGCCCCGCGAAGTAACCCGGCGCCGCGACGACGATCGGGAAGACGATCGCCACCTGGGTGTAGCCTGCTGTGAAGAAGGTCAGCCGCTTGGTGGCGGTCATGATGCCCCACCAATTCTCCATCAGCGCGCGGAAGCGCTGGGTCAGGCCGCGCTTCTCATCGGCCTCGCCGCCATGCAGCGCGATGCCCTCGACATTCTCGCGGAAGCGCACGAGCGCGTAGCGGAAATCCGCCTCGACCTTCTGCTGGGTAAAGTTCAGCGCGATCAGCGGCCGGCCGATCAGATGCGCGAGCCAGGTGCCGAGTGCGGCATAGATCAGCGCGACCCAGACCATATAGCCGGGGATGTCGATACCGAGGACCACCAGCGGCCCCGACAGTGACCACAACACGATGATGAAGGAGAACAGCGTGACGACCGAGTTCATCAGCCCCAGCCCGAGCGTCAGCGTGTAGTCGACGAACAGCCGCGCATCCTCGGCGATGCGCTGGTCGGGGTTGTCGGTCTCGGGGTCGGTCAGCGCCATCCGGTAATAGGCGCGCTGCTCCAGCCACTGGGCCAGGTACACCTCGGTCAGCCAGCGCCGCCAGCGGATCTGCAGCGCCTGCCGCAGATAGAGCTGATACACCGCGATCAGGATGTAGGCCGCGGCGACGAGGGCGAAGGAGGGCAGGAAAACCTCATCCTCCGTGCGGTGCCAGGTGAACAGCAGCGCGACGAAGGCTTCCTGGTCCTTGGCTTCCAGCGCGTTGTAGAAGGCCCGCTGCCAGTAGGTGAGCAGCACGGTCATGCCCACCAGCGAGAGATTCAGCGCGACCACCACGGCGAGCAGCCCGCGCGCCTTCCATCGGTCCTCGCTGGACCAATAAGGGCGGGCGAGCGCCCAGGCGTCGCGCAGGAAGGGGCCGAGCCGTCGCATGCGGAATTCTCCTTCGGCCGCGGCGCGGCCGGTCGTCGGTGTCGTCGTGCTGTGTCAGGGGTGGATGCGCAGGCGGATCACGCCACGAATGTCGGTGCCGGGATCGACGGGCTTGCCCTTGCGCAGGATGTCGATGCGACCTTCCTGCGCCAGCAGCGTCGCCTCACGCCGGATGCGGGTCAGCAGGGATTGCCAGTTCTCCGTGGCCATCGAGCGCGCGACATCCTCGGTGGAGACGCTGCGCGCCGGCCCGGCGGCCGTGGTCGTGGCGAGGATGGCCTCGCGGATGGCGGGTTCGCTCATGGTGCAATCCAGGTCGCGGTCAGCGTGCCGTCGGCCGCCCAGGCGAAGCATGCGCGGCGGTTCCCTGCGGGGTCCAGCATCAGCCAATCCAATGCATCGAAGGTGAAGGACACGAGCCCAAACTGCGCGCGGCCCGCCGCGGCATCCGTCGGCGCCACGGGCGGCGCGCGCAGCGGCGTGCCGGGCGGGTGCGTGCCCGCATAGGTCATGCGGCTGGTCTCCCGGCTCGCGGTCCAGGCCGCATCGGCTGCGGCATCGCCGACATGCAGCACCGCATGGCCATGCAGGCAAAGCTGCAACCGGCTCTGTGGATCGTAGCCATGCAGGGCAGCGCGTCCATCGGCGGCGAGCTGCGCGAATTTGGGGCTGCGACGATCGGTATGGATGTGCAGGCACCGGGCGGCCGGGTCGAAGCCGCGCAGCACGACTGTCCTCAGCGCCGGGGCACCGCCCATCCCGATGGTCGCGAGCACCGGCGTGCGAAAGGTGCTCCGGTGGTCCGCGACGCCGGCCCGCAGAGCGTCGAAGGCCCGCGCCAGCGCGGCGTCGAGCATCGCGCCGGCGGGATCGCCGGTGGTGATTCTCTGGATCATCCGTGCCGGTATGGCGCCTTCCCGGCGCGGCGCAAGCGGGGCCTGCGGCGCGTCCTAGACCCGGATCAGCCGGACGATGCTGTCGCGGGTATTGCCCGACCTGCCGTTGAACCGGTTCCTGTCGTGGCAGAGCCCGTCATGCTTCGGCAGCAGGACTAGACGAAACGCGCCGGATGGCGCGTCAGGCGAATTCCCGTTCCACCAGCGGGCCCGGCGCGGGGACCGCGGCGATCTCCCGGATGATCTTGCGCCGCACCGCGCCGGCAAAGGATTCGTAGCCCTCCGCCACCATCAGGAAGGCGCCGGGGCCGCCGATCACTTCATCGCGGTAGTATTCATCGACCGGCGGCAGGCCGGCGAGCAGCGCGCTCGGCTGCGGCGTGCGGTCGAGCACGGCCAACCCGTTGATGACGACCCCCTGCTCCAGCGTCTCGGTCCGGGCGGGCGCGAGCGGCCGGCCGGAGTTGTTCACCCCGTCGCCGGAAATGTCGATCACGCGCCGCAGCCCCTCGAAGCGCTGGCCGAACTGCTTCGCGGCATAATCCATTGCGCCGGAGATGGAGGTGTAGAGGTAGGTCTCGCGCGACGCGCCATCGAGTGCGCGGGCGAAGCCCTCGCAGCTTGCCGGGCCGTCGAGCCGCATCCAGGGAACCAGCGTGTGCTGGATGTTCCAGTCCGACCACACGAACAGCGTGACGGCGATGGCGCCGAGCGGCCCGCCGGCGATGCCTTCGGCCAGGCGCGGATCGCGGAAGGCCTCGGCATAGCCGCGCATCTGCATCTCCATCTCCTCGGTGTCGACGGAGCGGGACACATCGACCGCCAGGACCAGCTCGACATCGACCTCGGTCGAAGCGCGGACGCTGCGGGCGGTGATCAGGGCCGGGGCGGCGAGGCCCGCGGCGACGAACAGGCGTCGGGACAGACGCGACATCGGAACCCTCCTGTAGGGGCCGTGTTGGGGGGTGCTGTCCTTCCCGAACGCCTTCGTGACCCGAAGGATTGTTATGCCGGAGAGATAGGCTCGGATTTTGTGCGTTGCAACAAATATCGCAGCATAGCTGTCATACTGTGCCGCCGAATGCGGCATATGTGGCGCCGCGGCAACATACCCGGCAGGGTCAGAAGCCTCCGCCGGCGTCGAGCCAGGTTCGCTCCGCCGCCGTACTCGCTCGGCCCAGCGCGGCATTCCGATGCGGGAACCGCCCAAAGCGCTGAATCACCACCCGGTGCCGCCACGCATAGTCGATAGCCCCGCCGGCGGCTGCCATGCGCGGATCGTCCCGAAGTCCCTCGAACAGCGTGACCGACAGGTCCTGATCCGCCATCGCCTCGGAGTGCTCGAAGGGCAGGTAGAGGAACATTCGTTGGACCGGCGTCAGACCGACGTCGATCCGTCGCGTCAGCACGGCATCCCGCGCAATGTCGCGCATCAGCGCGTCGCCCGCGAAGGCCTCGGCGCTGCCGCGATGGATATTGCGCGGAAACTGGTCGAGCAGCAGGCTGAGCGCCAGCACGCCCGCCGCCTGGTCACGCCAGGACGCCAGCGCATCGGTCCGCGCGGACGCCGCCAGGACGCTGAAGCGGTCCCGGATCTCGGTGTCGAAGGCGTCGTCCCGTTTGAACCATGCGTCGCGATAGGTGTCAGGCCCGTCGGAGAACCAGAAGGCGAGAACGTCGAGCGGTGTCGTCACGCAAGGGCCCTTTCCAGCAGCCGGACGGAGTGCAGCGCCTCCCTCCCTGCCAGATCGGCGATCTGATGGCGACAGGAGGTACCGTCGGCCACGATGAAGCTTGCGGGAGATGCCGCACGCACCGCCGGCAGCAGCGACAGCTCGGCCATCGCCTTCGAGGTAGCGATCGTCTCCGACTGGTAGCCGAAGGCGCCCGCCATGCCGCAACAGGATGACGCGATGGGCGTCACGGCAAGGCCCGGGATGCGCTTCAGCAGCGCGACGGCGGGCGGAAAGGCGCCGAACGCCTTCTGGTGACAATGGCCATGGATATGCGCCTCGCCGGCCAGCGGCTTCAGTGGAAGCACCGCCTTTTCGCGTTCCAGGAACTCGCTGAGCAGGAAGGCCCGCGCCGCGAGCGCGCGCGCTTCATCCCCCGGCAGCAGCGCCAGGAACTCGTCCCGCAACGTCGTCAGCGAGGAGGGCTCGATGCCGACGACCGGCGATGCGTACGTCGACAGCGCCTCCAGCGTCCGCCGCGCCTCCGCCCGCGCTTCCTCCACCATGCCCGCGGCGAGCAGCGTCCGTCCCTCATCCAGAGGCCGATTGCCCCGCGCCGGCCGCGCGATTGCCGGGTCATAGCCCGCTGCACGCAGCACCGTCACCGCCGCGCGCAGATTCTCCGGCTCGAAATACCGGTTGAAGGCATCGGGCAGCAGGATGACCTCGCCATCCCGCCCATCCGGCGCGCGCAGCTCGTCATCGTGGAAGGACGACCACACGATGCGGGGCAGGGACCGTTCCGCCGCGATGCCCGTAAAGCCCTCCGTCAGCCGCGCCAGACCTGGGATCCAGTTCCGCGCATTCACCACCGGCGGGAACAGTGACGCCCAGCGCGCCCAGCGCGGCATCGTCGCGATCATCCGTTCCCGCAGTGCCACGCCGTGCGTCTTCGCCCGCGCCGCCAGCACCTCGATCTTCATCCGCGCCATGTCGACGCCGGTCGGGCATTCGCGCTTGCAGCCCTTGCAGGACACGCAGAGCTTCACCGCCTCCGCGACCTCATCCGACGCCAGCGCGCCCGGGATCTGTCGCGTCAGCGCCAGGCGCAGCGTGTTCGCCCGCCCGCGCGTCAGATGCTGCTCATCCCGCGTCGCGCGATAGGACGGGCACATGACGTTGGCGTCGAACTTCCGGCATGTGCCGTTGTTGTTGCACATCTCGACGGCGCTCAGCAGCCCGCCGAGCGGCCCCGGATACTCCGACCAGTCGAGCACCGGCGTGATTGCCGCATCGGCCTCGTAGCCCGGCGCGTAGCGGAACAGCGTGCGGTCATCCATCTTCGGCGCGCGCACCACGCGGCCGGGATTCAGCAGCGCATTGGGGTCGAAGCTGTCCTTCACCTCCTCGAAGGCGCGGGCGATGCGGGATCCGAACATCGGCTCGTTGAATTCCGACCGCACGATGCCGTCGCCATGCTCGCCGGAATGGCTGCCCTTGTACTCGCGCACCAGGGAGAAGCATTCCTCGGCGATCGCGCGCATCTTCGCGACGTCCTCGCCATCCTTCATGTTCAGCACGGGGCGGACATGCAGGCAGCCCACGGAGGCATGGGCATACCAGGTGCCCTTCGTGCCGTGCTTCGCGAACACGTCGTTCAGCCGCTCGGTATAGTCGGCCAGGTCTTCCAACCCGACCGCGCAATCCTCGATGAAGGACACCGGCTTCCCGTCCCCCTTCATCGACATCATGATGTTGAGGCCCGCCTCGCGCACCTCCGCGATCGCCGCCTGGAAGCCCGCATCCGTCGCGCGCACCACCGCATCCGGATAGCCGAGGTCGCCCATCATCTCCTCGAGCCGATCCAGGTCGCGCAGCAGCGGCGCATCCTCGTCGCCATGGAACTCGACGATCAGCAGGGAGTCCGGTTCCCCCTTCACCATCTTGTCGATGGTCGCGCGGTAGATCGGGATCGACCGGCCGAGGTCGATCATCGTCCGGTCCACCAGTTCCACCGCCTCGGGATTCAGCGTGACGAGGTGCTGCGACGCCGCCATCGCCGCGCGGAACGTCGGGAACTGGCAGATGCCGAGCATCTTCCGAGGCTTGATCGGCCACAGCCTGAGATCGAGCGCCGCGGAGAACGCCAGCGTCCCCTCCGACCCGACGAGCAGCCGCGCCAAGTTCCCGCGCCCTTCCATCCGCGCGGCCGGCGTCAGCGCCTCGATGTTGTAGCCGCCGACACGGCGTAGCTGATGCGGGAAGCGTGCGGCGATCTCCTCCGCCTCCCGCGCACCGAGCGCGCGCAGCCGCTGGATCAGATCCGCCATCGGCGCCGGCACGCCACCACCGAGATTGTCCGGCAGATCCCCGAAGGTGAAGCGCGACCCATCCGCCAGCAGCGCGTCGATCGCCGTCACGTTGTCCGCCATCAGGCCATACCGGATGGACTTCGACCCGCAGGAATTGTTCGCCGCCATGCCGCCGATGGTGCAGCGCTGCCAAGTGGACGGATCGACCGGGAAGAACAGCCCATGCTTCTTCAGCGCATCGTTCAGCGCGCCGAGCGTGATCCCCGGCTGCACCCGCGCCATGCGCGCATCCGCATCCACCTCCACCACGCCACGCAGATACTTCGTGCAATCCATCACCAGCGCGCGGTTCACCGTCTGGCCGCATTGGCTGGTCCCGCCGCCGCGCGGCAGCACCGGGATGCCTTCCTCCCGGCACAGCGCCATCGCCGCCTGCACGTCCTCGATGGAGCGCGGCACGATCACGCCATAGGGCTCGATCTGGTAGATGCTGGCATCGGTCGCATAGCGCCCGCGATCCGCCGCGCCGAACAGCACCTCAGCGCGCGTCTCGCGCCGCAGCCGGTCGGCCAGTCGGCTGTCGCCAAGGGTGGGGCGTGTGGTCACATTCATCGAAGCTCGTTCCTACGGCAGCAGGATCAGTGGCGCATCGGCCTGCCGCGATTCCAGCAATTCATGCGCCCGCGCCGCGTCATCCATCGGCAGCGACGCGCCCGGCTGCGCCCGCAGCACGCCGGAGGACAGCGCATCGAACAAGGACGCCGCCATCGCTTCCAGCGCCGGGCGCTCGGCGAGGTAATGGAACACGATCGGCCGCGTCACGCTGTTCGACTTCGCCGCCAGCCGCTGCACCTCGAAGGCCGGCACCGGCCCCGACGCCTGCCCGAAATTCACCAGATGCCCGCAGCGCGCGAGGCAGTCGAGCGATCCGTCGAAGGTATCGCGCCCGACCGAATCATACGCCGCATCGACGCCGCGCCCGCCGGTGATGCGCTGCACCTCGGCGACGAAATCCTGGTCGCGATACAGTACCACATGCGCGCAGCCGGCCTCCCGCGCGATGGCGGCCTTCGCGGCCGACCCGACCGTGCCGATCACCGTCGCGCCGAGGGCGGACGCCCACTGGCACAGCAGCCGCCCGACGCCACCCGCCGCCGCATGCACCAAGATGGTCTGCCCGGCCTCGACGCGATGCACGCGCCGGATCAGCATGTCCACCGTGAGGCCCTTGAGCAGCACGCTTGCCGCCAGCGCCTCGCTCATCCCTTCCGGCAGCTTCAGCGCGACCGCCGCCGGCAGCAGGCGATGGGAGGCATACCCGCCGTAGCGCCCGGTCACGTAGCCGACGCGATCGCCCGGCGCGAACCCCGTCACCCCGGCCCCGACCGCCTCGACGACGCCCGCGCCCTCGATGCCCGGAATGCCCGGCAGGGGCAGCGTGCGATACAGCCCGGATCGAACATAGCAATCGTGGAAATTCACCCCGATCGCGGTCTGCCGGACCAGCAACTCGCCTGCGCCAGGGGCGCCGACCTCGATCGTCTCCGCCCGCAGCACCTGCGGCCCGCCGTGCTCGCGGAGCATGATCGCCCTCGGCATGATGTCCCCTCCGTCAGTCCGGCGCGACCCTAGCCCCGCCGCGCGGACCCGCCGAATCCATAATCCTCATCGCCGGGACAAGCCGAACTCATTTGGCGACCCGCCGCACCTGGCGCATGAAAGGCGCCGAGAGAAGGAGACGCCCCATGGCCTATGTCCAGACCAAGCCCGGCGCCGGCCGCCATTTCCTGCAGATTCCCGGCCCGACCAACGTGCCGGACCGCGTGCTGCGCGCCATGGACAACCCCACCATGGACCATCGCGGCCCGGATTTCGGCCGGCTCGGCAAGCAGTTGCTGGAAAAGGTCCGCCACGTCTTCAAGACGCAGTCGCATGTCGTGATCTACCCGGCCTCCGGCACCGGCGCCTGGGAAGCCGCGCTCACCAACACGCTGTCCCCCGGCGATCGCGTGCTGATGTGCGAGACCGGCTGGTTCGCGCATCTGTGGCAGGAGATGTCCGGCCGCCTCGGCATCGTCACCGACCTGGTCAAGACCGACTGGCGCCGCGGCGCCGACGTCGCGCAGATCGAGGCTCGCCTCCGCGAGGACAAGGCCCACGCCATCAAGGCCGTCTGCGTCGTGCACAACGAGACGAGCACCGGCGCCACCTCCCGCATCGATGAGGTCCGCCGCGCCATTGACGCCGCCGGCCACCCCGCGCTGCTGCTGGTCGACACCATCTCCTCCCTCGGTTCCATCGACTACCGCCACGACGAATGGGGCGTCGACGTCACCGTCGCCGGCTCGCAGAAGGGCCTGATGCTGCCGCCCGGCCTGTCCTTCAACGCGATCAGCGAGAAGGCGCTGAAGGCGTCCGAGACCGCGAAGCTGCCGCGCTCCTTCTGGGACTGGAAGCCGATGCTCGCGGCCAACGCCACGGGCTACTTCCCCTACACGCCCGCCACCAACCTGCTCTACGGCCTCGACGCCGCCGTCGACATGCTGATGGAAGAAGGCCTCGACAACGTCTTCGCCCGCCATGACCGCCACGCGGAAGCCACCCGCCGCGCCGTGCGCCATTGGGGCTTCGAGACGCAATGCGCCGAGCCGCGCCACTATTCGTCCAGCCTCACCGCCGTGCGGCTGCCCGAAGGCCATTCGGCGAACGCCCTCCGCGCGACGATCCTCGACAAGTTCAACATGTCGCTCGGCAACGGGCTGGGGCAGCTCAACGACCGCGTCTTCCGCATCGGGCATCTCGGGGATTTCGGGGATCTGTCGCTGATCGGTACGCTCGGCGGGGTCGAGATGGGGCTGCGCACGGCCGGCGTGCCGCACAAGGCAGGCGGCGTGCAGGCGGCGATGGACTACCTGGCGGGGAACGCCTGAGAAGGAAGGTCGGGGGAGGAGACCTCCCCCGAATCCCCCTCCCTTTTCTGTCGGGGCCGCAGCGTCTGCGCCGCTGCGGCTGATCGAAGGGAAATGGTGCGATGACCTTGGATGAGTTTCGCGGCAGCGTGACGCAGCCAGCCCCGCCCACGCCGCTGCCAAAGCCTCTCGAAGCCCTCTGGTGGGATGCCAAGGGCGACTGGAATCGCGCGCATGAGGCCGCGCAGGCCGGAGAGGACGCCGACAGCGCCTGGGTCCACGCCTATCTGCACCGCAAGGAAGGCGACCTCTCGAATGCAGCGTACTGGTACCGCAGGGCGGGACGGGCCCCGCCGGCGACGAGCCTCCCGGACGAATGGACGAGCATCGCGCGGGACGTGCTCGCCTGACCGTCGGTTCAGCGCGGCATGCCCAGCCCGACCAACCGGTCCTGCATGCGCGCCATGAAAGCCGCGCGAACGTCCGACCAGGCGAGCGCGGGGTTGCTCCTCGCAAACCAGCGCTGATTGATCTCTGGCGTCGTGGCCCGAAGGTGATCGATGGCACGGCGCGCCTGCATATCCAGCCCCATCAGCGCGTAGCAGGGCGGCAGCACGCGGCGCGCCGACGTGTCGCGCGGATTCAGCGCCAGGACCTGCAGCGAGAGGCTGGCCGCCTCCTCCGGCCGTCCTTCCCATAGCCGTGCCTGCGCGATTCCGTTGAGGCACGTCATCACGGGCGCCCGCGGACCGCTCAGCGCCATCGCGCGGCGGAGGTGTTCCACCCCCAGCACGGCATTGCCCGAGAGGACATGGACATAGCCGCTGCGTTCCCAGGCCCAGGCCAGGCCAGGGCTGATCGCCAGCGCCCGGGCCGTCATCGCCTCCGCACCGGCGCGGTCGTTCATCTGCGATGCGATGATGCTGCGCGCAACGAGCGACAGCGGCTCGGAGGGATCAAGCATGGCGGCGCGGGTATCGAAGTGCAGCGCTGAGCCGCGGTCCCCCGCCCAGTCGCAGGAGAATCCGAGGCCGACGCGCCGTGCATGGCACGCACCGATGAGCGCCGCGGCCGCCGCATCCGTCGGATCGAGCGTCGCCGCCCGCAGCGCCAGGTCCAGCGCGCCTTCGTTGCTGTCGGGGTCGCCGGCGCGAATCAGCGTGACGGCGCGCATGACGAGATCATGGGCCGTGACGCAGTCCGGCGGCTGCCGCCATGCCCGCTCCGTCTCCGCATCCTCGATCCGTCGATGGATCGCGGTCACGGCGATGGCCAGGATGTCATCCTGCAGGGCCAGGGCATGCCCGGCGGTGCCATCGAAGGCGTCGCCCCACAGGTGGATGCGCTCCGCCGTGTCGGACAGCCGCAGCACCACCCGCAACCGCTCGCCCGATCGGACCAGCCGTCCTGTCAGGGCGTAGCAGGACAGGCCCGCTGCGGCATCGGGCCGCTCGCCCGCATGCAGCCGGCGCACCGGGCCGGAACGCATGCGGCCGATCTCCGTCGTCAGTTGCTCGGCCAGGCTTTCGGCGAAGTCGCAGTCTTCATGCCGCGTGCGACCGGCCGCGCAGGCGATCGGCTGCACCAGGACCGGCGGTCTGTGCCGGGGGGCGGCGGGAAGGGTCACGCAGGCACGGGCACGTGCCGCCCGCCCGCGCTCCAGCGTCGCCGACGGCAATTCGCCGAAGCGGCGCCGGTACTGCGCGGAGAACCGGGCGAGATGCGTGATGCCGTGGCGTGCCGCAGCCTCGGTCACATTGTCGCCTGGCCGGGCCGCCAGCAGTGCCTCCCGCACTGCTGCCAGCCGCGCCTGTTGCAGCCATGACAGCGGCGACGTGCCAAGGAACCGCCGGAAATGCGCCCGCAAGGTGCGCTGCGGCAGGCCGGCAGTCCGGGCCAGCTCAGCCCCGCTGGTCGCCCGGGACAGGTCCGCGCGCATATGCGCGATGGCGCGCAGAATGGTGCCCGGCAGCGGGCCCGTGTCGTGTCCGTCCTGTTCTCGCGTGGCCATCCGGCACCTCGCAAACGGCGAACCAAATGGGGGCCAGATTGCCACGGCGGTGCCGGGGGCAGAACCGGAATCCGGCCGCAATCGGATACCACTGGCCAAAGGCGGATAGCGACGGGTCCGGGGCGCCGCGCAGCATCCACTCAGCCCGCCCGCACCGTGCGGCGGTCTCGAAGTGGGAAGAAGCTCATGCTGAAGCAACCTCTCCGCCGCCGAGCGCGTTCGGCGGTCCTGGCCGGCTCATGCATCCTTCTCGGTATCGGCGCATCGCCGGCGGCAGCGCAGCCCGTCGACAGTTCCGTCGGCACCTGGCGAACCTGGGTGCTGGCCTCCGGCGATCAGTTCCGCCTGCCCCCGCCGCCCGGCGCCGACGCGACGCGCGCTGAAGCCGAGCAATTGCGGGCCATGTCGATGGACGCCGATGCTGCGGCCCTGGCGCGCATGGCGTGGTGGAATGCAGCCGCGCCATCGTATCGCTGGAACCAGATCGCCATCGAGGCGCTGCTGGCGGCCGATCTCCGTGCCAACTTCGCCATGCGGCACCTCGCCGTGCTGCACACCGCGCTGGCCGACGGCATGATCGCCGCCTGGGACAGCAAGTATGCCCACAACCGCGCCGGCCCGATGGCGAACGGCGCCGCTGCGACGCCCTCCTATCCGGATGAGCATGCCGTGGCGGGTACGGTCGCGGCCGCCATCCTCGGCACCATCTTTCCCCGCCGCCAGGGGGAGTTCGAAGCACTCGCCGCCGAAGCCAGCCGCCTGCGCCTGCTCGCGGGCGCCGCCTACCCGAGCGACGTGGCGGCGGGCGTGGCCCTCGGCCGCAGCGTCGCGGCGGTAGCGCTCGAGCGTGCGGCACGGGACGGGTCGGCGCAGGCCTGGACGGGCACCGTCCCGACAGGGCCGGGGCTATGGAGCGGCACCAATCCGATCGCGCCGCAGGCCGCCACCTGGACAACATGGCTGCTCGCCTCGCCGAGCGAAATCCGACCACCGCCGCCCGCCGCCCATGACTCGGCGGAACGGGCCGCCGAGATGACGGACCTTCGCGCCTTCGTCCGCACACCGAAGACCAGCGGCGACGCCTTCTTCTGGGAATACGGGGCGGGCGGGCAGCGCAACTTCGACTATTGGGGCGCGCATATCGGGCGGCTGCTGTTCGAATCCGGGCAGGCGCGAAATGCCCCGCGGGCCGCGCGCACCTACGCGCTGGTCCAGGCCGCGATGCACGATGCGGGCGTTGCCTGCTGGGATGCGAAATACACCTACTGGACCATCCGGCCGCACCAGCTCGACCCGGCGTTCCGGCCGCTGTTCACGGTGCCCAATCACCCGAGCTACCCCTCGGCGCATTCCTGCTTCTCGGTCGCCGCGACGCAGACGCTGGCAGGGTTCTTTCCGGCCGACGCGGCAATCCTGGAGGCCCTGGCCCGCCAGGCAGGCCAGGCGCGCATCGCGGCCGGCGTTCACTACTGGAGCGACGTGACGGCGGGCGAGCGCATCGGGCAACAGGTAGCGGCGCGCGCCGCCGAGCGGGCGCGCACCGATGGTGCCAAACGGCAATAGCAGCGGGACAAGGAGGCAGCCGGTCCTTGCCGGCTGCTTCCGGTGGTGCCGGTCAGCCCCACCGATCGCAGAACGCGCCCACGTCGTCCGACTGGAAATCCGCGAGCCGTTCCATCACCACCTCGAACGGCCAGTCCCACCAGGCGATGCGCTGAAGCCGGGCGGCGAGCTCCGGTGGAAACCGGTCACGGATTCGCCGCGCCGGCACGCCGCCGACGATCGCGTAGGGTGCCACGTCCTTCGCGACCACCGCGCCGGCCGCCAGCACCGCGCCATCCCCGACCGTCACGCCCGCCAGCACCGTCACGCCGTGTCCGATCCATACGTCGTTGCCGATGGTCGTCCGCGCCGCGCGCCGCGCCGCGAAGAACGCCGCGTCGCGCCGCTTCGTCGCATCGTAGTATTCCGGGCAATAGGTGAAGCGGTGCAGCGAGGGCCGGGCCATCGGGTGGTTCGGCGGCCCGATGCGCACATTCGCCGCGATGGCGCAGTACTTCCCGATCGTCGCATCCGCCACCTGGCAGTCATGCCCGAGATATGAGGCATCGCCGATCGTCGAATACTCGACCGCGCAACGCTCCAGCAATTCGCAGCGTGCGCCGACCGAACTCTCCCGCAGCCTCACGCTCGGATGAATGACGGTCTCGGCGATCTTCGGCCGTGGTACGGCATGGTCCATCGGCTGGGCTCCCTGGTAGCGGCATATGTACTCTCGCGGTCCGCCCTGCGGCAGCAAGCGGCAAGCCGCGCTGCCGGCGTCAGCACCTTTCCCTGGATTCGCGGCGCAGGGCGGCGCAACGTCGGCCTTGCCCAGCATGCGAGCGGACTGCGCCGGCACGAAGACCGACGCCGGACGGTGGCATCATGTCCGGCAAGACCCAGCCCGGGTGCGTGCACCCGGGCCAACAACGTCCAGGATTCGCATGGCCGAGATCGACCACATCGTCATCGGAGCGCTGACCCTCGAGGACGGTGCCCGCTACCTCGAGGAAACCCTCGGCGTGAAGCCCGTGAAGGGTGGCACGCATCCTGGGGTGGGCACGCACAACATGCTGCTCGGCCTTGGCGCCGCCTGCTACATCGAGATCATCGCCCCCGACCCGGGGCAGCCGGAACCGGGCCATGCGCGACCCTTCGACCTCGACGACCCGTCGCTGCGGAACATGCTCGAAGCGGAGCCGCGGCTGATCGCCTACGTCGCCTCCACCCCCGCGCTGGAGCCCATGGTCGCGCGGCTCGGCCCATCCCATACCGGGCAGATCCGGGCCATGGCGCGTGGCGATCTCACCTGGCGCATGGCCTTCCCGCCGCAGCGCCAGGACATGGACAACCTGATCCCGCCGCTGATCCAGTGGGATGGCGAGCGCGCGGCGAAGCGCATCAAGGATTCCGGCTGGCGGCTCGTCTCGCTCGACGCGGAACACCCCGACACCCAGGCGCTGCACGCCGCGCTGAACGCGCGCGGGCTGACCGAGGCGGTGAAGATCCGCCACAGCCCGCAGTCGCGGCTGATCGCCCATCTGCGCCACAAGGACGGGCGGGAGGTCACGTTGACCAGCGCGTGACGCAGACCCGCCCGGCCGCACCGGCGGCCGGGAAGGGGAAGCGACGCTCAACCGGCGGGCCGGTAGCGCCACACGCTGGCCGGCGGGACGTTCAGCGGCGTCCAGGCCTCGCGCTTCGCCGACAGGCCGAGCGTGCGGTAGGGCAGGGGCGAGGTGATGCAGTAGCTGTACAGCAGGAAGCCGCGCCCCGGTGCCACCGCCTCCACCGCGTCCACGAAGCGGCGCTGCTGCTCGGTCGGCAGCAGCACCAGCGGGATGCCGCAGATCGCCGTGCCGACCCGCCCATGCATCGCTTCGGGCAGCGCATCGGACAGCGCGAAGGCGTCGCCCTCGATCACCGTCACGCCGGGCAGGGTGCGGGCCAGGTGGCGCGCCATGTCCGGCACGATCTCGACCACCACCAGCCGGTCCGGCGGCACGCCGCCATCCAGCAGGGCCCGCGTGACGGCCCCGGTACCGGCGCCGAGTTCCACCACCACCTCGTCCCCGCTGCGCTCCACCAGCGCGGCGATGCGCCGCCCGAGCGCGCGTGAGGACGGCACGACCGAGCCCATCTGCAGCGGATTGGCGGCCCAGCGACGAAGGAACAGGCCGAAGCCGCCCTCCTGCGCCCCGGACTGACGGTCGCCGGCGGTGATCCCCGACATGCGCTTCTCCATGACTGCAACGTGACGATTCAAGGGCTTGTCACCCAAGCCCTGATAGGTCTCGTTGCAGAAGCTGGCCAGTTACGGTTGGATGGCACGGCACAGGGGAATTTAGCGTGACCGCGCGCGTACTGGTTGTGGACGATATCCCCGCAAATCTCCGCCTTCTCGAGGCGAAGCTGCGGGCGGAGTATTTCGAGGTGGCGCTCGCCGCCTCTGGCCCGGAGGCGCTGGCGCTGACCTCCGCCTGGACGCCCGATGTCGTCCTGCTCGACGTCATGATGCCCGGCATGGACGGCTACGAGGTCTGCCGCCGGCTGAAGTCGCAGCCGGCGACCGCGCATATCCCGGTGCTGATGGTCACCGCACTGACCGAGCAGTCCGAGCGCGTGCGCGGCCTCGAAGCCGGCGCCGACGACTTCATCTCGAAGCCTGTCGACACGGCCCTGCTGTTCGCCCGTCTGCGCGCGCTGCTGCGCATGAAGCAGGTATTGGACGCCTGGCGCGTGCGGGCCGAGACGGCGCGCGATCTGGGATTCGAGCCGCCCGGCCCGCCCGCGGAAGACTTCACCGGCGCGCATCTGCTGCTCGCCGGCGGCCAGCCCGCGGAAGTCCGCGCCGTGGTCGAGGCACTCGCCGCCGACGGCATGACGGTCGAGCACGTGCCGGATGAGGTGACGGCCTGGGCGCGGCTCGAGCAGGCTGCGCACGACCTCGTGCTGCTCTGCCTGCCGCTGCCGAGCGGGGATGCGCTGCGCCTCGCCTCCCGCCTGCGCGCCAGCAGCGAGATGCGCGACCTGCCGCTCGTGCTGCTGGCCAGCGAGGACCAGCGCCATGCGGTGCTGCGTGCCTTCGACCTCGGCGCGTCGGACCACGTCATGCGCCCCATCGATGCGCCCGAGCTCCGCGCGCGGGTGCGCAACCAGCTCCGTCGCCGACGCTACCAGGATCTGCTGCGCGAGAGCCTGGACCGCTCGCTGGAACTGGCCGTCACCGATTCGCTGACCGGGCTGCGCAACCGACGCTATGTGCAGCGGCACCTCGAATCGCTGCTCCGAACCGGCGCGACCGCGACGGTGCTGCTGATCGACGTGGACCGCTTCAAGCAGCTCAACGACCAGCTCGGCCATGCCGCCGGCGACGTTGCGCTGAAGGAGGTCGCCGCGCGGCTGCGCGAGCACCTGCGGGCCGTCGACGTGCTCGCCCGATACGGCGGAGAGGAATTCCTGGCCGTCATGGCGGCGGCCGGCGACGAGGAGGCCGCGGTCGTCGCCGAGCGGCTGCGCGCCGCCGTCGCCGACTTCCCGGTGACCGTCGGCACGCGTCCTGTACCGGTGACGATCAGCCTCGGCCTCGCTGTCGCGCGCGGCCAGGCGGCCGCGGATAGCCTGATCGCCGTTGCGGACAAGGCGCTGTACCGGGCCAAGGAAACCGGCCGCAACCGCGTGGTCACCGCGACCGCCGAGGACTGGGCCGCGCAGGCGGACTAGAATCGCCTGCTCTGGGCGGTTGCACCCGTCCATGGATATGCTTAGCCACGCAACGACAAACGGGCGCCGCCCGGAGGGGCGCGCCCGTCAGATTGCCGGCAATGCCAGGGCGGGGATTCCCCGCCCGCGGATCACTTGATCTTGGCTTCGCGGAAGACGACGTGCTTCCGCGCCACCGGATCGTACTTCTTCTTCTCCATCTTGGAGGTCATCGTCCGGGTGTTCTTCTTCGTGACGTAGAAGTAGCCCGTGTCGGCGCTGCTCACGAGACGGATCAGGATGGTGTTCGACTTAGCCATGACACAACTCCATGGCCCGCGGGCGACGGGGCCCCGGGCGCGAGAGCGCGCAACCTAGCGACCAGGGCGGCGGCGTCAAGCAGGACCTGCGCGGGGGAATGATTTGTGCCCCCTCGCAACGACCGCGGCCATCGACAACCGGCTCCGCGCGCCCAATCTCTATCGGATCCACTGGCCGCAAGGAGGCCACGATGCCGGGAATGATCATGGGCCGACGCGCGACGCTGGGCATGGCGGGCACCGTCTTCGGTGCCTCGGCCGCCACGGCGCACCACGGATGGTCGTGGGCCGAGGGCGAGCAGACGGAACTCCGTGGCACGATCCGCGAGGTCTATATCGGCCAGCCGCACCCGACCCTGCGTGTCGACGCCGCCGACGGGCAGTGGCTCGTCGAGCTCGGCAATCCGCGCCAGACGCAGCGCGCCGGCTTCACGGCGGCCTCCGCCGCGGCGGGCGATGCCGTGGTCGCGCTCGGAAACCGCTCGCGGGAGCAGGGCGAGAAGCGCCTGAAGGCGGTGCGTCTCACGGTCCGCGGCCGGACCTACGACATCTACCCCGAACGCATCCGCAGCTGAGCACGGCAGCCGTTGCTCGACGCGATCGCGGCTTCCCCGGTTGCCGCCCTTCTGCGCGACTCGGCGGTCATCTATCCGCTCGTCAACGCGCTGCACATCATCTCGATCGCGCTGCTGCTGGGCGCGATCGCGACGCTGGATCTGCGATTGCTGGGCCTGTTCAGCCGCCAATCGGCCGCGGCGCTTGCGCCTGCGCTCATTCGCGTCGCGGCGGCCGGGCTGGGGGGCGCCGTGGTCACGGGCGCGCTGCTGTTCAGCACGCGGCCGGCAACCTATCTGGCGAATCCGGCCTTCCTGACGAAGCTGGCGCTTCTTGGGCTCGGCCTCATCAACGTGGCGATCCTCCGGTTCAACCCGGCCTGGGCCAGGGCGACGGACGGCGGACCCATCGCCCCCTCGGTCAGGGTCTCGGCCCTGGTCTCGCTGGCGGTGTGGCTGGGCGCCATCCTGGCAGGCCGCTGGATCGGGTTTCTCGAGTAGCGCCGCGGCCGATCACGCCTCACTGCGCCATCGCCGCCCCGGCCGCCGCCGTGTCCAGCGCGAGGCCCCGCGCTACCGGCAGGTCCTCGTTGGGCACCTCGGCTGGCGGGCATGCCGCGCGCAGCGCCTCGGCCGCCACGGCCGGCACCGGATGCCGCATCGCCCCTTGCTGCGCCTGGGCGGCGCCCATCGGCCGGCTGCCGGCGCGCAAGGCGGTCAGCGCCCGCGCCGCCGCGGCCGGCCCGCCGGTGGTGCACAGGCCCGGCAGCACGCCGATATCCTGCAATGGCCAGCCTGCCGGCATGATCAGCCGCGACCAGCTCATCAGCAGCTCCCCGCCATCGGGCAGCGGCACGACGAGCTGCACCAGCCCCTTGCCGGTCGTGCTGGTGCCGATCACGGCCGCGCGGCCGCGGTCCGAGAGGGCTGCGGCGACGATCTCGGCGGAGGAGGCGGTGCGCCCATCCACGACCACGACCAGCGGCACGCCCTGCGCAAGGTCCCCGCCGGCAGTCACATAGATGCGGCTGGCCTCGGCATGCCGGCCGGCGGTGCGGAACGCCTCGCCGGGGCCGAGAAAGATGTCGGCCACCGCCGCCGCCTGGGACAGCAACCCGCCGCGATTGCCACGCAGGTCCAGCACCACCGCCTTGGGCGCCCCCTGGCTGAAGGCGGCGAGCAGCGCGGCGGCCACCTGGCGCTCCGTCTGCGCGGAGAAGGCGGGGATGCGGATCATCAGCACGTCGTCCACGCGCTCCGCCGTCACCGGGCTGCCATGGGGCAGCACTCGGCGCAGCGTCAGTTCCTGCCGCCGGCGGTTGCGTTCGATCAGCAGGAGGACGTTGGTCCCGGCCGGCCCTTCCAGCAGTCCAGCCGCGCCGGCGGCATCGCGCGGGCGCAGCCTCGTGCCGTCGATGGAGAGGACGCGGTCGCCGACATGCAGGCCTGCTTCGGCGGCGGGGCTGCCGGCGGCGACGGCGACGACCACGGTGCCGGCGCCGCGTCCGGGGGCGAGGCGCAGGCCAAGCCCAGCCTCGCCGGTGCGCCGTTCGCGCGCCGCCTGCGCTTCCTCCGGCGTGATGTAGCGGCTGAACGGGTCGAAATGGCTGAAGATCGCCTCGAAGCTGTGGCGGATCAGGGCCGAGGCGCCCGCCGCGCGGATCGCCGCCGAGGCGTTCCAGCCCGCTTGCTGGAACAGCGTCAGCCGATCAGCCGCTGCGCCGCCGGCGGTCGCGAAGCTCTCGCCCTCGGCGCGTTCGGGCAGGCTGCGCGACAGCAGCAGCCGCTCGCCTTGCAACAGGCGGACATTACGGCCGGTGCGCTGGACCGAGAGCGCGCTGTCGATGCTGGTCATGCCGGCGAGCGACCAGACCAGCAGATCGGCCGGCGTCGCGGATTCCAGATGCCGTTCGAGGATGGCCGCGAAGCCGGCGCCGAGCACGAGGCGCATTTCCTCCCGCGGATAGGCGCCGGTGCGCGAGACTTCCTGCGCCGCGCCGAGGCACGGCAGCATCACCAGCACCAGCAGGACCAGGAAGGCGTGGCGCCGCGAGGTCAGCGGCGACGGCCGCGCTGCTTGCCCTTGGGCGCGGGACGCCCGCGGCCACGCGACGGCAATCCCTGCATGAGATGGAACACCATGCCGCCGGTCCGCGGCGTCGCCTCCGCCAAGCGGGCTTCGACGGCGTCGCCCAGCCGGAAGATCAGTCGTGTCCTGCGACCAGCAAGCGATTGCGTGGCCTCGTCCAAATCCCATCGGTCGTCCGGCAGAGAACCGAGCGGGACGATTCCGCTCGCCCCGTTCTCTTCCAACGTGACGAAGAGGCCGAAGCGAGTCACTCCGGAAATGCGCGCCTCGAACGACTCTCCCACGCGCTGTGCCATGAAAGCCGCGAGATAGCGGTCGACGGCATCGCGTTCCGCCGCCGCGGCGCGCCGCTCGGTGCTCGTGATGTGTTCGGCGGTATCGGGAAAGCGAGCAGCCTCATCCTCCGTCAACCCATCCTTGCCGAGCTTGAGGCCGCGGATGAGCGCCCGATGCACGAGCAGATCGGCATAGCGGCGGATCGGCGAGGTGAAATGCGCGTAGCGCGGCAGCGCGAGGCCGAAATGACCGAGGTTGTCGGGCGAATAGGCCGCCTGTGATTGCCCGCGCAGCACCGCCTCGTTGACCAGTCGTTCCTCCGGCGTGCCGCGCACCTTCTCCAGCACGCGCGCGAAGTCGCGCGGATGCAGCCGGTCGGATTGCGGCAGGGTGATGCCGAAAGTGTCGAGGAACTGCCGCAGCCCTTCCATCTTCTGGTCGGAGGGGCGGTCGTGCACGCGGTACATGCAGGGCTGGACCAGGCGTTCCAGCTCCTCCGCCGCGCAGACATTGGCCGCGACCATGAATTCCTCGATCAGCCGGTGCGCGTCGAGCCGCGCGCGCGGCACCACCGCCTGAACGTTGCCCTTGGCATCCAGCATCACGCGCCGCTCCGGCACGTCGAGGTCGAGCGTGCCGCGCTTCTCCCGCGCAGCGAGCAGCGCGCGAAAGGCGCCGTACAGCCGCCCGACATGGCCCGGCGCGAGCGACGCCGGATCGCTGCCCGCATCGGCGGCCTCCTGGACCTGCTCATAGGTCAGCCGCGCCGCCGACCGCATGATGCCGCGTCCGAACTGATGCGACTGCTTCCGCCCTTCCGCATCGAAGCGCATCTCGACGAACAGGCAGCCCCGCTCCTCGTTCGGGCGCAGGCTGCACCAGCCGTTGGACAGCGCCTCCGGCAGCATCGGCACGACGCGGTCGGGGAAATAGACCGAGTTGCCGCGTGCCCAGGCCTCGCGGTCGAGCGCCGAGGCGGTGGTCACGTAGTGCGCGACGTCGGCGATCGCGACCAGCACCCGCCAGCCGCTGCCATCGGGTTCCGCGAAAACGGCGTCGTCGAAATCGCGCGCGTCTTCGCCGTCGATCGTCACCAGTGGAACGTCGCGCAAATCGGTGCGGCCGCGCGCCGTGACGCCGTGCGCCTTCTCCGCCTGCTGCACGGCCTCCGCCGGGAACACGTCCGGAATGCCATGCGCGTGGATGCAGACCAGCGAGACCGAGCGCGGTTCGCCCATCACCCCCAGCACTTCCGTGATCCGCGCCGGCCGCGGCCCGAAATGCCGTGTGGAGGGCAGGGGTTCCGCCAGCACGATCTCGCCCTGCTTCGCGCCGGCGGCGTCCGCCGGATCGACCTGCCAGATACCCTTCTGCCGCCGGTCGGTCGGGATGATCCGCCCTTCCTCGAACACGCCGAGGATACGCGCCGGCGCCCCGCCGCCAATGCGCTTGAAGGTGCGGCCCTCATACTTGCCCGGCCCGATCGGCTTCAGGCGCGCGAGCACGCGCTCCCCCGCCGTCAGCGCCGGCTGCCCCTTGGGTTCGGGGCGCATGTAGATGATCGGCGGGCGGCCCTCACCCTGCCATTGCACGGGTCGCGCGATGGGGTCGCCATCCGGGTCGGTGCCGGTGATCTCGACCGGCGCCATCTCGGGCAGCCGGGACGGGTGGACGATGCCGCGCTTGCCGGCCTGGGTGGACCCGCCTTCCTCCGCGATCTCCCGCATCAGCATCCGCAGCGACTGGCGCTGGTCGGAGGTCAGGCCGAAGGCGCGCGCGATGGTGGATTTGGTGACGCGCCCGCCGGCCTCGGCGAGGAACTGCCGCAGCGCAGTCTTGGAGGGCAGGGGCGGGGGCTCGTCCGGCCGTGCGGCGGCGCGGCGGCGCGCGCTGGATTGCGGGCCAGCCGGCGCGACACGATCCCGGCCGGCGCGGTAATCCGGTCGCCCGTCATCCGCATCGGCACCGTGCCGCGTCGCGCGGGTCCGCGGCGGCGTGTCCTGCGCATCCGCGTCGTCATGCCGCGCACGCGACGCGCAACCAACGCCGGTCATGTTTTGCCGTGCGTCCCGGTCGCGGCCCGGGCGCGACGATGGGCCGGCATCGTCATGGCGATCACGCGGCGCGCGACCGGTCGCGCGTTCCCGGCCGGCGTCACGCAGCGGCGCAGCATCGACGTCACGCGCGGGCGCCGCGTCCGCGCCACGCTTAGTGGCCGCGGCGCGCGTCCTGCCCGGCGTACGCCGTGTCGCACCCTCTTGCTCGGGCGCATCCTGGCGGGGCACCCCCTTGATACGGCTTCCGCTGCGCGACCCGGCGGCCTTGGTCCTGGCGGCACGCGGTGGGCGCGCTGTCGCCTTGCCAGCCTCGCCGGCCATCTCGGGCACGACGCGCTCAGCCTTAGCCAGCGGCCGCGCTCCGGCATCGTCCTCATCGCGCGGCGTGCCATGCGACGGCACCCGGCGATGCCCGATCGACTTCTGCGGCGACACCTTCCCGCCGCCGACCGTCTTACCCGTCCGGGCGCGCGCCTTGTGGCCCTTGGGGGGCGGCCCGCGCCGGACCATCAGCGGGCGGTCTTGCCGGCGCGCGGCGCGGCCTTCGCAGCCGGCGTCTTGGCCTTCGCCGCGGGCTTCTTCGCCGCCGGTGCCTTCTTCGCCGCCGCCTTGGCGGGAGCCTTCGCTTTGGCCGGCGCCTTGGCGCGCTTCGCCACTGCGCCATCCGCCTTCGGCGCCTTGGCCGAGGCCTTCCGCCCCGCCGCCCCGCGCGGCTTCAGCGCCTTGCCCTTCTCCTCGAGCAGCGCGATCGCGTCCTCGAGCGTCATGTCCTCCATCGCGACATCACGCGGCAGGTTCGCGACCGTCTTGCCGTGCTGCGCATAGGGGCCGAACCGCCCCTTGCGCACCAGCACCGGCTCCTTGTCCTTCGGATGCACGCCGAGTTCCCGCACGCGGGACCTGGCATCCGCCAGCAGCGTCAGCGCCCGGTTCATGCCGACGGTCAGCACGTCGTCATCCTTGTCGAGCGACTTGAACACCGACCCGCAGCGCACGTACGGCCCGAAGCGCCCGAGCCCCGCCGTGATCTCCTCCCCCGTCTCGGGGTCATGACCCACGATGCGCGGCAGGGACAGCAGCCCCAGCGCCTGGTCCAGCGTCACGGAATCCGGCGACACCCCGTTCGGCAGGCTCGTCCGCTTCGGCTTGGTCGGCTTGCCCTTCGCATCCGTCCCCGGCTCGCCGAGCTGGATATAGAACCCATACGGCCCGCGCTTCATCGACACGGTCTCGCCCGTCACCGGATCGGTGCCGAGCTCTTGCTCGGCCGGCGCCGCACCCTCGCCCTCACCGGAATCGACGCCGAAGGGCCGGGTGTAGCGGCATTCCGGATAGTTCGAGCAGCCGATGAACGCCCCCGTCCGCCCCAGCCGCAGCCCCAGCCGCCCATTCCCGCAGGTCGGGCACACGCGCGGATCGGTCCCATCCGTCCGCGCAGGGAACATGTGCGGGCCGAGATCTTCGTCCAGCGCATCGATCACGTCGCGGATCTTGAGGTCGCGCGTCGCCTCGACCGCCGCCGAGAACTCGCTCCAGAACGCCCGCATCACCGCGCGCCAATCCACCTGGCCGGCGGAGATCTCGTCGAGCCTTTCCTCCATCGCCGAGGTGAAGCCCGTATCGACATACTTCTCAAAGAAGCGGACCAGGAAGGTCGTCACCATCCGCCCGAGATCCTGCGCCACGAAGCGCCGCTTCTCGAGCGTCACATACTTCAGGTCCTGCAGCCGCTGCAGGATCGACGCGTAGGTGGACGGCCGCCCGATCCCCAGCTCCTCCAGCCGCTTCACCAGCGAGGCCTCGGAATACCGTGGCGGCGGCTGGGTGAAGTGCTGGCTGGCGGTGATGCCGCCGAGCTTCAGCGGATCGCGCTCCGCCATCGGCGGCAGGATGCGGCTGTCGTCGTCCTCGGCCGATGCCGCCGCGGTCGCGATGCCCGCGCGCGCATCCGCCGCGCGATCATCCTCATCCTCGCGATACAGCTTCAGGAAGCCGTCGAAGGCGACGACGGACCCGGTCGCGCGGAACCGGATCTTCCCATCCGCGGACGCGATATCGACCGCCGTCTGGTCCAGCTCCGCCGAGGACATCTGCGACGCCACCGCCCGCTTCCAGATCAGCTCGTAGAGCCGCATCTGCGCGCCATCCAGCTCGCGGCTCATCGCCTCGGGCGTGCGGGTCACATCGGTCGGGCGGATCGCCTCATGCGCTTCCTGCGCATTCTTCGCCTTGGACTGATACTCGCGCGGCGTGACCGGCATGTAGTCGGGGCCGAAAGCGTCCTTCACATGGTCGCGGATGGCGGCGATCGCCTCGCGGGCCATGGTCACGCCGTCGGTCCGCATATAGGTGATGTGCCCGGCCTCGTAGAGCTGCTGGGCCGTGCGCATCGCCTGCTGCGCGCCCATGCCGAGCTTGCGGCTGGCCTCCATCTGCAACGTGGACGTCATGAAGGGCGGCGGCGGGTTGCGCTTCGTCCGCTTCTTCTCGACCGACGCGACGGCATAGGTCGCGGCCTCCGCCGCGGCCTTCGCCCGGTTCGCGCTGCCTGCCTCGCCGAGGTCGAACTGGTCCAGCTTCCGCCCGTCCAGATGCGTCATCCTAGCCGTGAAGGGCGCGCCCGCCGGCGTCTGGAACTTCGCCTCGATCGACCAGTATTCGCGCGGCTTGAAGACCTCGATCTCCGCCTCGCGCTCGCAGATCAGCCGCAATGCGACCGACTGCACACGCCCAGCCGAGCGCGACCCCGGCAGCTTCCGCCACAGCAGCGGCGACAGCGTGTAGCCCACCAGGTAGTCCAGCGCGCGCCGCGCCAGATACGCATCGATCAGCGGGACATCGAGCTGCCGCGGATGCGCCACCGCATGCTGCACGGCGCGCTTGGTGATCTCGTTGAAGGTGATGCGCTGGACATCCTTGCCCTTCAGCGCCCCGCGCTGCCCCAGCATGTCCTTCACATGCCAGGAGATCGCCTCGCCCTCGCGATCCGGGTCGGTGGCGAGGAACAGCCGCTTCGCCCCCTTCAGCGCCTGCGCGATCTTGCCGACCTGCGCTTCGCCGCGCCCATCCTTGCCCCACACCATCGCGAAATCCTGGTCGGGCAGGACCGCGCCGTCCTTCTCCTCCAGATCGCGGACATGGCCGAAGGACGCCAGCACCGTGAAGTCACGGCCGAGATACTTCTCGATCGTCTTGGCCTTGGCCGGCGATTCCACCACAACGACATCGGACATTCGGTCGGATTCACCCGTTCGGACTACGCATGACGCGGTGGCCGGGAAGTAGTTCCACCCGGCCGTCGAGCTCCAGCTCCGTCAGGATCGCCTGGAGTTCCGGGGGCGTCAGGTGGCAGCGCCGCAGCACCTCGTCAACCGATACCGGTGACATACCAATTAAATCAAGGATCTGTGCGGTACCTTCCGGCGGCGGCCCCAGCCCGTCCGGCTCGTCCTCCCCGCCTTCGGCCGGTCCGTCCGTCATCCGCGCCGGGTCGAACAACGGTCCCTGTCGCGGCTGTTCCGGCAGGTGGTCCAGCACATCCTCGGCCGTCTCGACCAGATGCGCGCCCTGCCGGATCAGGTCGTTCGACCCCCGGCATCGCGGGTCCAGCGGGCTGCCCGGCACGGCGAACACCTCCCGCCCATGCTCCAGCCCAAGCCGTGCGGTGATCAGCGTGCCGGACCGATGCGCCGCTTCGACCACCACGATCCCCAGCGACAGGCCGGAGACGATCCGGTTACGCCGCGGGAAATGCCGGTTCTGCGGCGCCGTGCCGAGCGGACTTTCCGCCACGACCGCCCCGCGCTCGGCAATCCGCGCGAGCAGCTTGGCATTCTCCGGCGGATAGGCGACGTCGATCCCACCCGGCAGCACCGCGACCGTCCCCCCCGCCCGCAACGCGCCCTCATGCGCTGCCGTATCGATGCCGCGGGCAAGGCCGGAGACGATGGTCAGCCCCTTGCCCGCCAGCGCTTCCGCCAGCTCCTCCGCGATGCGCCGCCCGGCGGAAGACGCATTCCGCGCGCCCACCACCGCCACCGCCGGCGCGGCCAGCAGCGACGCATCGCCCATCACCGCCAGCACCGGCGGCGCATCGGGCAGCAGCGCCAGCAGCGGCGGGTAATGCGGGTCGTCCAGGAAGACGAACCGGCCGCCCAGCTTCGCCAGCGCTGCCATTTCCCGCTTCGCCTCGGTTTCCGACGGGAGCTGCCAGCGCGGGTTGAGGCCCGGCACGGCGTCGATCGCCGCCTGGGGCGATGGATGCCGGGCGAGCAGGCGGCGGAAGGTGAGGGGGCCGATACCGTCGGTGCGGGCAAGGCGAAGACGGGCGAGGGTCACGGGCAGCATCGGGGGCGCCGCCCCCGAGCCGACTCCCATGTCGGATGCGGGCATCTGCCATGGGCCCCCAGGCCCGCCAGGATAACCGTGTCACCCCGGAGCCCGCCGGGACTTGGTGCGATGTTTGGAAGCATGGCAGCACCCTAGAACGATATTCAACTTATTGGCGATCCAGGGGCGCGCCTGTCGAGTATAAGCGCGCCGGCTCTCACGCCGTGACGACCGCACCGACTGCCGCGACCCGTCGAACCGGCCATCATGCATGACCGCGCCAGGAGGCGAGCGGCCCCTTCGAGCAGCAGGTCCGGCGCGCGCGGCCGTTCCGGACCGTCATGGCTCAACGCGCCTCCATGCTTGCCTCGGCGGTCGTAGCGACCTGTCCGGGCCTGCCCATCGACAGACGCGTCAGGCGCATCGGGATGCGAGACATTCATGCTGCTCATGCCGACAAGAGCCACTGCTCTGGCAAAGACACGTAGCAACGGCCGACCCGATACACGCGGCCCTGCTTCTCAGAACTGCTCCCCCAGCACCGCAAACGCTGGCGCCGCCGCCAAGCGATCCTGGATGAACCCCCGGTCGCGCAGATAGATCGTGTTCGGCGCCCCCCACGACGCGCGCTCCGTCAGGGCGCGCTTCGCCGGATCATAGTCGAACGGCCTGAACCCTGACCCGCGCAACAGTCCGTCCAGCGCCTCGATGGCATCGCCATACCGCCCGAGATGCCCGGCCGTCTCGACGATGATCGCGCGCAGACCCGCATCCGCCAGCAAGCGGCGCGCGCCGAGCAGAATGCGGTGCTCGTAGCCTTCCGTATCGATCTTCAGCAGCAGCGGCACCCGGTTTGCGAAGACCTCATCCACCGTGGCGAGGACCACCGGCGCCGCATCGTCGGCATCGCCCTCGACCAGCACCCGGTTCGTCGTGCCGCGTCCCGTCGAGACGCGCCGCTCAGCCGCCGCTTCGCCCAGCGCCGTCGAAACCACGCGCACCCGATCGGCGAGATCGTTCAGCCGGATGTTGTCATGCAGCGCCGGCAGCGTCGCGATGGCGGGCTCGACCGCAACGACATCCGCCTGCGCCACACCCGCCGCGAGAACCGTATAGACGCCGACATTCGCGCCCACATCGCCCATCATGTCGCCTGGCCGTAGCAGATGAAGCGTGAACCCCATCTCGGCGAGGTCGGTAAGCCCGACATAGAGGCAGGAAGTGGCCGAGGAAAGGCCGGGTCGCACCAGCAGTCGAGTCGGCGGCACGAAGGGCAGGACGGCGGGCATGCCGGTCAGCCGACTGCCCAGTTGCCAGCCCAGAACCCGCAGCGCCGTGCGCCCGGGCCGCCGGCCGGCCAGCGGGTGGGAGAGAAGGAAGCGGATCAGCTTGAACAGGGTTCGCACGCAGGATGCCGGGGGTAGGGGCGCGGATGAAACGCCAGGACGGCCGGTTCATCAACCAAGGATAGAAATTCTCCCGCATCTTGCGCGGCGTCAAAGTTCTCTATATGTTCCTATTTCCCGCTCTTTCCACCTGTCGATCATTTTTATGGCCCGCGCCACCGTTGCGCGTCGGCCCTGCTGCCTCCCGTAAGCATTCCGGACCACAGGTGTGGTCGGGCGACCCCTTGCCGGTGAGCAGAGCCGTGTCGTTAGCCACGCTGGGTCCGAGTTCGATGCAGCCGGGATCCGCCGGGGCTCCCCCGCGCCGTGGGTCCCAAAACGAACCCCTCAATCGGGGAATTTGTCCGAAACCGGTCCGCGGAATAAAGGCCTAAAGTCGTAAAGTACCTTTTATTTCTCGCCGATCCGCGGCTCCGTCCCCGCCAGAAGCCGCCGGATGTTCCCTTCGTGCTTCCAGAACACCAGCGCGCCGACCAGCAGGGCAAGCAGCCCGTACTCCGCCCCATACAGCAGCAACGCCAGCACCGGCGCTGCCGCACAGGCGGTCAAGGATGCGGCGGAGGACCTCTTCGCCACCTTCGCGACCACCAGCCAGATGGCGCAGCAGGCCACGCCCACCATCCACATGGCGGCGAGATACACACCGAGGGCCGTGGCAACGCCCTTGCCGCCGCGGAACCCCAGCCAGACCGGGAACAGGTGGCCGAGCACCGCGGCGGTGCCGCTCGCGAGGTCCTGGTCCGGCGCCAGCCACCGCAGCAGCAGCACGGCGACGGCGCCCTTCGCGCCATCCAGCAGCAGCGTCGCGGCAGCAATGCCCTTGTTGCCCGTCCGCAGCACATTGGTCGCGCCGATATTGCCCGACCCGATGGCGCGAATGTCACCGAGGCCGGCGGCGCGGGTCAGGATCAGCCCGAAGGGCACCGACCCAATCAGATACCCGACCACCAGCGCGACAGCGAAGCCGATCGACGGGTCGGTGATCATGCCCCAAACACCCGCCGCCCGGCCTTCCAGGTGCCCAGCACGCGACCTTCCAGCCCTCGCCCGTCGAAGGGCGAGTTCTGCGCCTTGCCGGGCAGTTTCCCGGCCTCGACCTTCCAGCCCCGGTCGGGGTGGAACAGCACCAGGTCGGCCGGCGCGCCCTTCGCGAGCCTCCCGCAGTCGAGCCCCAGCAGCACCGCCGGTCGGTGCGTCAGCAGCCCGATCGCGGTCAGCATCGTCAGGTCCTCGCCATGCACCCGCGCCAGCGTCACGCCGAGCAGCGTGGCCAGACCCGCCCCGCCGGCCTCGGCCTGGGCGAAGGGCAGGCGCTTGTCATCCGCGTCGCGCGGCTGGTGGTCGGAGGCCACGGCATCAATGGTGCCGTCCGTCAGCGCCGCCACCACGGCCTGCCGGTCCGCCTCCGTCCGCAGCGGCGGCGACAGCTTCGCATAGGTCCGGTAATCGCCGATCGCCGTCTCGTTCAGGTCGAAATAGGGTGGCGCCGTATCGGCCGTGACGCGCAGCCCTTCGACCTTCGCCGCGCGGATCAGTTCCAGCGCCGCAGCCGTCGACACATGGGCGAAATGCACATGCCCGCCGGTGATGCGCGCCAGGGCGATGTCGCGCGCGACCATCATCGCCTCCGCCGCCGACGGGATGCCCGGTAGACCAAGCCGGGTCGCGAGTTCGCCCTCCGTTGCCGCGCCGCCGGTGGCCAGCGTCGGCTCCTCCGGATGCTGAACCACGAAGGCACCGAAGGCCCGGGCGTAGGACAAGGCGAGGCGCATCGTCCGCGCATTGCCGATCGCGCGCGCACCGTCGGTGAAGGCTATCGCGCCGGCCTCCCGCAACAGGCCCAGCTCCGCCAGTTCCTTGCCCGCGCAGCCCACCGTCGCGGCGCCGTAAGGCAACAGGGAGACCGAGCCCGTCACCTCGCCGCGCCGGATCACGAAGGACAACAGCGCCGGGTCGTCCAGCGCCGGATCGGTATCCGGCAGGACGCATAGCGTGGTGATGCCGCCCGCCGCAGCGGCCGCGGCGGCCGATGCGATGGTCTCCCGATGCTCCGCGCCAGGCTCGCCGAGATTGGCGCGCAGGTCGACGAGCCCCGGCGCCAGGCAGGCGCCGCCGGCATCGAGCGTCTCGGCATCCTCCGATGCGGTCAGGCCGGCGCCGAGATCGGCGATCGCGCCGCCCCGCACCAGCAGCGCGCCCGGCCCGTCGAGGCCGGTTGCAGGGTCGATCAGTCGGGCATTGGTGATCAGAAGGTCGCGCATCGGGGGCGAGTTATAGACCGCCCGGCGAGTCCCGCCATGGCCCGCCGGGCAACCCGCCACACCGCGCCGCGTTCCATGTGGCCGAGATCGCCGCATTCGGCCGCTCCGGGGGGAAATCGCCGTGCCACCGCAATCCAGCCTCGACGAATTCCGTCATCTGGTCGGCGAGGATCCGGCCTTCCAGCGGCGGATCTGGACCATGCAGCGTATCGGCTGGGCCCTGATGGGCGGGCTGGTGTTGGCGGGGGCGGCCGGCGCGCTGGGGGACGGGCCGTTCAGTCGGGGTGAGAGCGCTTCGCCTGACGGGGCGCTGCGGGTCAGCCACGACGCCGTCACCCGGCAGGACAGCGCGACGCGATGGACGATCACCCTGCCGCCCGGCGCGCGGCAGGTGACGCTGACCTCCGACGCGCTGCCCTGGCTGGAGGTGCTGAACATCGAGCCGGCCCCGGACGGGCAGGCACGCCGCGGCCAGGCGCTGACGCTGCATCTGCAGGACAGCAGCGTGGCCGTGCTGACCGTCCAGCCGCAGCGGCCGGGCATCGCCGACGTGAGCGTCGCGGCCGGCGGCGCAGCGGCAAGCTTCCGTACCCTGGTCCTGCCCTGACGATGGAAACCGTCTTCAAGGCCATCGCGCTCTACGTCGCGCTGCTGATCCTGTTCCGCATCACCGGACGGCGGTCGCTGCAACAGACCACCACCTTCGATCTCGTGCTGCTGCTGGTGATCGGTGAGGCCGCGCAGCCCGCCCTGATCGGCAATGACAACTCACTGACGACGGCCGTGCTGGCGGTCGCGACGCTGCTGTCGATCGACGTCGCCCTGTCCTTGCTGAAGCGGAAAGCCGGCCGGCTGGAGCGTCTGCTGGAAGGCCAGCCGACCATCATCGTGATGCGCGGCACGCCGCTGCCCGACCAGCTCCGGCGCGCACGGATCGACGCGGCCGACGTGCTCCAGGCTGCCCGCGAGCGCCAGGGCATCCTGCGAATGGAGGATATCGGCCTCGCGGTGCTGGAGGCGAACGGCTCCATCTCCATCATCCCGGCCGAGCGGCTGTGATCAGTCGAGGCCGAAGATGTCCCTGTCGGGGTCTGACAGGCCGAGCAGCCAGCGCTGGAACATCTGCGCGGCGATGACGCTGAAGGTCGTGCCGTTGCCGCCATAGCCGAGGACCGCGAAGCAACGCGGCGCTCCCAGCACCGGCCCGATGGCTGGCAGGCTGGTCGCACTCGCGCCGAAGCAGCCGGTCCAGGCGAAATCGGCGCGGTCATCGACCTCCGGCAACAGGCGGCCGAGCTTGCGGCGCAGCGTCTCGATCTTGCGGGGGATCAGCGCGTCGCGGCTGTCCTCGTCGACAAAATCCTCGTCCTCGCCACCGATGAGGATGCGATGGTCGAGCGTGGTGCGCAGGTAGAGGTAGGGATCGGCCGCTTCCCAGATCAGGCAATGGGTGGGCCAGAGCCGGCGCCTCTGCGGCCACGTCGCCATCGCCCAGGTCGATATCACGCGATAGCCGCGCGGCTTCAGCATCCTCGGCAACTCATAGCCGGTGGCGAGCGCGGCGGAATGGGCCCTGATCTCGATGCCACCGTGGAGGGTGAGCGTGACCGAGCGCTGCGTCGGCGAGATGTCCTGCACATCGGCGGGGGAAAGCAGCACGGCGCCGCGCTCGCGTGCCGAGCGCCACAGGCCGCGCGTCAGCTTCACGGGGTCGAGTTCCGCCGCGCCGGCTGACCAGATCGCGCCGCGACGCTCGATGCCTGTCAGGTCGCGTAGCTCATCGCCCGTGACGTAGCGCGAGCGTAGGCCGATGCGCGACCGTGCCGCGGCCTCCTCCTTCAGCCCGGCGGTGTCGAGGATGTTCCCGGGGAGGTAGGCCGTATGGCGCTCGCGAAAGCCGCAGCGTAGGCCGAGATCGGCGATGCGCCCCCGCAATACGTCGAGTGCGGCGGCGGAACGCCACCAGGCGCGCGCGGCACGTTCGGCGCCGACGCGCTCAGTGAGCTGGATCAGCGGCATGTCGAGCTCGAACTGCAGCAGCGCCGTGCTGGCTGCGGTCGAGCCGAGGCCGAAGCCGCGACGGTCGATGGCCACGACCTGCCGGCCGGCGTTCAGGGCTGCGTCGGCCAGCAACGCGCCGGAGATGCCGCCTCCGATGATGACGACATCGGCGGTGAGACTTTCGCGCGGCATCGCGCCCAGGCCGCTGCGGTCGCCATCGGGCAGCCAGATAGGAACGCCGGTCCGCAGGTCATGCAGTTTCGTTGCCGAACCGGCGGGCAATGGCTTTCTCCCCTGACGCCTGCAGGGAAGAACGCGGCGCGTCGGGAGATGTTGCGGCGGATGTCACTCCGGCGCGTCGAGCGCCTTCGCCATGAAGACGCGCGCGAAGCCGGACTGCTCGGCGCGGTGCGTCTCGACGTAGCCGAGCCTGTTGTAGAGGATGACGTTGCTCGTCATCTTCTCATGAGTATAGAGCCAGAGGCGCGCGTGGCCGCGGCGGCGGGCCTCGGCTTCAGCGAGGGCCATGAGCGTGCGGCCGAGGCCGATGCCTTGTGCTTCCGGCGCCACGGCGACGTTGTCGATCAGCAGTCCGTCCGGGGTGTCCTCAAGGATGATGGCGCCGAGCAGGCCGCCGGCGCCATCGACAACCCATGCCTCGCCGGCGGCGATCCGGGCGGTGTAATCGTCGGTCATCGGGCCTGGTTGGCGGCCGATGATGGCGACCCAGGGCGTATATGCCGCAAGCACCAGGTCGCGCAGCGCGGCGGCGTCGCCCGGCGTCGCGCGGCGCGGCGCCTTCACCTGTTCCGCGGCAGCCGCCGCGCCAGGATGTCGAGCACCGCCATTCGGCAGGCCACACCCATCTCAACCTGCTCGCCGATCACGCTGCGGGTCGGGTGGTCGGCGATGGCGCTGTCGATCTCGACGCCGCGATTCATCGGGCCGGGGTGCATGACGATCGAATCCGGCTTGGCGACGGCGAGCTTGTCGGCATCCAGGCCGTAGAAGCGGAAGAACTCGCGGGCCGAGGGGACCAGCCCGCCGACCATGCGTTCGCGCTGCAGGCGCAGCATCATCACGACGTCGGCGCCGGCCAGGCCGGCCTTCATGTCGGTGAAGACCTCGACGCCAAGCCGCGCCGCATCGGCCGGGATCAGGGTGGGCGGACCGACGATGCGCACGCGGCTGCCCATCGTGGTCAGCAGGTGGATGTTCGACCGCGCGACGCGGGAATGGGTGATGTCGCCGCAGATGGCGACGACCAGCCCCTCCAGCCGACCCTTGTGGCGGCGGATGGTCAGGGCGTCGAGCAGCGCCTGGGTCGGGTGTTCATGCGTGCCGTCGCCGGCATTGATCACCGCGGCATCGACCTTCTGAGACAGCAGCGCCGGCGCGCCCGATTGCGCGTGGCGGATCACCAGAAGGTCGCATTGCATGGCGTTGAGGGTGGAGGCGGTGTCGAGCAGCGTCTCCCCCTTGTTCACCGAGGAGGTGCTGACGGACATGTTGATCACGTCGGCGCCCAGGCGCTTGCCCGCCAGCTCGAAACTGGTGCGGGTGCGGGTCGAATCCTCGAAGAACAGGTTGATCAGCGTGCGACCCTTGAGCAGGTCGCGCTGGGTCTTCCCGCTGCGGTTGAGCAGGGCATAGGATTCGGCGAGGTCGAGCAGATCCGCGATGTGCGGCGGCTCGAGCCCCTCGATGGCGAGCAGGTGCTTGGACGGGTACGACACGGGCCGGACCTTAGGGCGGCAGGGAGGATTCGGCCAGCGCCCCGGCGGTGTGAAGCGGTTGGCACGCAACCCGACGCTCCGGGCGTGGGATCGGAGAAACACGCGAGGGCATGGTTCTCCGAGGAAGAATCACTCCGCAATCTGCAGGCGGTCCGGCGTCGCGAACGAGGCCGAGTCCAGCGTATCAAGTTGTGTGCGATGCTGGGGAAAAGGAGGATCTACCAAGGCGCTGGCCCTCGGCGCACGGGACAGCGGCGCCGCGATGGGGTCACGATCCGCCGTTTGAATTATTGTACGCCTCTCGGGGGAGGTTAACCGCACCGGATTGTACGCTACACGCAGCCGCCGTCAGCGGCAGCAGGAGGAGGACGACGAGCCATAGATGCCGCGACGATCTGGTTGGATGTGCCATCCTGAGGAAACCAGGGACGCCGGCAAAGGTTCGGCCGATCACATGATTGCGTCTGGTGCGGGCGAGCGCCGGCGGAACTTCTTGTTCGGCGGGAAAGCGAAGACGGGGGCGCAAGCCCCACGCCTACAAATGCCGCGAACACAACACGCTAAGAGTGGCCTCTGGCTCCCCGAGTAGGAGGCCCTATTTCGGGCTAGTGCGTTGATTTTATGTGATCAGAGATCGGGTCTTCGCCCTCGATACCCACTTCAATACCCGCCTTTGGGCAGGCCTGCATCCAAGCGTCGAGCTCCGATTCCAGCCAGCGCACAGCCTTCTCCCCGACGCGGCGGGCGGCGGGAAAGCGGCCGTCTGCCATCATGCGATAGATGTTGCTGTGACCGAGGCCGACCTTTTGCTTCACCTCGGCCAGAGCCAGGAATCGATCTGTGAGGGGACGGTCAGGCATCGGGGGCCTCGGCATTGGCGATCGTGATCAGAAGGTCGGCGTGGCAGGGCAGGTGTTCCGGGCACCAGCAGCAGAGCGGCTTGCCGCGGAGGTCGGCCCGGATGGCCGCGGCCGTCAGGTCGGGGTGCTGGGCCAGCCATGCGCGGTAGTGCGCGACGGCCATGGAGTGCGCCTCGGCGGCGGTGCGGGCCGGCTCGATGGTGCTGGTGCGCGTGTCGGTGCAGCACCAGCCGACGCCGTCGACCAGTTCGGCCTTCCACGGGTTGCCCCACGCGCTGGGGCGGCCGACGTATACGGCGCCGGCCGGCATGCGCCAGCCTTTCTCGCGGCGGCGCTGGATGCGGTGTGGGCCGCCGTTCATAGCCGAGCCTCGCGACAAGTTGTGGCCCTGTGAGCACACGCAACTGTAAAGTGCGCCGACAAGAAGAACGGAGGCGCACCATGCCAGCCTTCATCGAAGTGCTGCCGGTCGGCCCGGATGGGCGGCTGTTCCAGATCTGCGACGGGGAGCGGTACGGCTACGTGGAGACCGATGGAATTGCGGAGCGGTGGCAGCGCGGCCGCGACGTGATCTGCCGCCACCCATCCGTCATCGCCTACATCGGACACTGGCTGAGCACGGACGGCGTTCTGGTCGGCAGCCAGCATGCGCCGAGGCTGAGCTGGGACGATATTTGCCTTCATGTGCCGGAGGCGCGGGGCGTCTTGCACTGACAGGTCAGGCATGACCGACCTCGCCATCCCGGGGGCGGCCGTCCTCATGAACCGGATGGTCGAGGCCGCGGACGGCGCCGCGCAGGTACGCGACCAGCATTTCCTCGACCAGGTGCATCCGTTCGGGAAGCACGCCGATCCGCCCAAGCTCGCCCACCGCACGGGCCCCGCCACATGCGACGAGCGCGATGGGTTCGTTCGACCCGTGCTTCCTGACGGCCTTCAGCGCCAGCTGGGTGAGGGCCTTCCGGGCCGCCGTGTCGGCGCGATTCCCGATGGCGTCCCACTCCTGCTCGGAGATGGGGAGGTCAGCCACTCGGCACCTCCCGCCACTCGCGGCCGTCGAGGGTTGCGCCGGCGGCCTTCTTGCCGACGCGCTCCACCCACCAGCATCCGGCGCGGACGTGCGGTTGCCATTCCTGCCCGTCATAGAAGTGCCCGTCGCGATACATCACGCCGAGCTGCGGGAAGTCCCGCATGAAGTCCTCGATGCCGCCGACTTCGTCGAGGTCTACGGCTTCAGGGTCGGTGCCCGGACCAAACTCGCGCTCTGCGGCGATCTTAGACCAGGTTGGATCCTCGCCGGGGTAGACCGGCCGGGCGCCGTGGTATTCCCCCCACTGCTTGAAGAAGAACGGCACGCCGGCGGCCTGGCACTGGTCGCGCAGGCTGCGGAACCAGTCGGGGTGCGATGGCCGCGCCTTCGGACCGCTCTCGCCGCCGGCGATGACCCAGTGAATCCGGCTCCAGTCTGCTGCTACCAACGGGCCGCACCGGTGCTGCCCGCGCAGGGCGTCGAGCCGCAGCAGCGGCCTCTCCTCATTGCATAGATGGCTCGGAAGCGCAGTCAGATCGACAGGCCCCAGCAGCGGCTCGCACGACAGGAACCGCTGCACCGCCGGCAGGGACAGCAGATGCGGGATGCGCCGATCGGCCTCCGCCTGATTCTCCACCGTCGTGCCGAGCCACACGTTCTCGGGCGCGCGGCCGTGCAGCCAACCGGCGAGCCACTCGATCAGATCGCCTCGCTCGGTGCCTTCGCTGAGGCGCTTGAGCGCCACCTCGAAGCGACGACGGATCAACTGCGGCCGTTTCGTCAGCAGTAACCAGTCGAGGTGTTGAGTGGTGCGGATGACGTCGAGCAATTCGACCGTCCATGCGATCGACACCGTGTTGTCAAACACATCAGCAAGGCTGGCGCAGAAGACGCGATACCGCCGGCCTTCCCGCTGCGCCTTGCGATTCCACGCGAGGGGCCGGCGCCAGGTGCTCTCCGCCGTACGGCGGCGCTCGGCATGCGGCCCCCACTGCACGCCGAGCCGCGCTGTCGCCAGCGTCTCCGCATAGCAGTTGTCACAGGCCGGCGAGACCTTCGTGCAGCCGATCCACGGGTTGAAGGTGTGGTCAGCCCATTCGATCAGGGTGTCAGCGCCCACGGGGGTCATCCCTCCGATCGAGCCAGCGCGCGAGCTCGGCGAGGAAGTCGCCGACGGCGCGCGCGATGATCCAGAGCGCACCGGCGATACCGAGGACGATCAGGACGGCGAACATGGGTGTCATGCTGCGATCCGCTCGGCTTCGCGCTTGAGGTACCGACACCACGCTGCCGCCGCCTCCTCGCCGTCCGTCGCTGTGACATCGGCAAAGTCGTCGGCCAGGCCGGCCTTCTTGACCCACTCCGGCACGATAATCCGCTTGCGCCTGACGATGACGAAACCAGCGTCGGGGCCGTGAATCGGGGCGCGGATGGCGGCCCGGATGCGAAAGGATTGCCGCCATCGTTCGATGTGTGCTGCCTTCTCGGCGTCCGTCAGCGAAGCCCACCGCTTCCGGGACCGCTCTCTCGTCACGGCCTTCTCGGCGTCCGTCAGCGAAGCCCACCGCTTCCGGGACCGCTCTCCCGTCACGGCCTTTTCCGCGGCGGTCATCGCCGCCCACCTTTTCTTGCCCCGCTGGCGGGCGGCTTCGCGTGCCTCCGGCGTGCCGCAGGTCGCGCGGCTCTTGCGTGACAGCAATTCCCGCACTGCCGGATCGCTGAGCCAGCGCTTCTGGCCCTCCCGCCGCTTCTTCTGAACGCCGGGCTTGTGTATCGCAGCATTGCGCGCCGCGTTGATCCTTGCCCGATACTCGGGGTCCTGCCACCGCGCCTTCTGGGCGGCGGATATCTGCCGGCGCTGCTCCTCTGACAGGGGCTTCGTCGTCATGTCGCCGCCTCGCTCCCGGCCCAGCACTTCTCCGCCGCCTTGCAGTCCTCCGGCTCCTCGCAGTCCCGGCAGCAGGCGAACCCACTCTCCGTCGCAGCCCATTCCGCAAGGCGCTGCGCGGCGAAGGCGCTGCCCGGCAGCGCCAGGCCCTCGACATTCCCGACCAGGCGCTCGCGCAGCGCCTTGCTGCTGCCGCCGACTGGCATGCCGGCGGCGCGTGCCGCGTCGCGCAGCGTGTCGCCATTGGCGGTCGCCAGGATTTCCTCCGTGTCGAGCCGCGGCATGTCGCGATGCGCCGCGATCGCGATGCCGATCCACTCCGCAGCCGCGCCGCTGGTGTTGCCGTAGGCGCCGGTCGGGGCGCAGACGATCATGCGCGCGGCGGCCTCGGACGCGATCATCATGATCTCGCTGAGGGCCAGCGGCTGCGGCGTGCCGTCCTCCTGCACCAGGCGCGCCACCAGGTCGCGGAAATCCGTGCGGCGGTACTTGGTCGCCGGGTCGCCGTGCACCGTGACGTTGTCGCCCGCGATCGCCAGCACCAGCGTCATCAGGATCTCGCCCATGGCGTTGTCCCGCCGGTCGCGCAGAGCGCAGCGGATAGCCGTGGTCTTCGCCCCCGCGACCAGGATGCGGCCCTTCTCGGTCAGCGGGCCGCGACCCTTCGGGGGCGCCGCCGGCGCTGCTTCGAAGGGCGCTGGTTCGTCCTCTCCGGGGTGGGCTAGTTCCTGGCCCTCGTCACCGGATTCGTCCACTGCACCGCCGGATGCCAGCTCCGGCCTGGGCTCCGGGGTGGACGAGTTTTCCCCCGCATCGGACTTTGGGGCCGCCCCGACCTTCTGCGCCGGCGGCAGGGCGTAGATCTCCAGGATCTCGCCCGCGCGCGGGCCCATCGGGATCACCGCCGCATAGCGCTCGGCGCCGACGGCCTTCTGCTCGAAGGTGCGGGTCCAGCCGGCAGGCAGGCGCGGGCCGCCGGTGCGGTTATCCCACTCCGCCATGTGCAGCTTCTTCGCCCGAAGCGCCCGCGCGCGCAGCGCCTCCAGCTGGTGCTCGAGGAAGCCCTTGACGTCGCGGGTGGTGATCGCGTCCTTCGCGCCAGGCTGCGCGAACAGATCCTCCTCCCACACCAGGCCGCTGGCCTCGGCGTCGAACAGCGCGCGGGACTGCGGGATGCGATCGACCCGGCAGGCAGCCTGCATGGCATGCCAGCGGGGCACGCGCTTCGTCTTGCTGACCTGGCTCCAGTGGTCGGGGTCCTTCAGCGCCGCTTCCTGGACCTCGATGGGCGCGGCCGCGATGACGGCCAGCTCCTCCTCCTTCGGCATCTCGCTCTGTTCGATCGCGGCGAGCATGTCGGGGTGCAGCCGACCGAGCTTGTCGAGCTGCTTTGCGAGACGCAGCGGCGTGCCGAGGGCGAGGGCGGCGCCGTCGAGCGTCCAGCCCTTCTCCTGCAGGTGCACCAGCGCGCGCCACTGGTCGACCGGCGCCAGCGCGGCGCGCTGGAGGTTGGCGGCGACGCCGGCGGCGAGGCTGGTGCGCTCATCCGATTCCACCGCGATGGCGCGGATGGTGCCGAGTCCGACGGCGCGCGCGGCGGTGACGCGGCGATGCCCGTCCACCACCTGGTGCAGCCGCGCCTCCCCATCCCAGCGGACCAGGATGGGCTGCAGCACGCCCATGACGCGGATGCTCTCGATCAGGCCGGCGTCTTCCGCGGCGGCGGCGGGGGTGCGGCGCTGCTGGTACGGGCCGTTCATGCCGAGCTCGTCGAGCGCGAGCATGAGCAGCGCGGCGGCGGGAAGGGTGGCGTTCACCGGGGGCGGGCCTTTCTTGCGGGGTTGCGACGCCTTGAGCGGGGCGGGGTTCGACGCCTTCGGGGCCGCAGCGCGGCGCTTCGCGGCAGGCTTCTTCGCCGGCGGCTTCTTCGCGGGCTTGGCCTTCGCCTTCGCCTTGGCGAGCGTCTTCACGGCGTGCCGGGCTGCTGCGCGACGAAGCGACGATTGGCCGCGTCGAAGACGAAGGGATCGCCATCCGACCACTCGAAGTATTCGATCTCGTGGTCGCCGATTTCGTGCTGCAGGGAGCAGTTCTCGACGAGTGCAGCGACGTCCCCGTCGACTGTCTCGTGGTCGCCCGGGATCCACACCGACGTCGCCTCGGGCGGCATCTCGCGATCAACGGACCAGGTGCCGTCCTGGTTCACCGTGAGCACCGCCGTGCCCCAGTTCCGGGTGAACATGAAAACCACGACGTCACCATCGCGGAGGAGGCGCGGGTTGCCGAACGACGTCGTGTCTTCGCCTCCCTCGGGCGTCCGATCACCCAGCGGGCCGTCGTGGCAGCCGGCGAGCATCGGCGCGCCATCGGCCGCCAGAACGATCCATGCGTCAGGCGTCGCGCGGGGTGGCGGTGTGATCTCGTCGACCCAGTCCGCCGGCACCCAAGTCTTCTCCGGATCGTCGGGGGTCATGCCGATGCTCCCTGCTGATCAATGGTGGTGGGCGCCACGGCCCGGTGAGGACGGGGCGGCCGCCCGCGCCCGCGCATGCCGTGCCCGATGAAGACGATGCGCGTCGCGTCCATCGCCGGATGCCAGCACAGTCCGCAGGTCGCGCAGGCAGCGGTGCGGTGCGTCTGGGCCGGGCAGACCAGGCCCTCGGGCACCCATGCATCCTCCGGCTGGCGCCAGATCGTTGTTGCCGCCAGCGCGTGGTCGCCGGTGCCGTCACCGCTGAAGCGGATGCGCCAGCGCGTGGGGTGCGCGGCATTCAACGCCGCGATCGCACGACCGATCTCGCTGTCGCGCCGCCATGCGGTGTAGCCGAAAGCCCGCAGCGCCGGCATCGCGTCCATCCAGCGTGCCCAGGCCGCGACATAGCCGGCGCTCCAGAAGTCGCCGAGCACATGCAGCCGCACCACGATTCCATCTGGCGAGGCGCGTAGATGCGCGACGATCTCGCGCTCCAGGCGCTGCACCAGCGCCGGCCCGTGGGCATGCCGCCGCGCGAAGGGCATGGCGTTGCCATAGCATTCGCGCCACAGGCCGCAGCTGGTGGGGCAGGTCGCGCGCTCCTCCAGCGTCAGCGTGAAGATCGGCAGGCCGCGCCACGGGCCCTTCAGCACCCGCCTCCCGATCTTCGCGCTGTTGTGCCCGGACACCAGCACGCGCGGCGACTTCGCAGGCGCGACGACGGTCGAGGGGAACACGGTCCGCGCCCCGGCGATCGCGGGGTGACCGCTCGGCAGCGCGGCGGCGCTGCGGTCCGCATGCGGCGCGATGCTGGCGAAGCGCGCGATCATGCCGCCGTGTCCTCGCCGCCTGCGGCCGCGGCGAAAGGGGGGCTGGCCTGCGCCGCCTCCGTTGCGGCCTTCAGAGACGCTGCGATCTTGCGCACCTGGTCGATCGACAGGCGCGAGAGGCGAGCGACGTAGGATTCGTCGTAACCCTCGCCGAGCAGACCCCGCGCCGTGGTTACCTCGCGCGATTCCTTCAGCCCGTTGTCCTCGGGGTCCAGCGACTTCGGATCGAAGCTGCGCGATGCCTCGGCCGCATTCGGTGCGGGCAGCGGCGTCTCCGGCTTGCGCCAGGCCTGCTTCATGCGCGGTTCGGCCTGCGGCGGCGCGACGGCCGGCGCATCGGTCGATCGCGTGGGCATCGTCACCGGGCGCTGCGTCGAAAGGCCGAGCTTCTTGGCGTGGCCGTAGAGCGCATTGCTGGTGACCAGCGGCTTGCCCGGCAGCGCGTTCCAGCGACGGAAGATCTCCGACACGCTGCAGGACGGATCCACCCAAAGTGTCCGCAGCAGTGACAGGCGCTCATCGGTGGCGGAACTGCTAGCGGCGGGGGCTGACCGCGCCGCCGCGTCAGCGAGCGACTTCGGCAGGAGCTCCGCCGCGGGGGGCGTCACCGGGGGGGCATTGTCGGGCTCGGCCGCAACAGGGGTTGCCCCCTCCGCCGTGGCCGCGGACGGAGGGGGCGAAGGCGCCGCCGATTCAGGGGTCGGCGGCGCCTCCTCGGCCGGTGCGGATGCCAGGGAGGCAGTCGGCTCCGCGGTAGTGTCGGCCGAAGGCAGGGGATTGGATGGCGCCTCGACATGCGCGTCGGCGTCGGGGGGCGCCAGGTGCAGGCCGGTCGCGAAGCCGCGCGCGTCGGCCTCCGTGGCGAAGGTCCGCCATTCGGCCTCGCCACTGAGGGTGATGCCTTCATCCTCGATGTCGTCGCAGACGGGGATCAGCAGCGCCCAACGCACTGCCGGCGCGATGATGTCGTGCACCTGGTACGGCGTCAGCAGCGCAGCATCCGGCAGCAGCTGATCGAGGGTGGCATAGGCGAGGTCGCCCGTCGGCAGCGCCCAGCGTTCGGGCGCGAACGCCGGCGCCGGCGCTTCCACGGCTGCCGGGGCCGCGGCCGCGGCGCAGGCAGCCTGAAACTGCGCCTCGGCCGCCGCCGTCTCCGCGATCAGCTCCGGCCGGCAGCGGTCGCAGATCGGCTCGCCGCTGTTGCAGCTCTGGATGCAGGTGTGGTGATAGACCACGCCGCACATGCGGCATGCCTCGTGATCGTCAACGAAGCGCACCGCGTCCCGCAGATCGTTGGCCGAAGGCGTGTCGCCGGCGACGCCGGCTTCGAACGCGGCGCGCACCTGCTCGGCGAGCGACACCGGCGTGACGGGCGCCCGCGCCGCCGCGTCCTCCTCCGGCAGCAAGGCGACCAGCAGGTCGATCCCCCCGGTGAGGTAATCCGCAGGCTGCTCGCGGCCGGGATCGGCCGCGCGGTCGCGCAGTCCGGCGAGGGCCGCGCGCAGGCCTGCGGCGGTGATGGTCACGGCGTTCACGGCCAGATCTCCATGATCTGCAGGACGAGGACGAGTTGCTGGACGCCGGCGATGATCAGCACCCAGAGCGCGAGGCCGGCGACGCAGAGCTCGAGCCACGGTATGGGGGGCCGGTTCATGCGCCGCACACCGCGACGCCGGCGAACAGCAGCACGCCGAAGATCGCGATCAGGCAGGCGGCGCCGACGATGTCCTGCGTCCAGGCGAGCCAGGTCCGCGCCGGGCGCGACATGGCATGCGGGTGGCGGGTCATCGGCCGGGCACTCCCGCCGCGGTGGCGAGGCCGGCCGCGGCGGCGCACACGCGCATCGCATCGTCCCGCTCGCGCGCCGAGGCGGGCAGGCGGGGCGGGTGCGGAAAGCGCGGGGCGGCATCGCGGAGGATGGCGGCGAAGGCCGTCCACTTCTCCCCTTCGAACGACCCCGTCGGGAACAGCAGTCGCAGTTCCTCGACGCCATTGTCGGCGGCTTCAGCCCAGATCAGCAGGTGGTCGGTGGTGAGGCCGGGGGCGTTCAGCAGGCTGCGCGCGAGACCCGAGAGACCCATCGGCAGGTCTTCGATGCGGGCGAAGAGCTCGGCGATGGTCGGGGGCCCGGGCGGTGACCCGGCGGGTGCTGAATAGCCCAGGCCGCGGCCATCGAACGGGCCGGCGGAATGGGCGGGGATGTCCGGCATGCGCATCGCCTCCGTCGCGTGACGGGGGCAAATTGCCGCAGCCGAAATTCTTTAGTCAACCGAAATTTCGTATGCGGAAACCCGCGCTAGATTTCGTCCGTTCTCGCTGGCGCCAACTGGTCGGCGATGTTCTCCAGAGCCTTCAGTTGTTCGTCGCTAAGTCGCGCAACGATCTCGCTCAACTTTTGATAGCGCGCCGCTCTCTCGCGATATTCCGGGCCTCCCAGTGCCTCCTCCGGCCGCGCTCCCAGTAGCCCGGCAATCGCCATAAACGTAGGCACAGACATTGTTTGTTTCCCGGATAACCACTTGGACACGGTAGGTTCCGAGACATTTAATTGTTCCGCAATATACTTCTGGTTGTGCTTCGAGCGTTTCATCCACGCGCGCAGAGGCGCGGCGAACCGGTGGTTGCGCTCGATTTCCTCAGCACTGAGTGACTTATCTGCCATGCGCAAGGGATGCGACGGGTGCAACGAACTTGGAATGCAGGCAGCCGAAAGAGTTGCTTGACCCGAAACTTTCGGTAGCGTTAAGTCTGCGCGCATGAACGGCTTTCGTCAGCAGCTTCGGGACAAAGGCATCCGTCAGGCGGACATCGCCGCACGCCTCGGCGTATCCGAGGCGACGGTGAGTAAGTGGCTGGCCCGAAAGCAGGCCGTTCCGGTGTCGGCGGTGCTGCCGCTCGCCGATATCCTCGGCGTGGAGCCATCCAAGCTGTTGGCGGCGCTCAGCGATGGGCCGCCCGCCGCGAAGGTGGCCTAGTGCCCGTTCGCCTTGAGCCACTCCTCCGCTCGCGCCTTGGCCTGGGTCTCGGTCAACTCGAGGCCGCGAGCCGCCGCTTGCTGCATCTCGACGAACATCCGGGTGCCGAGCGTGAACCCGTGCTGATCCGGCAGGCTGCGGGCAAGGTAGGCCGGGACTTCGATCTGGCCCGCCGACGGGTGCGCGTAGCGTTGCGGCGACGTCGGGGTGCTGGCAGCGACGGCGCCGTCGGCCGGTGCCCGCCGCTCGACCTGCTGGTTGCGGCCGGCGGTCTCCTGGTTCGCGCGGATGCCGACCAGGGTTGCCAGGATCCCGGAAAGCAGCAGGAACGCCATGCCAGATCCGACGGCGCTCGTACCTGCTGCGAGCAGGACCAGCCGGTTCGGCGGTGCGTCGCACGGGGCAAGGCGGCGGCCGAGCGCCCGTTCGGCTTCGCACCGGGCGATCTCGGCATAGTTCGGATCGCCGCCGGCCAGGAAGCCGATGGCGATGCTCGCCGCACCGCAGACGATGCAGATCCAGCCGATCAGGCGGCCGAAGCCAACCGTATTGTCCATCCACCCCTCCCCAACAACGGGACAAGCATCGCGCATCTGCGCGCGGTGAGGGAAGCGGTCGCGTGGGCGTGATCATCTCTGCCGGCACCCTGCCGGCCCCCGTTCTTCACCGCACCGTGAACCCGTCACGCCGGAGGTCCGCCGCATGCGGATGATGCAGCCTGTCGACATCGCCGCGCTGAAAACCGCGACGCGCCTGCTGGTCCAGGACGTCGGCGACCTGGCCGCGGCCGCCAGCGCCACGCGCGTGAGCGGCGCCCACATCGCCCGCGCCTATGACCGGCAGTTCGATACGACGCTCGCACCGATCGACGTCATCGCGGATCTCGAGCGCGTCGGCGGCACCCCGCGCGTCACGGCGGAACTCGCCCGCCTGCAGGGGCACCGCCTCGTCTCCCTGGTCGCGGCGCAGGGGCGCATGGGCCGCAGCGTGGCGCAGGTGCTGGCCGGCGCGTCGGACGTCGGCGCCGCCTATGCCCGCGCGACGGAGGATGGGCGCGTCACCGCTGCCGAGCGCGCCGCGATCATCACGGAACTCGCCGAGCTCGCCGCCGCGGTCGAAGCCGCGCTCGGCGTGCTGGTCACCGCCAACGAAACCGAGTGACGGCAGGCAGAGCGGGAAGGGGGGGGAAGATCATGATGGTACCGGTGCCGCCGGAACTCGGCGCGATTGGCGACACGCCGGAGGATGCCTCCCGCCTGTCCGACATTGCCGACCACGTCTTCGCCGTGCTGAAGCACCGCGCGCTGACGCCGGCGGAACAGGTGCTGATCCTGACGGAGGCGGCCATCTCCATCGTCGCCGTGCATGTGCCGGATCCGCAGCGCGCGCTGGCATTCATGGCGTGCCTGACGGGCAGCTCGCTGTCCATCGCCAGGACCATCGCGCGCGAGAAGTCGGCGCTGTTGGATATGCCGGCGGCGGGGCGGGCATGAGCTACGAATACATCCGCCGCGCCTATGGGGTGCCGGCGCAGGTGGGAATGCGGGTGAAGGTGGATGGCAGGCCCGGTGTCCTGATCCAGCACACCAGCCACCAGCACTATCTGCGCGTGCGATTCGACGGCGCAGCGCACGATGTGAACGCGCACCCGACCTGGCGCGTGGAGTACCAGCCGCCGGAGCGTCGGGCATGACACTCGCCTGGCGCCCCGACGCCCATGGCTGGCGCGCCTTCTGCGGCGAGGAACAGCAGGGCATCGTCCGCGTCGTTCCCTACCGCGGCCAGTGGGCCTGGATAGTCGACATGCTGCCCGGCGATATCGAGCCGCAGCTCGTCGGGCGGGCCACTTTCGCCGACGTCGAGGACGCGAAGGCCGAAGCCCAGCGTCAGGTGAAGGAATGGCCGACGCCGATCGAAGGCGCGCGCCGCGTATGACCGAGGGGCAAGCGATTCTCCTCACTGCCATTGCCTGCCTCGCCGTGGTGGCCGGCGGTGTCCTTCGCGGGCTCGCATCATGAGTGCGGCCGTTGCGCAGTCCGCCGCCGAGACCGACGCGGACCGCGCCGTCGAGGGGTGGCGCTACGGGCATCGCGCCGCGCTGTTTGCCCTGCGCCAAGCGCAGCACGAAGCGACGAACAACCCGGCCCGCACCGCGCTGTCGGATGCGATCATGCGGGTAGACGCGATCGAGCGCCCGCCTGTCCTGGTCATCCTCTCGCGCGCTGAGCGCCTCGAGGCCGCGATCCGCGCCGCGCTCGCGCTGAACGACGCGGAGCTCGGGCCTGAGGCGGTCGCCGTCCTGAAGGACGCGCTGCGGTGAACGCGTCGGGCACCAAGGCGGGCCGCGTGCCGGAAGCCTTCCTCGAGGAGATCCGCCACGCGCTGCCGATCGAACAGGTCGTCTCGCGCCACGTCGCGCTGAAGCGTCGCGGCCAGTGGCTGTCGGGCCTCTGCCCGTTCCACCAGGAAAAGTCGCCGTCGTTCGCGGTGCACCCGGCGCGGCGGAACTTCCACTGCTTTGGCTGCGGCGCGCATGGTGACGTCGTCGGCTTCGTCATGCGGCACGATGGCTGCACCTTCCCCGAGGCCGTGGCGCGCTGCGCCGCCGAATGCGGTTTGTCGAACGACCTCGATGCCGCGAAGGCTTCCGCCCCCTGGGCCCGCCGGCCCCGCACCGCCGCGTCGCCCGACATGGAGCGGCAGCGGGATGCGGAAAAGCGCAGCCGCGCGGCCTGGGACATCTGGGATCGCGCGCGGCCGGCGGGGG
>NZ_JAAEDI010000006.1 GCF_018129025.1 Neoroseomonas terrae | reverse complement strand
CCTGTTTCTGTCCGCGCCGGCGCCGCAGCGGGGGTCGCATGGTCACCGTGAATCTGGAGGAGATGGCGGACAAGCTCCGCATCTCTCTTCCGACCATGCGCCGTATGGTGCGGAAATACCGGGACTTCCCGGTGGTCGCGGAGGGTGGAAACGGGATCGCGTGGCAACTCGATCCTGAGGCTGTCATCGACTTCGTTCAAAGAATGCGGGACGAGGAGACGGCGAGCCGGGCGGAACGCGACGAGCTCCTCGCCCAGATCAGCTTGCCGATCGACGACATGCTGCCGCCTGAGCAGCATGTCCTGTCATCAAGCGATCGCCTCAAACTGGCGCAGGCGAGGCTCAAGGAGATCGAGCTTCAGAAGCAAGCGAGCCAGCTAGTCAACAAGTCGGAGATCAGGGGGCCGCTGTCCGAAGCCTTCACCGTCCTGGTGCAGTTCTTCCTTGGTCAGCCGGCCCAGCAGGGTAGACGCTACAACCTGCCGGAGGCCGTGGTGCGTGACATGCGCCGCGACAACGAGGCGCAGCTTCGTATTCTCCATCGCAAGTTATGCGACATCCTGAGCCCGGTGGAGGCGCTGCCGGATCCGCAAGGGGATGAGGAGCATGAGCGGGCCCCTTGAGCCGGCGAGTTTCGCGTTTGCGGATCCGCTGGCGCTGTTGCGCGATGCCTTCGAGGCGATCCTTCCGCCGAACCGCATGTCGGTCGCCGACCACGCCGGCAGGAATCGGTGGGTGAAGTCGCCGGTCGGCGCGCATCTCGAGCGCTGGTCGCACGACACCGCGCCCTATCTGACCGAGCCGATGCACTGGCTCAGCGACGACCAGTACGACACGGTCGGCATCATCGGGCCCGGCGCCTGCGGTAAGACCATGATCGCGGAGAACTGGCTGCTCTACACGGCCGAGAGCGATCCGGCCGATCTGCTGTGGTACCTGAACACCGACGCCGCGCTCGATGCCTATGTGAAGGGCCGCATCGAGCCGATGCTCGACCAGCATGACCCGCTGCTCGGTCATCTGCGGCGCGGCCTCGGGCGCGATTCCGTTGCCTTCAAGCGCTTCCGCGGCGGGCGGGCGGAGTTCCTGACCTTCACGCCGTCATCGCTGGTGAACAAGCACGTCGCGCGCATCGTCGCAGACGAGATCGACAACTACGACGAATCGCTCGGCGATCCGCTCGCCCTGCTCAACCCACGGCGACAGGCGGCCGGTGCTGATTCGAAGCTGCTGGTCATCAGCCACCCCGACCGGGGCGCACCGATCGACGCGCCGCGCACGAAGCAGCGCGGGATCATGGCGGTGTATGCCGACAGCACGCGATGCACCTGGTGGTGGCGCTGCCCGCACTGCGGCACCTATTCCTCACCGCACCCGGGTACAGCGCGGCGCATGGTACTCGACTGGCCGAAGGATGCTTCGTTGGACGAAATCCAGGCGAAGGCGCGGCTCGTCTGCCCGACGGGCTGCTTGATCGAGGACGGCGAGCGCTACGCCATGAACCTCACTGGCCGCTGGGTGGGTGAGGGCGAGACGATCGACGAGGACGGCCGCGTCACAGGCGAGCGGCGTCGCGTGAAGACTGCCGGCGCCTGGATCCTTGGCGTCATGTCCCCGTTCACGAAGGATGGCATAGGCGGCCTGGCGCGGGCGCAGGCGCAGGCGGAGCGAGCGGCCGACCTCGGTGACCATGAAGGCCTTCGCCAGGTCATGGTGAAGACGTTTGGCGAGCCCTACGCCCCGCCGGCGCGGCTCGGCAGCATCGATGCCGCGGTGCTCGCGGAGCGAGCAGACAAGGGTCTCGATCTCGGCATCGTGCCGGACTGGGTGCGCTTCCTGTCCATCTGGGCGGACGCGCAGGGCTCTCGTTTTGAATGGTTGGTTCGCGGATGGGGTGAGGGTGGCCGGTCCTGCGTGATCGATCGGCAGATCATGCCGGCAGAGCCGGGGACCAACCCGGATGACTGGGATGAGCTGCTCGAGCGCCTGCAGGAGACTGTGTATCCGCTGGCGGACGGGTCCGGCCGGGGCATGCGCGTTCGGGCCGCCGGTTTCGACGCTTATGGCGTGCCGGGGGTGACGGAGCAGGCCTATGCCGCTTGGCTTCGCCGTCGCAAGGCGGGCAAGGCGCAGAAATTGGGCCTGATCGAGGGGCGCGACGTCTGGAACTTAGTGCCGACGCGCGGTGCGTCAGCGCGGGCCGCCCCGCGTATCATGCTGGCCTATCCGAACAGCCAGCGGAAGGACCGCAAGGCCGCCGCGCGGGGGCAGGTGCCGCTGCTGCTGTTCAATCCGAACGCGGCGAAGGACGCGCTTGCGGCGCAGCTGGCGGTCGAGGCGCCTGGCATCGGGTCGGTGGGATTTCCATTCGCCCTTCGCGACGACGCGCCGCCGCATGAGTTCTTCGAGCAGCTCGCGGCGGAGACGCGCGACCCCGTCTCGGGCGTGTGGAGCAAGGCCGAGGCGGGAAGGCGCAATGAAGTGCTGGACATGATGGTGGGGTGCGAGCTCGTCGCCCGTCTTCATGGCTTGCACCGCATCGATTGGGATCGGCCGCCGAACTGGGCGGCATCGTGGGAGACCAACAGTATGCTGGTGGCGATCGAGAGCGAGCAGGAGCCGGAGCCGAAGGGCGCGGCTGCCAGCGCCGCACCGCTTGTGATCCCGCCCGTCGCCGCAATCGTCAGCGTCGGCGCGCATTCCGCTCGTCGTAGCCTTGCGCGGATGCTGCCGTGATGTCAGGCACGCTGCCGGAAGTCGACCTCGAGGTGGTCCGGGCGCGCCTTGCGCAAGCCGAGAGCGCGCGTCACCAGCTCCTGACCGGCACGAAGGTTGTGCAGGTCGTGTTGGCTGACGGGCGGCAGGTCCGCTACAGCGATTCCGATCGCGCGGCGCTCGACCAGTACATCGAGGAACTCCGACGCCAGCTCGGCTATGCGCCGATGCGCCGCCGTCGTGCCATCGGGCTGCGCTTCGGATGAGTACCCCCACCATTCTCGGGGCGGACGGTCTGCCGATCGCACGCTCGTCGGGGCGACGCCTTGCCAGTGCCGGCGGCTACCAGGCCGGCGATCTGCTGAGCCAGGAACTGGCCGGCTGGAACCCGCTGCTGACCAGCCCCGACGCCGCCATGGGGTTCTCCCGCCGCACTGTCATGGCGCGCATTGCCGACCTGGTGCGAAATGACGGCTGGGCCTCGGGTGCGGTCACCCGCATCGTCGATGGTGCGGTCGGGGCGGATCTGCGGCCGGCGCCGAAGCCGGACTTCCGGAGCCTCGCCTGGTACTCCCCGGCGTTCGATGCCAGGTGGGCGGCGGAGTTCACGACCTGGGCCAAAGGCTGCTGGCGCGACTGGGCGCACGATCCTGCGTGCTGGGCGGATACGGCGCGGCAGGGGACCATCCCCGACCTGTTCCGGCTGGGCTTCCGCACCATGCTGGTCGAGGGCGATGCGCTGGGCCTGGTGTCATGGCGGCCGGAGCGCCTGGCCTATGGTCGCGGGGTCTATGCCACGACCACGGCACTCGTCGCGCCGTCGCGGCTGTCCAACCCCAACGATGGGATGGACACCGACCGGATGCGCGCCGGCGTCGAGCTCGATGCGGACGGCGCCGCGGTTGCGTACCACTTCCGCGAGGCGCATCCGGGCGATTTCACGTCCAGCCCGGTGCGCTACGCTTGGCGGCGCTGGGTGCGGGAGACGCGCTGGGGGCGCCCGGTCGTGGTGCACTACTTCGAGCGCGACGAGATCGAGCAGCACCGCGGCGTCGGTGTGCTGACGCCGGTTCTCGCGCGGATGAAGGCGCTGACCCGTTACGATGGGGTGGAATTGCAGGCCGCGATCGTGAACGCGATCTTCGCCGCCTACGTGCAGAGCCCCTTCGACACTGACCTGGTGCAGGAAGCGCTCGGCGATGGGGGTTCGCTGCCTGCGTATCAGCAGGCGCGGGCCGATTTCCACGCGGATAAGCGCCTGGCGGTGAATGGGGTGCGGCTCGCGCACCTGTTTCCCGGCGAGACGATCAACACGATCGCGGCGAACCGCCCGTCGGGCAACTATCCCGACTTCGTCAACGCGGTTCTGCGCAACATCGCATCCGCGACCGGCCAGTCGGAGATGCAGGTCTCGCAGGACTGGTCGCGGACCAACTACAGCTCGGCTCGCGCGGCACTGCTTGAGACGTGGAAGACGCTGACGCGGCGCCGCCATGGCTTCGCGCGGGGCTTCGCGCATCCGATCTGGTGCGCCTTCCTCGAGGAAGCGATGGAGCGCGATGCGCCGCCGTTGCCGGCCGGCGCACCGGACTATGTCGAGATGCGGGCCGCCTATTCCCGCGCGGACTGGCGGGGGCCGGGGCGCGGCTACATCGACCCGGTGAAGGAACCGGCCGGTGCGCAGCTTCGCATGGAAGCGGGTCTGTCCACGCTGGAACATGAGGCCGCGGAGAACTCCGGCATGGACTGGGAAGACGTGCTGGACCAGCGCGCCCGCGAGATCGAGGCCTTCCGGCAGCGCGGCCTGCCGGTGCCCGGCTGGGCCGGCCAGGTCGCGGCCGCGAGCCTGGCGCCGGAACCGCAGGACGGCCCCGTGCCGGAGGACGCATCGTGAGCCATATCCGCTTCGCGCAGCTCGCCAGCCGGATCTTCAATGCCCCGCTGCTGCTGCGGCCCGACAAGGCCGAAGTGGCGATCGCGGCCGTGGCCGAGCGCCTTGGCCTGACCAGCATCACGCGCGCCGATGGTATTGCCCTCGCGCCGGGTGTCGCGGCGCGCCAGGCGATCGAGAATGATCCCTGGCTCGCAGCCCCAGGCAGCGACCCCGACCGGCGGGGCTACGACATCCTCGCCGGCGTCGCGGTGATCGAGGTGCACGGAACGCTGGTGCAGCGGCTCTACAGCCTGCGCCCTTATTCCGGCATGACCGGCTATGACGGGGTGCGGCAGAACCTGTTCACCGCCCTGGCGGATCCGCAGGTGCGTGCCATCGCGCTCGACCTCGATAGCCCGGGCGGCGAGGTGGCCGGGTGCTTCGACCTGGTCGATACGCTGCGGGCGCTGCGCGGTCGCGGTAAGCCGATCTGGGGTATCTGCGCCGAGGGCGCCTATTCGGCGGCCTATGCCATCGCCTCGGCGTGCGATCGCATCACGGTGCCGCGCACTGGGGGCGCCGGCAGCGTCGGCGTGATCACCATGCTCGCGGACTTCTCGCGCCATCTCAACGCCGAGGGCATCTCGGTGCACTTCGTGCACTACGGCGCGCGAAAGGCCGAGGAAGGCCGGTCGCGTTTCGAGGGCGTGACGCCCGACCTCCTCAAGCGGGTGCAGGCCGAGATCGACATCGTCGGCGAACTGTTCGTCGAGACGGTTGCCGCCAACCGGAACCTGACCCCGGCCAGCGTTCGCGGCCAGCAGGCCGCGTGCTTCATGGGCGCCGAGGCTGTCTCGGTCGGCCTGGCCGATTCCGTGATGGCGCCCGACGCCGCGTTCCGCTCGCTGCTCGCCAGCCTCTGACCCTTCGCTGCCTTCCGGCGGCGCGCTTCCACAACCTGACCGTAGGAGACCCCGCGATGCATCTTCGCGATCTGGGCGCGCTGCCCTTCGCCCATCTGCTCGGCTTTGGCCGGGCGGCCCTGGAGGATGAGGGCACCCGCAAGGGCCCGCCTGCTCCGGCGCCCGCCGCGCATCTTCAGGCCCCGCCCGCCAGTAAGGCGGCGGAGGAGGAGAAGGAGAGGAAGCCGGACGCCGAGGGCGAGGACGACGAAGACGGCGCCGACGACGAAGAGAGTGAGGCGCCGGAGAAGGAGAAGAAGCCGGACGCCGAGGGTGAAGGCGACGAAGACGACGACGCCGCGGATGAGGGGCCGGAGAAGGAGAAGCCGGCCGCCCGCATCCAGGCGATCGTCACCAGCCGGCACGCCGTCGGCAGCTACGCAGCGCTCGGCGCCTTCCTCGCTTTCAGCACCGGCCTCTCCTCGTCGAATGCCGAGACGGTGCTCCAGCTGGCGCACGCCGCCGCGGATGCGGATGGCGGCAAAGGCCGCCGCCGTTCACTCGATGAGCGCATGAACGGCGCCGGCCCGGAAGCGAACCCGCAGCTTGGCGCGGATGCGCCACCCGCGCCGCAGGGCAGCGCCGAAGCGACCGCGGCGGCGATCCTTGCCGCGGGGCGCAAGGCGCGCGGCGAAGCCTGAACCCAACCCGAGACAGGAGACTTCCATGAGCGGTTCCCTCGTCGGCCCTGCCGTGCAGGCCGAAACCTACACGCCCGACAAGCTGCTGCTGACCGACTATCCGGTCATCACCCGCACGGTGACCATCCTGGCGGGCCAGACGATCCAGCGCGGGCATCTGCTCGGCCGGATCACCGCCAGCGGGAAGTACATCATCAGCCTCTCCGCCGCGTCCGACGGCAGCCAGACGCCGTGCGCGATCGCCGCCGACAACATCACGACCGGCGGCAGCGACGCCTCCACCGGCGTGTTCGAGGCGGGCGAGTTCAACGAGGCCGGCGTGATCCTCGGGACCGCCCACACGCTCGCCAGCGTGCGTCCCGCGCTGACCGCCCGAGGCATCCATCTGAAGGCCGCCGTCGCGGCCTGACGCCTACCAGCAACCCCAGAGCGCCGCGCGGCGGCGATGGAGAAGTGAGACATGTCCGTCGGCAACGCCTATGACACGGCGACCCTGGTGCGTGTGGTGCGCGACCTGCGGGGGCGCTCGCCCGGCTTCCTGCTGAGCAAGTTCTTCCCCGGCATCATCGAATACGATTCCGAAGAGGTTTCGATCGATGTCATCGTCGGCAAGCGGCGCCTGGCGCCGTTCTGCTCGCCTCTGGTGCAGGGCAAGCTGGTGGAAAGCCGCGGCTTCACCACGAACAGCTTCAAGCCGCCCTACATCAAGGACCGCCGGCCGCTCGACCCGCGTCGTCCGCTCAAGCGCATTGCCGGCGAGAAGCTCGGTGGTGCGCTGTCCGCGGCGGAGCGCGAGCTGGCTATCATCGAGCAGGAGCTCGAGGATCAGATGGCGATGATCGATCGTCGCCTCGAATGGATGGCGGCAAGTGCGCTCGCCACGGGAACGATCACCGTCGTGGGTGAGGGCTTCCCGGATACGGTCATCAACTTCAGCCGTCCCTCCGGCCTGACCATCACGCTGACATCAGGCGACCGTTGGGGCGAGGCGGGTGTGTCGCCGTCGGCGAACATCGAGACCTGGGCGACCACGGTGCTGCAGGAGAGCGGCGCGGCGGTGACCGACATCGTCTTCACGCCGATGGCCTGGAACTACTTCAAGGCCGACCCGGCGATCGAGAAGGCGATCGACTTCCAGCGCGCCGGCGACAGCAACGTCAATCTCGGCGGTGGGCGTGTCGCGGGCGGCCAGTACAAGGGGCACTGGGGCAACTATGCCCTGTGGCTGTACAACGACTGGTACATCGATCCGGTCGACGGGCAGGAGAAGCCCATGCTGGCCGACGGCACGGTGCTGCTCGGTTCGGAGGACCTGGAAGGCGAGCGCGCCTTCGGTGCCATCATCGATCCCGAGTTCGCCTATGGGGCGCTCGCCTATGCGCCCAAGAGCTGGATCGAGAAGGACCCGGCCCGCCGCATCCTGCTGATGCAGTCGGCGCCGCTTGTCATCCCGAAGCGCGTCGGCGCCGCCGCCGCCGCGAAGGTGCGTTGACCATGCGCGCCCGGGTGAAGATCGGGACCGTGGTGGTTGGGGGCGAGCCCCACGGTCCTGGCGCGATCGTCGAGATCGCAGACGACGAGGCCCCCGCGCTGGTGCTGGCCGGCATCGTGGAGGACACGGCCGAGGCGCCTGCCGAGGGCGGCGTCGACACCCTCGACGGCTCCAGCTCCGACACACTGGACGGCGCCGATTCCGTCGAGGGTGGAGAGGTGGATACCGTCAGGGGTAGCGGCTCCGGCTCGTCGCGCTCCCGGCGCTAGGCCTCCGACGCGGTGTCCGTCTTCGATGATGCGGTCGCTGCCTTGCACAGCGACCCGAATCTGTCGACCGCCTGCACCTGGTCGGCCGGCCCGGCGCGCGCGCCGGCTGGGCCGGTCGCCTTCCGCGGCATCGAATCCCGTCCGGAGATGCAGGAGTTCGGCGGCGCCACGCTCGGCACCGTCACGCCGAGGCGGGAGGTAAACGTGCCGCGGGCCGCGCTGCCGGTCGATCCGGAGCGCGGCGACCGCATCACCATCGGCGCCGAGGCCTTCAAGGTCGAGACGGCCGAGCTCGATATCGAGGGCGTCACCTGGCGCCTGACCCTGTCCGAAACCGAGTAGCGAGGCGCCTGTCATGACGCTCCAGTTCGGCGCGACCCTGCGCAACAACCAGGCCAACCAGCTGGAATCGACGGTCGGCACGTCGCCGAAGCTGCAGATCCGGACCGGCGCTCCGCCGGCGGACTGCGCGGCGGCGGACATCGGCACGCTGCTGTGCGAGATCACCCTGCCGTCCGACTGGATGGGCGCGGCATCGGGTGGTGTGGTCGCAAAGTCCGGCACCTGGCAGGGCACGGCGGGTGCGGGCGGTACCGCCGGGCACTGGCGGCTGAAGGACAGCGCCGGCACGACCACGCATGCGCAGGGCACGATCACCGGAACCGGCGGCGGCGGTGACATGACGCTGGACAACACCAGCATCGCGAACGCGCAGACGGTCACGATCAGCAGCTTTTCCTACACCCGCGGCAACGCCTGAGGCGCCGGCCGTGTCGGAATCTCGCACCTGGGCGGTCGGCGCGGCTGACCAGTATGGCTGGCAGCCTGGGATGCAGTCGCTGAAGGCTGTGGCGCTCTCCGAGGAGTACGCGGCGTTCAGCGCTGCTCAGGTTGCCTTCCTGCTGAACGCGCATCGGGAGGAACGCCCGGTTGCCGTGTCCAGCCGGGCTGCCCTCAGCATCCTGCTGAAAACCGGCGACTGGGGCCGGCTGAAGCTCTTTTCCCGCAGAGAGCCGACCGCCGACGAGCAGCAGAATGCCCTCATCGCCGCAGCGATCATCGCGGTCGATGCGGTCCAGCATACCGACGCGCTCGGCACCGACACCGAGGAAGACCGCGAGGTCATCACGACCATGATGGCTGGCTTCGCTGCCGCTGGGCTGATGCGGCCGGCGACGGTCGAGCGTCTCACCGCCCTGATGACGGCGGAGTTCCCGGTCTGGGTGCCCGCGGTGACAGCCGAGAACGTGACAGCCGCAAGGGGCCTGCAGGATGGCTGACGCGAAGTATGGCGCCCCGGCATCCTGGGTCGACGCCTTCAATCCGGCGGACTTCCAGGCGCTCGCGAGCAACGGCGGCAAGCTGTCGACGATCGCGGCTGCGCTGGACAACTCGGCCAACCTGCACCTGTACGGGGAGTTTTCCTTCTCCTGCGTCACCAGCACCTGGGCGGTGGGCATCGGCGGGCATCTGGCCGTCTACCTGCTCCCGGAGCAGCATGATGGCACCTACCCGAACACTACCGACGGGGCGGCCGTCACTGACTATCCCGGGGGCGGCTACTTCTTCGGGGTCATCACCTTCAAGCAGGCGACCCTGGCTCATCGCGGGTCATGCCGCGGGATCATCCCGCCGAGCAAGTTCATGCCCTATGTCGTCAATCGGACGGGCGCGGCGCTGCCGAACCACGCGACGAACATGACGATGAAGTTCCGGTCCTACGCCGAGCAGGTCAGCTGACGAATGCCGGCGCGTCGCATGCGGGCGGGGTCGCCCTACGCCATCCCGACCGAACTGCGGGGCGTCAACCGACAGCACCCGCTCGCGGACCGCCTGCGCAGCCTCTACTTCCCCGGCGCGCTCGGCGGCCAACGCCGGCTCTACAACCTCGCTCCAGAGCCCGGCGGCCCGTACATCGAGCCGCAGTCGGCCGTCCCGCAGGTGATCACCGGCGCGTTCGGCCCGTGCTCGCTGCACAACAGCGCGGGAGGGATGTTCCAGGCGCAGCGCGCGACCTGGGCGCCTCCGTCGCTCCAGACAGACTTGGCTCCGGCGACCATCTTCGCCATGGCGATCGTGGATGGCGCGCCGGCGGGCGGACAGTACCCGGCGATCTATTCGATGACGGGCGCGGCCGGCATCACCTACCTGGCTTTCGCGCCGACCGCGTCGCAGGTCTTCTTCTCCATCGGCCGGCGTTCGAATGGCGGCGTCGAGTTCGCCCTCGGCAACTGGGCTGCGGGGAACGTCCTGCTGATGGTCGGCGCGACTGACGGCGTGACTCAGCATGCCGGCTACATCCTGAACCTGAGCACGGGCGTGCTCTCGGCCGGCTCCAGCGGGACCAGCACCGCCTTTGGTGGGACGACGGAGCAGGACGCCTTCGAGAACATCGGCGGGGCGGACTACGGGACGGACTACTTCCTGACCGGGCGCGTCTTCGCTGCTGGCATGGCCTCGCGGCAGTGGTCGGACGGGGAGATGCGGGCCTTCCTGGCCGATCCGTGGGATTTGCTGCAGCGCCCCGTATGGCGGTCCGTCGCGCGCGGAATCCCTGCGGACGGCCCCGGAGAGATAGCCGGCGAAGCGATCCTGTCCGATGGACCGGACGTGGTCAGCTCTGCGGCCGCGGCTCTCATCAGCGGTGCTGTGGCAGGCGTGGACAGCGCCGATGCGGCGTCGGTGGCGGGCACCGTCAGGGTCGCGGGCGGCGCGGCGCTGAACGATTCCAGCGACGGTGCGCAGGCGGCCGGAACGGTCGCGATCGCAGGCGCCGCCGGTGTCACGGACGGAACCGACCAGGCCGCGGCGTCCGGCACCGTCTCCGTCACCGGCGTGGCATCGCTGGCCGACGGGCCGGACGTCGTCAGCGCGACCGGCGGTGCCGAAGGGGGCATCACCGGCAGCGCGGCGCTGGTGGACAGCGCCGACAGCGTCCAGGCAGCCGGCGTCGTCCGGGTCGGCGGCACTGCAGCGCTGTCCGATGGCGCCGACGCAGTCACAGGCGCGGCGGTCGTGCTCATCGCGGGCGCGGCGGCAGTGGCGGATGGGCCGGACAGCGTCACGGCGTCCGGTGGCCTGGGGAACGTGATCCAGGGGGCGATGGCCCTTGTGGACGGCAACGACACGGCGACCGCATCGGGCACGGTCTCGATCGCCGGCGCCGCGGCGTTGCAGGACGGCGCCGACGCGGTGGCATCGGCCGCAGGGATCAGGATCACCGGTGCGGCGGTCCTGCTGGATCTCGCCGACGGCATCGCGGCCGGCGGTGCGCTGGCGATTCGCGGTGCCGCGGCACTGACCGACGGCGGGGATGCCGTGCTGGCGCTGGGCATCGTGACGACCGGAAGCCCCATCGCGGTGGATCCGCGCCGGACCGTGCTGCTGGGGCGGCGGTTTCAGCCGGCCCTGCCGCCGCCCGTCATCCCGCAATTGCAGCGTCGAGAGAGGGTAGCGGTATGAGCGGGCTGCGCTGGATCGAGGGGAAGGACCCCGCCGACGAGTGGGACTACACCCTCGACGCAACCCGCTGGATGGCGGAAGCCGCGGATACGCTGGTCAGCGTGGTGGTCGAAGCCGCGCCGGGCGACATCACCATCGGCAGCACCGCGACGACGCCGGAGGGTCTCGCGACGGTGCGGCTGTCCGGCGGCCAGGCTGGCACCGACTACGGCATCACCTTCACGATGACGACGGCCGCCGGGCGCACGCTGCAGCGCACCGTGCAGCTGCGGGTGCAGGAGCTCTGACATGGCGACCCCCATCCGGGAAGCCGTCCTGGCCGCGGTGGCGGACAGGCTGGCCGCCTCCATCGTCGGTGTCCCGGTCGAGCGGGCGCGTCGTGCGGCCGTCGACATCAGCGAGTACCCGCGCCTGGTGCTGCAAGGCATGGAGATGGTGCCCGACCAGTCGCAATCGCCGGGCCTGACCTTCTGGACCGTGCGCTTCACCATCACCGGCTACGTGAAGGGTGAGGGGCCTTCGGCCGATTTGCTGGCCGAACAGCGGCTGTCGGCCCTGCATGCCCAGGTCAGCGCAGCCCTGGAGGGCGCGGATCTCGGGCCCTGCACCGTCCAGGCCACCAACGGCCAGGTCGACTTTGTCATGCTGGACGCTTCGTCCAGCAGCGTCGCCTCCGGCTACTTCGATGTCGGCTTCGAAGCCCTGGCGATCACGCCGACCGCGAGCCCCTACGCCACCACCACCTGACGGAGACCCCGATCATGATCATCCGCACTCTGCGGCCCTGCGAGGTCGCGGGCCGCTCTGTCGCGCCTGGCATCACGCTGGACCTGCCGGAACAGCAGGCCGACGCGCTGATCGACGCCGGCGATGCTGAGGCCGTGTCGGCGCCGGCCCGCGTCACGCCGCCGGCGAGCTCCGGCGTGATCACCGCCGAGCCCGAACCGGAGGCCGTCGCGGCGCCGGACGCCGCGCCCGCGGCCGATCAGGAAGGGGAGTAACCGGCGATGTCCGACACCATCCGCAAGCGCATTCGGGCGCTGGCCCTGAAGCAGGAAACGACACAGGGCGTCGATGCCATCGCCGGCACGCCGTCGCCGTCCGACTACGTCACCTGCCGCTGGACCGTCCGACCGGTTCGGGACCTGGTGCAGAATCCGGGTGAGAGCGGCGCCTATGACGACCTGGCGCCGATCCCGGCCGGCGCGCGCGCCGAACTGCGGATCGCGGTGCCGATGGTCGGCAGCGGCACGGCCGGCCAGGCGCCGGAATGGGGCAAGGCCATGAAGGCGTGCCGCATGGAGGAAGTCGTCACCGCCGCCGCGGTCGGCGCGCCGACGGCAGCCGCATCCGGCACCGGCACCACGGTGACCGCGGCCAGCCCGTTCGGCACCACGGCGCAGCAGTACCGCGGCATGGCGATCCTGCTGACCGGTAACCCGGCCGCCGGCGCGGTCGACGTCGTCATCGACTACACGACCGGCCGTGTCGTCTCGCTCGGGCGCACCTACTCGCCCATCCTGTCGTCCGGCACGTCACTGCAGATTCCGACCAACGTCCTGTACCGGCCGATCAGCGACGAATCGCAGGAAGCTGGCCTGACCGCCTACATCTATGAGGACGGGCTGCGGCACCGGTTCCTGGGCATGAAGGGCAGCTGGGGCATCGGCCTTATCGCGGGGCAGCCCGCCAGCCTGGTCTACACGCTGACCGGCATGGTCGCCGCCTACAAGGAAGCCGCGACGATGGTCACGAACTTCGTGCCCGTCACGCGCCGCCCCCCGCTTTGGATGGGCGGCATGTCGCAGCTCAACCGCGCCGTCGCGGACGTCCAGTCCGTGAACTTCGAGATGGGCAACCGGTCCTACTACACCGAGAATCCCGAAGCCCCGCAGGGGTATGACGTGCCGATCCTGACCGGCGCATCGCCTCGCTACACCCTGAACCCGTTCAGCCGCACGACCCGGTCCCCGGCGCGCGCAGGCGCGTGGGAATCGGGGGTGCCGATGCCCTACGCCGCCATCTGGGGCGCCACGGCCGGCAACCGCTTCGCGCTGTCCTGCCCATCCGCGCAGGTCACCGAGCTGGGCGATGAGGAACGCGGAGAGCTCGGCGTCGATTCCATCGTGCTGACGCCGGACACGCCGAACGCCGGCGCGTTCCTCTGCTGCTTCTGACCGAACCCCGCCGCCGCGGGTCAGGCGCCGCGCCGGCGCTGCACGGACGGCAGGCATGGCGGTGCCTGCCGTCCACCCTCTTCCCGCCAGGAGATTACATCATGACCAAGCCCATCGTGAGCGGTGGCGTTACGATCGACGTGCCCATTCCAGGCACTGATCGCAGTTTCACCCTGCATGCGCCGACGTTCGGGGAGTTCGGTGAAATCGTCGCCCGTTCGGCGTCGATGGTTGTGCCGAACGACGCGATCTTCGTCGACGCCCTCCGTCAGGAGATCCAAGGATCCGGCCTCCCCGAAGAGCAAAAGGCCGCGCACCTCGCTGCGCTCGATGCTGACGAGACGGCGCAGGACGCGCTCACCTCCCACTACGCGGCGTTCGGGCCCGACCGATCGACGTGGTCGGCGGAGGAGCGGAGGGATTTTGGTCAGGCGGATCGGGATGCGAGTGCTGCGCGGCGCCGCCGGATGCGAGCGGAGTGGGCGATGCGTGAGGCGAAGGCTCTGATCGAGTTGCGCCGACACCAAATTGAAGAGCATCGCTCGGAGCAACTGGAGCTTCTCGCGATTTGCCTGCGTTGGAAACGCGACGCAGTGGCGGCCCTGCCGACCGGTGACGTCGAGGTGCTGCATGCGGCGGCGATGCGCTTGGTTCGGCCGGGCCCGGCCGCGGAAAAAAACTGAGGGCCGCCCTGGCGGTCTCGCGCGACCCCGAGGCATTCCGAGGTCGCGCGACACCGGAGGGCGGCGTTCCCTTTCGCGTCGGCGATGAATGGTGGCCACGCAATCCGCAGCATGTCGTACCCCGGGCCTATCACCATGCGGTGCGCCTCTGGGCGCGCTGCCGCGGTGGCATGGGCGGGCTGGCGCTTCTGCCGGAGGCAGGTGGGATCAACCAGCAGCCCGCCTGGCTGATCAACGCCTTCGCAGTCCTGGATGCCGCAGAGCGGCGCTTTGATGAGCTCGACAAGCAGGAGCAGGGATAGGCATGCGCATATCGCTGAAGACGGTTCCAACCGTCAGCGCGATCCGCGATGCGCTGCGATCCAAGCGTGCGCAAGTCGAGGACGCCGCCCGCCGTACGATGAACATCCTGGCGGAGCGCGGGGTCCGGGCAATCCAGGGAGAGATGCGCCGGGTCTTCGATCGCCCGACGCCCTACGCGCTGAACAGCCTTGCGTGGGTGGAAGACCTGCCGGGGCCCGCCGCGGCGGTCGTCTGGCGCGGCAGTACCGATCCGTGGAGCCGGGCCGGTCAATTCAAGGGCGCTCATGAGGGCGCCTACCAGGGCTACCTGCGCGCGCAGATCGGAGGCGGCCCCCGCCGGCAGAAGGCGGGCGAGCGGCGACTTCAGATGCGGATGCCGGGGGGGCAGACGGTTTACCTCGTACCGACGCAGTTCGCCCAGGTCGATGCCTATGGCAATGTGACCGGCCCGCGGATGAACAAGATCCTGTCGGATCTCCAGGCGCTCGGCGGGGCTGGGCAGGGTTTCGATGGAAACCGCCGGCCCGGCAAGCGCAGCCGTGGGCGTCGCCGGGCCGAATACTACTTCGTCGTCTGGCCCGGCCAAGCAGTGCGCCGGACACCGGGTGGTCGCCTGCTGCCAAACAACCTGCCGCCGGCCATCTACCAGAAGCTGGACGTGAAGGGGGCGGAGGTCATTCGCCCCATCCTGATCTTCGCAAAGAAGCCGCCGGTCTACCGGCAGCGGTTGGATCCAAAGGCGATCGTCGCCGGCGTCGTTGCGCGGGAAATGCCGGACGTGTGGGCGGACCGGCTCTCCAAGGCCATTCGGAGATCAGCATGAGCAGCAGCTTAGGGGGCGGCGGTATCCCGCCCATCGAACTGCGCGCCGATGGCGGCGAAGCATTCAATCGCGTCCTGGATGAGGCCGGCCGGGCTGCCGAGCGCCTCGGCCAGCGAGCGCAGGCGAGCGGGCAGCAACTCGGCGCTCTGGCAACTGGCGCCGAAAGCTCGTCACGCGTTCTGGGCGCGCTGCAGGCGGTGGGTACTGCCGCTTCTAGCAGTCTGACGAAGCTGGGCGGGGACTTCGCGACCATTGCGCCGGTGATGGAGCGAGCGACGGGGGCGGCGACCGGCCTGCTTGGTGTCCTTCGCGGGGGAGCGGGTTTGGTTGCCGCCTTCGGGGCGGCAGGCGCCGCGGCGGGTGCTGCCTACGCGATCTTTCAGAACTGGGAGCCCATCACCCGGGCGCTTGGGACATCATTCGACTTCCTGACCGGCCGCGTGCGCCTCAACGAGGAAGCGGTACGAGACGCTGCGGAAGGCGTCCGGGCCTTCATCCGGCTGAGTGAGGATGCGGCGGAGCGGGCCCGGCGGCTGTATCGCGAGGGCATGGCGAGCATTCGGGATCAGGCCAATGCCTCCGCCACGCTCCTGGAAGCGAATCTCCAGGCCCAACAGACTAGCCTTGGATCGCTGACGCGAGGCGCGCGCGTTGGAACCTCTGTCGATGCGACTATCGATGCATTGCAGTCCAACCCGAATCGGTCTGTCGCAGACAGTGCAATTCTGGAGACGCTGCTCCGTCAGCAATCCGCACTGCGCGCGGAGGCGGCTGCCACTGCGGCCCGCCTTGATCGGGACCCTGAAGTCCTGCGAGTGCGGGGCGAGGTCGCGATGCTGGAGCGGCAGATTGCCGGTCAGCGGAATGTTGCCGCGCTGATGGAGGGCCGCATCGCGGCCTCAGTCCAGGACGGCTCCAGTCCGAATCGTCCACCAGCGCCAAGGTCGGGCCGCGGGGGATCGTCGCGCGAGCGGCAGTCGTATGGCCCTCTCGACGGCTCCAACAACGCCTGGATGGAGTGGGTCAACCAGCAGGACGAAGCCCAGAAGCGCGCAGCGGAGAATGAGCGCCAGGTGCTCGAGCGGCGCGAGGAACAGAACCGCCGCGTCACGGATCGCATCGTCGACTACGGCGCCGAGCGCTTCGCTGACCTGTTCGATGAGAACGGCCAGGGCTGGGACGGTATGTGGGACGCGATGGAGCGGACCGCGAAGTCCACCATCGCCCGCATCGCGGCGGAGGCGGTGATCCGTCCTGTCATCGCGCCGATCGTGCAGTCGCTGGGTCTCGGGGGCCTGGGCAGCGGCAATGGCGGCATGTCGGGGCTGTTTGGCCTGGGCAGTATATTCGGCGGTGGGGGCGGCGGGTTCAGCCTCGGCGGCTTCGGCGCCCCCGCCATGGCCGGCGGGTCCATGCCAATGATGTGGTCCGCTGGTCCCGCCGGTGCCGGCGGGGTGGCGGCGGCGCAGGGCGGCGACGGCTCCCTCGACCTGTTCGGCCTCGCCCGCACCGGAAGCAGCCTCTACAGCAATCTCAGCGGTGGCGGCGGCTCCTCCTGGCTCGGCGGCCTCAGCGGGTACATCAACAACCCGATTTGGCAGTCGGGCGCAGGGTGGTTTGCGTCCTCCGGCGCTGGTGCGACGAATGCCGCGCTGGCCGGGATGGGCGCGGGCGTCTACGGCCCTGCTGCGCCGGCTGCGGTAGCTGCCGCTCAAGGCAGCGGCGGCATGCTGAGCACCCTCGGCAGCGTGTCCCTCGGTACCTACGCCGCCGGCATCGGCGGTGGGTACATGCTGGGCACGACGTTCGGCAACATGATCGCCAAGACCGATGCGCAGCGGACCAACGTTCAGATCGGCTCGGGTGTCGGTGCCGTCGGGGGCGCCGCTGCCGGTGCGATGATCGGTTCGATTATTCCCGGCGTTGGCACTGCGATCGGTGCCCTCGTCGGTGGCCTGGTCGGCGGGTCTGGCGGCGGCTCCCTGGGCGGCCTGATCGGCCCCTCGCGCCAGTTCTCCGGCGGCGACGTCGGTATCGGACTGGCCGACAACGGGCACTTCTCCATCGTCGGAGCCGGCGGCAAGCGCTGGGATGAATGGGGGGCGCGCGCATCGGTTCAGGAGGCGATCGACCCCATCAATCAGTTGCTTGGCGCTACCGGTGTGCGCGTCACCGATTCCGTCCGCGGGGCCGCCGGCCTCTGGGGCGCGGTGGATATCGTCGGCTCGGGCATGTCGCCCAACAGCCAATTCGACCCGCAGGACCTGTTCGGCCGTGTGCGCGGCAACCTTACCGCCAACAATGCCAACCTCGAGACGGCCCTGCGTGCCGGCACGGTTGGCTCCTGGCAGGAGATCGAGACGGCCAGCCAGTTCATCACGCAGATCTACGAACCGATGCTGAAGGCCAAGGAGGCGGGCAGCCAGTTCGAACAGACCCTGAAGACCATCGCTGACAGCTTCGCGCCCGCAATCGACGGGGCGCAGCGGTGGGGCCTGTCGATCGATGCGCTGAGCGCTGCGCAGGCGAAGCAGACGGAGGAAGCCTACGCCGCGCGCAGCCGCGCTGATGTGCGCGCTGCCCAGGGTCTGGACGCCCGGCGCATGGCGACGGGCGGGCGCGCCTTCGATGCGTCGATCTTCAGTTTCGACATCCAGACGGAGGATGAGCGCCGGGCGCTGGAGGCAACCCTGACGGATCTCGGCATCGGCGAGGGCTCGGGCCTGCGCGCGGAAAGGCTCAGCTACTACGACGTGGTCAGGGGTGAGGAGCGGGCATCCCTCTATCGCGACCGCGACCGGCAGCTGACCGGCCTGGGGACGGCGTTCGAGATGCGGCGCCTCGGGGCGCTCGGCACGCCGGACAGCATGATGCAGGCATTCGACCTGCGGGCCACGGCGGAGATGGAAGAACTCCGGACGGCCCTGAAGGCCCTCGGCGCCGCTTCCGATGACGTGCGCGTCAGCATGCTCGCCTCCGCGCAGGCAACCGAGCGTGATGTATTGCTCAAGCAGCAGCAGGATCAGAAGGCCGGCACCGCGCGCGACCTCCTCCTCGGGCTCACGGTCGGCGGCGGGGGCGGGTTGGCGCCGGAGGCGCGCTATTTCGCGGGTCTCCAGGCCTACAACCAGGCACGGCAGAGCGGGGATATCAATCAGCTATCGAGCGTGGCGCAGACGTTCCTGCCGGTGGCGCGCGACTACCTCGGCACCAGCGAGCGGTTTGCCGCCCTGACTGCCGGCTTCGGACGGGACATCGCGGCGCTGGGCGGCGATCAGTACGGCCTGTCCGCGCTGCTCGACGTGCAGGCCGGAAGCACCGCTGCGCTGGAGCGGATCTTCGACATGAACGGTCTGGCGCTCGACGAGATGAAGGGGATGCGGGGCGACATCAATCGCCTCCTGTTCACCCTGGAAGCCCTCATCGCGCGCCGCTAAACCTGACGGGGAACATCAATGCCAATCCTGCCCTGGCGTGCCAAGCAGTCCACCGACACGGTGGGGACCGGCACGCTGACACTCAACTCCGCCTCGGGCGCCGGGCGCAGTTTCAATGCTGCCTATGGCGCGTCGTCCATCGCCGTGAAGTACGTCATCTCCTGGGCGAACGGTTTCGAGATGGGCTTCGGGCAATTCAACGGCGGATTGCCGGGAACGCTGACGCGAGGCGCGGTCCTGGCATCGTCCAACAGCGATGCCCTGGTGTCGCTGCCGCCGGGCACCAAGGATGTGTTCGCCTGGATCGACGCGGGGGAGCGACGCGTCATCGAGAGCACGGCGACGACCGTTAACCTGACGCTCGCCGACCTCGGCAACTTCCTCAACTGGTGGACCGCGGCGAGCGCCGGCACGGTGAACCTGCCCGCCATCGCCACGGTGCCGATCGGCAGCGACATCGAAATCCGCAATGGCGGGAACGCTCTGCTGACGATAGACGCGAACGCGTCCGAGACCATCAACGGTGGGGCGACGCTCACACTAGCGCCGGGTGAGGTGGCAACCCTTCGGCGGGTGACGTCCGGCTGGGTCAGTAGCGCGCTCCCTGCCGAGGTGTTCGTCCGTTCCCAGGGCGGCGTCCTGGTCGGCGCGATCGACTTCACGCTTCCGGCCGGCTTTCGCGCCTTCCGGATCACGATCACCGAAATGGCGGTGAGCACCACGAACTGCCAGATCGGGCTTCGCACCTCCACCAATGGGGGCGCATCGTTCGCGGCTGGCGCCTCGGACTACAATTTCCGGCAATTGTGGAACAGCACGTCGAGCCTGGTCGGTACGTCGACGGGCAACTCCTCCATGCTGCCGATGTCGTCGTCTATGGACGGGTCGACGCTGCTGACGGGCGATTACACCTTCTTTGTCGGTGACAGCCCGGTCGCCCCCTCCCTGGTCGGAAAGGCCACCTACGTCGATTACGGCGGCGGCGGTTCGTATGGCGGGATCGGCTTATTCGGCGGCCGGCGCAACGCTGCCGGTGCGGTCAACGCGATCCGCATCCTGCCGACGGTCGGCACGCTGTCCGGCAACGTGACCATCGCAGGGATTCGCTGACATGCAGAAGATGGTGGACGGCCTCCTCGTCGAGATGTCGGAGGAGGACCTGGCGCAGATGGAAATCGACGCGGAGCGCGCCGCGCTGGTGTTGGTCCCTGATTCCATCTCGCGCACGCAAGGCCTTATCGCCCTGCTGGGCGCCGGGATCACCGAGCAGATGATCCGCGACCGCATCGCGCTCATCGAGAATGAAACCGAGCGCGAAGTCACGCGGCTTCGGTTTGAGCAGCAGACATGGCTGCGGGGCAGCGACTTCATCGCCTGGGGCGCCGAGCAGTTCGCGCTGACGGCCGAACAGGTGGACGGCCTCTTCGTCACGGCGGTCGGACTGTGACGTGATGCAAAGCGCAGGATTCGACGGTCCTGGCTTCCAACCGCCGGCGACGCTGCCTGCGATGTTCGAAGAGGCGGCGGGTCTGACGCGGCCGGTGCTGACGGCGGGGTCCGAGCCGCGCGCGGTGGTGCTGTTGGTGGAAGTCGACGCGAAGGGGCTGGCGTCCTCATGAACCTGGGCTTCGATGCTCCCGGCTTCTGGCCGCCCGCTTGGCTGCCGGATGCGTTCGTTTCGCCGCAGGGTATCGACACGCTGCGGTGGGCGAGTGCCGGCTACGCGACGGCCAGCACCGACGACCCGGCGAGCACGGTCTACCAGCCGCGCCTGACCGGCGATGTGGAGATCAGCCAGTCGGCGCTCGATGCCCTGGGGATCGGGGGGAAGCTCACGGTGGGGCTATCCACGATCGGACTGGATGACGCGGACGCGGCACTGCGCGACCTGCACCGCTACGGGCTGGCCGACGGGCGGGGGCTGCGGATCCGGCGTGTGCCGGTGGTGGACGCGCGCGCAAGCGACGTCGGAACGCCGCTGGCGGGCAAGGTGCTGGGAATGCGCCTGGATCTCTCGGCAGGCACTGCGACCATAACCCGCACCGACCCTGTGCTGGCATTCTCGGGCCTGACGCGCGGGGTGGATCGCGGGGCAGGGCGCACCGGCACCCTGGTCGGTGTTGATGTGCTGGAGCGCCTCGCGGTGCCGCTGCAGCCGACGAAGTACGCGGGGACCGGAGGCATCGAGGGCGGCGACGAGCTCAAGGACCGGCCCAAGCCTGTGCTGCTCGGGCGCTGCGGCAACGTGACCCCCAACTTCCTCGGCAACATCGACCTCGGCGCCGGCAGCCTGCCGACCTACCAGGTGTCCTGGCGACAGGTCTTCTCCATCGATGCGGTGCGCATCCGCGGCGTGGAACAGGCGCTGGTCAGCAGCGGCACACCGACGGTCGGCCAGGCGCGGCCGTGGGAAGCTCTCGGCATGTTCCAGCTCGGGAGCACGCCGGACGGGATCGTGACGGCCGACGTTCGCGGCGACGCCGATGGCGGGTACGTCAGCAGCACCGCGGGCGTCCTGCGGCGGCTGATCAATGCGCTGGGGCCGGGCGTCGGCGCGCTGGAGATCGACGGCAGTTCCTTCGCCTTTGCTGAGGCGGACATCCCGGGCGAGATCGGCTGGTACAGCGGCGGGCAGGAGATCACAGCCTCCGACGCCGCGAGCACCATTGTGCAGGCCAGTGGGGCGGTGCTCTGCGGTGGTCGGTCGGGCGCCATTCGCCTGTTCGATCCGATCGCGAGCGACGCGACTGATCAGTTCGATATCAAGGCGGGTTGGGTCCTGGACTGCCGCCCGGTCTCGCTGCCGGCCTCGCTCCGATCGCTGTCCACCTCCGTCGGCGTGAACTGGCGGCCCAATTGGACCCCGATGACGGACGTGGCGGGTAGTGTCCCGGCCGCGGATCGCGAGCGGCTGAAGAATCGCGCGTCGGGCCCGGAGCGTATCAACAGTGTCACGCTCACCCAGCGCCTCGCGCCGCAAAGGGACATGCTGCTTCCCGGGCTGTTCTGGTCGCAGGCGGACGCCTCGACCCGAGCGCAGGCGTGGGCAAGGTGGCTGGAGGCGGGGCCGCGGATCTTTGAGATCACCACCGATCGCTATCTCGGTCAGATCGAGTGCGGGCACGTCGGCCGCGTTTCGTACGACCTGTGGGAGATGGGCGGCGGGGTGCGTGGCGTCGTCGTCGGGTGGCGGGAGCAGCTCGGGGCGCAGCGGCTGACAATCACCATCGCGACCCAGGGAGCCTGAGATGCCGGGTGCCTTCCTTTACGACGACGTGACCGCGCGCGCTGCGTCGGTGACAGCCGCTGCCGCCACGGTTCCGACCATGCCGCTATCGAATCTGCAGGATCCTCAGCCGCGGGTGCGGACGCGGTTCATGGGGAGCAGTGCGGCGATCCTGTTCGACCTTGGCGCGTCGCGCCCGCTCGATTGCGTGGCGCCCCTGTCCGGCACACTGACGGCCTCGGCAACGATCCGTGTTCGGCTCTCAACGGCCGATATCACGGGCGCCGCCGGCGACGCTTGGGATAGCGGCGTGGGGCCCGCAGCGACCGGCGACGAGGCCAACGGCAACGTAGTCGTGGTGCGCGCCGCAGGTCCGGCGACGGGCCGGTACCTCCTGGTGGAAGTGACCGACGCGGCGTTGTCGGAGATCGATATCGGCCTCGTCGTGGCGGGGGCGCTGTGGCGCATGACCCGTGCTCAATCCTGGGGTTACCAGGAAGATCGGATGATCCTCGATCGCCGGGATAGGAATGGGTACACGGGGGCGGAGTTCCCCGCCCCGGCGCTGAGCAACCCGCGCTTTGCCGCGTTTGAGACGCGCTACCTCGGCGTGTCGGAGATCGCCACGCAGTACCGGGCGATGGTGCGACGGAACGGCGCGGTGCGCGACGTGCTGTGGGTGCCGGATACCGGGCTCAGCCGGGTGGAGATGAACCTCCGCAGCATCTGGGGTGCCGTCGTGCAGCCCGGCCAGGCTGACGGCATGACGCGGACGGCGTTCCCCGGCTGGTCGCGCTCCTGGCGCGTCGTGGAGCGGCTTTGATGGTGCCGGAGATCCTCGACCTCACCGGGGCCGTCGCGGGCGCCCTGATCGGCGCCGCGGGCTTCTGGTTGCGCGGCGCGGCGGTGTTCGCCCGCGTCACCGGCCGCGGCGCGACGACGGCGCGGGTTGTTGCCTGGGCCGTCCCGTTGGCGCTGCTGGCGTGGTTGGTGACGCCGCTGCCGTGGGGCTGGTCGCTGGCGCTGGCAGTCGCGCTCTGGCTCGGCTGCCTGCCCGGCTGGTGGCGGTCGAGCGACCTCGGCAGGAACGAGGGCGGATGGTCCCGCGACGCGGCGCTGCACATGGTGCGGGGCGTGCTGTGGGGGGCACCCGCGGCCGTGGTGCTATGGCTCGCCGGCGGCGGTTGGTGGTGGCCGTTGGTGGCTGGGCTGACCTGCGCGCCGGCGTACGAGATCGGGTGGCGGGTGCGGCCCGTCGGTGACGCGCGGCGCCCGGGCGCGACGGAGATCGGTGAATTGCTGTTCGGCGGCGCGCTTGGCGCCGGGGTGATCGCGGGCTCCTGGCGCGTCGTGGAGCGCGTCTGATGCTGTCCCGGCTGGACTACCCGGACACCGACCTGCTGGCGGTGGCGCGGGCGAATAGCGGCTGGTCGTTCGGGCCGGACGGTGTGCTGGCCGAGCGGCTGGCAAACACCCTGCGCCCTGACTGGGATCCAGCGACAGGGGCGCATCGCGGGCTGCTGGTAGAGGCGGCGATCACCAACCGCATCACCGATCCGCGCTTCCAAGGTGCCGCATGGTCGCAAAGCAACGTGGTGCTGGCACCGAATGCCGGCCTTGCGCCCAACGGCCTTACCGAGGCGGCGCTGCTGACCGACGGCGGCGCGACCAGCACGCATGTCATCGGTGCGGCAAACATGACCGTGGCGAACATCGGTGACGTCTATACGTCCTACGTCATGGCTCGGGCTGGCGCCGGCAGCTTCATTCAGTTGCTTTGGGCCAATGCGATAGCGGGCTTTGGCTCCTGGGCGAACTTCGACCTCGCCAATGGCGTGGTCGGCAACACGGGTGCGAACGTCAGCAGCGGCATCCGTCCGCTGCGGGACGGCTGGTTCCTCTGCTGGATGTCGGGGGCGATGACAGGCGCGGCGACGGCCGCCTCGCTCAACCTCTACCTCATCACGGGCGCCGGCCAGGGCAGGGCGCCGAGCTACGCGGCCGCTGGGCTGAGCGTGTACCTGTGGGGCGGTCTGACTGCCCTCGCAGGCTTCGTGCCGAGCCCGGTGCTTTCGCCCATCGGCTCGCCCGGGCCTTCTACCCGCTCCGCCGACAACGTCTCCTTCATCGACGTCCAGCGCTGGCTCACGCCAGCCGCCGGCACCTTCGTCATCGACTTCATCCCCGGGGACGTTCTCAGCGGCGATCGTGAGCTGCTCACGGTCGACGACGGCACGTCCAGCAACCGCATCCGCCTGTCGCTGATTGCGGGTGGCACGACGGTCCGGCTTCGCTCGATAGTCGGGGGCGTGATCGCGGGAACCGTCGCGATGGCCTCCGGTCCGGCGCTGCAGCGGCACACGGTGCGCGCGTCCTACGGGCCGGCGGGGCTGGTCCTGTCGGTCAATGGCGCGGCGCCCGTCTCGACCGCCGTCGCCATACCGCCGGGGCTACAGCGGGCATTCCTCGGCAATGCCGCTGGGGGGAATCACCTGAATGGCTGGATCGGCCCGCGCGCGGAGCACCTGGCGCGGCAGTACACCGATGCGGCCGGGCCCGACGGCTACACGATCAGGGATCGCTGACATGCCGACGACGGTCTCCGCACGCGAGTTCCTGCGGCATCCTTTGGCGTTCACGCTGCATCGTCTCGCCGCGATCTTCCGCGAGGACAGCGCCTGGGCCGAGTTCAGCAGCGCCGTCGGCATGCTGGCCTTCGGTTCGTGCCTGCTGCTCGGCCGCGGAGCCGAGGACTATCGATCCTTCGATCTGATGACGGAGATCCTGCCGGGGCACGGCGTCGCGGTGTTCACTGTCGCTGGTGGCCTGGTGCAGTTGTTCGGCCTGTTCTTCCGCATTCGATTCCTGCGCGCCATCGCTGCCATGGGCGTGGTGATGTGGCTCGGCAGCCTATCGTTCCTGGTGTGGCCAATCTTCCCCTGGTCGCCCTTCCTGGCTGCCACTGCCGCATGGACGTTCCCGAACCTGCTGGTGGTGGCCAAGCATGCCCGCGACTGGTGACGCCTACGCTCTGCTGATCCAGGGCGCGATGTGGTTCGGCTCCGCCGCCGGCGCGGCCGTGCTGTACGGCTGGTGGGACCGGTGGGCAAAGAAGCGCACCGAGGACCGGCAGTTCGAAACCGACGAAGAGAGGCGCCTGCGCGAGCGCGAGGAGAAGTGGCAGGCCGACCTGGTGAAGGACCGGGACCGCGCGCGCGCGGCTGAGCGCGAGGCGGAGGAGCGGCTGGACGAAGCGCAGGAGAGCGGCACGCGCTGGATGCTGGCTGGGCGCCAGATGGAGGAAGTGGCGCGAACCCAGCGCCACCGCGGCAACGACCTGATGCAAGTGCTCCGAGGGCTGTTGACTGAGGAGCAGCGCAAGCTGGCTGGGCCGGCGACCGACTATCACCTGCCACCAATTCCATCACTCGAGACGCTGCGCCCCCCGAAGGGCGCGTGACCCCCGCCGGCGGGTGCCGGCATCCAACATCGGAGATCCCCGTGAACCTCGCCCCCATCATGGATGCGGCGGTGCTGGCGGCTGCCGGCGCTGTAACCGCGCTTGCCGGCCTGCTGATCCGCAGCCTGCCTCTGCTGCTCCGCTATCTGTCGGTGCAGATCAACGGTGCCGACACCACGCTGATTCGGCACGCGATCGAGAACGCCGCGCAGCTCGCCCTGGAGAAGGTCCGGCAGGGCCTCGGGAGCGAGGTCGCCATTCAGGGCATGGCGGACTACGTCGCCGGCGCCTTGCCCGAGACGACGCAGCGCGTCGGCATCGCGCGCGTCACGCTGGAGCAGATGTGCCGGGCCGCCTTCGCGCGGAAGGTCGCGGCGGGTGACGGATGATGCCCGCCTTCCTCCTTTCCCCCGTCGCCCGCTGGCTCGCCGCCGGCGCCGTCCTGCTGGTGCTGTTCGGCGCCTGGCGCGTCGAGGCGGCGCGGCGGGAGGCCGCCGACCTGCGCGCCGTTGCCGCTGAGGAAGCGGTGAAGGGCAGGGACACCGCCATCGTCGCGCTCGAGCGCCTCGCCATGGCCGTCGCCGAGCGCGACGCGCGATTCCAACCGATCCGGAGGGCCGTCGATGCCGCGCCTGTCACGCACGCCTGCGTTGCTGCCCCTGCTGTGCGCGCCGCTCTGGATGGGCTGCGCGCCCGTGACGCCGGCGCCGCGGGTGTTCCCGCCGTCGACGCTGGTGTGCCGGCCGGAACCGCCGGTGCCCGTCGCCCCCGATGACCAGGCGCTCGCGCGCTGGATCCTGGATCTGGCCGAGGCCGGCGAGGACTGCCGGCAGCGGCTCGCAACCGTGAGGGAGATCGCTACCCCATGAGCATTTTCAGCTGGCTGCGCGGCGGTGCAGCAGCGCCGCCGCCTGTCGCGCCCGGGCCGATCCAGCCGATCGAGCCCTGGCCTCGACCCACCCGGGCTATCCCGGTGCACGCCGTTGGCGACCCCGTGCCAGCGTTCCGCCCGACCGAAGCGGACCTCCGATTCCAGGATTGCGTCGCCATCGTGCTGAAGCATGAGGGCGGCTTCGTCGACCATCCAGCTGATCCGGGCGGGGCGACGAACATGGGGATCTCGCTGCGCTATGCGCGGACGCTCGGCAGCATGATGGATCTCGACGGGGACGGTGACGTCGATCGGGACGATATCCTGCTCGTGTCGCCCGCGAAGGCGGCGATGGTGTATCGGCAATGGTTCTGGGCGGATGTCCGCGGTGATGACCTGCCCGCCGGCGTCGACCTGGCCGTGTTCGATTTCGCGGTGAACAGCGGTGGCATGCGGGCGGCGAAGTGTCTCCAGCGCATGGTCGGCGTCGGGGCGGATGGCTTCGTCGGGCCGATCACGCTGGCTGCCGTGCGCGCGGTGAACGACCGGGCGCGGCTGGTGGACCGGATCTGCGATGATCGGCTGGCGTTCCTGAAGGTGGCGCGGAACAGCAACACCGGCGCGCTGCTGTGGCCGACCTTCGGGCGGGGGTGGCAGCGCAGGGTGGATGACATCCGCGCGCGCGGCAGGTTGATGGGCCCCTGATCAACGTCCCGCGCCCTCGGGCGGACTAGGTATCACTGCCCATGAGGTGCGTTCCCCTCGTAGTCTTTCGGGGAACCTGAGGTGTGAAGTTTGGAAGCGTCGCTGATCTACCTTGCGCGGCAACTGATCCTGGATGTTCACTGGACGTGAAGGGGGCCGTTGCCGCGGCCCTCCTTCGTCAGGAACTACTGGCTCGAAGCGTTACCGGCCCTGCTTCGGTGGGGTCGGCTTCGCCGTCGGAGGGGTCGTTTTCGAAGGGGTCCGGATGGTTTCCACCACCGACCCTTCCTTGTCGCGGCGAGCCGCTTCCACTGGTTTGAACTGGCCAGTGCCAGCGTCCCGGCCGATCTTCCGAGTAGTCATGTTTACTCCTGCTTGTTCGCAGTCGATGGGATGCCCACCGATGCGGTAGGCAAACGAACATTAGCGCTTGCGCCCCGAGTCGGCCCAGCAGTGGTGGGTGGTGGATGGCGGTGGATATCGTGGTTGGGGGTGGCAAGTGCGGCCCCCCAGCGCAACAGGAGGCGGTCACGCGCGTTCCTTTGCGGAGGCCGCCATGCCGAAGTTCAGACGCAGGATGAAGTTGCCCCCAGAGGATCCGGCGCTCGAGGCGCTCGCTCGCAGGAAGGCCGAAGCATTGGCGCGGGCTGAGTTCGGCGAAGGCGGCTTCTGCCGCCAGGTCATGCGCCAGGGCGACACCCACGAGTTCTGGTGCCACATCGCCCACCAGCCCGGAGAGGCTGGGGACCTCGTCGGGAAGATGGTGACGGTGAAGGTGCCCTAGGGCTTCCTCGGCGGTACCACCTTGATCCAGGGCGGCAGTCGCTGTTGGTCGAGCCACAGGTCGACCAGGTAGACGATGGTGCCCGGCACGCCGAAGCTCGACCCGTCGAGCGGGTGGCCCTCCATCTTCAGTCGGCAGACGTGTCCGCCTGGATTGCAGTCGATCTGGGCGCCGCGATGCTCATAGCTCGGCCCGCCGAGGGGGCCGGTCGCGGTGACGAGCTTCTCGGGGTCGGGGCGGCGGCCGTCGAGGCGGTGGGGGAGCGGCAGTGCGTCGGTCATGCCGGGTCGCGCTTCTCGCCGCGGGCCACGATGATCAGCGAATCATCCGGCAGCGGCCGCTGTAGGGCCTTCGCGAGGTCCCAGGGCGCGGTCATCCACATCTCGCGCTCATCCTCCTCCGTCAGGATCACGGGCATCGCCTTCGGATGGATGGCGCCGACCTCCCGGTTCGGCTCGCATGTCAGGAAGGCGAAGAGGTCGGTGGTGACCTCCCCCTCCTTCAGCTTTCGCACAGACGTCCACTGCGGCAGCCAGATCCCCGCGAAGAACGCGAGCGGCCGATCGGCGCCCAGCGCGAACCACGCCGGCGGCTTGCGGCCGTCCGGCTGCGGCTCCGGTTCTGCGAAGCTGGTGAACGGCACGAGGCAGCGGTTCGCCGGCCCCAGCCAGCGCCGCCAGTGCGCCGAGTTAGTGTTGCGCACATTCACCACCCCCGAATCCACCTTTCGGCCGTGCAGGACGAACGCCGGCGACGGCATGCCCCAGCGCGCCATTGCGAGCTCGCGCCCCTCCGTCGTGTTCCGCACGATTGGCGCGGCATAGTCGGGGAAGACCGCCGGCATCGGTGCCATGTTCCCAGTCAGATCTCGCCAGGGCTTCGCGAGGAGGCGGATCGCCGCCTGGTTGGTGTGGACCGCGTAGTTCGTGCACATGTAGTCCTCCCAGACGTCCTCGAGCTCCTCCGGCCAGGGTGCCGTCACCGCCGGCAGAGGTCCACGCGCCGCCCTTCGTTCCTTGGGCCCTGTGTCGACGTGCAGCTGCAATGCGACGTTTCGGTTGCCGCAGCGACAGCGCAGGCGACGCCGTAGCTCGAGGGTGCGGATCAACGGGCCGAAGCGCTCGATCGCCGCGGGGATCCCGACCTCATACGTCGCGCGGCAGGCGCCCGGGGCATGGGAGCAGAAGAAGCAGAGATAGTGGAGGTCGTCGGGCACCGACCGGCCAAGCTGCACACCGTCAGGGTGCAATTCGGCTGCCGGGAACCAGGCCGACTTGGAGGGGCGCGGCGGCATGGCCCGAGGCTAGCCGACCGTGAACGGGATGAGAACACGCGAGGCCGTCAGCGCCGAGCAGCGGTCGCAATCTGCTCCGCATTCGGCATCCCCTCCAGCAGCATGTCGGCCCAGATCTGCGCCAGCTCGCGCCGGCGCGTGCGGTGCAGGGCGCGGTTGTAGGCGCCCTCGACCGGATCCTTCGGGCCGTGCGCCAGCATGAGGTCGATGGCCTGGCGATCGGCGGGGTATCGTTCATTCAGGACGGTCGACCCAGTGGCGCGCCAGCCATGCGCGACATGCTCGCCGCGGAAGCCAGCGCGATTCATCAGGTACCCGATCGCGTTCTCGCTGAGCGGCCGGCGGGCCTGGCGCGTGCTGGGGAAGAGAAGGGGCCCTCGGCCCGCCAGTCGCGTTGCTTCCTTCACCACGTCGACGGCGTGCGTCGACAGCGGCACGACGTGTTCGAACTGGCTTTTCATCCGCTCCGGTGGGATGCGCCAGGTGGGCTCCTGGCCGTCGAGATCCTCGAATTCGTCGAGTACGGCTCCACGCACCTCGCCGGGCCGCACCAGCGTCAGCGCAAGCAGCCGTAGGGCCAGCCGAGTGACCGGGAATGCCGGCAGCTGCTCGCAGGCCTGCAGCACCTCCCGCGCCCGGGCGATCGTCGTCACCGCCGGCCGGCGGCCGCTCTTGTCGATCGGCGTCATGGCTCGGCTGAGATGGGCCGCAGGGTCACGGCCGTTGCCGGTCGACGCGATGTGGAACTGGAAGGCGTGGGAAATCCGCTGCCGCAGCCGGTGCGCCAGGTCGACCGCCCCGCGCTTCTCCACCCGCCGCAGCGCCTCGAGCACCATGGGCGTCGTGATCTCGGGAAGGGGCAGGGCGCCGATCGTCGGGAATATCTCGCGCTCGAGGCTGGCCAGCACGTCCGCCGCATGGTGCGGCTTCCAACTGGGCGCCTTCACCGCGTGCCATTCGCGGGCGACGACCTCGAATGTTGCCGGCGGGGCCTGCCCTGGCTGCAGGGCGCCAGCGCGCTTTAGCGCTGAGGGATCGACGCCGCGCCGCTTTGCGGCCTTCGCCTGGTCGCGCGCCTCACGCGCGGCAGCGAGCGAGATCTCCGGGTAGCTGCCAAGCGACAGCAGCTTCTCCTTCCCATCGATCTTGTACCGGACACGCCATAGTTTGCTTCCGCTTGGCGTGACGAAAAGGTGCAGGCCGCCGGCGTCGGGGATCCGGTATCCGGATTCGCGCGGCTTCGCCTGGCGCACCTTCACGTCTGTGAGCGGCATCGATCCTCCGGTGGGTATCGGCCGCTGGGGATACCCGCTCCATACCCGCTGTTCCCATTTACTGAGGGTGGAACGGACGGGAAGGGAGGGGAAGAAAAAACCGCAGAAGGCCGGGCCTCTGCGGTTCAAAATGGAAGGCTACAGATGCGCTTGGAAGGGCGCTTGGCTCCCCGAGTAGGACTCGAACCTACGACCTAGGGATTAACAGTCCCGCGCTCTACCAACTGAGCTATCGGGGAACGGAGCCGGGCGCCGCGTATAGTCCTGCGCGGCAGCAGTGTAAACCCTTCCTGCGCGGTGGAGGTCCGGAGCGGAATCGAACCGCTGTAGAGGGTTTTGCAGACCCTTGCCTGACCACTCGGCCACCGGACCAACGCGCTGAGATCACCAGATTGAATAGAGCAGCCTTGGCAGGGCTTGGCGGTCGCCGTCCCTCGCGTTTGGCAGTGCCCGGGGGATGCCCCCCCGTTCACGTGGCGCGCTTCTTACTGGCGGCGCGGCCCCGGTGCAACCGGCTGACAGAAGCCTTATGCGCTCTTTTCGTTACACGCCGCCGGTCGGGGGACGGGCGGGCGTCTGTGCGCTTGGCGCGGCCGGGCGGGCAGACCTATAACCCGGGCTCGTTTTCGAAGGGCCTTCACAGATGGATTTCGCCGAGGCGCGCCGGTTCATGGTCGATGGTCAGCTCCGGCCGAACCAGGTGGACGACCCGCGCATCGTCTCGGCCATGCGGGACCTGCCGCGGGAACGCTTCGTGCCCGCCGCCGCCGCCATGCGGGCCTATGCCGATGCCGATGTGCCGCTGCCCGGCGGGCGGGCCATGCTGAAGCCGCTCGTCCTCGCGCGGCTGGTGCAGCTCGCGGCGCTGCGGCGCGGGGAACGCGCGCTGGTGCTCGGCGCGGGCACCGGTTGTGGCGCGGCGCTGATGGCGACGATGGGTGCGACGGTGACGGCCGTCGAATCCGATCCGGCGCTGCTGGCGATCGCGCGCGTCGCCCTGGCGGCGACCATGCCCGCCGGCCAGGTGACGCTGATCCAGGCCGCGCCGGAGGGCGGCCATCCGGCCGGCGCCCCCTATGACGTCATCATGATCGAGGGCGGCGTCCATGCGGTACCGGAGGCGGTACAGGACCAGCTCATCGAGGGCGGGCGGCTCGTCGCCATCGGCCTCGCGGGCGGGCCGCCGGGGCGCGCCTGGCTGATGCGGCGCGTCGGCGGCAGCATGACGACCACGATCGACTTCGATGCCCATGCCGCGGCAGTGCCGGGCTTCGGCGTGGCACCGGCCTTCGCGTTCTGACACCGTGGCCACGGACCCCGCCGGATTTTCTCCGTCGGGGTGGCGCAGCCCTGTTGCGGTGCGTTAGCTTCCCTACGTTTAGCGTCGGGCTCGGCAGCGGATCCCGTGCGTTGCCGCGCGCCATCCAGTTGGGGGATTGAGGACGTGATGACCAGCCTGCGACGGACCATGCTTCTTTCCGCCGCGCTGACCGTGCTGCCGGCTGCCGCTTCGTGGTCCCAGTCGCTGCAGGAGGCGCTGGCCGCCGCCTACGCGAACAACCCGGGATTGCTCGCCGCCCGCGCCCAGGCCCGCGCGGTGGACGAGAACGTGCCCCAGGCGCTGTCCGGCTGGCGGCCCACCGTCATCATCGGCGCGGCCGGCGGCTATGCCGACACCAGCACCCGGTCACAATCGACGGTGGCCGTCGCGCGCGACGCGCAGGGCAACATCATCAACCTCGACAGCGCGGGCACGCCGTTCTCGGTGTTCTCGGACCAGCCGCGCACGACGGCGAACGTGACGGCCACGGTGACCCAGCCGCTATACCGCGGCGGCCGCACCACGGCCGGGACGCGGCGGGCGGAGAACCAGGTCTATGCGCAGCGCGCACGGCTGCTCGCCGTCGAGCAGACCGTCCTGCTCGACGGCGTGCGCGCCTATGTCTCGGTGGTGCAGAACCAGGAGGAGGTTCGGCTCAACGAGAACAACGTGCAGGTGCTGGTGCGGCAGCTGCAGGCGACGAACGAGCGCTTCCGGGTCGGTGAGATCACCCGCACCGACGTCGCGCAGGCCGAGGCTCGCCTCGCCGCGGCGCGATTCCAGCTGGAGCAGTCGCAGGGCACGCTGCAGGCGTCGCGTGCCACGTTCGTCCGCGTCATCGGGCTGGCGCCGGCATCGCTCGTCGCGCCGCCGCCCATCCGCCCGCCGGTGCGGAACTTGCAGGAAGCGATCCGCCGCGCGACCGGCGACAGCCCCGCGGTGGTCGAGGCGACGTTCAACGAGTCGGCCGCGCGGGACAATATCGACCTGCAGTTCGGCGCGCTGCTGCCGTCGCTGAGCGCTCAGGCGCAGGCCTTCCGCATCGACAACAACCAGACGCGCGGGTCGCGCCAGACCGGCGCCCAGGTCACGGCGAACCTGTCGGTGCCGCTGTATCAGGGCGGTGCCGAGCATTCCGCCGTGCGCCAGGCGCGCCAGCAGGCGCAGCAGGCGCGTCAGTTGCTGATGGATGCGCGCCGCGTCGCCGAACAGGATGCCACCCGAACCTGGGAGGCGCTGACCACCGCGCGCGCGCAGGTCGACAGTTCCCGCGCCGAGATCCGGGCACAGGAGATCGCGCTGGACGGCGTGCAGCGAGAGGCGATCGTCGGTAGCCGCACCACGCTCGATGTGCTGAATGCCGAGCAGGAACTGCTCAATGCCCGCACGCGACTGGTGCGCGCGCTGGCGACGCTGATCAACTCCTCCTACGAACTGACCGCGTCGCTCGGCCGACTGACCGCGCAGGATCTGTCGCTGCCGGTGCAGATCTACGACCCGCGCGCCTACTACAACACGGTGCGCGACCGCTGGGTCGGCACGGGCGATTTCAACGAACAGGTGCCGCAGGCGGCGGTGGTGCCGCAGGGCGTCATCTCGGTGCAGCCCTTGGTGCCGATCAACCCGACGCCCGCGGCGCGGCGGACGCCATGAGCGGGCAGGGCAACCCGCCGGCCGGGCCTCCCGCCGAACAGTCGATGGAGGACATCCTTGCCTCCATCCGCCGCATCCTGAACGAGGATGATGCGGCGCCGCCGACCGCCGCCGTGGAGGAAGGCGCTGCGGCGTCGACCGCGGCGCCGGAGCCATTGCTGCTGACGGAGGAGATGATGGTTTCCGCGCCGGAGGAGCCTGCCGCGGCGCCACCGTCGCAGCCCGCGCCGCCGGTCGTGACGGCGGCGCCGGACCCCGAGCCGGTTGAGGCCGATCCGCCCGCGCCCTCTGCGCCGCCCCCCGACGCGCTGCTGGCCCCGGCCGTGGCCGCCGCGGCGGCGGCCTCGGTCGGCCAGTTGCTGCGTGCCGTCAGCACCGAGCGCACCGCCCAGGTTAGCCGCGGCGGGCCGAGCATCGAGGATGTGGTACGCGAGGAGCTTCGCCCGCTGCTGAAGGACTGGCTGGACCAGCATCTGCCGGCCATCGTCGAGCGGCTGGTCCGGGCCGAGATCGAACGGGTGGTCGGCCGCGCCCTGTCCTGACGCGCAGGCCGCCCTTGACGCGGGGCGGCCGGCGATGAAGGGATGCGCCCATGCTCGACAAGTCCTTCGACCCCGCCGCCATCGAACAGCGCCTCTATGAGGGCTGGGAAGGCGCGGGCGCCTTCTCCGCGAACCCCGCTTCGCCGGCCAAGCCCTTCACCATCATGATCCCGCCGCCCAATGTCACGGGCAGCCTTCATATCGGCCATGCGCTGGACAACACGCTGCAGGATGTCCTGATCCGCTGGCGGCGCATGCAGGGGCGCGACGCGCTGTGGCAGCCGGGCACCGACCATGCCGGTATCGCGACGCAGATGGTGGTGGAACGGCTGCTGGCGCAGGAAGGCAATGCGGACCGGCGCAGCCTGGGGCGCGAGAACTTCGTCAAGCGCATCTGGGAGTGGAAGGCGGAATCGGGCGGGACCATCACGCGGCAGTTGCGGCGGCTGGGCGCCTCGCTCGACTGGCCGCGCGAACGCTTCACCATGGATGAGGGCCTGTCCGTCGCGGTGCGCGAGGTCTTCGTGCGGCTGTATCGCGAGGGGCTGCTGTACCGCGACAAGCGGCTGGTGAACTGGGACCCTAAGTTCCTGACCGCCATCTCGGACCTGGAGGTGGAGAGCAAGGAGGTGAAGGGCTCGCTTTGGCACCTTCGCTACCCGATCGAGGGCGAGCCGGGCCGCTTCCTGGTGGTGGCGACCACGCGGCCGGAGACGATGCTCGGCGATACGGCGGTGGCCGTGCATCCGGAGGATGAGCGGTTCCGCGCGCTGGTCGGCAAGCGCGTGATCCTGCCGCTGGTCGGCCGCGCCATTCCGGTCGTGGCGGATGAGTATTCGGACCCCGAGAAGGGGTCGGGTGCGGTGAAGATCACGCCGGCGCACGACTTCAACGATTTCGAACTCGGCAAGCGGCACGACCTGCCGATGCCCTCCGTGCTGGATGCGGAAGGTCGCGTGATGCTGGACGAGATCGCGGCGGCCTTTGCTGCGATGGATGGCGTGTCGGATCTTGATTTCGTCCGAGGCCTCGCCGGACAGGATCGCTTCGCGGCGCGCAAGGCGATCGTCGCGCGGCTCGAGGAACTGGAACTCGTCGAGAAGATCGAGCCGCACACCCATGCCGTGCCGCATGGCGACCGATCCGGCGTGCCGATCGAGCCGCGGCTGACGATGCAGTGGTATGTCGACGCGAAGACGCTGGCGCAGCCGGCGATCAAGGCGGTCGAGACCGGGCAGACCGTGTTTACGCCCAAGCAGTGGGAGAACACCTTCTTCGCCTGGATGCGCGACATCCAGCCCTGGTGCGTGTCGCGGCAGCTCTGGTGGGGCCACCAGATCCCGGCCTGGTATGCACCGGATGGCGAGGTGTTCGTCGCGCATTCCGAGGAGGAGGCGCGCACGCTCGCGCAGGCCAAGTTCGGCCGCGACGTGGCGCTGACGCGCGACGAGGACGTGCTCGACACCTGGTTTAGCAGCGGGTTGTGGCCCTTCAGCACGATCGGCTGGCCGGAGAAGACGCCGGAACTCGCGAAGTACTACCCCGGCGACGTGCTGGTGACGGGCTTCGACATCATCTTCTTCTGGGTCGCCCGCATGATGATGCTGGGCATCCACTTCATGGGCGAGACGCCCTTCAAGACGGTCTGCATCCACGGCCTGGTGCGCGACGAGAAGGGCCAGAAGATGTCGAAGTCGAAGGGCAATGTGCTCGACCCGCTGGAGCTGATCGACGCGCATGGCGCGGATGCGGTGCGCTTCACGCTCTGCGCGCTGGCCGGGCCGGGACGCGACATCAAGTTGGCGAAGCAGCGTATCGAGGGGTATCGCGCCTTCGCCACCAAGATCTGGAACGCGTCGCGCTTCTGCGAGATGAACGGGATCGCGCCGCGAACGGATTTCGATCCGTCGGCGGCGACGCTGCCGTTGTCGCGCTGGATCCTCGATGCCGCGAACAATGCGGTGGCTGAGGCCAATGCCGCGCTCGAAGCCTTCCGCTTCGATGACTATGCGATGGCCTGCTACCGCTTCACCTGGAACACCTTATGCGACTGGTTTCTGGAATTCGCCAAGCCGGTGCTGAACGGGCCTGACGGAGCGGAGAAGGAGGAGGTGAAGGGTGCGGCCCAGCATGTGCTCGGCACCATCCTGAAGCTGCTGCATCCGGTGATGCCGTTCCTGACGGAAGAGCTTTGGCACCGGATGGGCTTCGGCGAGGAAGGCAGCCTGATCCGCACCGCGTGGCCGGAGGCGGCGTCGGTGCAGGGCGCGGCCGAGGCGCGTGTGGAACTCGATTGGGTCGTGCGGCTGGTTTCCGAAATCCGCACCGTGCGGTCGGAGATGAACGTCGCGCCGTCCATCACGGTGCCGCTGCTGTTGTCGGGCGCGTCGGGGGAATCGCTCGATCGCGCGGCGCGCTGGTCGGATGCGATCAAGCGGCTCGGGCGCGCGACGGAGATCCGCGAGTTGGCCGGCGACCCGCCCAAGGGCTCGGTGCAGGCTGTGGTGGGCGAGGCGACGGTGATGCTGCCGCTGGGCGACGTCATTGACCTGCCGGCGGAGCGCGCGCGCCTGGCCAAGGAACGCGCGCGCATCGAGGGCGACGCGAAGAAGGCCGAGGCGAAGCTGGGCAGCGAGGTCTTCGTCTCCCGCGCACCGGAGGAGATCATCCAGGAGAACCGCGACCGCCTGGCCGCCGCGCAGACCGAGATGGCGCGGCTGGACGCGGCGATGGCGCGCATCGCCGGCTGATGGTCGACGCCGGCACGCTCAACCTGATCGGCGGTCTCACCATCTTCATGGTGGTGACGGTCGCCGGGCGGGGTGTGCTGGCGCGGCGTGGGATGTCGATGGCTGTCGCACAGACGGTGGCGGGGCTTGTCGGGATCGCCCTCGCGGTCGCCTTCATCCTCTCGATGGAATAGGAACTTTACGAGAACATTCCGCCTGCCTAAGCTGCTCCGCGTGCCTCGGGAGGATGCGGGATGGCGGTCGGGCAGATGGGCGGCTTCGTCGCGAGGCGTGGCGTTCCCCGCGCCCCGCGGCTGGCGTGACCGCCATGGCGAAGGCGCGCATCCATATCGGCGTCGGCGGCTGGACCTTCCCGCCCTGGCGCGGCGTGTTCTATCCGAAGGGGCTGCCGCACAAGGATGAGCTCGCGCATGCGGGCAAGCACCTGACCGGCCTTGAGATCAACGGCACCTATTACCGCCTGCAATCGCCGGAGAGCTTCGCCAAGTGGCATGACGAGGTGCCGGAGGGCTTCGTCTTCGCGCTGAAGGGGTCGCGCTTCGTCACCAACCGCCGCGTGCTGGCCGAGGCCGGGCCCTCGTTGGAAAAGTTCTGCGCCAGCGGGCTGTCGGCGCTGAAGGACAAGCTGGGGCCGATCAACTGGCAACTCGCCGGCACGAAGCAGTTCGATGCGGAGGATATCGACGCCTTCCTCGGCCTGCTGCCGAAGGAAGTGGATGGTGTCACGCTACGCCACGCGATGGAGGCGCGGCATGAGAGCTTCCGCCATCCCGAATTCATCGACATCGCGCGCAAGCATGGCGTGGCGGTCGTCATCGCGGCCGACAGCGAGTTCCCGCTGATCACCGACCTGACAGCGCCCTTCGCCTATCTCCGCATCATGGGGACGACGGCGGAGCATCCGGCGGGCTATGCGCCGAAGGTGCTGGACGCCTGGGCGAAGCGCGCGCAGGCGCTGGCGAAGGGGGAGGGGCTCGACGACCTTGCCGAACCTGTAGGCAAACCGGGGAAGAAGACCGCGCGGGACGTCTTCCTCTTCGTCATCAGCGGGGAGAAGGAACGCAACCCGGCCGCGGCGGTGGAGATCATCGGCCGCATGCAGGGCTGACCGGGCGCGGGCGAAGGGCTGACGGCGGCCGCCGGCCACCCATATGCGGGGCATGATCCCGCTCTCCGTTCTCGATCTCTCCCCGATCCCCGAGGGCAGCGACGCCGGCCAGGCGTTGCGCCACTCCCGCGATCTTGCCCGTCATGCGGATGCGCTCGGCTACCGGCGCTTTTGGATGGCGGAACACCACAACATGGCTGGCATCGCGAGCGCCGCGACGGCCGTCGCCCTCGCGCATGTCGCGGAAGGCACGCAGCGCATCCGCATCGGCGCCGGCGGCATCATGCTGCCGAACCATGCGCCGCTGATCATCGCGGAACAGTTCGGCACGCTCGCGGCGCTGTATCCGGGGCGGGTCGATCTCGGCCTTGGCCGTGCGCCGGGCACGGATCAGGTGGCGGCGCGGGCGCTCCGGCGCAACCTCGCCGGCGATGCGGACAGCTTCCCGCAGGATGTCGCGGAGCTGATGGAGTATTTCCGCCCCGCCCATCCCGACCAGGCGCTGCGCGCCGTGCCGGGGGAGGGCCAGGATGTCGAGGTCTGGATCCTCGGCTCCAGCACCTTCGGGGCGCAGCTCGCCGCCTATCTCGGCCTGCCCTACGCCTTCGCCTCCCACTTCGCGCCGCAGCAGATGATGGATGCGCTGAAGATCTATCGTGAGCGGTTCCGGCCGTCGGATCGTCTCGCGACGCCGCGGGCGATGGTCGGTGTCAACGTGTTCGCCGCCCCGACGGAGGACGAGGCGCGCTTCCTGTTCTCGTCGCTGCAGCAGGCGTTCATCAACCTGCGCATTGGCCGCCCCGGCAAGCTGCCGGCGCCAGTCGAGGGCTTCGACGCGCGGATCGGCCCGCGCGAACATGCGATGCTGTCGCACTCGCTGTCCTGCTCGGTGGTCGGCACGCCGGAGACGATCCGTCGCGACCTGGCCGAACTGGCGCAGCGCACCGGCGCGGATGAATTCATGGTGACGGCGCAGATCCACGACCCGGCCGCCCGCCTGCGATCCTTCGCACTGCTCGCCGAGGCGCAGGCGATGGCGGAGGCTTGACGCCAGCCGCGCATCCGCCCCGGATACGCGGCAGACCAGCCCGAGGAAGCCAGTCAAATGCCGTCGACCTGGGACAAATCCCGCCTGCCCAGCCGCCACACCACGCTGGGGCCGGAACGCGCGCCGCACCGGTCCTACTACTACGCGATGGGCCTGACGAAGGAGGAGATCGAGCAGCCGCTGGTCGGCGTCGCCTCCTGCTGGAACGAGGCGGCACCGTGCAACATCGCGCTGTCGCGCCAGGCGCAGGCGGCGAAGAAGGGCGTGAAGGCAGCGGGGGCGACGCCGCGCGAATTCACCACCATCACGGTGACGGACGGCATCGCGATGGGGCACCAGTCGATGAAGTCCTCGCTGGCATCACGCGAGGCCATCGCGGATTCGATCGAGCTCACGATGCGCGGCCATTGCTATGACGCGCTGGTCGGCATCGCCGGCTGCGACAAGTCGCTGCCCGGCGTGATGATGTCCATGCTGCGGCTGAACGTGCCGAGCGTGTTCATGTATGGCGGCTCGATCATGCCCGGGAAGCATCACGGGCGGGACGTGACGGTGCTCGACGTGTTCGAGGCGGTGGGTCAGCACGCCGCGGGCAACATGTCCGACGAGGAACTGGACGATCTGGAACGCCACGCCTGCCCCGGTGCCGGCGCCTGCGGCGGCCAGTTCACCGCGAACACCATGGCCTGCGTGTCGGAGGTGATCGGCCTCGCATTGCCGTTCTCCGCTGGCGCGCCGGCGCCGAACGAGGAACGCGACGACTACGCCGTGGCCTCGGGCAAGGCAGTGGTCGAGCTGATACGCCGCAACCTGCGTCCGCGCGACATAGTCACGCTGGACGCGCTGCACAATGCGGCGGCGATTGTCGGCGCCACGGGCGGTTCCACTAACGCCGCGCTGCACCTGCCGGCCATGGCGCATGAGGCCGGCATCCGCTTCACCCTACAGGATGTCGCGGAGATCATGCGCAAGACGCCGCATATCGCGGACCTTAAGCCGGGCGGGAAATACGTGGCGGCGGATGTGTTCCGCATCGGCGGCGTGCCCGTCATCATCAAGGCGCTGCTCGACGGCGGCTATGTGCGCGGGGACTGCCTGACGGTCACGGGCAAGACGCTCGCGGAGAACCATCGCGAGGTAATCGTCCCGAAGGACCAGGACGTGGTGTACCCCACGACCAACCCAATCAGCCCGATCGGCGGTGTCGTCGCGTTGCACGGCAACCTCGCGCCGGACGGCGCCATCGTGAAGATCGCGGGCATGCACAACCTACGCTTCGAAGGCACCGCGCTGTGCTTCGATTGCGAGGAAGACGCCTTCGCCGCCGTGGAGGCCCGCGCCTACAAGCCCGGCGACGTCATCATCGTGCGCTACGAAGGCCCGAAGGGTGGGCCCGGGATGCGCGAGATGCTGTCCACCACCTCCGCGATCTACGGGCAGGGGATGGGCGACAAGGTCGCGCTGATCACCGATGGGCGGTTCAGCGGCGCCACGCGCGGCTTCTGCATCGGCCATGTCGGGCCGGAGGCCGCGGTTGGCGGCCCGATCGCGCTGCTGCAGAATGGCGACCGCATCGTCATCGATGCCGAGGCCGGCACTATCGACATGATGGTGCCGGAGGAGGAGATCGCCCGCCGCCGCGCCGCCTGGAAGCCGCGCGCGCACGATTACAATGCCGGTGCGCTGTGGAAATACGCGCAGCTCGTCGGGCCGGCGCATCTCGGTGCCGTGACCAATCCCGGCGCGGTGGCCGAAACGCACTGCTACGCCGACCAGTAACCGCCACACCGCCGCCACGGCGGCGCCACAGGCAACGCGCCTGCTTCGTCTCGCGTTGAAGGGCTGCGGTTTCGACCGCGGCCCGCTGACGGGAGATGCGAAAGCATGACGAAGCGCCTGTTGTTGCCCGCGCTCGCGGGGCTCGGTCTGGCGGGGTGCGTGGCCTATCCCGCGCCGCCGCCACCGCGGCCCGTCTATGTCGCGCCGGCGCCGGTTTACGCGCCGCCGCCGCCGCCACCGGTCTATGTCCAACCGCCGCCGCGCCGCCAGCGTGTCTGGGTGCCCCGGCGCTGCGACGCCTATGGACGCTGTTACGGCGGGCGCTGGGTGTGGCGATGATGCGGGCGGCGTCTTATCGGCGCGCGCCATGCTCACCATCTTCCTGAACAGGGGACGGGCGGCGCCGGGGCCGTCCGACTCGGAAGGAATACCGTGATGCGCCCGGTCGTCGCTGTGCTGCTGGTTGCCGCTGCCCCCCTGCTCGGGGGCTGCGTTCAGTATCCGAACGGGACCTGGGGCCCCGCGCCGGCACCGCAGCCGGCTGTCGTTCCGTATGTCCCGCCCCCGGTCGCCTACGCGCCCCCAGCCTACGGCTATGGCTACCAGCCGGGCGTGCCTGTCTATGTCGCGCCGCCGCCGCCGGTCTATGTGGCGCCGCCGGTCAGCATCGGCATCGGGTTGGGCTGGGGCGGCGGCTGGGGTCGCGGGTACTACGGGCCGGGCTACTGGGGCCGGCCATGGTACGGGCGGCGCTGGTAGTCAGCGCAGCGTCGCAATCACCGGCGTATGGTCGGATGGCTGCATCTCGCTGCGCGGCAGCGTGTCGACCTCGCATGTGTTCAGCCGATCGGCCAGTTCCGGGCTAAGCATCACATGGTCGATTCGCAGGCCGCGGTTGGTCTCGAAGGCCGCGCCGTAATCCCAGTAGGTGAACAGCGTCTCCCGCGGGTGCAGCGCCCGCAGCGCATCGGTCATGCCGAGATTCAGCAGCGCGCGGAACTGCGCCCGCGTCTCGGGCCGCACCAGCGCGTCGGTCGGCGGCAGGGCGCCGGGCGCAAGGTCCGCATCCGTCGGGCACACGTTGAAGTCGCCCAGCACGGCAAGCGGCGTGAAGCTGTCGAGCCGGTCGGCGACGACGCTCCGCAGCCGCGCCATCCAGTTGAGCTTGTAGGCATAGCCCGCCTCGCCGCCGGAATTGCCGTTGGGCAGGTAGATGCCGGCCACGTTCATCCCATCGACGCGCACCTCGATGTAGCGGGCGTGGCCGTCCTCGGGATCGCCCGGCAGGGCCTCGGCCACCACGTCGAAGGGGATTCGCGCGATCACCGCGACGCCGTTCCGCCCGCCCGACTGGCCGACGGCGCGGGTCGTGTAGCCCAGCGCCTCGAAATCCGCGCAGGGGATCTGCTCGGCCAGGCAGCGCGTCTCCTGGAGGAACAGCAGCTCGGGCTGCACGCGCTCGAGGAAGCGCGCGACATGGCCGAAGCGCTGGCGGATCGAATTGACGTTGAAGGTCGCGAGTTTCATGCCGGCCGGGATCGTAGGGTGGCCGGCACCATACCCTTCACGTGGAAGCCGCGGTCAAGCCGCCCGGGTCAGCCGACCGAAAACGACGTCCCGCAGCCACAGGCGGAGACGGCCTGCGGGTTGCGGATGGCGAAATGCGCGCCGATCAGCTCCTCGGCCCAGTCGAGTTCAGCGCCGGCCAGCAGGTCCAGCGACACCGGATCGACGAAGACCCGCCCTGAGCCGTCGCCGACGACCAGGTCCTCGGCCTCCGGCGCATCCTCCAGCCCGAAACGATACTGGAAGCCCGAACAGCCGCCGGCCTCGACCGCCAGGCGCAGGCCGGCCTCCGGTCGCCCGTCGCGGGTCGCGATCTCGGTGATCTGGGCATGGGCGCGTTCGGTGACGCGGAAGGCGGGGGCGGCGGCATCGAGCATGGGGTCGGCACTCCTCGACCCCCAAGATAGGGCTTCTGCGCGCTGGTTCCAACGCGGCGGTGCGGTTGCCGGCCCGTGCCGGGCGGTGCTAGGGCCGAACCCATGGCTCTCGCCCCCCATGCCGTCCGGCCCGAGACCTCCCGCGGCCGGCTGCATCCCGAGGCCGGGGGCGATACGCGCTCGCCCTTCCAGCGGGACCGGGACCGAATCATCCACGCCACATCGTTCCGGCGGCTGCAATACAAGACTCAGGTCTTCGTCTATCACGAGGGCGACCATTTCCGGACGCGCCTGACCCACAGCATCGAGGTCGCGCAGATCGCCCGCTCGATCGCGCGCCTGCTCTGGCTGGATGAGGACCTGGCCGAGGCGCTCGCGCTCGCCCACGACCTGGGCCACCCGCCCTTCGGCCATGCGGGGGAGGATGCGCTGAACAGCGCGATGAAGCCCTATGGCGGCTTCGACCACAACGCGCAGTCACTGAAGGCGGTGACGCAACTCGAAACCCGATACGCCGGGTTCGACGGGCTGAACCTGACCTGGGAGACGCTGGAAGGCCTCGCCAAGCACAACGGCCCGCTGCGCCGGCCCGCGCCCTATATCGCCGACTACGACGCGATGCATCCGCTCGATCTCGGCACCCATGCCTCGGCCGAGGCCCAGGTCGCCGCGCTGGCGGACGACATCGCCTACAACAACCACGACCTGGATGACGGTCTGCGCGCGCGCCTGTTCACGCTCGAGGAAGTGGCGGCGCTGCCGCTGGTCGGCGAGGCGCTGGCCAACGCGCGCGCCGCGATGCCCGACATGCCGCCGGAACGCGCCGCCCCCGAGATGATCCGCCGCGTCATCAACATGATGGTGCTGGACGTGGTGGCGGAGACGCGGCGGCGCGTCGCGCTGCTGGCACCGACGACGGTGGACGACATCCGCCGCGCCGGCGGCCCGGTCGTCGCATTCTCCACCGCGATGGCGGAGGCGAACCTCGCTTTGCGCGACTTCCTGTTCACCCGGATGTACCGGCACTGGCGGGTCAACCGCACCATGGCCAAGTCGAAGCGCGTGGTGCAGCTGCTGTTCAGCCTGCTGCATGGCGGCCCGCAGATGCTGCCGCCCGCCTGGCGCGGCCGGGCCGGGGATGCCGGGAGCCCACGCTGCGCCCTGGTGGTCTGCGACTACATCGCAGGCATGACCGACCGCTACGCGCTGGAGGAGCACCGGCGCATGACCGACCCGGACGTTCCGGGCTGAAGCCTTTCCTCGGCGGAACTCAGGATTGCGCGCTATCACCCCGGATCGGCCGCCGCGTTCCGTGACGGGGTGGCTACGCGCCCGCGCGGGCTTGTCGTATAGCCTTCGCACGTTCCAGCCGAGTACCCGATGACCGAGAACATCTTCACCCTGCTGACGCAGGAGGTGCGCGGCCTGCTCGCGGCCCTGCTACCCGACCTGCCGGCCGAGGCGCTGGCCCGCGTGCAGGTCGAGCCGCCGCGCGACCCGGCGCATGGCGACATGGCGACGAATGCCGCGCTCGTCGCCGCAAAGCCGGCGCGGATGCCGCCGCCGAAGCTTGCCGCTGCGCTGGCGGAACGGCTTCTGGCGCTGCCGATGGTGACTGAGGCGACGCCGGCCGGCCCGGGCTTCGTGAACCTGCGGCTGGATGAGAACTTCCTGCGTGGCCAGGTCTCGACCGTGCTGAAAGCCGGCACCGCCTATGGCGACAGCCGCCTTGGCGGGGGCGTGCGGGCGAATGTCGAGTACGTTTCCGCGAACCCGACCGGGCCGATGCATGTCGGGCACTGCCGCGGCGCCGTCGTCGGCGATGCGCTCGCCAACCTGATGAAGAAGGCGGGCTGGGCGGTCACCAAGGAGTACTACATCAACGACGCCGGCAATCAGGTGCAGGCGCTCGGCTGGGCGACCTATTGGCGGTATGTCCGCACCGTCACCATGGACGCCGATGCGTGGAACGCCGAGAACGCCGAGCGGCGCTTCGGCGTGGCACTGCAGTATCGCGGCGACTACCTCGTCGCGGTGGGGGAGGCGCTGGCCGAGCGCTTCGGGGACACACTGATGCCGCGCGAGGTCGGCGCGTCCGAGCTGCCGCCGGAGGAGACGATGTCGGCCTTCGGCCCCGCGCTGGAACGCGGCTGGCTCGTGAAGACATCGTGGATCGACACCTGCCGCGAGACGGCGGTGGCGATGATGATGGTCGCGATCCGCGAGGACCTGGCGATGCTGGGCGTGGCGCAGGACGTGTTCCGGTCCGAGCGCGCGATGGTTGAGGCTGGCGCGGTGGAGGGGGCCGTTTCGCTCCTTGAACGCAAGGGGCTGATCTATGAGGGCGTGCTGGAACCGCCCAAGGGCAAGACGCCCGATGATTGGGAGCCGCGTCCGCAGACGCTGTTCCGCGCGACCGATTTCGGCGACGACGTGGATCGGCCGCTGCGCAAATCGGATGGCTCGAACACGTATTTCGCGAACGACATCGCCTATCACGCCGATAAGGTCGGGCGCGGCGAGCAGTTGCTGATCGACGTCTGGGGCGCCGACCACGGCGGCTACGTGCCGCGCATGACGGCGGCGGTGAAGGCGGTCTCGGATGGCCGCGTGCCGCTGGAGATCGTGCTGTGCCAGATCGTCCATGTGCTGAAGGGCGGCGAGCCCGTGCGCATGTCGAAGCGCGCCGGCACCTACATCACGCTGCGCGACCTGATCGAGGAGGTCGGCCGCGACGCGGTGCGCTTCACCATGCTGACGCGCAAATCCGACGCACAGATGGAATTCGACCTCGACCGCGTGGTCGAGCAGTCTCGCGACAACCCGGTCTTCTACGTGCAGTACGCCCATGCCCGCTGCTGCTCGGTGCTGCGGCAGGCGGAGGCGATGGACCCCGCGCTGACGGCCGGCCTTGGCGCGGTGTCGCTCGCGGCACTGACCGACGGGGCCGAAATGGCGCTGATCCGGCGCATCGCCGCCTGGCCGCGGATGGTCGAGGCCGCCGCAACTGCGCGTGAGCCCCACCGAATCGCGTTCTATCTGGGGGACTTGGCGGGGGACTTTCATGTACTGTGGAACCGCGGTCGCGACGATTCGACGCTGCGGTTCATCCGCGAGGAGGATCCTGTCGCGACTCGGGCCCGGCTGGCCCTCGTCGCAGCGACCGCGACGGTGATCCGGTCGGGCCTCGGCGTCATGGGGGTGACGCCGGTGAACGAGATGCGTTGACGGGCTGCCCACGGCCCGAGGGATGCAAGGGGGGTGGGGCGTGACAGATGTACCGGTGCCGTCCTATCGCGTGCGGCGCGAGGATGATGGGGGATCGCCCTGGCGGATGCTCGCCTTCGGCGGCGGCATGGCAGGGGTTTTGCTGCTGGGCGGGGCAGCGTGGTGGGGGATGACCTCGAGCGGCGGGCCGCGCTCGGTACCGCTGATCGAGGCTGACCCGCGGCCCTTCAAGGTGCGGCCCGACGATCCCGGCGGGCTGCGTGTGCCGAACCAGGACGAGCTGATCTTCGAGCGCAGCCGCGGCAGCACTGCGCAGCCGCCCGGCGCGCGACTCGCGCCGGAGCCGGAGGCCCCAAGCCTCGATGCGCTGCGTGCCCAGGTGGCACAGCCGGCGCCGCGGCCGGCACCCGTGCAGCTTCCGCTGACGTCGCAGGCGCCGGCGCCGGCAGGGACGGAGCCTGCGCCGGCGCCTGCCGCGCCGCAGGTGGCCGAGGCACCGGCTCCCGCCGCAGCCGTGCGCCCTGCGCCGACGCCGAATGGCCGGGTACGGGTGCAGCTGGGCGCGTTGACCTCGGAGGAATCGGCGCGGGGCGAATGGGACCGGCTGGCGCGACGGCATGCCGACCTGCTTGGTGAGTTCCGCCCGCAGGTCGTGCGGTTCGAGCGGGAAGGGCAATCCACCCTGTTTCGCCTGCGCACCGGTGGCTTCGCCGACGTGACCGCCGCGCGGGCCTTCTGCGAGCAGGCCCGCGAGCAGCGCATTCCCTGCGTCGTCGTCCGCTGACGATCCTGCCGTGACCCCCCGCGCGGCGATCATCGGCCTGTCCGGGCCGCGGCTGACGGCCGAGGAAGCCGCGCTGCTGCGTGACCGCCGGCCGGTCGGCACCATCCTGTTCGCGCGCAACGTGGCCGATCCCGAGCAACTCCGCGCGCTGACCGGGGAGATCCGGGACATCCTGGGCGCCGAGGCGCCGATCCTGGTGGACCAGGAAGGCGGCCGCGTCGCCCGGCTGAAGCCGCCGCACTGGGAGCGCTTCCCGGCCGCCGCCGCCTTTGAGCACGCGTCCGAGGCTGCGCTGCGCGCCAATGCGGAGCTTCTTGGCCGCACCTGCCGGCAGGCGGGGCTGGACGTGGTCTGCGCGCCTGTGCTGGACCTGCGGCTGCCCGGCGCCCATGGCGTGATCGGTGACCGAGCCTTCGGCGGGGACCCCGCCACGGTCGCCCGGCTCGGCGCGGCCTTCGTCGCCGGGTTGCAGGCGGCGGGGACGATACCGGTGATCAAGCACATCCCCGGCCATGGACGGGCGCTGGCCGACAGCCATCATGAACTGCCGCGCGTCGCGGCCGCGGCGGCCGACCTCGCGGCCGACATCGCGCCCTTCCGCGCCCTGGCTGGGTCCGGCGCTTGGGCGATGACCGCCCACGTGCTCTATGAAGCCTGGGATCGGGCGCTGCCCGCCACCATCTCCCCTGCGGTGATCAGGGACGTCATCCGTGGCGAGATTGGGTTCGAGGGCGTTCTGGTGACGGATGATTTGGCGATGGGCGCGCTGGACGGTGCGTCGAACGATCTGGCCGGCGCGGCGCTCGCCGCCGGCTGCGACGTGGTGTTGCACTGCACGGGACGGCTTTCGGATACGGCTGCGCTGCTGTCGGCTTGCCCGCCGCTGACCGACCGGACCGCGGAGCGGCTGGCGCAGGCGCGTGCGGCTTCCGAGGCATTCCATTTTCGGCGCCCGGAGGCATTGCGCGCGCTGCGCGATGCCGCGCTCGGTGCCCTGGCCGCGGCGGCCCCCGGCGACGACCCGACCGCGCGGCCCGCCTGATGCCCGACTGGTTGCCGGAGGTGGCGGCGGCGGTGATCGCCGCCGTGCTCGCCATCACGCTGCATGAGGCCGCGCATGGCTATGCCGCCCTGTGGCTGGGCGACGACACGGCGAAGCGCGCCGGGCGGATCAGCATCAACCCGCTGCGTCATGTCGATCCGGTCGGCACGCTGATCCTGCCCGGCGTCATGGTGGCCGGGCAATTGCTCGCGATCGGGCATGTGCAGGGGGTGTTCGGCTGGGCCAAGCCGGTGCCGGTCGATATCTGGCGGCTGCGCAATCCGCGCTGGGGCATGGTCCTGGTCGCCGCGGCCGGGCCGGCGATGAATGCCGCGCTGGCGGTCGCGGCGGCGCTGCTGGTGCATCTGGTAGTCGCGGGCGAGAATCTGCTGGGTCCCGACCTGGCCTGGTTCCTGGCGCGGATATGCGTGCTGTCCGTGCTGACGAACCTGGTGCTCGGCCTGTTCAACCTGCTGCCGCTGCCGCCGCTGGATGGCGGGCGCATCCTGGTCGGCATCCTGCCGCGCGGCCCGGCCATGGCGGTGGCGCGCCTCGAGCCCTACGGCATCATGATCGTGCTGCTGGGCCTGTTCATCCTGCCGATGGCGATCCCGTCCTGGAACCCGATGGACATCTTCCTGCGCGAGGTCGTCCAGCCGGCCTTCGAGTTCGTGGTCGCCATCACGGGCCATGAGGACGGACGGTGAGCGAATCGCTGCACCTGACGCTGGACGGGTTCGAGGGGCCGCTCGACCTGCTGCTGGAACTCGCGCGGTCGCAGAAGGTCGATATCGCGAAGATCTCGATCGTCGCGCTGGTGGACCAATATCTCGCGGTCATTGAGGGCGCGCGGCAGGTGCGGCTGGAACTGGCGGCCGACTGGCTGGTGATGGCGGCCTGGCTGGCCTGGCTGAAATCCCGCCTGCTGGTACCGCCCGAGGAAGCCGAGGGCGAGGATGCCGAGGTGCTCGCCGAACAGCTCGCCGAGCGGCTGGTCGAACTGGAACGGATGCGCGCGGCCTCCCTGTGGCTGAACCGGCGGCCCTGGCTGGGGCATGACGTCTTCGCCCGCGGCGCGCCGGAAAGCCTGCGGGTCGAGGATCGGTCGGGGCTGCATGCCGACCTGCCGTCGCTGCTCCAGGCCTATGTCGCGGCGCGGCGGCGGGCGCTGGCGAAGCGGCCCTACCGACCCAAACCGCGCAAGCTGTTCACGGTGCAGGAGGCGCTGGAACGGCTGACCCGGCTGGTCGGCGCGCTGCCGTCCTGGTCCGTGTTGCAGGGCTTCCTGCCCGATACCATCCTCGATCCGGTGGAACGTCGCGCCGCCCTTGCCAGCACGCTGGTGGCGGGGCTGGAGATGGCGCGCGGCGGCGGGATCGAGATCCGCCAGGACGAGGCCTTCGGGCCCATCATGGTGCGCCGCCGGACCGAGGAGGGTGCCGCGGATGACCAACCAGCCTGAGGCGCCGGAGCCGCCCCAGCATGGGCCGGCCGAGGACACGATGACGGGGGCCGGGGCGGAGGGCGCTGTCCCGCGGGACGAAGCTGCTGCAGACGGCGGCGAAGCGGGCGCGCCGGCCGAGGCAGGCCCCGCCACGACCGCGGGGCAGGAGCCGGCCGATGATGCCGCGGCTTCGGCGCCTCGCGAGGATGATGCCCCCGCGGACAGCCAAGGGCAGGACGCTCCGCCTGAGGATGCGGGCCTGGACCCCGACCTGCTGGCCGCCGCCGTGCGGCTGGCGGAGGCGCTGGTCTTCGCCTCCGACCGGCCCGTGACCGCGGCGATGCTGGGCGCCATCCTGCCCGAAGAGCTGACCGCCGGCACGGTCATGGCGGCGCTCGCGGAGGCCTGCGAGGGCCGCGGCGTGGTGCTGGCCGAGGTCGCCGGTGGCTGGGCGTTCCGCACGGCGCCGGATCTCGCGGCACGGCTGACGAAGGTGGTCCAGGCGCCGCGGCGCCTGCCGCGCGCGGCGATGGAGGCGCTGTCCATCATCGCCTACCACCAGCCCTGCACCCGCGGCGAGATTGAGGAGATTCGCGGCGCCGCGCTGGCCCAGACGACGCTGGAGGCGCTTCTGGAACTCGGCCTGGTGGCCCCGCGCGGCCGTCGAGAGGTACCAGGCCGGCCAACCCTGTGGGGCACGACGCCGAAGTTCCTGGAGCAGTTCGCGCTGAAGGCGCTGTCGGACCTGCCCCGCAAGGAGGAACTGGTGACGGCCGAGACCGGACCGGCGCTGCCGCTCGGCCCGGCCGCCGCGCCGGGACGGGCGCCGCCCGCCGCGGAACCCAGCGCCGCGGATGCATCGCTGGCGTCCGAGCCGGCTGTCACGGAGCGCGACGACACGCCAGGCGCGCCGGGCCCCGCGGTCGAGGGAAGCGAGGAAACGGCAGCCGAGCCCGAACCCGAGGCCGCGGAGGGCGAGGATACGCCGCCTACGCCTGCGCCGTGACCATCGGCTCTCTGCGCCACCGCGCGGCCTGCTCCGATTGCGACCGATGCGCCACGTCCCGGCGCGGAGGCATCCCGGCCAACGGGCCGGCCCACGCTGTCCAAGGACAGGAACAGTGACCCTGGAATTCCACGATATCCACCACGCCTACGGTGATCTGCCAGTTCTGCGCGGCATCGGCCTGTCGGTTGCGCCAGGCGAGATCGTCTGCCTGCTCGGTGCCTCGGGCTGCGGCAAGACGACGCTGCTGCGCCTCGCCGCGGGGCTTGAGCCGTTGCAGGCCGGGCGGATCGAACTGGGCGGCCAGGTGATGGCCAAGCCGGGCCGGGAGGTGCCGCCGGAACGGCGTGGGGTCGGCTTCGTCTTCCAGGACTACGCGCTGTTCCCGCATCTGAGCGTCGCCGAGAACGTCGCATTCGGGCTGCGCTTCGCCTCGCGTGCGGAACGCGCCCCGAGGGTGAGCGAGGCGCTGGCCCTCGTCGGACTCGACACCTATCGGGATGCCTATCCGCACATGCTGTCGGGCGGGCAGCAGCAGCGCGTGGCGCTGGCCCGAGCGCTGGCGCCGCGCCCGGCGGTGCTGCTGCTGGACGAGGCATTCGCCAGCCTGGACGCCCGGCTGCGGGAGCAGGTTCGCGACGATACACTGCACGTTCTCCAGAACGCGGGGATCGCGACCCTGCTGGTGACCCATGATGCCGAGGAGGCGATGTTCATGGGCGACCGCATCGCGCTGATGCGGGAAGGGCGCATTTTGCAGCTCGGCCCGCCGGAGGCGCTGTATTTCGGACCGACCGACCGCTACGTCGCGACCTTCCTTGGCGAGGTGAACCGGCTGCCGAGCCGGGTGCGCGGCGGTCAGGCGACGACGGCGATCGGCGCCTTGCCGGCCGCGGGCCAGCCTGAGGGGGCTGCGGTCGAGGTCCTGGTGCGGCCGGAAGGGCTCCAGATCGGCACGGCTGCCGCCCATCAGGCGGAGGTCGAGGCCTGCCGTATGTTGGGGGCCACCACGCTGGTACATCTTGCGCTGCCGGACGGGGCAGGGGGGGTGCTTCGGCTGCACGCGCGCCTGCCGGCCGGGCGGCGCCTGTCGCGCGGCGAACGTGTAACGGTGGCGATCGATCCCGAACGGGCCTTCGTCTTTCCGCCCGAGGCACCCTAGATATCAGTGCGCCGCATTGGCGAGATGCCGGCTTCCTGCTAACGGGGCGTCCCCCGCCGGCAGTGGCGCCGAGGGACAAGGAACGCATGCTAGGGCTCGATTGGTCAGAGATCGCCTTGATCGCGGTGGTGGCGCTCGTCGTCATCGGGCCCAGGGACCTGCCCGATGCCATCAAGGGCATTGCGAAGGGTATCCAGTCCCTGCGCCGCAAGGTCGCCGAGTTCCAGCAGCAGGCCGATGAGCTGGTCCGTGAGGCCAAGCTCGAGGACGTGCGCAACCAGATCGCTGACGTCCGCAACACGATCAGCGAGATCCGGTCCTTCGACATCAAGGGGCAGATCACCAAGGCGGTCGATTCCGACGGTTCGGTGCGCAAGGCGTTCGAGGATCCGATGATCCCCGGCGGCAGCTACACCCCGCCGCCTGCCTATGAACCGCCGCCGGTGCCGGAAAACGCACCGGCCTTCGTGCCGCCCGACGTCGCGCGCTGGGCGGCCCCGCCGGCCCCGCCGCCCCCGCTGCCGGCACCCCCGCCCGCACCGGCCTTCGTGCCGCCGACCGAGGCTGCACCGGCCCCGGCGACGCCGGTCGCCGCCGTGCCGCAGCCGCTGCCGGCGCACCAGCCCGAGCCGCCACGGCCGGCCCCCACCAACCCGAGCGTGTAGGCGACCGCTTCCTTGGCGACCGAAACGACCGAAGACGACGATCCGATCCACGACAAGGCGATGCCGTTGATGGATCACCTGAAGGAGCTGCGCGCGCGGCTGCTCTGGTCCGTCGCTGCCTTCCTGATCGCCTTCGCCGGCTGCTATTATTTCGCCGAGCCGATCTACTTCTTCCTGGCCGAGCCGCTGATCCAGGTGATGCGCGATCTCGGCCATTCCAACCCGCGGCTGATCTTCACCCATCTGCTGGAGGCGTTCGTCACCTACCTGAAGGTGGCGTTCTTCGGCGCGGTGTTCCTGTCCTTCCCGATGTGGGCGACGCAGCTTTGGCTGTTCGTCGCCCCCGGCCTGTACCGCAGCGAGAAGCGGGCGATCCTGCCCTTCCTGGTCTCCTCCCCCTTCCTGTTCCTGCTGGGGGCGGCGCTCGCCTACTACTTCATCTTCCCGCTGGCCTGGCGCTTCCTGGCCGGCTTCGCGACTCCGCCGGGGGGCTGGGACGGCGCCTCCGTCGATCTGCTGCCGAAGGTCAGCGAGTACCTCTCGCTGGTCATGCACATGATCCTGGCCTTCGGGATCGCCTTCCAGCTTCCGGTGCTGCTGACGCTGCTCTGCCGGGTCGGCATCCTGAACGTGGAGTCGCTGCGCAAGGGGCGACGCTACGCGATCGTCATCATGTTCGTGGTGGCTGCCGTGCTGACGCCGCCCGACATCATCAGCCAGATCGGCCTCGCCGTGCCGCTGATCCTGCTCTACGAGGTCTCGATCCTCGCCGCGCGGTGGATGGCGCCGAAGCCGCAGGATCCGAGTTGACCCCGGCGCGCCGTAAGGGGCGCGCCACGTCACGGGTCCGATTCTTCAAGAGGCATTTGAGCGATGCATGACATCAGGGCGGTGCGGGCTGATCCCGCGGCATTTGACGCGGCGCTGAAACGGCGCGGGATCGATGCGGCCTCGGCCGCGATCCTGTCCCGCGACGAGGCCCGCCGCAGCGCCCAGACCGCCCTGCAGGAGAAGCAGTCGCGCCGCAACGCCATCGCCAAGGAGATCGGCATGGCGAAGCGCCAGGGCGGGGATACGGCCGCACTGGAAGCCGAGGCCGTGGCGCTGCGCGACGAGATGGCGGCACTGGAAGCGACCGCCGCCGAGGCCGAGCGCGAGCAGACCGCGCTGCTGGAGGTTCTGCCCAACACGCTGGATGCCGAGGTGCCGGATGGTGCCGACGAGGCGGCCAATGTCGTGCTGCACACGCATGGCGAGATCCCGGCCTTCTCCTTCACGCCGAAGCAGCATTTCGAACTCGGCGAGGCGCTGGGGCTGATGGATTTCGGCACGGCGGCGAAGATCGCCGGCGCGCGCTTCACCGTCCTGAAAGGCGGGCTCGCGCGGCTGGAACGCGCGCTGGGTCAGTGGATGCTGGCGTTGCACACCGAGGCGCATGCCTACACCGAGGCGTCGGTGCCGCTGCTGGTCAACGACGCCGTCGCCTACGGCACCGACAAGCTGCCGAAATTCGCCGATGACCTGTTCCGCACCACCGACGGGCGCTGGCTGATCCCGACCGCGGAAGTGCCGCTGACCGGCTTCGCGATGGATGCGATCCTGCCCGAGGCCGATCTGCCGATACGCCTGACGGCGCTGACGCCCTGCTTCCGGTCGGAAGCCGGCAGCGCCGGGCGCGACACGCGCGGCATGCTGCGCCAGCACCAGTTCTGGAAGGTGGAGATGGTCTCCATCACCACGCCGGAGGAATCGGGCGCCGAGCACGAGCGCATGACGCGCTGCGCGGAGCGGGTGCTGACCGATCTCGGCCTGACCTGGCGGCGGGTGTTCCTGTGCGCCGGTGATACCGGCTTCGGCGCGGCGCGGACCTATGACCTCGAGGTCTGGCTGCCCGGACAGCAGGCGTGGCGGGAGATCTCATCCTGCTCCAACACGCGGGACTTCCAGGCGCGGCGGATGAACGGCCGCTACAAGCCGAAGGAAGGCAAGGGCAACGTCTTCCTGCACACGCTGAACGGGTCGGGCGTCGCCCTCGGACGCGCGCTGATCGCGGTGATGGAGACCTACCAGAACGAGGATGGCAGCATCCGCGTGCCGGAGGCGCTGCTGCCCTTCATGGGCGGGGTCAAGAAGATCGGCTGAACGGGACGGCGATTGTCTCGCCGAAGGCGGGGATGCGGAAGTCGGCGTCCCCGCGCAGCGCGAGCAGGCGTTGAACCGGCTCGTCGATCGGCTCCCGCGTCAGCTTGAACACGCCGAAATGCATGGCGATGGAGGTGCGCGCGCGCAGGGCGGCATGGGCCTGCATCGCCTCTTCCGGGTTCATGTGCACGGACGACATGAACCAGCGCGGATCATAGGCGCCGATCGGCACCATGGCGGCGTCGAAGGGGCCGAGGCGCGCGCCGATCTCCGCGAAATGAGGACCCCAAGCGCTGTCGCCGCAGAAGAACACGCGGGCGCCGCTGGCCGATTCGATGGCGAATCCGCCCCATAATGCGCGGCAGGTATCGCGCAGCGTGCGCGCCGAGCCATGCCGCATCGGCAGGTAGGTGATGCGGTGGCCGCCCGGCAGTTCATGCGCCTGCCACCAGTCGAGCTCGGTGACGTCGCTCAGGCCTGACCGGCGGATCAGCGCCGCGTTGCCGAGGCCGGTGACGACAGGCGGCGCGCCCATCCCCGCGAGCCGAGAGAGCGTCGCGAGATCGAGATGATCGTAGTGGCAATGCGACACCAGCACGGCGTCTGGGCGCGGCAGGGCTTCCAGCTCCTGGCCGGGGGCGCGGGCGCGTCGCGGGCCGATGAAGCGGAAGGGACTGGCGCGGGGGGACCAGACGGGGTCGGTCAGCAGCACCGGGCCGCCATCGATCGCGATGCAGAAGCTCGCATGGCCTATGGCGGTGATCGCGACATGGCCGGGCGGTGGTGGGGCCGGGGCAGGCTGCGGCGGATCGATGATGTGACGCGGCCAGCGCCCGCCGTCGCCGCCGAACATCAGCCGCACCACATCCTTCAGCCGCTTGCCGCCGGGGGAACCATCGGGATTGCAGAAGCGGCCGCGCGCGTCGCGAACCGCGCCGGCTATCCGCGCCGCGGCTGCCGCGTCAGTCCCCGGGTGATCCATGGCTACCGCGCGCTCTCGGCCCGAACGCTATGTCGGGCCGGCCAGGGACCGCACGCCGTCATCGGTCGCCAGTAGCCCCTCGGTCGCCATGCCGACAAAGAGGCCGTGCTCGACGACGCCCGTCGTCGCCTTCAGGCGGGTTGCGAGCTGGCCCGGATCGCCGATGGCGCCGCATTGCGCGTCGTAGATCAGGTTGCCGTTGTCGGTCAGATACGGCGCATCGCCCTTCATGCGGAGCGTGACCGCGCTGCCAACGCCGCAGGCCTGGAGCACCGCGCGGATGCGGGCCGCCGTGGTGCCGTGGCCGAAGGGGACGACCTCGATCGGCAGGGCGAAGACGGTGCCGAGTTGCGCGACATGCTTGCTCGCATCCGCGATGACGATGCAGCGGCGGGACAGCGTCCAGACCAGCTTCTCGCGCAGCAGCGCGCCGCCGGCGCCCTTGATCAGCGCCAGGCCCGGGCCGATCTCGTCGGCGCCGTCGACCGTGATGTCGATGTGCTCCACGGCATCGAGGTCCACCAGCCGCATCCCGAGACCTTCGGCCTGCTCCGCCGTCTGGCGCGAGGTCGGCACGCAGGCGATGTCGAGGCCGCGCGCCGCCAGCGCATCCACGAAGAACTTCGCCGTGGAGCCGGTGCCGAGGCCGACGACGGTGCCCGGCTGGATCAGCGCCGCGGCGGCCTTGCCGACGGCCTTCTTCTGCTGGTCTGCGCTGGTCATCGCCATCACCCCTCGATCTTCACGCCAAGCCGGCCGGCGAGGTCCTGGATGAACTGCCAGGCCACGCGACCGGAGCGCCCGCCGCGCGTCACCGACCATTCGATCGCCTGGGCATGCAACTCCTCGGTCGAGATCGGCAGGCCGAAATGGACGGCGTAGCCCTCGATCATCGCGAAGAAGGTCGGCTGGTCGGCGTTGTGAAAGCCGATCCAGAGGCCGAAGCGGTCGGAGAGGGAGACCTTCTCCTCCACGGCCTCGCCAGGGTTGATCGCGGTGCTGCGCTCATTGTCGATCATGTCGCGTGACATCAGGTGCCGGCGGTTCGACGTCGCATAGAACAGCACGTTCGGCGGGCGCCCCTCGATGCCGCCGTCGAGCACCGATTTCAGCGCCTTGTAGTCGGCGTCGTCCTTCTCGAAGGACAGGTCGTCGCAGAACACCAGGCAGCGGCGGGGCTGCAGCCGCAACTGGCCAAGTAGGTCGGGCAGGGTGCGGATGTCCTCGCGGTGGATCTCGATCAGTGCGAGGGAGCCGGGAATCTCGGCATTGGCCGCGGCGTGGGCGGCCTTTACCATGGAGGACTTGCCGGTGCCGCGGGCGCCCCACAGCATGGCGTTGTTGGCGGTGAAGCCGCGGGCGAAGCGCATGGTGTTGTCGACCAGCAGCGCCTTCTGGGCATCGATGCCCCGCAGCAGCCCGATCGGGACGGCCGCGACCCTCGGGACCGGGGCCAGGTGTGGGCGCGGTTCCGGATGCCAGACGAAGGCATCGGCGGCGGTCAGGTCGAGCCCGGAGGCCGGGGGCGGGGCCAGGCGCTCGAGCGCCTCGGCGATGCGGGTCAGGGCGGGCAGCAGGGCAGGGTGGTCCATGGCCCGCCGGGCATAGGACGGCTCGGTATTGACGGGAAGGGGTGGGCCGCTAGGTTCCGGCGCGTAAAGCCGGGAAAACGGAGCAGAACCATGTGGAATCCCTTCGCGATCTCGGTCGCCCATGCGCAGGCGGCGGAGGCGGGTGCCGCCGGCATCGCCATGCAGATCATGCCGCTGGTCCTGATCTTCGTCGTCTTCTACTTCCTGCTGATCCGCCCCCAGCAGAAGAAGATGAAGGAGCATCGCTCGATGCTCACGCAGCTGAAGCGCAACGACCGCGTCGTCACGGCGGGCGGCATCGTCGCCACCATCACCAAGGTGAAGGAAGGGACGGACGAGATCGAGGCGGAGATCGCGCCGAATGTGCGGGTCTCGCTCGTGCGCGGCACGATCACCAGCGTCATTCGCCCGCAGGCGGCGAACGACACCAAGGCGGACTGACACCGATGGCGGGGCCGCGCACGCTGCTGGACCTGGCGGGCGCGCTGCGGGACCCGCCGCGCCTCGCCGACGCCGCCCTGGTGGTGATCGATGCCCAGGGGGAGTACGGGACCGCCGGCAAGCTGCCGCTGGACGGCATGGCGGCTTCGCTCGTCGCCCTGTCCGGGCTGCTGGCGCGTGCCCGGGAAACAGGCGCGACGGTCATCCACGTGGCCCATCGTGGCAAGGCGGGCGGGTTGTTCGACCGCGCCGCAGCCGGCGGCGCCTTCCTGCCTGAGGCGACGCCGCTGGCCGGCGAGGCCGTGGTGGAGAAGGGGCTGCCGAATGCCTTCGCCGGTACGGAGCTCCAATCGCTGCTCGCCACCGCAGGCAGGCCGGACCTCGTGATCGCCGGCTACATGACGCATATGTGCGTCAGCGCAACGGTGCGCGCCGCTCTCGACCTCGGCCATCGCGTCACGGTCGCCGGCGACGCGGTGGCCACCCGCGCCCTGCCCGACCCGATGGGCGGCGCGGCCATTGCGGGTTCAGAGGTCAGCAGAATCGCGTTGGCCGAACTCGCGGACCGCTTCGCGATGGTGGTGCCGGCTGCCGCATTGACCTGACGTCGGTGTGTGCGGCGCGCCTGCCGAGGGCGTGCGCCTGCGATTGATTTGAGGGCAGAGGAAGCTCGACTTTCGCTAAGTGAGGCAAGCGACTACACCCATTCGTGGTGGTCCGGGATCGGGCTGCTAACCAATGGTACCAATGGCTCTCGCCTCACTGACGTATCGATATGTCCTTCGATCCTTCTACGACGTTTTTGATCACCTGCTTCCTCGCGCTGATGCTGGGCGCCCTGCAGCTATGGATGTGGTTGCAGGATCGCAAGCAATACGCCCTGGCATCGATCGGCAGCGCGTTCCTGCTGGGCGGGATCGCTTCGATTCTCGTCTCGTTGCGCGGCGTCGCCGCCGATTTCGTCTCGATCGACCTTGCCAATACCGTCTTTGCTATCGGCTACGGCCTGATCTGGACCGGTATGCGGCAGTTCGAGCAGCGGCGGCCGCTGCCTATCGGCATCGTCGCTGGCGCGGCCGTCTGGCTGCTGGCCTGCCAGGTGCCCGCCTTCTATGGGAATTTGACGGCGCGGGTGGCGCTGATGTCGACGATCATCGCCTCCTACTGTGTCGCGGCGGCGCTGGAGCTGCTGCGCGGCAAGGTCAGCCGGCACCTGCCGTCGCGCCTTCCCTTGGCCTGGTTGCTGCTGATCAACGCCTGCCTTCACGCGGCGCGGGCGCCGTTGTTGGTGTTGACGCCCGTGCCGGGCGATGCCCGGTTGCTCCCGACCAGCTCCGCCTGGTTCGGTTTCGTGTCGATGTCCGCGATCATCGTGATCGTCGGCGTTTCCGTCTTCCTCATCTCGCTCGCGAAGGAACTGGCGGAGCAGCGTTCCATCGCCGCGCTGGCGGCGGCACGGGATGCCTCGGACCGGGCCAATGAGGAGAAGTCGCGCTTCCTGGCGCGAATGAGCCATGAGTTGCGGACGCTGCTGAACTCAGTGCTGGGCATGGCGCAGTCGCTGGCGCGCGACCCGGGATTGTCGCCCGCGCAGCATGAACGGGCGGCGACGCTGGAACGGGCGGGCCGCCATCTGACGGCCATCGTGAACGACGTCCTCGACCTTGGGCGGGTGGAGGCCGGGCGGCTGGAACTCGCGCCGCGCGCGGTCGATCTGCGGGGATTGCTCGATGAGGTGATCGACTTCAACCGGTCGGCTGCCGAGGAGGAGGGTGTCGCCCTGGATCTCCGGCTGCACGCGGCCCTGCCGCTGGCCGTGCTGGCGGATCCGGTGCGGCTGCGACAGATCCTGCTGAACCTGCTTGGCAATGCGGTGAAGTTCACGCCGGCGGGCGGACAGATCGTGCTGGCTGCGCAGCCGGTGCCGGCCGGCCTCGAATTCGCGGTCACGGATGACGGTCCCGGCGTGCCGGCCGACCAGCGCGAGCGGCTGTTCCGCGACTATGAGCGCATGGGTGCGGATGCCGCCGGCACCGCCGGGACGGGGCTTGGCCTGGCCATCACGGCAGCGCTGGCGCGCGCGATGGGTGGCGGCGTGGCCTATGCGCCCGGCCCGGACGGCAGGGGCAGCCGGTTCAGCGCGACGCTGCCGCTGCCCGAGGCGCCTCTACCCGTCGCCGCGACGCCGCGCGCCGAGACGGAGGCGGCGCGTCTCGCGCAGGGCCTGCGCATCCTGGTCGTGGACGACATCGCCGCCAACCGGATGGTCGCCGAGGCCCTGCTGACCCAGGCAGGCCACCAGGTGCAGTCGAGCGCCGACGGCCCTTCGGCGATCGCCGTGCTGGAGGGCGGGATGCCGCTGCCCGATGCGGTGCTGATGGATGTCCACATGCCGGGCATGGATGGCCTGGAGGCCACGGCCCGGATCCGGGCGCTACCCGGGGCGGCGGGGCGCGTGCCGGTGATCGCGGTCACCGCCGAGGCCGCGCCGGAGGAGGTTCGCGCCTGCCTGGAGGCCGGCATGGACGGGCATGTCGCGAAGCCGATCGACAGCGCCGCGCTGCTGGCGGCGATCGGCGAGGCGCAACGCCGCCGCGCCGCCGCCGTGGCCCCCTGAACCGGCCGCGACGCTACAGCCTGGGGTCGCTGGCCCAGCCCTGGCCCGAACTCGCCGGCACGGTGCCGAGGAACGAGGTGCCGCGATAGGCGCCGTTGCCGTCCACATCGATCCCGAGCCGGGCAATGGCGACGAACGCACAGGCCCGGCAGCCGGCCAGGACAGGCAGGGCGAAAAGTAGCCGCGCACCGCCATCCGGCAGCGCGACGTGACGGATGAAGGCCTGGGTGCCGACCTCCAGCATCGCGTCGGGATGGGCGGGGCGCAGGCTCGCCTGGACCTCGGGGGCGAGGCGGTTCGCCTCGCCCATCACCAGGATCGCGCGCTCCTGCCGGATCACGGCCGCCCATTGGACGGTGCTGTTGGCCCGTTGCAGGAAGGCGAAGCGCACGGCGGCGAGCGGCCCGAAGCGGCGGATCTCCTCGACCTGCAGCGGCTCGCGGAACTGCCCTTGCAGGGCGAGCGCCAGCGCGCGCCGGTCATCGAGGGGAAAGGCGACATCCCGCGCTGCCGCGGGGGCGGCGACCAAAGGCAGCGCCAGCACCAGGCGGCGGAGCATCGCGGTACTCCCTGTCGACATACGGATATGAAAAAGGGCGCCGGGAGATCCCCGGCGCCCCTTCCGCGGCAAAGCGTCGCGGTTCAGGCTGACTGGCCGGAGGTGAAGCCGCCCTTGCCGAGCAGATCGGCAACGACGTCCCAGTTCACCAGCTTGTCGAGGAAGTTCGCGAGGTAGTTCGGGCGGACGTTGCGGAAGTCGAGGTAGTAGGCGTGCTCCCACACATCGACGCCGAGGATCGGCTTGCCTTCGCCGGTCGAGATCGGGTTGGCGCCGTTCGGGGTCTTCGTCACCTTCAGCTTGCCGCTGCCGTCGATGATCAGCCACGCCCAGCCGGAGCCGAACTGGCCCGCACCGGCCGCCTTGAAGTCATCCTTGAACTTCGCGAGGCCGCCGAGGTCGCTGTCGATCTTCGCCGCGAGCGCGGCCGGCACGCTCTCGCCATGCGAGCCGCCCGGCGCCATCACGTTCCAGAACAGGCAGTGGTTGTAGTGCTGGCCGGCCTGGTTCAGCACGGGCAGCCCGTCGGCGCCGGCCTTGCCGGCTTCGGCGACCACGGTTTCGAGCGACTTGCCGGCGAGGCCCTTGCTCTCGACCAGGCCGTTCAGCGCGGTGACGTAGGCGTTGTGATGCTTGCCGTGATGGAGCTCGAGCGTCTCCTGGCACATGCCGTTGGCGGCCAGCGCGCCGGTGGCGTAGGGCAGAGGAGGAAGGCTGAAGGCCATGGGGTCTCTCCCGATCGTCGGACGAAGCGCGGGCCGCGCTACCCGTCCGAGGTAGGCGGGGCCTTGTCGGGCGTCAACCGCATGGGGGTTTCGCGCCGCACCGCACACGCGCATATCGGCGCGGTGAGCCTTTCCCCGATCGGCGCCTTCGCGCGCAGCCACGACCCGGATCGATTTCTCTGCGCCCTGTTCGCACCGGCGGAGCGGCGCGAGCCGCTGTTCGCTCTGATCGCCTACAACCATGAACTCGCCCGCGCACGGGAGGCCACGTCCAACCCGATGGCCGCGCTGATCCGCCTGCAATGGTGGCGCGACGCGGTGGAAGAGGCGCGCGCCGGCCGCCCGCCCCGCCGGCACGAAGTCGCGGGGCCGTTGCAGGAGCAGGTCGCGGCGGGTGCGCTCGATGCCGATGCGCTGATCGACCTCGCCGATGCTCGGGAGGCAGAGACGGAGGAAGGCGGCTTCGCGGTCGAACAGGAATTCGTGACGTGGCTGCGCGGGACGGCGGGCGGATGGTCCGCGGTGGCGGGCCGCGCGCTCGGCGCCGATGCTGCGGCAGCCGAGGTGCTGCGGGGTCTTGGCGCGGCCTATGGGCTTGCGGGGGTGCTGGGATCGGTGGTCGCGCATGCGGCGCAGGGGCGCTGCCTGTTGCCTCTCGATCGCCTCGCCGCGGCCGGACTGCGCGCCGAGGAGGTGATCGCGGAACCGCAGGGCTCCCCGGTCGCCGGCGTGGTCCGGGCTTTGGCGCAGGAGGGGCTGACGGCGCTTGCCGGCGCGCGGCGTGACGTCACGCCGGCCTTCATCGCCGCAGCGCTGCCCGCCGTGCTGGCGAGGCGGGACCTTCGGCAGTTGGCCCGGGCGGGCAGGGTGGCGGGGCGCGGCGTCGGTGATCGATTCGCCGTGTCATGGGCGGGCATCCGGCAGAAGCTTTGATGGACAGCCGGCGGGCGTGTCCGATCGCGCTGACGTGATCTGACGGGTTCCCGCGCCGTGGAGCCAATGCCCGCCTGGGTTTGCGGCTGATCGGCACGCGAGGCGCACCACAGCCGGCTGTGAGCGGGTTCATCGCCCGATGCGGACTCCTGCGGTACGGCTCGGATGACAACGCATGCAGGAGTCGCAGACCATGCCGGTGAACGATGCGGAATTCGGGGGGGCGACAGGCGATCGCAACCTCGCCTTCGCGCAGGGCTGGAATCCGTCGAGCCGCTCGGCGCGTGGCGGCATCTCCTTTCCCCAACAGGTGAAGATCCGTCCAGGCGAGATCCTGATCCGCATCGGCCATTCCGTGGACGCCAATGGGGATGCGATTCCGGACTGGGTGAACCTGACCTCCCCGTGGTGGATGACCAGCGGCACCTTCCTTGAGATCGGCGGGCGCAGCGAGGATTCCGGAACCGGCATCGAGCAGATGGTGCGCATGAAGCTGGCCCTGACGCCGGATTTCGGCGTGGCCGACACGCTGTTCTGGGTGCGCGTCAAGCAGACGCTGCGGGCGTGGAACGGCCGGGGCTTTCCGGTGATGGAGGACCCCGACCCGGCGGTGCGCGAGAGCCAGGGCGTGCCGCTCGCTTGGCATGGGGGCTACGAGATCTCGCAGAACTTCATCCCCGGCCTGCGCGACTTCGCGGCGTGGAAGCCGTCGCCCATCGCACTCGGCGCCTTCGAGGTGCTGCCGAAGATGCCGCTGATCGCCTGGGGCTCGCTGCGCGCCGGCGGCTTCGCCGCGCTGCCCTTCCCGATGCCCTGATCCGGAGTTTCCGATGCAGTCCGTGCTTGCTGCTTTCCCGCGCCGCCCGCTGACCCTGAAGCCCGGCCGCAGCGCGACCGGGGGCTGGGTGCTCGCCATTCTGGGCCTGCTGCTGTTCGGCGGTTTCCTAGTGCTGGTCGGCGCCCAGATCGCGCCCGAAATCCGCGACGACCTCGCCATCCGCGATACGGCACGGCCGGCGCCGCAGGTGCGGGTGAACGGCGGCCGCTGCCGGTCGCGCCTGTTCATGTTCCAGGATTGCGAGGTGACGCTCACCTGGCGCGGCAAGGACGGCACCGGCACCCGCACCATGAGCTACATGTTCGTCGAGCCGCATATGGGCTCCTGGAACGTCATGCCGATGATGGACCCGGCGAGGCCGGACCTCGTCAGCACCGACCTCGGTATCGAGCGCCTGACGAACCGCATCGTGACCGCGATCGGCGCCGTCATCGTCGCGCTGGCGCTGATCGCCGGCGGCTTCGTGGCGGCGCGGAAGGCGCAGCGGATATCCGGCGAGGTGAAGGCGCTGTCCGGCCGGGTGCTGGAGCCGGTTCCCGTGGCCTTCGACGGCTGGGGCCAGCAGACATGGAAGATCCGGGATGAGCACGGCACGGCCTTCGAATGGCCTGTCGGGAAAAAGGACAAGCCCTTCGTGCTGGATGAGCAGCGCGGCCTGATGCTGGCGCTGCGCCCGGCGGAGGGCGGCCCGGCCTTCCCCCTGGACGAGAAGCTGCGCTTCGTGACGCTGAGCCCGGAGGAGCGCGCCGCCATCCGGCAGGCCGGCGGGCTGCCGCCAACTTGACGCCGCGGGGGGCCGCCGTGAAGCATGGCCGCGCAATGCGCGGGGCCGAAGGATGATCGAGGGCGTGCCGTCCGGGACGGTCGGCGTGCCGGTCGTCATCTTCTCCTTCGACCGGCCGCAATACCTTGAGAAGCTGTGTCGCGGGCTGCTGGGACAGACGCAGGTGCGTGTCGATCCGGCGCGGGTGATCCTCGCGCAGGATGGCGAGGTGTCGGCGCTGACCGGCCATCGCCATGCGCTGCCCCGGCGCCTGCGCCGCAGCATCGAGGTGTTCCGCCATCACTTCCCCGAAGGCGAGGTGCTGGCGGCGGAGCACAATCTCGGCATTGCCGAGAACGTCCTGCGCGGCCAGCGCCACGTCTTCGAGACGCTGGATTGCGACGTCGGATATTTCTTCGAGGACGATCTGGAGCCGGGCCCGCTGTATCTTGCGGCGCTGGAGGCGATGCGCCTCGCGACCGAGCCCTTTGCCGCGCAGGTTGGCACCTTCGCCGCCTATGGGCCGCAGAAGGACCCGCAGCCGGGGCCGGCTGTCGGCCTGCAGCAGCTCGGCCACCATTGGGGATTCGGCCTGCGGCGCGATGCCTGGCGGCGCATCTGTGAGTGCAATGGGGATTGGTGGGACGAAGTCCGACGCAACGACTACCGCGCGCGGAACCGGCTTCGGCTGTTCCGCCTGTGGCGCAAGCGCGAGATGGCGGCCGTCGGCGTCAGCCAGGATGCGGCGTCTGAACTGGCCTGTGCCGAGCTGGGCCTGGCGCGGCTGAATACCTCGGTCTGCTTCGCTCGCTACATCGGCCAGGAGGGCGAGCATTTCACGCCCGGCGTCTTCAGGAAGCTAGGCTTCGACAGTGCCCGCCTGGCCGCGGGGGACCGCTTCACGATGGAACCCGTCACCGGGGAGCAGATTGCGCGGATCGCTGCGTCGGCGCGGACGATGCTGCGCGCCTGGCGGGCCAAGTCCCTCGAGCCGACCATCGCCGCGCTGGAGGCGGAACGCGACGACCCCGATCGGCTGGCGACCGAGGAGGAGATTGCCACGCTGTGGCACCTGATGCTGGACCGCCGGACGGTGCCGGCGGCGGTGATACGGCAGCATGCTGGCAGGACCACTATTCGCGCCTTGCGGCGCGAGATCGTCCGCATGCGGGAGTTCCAGCACCAGACCGGGCCGTGATCAGGCCCGCTTGCGTTTCGCCGGCCGCGCCTCCCGCGTCGTCAGCAGCGGAGCAAGGAAGCGGCCGGTGTGGCTTTCGGCCACGGCGGCGATGTCCTCCGGCGTGCCTTCCGCGATGAGGCGGCCACCGCCTTCGCCGCCTTCGGGGCCAAGGTCGAGCACCCAATCCGCGGTCTTGATGACTTCGAGGTTGTGCTCGATCACCACCACCGTGTTGCCCTGGTCAACAAGCGCATGCAGCACTTCGAGCAGCTTGCGCACATCCTCGAAATGCAGGCCGGTCGTCGGCTCGTCGAGGATGTAGAGCGTGCGGCCCGTGGCGCGGCGGGAGAGTTCCTTCGACAGCTTGATGCGCTGCGCCTCGCCGCCCGACAGCGTCGTCGCCTGCTGGCCGAGATGGATGTAGCCGAGGCCGACATCGCGCAGCACGGACAGCTTGTCGCGGATCGACGGCACCGCGCTGAAGAACTCCACGCCCTCGTCCACCGTCATGTCGAGGACGTCGGCGATCGACTTCCCGCGGAACTTCACTTCCAGCGTCTCGCGGTTGTAGCGCTTGCCCTTGCAGGTGTCGCAGGTGACGTAGACGTCGGGCAGGAAGTGCATCTCGATCTTGATGAGGCCGTCACCCTGGCAGGCTTCGCAGCGGCCGCCCTTCACGTTGAAGCTGAAGCGGCCGGGCTTGTAGCCGCGGGCGCGGCTGTCGGGCATCTCCGCGAACCAGTCGCGGATCGGTGCGAACAGGCCGGTATAGGTCGCGGGGTTCGACCGCGGCGTGCGGCCGATCGGCGACTGGTCGATGTCGATGATCTTGTCGAGCAGGTCGAGGCCCTCGATCCGCTCATGCGGGGCAGGGACCTCGGCCGCGCCCATCAGGCGACGGGAGGCGGCCTTGTACAGCGTCTCGATCACCAGGGTGGACTTGCCGCCGCCGGAGACGCCGGTGATGCAGGTGAAGGTGCCGAGCGGTAGCGACGCCGTCAGGTTCTTCAGGTTGTTGCCGGTGGCACCGACGACGCGGAGTTGCTTCTTGCGGTCGATCTTGCGGCGCGTCGCGGGCACCTCGATGCGGCGGATGCCGGACAGGTACTGGCCGGTCAGGCTGGCCGGGTTGGCGGCGACCTCGGCCGGCGTGCCCTGGGCGATGACGTGGCCGCCGCCCTTGCCCGCGGCCGGGCCGATATCGATCAGGTGGTCGGCCTGGCGGATCGCATCCTCGTCATGCTCGACCACCAGCACCGTGTTGCCGAGGTCCCGCAGGCGCCGCAGCGTCGTCAGCAGGCGTTCATTGTCGCGCTGGTGCAGGCCGATGGAGGGTTCATCCAGCACATAGAGCACGCCGGTCAGGCCGGAGCCGATCTGCGAGGCGAGGCGGATGCGCTGCGATTCGCCGCCCGAGAGTGTCGCGGAACCGCGTCCGAGGCTGAGATAGTCCAGCCCGACATCGACCAGGAACTGCAGCCGTTCCTCGATCTCGCGCAGGATGCGGCGGGCGATCTCCTGGCGCTGCGGCGTCAGAGTCTCCATCACCGTCGCGAACCAGTCGCGCGCGCGGCGGATCGACAGCTCGCTGACCTCGCCGATATGCTTCGTCGCGATCTTCACCGACAACGCCTGCGGCTTCAGCCGGTAGCCGGCGCAGACCGCGCAGGGCTTCTGCGCCTGGTATCGCGAGAGATCCTCGCGCACCCACGGGTTGTCCGTTTCCTTGAAGCGGCGCTCGAGGTTCGGGATGACGCCCTCGAAGGGCTTCTTCACCTCATAGGCGCGCAGCCCGTCCTTGTAGCGGAGGGTCACGACCTCATCGCCGGTGCCAAACATGATCTGCTGGCGCACTGCGGCCGGGATGTCCTGCCACGCGGTCGTCATCGTGAACTTGAAATGCTTCGCGAGGCTGTCGAGCGTCTGCGTGTAGTAGGGCGACTGCGCGCCGGTCCAGGGCGCGACGGCGCCATCCTTCAGAGAGACGTCGTCCTGCGGCACGACCAGCATCGGGTCGAAGAAGGTCTCGGTGCCGAGACCGTCGCAGGACGGGCAGGCGCCGTGCGGGGAGTTGAAGGAGAACAGCCGTGGCTCGACTTCCTCGATGGTGAAGCCGCTGACGGGGCAGGCGAACTTCGCGCTAAAGACGGTGCGTTCCTGCGTGTCGGCATTCTCGGCATAGGCGATGCCGTCGGACAGGCCGAGCGCGGTCTCGAAGGAATCCGCGAGACGCTGCGCGATGCCTTCGCGGACCACGATGCGGTCGATCACCGCCTCGATGTCGTGCTTCAGCTTCTTGTCGAGCTTCGGGGCCTCGGCGATCAGGTGCAGCTCGCCGTTGACCTTCACGCGCTCGAAGCCGCGGCGCTGGAGCTCGGCGAGTTCCTTCTTGAACTCGCCCTTCTTGCCGCGGGCGACGGGGGCGAGCAGCAGCAGCCGCGTGCCTTCCGGCATCGCCATCACGCGATCGACCATCTGGGAGACCGTCTGCGCCTCGATCGGCAGGCCGGTCGCGGGCGAGTACGGCACGCCCGCGCGCGCCCAGAGCAGGCGCATGTAGTCGTGGATCTCGGTGACCGTGCCGACGGTCGAACGCGGATTGTGGCTGGTGGTCTTCTGCTCGATGGAGATCGCGGGCGACAGGCCCTCGATGCTGTCCACATCGGGCTTCTGCATGAGCTGCAGGAACTGCCGCGCATAGGCCGAGAGCGACTCGACGTAGCGCCGCTGGCCTTCCGCGTAGATGGTGTCGAAGGCGAGCGACGACTTGCCCGACCCGGACAGGCCGGTGACGACCGTCAGCTTGTCGCGCGGAATGTCGAGGTCGACATCCTTGAGATTGTGCTGCCGCGCGCCGCGAATACGGATCTGGCCGGTCATGCAGGGGCTCCGAACCTGGCGCGGCGGAGCCGGCCGGTGATGTTCCGGTGATGTTCTCTTTACTATATGATCCGGGAGGTGCCGGAAGGGAAGGGGATGTTGCAATGCGGCAGCCTCCGGGCAGGCCCCCGCGCACGGCGGGGCGCGCCTGGCGTGGCGGGGTCCCGGGGCTGGCCGTGCACGGCCGAAGCGAGTATTGACTGCGGTTTACGCAATTGGCCGGAAATCCGATATTTCCGGGACCTCAGACCGCGGCGGAAATCAGCATGGCAGGCGTCAACAAGGCGATCATCCTCGGGCGGCTGGGCCGCGACCCGGAAGTCCGCAACTTCCAGAACGGCGGTAAGGTCGTGAACCTGCGTATCGCAACCTCCGAGCGATACAAGGACCGCGAAGGCAACCAACAGGAACGCACGGAGTGGCACGCCGTCGCCATCTTCAACGAACGCCTGGGCGAAGTGGCCGAGAAGTACCTGCGCAAGGGCAGCGAGGTCTACATCGAGGGCCAGATCGAAACCCGCAAGTGGCAGGACCAGGGCGGGCAGGAGCGCTACACGACCGAGATCGTGCTACGCCAGTTCCGCGGCGAGCTGCAGCTCATCGGCGGCCGCGGTTCGGGCGGCGGGGCGTCGGAGGAGGGCGGCTATGCCGAGCGCTCCTCGGGCGGCGGCGGGGCGCGCAGCGGCGGCTATGAAGGCGGTGGCGGCGGGCGTTCCTCCCCCGGCGGCGGTTCCCGCAGCGGGGGCGGCGGCTGGGACTCCAAGAAGACCGACCTGGACGACGAAATTCCCTTCTGAAGGCCGGCCCGGTGCGGCGGTTGACTGCCGCCGCCGCACGGTGCCTATGACGCCCGAAACCCGCGCGCGGCCGCGCCGCGCGCCTTTGTGACCGGATCGAGCCCAGCCGCGTGAGCGACCCCAGCACCCCAGGCGACACCCCCATCGACACGACGCCGGTCGCGCTCGAGGAGGAGATGCGCCGCTCCTACCTCGACTACGCGATGAGCGTCATCGTCGCGCGTGCCCTGCCGGATGTGCGGGACGGGCTGAAGCCGGTGCATCGCCGCATCCTGTTTGCGATGCAGGAGGCCGGGTACACATCCGACAAGCCGTACCGCAAATCCGCCCGCGTCGTCGGCGACGTGATGGGTAAGTACCACCCGCACGGCGACAGCTCGATCTACGACGCCATGGTGCGCATGGCGCAGCCCTTCTCGATGCGGGTACCGCTGATCGACGGGCAGGGGAACTTCGGCTCGGTGGACGGCGATCCGCCGGCGGCGATGCGTTACACCGAGGCGCGGCTCGCGCCCTCCGCCATGGCGCTGCTGGAGGGCATCGACGAGGACACCGTCGATTTCCAGGCCAATTACGACGAGAGCGCCGAGGAGCCGCGCGTCCTGCCGGCCGCCTTCCCGAACCTGCTGGTGAACGGCGCCGGCGGCATCGCCGTCGGCATGGCGACGAATATCCCGACGCACAACCCGACCGAGGTGATCGACGCCACGCTGGCGCTGATCGGCGACAACACGCTGACCCTCGAAGACCTGATGAAGATCATCCCGGGGCCGGATTTCCCGACCGGCGGGCTGATCCTCGGACGCTCGGGCATCCGCCAGGCCTTCGAGACGGGCCGCGGCTCCGTTCCGCTGCGCGCGCGCGCCGAGATCGAGGAGATGCGGGGCGGCCGCGAGGCGATCGCCATCTCCGAGATCCCGTACCAGGTGAACAAGGCGACGCTGCTCGAGAAGATCGCGGAACTGGTCCGTGCGAAGGCGATCGAGGGCATCTCGGACCTGCGTGACGAGTCCGACCGGTCGGGCATGCGCATCGTCATCGAGCTGAAGCGCGACGCCACGGCGGAGGTGGTGTTGAACCAGCTCTACCGGATGACGTCGTTGCAGACGTCCTTCGCCGTGAACTTCCTGGCCCTGCACAATGGCCGGCCGCAGCAGATGGGGCTGCGCGACGCGCTGATGGCCTTCATCGGCTTCCGCGAGGACGTCATCCTGCGGCGGTCCCGCTTCCGGCTGAACAAGGCGCGGGAACGCGGGCACCTTCTGATCGGCCTCGCCATCGCCGTCGCCAACATCGACGAGGTGATTCGCGTCATCCGTGCCAGCGCCGATGCCGCGACCGCCCGTGTCGCGCTGATGGAACGCGACTGGCCAGCCGGCGATGTCGGCGTGCTGCTGGAACTGGTGGACGACTACCGCAACGTCATCACGCCGGAAGGCACGGTGCGGCTGACCGAGGAACAGGCGCGCGGCATCCTCGACCTGCGCCTGCAGCGCCTGACGGGCCTCGAACGCGACAAGATCACGGCGGAGCTCGGCGAGGTCGGCGAGAAGATCCGCGACCTGCTCGATATCCTCGGCTCGCGCATCCGCCGCATGGAGGTGATGACGGCCGAACTGCTCGCCGTGCGCGCCAAGATCGCCTCGCCGCGGATGACGCAGATCGTCGATGGCCTCGCCGATGTCGATGACGAGAGCCTGATCGAGCCCGGCACCATGGTGGTGACGCTGACGCGCGACGGCTATGTGAAGCGCACGCCGCTTGACACCTTCCGCGCGCAGGGTCGCGGCGGGAAGGGGCGGACGGGCGCCGGCACGCGGTCGGATGACGTCGTCATCCGGTCCTTCGTCGCCCACACGCATCAATTCGTGCTGTTCTTCACCAGCCGCGGCATCGCCTTCCGCGAGAAGGTCTGGCAGTTGCCGGAAGGCGGCGCGACCGGGCGCGGGCGATCCCTGCGACAGGTGCTGGCCTTGCAGGAAGGCGAGAGCGTCACGGCCGTGCTGCCGCTGCCGCTCGACGAGACGCTGTGGGACGGGCTGCACCTGGTGTTCGCGACGGTGCAGGGCAATGTCCGGCGCAACCGGCTGTCGGATTTCAAGAACGTCCGCTCGTCCGGCCTGATCGCCATGAAGCTGGACGAGGGCGACAGCCTCGTCGGCGTCGCGACCTGCCGCGAGGGCGACGACGTGCTGCTCGCGACGCGGCTGGGCAAGGCCATCCGCTTCCAGGCGGAACCGGACACGCTGCGCGTCTTCGCGGGCCGCGATTCGACCGGCGTGCGCGGCATCCGTCTGCTCAAGGACGACAGCGTCATCGCGCTGTCGGTGCTGCGCCATGGCGATGCCTCTCCGGAGGAGCGCCTGGCCTATCTCAAGGCCGCCGCCGCCCGCCGCCGCGCCGCCGGCGAGGAAGCCGAGGCCGCGCCGATCGAGGAGAGTGACGAGCCCGTCGCCGAGGTCGCCCTCAGCGCCGAGCGGTTCGACGCGCTGGCCGATGCGGAGGAGATCATCCTCGCTGTCACCGATGGCGGCTTCGGCAAGCGTACGTCGTCCCACGAATATCGCGTGACCGGCCGGGGCGGGCAGGGGATCAACGGCATCACCCTGACGAAGCGCACGGGCAGGGAGGTTGTCGCGACCTTCCCGGTGCGCGCCGGCGACCATCTGATGCTGGTCACGGATGGCGGGCAGCTGATCCGCATCCAGGCCGATGCGGTGCGCGTCACCGGCCGGCAGGGCATGGGCGTCACGCTGATGCGCCTGGCCGAGGGCGAGCGGGTCATCTCCTGCTTCCCCGTGGCGGACGACGATGAAGGCGGCGAGGAAACGCCGCCCGAGGAAACGGCGGAGACCAATGACTGAACGCGTCGCCCTCTATCCGGGCACCTTCGACCCCGTCACCAACGGGCATCTCGATGTGATCGGCCGCGCCGCGCGGCTGGTCGACCGGCTGGTGGTCGGCGTTGCCATCAACATCGGCAAGGGGCCGCTGTTCGACCTCGAGGAGCGCGTGGACCTCGTCCGCGTGGAGGTCGCGCCGATCGCGGCGCGCACGGGCGTGGTCATCGAGGTGCGGCCCTTCGAAGGGCTGCTGGTGCAGTACGCGAAGGATCTCGGCGCGCGAATGATCGTGCGCGGCCTGCGCGCGGTTGCGGATTTCGACTATGAGTTCCAGATGGTCGGCATGAACCGCCGCCTGGACCCGGAGATCGAGACCGTCTTCCTGATGGCCTCCGAGACCAACCAGTTCATCGCCTCCCGCCTCGTGAAGGAAATCGCGAAGCTGGGCGGCGACATTTCCGGCTTCGTGCCGAAGACGACGCTTGACCGCACCTTGGCCAAGCTGCGCGCAACACAGGGCTGAAGGGAAACCGACACATGGACCGCAGGACGCTTCTTGGCGGCAGCATCGCCGCGTTTGGCCTCGCCGCCTGCGCGCAGCAGGCCCCGGCGCAGACCACGCCCGCCCCCGCACCGGCCGCGCCCGATCCGGAAAACACGCTGATCCTCGAGATCCCCTCCGGCACCGTGACCATCCAGCTGCTGCCCGACCTGGCGCCGAACCATGTGGCGCGCATCAAGCAGCTGACCCGCCAGGGCTTCTACAACAACACGCCGTTCCATCGCGTGATCGAGGGCTTCATGGCCCAGGGCGGCGACCCGACCGGGACCGGCACGGGTGGCTCGCCGCTTCCGAACCTCCGCGCCGAATTCAGCCCGCCGTCGCGCGCGCGCTTCCTGCGCGGTACTGTCGGCATGGCGCGCACGGCCGACCCGAACAGCGCGAACAGCCAGTTCTTCATCATGTTCGCACCGAACCAGTCGCTCGACGGCCAGTACACCATCTGGGGCCGGGTGATCTCCGGCATGGATGCCGTGGACCGCATCAAGCGCGGCGCGCCGGGCTCGGGCACGGTGACCAACCCCGACCGCATCCGCACCGCGCGTATCGCCACCGACGCCCGCTGATCAGGAGGCACTGATCATGTCCGAGACCACCCCGGCCGCCGACCTTGAGAACACGCTGATCCTCGACCTCGAGCACGGCACGGTCACCATCGCGCTGCGCCCCGACCTCGCACCCAAGCATGTCGAGCAAATCAAGGCGCTGGCCCGCCGCGGCTTCTATGACGGCGTGCCCTTTCATCGTGTCATCGAAGGCTTCATGGCCCAGGGCGGCGACCCGACCGGTACCGGCACCGGCGGTTCCGACCTGCCGGACATCGAGGCCGAGTTCAGCCAGCCCGGCACCGCGCGGTTCGTCCGCGGCACCTGCGGCATGGCGCGCACGCAGAACCCGCACAGCGCGAACAGCCAGTTCTTCATCATGTTCGCGCCGGCCACCAGCCTCGATGGCCAGTACACCATCTGGGGGCAGGTGACGTCCGGCATGGAAGCGATCGACAAGATCAAGCGCGGTGCCGGCGGCTCCGGCATGGTCCAGGGCCCGGATCGCATCCGCAGCATGAAGGTGGCGGCCGACGCCGCGTGAGGCTATGACGCGGCGCGCGTCCGCGCCCCCAATATCGGGCGTGAAGCGCCGCGCGGCTGTGAGCCGGTAGCTCAGTCGGTAGAGCAACGGACTTTTAATCTGTAGGTCGAGGGTTCGAGTCCCTCCCGGCTCATTCTTCCGCTTTCATGCAATCGCGCCCCGCACTTCCGCGCGGGGCGCGACGCCTTCAGCCGTCAGAGCCGAGGCGGGACCTCGTTCTGCGGGCGCGCGCCGCTGATATTCGTGCCGGCGACATCGTCCACGGCGCGGCTCGCCATCGTCCCCCGGGGATTGCCCGGTGCGCCATCAGGCGGGGACCCTGCCACCCCGCCTTCGCGCTCGACATAGCCGCTCCAGCCGGAAGCGCGATAATCGGCCTCACGGGACGACACGTTGACAGGGCCGTGCGCCGTCAGGATGTCGGCTGCGCGATCCATCCGGACGCTGTCCGTCCGTACGGTGACGATGGTGCCGCCGCGACTGACGCCCTCGGCGTAGACATGTGCTTCGCGCTCATCGACACCCGACCGGGTGAGCGACCCGATGATCCCGCCAGCGGCCGCACCCGCACCGGCGCCGGCCAGCGTCACGGCAAGCCAGCCCGCCGCGACGAGCGGCCCGATCCCGGGTATCGCCATGATGCCCAGCCCGGTCAGCAGGCCGGCACCACCCCCTACCACACCGCCGATCGAGGCGCCGACGCCGGCATTGCTTTCAGTCGGTTCTTCGCTGACTGCCGTGGTGGTGCCCTGGCCAAGGAGGCTCACCTCGTCCTGGGTAAAGCCGGCCGCCTCGAGGTCGCGGACGGCAGCGAGCGCTGCGGCGTGAGTATCAAAGAGCCAAGTTCTGGTTCGCATCGTCATCTGATGTTCCTTTCATGCCGGTGGGCAGCTTCTCGGCGAAGCACCCCCGGTTGGTTCTCGGGGCTCAGCGGGACGGCGTTGCCGGCGCCGGTGTCGCCGGAGCAGGTGTAGCCGGAGCAGGTGCAGCGGCCGGCGGCGTCGCTGCGGGGGCCGGCATGGACGCGCCCGGCATCGGGCCCGCGCCGGTCGCGATCCGGCCGCGGAAGTCCATCGCGAGCTCCACAGCCGCGCCGCTGCGCATGCCGCGGCCGCGCCAGATGCCGTTGTCGTCCTTCCGCAACGCTTCGACGCCCGTGAAGCCAGCGGCCTCGAAGCGGCTGCGCGCCTGGCCCTCGGTGAAGCTGTTCGCGCCATTCTCCAGCGCCGTCATCGCCACGATCTGCGGGCCGTCGTCAGGGCGTGCTTCCGACCGGTCGCCCGTTGGCGCAGCCGGCGTCGCAGGGGCGGCAGCCGGGGGGTTCCCGGGTCGCGCCGGCTGAGTCTGCGCCAGGGCGCCCTGAGCGAGAAGCACGCTGCCGAGCAGTGCAGCCGTGGTGAGCATGGGTCGCATGTCATTCTCCCGAAGCAATGGTGCGTTCGTTGCCGGCCCTGCCTTTCGGGCGGTGCCGGAATGGGGCGATCCGCTGGCGACACGAGACGCCGCGTGGTGCCAGCGCCTCCTGCCCCTCCGGTACCGCGCCGACGAAGTCCCGGGACTTCGTCTCAGGGCACCAGATGCCGTTCGTCCGCAGAACGCGCCGACGCTTGCCTCGGTTTCGTCGCGGCAACGTGCGCGGCGGACGTTGCGCTGGTGCGCCCGCCGCCGCCCAAATGCCTTGCCCGATCGCTCATCGCCTTCGACAGTTGCTCAGATGCCGGAGGCCGAACCATGATCATGACCCGACGCGCTGCCCTGACCGGCGGCGCAATCCTCGCCGCGCCGTCCCTGGCGAAGGCGCAGGGTTTCCCGACGCGCCCGGTGCGGCTGATCGTGCCGATCGCCCCCGGCGGCGCGAACGACATCATCGCGCGGCTGATCGCCGAGCGTCTGGCGCCGATCCTCGGCCAGCCGGTCATCGTGGAGAACCGGCCCGGCGCCGGTGGCAACCTCGGCGCGCAGGCCGTGGCGCAGGCCGAGAAGGATGGTCACACCCTGCTCTTCACCTCGGCCAATGTGCTGACAGCGAACAAGTACCTCTACGGCAACCAGATGCCGATCGAGCCGATGCGGGACCTCGCGCCGGTCACGCGGGTCGCGATCGGCACCATCCTGCTCGTCGTCAACAGCCAGCGGCCCTACCGGACCTTCGAGGAACTGGTCGCCTTCGCCCGCGCGAACCCCGGCCGGGTGACGATGGGATCGTCGGGCACCGGCACGATCAGCCATCTGTTCCTGGAGAAGCTGAACCGCGCCGCCGGGATCGAGATCACGCACGTGCCGTATCGCGGCGGTGCGCTGGCCATCCAGGATCTCGCGTCAGGCACCATCGACATGATGTTCGACGCAATACCCGCATTGCTGCCGAACATCCGTGAAGGCCGCTTCCGCCCGCTCGTGGCCGGCAGCGCGCAGCGCATCACCTATGTGCCGGAACTCGCCAATGTGCCGGGCATGGACGAGGCCCTGCCGGGCAAGGGCTTCGATGCGCTCAACTGGTGGTCGGTCGTGGCCCCGGCCGGCACGCCGCCCGCGGCGGTCAACGTCCTGCACGCCGGGCTCGTCCGGGTGATGTCCGACGGTGCGCTCGGCACGCGCCTGCGGGAGATGTCCTTCCTCCCCACCACCGACCCGACGCCGGAAGCCTTCGGCGCATTCTGGCGGTCACAGGATGCGGTGTGGCGCGACCTTGTGGTCCAGTCCGGCGCTACCGCCCAGTAAGTCCCCGGGGCGCTGCGGCCGGGGGACAAGCGCGGGTTGTGAAGACTGACCCTGCGGACTGGAACCGCATGCACGCCGACGGAAGTGATGCAGGTGGCGGTCTGGCTGTGGTGCCGCCGAAGCGGTGAAAGCCGCAGGCTGCACCCGGGCCGGCTACCGGTCGTCGATCGTCGCCGTCAGGCCGTGCCGCCCATCCGGCAGGGCCACGGTGTCGAGCCGGTCGGCGTGATGGCGCATCAGCATCATGGCGAGGCCCGAGACGAAACCCGCCGCCTCGGTATCGGCATCCAGGTCGACCGTAGCCGTCGAAGCCATGGCCTCGCCGGGCCAGAGGAGGTCGATATCCAGCCGCAATTCGTCGAAGCGCGTGCGCAGCGTCACCATTCCGCCGGGTGCCACCACCAGCGGCGCGGCGTCGGCAAATTCCTCGAGCAGATGCGCGGCCTTGCCGACCACTTCCGCCCGCGCCCCGCAGGCCCGGCCTGTCTCGGTGATCGCGTCGACCAGTGCCTTCGCGCCGTCCTCGGGCCTCCAGTGCCATTCGGCGATGCGCGTTGCGCCGATGCGGAACAGCGCGTTGAGCGCCAGCGCCGCGGCCATGCCGAGCACGAGGCCTGATCCGATTGTCATCCGCACGTAGTCCGGCAGCGCGGCGTAGAGGCCGGGGATCTCGCTGTAGGACAGGGCGATCAGCAGCGCGACGCCGATCGTCAGCGTGCGCTTCGAATCGAGCAGCCGCTGCGTGATGATCGTCATGCCCGACATCAGGATGTAGGACGCTGCGTAGAGGAGCACGGCGCCCAGCACGCCCCGCGGCACTGCCATGGCGAGGGACGCTGCGCCGGGCGTGAGGCCGAGCAGGATCCATCCGATCCCCGCCGCGGCCGCGACGCGCCGCGCGGTGATGCCCGTCGCCGCCGCCAGGCCGACGCTGGCGGAATAGCTGTTCATGCCGATGACGCCAATCGCACCGGCGACGATGTTGCCGAGCCCGTCGGCGAGCATGCCGCGTTCGACGCTGCGGAAATCCGTGCGCTTCCAGTCCGGATTGCAGGCCCTTTGGCTTGCCACCACGTCGCCCATGACGCGCACGGCGGCGGCTAGCGCGCCGACGACGAAGCCCGGCAGGTAGACGAGCTCGAGGCTCGGCACGGTGAGCGGCCAGGACGGCAGGGCGAAATGCAGTACGGGTGCCGGCCGCTCCGGCAGGAAGCCGCCGGCGAGCAGCGCTACATGCATCAGGCAGCCTGCGCCGAGACCGATCAGCACCGCGATGATGCGGAGCCTCGGTTTCCCCCACACCGCAACGCCGCAGGTGACGCAGAGCGCGACGAGCGCGGCGGGTAGATCCCGTCCGTTGCCGGCCCCTGTCTCGTCCACGCCCAGCACGAGCCGCAGCGACAGCAGCCCAAGGATGATGCCGAGCACGGTCACGACGAGCCCGACCACCTCGGCGGGCAGGAAGCTGCGCAGCCGGTGCAGCACGCGCGACAGCAGCACGCCGGTCACGCCCGCCACCATGGTCAGCCCGGCGACGGCGCCGAGCCCGCCCTCCCGCGCCGCGGCCAGTGCCGGCGGCAGGAAGATCGCGGTGTAGACCGACGGCAGCAGGAAGCCGGAGCCGATCCCCCAGCGCCCCAGGCTTTGCAGGAGGGTGCCGATGCCGAGCGCGACCATGGCGAGGGCGAGGTAGCTTTCGGTGGTCCGCGCATCCGCCCCGGCGGCCTCCGCGACCAGCAGTGGAAAGACCAGTGTCACCGCGCCGACCGGCACGGAGTACATAGCACCGGTCGCGGTGCAGATCCGTGCGATGGATTCATACCGCCCCTTTCGTCGCGCCGCCGCGCTGTTCAATCCACGCGAACGAAACTCCGTCGTCACGATCGAGGAGATGGCCTCGCTGCTTGCGCCGCACGGCGCCACGCTCGACACCCTGCCGGTGCCGCTGCTGGATGGTAAGCCGCAGCCGGGCGCCATTCCCGACCTGGTCGCCGCGGCGCGGTCGGCCGGTGCGGAGTGGCTCTACATTCCGCCGGACACCTTTTTGAACGAGCACCGAAGCGCGCTGACCGCCGCCGCGCTACGTGAGGGGCTGCCGAGCTTCGCCGCCTCCGAACGCTTCGTCGCCTATGCCGACGGGCTGGCGGGGCTGGTCAGCCGTTACTACAGCGTCGGCGCCTTCACCGGCTTCAAGGCGGAGCAGATCCTGTTCGGCGGGGTCGCGCCGGAGGCGGTCCCGGTCGAGACGCTGTCGCGCTTCTCCTATCTGGTGCGCATGGACACGGCGCGGCGGCTGCGTGTCTATCCGCCGGTCGAACTGTTGCGCATCGCGGAGGCCGTGTAGCAGCCATGCTGCTGCGCAGCCGCATCGTCCTGCTCGCTGCCGTGATGGCGCCGGTGGTGGCCGGTGCCGTTGCCGCGCCGGGCTGGCTGCTGCTGAGGGAACGCGAGGCGCGCATCGGCGAGCTTACCGTCGCGCGGCAGGCCGCAATCGTCGAGGCGGAGACGCAGCGCGCCGCCCGGCCACTGGTGGACGCCGCCCGCCGCATTGCCGACGACGCGGCGCTGGCGGCGGCGCTGGCGCGTCAGGACGCGACTGCCGCCCGCGCACGCCTCGCGGTACTGGATGGTGGCGGCTCGCGGATCGAGGTGATCGGCCGCGGCGGTCGCGTGTTGCTGGCGCGGCCGGACGACCGCGGCATGGAGGGGATGATCGACATCGCGGCCGTGCTGCGCGAATACGCGCCCGGTACGGGTGGCAGTGGCATCGAGCCCGTGGCGGGGAACGGCGGGCTGCGGCTGGTGGCCTTCGCGCGCGGCGCCGGCACTGACGTCGTCGCGGTCGCCATGGATGCCGCGCCATTGCTGGAGGCGATAGGCGCGACGCTCGGTGGCCGCGCGCTGGCCGCGGACTTCGCCGGGCGCCATCTCCTGCCGGCTGATCCCGCCGCCTGGGATGGCATCGCCCCCGCCATTGTGTCAGGCGCGACGATGCCGGTCGATTTCCGTGACGGGGGACGCCGGCGGGAGATCGTCCCGACGCTTCTCATCGGCAGCAACGGTGTGCCGGTGGCGCGGCTGCTCGTGGTGCAGGATGCCTCGGCGGCGGCGCGGCGGCACGACCTGGTGGTGCTGGTTGCGGTGCTGGTGCTGGCCGGCTGCATCCTCCTGGCCGGCATCGTGCTGTTCCGCATGCTGCGGGCGGCGCTGGAACCACTGGGCGACCTTGCCGGCGTGCTGCACGCCATCGCCGGCGGGGATCGGCTGGCCAATGCGACGGTTGATGGACGTGCGGAGGAGATCGGCCGCATCGCCCGCGCGCTCGAGGTGCTGCGCAGTAGCGGCATCGCCCTTGACCGGCTGGAGACGCGCGAGCGGCTAGCGCGGCGGCGCCACTTGGCGCTGATCGGCGGCGCGCTGGCGCGCCTCGTCGGCGTACTCGAGACGTCGGAGCGCGACGCGGCGACGGCGGTGCTGCGCCGGCTGGAGGAGGGGTCGGGCGGCCTCGCCGATGCCTTCCAGACCATGGTCGAGGGCGTGCTGAACCGGCACGCCCGCCTGTCGGAGCTTCTCGCCGAACGCACGCGCGACCTCGAGCTCGTGCGCCAGGCACTGGACCAGCGCCTGCTGCTGGATCGCGTCGTGCAGGAACTGGAAGTCGCGCGGCGCCTGCAACTCGACAGCCTGCCCTCGGCGTTCCCCGTCTCGCCCTGCTTCGCAATCCATGCGGCGATGTGGCCGGCGAAGGAGGTCGGCGGCGACTTTTACGACGTGCTCGTCCTCGCCGATGGCCGCGTCGCGCTCATGGTGGGTGATGCCTCCGGGAAGGGGGTGGCGGCGGCCATCTTCGTCGCGATGACGCGCAGCCTGCTGCGCGCCGCGGTGTCGCGAGGCGCGAGCCCGGCCGAAGCGCTGGCGCAGGCCAACGACATGCTGGCCGCCGACAATCCGACCCTGATGTTTGCGACGGCCTTCATCGCGTTGCTCGACCCGGCGAGTGGCCTGCTGCGCTACGCCAATGGTGGCCACAACCCGCCATGGCTGGCGGGCGCCGCGGCGCAGCGCGCGCTGGGCGGTGGGGACGGCATCGCGCTCGGTGTCGTCGAGGGATTTGCTTTCGACGATCGCGAGGCGCTTCTGTCGCCCGGCGACCGGCTGCTGCTGTTCACCGACGGTGTGACGGAGGCCGACCGCGAGGATGGCAGCCTGTTCGGCGACGAGCGGCTGTCGGCGACGCTGGCCAGCGCGGCGGATGCACCGCCCGAGGCGCTCGTCGCACATGTGGCCGGTGCCGTCGCCGACTTCGCCGAGGGGCGCCCGCAGGCCGATGACATCACGCTGCTCTGCCTCGCCTATGCCGGCGCGGGGGTGGCGCAGGCTGCCGAATGAGAGGAGACGCAGGATGGACATCTATACGCAGGCGAGCGATGGCGTCGTGCTGCACAGGCTGAAGGGCCGGCTCGACAATGAATCGACCGGCAAGGCGGAGGGCACGATCCTCGGCAGCTTCGCGGACCCGGCGGCGCGCGTCATCCTCGATATGCGCGACGTGGCCTACGTTTCCTCGGCGGGGTTGCGTGTTGTGCTGATGGCGGCGAAGCGCGCGCGGTCATCGGCGGGACGCTTCGCCCTGTTCGGCCTGCCTTCGGCGGTGCAGGAGGTGTTCGACATCTCCGGCTTCTCGAAGGTGCTAGCGATCGGTGCCGAGGAGGCCGATGCGCGTCGCCTCGTCGGCGGATGACCGCCACGGCCCTGCCGCGCCGGATCGAGCGCGCCTGCTGCCGCGACGCGGCGGATATCGCGGCGGCGCTCGACTGGCTGGAGGCCGCGCTGGCGGAGGCCGGATGCCCGCCGAGCCGTGCAGCCGCCTGCCTTGTCGTCGCCGAGGAAATGCTGACGAATGTCGCGCGCCATGCGTGGCCGAAGGGCGTCGTACCTGGCGTCTTTGCCCTGTCGGCCGGCATTTGGCGGGGCAGGGAAGGGCTCGGGGTGCTCATCTCGACCGAGGATGACGGCATCCCCTTCGATCCGACCCTGTGCGAGCCTCCCGACACCGGCGCCTCGGTGGAAGGGCGGCCGGTGGGCGGCCTCGGCATCCACCTCGTGATGCGGATGACGAGTTGGCAGCGGTACCGCCGACGCGGCGGACGCAACCACTTCTCCGTTTTCTGGCGCTCTGCGTCGCCGCCGGACTGACCCGGCGACGTCAGCGCGCGCGCGACAGCGTCCGATCGCGCGGATCGAGCAGGAATACCGAGGCCATCAGCCCAGGGATCTGCGGCGAGACGGATGTGAGCACCGGTGGGCGGTCCGCCGCGTTCGGCGGCGCGCCGTCACGGCCGCGGGCGATCCAGTGGCGATAGATCTGGGCCGCGAGATTCCGCGGATCGACCTCCAGCGCGCGGCGGAAGGCGGCATCGGCGGCATCCACCTTGCCATCCGCCCAGTCGATCAGCCCGCGCTGGACTTCGAGGTAAGCAGGGAAGGATGGAATGATCTGGCGCATCGGCACCTGCGCGGCGCGGGCGAGTTCGCGTTCCGCGAGCCGCTGATCACCCTGTTGCACGGCAATGAAGGCGGCATTCAGCGCGTAGAATGGTCTCGCGGTGGCGAGTGCATCCTGGAATGCATCGGCGCGGGCTATCTCCGCCCGTGCGCCGGCGACATCGCCGTGGAGCAGGGCGAGCACGGAGACCAGGCTGTGCAGCGCGGATCTCTCGATATCCGTGTCGGGCCCCCATTCGCGGCGGAGCATGCGCTCCGCCTGGGCGCGGATCGGGGCGACGTCGATCGCCGGATCCTGCAGCAGGTCGCGCAGCCGGGCGAGGGTGACGCGGAAGGGCGCGATCTCGGCGAAGGTGCTGATGGCGGCGTGACGGATCAGCGCGACCGCGTCGCTGTCCGGCCGCTCGAAGGACAGGCGCTGCAGCGGCCTTCCCTGCTGCGCGAGGATGGTCTCCATCACGAGCCCATCGCCGCGCTGGATGACAGTCGCGGAGACGCGGATCGGCTCGAGGCCAAAGAGGTCCTGCAAGGCGATGGTGACGTCGGTGAGCTTCAGCGGTTCCGCGAGCGCGCCGATCACGGTGCGGCGGGAGGAGACGCGGGGCACCGGCACCGGCACGCCGGACGGGATGGCGGCGATGCGCGAGAGCTCGGTGACGAAGATCTCCTCCGCGGATTGGCGGGTGAGGCCGGATTGCTGAACGGCAGGCGGCAGGCCGATGCCCACCGCCATGGTATTGGCGCTGATCACCGCATCGCCGGCGATCAGGCCGAAGACGATGGCGGAGAGAAGGCCGATGGTGGCGAGTTCCATGCTGTCGGGGTTCCCGGGCGATCCGGCCGGCAGCTTCCTGCATCCGTCTTAAGCCGTGGTTGATGACGCGCGTCGTCGTCACCTCCCGCCGTAAGGCTTTCTCCATCTTGTTGGTCTTTGTTGCCGCCAACGCAGCGGAGACCGACCTTGTCCACCACCGATGACGCCCCGCCAGCCGCCGCCGGCTGGCACCGCCTGGCGTTCGCGACGACCGCGATCGCCTGCCTCGGCTTTGGCGCTGGCTATGGCGTGGGGGCGCTACGCGCGCCCGCGGCAGCCTCTCCCACGGCCATCGCCGGTGTGGCGATGACGGAGGCGAATCTCGCCGGCGCGACGGCGGATCTCGCCCTGCGCGTTGACAGGCTCGCGGGCGCCGAACGCAGCTTCGTCGCCTGGCGCGGGCAGATCGTCGGCACCGAGGCGCTGATGCGCGCTGGCCTGACGCTGCGTGAGGCGATGCTGGCCGACGGGTCCTATGCGGCGCCGCTTGACGCCGTGCTCGCCTTGCCGGGCGGGGCCGATGCGCTCGCAGCATTGGAGCCGGCGCTGCAGGCCGGCGCGGCCGGCGCGCCGAGCCGGGAGGTCCTGGCGGTGCAACTCGACGCGCTGGCAGGGAGCGTGCTGGCACTGGAGCAGGCGGAGGAGCAGGCAGGCTGGACCCGTCGGATGATGCGTCGGATGAGTGGATACCTGTCAGGTCGCACCGCATTGCAGGGGCGCCGCAGCGATGCCTTCGCAGCGGCGCGCGACGCCGCGGCGCTCGGTGACCTGCCGGCTTCGATCGTCGCGCTCGAATCCCTCGATGCCGAGGCTGCGTCCGTCCTGTCCGGGTGGGTGGATGCCGCCCGCCGCCGCATGGCGCTCGATTCCATGGCCGACCGCGTTGCGGCGTCGATGGTGACCTATGCGTATCGCTGAGCCGGACGATGCGTCGTGCTGCGGCGCAGTACCGCCTTCATCCGCCATAAACCACTTCGGGGCGATAAGCGCGGCACCGGAATCAACCCATCCGGGCACGCTCCAGGTCGGCACCGCATGACGCCCAGACACCGCCCGACGACATTACCGCGCGCGCGCAACGGCGCAGCCGCCGCGCTGGCGGCCTCGCTCGTTCTCGTGGTGCCGTCCGAAGGGTTGGGGCAAGCGCCTGCCGCGGGCGCTGCGGCCCGCCCCGCCGCGGCGGTCGATGCGCGGCTGCGTCGGATCGAGGATGGGCTCGGCGCGCTGGACGAGCGGCTGCGTCGCGCCGAGGAACCCCGCTCGGGCCCGACAGCCGGGGTGCGCGAACGCCTGGTCAGCGCGCTGCTGCATCTGGAAACGGTCATCGGCAATGGCAGACCCTGGCCGCGCGAATGGCAACTCATCCTTTCCCTGGATGGCGCCGAACTGCTGCCGCCGCTGTATCTCGAAGTGCTGGGCAGCCATGCCGCACGCGGCCTGCCATCCCTGCGCGACCTGCAGGACCGCTTCGAGGCCGTTGCGCCGGCCATTGCCGCGCGAGCCACGTCGGACGAGGAATTCCTGGAACGCACCGTGAACGTGGTCCGTTCCGCCTTCGCCGGCATCGGCCTCGTCGCGCCAGCCGAGCCCAGCGCGGTGGATACGGTGCTGGCGAGCATCCGTGACCATCTGCGCCGCGGTGAACTGCCGGGCGCGCTGACCGAGGTCGCGACCCTGGCCGAGGATCAGCAGGCGCTCCTCGCCGGCTGGATTGCTCAAATGCGGGCGCGTGTCGCAGTCGAGCAGTCGCTGCAGGAGGCGATCCTTGGTCTGCTGTCCACGCGGGCGCGGCAGGGGTGACGGCGATGGTCGGCGCAAAAGCCATCCGGCGGCTCGCGGGGGCGTTCGGGAGCGCGACGCTGGTCACGCTCCTGGCGTCGTCGGCATTCGGGCAGGGCGCGCCGGCTGTCCTGCGGGACAGGCTTACCATCGTCGCGGCGACGAATGCCGAGCGCGTCGCGGGTCTGCTGGTCCAGGGTTTCCGCGAGCGGCATCCGGAAGCGGTGGCGCCGGAGACGCAGAGCCTGCCGACTTCTCGTGCCGTCGAGCTGTTCTGCTCGGGGGCCGGCGTCGCGATGGCGGATATGCTGGTGACGTCGCGGCGCCTGTCATCCGCTGCGCGCGACTTCTGCGCGGCGAATGGCGTCGAGGAGGCAATGGAACTGCGCCTCGGGCTCGGCGCGGTGGTACTCGCGGTGCGCCGTGGGGACCCGCAGCCGGCCCTCACCGCACGGCAGGTCTATGAGGCGCTGGCCGCGGAGACGCCCGCCGAGCGCGGCTTCGAGCGCAATCGCTCGCTATCCTGGTCGCAACTCGCGGTCGGATTGCCCGCGGAGCCGATCCGGGTGCTGCTGCCGGTGCCGGGCAGCGGGTTGCGCGAATTGTTCGAGGAGACGGTGCTCGAAGCGGGCTGCCGGCCCCTGCGGCAGATCCGCATGATCTTCGAGGCTGATCTTCGCAGGGCCCGCTGCCTTACGCTGCGTGCGGATGGCCGGGTGCTGGAGTTGCCTGCCGACGAGGTCCCCCTGCGGCTGGTCGCCGCCCCGCGCGGTAGCCTTGCCGTCACCTCCTTCGAGGAGGTGATGCGCAGCGGCGGTAATCTGGTGGCGCTGGCGCTGGACGGCGTGGTGCCGACGCGCCAGTCCGTCGCCGCCGGCGAATATGAGGCGACGCGCGCCTACTATCTCTACGCCAAGCGGCAGCATGCGCAGAGCCGCGGCGGCGTGGGCGTGGTGCGCGGCATTCCCGAGTTCCTGGCCGAGGCGAGCAGCGAAGTGGCGGTCGGTCCCGCCGGCTACCTCGGTGAGGCCGGTCTGGTGCCGTTGCCGACCGCCGAGCGCCTCGCGCAGCGCATCGCCGCCGAACGCATGGCCGCGATCCGAACCCGATGAACCCCCCGCAGCCGGAGCGATGACGATGAGTCTCCGCAAGGCAGCCTGGCTGCTGATCCTGACCGCCCTATGCACGGCCGCCCCGGCTGTTGCGCGATCCGGCGAGCAGTACCCGACGCGCGCGGTGGTGACCCTGCCGTTGCAGGACCTGCCGCCGGCCGAAACCTTGTTCGACCGCGTTGGGCGCGCCGTCACCGGCTTCATCGGACTGTTCCGCGCCGGCGGCGGCGCAGCGGAGGCGGCGCGCGAGGCCGCCGGGTTCGTCCCGGGACAGATCCGCGACCGCGACGACTTCGTGTCTCTGATGGAAGTGGCCGGCTACGGGTTACGGGAGATCGAGACGACGATCGGCCTCATTCCCGGTTCGCGCCTAACCTTCGGTCGCGCGCGCGAGCTCAGCGATGCCGACCGGGATCATGTGGAGCGTCACCTGGACCGCCACGCGCAGCGTCAGGGCGGCCCGCTGTCGCGTCTCCAGCGGAGCATCGTGGGGGCCGTGCTGTCTGCTTCCGAGATCGGCGAGATGTCGGTGGAGCGGGTCGAGATCGATCTCTATCCGCTGCCGCAGATCAAGCTTGTGCTGGTGCCGCGCGACGCTCCGGTTTCGGCCGAGGCTGGCCGGCTGATGCGTCAGATCGACCGGCTGAGCGACCGGATGAATGGTCCGCCCCCGCTGCATGGGGAAACGGAATTGCAGATGCGGCGCCGCGAACCGCCGGTGGTGCAGGTGGCGCATTGAACTGAGCCGCGCACCGTGCGCGGCGACGCTGGGATGCCTCCAGAACAGAGGATCGACGATGTCCATGATGGATGGGACCGATGCGGGACGTTTCGGGGAACTGGTTCGCCTACACACGCAGGGCCGTCGCTTCCTGAACCAGGAGGAAGAGCGGCGCCTGCTAGAGGAAGGAGTGACACGGTATCGGCTGCGGCTGGAGGAGGCGCGTGGCATAGTACGTGCGGCGGCGGCCGAGGCGGACATGTCGCTCGAGCATGAGGTGAACGCTTCCGCCGCGCAGTTGCTGAAGACCCTTGCCGACCGTCGGCAGCGCATCGCGCGGAAGGATTTCGACAAAGCGGTGGCCTTCTACCGCGCCCGATCGGGTCGGAACCTGACGCCGGCCGACGCGCAGCGCCGGGTCAAGCGGCTGATGGAGGAAGCCGAGCTGAAGCCCGCGCGCAGCGGCCGCATTCTGCGGACGCGACGCTGGTATCGCCAGATCGCCGACTGAGGGCGCCGCCATGGATTTCGTGATGGCGCAGGAGATCGCCGCGCTGCCCACGGCGATCGCGGCGCTGGTCGCCATCGGCGCGCCGGTGCTGATCGCGATGACGGTCGGCACCGTGATGTTCGCCGTCTTCACGCCGCAGGAACTCGCGGCGAACAGCGTGGTGGGTTCGGTCAAGTTCGGCTTCGTGGTCGAGGTGTATGCCGTCGTCGCGGCGCTCACGCTCGTCGGCGCGTGGGACATCTACACGACGTCGCGCGACACGTTGCAGAAGGAGAGCGGGGCTCTCTACATGCTGGCCCACGCGGTCGACACCTATGGCGGCGCGGAGCAGGGCGAGGCGCGGCAGGCGATGCGTGGCGCGATCCGCGACTATGCCGAGGCCGTCGTCACCCATGACTGGCCGCGGCTGACCAATGGCCTGGCGCTTGGTACCTCGGATGGCGCCTTCACGCGGCTGTCCCGCGTGTTCTTCGATACCGAGCCGGTGACCCCGGCGCAGCAGGCCTTGGCGCAGAGCACCGTGGCCTGGGTCGCGCAGGTGGCCGAGGCGCGGATGGATCGGCTGTCGGTCGGGACGCGCACCATTTCCTTGCTGATCTGGGCGCTGATCATGACGGTCTCGGTCTCGGTGCTGGTGTTCCAGTGGTTCATCGGCAGCGGAAGCCAAGCGGTGCACTACAGCATGGGGGCGGTGATCGCGATCATCGTGGGCGGGGTGCTGCTTGTGTCGCTGAAGCTCGCGTTTCCCTTTGCCGGCGACGATCCGTTGCTGTCGCCGCGACCCTTCATCCTGCTGATGGATATCCGCTAATGCGCGACCCGGCTGCGATGACGCCAGCGCTGCAACGCGATCAGCAGCAACAGGAAGATCCAGAAGCTGAGCTGCGCTGCGACCCAGGCCGAAAGATGCGCGACATAGCCGATCAGCAGCGCGATCCAGGCTGTCAGGCTGAGGAAGGCGAGCAGCGCCCGCAGCCGGTTCCAGCCGCGCCAGAAGCGCAGCGCGGCGAGACAGCCGAAAACGACGGCGCCGACCGAGGCCCAGGCAAGGGCGATCACGAGCCAGTCGCCGCGGCCACGAAGTGCGTCGGCCAGCGTTCCGAACGCCGTATCCTGCGGCAGCGCGTATCGGGCGAGAAACTCCCGCAGATCGACGGACCACGCCGAGTTCTCGGCGAAGATCTCACGCGGCGCGAAGGCATCGAGATGCGGCGCGACGATCAGCAGCGCGATGCCGCACAGCAGCCCGGCGAGCACCGCCGACATGTGGAAAACCGGTACGGCTTCCGCATCTCCCGGAGCCAGCAGGTTGAACTGCGCCGCACCGAGCCGCGTGGCGCCGAGCGCCATAGCGAGCGCCAGCAGCATCCCGGCGCTTTCGAGGGCAAACGCGATCGTCGTCTCGGACACCCTGGCCGCTCTCGTTTCTGCTCGTTGCCGCTCGTAGCATGGATCGCGCTGCTTGGCGTGCTGCCGCTTGCGCAGGCGCGGGCGCAGCGAAGTGAGACCGTCGCGCTGGTGATGCCCGACGGGCGCTGCGTGGTGCGTATCGTCTCGGCAGAAACCATAGCCGCCGCCACCGCGGCGATGGGCCGTGCCGCGGAAGACAGCGGCGCGCTGATGCAGCGGCTCGCCGCCGATGCCGCCGCCGCGCGCTTCGCCGCGGCGCGCGAGCGCGTGCCCGCCTTTGGCGCCTGGGCCTTCGACTGGGTGCAGTCCTACATCAACTCCTTCCGCATGCTCGGCGCCATGCTGCGCAGCGTGGCGGACAGCGCGGCGGAAGGGGACGTCGTCAGGGCCGAGGCGCTGGTGCAGCGCATGGCTGCGCCGATGCGGTTCGCCTTCCATCAGCGCGTGCTGGCGCCGGCCGGCATGGCCGATGGCCTGGCCACGGATGCGGCCCACGCCGCTGCCATGCTGGAGATCTTCTGGGCGCGCGGGTTGACGGAGGCGGTACGGCCGATCCTCGATGCCCGGGCAGGATCGGGCCCGGCGACGGCGCCACGGCTCGACCTTGCCACCGCCGTGCGCGGGGTCGCGGACGACCTGGCCGCCGCTGTCGTCCCTGTCGCGTCCGACAGCGGCGTCGAGCCTGGCTCGGACCCGACCTCCGTCCTCACGCAGTCGATGCGCCCGATGGCGGCGCGGCTCAGTGCCGTCGCGCTCCGAGCCAGCGAGGCAGGCTCGTTGCTGGCGGCGGGTGGTGCGCTCGGTTTCGCCATGGGCGGCGCATCCGGCTTCCTCATCGGCACGGCGGGCGGCATCGGTGCCTACTGGGCGATCGACTGGGGGCTCAACCGCGTTGATTCGGCGCTGAACCGCGCCGATTTCGAAGCCCGTGCGCTGGACGCGATCGCCCGCGCCGAAGCGGCCTTCGTCGCCGGGCTGGATGGCACGGCGCGCGCGGCCATCGCGGTGCGCCTGCCGAGCGTCACGACGCAGCCCGCCGGCTGCCCGCTGCCGGTGGCGGGACGCTGACGATGCATTTCGACTGGCGCGGCGGCCTCGCACGGGTGTTGTTCAGCCTGTTCATCGTCTTCGCCGTCTACAACCCGAGCGGCCGGTCCTACTGGCATTGGCTGCGGGATGGCACCGGTCACTTCTGGCCGAAGCTGACCGTCGGCCTCCTGCTGCTGCTGGTGCACGCCGCGGTCGTCGCGACGCTGTTCGGCACGCTGGGGCGCAAGGGCGTTGCGTTGGTCTCGGTGGCCGTCGTCTCCGGCTGGGTCACGGTCGCCGAGCTGACGGATGTCGGGAGTCTCAGCCGCGACGGGCTCGCCATCATGCCGCTCGGCGTGATCAGCCTGGTCTATGCGGCCGGGCTCTCATGGTCGCTGATCCATCACCGGCTGGCCGGCATATCCCATGTCGAGGTGCTGAAATGACCGTTCACCAGAATGCACGGCGCACGGCGGCCGACACCTTCGTCGTCTCCTGCATCGATCCGCGTTTCGTCGAGGGACCGTCTGCGCTGCTGCACGCGCTGGGCCGCGAGGGACGGTACAGCGAGATGCGCATCGCCGGCGCGGCGCTCGCGGCGGTGAACGCGGCGCAGCCGGCCTGGGGCGCGGCGCTCTGGGAGAACCTGGCCGCCTCCCGGCAACTTCATGGTGTCAGGCGGGTCACTTTTCTCAATCATCGCGACTGCGGTGCGGTGAATGCCTGGGCCGGACGACGGCTGGCGGATGACCCCGCCGAGGAACTGCGCGTGCACGCCGAGCTGATGAACCGCGCCGCGGCGGAGGTGCGCCGTCGCCACCCGGATATGGAGGTCGAGATCGGGCTCATGGCGCTTGACGGTTCTGTGCAGGTGCTGCCGTGCGCGCATTGCGCGCCGCAGGCGGCACTGCGCGCGGAGGTCGCTGGACCGGTGCCCGCGCGCCGCGATCCGGAAGGCTTCGCCGAGCTGGTCCGGCTGCGCACGGCGGATGGGGCGCTTCCCGACGAGGCGCAGGAACGGGCCTTGCTCGCCGCCGGCGTTCGGGAGCACGGGCTGACGGCCGGCGAAGCCCGGCAGATACGCACGCGCCATGGTGGTGGCCGCCGGGTGGAGCGGGACGTCGCCGCCTATCTCGCCAGCCGCGCCGATGCCCGCGGGCGCATCGGCAGCGACGACGTTGCCGCCGGGGCGCGTCTGTTCCGGCGGCTGTCGGGTGGCGCGCTGCGCGAGCAGGATGCCCGCGCGCGGGCCGCCCGCATCGCATCGGTCGAAGGGCTGGAACCACGGGCGGAGGGTTTCTGGCCCTTCCGCTCCGAGCGCTGGTTCCACCGCCTGGCGGTGCCGGCCTAGCCGCCGCGCGCCGCCTCGCACAGCCGCGTGCGGTGGTCGAGATAGGCATCGCGCACCGCCTCGTACTCCGTCCCTGTCGGCTGGACGGGGTCGAAGTTGCGCGCCATGGCAAGCGCCGCGACCTCGCTTATCGCTTCGATGACGATGAACATCGTCACCGAGGGGACCGCGCCGACGAATGGCACGGCCATTGCGTAGATCGCGATGTTCGCGGCGCCGAGGTCGGCCAGCCCGTCCCGCGTCGTGCGCGGCCCGATCACCGGCAACACGAAGAACGGCCCGGCCTCCACACCCCGCACGCAGAGCGCCGTGCCGAGATCGATCATCGGCACGAGCACGCCGTAATCCGTGGCGCGGTCGACATAGCCGCCATAGCCGGCGACCAGGTTGATTCCCACGCGGCGCATCTGCCGCCCCGCGAGGTCATAGCGGCCGGTGATGGCGTGGCCGAGCGCGCTGATCGGCTCATTCACCGTGGTGTTCAGCATGTTGAGCAGTCCGGCCTGCACCGGTTCCGGCAGGTGCAGCACCTCCGGCACGGCATCGATCGCCACCTGTGCCGCAGCCTCGATGTCGTGGTTCAGCGCGAACATCGTCCGGTTGAAGCGTTCCCGCCAGGAGGACGCTTCATCGGCCAGGGCGGGGAGGGGGGTGGTGAGGAGGAGCAGGAGGAGCGCGCGACGGAGCGCCCTCATGCCGCGCGCCCCAGCGCGGCGCCACGTCGCAAGGCGGCCTCGGACACGCAGTGCAGCACCTTCACGAGGCGCCGGTTGTCGAACAGGGAAAGCATGTACGCATTCTCGGCAAAGGCATCGCGGAGGTAGTGGCCGCTCGGCTCCGGACATCCCGCGTAGCTGAAGCGCAGGAACTGCACGAAGAGCAGGGAACGCACGAAATGCACCGCGGTGAGGTTCCGCAGAACGATCTCGCTTTCCATTTCGCGTTCCAGGTGGAAGGCGAGGTTCACCAGCGTGAAGAAGATGCCGCGCCGCTGCAGGACCACCCGGTCCTCATAGACGCTGATCCGTCCACCGATGCCGCTGAGGCGCATCAAGGGCGCCTCAACACCGCCGCCAGCCATGAACAGCCACTCCCGCGATGGGGTGATGGGCGCCACCGTCGCGCGCCCCCTGGCCATTCTGGCAGGAAAACATTTACCAGAGGTTGACGGCGGATGGCCAGCATTGGCCACCCCCTCTGGACAGCGCCGCCCTCCCGCCGGACCATGGCCGCAAACGGTTAGGGGACGTGTCCATGGGCAAACGCAGCAAGGTCGTGGCCAGTTTCGACGAGGCCGTCGCCGGCATCGCGGATGGGTCGACCATCGCATTCGGCGGCTTCGCCCTGCCGGGCTCACCCTTCAACCTGACGGCCGCGCTGCTGCGGCAGGGGGCGAAGCGGCTGGTCTGCGTCGGCAACACCACGGGCGGCCCGCGCAAGCCACGCAACCCCGATATCGGCATGCTGGTGGAGAACGGGCAGGTCGCGAAGGTGATCTGTTCCTTCACCGCCGCGCCGCGCGCATCCGACGTGCTGCCCTTCACGCCGTATTACGAGCGCGGGGAAGTGGATGCCGAGACGGTGCCGCAGGGCACGCTCGCCGAACGCCTGCGCGCCGCGGGTGCCGGCGTGCCGGCCTTCTACACGCCAGCCGGCGTCGGCACGCAGCTCGCCGAGGGACGGGAGACGCGGGTCATCAACGGTCGCGAGTACCTGCTGGAATACGCGCTGCCCTGCGATGTCGCGCTGCTGCGCTGCTACCAGGCGGATGAGGCGGGCAACCTTCGCTTCCGCCGGGCCCAGCGCAATTTCGGGCCGATCATGGCCATGGCCTCGAAGCTGGTGATCGTCGAGGTCGAGGAACCGATCCTGCCCGCCGGCGCGATCGATCCGGACGAGGTGCACACGCCCGGCATCCTGGTCCAACGCCTTGTCCACATTCCGCCCGCGCCCGACGCGATCTGGCCGACGCTGAAGGAGACCCGCTGATGCCCTGGTCCCGCCCCCAGATGGCCGAGCGCCTGGCGCGTGAGTTCCAGGACGGCTGGATCGTGAACCTTGGCGTCGGCATGCCGACGCTGATCACCGATGTCGACATGGGCGAGAAGGAGATCACCTTCCACGCCGAGAACGGCGTCATCGGCTTCGGCCCCGTGGCCGCCGAAGGCCATGAGGATATCCACCTCGTCGACGCCAGCCGTCGCTTCGTGACGCTGCCCCCGGGCGCGGCCATCGTGGACCACGCCGACAGCTTCGCGCTGATCCGCAGCGGGCGCATCGACGTGACGGTTCTCGGTACCTATGAGGCCGCGGCCAATCGCGACTTCGCCAATTGGAAGGTGAAGGGCGCGAAGGGCGGGGTGATCGGCGGGGCGATGGACCTCGCGGCCTGCGCGAAGAACGTGTTCCTGATGATGGAGCATCGCACGCGGGACGGGACGTCGCGGATGCTGGCGGAATGCTCGCTGCCGGTGACGGCGCGCGGGCGCGTCAACCGCGTCATCACGGAACTCGGACTGTTCGAACCGACGGGCGCCGCCTTCAAGGTGCTGGACGTCGCGCCGGGCGTCACGATCGACGATATCCGCGCCGCGACCGCAGCCCCGGTGGAAGCCTGACCATGGCCCATATCGACTACTACGCTTCGCTGAACTCGCCCTGGACGCATCTGGGCGGCGCGCGGATCGAGGCGCTGGCCGCGCAGCATGGCGCGACCCTGCGCATCTACCCCGTCGATTTCGGCACGATCTTCGCCGGCTCGGGCGGCTTTCCGCTGCCGAAGCGGTCCCCGCAGCGGCAGGCGTACCGGTTGCAGGAACTGGCGCGCTGGCGGGAGGCGCTGGGCATTCCCATCACCATCAGGCCGAAGCACTTCCCGCACAACGAACTGCCCGGCGCCGCCGCCGTCATCGCGGTGCGGGAGACGATCGGCGACGCACCGGCCATCGCGCTCGCGCATCGCGTGCTGAAGGCGCTGTGGGAGGAGGAGAAGGACCCGGCCGAGCCCGCGACCTTCGCGGCGCTTTGCGGCGATGTCGGGCTCGATGCCGCGCAGGTCGCGGCGCTTGCCGCCGACCCGCGCTGGCAGGAACGACGCATGGCCGATACGCAGGCCGCCCTCGACCGCGGTGTCTTCGGCGCCCCGTGCTACGTCATCGGGGAGGACATCTTCTGGGGCCAGGATCGGCTCGACTTCGTGGCGCGGCGGCTGGCGCGGGGCTGAATCGCGTCGCATCATGCGGGCCGCCACGAACAGGGGGCCTCGCATGACTGACCTCGCCGCGCTGCGCCGGACGGCGCTCGATTGGATCGCCGCCAATGAAGGGCGGATGTCCGCCTTCAACGAGCGCATCTGGGGTTTCGCCGAACCCGCCTGGCGCGAATACAAATCCGCCGCGGCCTATGTCGAGCTGCTGCGCGCCGAAGGGTTCGAGGTCGAGGCCGGGTCCGGCGACATGCCGACCGCCTTCTGCGCCCGCTGGGGGAAGGGCGGGCCGCTGCTGGCCTCCTTCTCGGAATACGATGCCGTGCCCGGCAATTGCCAGGCGGTGGTCCCGCGACGGGAACCGCGCGCGGGCATGCACCCCTACGCGGCGGGGCACACCGATCCGCATTCCTCGCTCGGCACGGCGGCGTTGACCTCGATCCTGGCCGCCAAGGCCGCGCTGGAGAAGACCGGCACGCCCGGCCGGCTGGTGCTGTTCGGGGAGCCGGCGGAGAAGGTCTGCGGGTCGAAGCCCGTCCATGCGGCGAAGGGATACTACGACGATCTGGATGCCGCCGTCGTCTATCACCCGCATCTGCAGAACACGGTGACGGCCGAGACGCAGTTCGGCGCCTACTGGTCCTGCATCGTAACCTTCACCTGCGACAGCCCGGAGACCTGGATCGACAAGTCGCTGCTGCCGATCCGCGATGTCGGCCACGCGGCGGCCCGCGCGCCGGGTGCGACCGACGCGATGTGCCTGATGTACACGACGACGAAATACACCAAGGAGGCGATGTTCCCCCACGCCGGCGCCTGGACGCTGAACGAGTTCATTATGCATGGGGGCGACGCGACCTCGGACAACCTCGCGCCGCGCTTCACGCAGATCCAGTATTCCTGGCGCACGCCGTCGCTGCCGATGGCGCAGCAGATCGCCAATGTGCTGATGGCCAATGCGCGCTCCGCCGCGGCGGCCACCGCCTGCACGGCGCATTGGCGGTGGGTGACGAAGACGCGCGTGGGTCTCGCGAATACCGTGCTGACCGATGCCACCTGGGCGAATCTCCAGGAAGTCGGGCCGCCGAGCTACCCGGCCGCAGCCCAGGTCTTCGCGCGCGAGATCCAGGAAAATCTCGGCCTGGAACCGATGGACGACCCCTTCGCCGGGGCGAATACCAAGCTGACGACGCCGGCCGAGTTCGAGGCCGGGATGCGCCACTTCCTGCCGAACTGGCAGATGCACCTGTCGGCGGACGACTATGTTGAGTTCTGCTGGCATTGCCCGACGGTGCGGTTGCTGACCGCACGGCCACGGCTGCGCGTGCCGGATGCCAATTACGACTATCCGATGTGGACCTACAACGCGCTGGGAGGGCTGCCGGCGGCGATCGACCCGGGCATGTTCGTCGCCGCGAAGACGATGGCGCTGACCTTACTCGACCTCGCCGCGAAGCCGGGGCTGCTGGATGCCGCGCAGGCGGAATGGCGCGAGCGGACCGGTGGCGGCGTGGGCGGCGGCAAGTGGGTGCCGCCGCTGCTGGAGAAGGACTTCGTCCCGCCCGTCGACCTGCAATGGCCGGAATACGTGACGACGGCGCGCGGCGACGAATGGTGCGTGCCGACGCCGATCGACGGGTTGGGCGCGGGCGAACGCCTATAGGTGCCGCGTCTCGGCCGGCGGATTCATCCAGTTGTCGTGCAGCCCGTCCATGTAGTGGACGGGCGCCGCGACCAGATCCGGCACCGGCAGGTCGTCCAGCGCGGCGAGATGCACGGACATGAAGGGCTCGCCGCCCATCTGCACGATGCGGCCATGGCCATGCGTGGCGATGCCGCAGCGTTTGCAGAAGCGGTGATGGGTTTCGCCCCAGTCGCCGGACTTGCCGTAGTCGGCGAGCATGTCCTCGCCGGACAGCAGGCGGAAATCGGAGGGCTTGAGCCGTCCCGCGTTCCACATGCGCTGCTTCCAGCAGAAGGTGCAGTTGCACTTGGCCGTGCCCTGGTCGAGGTCGATATCGGCCTGGAAGGTCACGGCCTTGCAGTGGCAGCTTCCGTGATAGGTCCGCTTCATGGGTCGCTCCTGCGTCTGGCGCGCCGGCAGGGTAGGGTGCCTGCCGTCCGATCGCCGCATCAAGCGCGCGCGAGAGACGCCGCCGCTTGGCCCGCCGCGCGACCGGTGGCGAAGCAGGCTTGCAGGAGATAGCCGCCGGTCGGCGCTTCCCAGTCCAGCATCTCGCCGCAGGCGAAGAGGCCGGGGCGGCGGCGGAGCATAAGCGAGTCGTCCAACTCGCTCCACGCCAGCCCGCCGGCCGAGGAGATCGCGCGGGCGATCGGCGCGACGCCGGTGAGCGTGACGGGCAGCGCCTTCACCAGGGCCGCGAGGTCATCGCGCGCCGCGCCGCCATGCAGCGCTTCCTGCACCAGCGCGATGGCGATGGGCGGAAGTCCGCCGGCGCGGCGGAGGTGATTGGAGAGGCTGACGGCACCGGCCTTGCCGGACAGCCGCCGCGTAAGATCGTCATGCGCGATGTCGGGGCGCAGGTCGATACGCAGCGTGGCGCCGCCATCCGCTGCGATGGCGTCCCGCAATGGCGCCGAAAACGCGTAGATCGCGCCGCCCTCGATGCCCTGCGCCGTGATCATGGCCTCGCCGCGGATGGTCGTGCCGCCGAAGGACAGTGCGACGCGCTTGAGTGGTTCGCCGGCGAAGCGGCTGCGCAGATGGTCGGACCACGCGACGGTAAAGCCCATATTCGAGGGACGCAGCGGTGCGATCGCACAGCCCGGCAGCAGCGACGGCCAGGCACCATCCGATCCGAGTTTCGGCCAGGACGCCCCGCCGAGCGCGAGGATTGTCGCACTTGGCCGCGACAGCACCTCGCCGTGCGGCGTCGAGAACCGCAGCGCCCCATCCGGCGCGAAACCCATCCAGCGGTGGCGAGGGTGCAGCGTCACCCTGAGCGCCGCCAGCCGCGCGAGCCATGCGCGCAGCAGTGGTGACGCCTTCATGGCCTTCGGGAAGACGCGACCGGAGGATCCGACGAAGGTCGGCTGCCCCAGCCCTTCGCACCACGCGACCAATGCCTCCGGCGGGAAGGCGCGAATGAACGGTTCCAGTACGGCGCGCGCTGCGCCGTAGCGATCGAGGAACCGGTCCAGCGGCTCCGAATGCGTCAGGTTGAGCCCCCCGCGCCCCGCAATCAGCAGCTTGCGGGCAGGGGAGGGCATGTGGTCGTAGACGGTGACGGCGGCGCCGGCCTGCGCCGCCGCCTCCGCCGCCATTAGCCCCGCCGGGCCGGCGCCGATGACCGCGACGGCGCGGGTGCCGTCCCGCGCGCTCAGGCCGGGGTCCGTTCGAGCAGCTCGATCGAGATGTTCTCCGGCCCGCGCAGGAAGGCGATGCGCACGCCGGGGCGGATCGTGTTCGGCTCCATGGTGAAGGTCACGCCCTTCGCCTTCATGTCCGCGACAATGGCATCGATGCCGGTGACGGCGATGCCGATGTGCTCCAGCCCGCGATACGGCGCGGAGGGTGCCTCGCCGGTCGCGGCGTCGTTGATCGACGAGACGAAGATCGGCTGGCCGCCGAGGTTGAAGTCGATGCGGTCCGCGCCACGCTTCAGCGTCACGCCGAACACGCGCTCATAGAAGCCGGCGGTGGCTTCGATGTCCGGGCTGCGGAGGTGGATATGGTCGAAGGTGAAGGCCATGACGGGCTCCCGATGGTCAGATGGCGTTGCTGGCGCGGAGCGCGTCGCGCGCCGCGTCGTCGTAGCCGAGTTCGGCAAGGATCGCATCCGTGTCCGCGCCGAGTTCGCGCGGCGGGGCATCGACGCTCGGCCCGCCATGGGCGAAGTGGAACGCCGTGACGGGCACGGCGAAGGGGCCGGGGACGCCATCGGCACCTTCCTCGAAGCGATGCGTCAGGCCGCGCGCGACGATCTGCGGATCGGCCAGCGCCTCATCCATGCGGCGCACGCGGCTCGCGGGGACGTGCTTCGATTGCAGATACGCCTCCCACTCATCGGCGGTGCGGGTCAGCATGATCTCACGCAGCGCCGCGGCCTCCTCGGCGCGGTTCGCCACGCGATCCTCGGGGCGTGCCTTCGCCATCTCCGGCATGCCGAGCGCCGCCCAGAGTCGCTTCTGCTGGCGCATGTTGGATGCGCCGATCATCAGCAGGCCGTCCCTGGTCGGATAGGCGGAACTCGTCGCGTACTCATGGTCGTTGCCTCGCGGCCGCGGCGGCTTGCCGCTGCGCGAATGCGCGGTGACGTGGGACGCCATCATCATCATCGCCACATCCATCATGGACAGGTCGATGCGCTGCCCCTTGCCGGTGCGCTCGCGCTGGAACAGCGCGGCCGACAGCGCGAAGGCGCCCATCGTGCCGGTCGCGTAGTCCATCGCCGGCGCGCCAAGCTTCATCGGGTTCACCTCGGCCGTGCCCGTAGCCGCCATGATGCCCGAACTCGCCTGGATCACGTGGTCATAGGCGGTCATGCCGCCGCGCGGCCCCTTCTGCCCGAAGGCCGAGATCGAACAGTAGATCAGCCGCGGGTTCAGCTTCGACAGTGCCTCATAGCCGAGGCCGATCGCCTCGAAGGCGCCGGGGCGGTAGTTCTCGACCAGCACATCTGTCTGCGGGATCAGCTTGAGGAAGACCTCGCGCGCCGCTTCCTGCTTCAGGTCGAGCGTCAGCGACCGCTTGTTCGATCCCTGGGTGAGGAAATACGTGCCCATGCCGCTGCGGTTCAGGGCCGCGTCGCCACCCTGGCTGCGGCTGTGGTCGGGCTCGGCGGGATGCTCGACCTTGATGACCTCGGCGCCCAGCAGCGCGAGCTGATAGGCCGCGAAGGGCCCGGCGAGGACATGCGTGGCATCGATGATGCGGATGCCTTCGAAGGGACGGGTCATCAGCCGAGACTCACATTGTTGCGCCGGATCAGCGTGCCCCAGCGGTCGCGTTCCCGCGCGATGTAGTCGCCGAACTGCGCGGGCGTCATCGGATCGGCCACCGCACCTTCCGATTCCAGCCGTGCGCGGAAGGGCGCTTCGCCGAGGGTGCGGTTGCAGGCCTCGTTCAGCCTAGCCACTATCGCGGGCGGCGTGCCGGGCGGCGCGACGATGCCGTACCATTGCAGCGCCTCGAAGCCCTGCACGCCCTGGGACGCGACGGTCGGGATGTCGTTCGCCGAGGGCAGGCGCTCCAGCGAGGAGATCCCGAGCGCCCGAAGCTGCCCGGCGCGCACCGGCGGCAGCGCCGGCGGCCCGCCAGTCATGGTCAGCTGGATCGTGCCGCCAATCAGGTCCGTCAGCATCGGGCCCGTGCCGCGATAGGGCACATGCGTCATCTCGGTGCCCGTCGCCTCGTTGAAGGCGACCATGGCGATATGCGCCGCACTGCCATTGCCGCCGCTGCCATAGGTCAGCTCGCCGGGCTTGGATTTGGCCAGCGCGATCAGCGCCTGGACGTCGCGTGCCGCGAGGCCGTTGGTCACGACGAGGAAGTTCGCGACATTCGCCACCAGCGCGACGGGCACGAAGCGGGCCGTGTCGAAGGTCAGGTTCGGGTAGAGCGCCGGGTTGCAGGCGAGCGTCCCGATATGCCCCATCATCAGCGTCAGCCCATCGGGCGCGGCGCGGTACACCTGCTCCGACCCCACCGTGCCGCCGGCGCCCGGGCGGTTGTCGACGATGAAGGGCTGGTTGAAGATCTCGCCAAGCCTTTGGCCCATGGCGCGCGCGAGAATGTCGGTCGATCCACCCGGCGTGAAGGGCACGACCAGGCGCACCGGCTTGTCGGGCCAATTGCCCTGCGCGCGCGCAACGGCGAAGGGGGCGAGGGTGGCGCCGGCGATCGCGGCGCGACGGGTCAGGCGGATCATGTGGGCATTTCCTCGATCAGCACGCCGTCTTTGCGCAGCGTTTCGATGTCTTCCTGGGTAAGCCCGGCTTCGGCAAGCACCGCCGCGCCATCTGCGCCGAGGCGCGGCGCCGGCGGACGTGGCGGCGCGACGCCGCCGGAAAAGCTGTTCGGCCGGCCGATCGCCCAGGTCGGGCCCTCGGTCGGGTGCTCCTCCTCCGTCACCATGCCGACCGCGCGCAGATGCGGGTCGTCGATCAGCGAGCCGATGGTGTTGTAGGGGGAGACCGGCACATCCGCGCGGTCGAAGATCTCCAGCCACTCCGCCGAGGTCTTCCCGCCCAGCGAGGTCGCGCGGATGTGGAAGTATTCCTTCGTGTGCTGCACGCGCTGCGCGACCTTGGCGAAGCGCGGATCGGTCTTCAGCTCCGGCCGGTCGATCGCGTCGAAGAAGGCGTGCGCCTGCGCATCCGTGTTGGCGCTGATGCAGATGAAGCCGTCCTTGGTCGGCAGCGGCTTGCCGTCGGGGCTCAGCACGCGGTGATCGCCGGGCGGGCCGAGCGCCGGGCGGAAGGACGCCGCGCCGAGATGCTCCTGCATGATGTAGGCGGCCATGTTCTCGAACATCGGCACTTCGATCGCTTCACCCTGGCCGGTCTTCTCGCGGCGATACAGCGCGAAGCCGATCATCTGCGCGGCGATCAGCCCGACCGTGTGGTCCGCGACGAGGAAGGGGACGTAGCGCGGTTCGCCGGTCGAGGCCTCGAAGGCACCCGCGACGCCCGACACGCCCTGGATGACGGTGTCGTAGGCCGGTCGTCCGGCATAAGGACCGCCCGTGCCGAAGCCGGTGATGGAGCAATGGATCAGCCGCGGCGCCACGGCACGCAGGCTCGCCTCATCCACGCCGAGCCGCGCCTGCGCATCCGGACGAATGTTGGTCACGAAGACATCGACGCTGCGCGCGAGCTTCTGCAGGGCCGCGATGCCCGCCGGCTTCTTGAGGTCGATGGCCAGCGACTTCTTGCCGCGATTGAAGTTCAGGAACTTGCCGTTCATCCCCGTGCTGCGGCCTTTGCCCGCCAGCGAGCGCAGCAGGTCGCCGGTCGGCGGCGCCTCGATCTTGATGACCTCGGCGCCGTGCTCGCACAGCACATGCGTGCAGATCGGGCCGACGACAACGGCCGAAAGGTCGAGAACGCGAATACCGTCCAGTGGTCCGCTCACGTCAGCCTCGTCTTGATACGGATGGCCATGGCGCCATCATCCTTCTCGACCCAGAGATTGCGTGCGCCGTCGGCGCCCGGCGCATCGGCGCAGAGGAAGGCCGGCCGGTCACAGAACACCGGCTGCATGGTGCGCGCCTCATAGGACGCGATCTGCCTGCCGGGGTTGCGGCGCAGCAGCGCCTCGAACAGGAACAGCGTGCTGACGCTGCCATTGACGACCAGCGCGGGGTATCCCTCGCCGTCGCGCGCATAGTCCGCGTCGTAGTGGATGCGGTGCCCGTTGAAGGCCAGCGCCGAGAAGCGGAACAGCACGACCGGATCGGGCCTCCAGGCATCGCGCCATTCGGCGGTTGGCGTCTCGGCAGGCTTCTCGGGCGGTGCCGGCGCGTTGCGCTTCGCTTCCAGATAGGCGACGTCCTGCTCCTCCACCGCCAGCAGCCCGTTCGGCCCGGTGATGGTGTGGCGCAGCATGACGAAGATCATCGCACCTGACCGCCCGACCTTGGGCGTGATGGCGGCGATCGCCGTCTCCCGCTCCAGCGCATCACCCACATGCACCGGCGCGTGATAGGTCAGGCGCCGGCCGCCCAGCATCCGCCGGGGGAGGGGAACCGGCGGCAGGAAATCGCCTTTCGACGGGTGCCCGTCCGGCCCCAACTGCGATTGCGGCTGCGCATCGTCGAACAGCATGGTCAGCCAATGGTTCGGCACCACCGCGCCGCGGTCGAGAGCGACATCGCTCCGATCCGTCAGCGCGGCCATGCGACGCACCAGCGGCGTCGCCATCTCATCCGCCACGCGGCGCGTGCGGCCGATCCAGGATTGCAGATCGTCGGTCATGCGAAGCCGTAGAGTCTTGCGGGGTTGTCCACCAGCACGCGCCGCAGCGCGTCGTCGTCGCCGAATTCCGGCAGCAGGTCGACCAGGTCGGCCTCGTCCGGGTCCCAGCGCACATTGGGGTGCGGCCAGTCGGTGCCCCACAGGGTGCGGTCGGGCGCGGCCTCGATCAGCTTCCGCGCGAAGGGCACCGCGTCGCGGAAGGGTGGGCCTTCGGCGGAGATGCGCTCGGCCCCCGAGACCTTCACCCAGTAGTTTTCGCGCTTCAGCAGGTCGAGCAGGATGCGGAACGGTGCCTGCTCCGTTCCCTCCGCCACAGGCACGCGGCCCATGTGATCGATCACCACGGGCAGGGAGAAGCCGCGCAGCAGCGCCTCGAATTCCGGGATGTTGGCGGCATCGAGATGCAGCACCAGGTGCCAGCCCATCGGCGCGATCCGATCCGCCGTGCGCTGCACCAGCGCAAGATCGGGCACGCCGCCCAGATGCTTCACGAAGCCGAAGCGCACGCCGCGCACGCCGCCATCGTGCAGCGCCTGAAACTCGGCATCGCCGAAGCTCGCATCGATCAGCGCCACGCCACGATAGGCGCCGCCGCTTGCGGCAATCGCATCCAGCATCGCGCGGTTGTCCGATTTGTAGACCGTGGTCTGCACGATGACCGCACGCTCCACGCCGAGCCGTGCGTGCAGCGCTCGCAGATCGGCCGCGTTGCGCTCCGGCGGCGTATAGGGCGCGCCCTTCGCCACCGGATAACGGTCGAACGGCCCCCAGATATGCACATGCGTGTCGCAGGTGCCGGGCGGCAGGCTGAAGGCGGGTCGGCGCATGGCGTCAGCCTCCCGGGAAGTCATAGAGGCGCGCCGGCGTATCGGTCAGGATCTTCTTCCGCAGTGCCGGATCAGGCGTCCAATCCAGGAACACCTCCAGCAGCCGCCGCGCATCCGGCCGGCCGCCATCGGGGCGCGGGTGCGGCCAATCCGTGCCCCAGAGCAGCGCATCCGGGTTCGCGGCGATCAGCGCGTCATGGAACGGCTTCGCCGCGACATAATCCGGCTGCACCGCGCCGAGCCGGTAGGTGCCCGACAGCTTCGCCATGTACCGACCCTCGGCCACCCCGGCAACCAGCGCCTGGAAGCCGGGGTCGCCGATGCCGTGGCTGTGGTGCATCCGCCCCATATGGTCGACCACGATCGGCACCGGCACCTTCGCGAGCCGCGGTTCCAGCTCCGGCAGGTGTCGCGCGTCGATCCACAGTTGCAGGTGCCAACCGAGTTCCTCCATCACCGGGAAGAAGGGTTCGATCTCCTCCAGCCGCACGCCGCCGTGGTACGCGGCCTGGCCGTCACGGCGATACTCATTCGCGCGCAAGCCCCGGATCCCGTCGCGATGCATCGCGCGCAGCGTGTCCGCCGTCGCTTCCTGCCCCACCACGGCCACGCCGCGCAGCCTGTCCGGCGCGCGGCGCAGCGCATCCAGCGTGCACGCATTGTCGCGGTCATAAGCCGAGGGCTGCACGATCACGCCGCGATCGAGCTCCAGCCGATCCAGCAGCGCGAGATAATCCTCGAGCGTCTCGTCCTCCGGCGTGTAGGACCGTGGCTCGGCATAGGGAAACCGCGCGGCCGGGCCGAAGATGTGGCAATGGCAGTCGGTGGCGCCGACCGGGGTGCGGCGCTCGGTCATTCGGGCTTGATGTCCGCGATGCGCGCGGCGTTGCGCGACTTCGCCAAATCCTGCGCGATGTAGTTGGCGAAGCCCTCCGGCGTGACGAGGGCGCCGCTCGCCGCCTCGCCGCCGAGCTGCTGCATCCGCGCGCGGAAATCCGGCTCGGCGACGATCTCGGCCATGGCCTGCGACAGCCGGCGCATCGCCTCGGGCGGCGTGCCGGTGGGCGCCAGCAACCCGACATAGGAACCGGCGGTGAAATCGGGGACGCCCTGTTCGATCATCGTCGGCACGTCGGGCAGTTCCGCCACGCGGCGCGGGGAGGCGATGGCGATCACCCGCCCCTTGCCGTCGCGCTGCATCGCGATGCCAGTCGACAGTTCGGTGAACAGCATCGGCAGGTTGCCGGCGAGGAAATCCGGCACCGCCGCGCCGCCGCCGCGATAGGGCACGTGCAGCAGCCTCGCCCCGGTCGCGGCCTTGAAGGATTCGAGCGAGAGATGCGTGGCACTCGCCACCCCGGCCGTTCCGATGCCAAGAGCCTCGCCACCCGCGGCGCGCGATGCCGCGACGACATCGGCGACCGTGCGATACGGCGCGTCGGCGCGCACGACGAGGCAATGCGGCACCTCCATCGCCATGGCCACGGGCGCGAAATCGCGCGTCGCGTCATAGGGGAGCCGCGCCTGCACCACTGGATTGACGGAAAGGGGCCCGTTCGACCCGATCAGCAGCGTGTAGCCATCCGGCCGAGCACGGGCGACCGCCTCCGCGCCCACCGAGCCGCCGGCGCCGGGGCGGTTCTCGACCACCACCGGCTGACCCAGCTTCTCCTGCAACCGCGGCTGCAGCACCCGCCCGATGATGTCGGCATTGCCGCCCGCGGCGAAGGGCACGATCACGCGGATCGGGCGGTCGGGATAGGCGGCCTGTGCGACCGCGCTGCGGGCGGCGATCAGCGCGACCCCTGCGGCCAGCGCCTGGCGGCGGCTGAGCATCGGATATTTCCTCCGGACTTGGACGGCGCGGAGCATGCCACGCCCCGCGCGGCGCATCAAAACAGCCGCATCGGCACCGCCACGCTGCCCTGCATCAGCCGCCGCGCGGAGCGGAACACCACCGCGCTGTCGGCGAACCAGCCATTTCCGTCCCGTCGCACCTCCGCACCCACCGACAGCACGCCGGAGGGGTTGGCGAGCCGCACCTCATCCGTGTCCGGCGTCGCGGCGATCATCTGCGGCAGCGACCCGTCGATGCGGCAGGCGACGCCGAGCGCCATGCCGCCCGTCAGGGGCACGGCGCGATGCGCGCGCTCCATGGAGATCATGCGCACCGCGATCTCATGCGTGCCGGCAGCGATCGTCGAACCGTCCAGCGCGCGATACTCGGCCGGCGCCGAAACGACGGCGACCTTCGGGATGCCGAGCGGCGCGGCCTCCGGCGTGTCGGACAGGCCCATGCGCACCGCGGCGAGGCGCCGCAACGCATCCAGCAGCGCCATCGCGCCGGGCTTCGCCTCGATGGCGTCGGGGCTCTCCGTCCCGGTCAGGCCGAGTTCCGCGGCGTCCAGGAACACGCAGGCATTCGCCGCATCGACCATCGTCGCGCGGTAGCTGCGGCCTTCATGCTCCAGCGTGTCCAGCACTTGGCCCGTGGGCAGCAGGGAGCCTGTCTGCCCGCCGCCGGGAACAAGGAAATCGAGCCGGATGCGCGCGCCGGTGCCCGAGACGCCAGCCATGGCGAAGTCGCCCTCGGTCGCCGCGCGGCGGCCGCGCACCAGGAAGCGCGCATGGATGATGCGCTTCGTGTTCACCTGGTGGATGCGTACCAGCGTCTCGCCATCCGAGGCACGGATCAGCCCTTCATCCACCGCGAAAGGACCGACAGCGGAGGAGAGGTTGCCGCAATTGCTTTGCCAGTCGACCAGCGGCCGGTCCACCGCCACCTGCGCGAAGGTGTAGTCCACATCCGCGTCGGGATGCGTCGGCGGCCCGATGATCACGGCCTTCGACAGCGACGAGATGCCGCCGCCCATCCCATCCAGCTGCCGCCCATAGGGATCGGGGCTGCCGAGGACGGACAGGAAGATCGCATCCTGCTTTGCGCGGTCGTGCGGCAGGTCCTTCGCGTGGAAGAACACGCCCTTGGAGGAACCGCCGCGGTGGAAGACGGCGGGGATGAAGGCCTGGTCCATGTGACGGTTCCTCGACACGGGGCTATGATGGTGCAGCAACGCAGAGGGAATGCCCATGCTCGACCGTTCCGCCAAGGGCGTCTTCGTCATCGCCCCGACCCCGTTCCTGCCGGGCGGCGCGCTCGACCTCGACAGTACGGATCGCATGACGGATGCGTTCATCGCCGCCGGCGCGTCGGGAATGACCATCCTCGGCGTGATGGGGGAGGCGCCGAAGCTGACCGAGGCGGAAAGCCTCACCTTCGTCGATCGCGTGCTGAAGCGCGTCAAGGGGCGCATCCCCGTGGTGGTCGGCGCCTCGGCGCCGGGCTTCGCGCAGATGAAGGCGATTTCGCGCGGGTCGATGGATCTTGGCGCCGCGGGCATCATGGTCTCCCCCGCGCCGGGGCTGAAGGGGGATGAGGCCGTCGTGTCCTACATCGCCCAGGCGATGGACGTGGTGGATGGCCCCTTCGTCCTGCAGGATTATCCGCAGCTGACCGGCATCACCATGACCGCCGCGATGATCGCCCGCATGGCGCAGGACCAGCGCATGGTCATGCTGAAGGCAGAGGACTGGCCCGGCCTCGACAAGCTGACCGCCGTGCGGAAGCTGGAGGCAGAGGGCAAGATGCCGCGGGTCGCGATCCTGGGCGGCGTCGGCGGGCAGTTCCTGCCGGAGGAACTCGCGCGCGGCGCGGATGGCATCATGACCGGCTACGCCTATCCCGAGATGCTGGTGAAGGTCTGCCAGCTGATGGGTGCCGGCCGGCGCGACGCGGCGCAGGACCTGTTCGACCTGCACCTGCCGCTGATCCGCACGGAGGTGCAGCCGGGCCTCGGCCTCGCCATCCGCAAATACGTGCTGAAGAAGCGCGGCATCATCGCCCATGACGTGCTGCGCGCGCCAGGGCCGAAGATGTCGGCGGAGACGGCGGGCGAGGTGGACTACCTGATGGGGCGGCTTGAACGCGCGGAGGCGCGGCTCGCGGCCTAGGGCATTTCGGTGAACTCCCGTTCACCTCAAATGCTCTAGCGTCGTCACCTGCCCGGATGAACCCACCCGGGCAGGGGCCTTCTTTAGGCAGCGCGCTGCCGCCGCATCACCAGCCAGGACTGCACGCCCAGCAGCGCCACCCCGGCCGGCACGACCAGCGCATCCAGCCAGCCCGGGCCGGCGGGGATGCGCGGGCCAAGGGTGTTGATCAGCCAGGCCGCATAGAGCCCCGCGCAGAACACTTCCAGGCTGTGCCGGCCGATCCTCGCCAGCCATCGGCCGGCAAGACTATCGGACCAGGCCCCCGCCCGCGGCATCCACAGCGCGACCAGATAGGCGAGGGCGAGCGCGTGCAGCAGCCGCGCGGGCGCCAGCACCTCCTTGTGCTGCAAGGCCTCGGCCGCCACGCCCGGGCCGGCGACGAAGCCATGCTCGACAATCCGCGCCGCGAAGCCGAGCACCACCACGGCCAGCGCGCCGAAGCGCAGCGCCGCGTGGCGCGGGATCGGAATGCCGAGCAGCGCGTTGCGCCCCAGCAGCCCGCCGATCAGATACAGCAGTTGCCACGCCAACGGATCGAAGGCGACGTCCTGCCCGATGCCCGGCGTGCGCAGCCAGCCGATCTGCACCGCGGCCCAGACAGCCAGGCTCGGCAGCAGCGCCCAGGCGCCGATGCGGTCCACCAGGCGCAGGAACGGTCCCAGCAGCAGCATCCCGACCACGAAGCCCGGCAGGATGCCCATGTATTCCGGCTGGTAGAGCAGCAGCAGCGCGCCCGGCAGCGCCTCCCACGGCGCATCAACCAGCAGGCACCAGCCGCCATGCTGCAGGATGTCGGTGTTGCGCAGCAGCAGCGCGACGGCCAGCACCATCGCCGCGAAGCCGAAGAACAGCCGCAACTGCGTCCGGTACAGCTCCCACGCCCGGCGCAGCAGGTCGCGCTGCGCGGTCGCGACACCATCGCGCGCCGCCTTCAGCGTGAAGACCGACCCCAGCGCGAAGCCCGACAGAAGGATGAACTGCTCCGAACTGTCGGACAGGCCCCAGGCCGCATGGATGCCCCAGGCGAGCGAGGTGCCCATCACATGCGACACAAAGATCGACACCTGCATCCAGCCACGCACGATGTCGAGCCGCGTATCCCGCGGCGGCCGGGCGGGGACGCCGCTCACGCCGCCCGCCTGGGCAGGGGCAGGACGGAGGATGCGAGCGCGAGCAGCCGGTCGCGCCGCACCCAGACGACAAAGGCCGCCATCACCCAGGTGAAGCAGGCTTCCTTGAACAGCGTCGCGCCATCCTCATACGGATCGACGCCGAGCGGCGTGAACAGGTGGAAGACGATGGCGCCGGTCATGATGCCCATCGCGAACAACGCGCCGAGCGGCTGCGTGCGCGGAATCAGCACCAGAACGGCCGCAACCATTTCCATCCCCGCGACGAACAGTCGGAAGGGCTTCTCCGGAACGCCGGACCAATCGGACAGCCGGTCGAACACCAGCGTCGGGCCGGTCAGCTTGTACTGCTCGTACCAGAGAAATTCGTAGGCGATCCACAGGGCGGCCGCCCAGGCGGCGAGGGACAGGATGCGATGGCGCGTCATGGCGGGTTACTCCTCCAGCCGTATTGCTCAGAGGGGAGTGCGGCGGCATCGCCCCGCGTTACACCGCCGCTTGCGATGCGGGTCCCGCCGGCCGACCATCCGGCGCCGGCAGCAGGGAGGTAGCGTGGAGGACGAGGCATTGCTGCTGGCCCGGCTGAGGGCCGGGGAGGAGGCGGCCTTCCGTACCCTGGTGCGCGCGCGCCATGGCCGGCTGCTGCGCCTCGCCGGCGTGTTCCTGCGCAGCCGGGCGAGCGCCGAGGAGGTGGTGCAGGATACATGGATCGCCGTCATCACCGGGCTCGACGGCTATGCCGGGCAGGCACCGCTCGCGGCGTGGATCAACGGCATCGTCGTGAACAAGGCGCGTTCACGGGCGGTGCGCGATGGCAGGCAGGTCAGCTTCTCCGACCTCGCGCGGCCCGAGATGGCGGGGGAGGCGCTCGACCCCGAACGTTTCCTGCCCGATGGCCACTGGGCCGAACGGGTGGACCCCTGGAACGCCCTGACACCGGAGCGCGAAGCGGGCGATCGCGAAGTGCTGGACGGGGTCGCGCAGGCGCTGGACGCCTTGCCCCCGGCCCAGCGCGCCGTTGTGGTCATGCGCGACGTGGAAGGGCTGGAACCCGCCGCCATCTGCGCGGCGCTCGAGATTTCCGAGGCCAATCTGCGCGTGCTGCTGCACCGCGCCCGCGTTCGGCTGCGCGATGCCGCGGCACGGCTGGTGGGCGCAACAAATTGAGCCATCATGCTGTAACGTTTGGCGCCGGCCGGCGACCGACACCCATGGAACCGGGAACATGATGACCTGCCAGGCGGTCGCCGCGACGGCGTCCGCGTATCTTGATCGCGAACTGCCCCTGAGCCGGCGAGCGGCGGTGGCTTGGCATCTGCGGCTCTGCCCGAACTGCCGCGCCTATCTGGCGACGCTGAAGCGGACCATTGGTCTGGCACGGAAGGCGCCGGTTGCGGCGCCGGCACCCGAGGTCGAGGACAACCTCGCCGCGCTGTTCCGTGCCCGACAGAACAGCGCGGATTGATACCAACGGTCGAGTTCTTCGACCGTTGGTATTTCCTCTCCAGGCCCTTGGACGCATCGCGCCGGAGGCACCCCTGCGGCGTGATGCTCAAACCTCCGGTTTGCTTGACTTCCGCCGGACCATCGGCGGGCCCCATTCGCGGCCTCGGCACGGCTTGTGCCGTTGGCATGAACCCGGCGCTATCCCGCGCGCCCCAGCACCCGCCTGATCGCGAAGGAGGATTGGATGCGCGCGACGCCCGGCAGCCGCGAGAGCTGTTCCTTGTGGATGCGTTCGTAATCCGCGGCATCCCGCGCCTCGACCCGCAGCAGGTAATCGGACATCCCGGTCATCAGGTAGCATTCGCGCACTTCCGGCAGGCGCCGCACCGCCGTCTCGAAGCGGGAGAGATGCTCCTCGGTCTGCCGGTCGAGCGTGATCTGCACGATGACCGTCACCGTGTCGCGCGCCGCGGGTTCGTCGATGATCGCGGTGTAGCCGCGGATGACGCCGCTGCGTTCCAGCAGGCGCAGCCGCCGCAGGCAGGCGGAGGGCGACAGCCCCACGGCCTCGGCCAGCGCGGCGTTGGTCATTCGGCCGTCTTCGCGGAGCGCTCGCAGGATGCGGTGGTCGGCGTCATCGATGCTTGGCATGATCTGCGACTATTTCGCAGATTCTGCGGCTTCTGACCATGCCGGCGACCGATCCTGCGCCACTTCAGCAGCACATGCGACACCGAACCGTAACACCATTGCCGCATCGAAGCGTCCATCCGTCAGGGGTGCCTCCATGCGCGTCATCGTTCTCGGCAGCGGCGTCGTCGGCGTGACCAGCGCCTGGTACCTGGCCCGTGCGGGCCATGAGGTCACGGTCCTCGAGCGCCAGTCGGCGGCGGGGATGGAGACCTCCTTCGCGAATGCCGGCCAGCTCTCCTACGGCTATTCCGCCCCCTGGGCCGGCCCGGGCATCCCGGTGAAGGCGCTGAAGTGGATGATGATGCGTCACCGTCCGCTGGTGATGTGGCCGCGCGCGGATCGCCGCCTCTACACTTGGCTTGCGCAGATGCTGGCGAACTGCACCGAGGCCGCCTATCGCCTCAACAAGACGCGCATGGTCCGTCTGGCTGAATATTCCCGCGACTGCCTGGGCGACCTGCGGCGGGAGACGGGCATCGCCTATGACGGGCGCAGCATGGGCACGCTCCAGCTTTTCCGCACGCAGAAGCAGCTTGACCATGTCGGCGACGACACTGCCGTGCTCGACACCTTCAAGGTGCCCTACGAGGTTCTCGACCCCGCCGGCTGCATCGCCGCGGAACCGGCGCTACGCAACGTGCAGGGCAAGTTCGTCGGCGGGCTTCGCCTTGCGGGTGACGAGACCGGCGACGCCCATATCTTCACCCAGCGACTGGCCGCCATGGCCGAGGCGATCGGCGTCAAGTTCCGCTATGGCGTGACGATCCGCGGCCTGCAGTCGGAGGGCGACCGAATCACGGGCGTCGTCACCGACGCCGGCACCGAGACGGCCGACAGCTACGTCGTCGCGCTAGGCAGCTTCACGCCGGAACTGCTCGCGCCGCTGAACGTCCGCGTGCCGGTCTATCCGGTGAAGGGCTACTCCCTGACCATCCCGATCAGCGACGAGGCCGGTGCCCCGGTGTCCACCGTGATGGATGAGACTTACAAGGTCGCGATCACGCGGCTCGGCGACCGCATCCGCGTCGGCGGGACGGCGGAACTCGCCGGCTTCTCCCTGCAACTGCGCAAGCCACGGCGGGAGACTCTGGAACACTCCGTCACTGACCTGTTCCCGAAGGGTGGCAATGTCGCCGAAGCGCGGTTCTGGACCGGACTGCGCCCCATGACGCCGGACGGCACGCCGGTGGTCGGTCCCACGCGCTTCCGCAACATGCATCTCAATACCGGCCACGGCACGCTGGGTTGGACGATGGCGTGCGGATCAGGGCGCGTGCTGGCGGACCTCGTTACCGGCAGGAAGCCGGAGATCGAGACGGCGGATCTCGCCCTGGCGCGCTACGCCGCCGCCTGACCCGGGCAGCGCATGGGGTTGGAGGCGCGGGCGAACCGCGCCACCCTGTGGCATCCGCCACGGAGGACAACGCCATGCCCAAGATCGCCATTCACGTCGAGTTCCGCCCCCATCCCGGCAGCCACGCCGCCTTCGACGCGCTGATCCGCGAGCACGCCCGGCTGACCCAGGCCGAGGAACCCGGCTGCGAGCGTTTCGAGGTGCTTCAGCCGCTCAATGCCGACGGCAGCAAGGATGAAAGCCGCATCATGCTGGTGGAGGTCTACGCTGACCGTGCCGCCGTGAAGGCGCACACCCAGAACCCGCGCATGCCGAAGGTACGCGAGGCTTACACGCCACTGATCGCCGAACGCATCCTCACGATGTGCGAGATGTGAGGGGCGACGGGGAGAAGCTTTGCTCCTCCCCGAACCACAAATGAGTGCCGGGTGCGCCGCCGCGGTGTCATGACCGCTGGGCCCGGCGCCAGAAGCCTGCGGTCCAGGATGCCCAGCATCCTGGTGGGGTGATGTCTGGAGAGGGGCAAAGCCCCTCTCCAGGTCGTGCTCACCGTGCCCGAAGCAGCAGCCGTCGCGCGCGTTCCACGACCGGCAGGTCGATCATCTGGCCTTCGAAGGCGACGGCGCCCTTGCCCTCGGCCAGCGCCGCATCGAAGGCCGCGATCAGCCGGCGGGCCCGTTCCACCTCGGCCGGGGAGGGGCCGTACTCCTCGTTCACGATCGGCACCTGTGAGGGGTGGATGCAGGCCTGGCAGGCGAAGCCCAACGCCCGCGACCGCTTCAGTGAAGCCCGGTAGCCGGCGAGATCGGAGAAATCCGCGAAGGGCCCGACCGAACCGAGCGGCTGGATCCGCGCCGCGCGCGCCGCGGCCACCACCATCATGCCGAAATGGTACAGCAGGTCGCCGCCGGGCATTGCTTCCAGCTCGGTGGACAGGTCCTCGGCGCCGACGCCGAGCGCCGCGACGCGCGGATCGGCCGAGGCGATCGCGCCCAGCAGCGGCAGCGCATCCGGCGTCTCCACTACCGCGATGAAGCGGGTATGGCCGATCGCCATGCCCTGCGCAGCCTCGCGCGCGGCGACGACCTCGGACAGCAGCCGGATATGCTCCGGCCCCATCACCTTCGGCAGCATCAGCGCGCCGACCGCGGGCATCACTGCCGCGGCGATGTCCGGCACGGCGAGGTCGAGCGGGCGGTTGATCCGCACTGCGACTTCAGCCCCGCCCTGGCCGACGGTCGCTGCGGCGGCGGGCAGCGCGTTGCGCGCCGCCTGCTTCTCGGCCGGCGGAATTGAATCCTCGAGGTCGAGGAGGATCACATCCGCGCCGCGCGTATGGGCCTTGGCGACGAACTTCTCGCCGGTCGCGGGGACGAACATCAGCGACCGCCAGGTCGCGGGTGAGGGCCGGGTCATCCGAGGGTCAGTTCCATCGTGGCGCAGAGATTGCCGTCCTTGTCGGCGGCCCAGCAGGCCATCTTGCCATCGGCCGGCGCGGCACCGCAGAGCGTGACGGTGTCGCCGACCCATAGCGGCCGCGCGAGCCGGGCGGTGAAGCCCGCGAGCCGGCCCGGCGCACGCTTCAGCGCCGCATCCAGCAGCAACTGGATCGTCAGCCCGCCATTCTGAACGGTGGCCGGATAGCCTTCCTCGCTGCGCGCGTAATCGGCGTCGTAGTGGATGCGATGCGCGTTCCACGTCACCGAGGAGTACCGGAACACCAGCGGCGAGGAGAGCAGCACCTGATCCGCATAGACGCCATTGGTCGGTGCCGGGTTCGGCGGCGTCTGCGGGCTGGGCTGGCCGGGCGGCGGCGCCTCCCGGTACATCGCGTCGAACTCGTCCACCGCGACGGTGCGGCCTTCGCATTCGATGACGTGGCGCATGGTCAGGATCGCCATGCGCCCGGTGCGGCCGATCTTCGGCAGCACCTGCGCGACGATCGCGCGCTTGATCGCCGGCGTGCCGATGCGCAGCGGCTCGTTGATCGTCACGCGCCGCCCCGCGCCCATGCGGCGCGGCAGCGGGATCGGTGGCAGGAACACGCCCTTGTTGGGGTGTCCGTCCGGCCCGATGTCGGACTGCTTCGCGATGTCCGGGAAGAACATGGTGAACCAGTGCGGCGGCAGCGTGTCGCCCTGCTTGAGGCTCGCCGGATCGACGTCGAGCATCCCAGCGATGCGGCGCGCGGAGGACAGCCCGATCTCGTCCTCCACGATGCGCTCGCGGCCAACCCAGTCCTGCAAGCCGGCGATCGCGGCCTCGAATTCGGCATCCGTGGTCATGGTCAGGCCATCATGTCCCAGCAGGTGCGGGTCAGACGGCCGGCAGTGGCGAACATCGCGGAGGCACCCGGCATGCCGTCCGGCATCACGAGCGGCACTTGGTCCATGTAGACCGTGATGATGAAGCGCGGCTTGTCGTTCTTGTATACGACGCCGGCATCCATCCGCCCGCGCTGTCCCTTGCCGGTCTTGTTCGCAACCTTGGCGCCGTCAGGCAGCAGGCACGGGATCAGGTTGCGCAGGCGCTGCCAGGACAGGATGTCGAGGCCGAGCTGGCACAGTTCCGGTGTCGCGCCGAGGAAGGCCGCCGCCTTCGCGTCCTTCGATCCCGCCACCATCAGGTCGAGCAGCAGCCCCTGGTCGCGCGCCGTGGTCGAGGCCAGCGCCGTCACCGACACATCCCAGGGCAGGTTCGGGGCGGGGAAGTTCACGCGATGCGTGGTGGATTTCATGCCGATGCGCTGGCACCAGGCGTTCAGCTCGTCGCGATCCAGGCGTTCCAGCGCGATCTGCGTGCAGACATTATCGCTGGTGATGATCATGTTCACCAGCACGTCGCGGAACGGGATGACGCAACCCGGCGTCATGAACTGGTAGGTGCCGCTGAACACGCCTTCCTGCAGCCGCGCCTCGATGGTGCAGGGGTCGTCGAGCTTCAGCTTGCCCTCATGCACCTTCGACAGCGCGTGCATCATGATGGAGATCTTGCGCGTGCTGGCCGAGGGCAGCACGTCGTCGCCGCCGCGATCGGCCTCCCACTCGGTCTGCAGGTCCTTCACGTACCAGGACGTGACGAAGGGCTGCGCGTCGCAGATGGCATTCAGCCTGCCGGCGAGATCTTGCATGGGCGTTCTCCGATGATGCGGGCGGACGCTAGACCCGACCGGCGCGCGTGGCCAGACGGGCACCCCCGCGATAGGATCGCCCGGCAACGAAACGGAGGAAGCGCCGATGCGCGGAACAGCGGGCACGGTAGGACGGGTCGCGGTGGTCGGCGCGGGAACGATCGGGGCCTCCTGGGCCGCCTACTTCCTCAGCCGTGGCCTTCGCGTCGCCGCGAGCGATCCGTCCCCCGGCGCCCCCGACCTGCTGAAGCGGATGATCGAGAATGCGTGGCCGATCCTGATGCGGCTGGGTGGCAAGGCGGATGCCGACCCCACGGCCTGGACCTTCCACGCCGATCCCGCTGCCGCGGCCGAGGGTGCCGATTTCGTGCAGGAGAACGCGCCGGAGCGGCTCGAGGTGAAGCAGCCGCTGCTCGCCCGCATCGATGCGGCGCTGCCGCCGGATGTGGTGATCGCCTCATCGACCTCCGGCCTGCTTGCGTCGCGCCTGTCGGAATCCTGCGCGCATCCGGAACGCGTCGTGATCGGCCACCCCTTCAACCCGCCGCATCTGATTCCGCTGGTGGAGGTCGTCGGCGGCGCCAAGGGCAGCCCGGAGGCGGTTGCCGCGGCGATGGCCTTCTACCGAGGCATCGGCAAGCATCCGATCGAGATCCGCAAGGAAGTGCCTGGCCATCTCGCCAACCGCCTGCAGGCGGCGCTGTGGCGGGAGGCGGTGCATCTGGTTGCCGAGGGCGTCGCCTCGGTCGCCGATGTCGATGCGGCGATAAGCGAGGGGCCGGGCCTGCGCTGGGCGCTGATGGGCCCGCACACCACCTTCCACCTCGCGGGCGGGGAAGGGGGGATGGAGCATTTCCTGCACCATCTGCTGCCGGCGGTGACGTCATGGTGGTCGGACCTCGGCAATCCGGCGGTGGATGCCGAGGTCCAGCGTGCCCTGGTCGCCGGCGTCGCCGAGAAGACCGGCGGCGCCGACACCAGGGAACTCGCGCGGCGCCGGGACGCCGCGCTGGTCAGGCTGCTCGAGGCCCGCGGGCCGTCGGCGTTATAGCAGGAACCAGTCGGCCGACGGGCCGCTGGCGCTGGTCACGTCGATCGCGAAATCGGCGGTGCTGTTGCCGTCGATATCGCCGCGCACCTGGTACTTGTCCTCACCGAGGGACGCCACCGTCAACTGCCCGGCCTCGCCTGTGAAGTCGAGGACGAAGTCGAAGGCGTCGTTGCCCCGGCTTGTCGAGTTCGCGTCGATCGCTCGCAGATCGATGCGGTCCTGGCCGGCGACGAAGTCGGCGATCACGTCCGGTGCGTCGACCGGGCTATGGGAGACGCTGGTGAACCGGAACAGGTCGTCGCCCGCCCCGCCGGTCAGGACATCGGTCCCAGCACCGCCGGACAGCACGTCGTTGCCGTCGCCGCCATCGAGCACGTCGTTGCCGTGGCCGCCGTACAGCTTGTCGTTGCCGTCGCCGCCGTTGAGAACGTCGTCGCCGCGCCCGCCATGCAGCCTGTCGTTTCCGTCGCCGCCGTCGAGCGTGTCGTTGCCCGAGCGGCCCGACAGCCAGTCGTTGCCGCCATTGCCTTCGGCGAAGTCGTCACGCGAAGTCAGCCATGGCGCATCGGCGTTGTCGCCGCCGACGAAATGACGACCGGTGACAACACCGGCACCGGCATTGCCGCCGTCGACGGGATCACCACCGCCGGTGTCGCCGCCGCCAATGGTATCGTCACCACCGCCGGTGTCGCCGCCGCCAACAACGGTATCGTCGCCACCACCGGTGTCGCCGCCGCCAACGGTATCGTCGCCACCACCGGTGTCGCCGCCACCAACAACGGTATCGTCGCCACCACCGGTGTCGCCGCCGCCAACAACGGTGTCGTCACCACCGCCGGTGTCGCCGCCGCCAACGGTATCGTCGCCACCGCCGGTGTCGCCGCCGCCAATGGTATCGTCACCACCGCCGGTGTCGCCGCCGCCAATGGTATCGTCGCCACCGCCGGTGTCGCCGCCATCAACGGGATCACGGCCGCCGGTATCACCGCCGCCGGACCAGGGCGAAGACGTGTCGAGCGCGGGCTTGCTGCCGAGATTGGTGGTCCCCGAAACGGAGGCCGGCCCGACCGCGATCTGGCCGTCCGCCAGGCCGTGCACGGCGTTGCCGGAAACGGTGCCGGTGACGTCCGTCTGGTTGAGCAGCATCTTGGCGCTGCTGCTGCCCATCTCGTTGATCACGGTGTTGCCGGAGATCTGCAGCGAGGAACCGGCATGGGGGCCGCCTTCGCCGCCGAAATGCACGATCGCCGGATTGCCCGAATTGGCACTCTGCTGGATCACGTTGTCGGTGATCACCGCCTTGCCGCCATTCGGAAGGTCGATGCTGTAGCTGCCGGTCCCGCCGCCATCGGCACCGTCAAAGATGCGGGTGTCGGTAATGGTCGTGCTCTGCGCCCGGCTCTTGATCTGGTGGCCGACCGAGGCATCGTGGAAGTAGCTGCCCGAGATGTTCAGCGAAGCGATCTCATTGACGTACAGGTTGTGGGTGAACCCGTCCCCGCTGCCGTTCTTGCTGAACTCGGAGTTCTCGATGGTGATGCTGCCGTCGCTCGAATTGGCCAGCAGACCATTCTGGTTGTCGTGAAAGTAGGAGTTCACGATCGTCAGATTGCCATCCTGGTGGCGGATGCCGGCGCCGTTCCCGTCCGGCACGCTGGCGCCCGAGAACGACATGTTCTCGATACGGACGTCGCTATTGGTGACGAAGATGCCCTTGCCGTTGCCGGGCTGCTGCGTCGCCACGACGTTGGCGATGCCGCCCACGCCGGTGATCGTTACGTCCGTCTTGATGTCGGCAAAATCGTTGTAGTAGGTGCCGGCCTGCACGGCGATGGTGTCACCATCGCGCGAAGCCGCGACCGCCGAAGCAATAGTCGAGTATTGCTGGCCGGAACCAACATTGAGAGTTGCCAAGAGATTGCCCCCTTTTTGCAATAAGCGGCAGCAGATCTTGTTTCCTGTAAGGAATACATGATATTCCCTACCAATCCTGTGCCGATCAGCCAGGTTGTGCTGACGGGTGGCGAGACAACAGCCGATTGTGGCCGCAAGGGGGCAACCGCCGGAACGGCATGGTTTTCTCCCGGCCTCGTGAGGAAAATTCGCCTTTCAGAACGAAACTTGCTGCCTCTGATCTACCTTTGGGTGTGAATCAGAGCAGGAAGGCTCGCAGGGCGCGTGTCGTGTCCTTGGCGATTCCGTTGGGGCTCTCGGCAGCGCCGCACGCCATCAGCTTGTGATGGGGCCAACGACCCGGCCGCCGGACCGCGCCGGCAGGACCGGCACTCACGGAGCCCCGATCACCGCTGGTGCCCTGCGCCCGCGGCGCACGGACAGCTTCGGGACGGCACGCCGTGCTGCGTGCCTTCGCGTGCAATGATTGCCGACGAACCGTGCTACTCGACCGGAGTCAGCGTGGCGGCGGGCGCCGCGAAATCGATTCCGCCGTGGCGCGCCGGCGCCTAGCGGCGGCCGCGCAGCAGCCGGCCGGGCAGCGCGCCCGTCGCCTCCCCATCACGGTAGGTTACCTGGCCGGCCACCACCGTCGCGGCGTAACCCCGTGCCTTCTGCAGCAGGCGCCGGCCACCGGCCGGCAGGTCGGCGATCATCCGTGGCGCTTCCAGTGTCAGCGCCTCCAGGTCGAAGACGTTCAGATCCGCTTTCATTCCCGGCTTCAGCACGCCGCGATCCGATAGGCCGGCGGCGCGCGCCGTGTCGGATGTCAGGCGACGGACGATCTCCGGCAGGGCGAAGACCTGCTCCTTCGCGTCACGCGCCCAGTAGGTCAGCAGGAACGTCGGGAACGACCCGTCGGAGATGAAGCCGACATGCGCCCCGCCATCCGACAACCCGGCGATGGCGTTGGGGTGACGCAGGCATTCGGCGCTGGCGGACAGGGTGTAGTCATGGAAGTTCGTCAGCGGCGCGAAGATGAAGCCGCCGCCGTCAGCCGCCGTCAGCAGGTCATAGGCGACCTCCTCGGCGCTGCGGCCCTCCCGCCCGGCGATGGCGGCGATCGAAGCCTCCTTCGGCGGCGCGTAGTCGGGCGGGTCGCCGAAGGGGAACATCCGCTCGAAGGACAGGCGGGTGATCAGCGGGAAGCTCGACCCGCTGACCCGGTCCTCGGAGAGGATGCGGGCGCGCAGCGACGGGTCGCGCATCGCCTCCGCGCGTGCGGCGGCCGGCAGATGCGCGATTTCCTTGTAGGAAGCGCAGCCCGAGAACGGGTTCTGGCTGCCGTTCAGCCCGAGCAGGATGCCGATCGGCCGCGGCGGGAACACCGGGCGGATCGGCAGGCCGTCGGCCGCTGCCTTGTCGGACAGGCCAAGCAGTTCCTTCCAGGCCTGGGTCCGGTCGTGCCGCGCGGTCAGGGAGAACAGGACCGGTTGCCCTGTGGCTTCCACCACCCGTCGCACCATGCCGAACTCGGTCGCCGGATCGGGCGTGTTCCAGTCGGAGACCAGCTCCAGCAGCCCGCCGCCGCCTTCGCGCAGCCCGTGGGCGAGGCCGCGCAGCTCCTCCTCCTGTGCCCGCAGGGTCGGGGTCGGGTCACCCTTCAGCGTCTTGTGGCTGATGGTGCGAGAGGTCGAGACGCCGAAGGCGCCGGCGCGCACCGCCTCGGCGGTGATGGCCCGCATCTGCGCGATGTCGGCCTGGTTAGCGTCTTCCAGCGCGAGCCCCCGCTCGCCCATCACATGCACGCGGACCGCGCCGTGGGGCAGCAGGGCACAGATATCGATGTCGCGCGGCCTCGCATCCAGCGCGTCGAGGTACTCGGGGAAACTCTCCCAGCGCCAGTCGAGCCCCTCATGCAGGATCGGGCCGGGGATGTCCTCGACGCCTTCCATCAGCTCGATCAGCTTGTCGCGGTCGGCGGCCCGGCAGGGGGCGAAGCCGACGCCGCAATTGCCCATCACCGCCGTGGTCACGCCGTGCCAAGCGGAGGGGGCGAGGTGAGAATCCCACACCGCCTGCCCGTCGTAATGCGTGTGGATGTCGACGAAGCCGGGGGTGACGATGCGGCCCTGGGCGGCGATCTCCTCCCGTCCCCGGGCGGCGACGCGGCCGATCTCCGTGACGCGGCCGGCCTCGATGGCGATGTCGGCCTCGACCGGGGGCGAGCCGGTCCCGTCGACCACCGTCCCGCCGCGGATCACCAGATCGGCCATGGCTCTGTTCCCTTCCCGTTTTGGGGGAAGGCTAGGCCCCGCCGGCCGCCGGCTCAACCCGCGATGGGAATCGTGGACCGCGGATTGCATCGCGTCGCGCATCCATGGGAAGCATTCCCCACTCCGGCCAGGCAGGACCATGTCCATCCACGTCGCCCTGACGCACCGCACGACCTACCGCTATGAGCGGCCCGCCACGCTCGGCCCGCAGACGATCCGGCTCCGACCGGCGCCGCACAGCCGGACGCCGATCATCTCCTACGCGCTGAAGGTCGAGCCGCAGCCCCACTTCCTGAACTGGCAGCAGGACCCGCAGGGCAATTTCCTGGCGCGCCTCGTCTTCCCCGAGCGGGTGACGCATTTCGACGTGACCGTGGACCTCGTCGCCGACATGGCGACGATCAACCCCTTCGACTTCTTCCTGGAACCCGAGGCCGAGACCTGGCCCTTCGCCTATGACCCGGCGCTGGAGCAGGAACTCGCACCGTTCCGCCGCCTCGACCCCGCCGGCGGCCCGCTGCTGGACGCCCTGCTGGCCGAGGTGCCGCGCGGCGAGCAGCGCACGGTCGACATGCTGGTCGCCATCAACCAGATGGTCCAGCACCGGATCGCCTATGTCGTGCGCATGGAGCCCGGTGTCTGGTCACCGGAGCAGACCCTGGCCGAGGGCAAGGGGTCCTGCCGGGACAGCGCCTGGCTGCTGGTGCAATTGCTCCGCCGCCTCGGCTACGCCGCGCGCTTCGTGTCGGGCTACCTCATCCAGCTCGTTGCCGACCAGAAGCCGGTCGATGGCCCCGAAGGCCCCACCGCGGACTTCACCGACCTGCACGCCTGGGCCGAGGTCTACCTGCCCGGCGCCGGCTGGATCGGCCTGGACGCCACCTCCGGCCTGATGACGGGGGAGGGGCATATCCCGCTGGCGGCGACGCCGGAGCCGCAATCGGCCGCGCCGATCTCGGGCGGGCTGGAGAAGGTCGAGACCGAGTTCTCCTTCGAGATGTCGGTGCGCCGGGTGCTCGAGACGCCGCGCGTCACCAAGCCCTACACGGCGGCCCAGTGGCAGGCGATCCGCACGGCGGGGACTGCCGTCGACGGCAAGCTGAAGGCGCTCGGCATGCGCCTGACCATGGGCGGCGAGCCGACCTTCGTCGCCGCCTCCGACCGTGATGCGGCCGAGTGGAACACCGACGCGCTGGGGCCGACCAAGCGTGCCTATGCCGGGCGGCTGCTGCGGCGGCTGGTCAGGCTGTGGTCGCCGGGCGCGGCCCTGACGACGAACATGGGCAAGCACTACCCGGGCGAGCAGCTGCCGCGCTGGGCGCTTTATTCGCACTGGCGCGCGGATGGCGAACCGGTCTGGTCCGACCCGGCGCTGCTCGCCTCCGACGATGACCGCGATACCGCGACGTCGGCCGACGCCTCTCGCTTCGCGAAGCTGCTGGCCGAGCGCCTGCAGGTCGATCCCGGCCTCGTCCACGGCGCCCATGAGGACATCCACTATTATCTGTGGAAGGAGCAGCGGCTGCCGGCCAATGTGGTGGTCGAGGACGCGGAGCTCGCCGATGCGCTGGAGCGCAAGCGCCTCGCCCGCGTCTTCGGGCAGGGGCTGGCGGCCGAGGTCGGCTCGGTGCTGCCGATCCGCCGTGTCATCCAGGATGGCGTCCGCCGCTGGCAGTCCGGCCGCTGGTTCTTCCGCGGCGACCACCTGTTCCTGATCCCCGGCGACAGCCCGATTGGGTTCCGCCTGCCGTTGAACTCGCTGCCCTGGATGTCGCCCGAGGATGCTCTGCGCGCGCACGACTACGAGGCCGACCCCTTCGCCTGGCGAGACGACCTGCCGCCGCACGCCGCGCTAATGGCGCAACGCGCGATGCGGGCGCAGCTGCCGCCCGAGGCGCTGGACCAGCGCGCCCTGCGCTCGCCGCGCGCGGGTGAGGGGACCGCTTCCTCGATCGAGGATTTCCGGCCCCAGCTGCAGGACATCCCCGTGATCGGGGAGTCCGATCCGGGCGTGGTCCGAACTGCGCTTTCGGTCGAATCGCGTGACGGCAAGCTGCACATCTTCTTCCCGCCATTGTTCGCCGCCGAGGATTGGCTGGACATGGTCGCGGCCGTTGAGGCGACGGCCGCCGAGATGGGCCGCAAGGTCGTGCTGGAAGGCTACCTGCCGCCCTCCGATCCGCGGCTGCTGAACTTCTCCGTCACGCCGGATCCGGGCGTCATCGAGGTGAACATCCATCCGGCGACCGGCTGGGAGGATGTGGTCGGCCGTACGGAGGAACTGTACGAGGAAGCGCGCCAGATCGGCCTCGCCGCCGAGAAGTTCATGACCGATGGCCGCCATGTCGGCACCGGCGGCGGCAACCATGTGGTGATGGGCGGCGAGACCGCTTCGCAGAGCCCCTTCTTGCGCCGGCCGGACCTGCTGAAGTCGCTGGTCGGCTTCTGGCACAACCACCCCTCGCTGTCCTACCTGTTCTCCGGCCTGTTCATCGGCCCGACCAGCCAGCATCCGCGCATCGACGAGGCGCGGATGGATGCGATCCATGAGCTGGAGATCGCCTTTTCCAAGGTCCATGCCTGGCAGGAAGTGCCGCCCTGGCTGACCGACCGGCTGTTCCGCAACATCCTCGCGGACATGACCGGCAACACGCACCGCACCGAATTCTGCATCGACAAGATGTACGATCCGGGCAGCAGCAGCGGCCGGCGCGGCCTCGTCGAGTTCCGCGGCTTCGAGATGCCGCCGCATGCCGAGATGTCGGCCGTGCAGGTGCTGCTGATGCGCGCCGCGCTCGCGGCCTTCTGGGAGCGGCCCTATGAGCGGCGGCTCGTGCGCTGGGGCACGCGGCTCAACGACCAGTTCATGCTGCCGCATTTCGCGGAGCAGGATTTCCGCGACGCGATCGACGAACTACGCGGCATCGGCGCGCCGATGGAGGCCGACTGGTTCGCACCGCATCTCGCCTTCCGCTTTCCGGTGATCGGGGAGGTCACGGTGCGCGACGTCGGACTGGAACTGCGGCACGCGCTGGAACCGTGGCATGTGCTGGCGGAGGACCAGGTTGCCGGCGGGACCGCGCGCTATGTCGACAGCAGCGCGGAGCGCGTGCAGGCGCGTGTCAGCAATTGGGTTCCGGATCGCCATCTGCTCGCGGTGAACGGCGTCGCCGTGCCGCTGCGCGCGACGGAACGGGCCGGGGAGTTCATCGCCGGCATCCGCTTCAAGGCGTGGAACCCGCCATCGTCGCTGCACCCCACGATCCGCCCCCAGACGCCGCTGGTGCTCGATGTCTTCGACCGCTGGAACGGTCGCAGCCTGGGCGGGTTGACCTATCACGTCGCGCATCCCGGCGGGCGCAACTACGACCGCTATCCGGTCAATGCCAATGAGGCAGAGGCGCGCCGCCGCGCCCGCTTCTTTCCCTTCGGCCATACGCCGGGGCCGATGGTGCCGCCGGAGCCGGCGCCGGGCCTCGAACTGCCCTTCACCCTAGATTTGAGACGTTATGGCTGAATTCGACGCAGTCACGCCCATCGACGAGATGGTCGATGGGCGCGGCGGGGTGCGTGCCCATTGGCGGCCGCTGCTCGGCATCATGGGCGGCATGGGGGAAGGGGCACTGGCCGAGCGGGCCCGCCGGCTGGACCGCGCCTTCGAGGATGAGAGCATCGCCGGCTTGCTGCCTGGGTCGAAGCGCGGCGTCGCCTGGCGCTGTGACCCGCTGCCCGTGGTGCTGCCGGCGACGGAGTTCGCGGCCCTCGAAGCCGGCATTGTCCAGCGCGCGCGGTTGCTGGAGGCGATCCTCGCCGATCTATACGGACCGCAGGCGCTGCTGGCGGAACGGCTGGTCCCGCCCGCGCTGGTCTTCGCCAACCCGGGCTTCCTCCGCGCCTGCCACAGTCGCGGGGCGATGCCGCCACGACCGTTGCTGCATCTCTACGCGGTCGACCTGCTGCGCGGGCCGGACGGGCGGTGGCGTGTGCTGGCCGACCGCACCAGCGCACCGGCCGGGCCCGGCATGGCGCGGGAGAACCGCCGCCTGCTCGGCCGCGTGATGCCGGAGGCCTTCCGCGGCATACAGATCCGCTCGCTCCGGCCCTTCTTCGATCTCTGGCAGGATGCGTTGCAGCGCCTGGCGCCGCCGGAGCGCGGCGACCCGGCCGTGGCGCTGCTGACGCGGGGCACCCACGCACCGCGCTGGTTCGAGGACATGCTGCTGTCGCGCGAATTGTCCTGCGCGCTCGTCGAATGCGGTGATCTCACGGTACGGGGCGGCGCGCTTTACCTGAAGACCCTGCAAGGGCTGCAGCGTGTGGATGTGCTGCTGTCTCGGGTCGAGGGCGCCGGCCTCGATCCGCTGGAATCCTCCGAGGCCGGCACGGGCGGCGTGCCGGGGCTGCTGGACGCGGCGCGGAACGGCGCGGTGCGCATCCTGAACGCGCCGGGCGCGGCGCTAGCGGAAGCGCCGGCGCTGGCCGCCTTTCTCCCGGCACTGACGGAGCGCCTGCTGGGCGAGACGCTGGCGCTGCCGTCGGTCGATACGGTCTGGCTCGGCGACGATGGCGGTCTGGCGCGCATGGGCGGCGAGGCCGGCTGGCAGCTCCGCAACGTGGCGGGTGAGGCGCTGCCCGGACCTGACGCTGGTGCCGCTGCGGCGGCGACGCGGCCGCCGCCGCCTTCCCTCGTTCCCTGCGTCACGCCTGCCGGGCTCGAACCCCGCTCGCTCGTGCTGCGCATGTTCGCCATCTTCGACGGCGCCGGATGGCGCGTGATGCCCGGTGGGCTGGCACGGATCGCGGAGTCCGGCGCGCTCGGCGGCGCCCTGCCGGCCCAGGGGCTTTCGAAGGACGTCTGGGTCCTGGCGGATGAGGGGGCCGACATCATCGGCCCCGCGCCGGCCCTGCTGCCGCCGCTGCCGATCCGCCGCACCCACGGGGCGCTGCCGTCCCGCGTCGCCGACAACCTGTTCTGGCTCGGCCGCTACACGGAACGGCTGGAACGCGCCGCGCGGCTGGTACGGGCGACGCAGGCGCGGATCACCCGCGGGGTGGTGCTGCCGCGCGAGGCGGCCGAGGTCGCGGCGCTCGCCCGCTGCCTGGCCCATGCCGGCTTTGCGGGTGCCGAGGAGGTCACGGGCTCCTCCGCCGCACAGGGGCTGCCGAGCGTCATCGCCGCCGCGCTGCGCGAGGACGGCGCGATGACGCATGTCGCCGACCGCATCGCCGCGCTGACCGCGATGGTGCGCGACCGGCTGACCGCGGACATGTACGCGACCTTCACGCTGACGCTGCGCACCGCGCGGGCGGAAATGCAGCAGGCCGGAAACAACCTGGAAGCGATCGGCCGCGCCATGATCGCAGTGCTGCGCTTCGCCACCGCGGTCGCCGGCGTCGCCGCCGAGAGCATGGTGCGCGGCGGCGCCTGGCTGTTCCTCGATCTCGGCCGCCGCGTGGAACGCGCCCAGGCGATCGCGTCAGAAGTTGGCTTCGCGCTGGACGAACCGCCGACACGCATCGAAGGAGGGCTGCGCCTCATCCTGGAGCTGTGCGACAGCGTGATCACCTATCGCAGCCGCTATCTGACCGTGTTGCAGCCGGCGCCGGCGCTTGACCTGGTACTGGCGGACGCTTCCAACCCGCGGGCGCTCGCCTTCCAGCTCGAGGCGATCAGCCGCAACCTCTCGGAAGTCGCGGCGGCCGAGGACAGTGCCCTGCCGGATGAAGCCGCGTCGTTGCTGGCTGAAGCGGAGGCGATGGTCGCCGAACTCGTCGCCGCGCCGGACCAGGCGATGGCGGCGGCGAACCTGCCGCCCCGGCTGGAGGCCATGGCGGCCCGCATCGCCGCGCTGTCCGATGCCGTCACCCGCCGCTACTTCGCCCTGCTGCCGGTGACGCAGACAGTCGGCCGGGAAGGCGGGACGCCGGCGTTGCGGGGGGCCGCGTGATCTACCGCCTTCGTCATGTGACGACCTATGTCTATGCGCATGCGGTGGACCTCGCGGCGCATCTGCTGCTGCTGGCGCCGCGGGGCCTGCCGCATCAACGGCTGGTGCGCAATACGCTGACCATCACGCCGACGCCGTCCTACGCGACGGAAGCGGCTGACCATTTCGGCAACCAGGCGATGCGCGTCTTCATCGACATGCCGCATGAACGTTTCGAGGTCGTCGCCGAGGCTCTGGTCGAGGTCCGCTTCCCGGACCTGCCGCCTGCCGCCCGCACGCCGCCCTGGGAACAGGTCGCCGCGACGGCGCTGCAGGGGGAGGCCGCCGAGTTCGTCTTCCCCAGCCGGCTCGCGCCCGTCGTCGCCGCTGCGACAGGCTATGCCGCGGCTTCCTTTCGCACCGGCCGACCGGTGCTGGCCGGGCTGCTCGAACTGATGGGCCGCATCCGCAGCGACTTCACCTATCGCGCCGGCGTCACCGGCAACAACACGCAGGTTTCCGAGGTGCTGGCCACCCGCACCGGCGTCTGCCAGGACTTCGCGCATGTGATGATCTCGGCGCTGCGCGGGCTCGGCCTGCCGGCGCGCTATGTCTCGGGCTATGTGCGCACGCGCCCACCGCCGGGCGGCACGGCTCGGCGCGGCGCCGACCAGTCGCATGCCTGGGTCGAGGCATGGCTCGGCGACGAGTTGGGCTGGGTCGGCCTGGACCCAACCAACGATACCGCCGTGCGGGACGAGCATGTGATCCTGGCCTGGGGCCGCGACTTCGGCGACGTAAGCCCATTGAGCGGCGTGATTCTCGGCGGCGGTGACCACGGCCTATGGGTGGCCGTGGATCTCGAGGAAGCCGAGCGGCCGGTCCTGGCCTGAAACCGTGCCCTGAAGGGCAGCAGCGCTGCCCGGTCCGGGCGCAGTTGCGTCGCAGCAAGGCCGATCGGGGCCGGAGGGCCGGTTGACGTGCTGGCCGGGCAAGATGACGATCCGGCAATCCGCTCCGGAGGCCAGCCAATGAACGTTGTCAGCCCGCCTGCCGCCCTGCGCGGCGTCACCGAGGAAGAGTGGCGGATCCGCTGCGACCTTGCTGCGCTGTACCGGCTGGTGGCGCATTTCCGGATGACGGACTTCATCTACACCCACATCAGCGCGCGGGTGCCCGGGCCGGAACACCACTTCCTCATCAACAGGTACGGCGTGCTGTTTCATGAGATGCGCGCCTCCGATCTCGTGAAGATCGACCTCGACGGCAATGTCGTGGAGGAAGGCGCTGAATCGAAGCCGGTCAACGCCGCGGGTTTCACGATCCACTCGGCGATCCACATGGCGCGCGAGGATGCGCAGGTGGTGGTCCATACTCACACTGAGGCCGGCATCGCCGTGTCAGCGCAGCGCAAGGGCCTGCTGCCGATCAGCCAGCACGCGCTGAAGTTCTACGGCCACGTTGCCTATCACGATTACGAGGGCATCGCGCTCGAACTCGATGAGCGGGAGCGGCTGGTGAAGGATCTCGGCACGCACAACGCGATGATCCTGCGCAACCACGGCCTGCTGGTCTACGGCCAGCACACGGCGGAGGCCTTCCTCAACATCTATTACCTGGAACGCGCCTGCCAGGCGCAGATCTCCGCCATGGCCGGCGGCGCGGAGCTTGTCCTGCCGCCCGAAAGCGTCCGCCAGCATACCGCGGCGCAGTTCAACCGGCCGAACAGGGGACAGGACGGCTTCGCCATGGCCTGGGGCGCCGCGCTGCGGCTGATCGAGGATGGCAAGCCGGACTACCGCTCGTGAGCGCCGACCTGTTGATCGCGGGCGGCCGCGTGTTTCGCGGCCTCGCCGGCGGCTTCACCGAAGCGGTGGCGGTGAAGGACGGGCGCGTCATGGCGCTGGGGGACGATGCGCTGGCGGCGGCCGGGGCGGGGACGACGCGCATCGACCTCGGCGGGCGCGTTGCGATGCCGGCGCTGAACGAAGCGCATGTGCACCTGCTGCCTTATGGGCTCGGCCTCGACCGCGTGAATTTGCGCGCCGAGGAAGTGCGCACGATGGATGAGCTGTTGCGCCGCATCCGCACGGCTGCGCAGGACACGCCGAGGGGCGGCTGGGTGCTCGGCCGCGGCTATGACCATGGCGAACTCGACGTGCAGCGGCAACCGACCGCGTCGGAACTCGATGCCGCCGCGCCGGACCACCCGGTGTTCATCGTGCGCACTTGCGGCCATGTCGCCATCGCGAACACCGCGGCGATGAAGCTGGCGGGCGTGGGCCACAACACGCCGAACCCGGAGGGCGGCGTCATCGTGCGCAAGAACGGGCAGCTGACCGGCGAGTTCCAGGAACGCGCCATGCGGCTGGTGCGCGATGTCATGCCGAAGCCTGACCAGGCGCAGATGGTCCGCGCGATCGGCGCGGCCTGCGACCACCTCGCCTCGCTCGGCTTCGCCTCGGCTTCCGACATGAATATCGGCATGTCGGCCGGGATGGAGGAGGTCGCCGCCTATGACGCAGCGCGCGCCGCCGGGCGGCTGCCGCTGCGCATGTGGCAGGTGCTGGCCGGCAACCCGGAAGGCATTGCGCAGCAGGCCTGGGAAGCCGGGATGCGCCCCATGCAGGGTGATGACGGGCTGCGCTGGGGGGCGGTGAAGGTCTTCGCCGATGGTTCGGCCGGTGGCCTGACCGCGGCCTTCTTCGACCCGTATCTCGACAGCGTCGGCGGCGGCACAGGCGTCTTCACCTTCCCCGACGACAAGATCCACGCGCTGCTGAAGCTGTATCATGAGCAGGGCTGGCAGCTCGATATCCACGCGATCGGCGATGCGGCGATCGAGCAGGTGCTGCTCGGCATGGAAGCCGCGGACAGCGAGGCGCATCCCTTCAGCGGCCGGCGCCACCGCATCGAGCATTGCGGCTTCGTCACGCGCGACCAGCGGCGGCGGATGAAGGCTCGCGGCATCCTGCCCGTGCCCCAGCCGACCTTCATGTACGAGTTCGGCGATCTCTACGTGAAGAACCTCGGCCACGAACGGTCCGACCACGCCTATCCGATGAAGACCTGGCTGGATGAGGGAGCGCATCCCGCCGCGTCCTCCGACTGTCCGGTCTGCACGGTCGATCCCTTCATCAACCTCTACACCATGATCACGCGTGCCACGAACAAGGGCACCGTGCTGGGACCGGAGGAGAAGCTCACGCCGGAAGAGGCCGTGCATTGCTATTCCTGGTGCGGCGCCTTCACCCAATTCGCCGAGGACCGCAAGGGCACGCTGGAGGTCGGGATGCTGGCCGACATCGCCGTGCTTTCGAGGGACATCTTCAGCATCGACCCGGCCGAGATCCTGACGACGCAGGCGGACCTGACCTTCCGCGACGGCGCAGCGATCTTCGATCGCCATGGCGAGGCGGCAGGCGCGGCGGCGGCGCAATAACGTGCTTCGTCATGCCATTCATCGGCTGATCCTGGCCATCCCGGTCATGTTCGGCGTCGTGCTGATCGGCTTCCTGCTGATGCAGGTGGTACCAACCGACCCGGCGACAGTGCGCGCCGGGCCTACCGCGACGCCGGACGTGATCGAGGCGATCCGTTCCGACCTCGGGCTCGATCAGCCGCTCTACGTGCAGTTCGGCCTGTATGTCTGGCGGCTGCTGCATGGTGATCTCGGCAGTTCGATCATCAACAACGTGCCGGTGGTGCAGGAACTCGGCGCGACGATTCCCGCGACCGTCGAACTGATGGTGGCCAGCCTGTTCTGGTCGATCCCGCTTGGCATCCTGCTCGGCACGCTGGCGGCGTATTGGCGCGGATCGCTGCTCGACCGCGCCATCATGGCGATCTCGGTGGCCGGCGTGTCGGTGCCGGTGTTCTTCCTGGGCCTGGTGCTGATCTGGTTCGTCGGGTTCCAGTGGCAGCTGCTGCCCTTCACCGGCCGCGCCGGGCCATTCTACACGCCGGAAGGCGCGATGTCGCTGATCCTCCCGGCGATCACGCTCGGCGGCGTGTTCATCGGGCCCGTCGCGCGCATGACGCGCACCGCGGTGCTGGATGTGCTGACTGCGGACCATGTGCGGACGGCGCGTGCGAAGGGCCTGCCGGAACGCCTGGTCGTGTTGCGCCACGCGCTGCGCAACGCGCTGGTGCCGGTGGTGACCCTCGTCGGGCTGCAGATCGGCTTCCTGCTCGGCGGCGCGGTGGTGACGGAGACGGTGTTCTCCTGGCCCGGCGTCGGCCGCCTTGCGGTCGGTGCCATCCTGTCTTCCGATTTCCCCATGGCGCAGGGATGCATCATCGTGCTGTCGCTCGGCTTCATCCTGGTCAACCTCGCCGTCGACGTTCTCTACGCGGCGCTTGACCCGCGGGTGCGCGCAGCATGAGCGCGGCCGTGGAAACCGAGGACACCCCGGTCGCCCCGCCACGCCCCGGCGTGCTGTCGCGCCTGCTGCGGGATCCGGGCGCGGCGATCAGCCTGATGCTGGTCATCCTGCTGATCGGTGCCGCGGTCTTCGCGCCGCTGCTGGCGCCGACCGATCCGTATGACAACGACCTGACCAAGGCGATGCAGCCGCCGGGCAGCGAAGGATTGCCGCTCGGCGCGGATGCGCAGGGGCGCGACCTCATCACGCGGCTGCTGTTCGGCCTGCGCGTCTCGCTGCTGATGGGGTTCGCGTCGGTGCTGGCGGGTGGCAGCATCGGTGCGCTGCTCGGTTTCCTCGCGGCGTTCTACCAGCGCTGGCTGGACGGGCCGATCATGCGGGTGATGGACATGCTGCTGTCCTTCCCCGCGATCCTCGTCGGCCTCGCGATCGCGGCGATCTTCGGGCCGGGCATCCTGTCGGTGGTGATCGCGTTGTCGGTCGCGACAGTGCCGCTGATGGCGCGCATCGTGCGTGGCTCGGCGCTGGTGGTGATGCGGCTGGACTACATCGAGGCGGCGCGGGCGACGGGCATGACTGATGCGCGGCTGATCTTCCGCCATCTCGCACCGAACTGCCTGTCTGCGATCTTCGTCTTCGTCACGCTGCGTTTCGGGCAGGTGATCCTGCTGGGCTCCGCGCTGTCCTTCCTCGGGCTGGGAGCACAGCCGCCGATCCCGGAACTGGGCGCGATGGCCTCCGAGGGGCGCAACTTCCTGTTCTTCGCGCCGCATATCGCGGTGATCCCCTGTGTGGTGATCTTCACGATCGTGCTGGCCTTCAACGTGCTGGGGGACGCGCTCCGGGACGCGCTCGACCCGCGGCTTCGCTTCTGACGCAACGACAATGAATGGGGGACTCACGATGATCAGGAAGACGATGGGCGCGGCGGCGCTGGCGCTCGCCGCCCTGCTGCCGGCGCAGCAGGCATCGGCGCAGGCCAATCCGCGCAACACGCTGCAGATCCTGCGGGCGCTCGATTCCGACAATTACGACCCGCCGCGCTCGACCGCGCGCGCCGCCAGCGAAGTGCTCTACATGATGAGCGACACGCTGGTTTCGCTCGACTTCGACATGGCGACGATCCGCCCGGGCCTCGCGGAGCGCTGGTCGGTCAGCGAGGACGGCAAGACCTACACCTTCCACCTGCGCCGCGACGTGACCTTCTGCGACGGCAAGCCGTTCACCGCGCGCGACGTCGTCTACACGATCAACCGCTGGCTGGACCCCGCGACGCGGTCCCCGGTGCGCTGGCGCGCCGGCCCGGTGAGGGAAGTCCGCGCCGTCGACGACCACACCGTCGAGTACGAGCTGACCGCGCCCTATGGCGAGTTGCTGTACCAGCTGACGCTGTCTTTCGCCTCCATCGTCGATCAGGCGACCGTGGAACGGCTCGGCCAGAATTTCGGCGTGCAGGGCTTCAACGGCACCGGCCCCTATTGCTGGGTGTCCTGGACGCCGCGGCAGGACATGGTGCTGCAGCGCCACCCCCGGTACAATTGGGGGCCGCCCATCTACCAGAACACGGCGCCGCAGGTGGACCGCATCGTGTGGCGGCTGATCCCGGAGAGCCAGACGCGGCTTGCCGCGCTGCAGACGGGGCAGGGGGACATCACCCAGTACATTCCCCATATCGCCGTGCAGCAGCTCCGCCGCATGCCGAACATCCGCATGTCGACGCCGGAAAGCTACTTCTGGGATTATTTCATCGGCTTCAAGGTCGACAAGCCGGTGGTGAGCGACCCGGTGATCCGCCGCGCCATCAATCTCGGCGTGAACCGGCCGGCGCTGGTCCAGGCGACCTTCTTCGGCGCGGCGACGCCGATGCGCGGCTACCTCAACCCGAATGTCTCGGGTTTCGATGCGACGGCCGCCGGGCTGGTGCCGCAGTTCAACGCGGATGAGGCACGGCGCGTGCTCGATGCCGGCGGCTGGGCGATGGGGCCGGACGGCGTCCGGGTGAAGGACGGCCAGCGCGCGACCTTCGTCGTCTATGGCAGCCAGGGCGAGGCCAATCGCCAGATGCTGGAATCGATGCAGGCGGATCTGCGCCGCATCGGCATCGACATGCGCATCCAGCTCTGGGATGGCACCGTCGTCTGGGGTCGGCTGGCGACGCAGGAATTCGACGCCTTCATCATGTCCTACCCCTATGTGACCGCGTCGGATGCCTTCTCGCTGTACTTCGCTTCGGCCAACCGTCCGACGCCGAACCGCATGAATTGGGTGGATGCGACGACGGACGAGGCGCTGGTGCAGTCCCGCCAGGCGGTGGACCCGCAGGTGCGTGCCAACGCCATCGCGCAGGCGCAGCGCATCATCGCCGAGAACAATGTCTGGCTGCCGCTGGCGCATGAGCAGCTCTGGGTCGCCTCGGCCCAGCGCGTCGAGGGCGTTCGCGCCCACGGCATCTATGGCGCGGCGCTCTACAAGGGCCTCGACATCCGGCTGACGCGCTGACGCACCGGCGGGGCCCGTCGCCGGGCCCCGCCATCCACGATCGAGGAAGGCACGCCATGACCACCACGTTGATCAAAGCCGCTGATCTCATCGTCGCCTGGGACGCTTCGGCGAAGGCGCACACCTATCTGCCCGATGCCGACATGGCCTTCACCGACGGGACGCTTTCCTTCGTCGGCCGCGGCTATGAAGGCGCCGCCGATACGGTGATCGATGGCAAGGGCCTGATGGTCATGCCGGGCCTCGTGAACATCCATTCCCATCCGTCCAGCGAGCCGCTGAACAAGGGCTTCCTCGACGAGATCGGCTCGCCCGGCCTCTACAATTCGTCGCTCTACGAATACATGCCGATCTTCCGCGCCGATGCGGAAGCGGTGCCGAGCTGCGTGCGCGTCGCGCTGTCGGAACTGCTGCTGTCGGGCGTCACGACCCTCGCCGATCTGTCCATGGCGCATCCGGGTTGGCTCGACCTGCTGGCCGAGGCCGGCATGCGCGTCTGCATCGCGCCGATGTTCCGCTCCGCCCGCTGGTTCACGAAGAACGGCCATGTCGTCGAATACGAATGGGACGAGAAGGCCGGCGAGAAGGCGATGGAGGAGGCGCTGCGCCTCGTCGAACGTGCCGAGCAGCATGAATCCGGCCGCCTTTTCGGCATGGTGGTGCCGGCGCAGATCGACACCTGCTCGGCGGGCCTGCTGAAGGAGAGCAACCAGGAAGCCAAGGCGCGCGGCCTGTCCTGGCAGATCCACGCGGCCCAATCCGTGGTGGAGTTCCACGAGATCACGCGCCGCCACGGCGTGACGCCGATCGCCTGGCTGGATTCCATGGGGCTGCTTGGCGAGCGCTCCATCATCGGGCATGGCATCTTCCTCGACGACCACCCCTCGACGCCCTGGCACACCAAGACCGATCTTGCGCGCCTCGCCGAGACCGGCACCACGGTCGCGCATTGCCCGACTGTCTTCGCTCGGCGGGGCATCGCAATGAAGGATGTCGGCCGCTACATCCGCCGTGGCGTGAATATCGGCATCGGCACCGATACCTATCCGCACAATATGCTGGATGAGATGCGGCTGGCCGCCCACATCGCCCGTACCCAGGCCGGCGACCCGCGCACCATGACGACGACCGACCTGTTCAACGCCGCGACGATCGGCGGCGCGCAGGCGCTCGGCCGCGACGACATCGGCCGGCTGGCCGCAGGATGCCGCGCGGATTTCTCCCTGGTGGATGTGACGCATCCGATGATCCGCCCGGCCTACGATCCGGTCCGCAGCCTGATCTATGCGGCCGGCGACCGCGCCCTGAAGGCGGTGTTCGTGGATGGCAACAAGGTGGTGGAGAACGGCGAGGTCCTGACCATGGACTATCGCGCGGCCGCCGAGCACCTGAACGAATCGCAGAAGCGTGTCGCGGCCGGCGTGCCGCAGCGCGACTGGGCGCATCGCAGTGCGGAGAAGATCGCACCGCCGACCTTCTACTGGTCGTGATGCGCATCGCATGACGGACGACCTTCTTCGCATCGACGGCCTTCGCACCGTCTTCCGTACCCATGGCGGCGAGATCGCTGCCGTGGATGGCGTCGATCTTTCCGTCCCGCGCGGCCGCACGCTTGGCATCGTCGGTGAATCCGGCTGCGGCAAATCCGTGCTGTCGCTCTCGGTGATGCGCCTCGTCGCGCATCCCGGGCGCGTCGCGGCCGGGCATGTCGCGCTCGATGGGCGCGACCTGCTGTCGCTGTCGAACGCCGAGATGCGCGATGTGCGCGGCAGCCAGGTCGCGATGATCTTTCAGGAGCCGATGACCAGCCTGAACCCGGTCCATACCGTCGGCTTCCAGATCACCGAGGCGATGCGCGCGCACGATGCCCGCGCCTCCAAGGCCGATCTGCGCGACCGCGCCATCGACGCCCTGAAGCGCGTCCGCATTCCCGCGCCGGAACGCCGCTTCGACGAGTACCCGCACCAGCTTTCGGGTGGCATGCGCCAGCGCGTGATGATTGCCATGGCACTCGCCTGCAAGCCGAAGCTGCTGATCGCGGATGAGCCGACGACCGCACTCGACGTGACAGTGCAGGCCCAGATCCTCGACCTGCTGCGCGACCTGCAGCAGGAGACGGGGATGTCCATCATCCTGATCACGCATGATCTCGGCGTGGTCGCGGAGATGGCCGATGAGGTCGCGGTCATGTATGCCGGCCGCGTGGTCGAACGCGCGCCCGCCGGCGCGCTGTTCGGCGACCCGATGCATCCCTACACGCTCGGCCTGCTGGGGTCGGTGCCACGGCTGGACGAGGAGCGTGAGAACCTGCTCGCCATCGAGGGCAGCGTGCCGCCGCCCTTCGCCCTGCCGAAGGGCTGCCGCTTCCACCCGCGCTGCCCCTTCGCGGTGCCGGAATGCCGATCCGAGCAGCCGCCGCTGCGCCCGATCGCGGAGGGCCATCAGGCCGCCTGCCTGCGCGCGCCTGTCGAGGCCTTCGCAGCATGAGCGAGCCCCTTCTGGACGTCACTGGCCTTGCCAAGCACTACCCGGTACGGGAAGGGCTGATCCTGGCGAAGCAGGTTGGAACGGTGCGCGCCGTGGATGGCGTCTCCTTCAGCGTGAAGCGTGGCGAGACGCTTGCGCTCGTCGGTGAATCCGGCTGCGGCAAGTCCACCACGGCACGTCTGGTGCTGCGGCTGATCGAACCCTCGGCCGGCACCATCCGCTTTGAGGGCGCCGACGTCACCCGCATCACGGGCGCCGCGCAGCGGGCGATGCGCCGGCGCATGCAGATCGTCTTCCAGGACCCCTATGCCAGCCTCAACCCGCGGCTGACCGTCGCCGACACCATCGCGGAGCCGATGGCGGTGCACGGCATCGGCGACGCGGCCTCGCGCCGCAAGCGGGTCGAGGAGCTGCTCTCCCTGGTCGGGCTGCGCAGCTTCCATGCGCAGCGCTACCCGCATGAATTCTCGGGCGGCCAGCGGCAGCGCATCGGCATCGCGCGCGCGCTGTCCGTGCAGCCGGACCTCGTCGTCTGTGACGAGCCGGTCAGCGCGCTCGACGTCTCGATCCAGGCGCAGGTGGTGAACCTGCTGAAGGACCTGCAGCGGCGCTTCGGCCTCGCCTATCTGTTCATCGCCCACGACCTCGCCGTGGTGAAGCACGTCGCGGACCGGGTCGCGGTCATGTATCTCGGCCAGATCGTCGAGATCGGGAACAAGGCCGACCTTTTCGCCAATCCGCGCCACCCCTACACGCGCGCCCTGCTCGCCGCGATCCCGCATCCGGACCCGCAGCGGCGCGGCCAGGTGAAGCCGCTGGGCGGCGATGTGCCGAGCCCGATGAACCCGCCCCCCGGCTGCCGCTTCCACACCCGCTGCCCCTTCGCCCAGGACCGCTGCCGGTCCGAGGCCCCGGCGCTGCGCCCGATGGCGGACGGGCATGAGGCCGCTTGCCACTTCGCGGAAACGCTGCCGCCCGCCGGGCTCGATTTCGCCGGCGGGCTGTCGGAGGCTGCGGCGAGGCGCCTCGCTCTCTACGCCAGGGCCCGCGCGGCGTGATGGACTGACGCGGTGCGTGCGGGCACAGTCCGCACCGCAGCAGGGAAGTCGCGCATGTCGGATGTCCTCGTCGTCGGAGCCGGCCCGGTCGGGCTGACCATGGCCTGCGAACTGGCGCGCCACGGCATCGTCTGCCGCATCGTCGACAAGGCGGCGGAGCCCTTGCGCTTCTGTCGCGCCATCGGCGTCACCCCCCGCACCCTTGAAGTGTGGGAGGATATGGGCATCGCGCAGGAGATGATCGACGCCGGCCTCTGGATCACGGGCCAGCGCCTCATCATCCCGGGCCGCCCGCCAGTGGATACGACACGCGACCTCAGCGACCTGCCCTTCGCCACCCTCGGCCTGCCGCAGTATGAGACGGAACGGCTGCTGACCCGGCATCTCGCCCGGCACGGCATCGCCATCGAGCGGGGCGTCGCGCTCGAGACCCTGGAGCAGGACCCCGATGGCGTGACCGTCCGCCTGTCCGGTGCCGCCGCGCCCGAACGCTTCCGATATGTCATCGGATGCGATGGCGCGCATAGCGCGGTGCGCCGCGCCCTCGGCATCGCGTTCGAGGGGGAGGCGATGCCGATGACCTTCATGCTCGGCGACATCCATATGGCGACCGATCTGCCCTATGGCATGGCGCTCATGGCGATCCGGCCGCATGAGGATGCGGCGCCTGACCTTTTCGTCGCCATCCCCTTGCCGGAACCCGGACGTTTCCGGGTCTCGATGCTCGCGCCGGACGGGATCGGCGAGGGCACCGGCCACGGTCTCCAATCCGAGATGGCGGGGCCGGACCTTGCCGCATTGCAAGCGGTGGCGGACGACCTGCTGCCCGATCGGCCGGTGCTGTCGGAGCTGCGCTGGTCCTCGATGTTCCGCATCAGCATGCGCCTTGCCGCGAAGTATCGCGAAGGCCGCGTCTTCATCGCCGGCGATGCCGCGCATATCCATCCGCCGACCGGCGGGCAGGGGATGAACACCGGCATCCAGGATGCCTACAACCTCGCCTGGAAGCTCGCCGCGGTCACGGCCGGGCGCGCGCCGCCGGCGCTGCTCGACAGCTACGAGGCCGAGCGGCGACCGGTTGGCGAGGACGTCGTGGCGCGCACCCTGGCGGCCTCGATGAACCTTGGCCGTGGCGGCCCGAAGCCTGACCGGCTCGAGGACACGCAGCTTCTCGTCAATTATCGCGGCAGCGCCTGGGTGCGCGACGATGGCGGTGCGGATGGTCCGCCGGCCGGCGATCGCGCGCCCGACGCCGGCGGGCTGCGGCGCCATGGCGTGGGCTTTCCGCTGCGCGTCTTCGAGATGCTCCGCGGTACGGAACCGGTGCTGCTCCTGCATCGCCCCGCCGATTCCGATGCCCTGCCGCGCGTCGCCGGGCTGCGCGTCGTCGCCGTCACGGAGGCGCCCGAGGCGGACCGGTACGGCGTCACGCTGCTGCAGGATGCGACGGGCGACTTCGCCGCGGTGTACGGCGCGGCGGCGGGTGCCTGGCTGGTGCGGCCGGATGGCTATGTCGCCTGGCGCGGGCCTTCGGCGGATCATGCCGGGCTGCACGATGTGCTCGCCCGCGTCTTCGGCATCGGTGGTTTGACAAGCGGGCAAGGCGCTACCGACACTAGGGACAACTGATCCCCGGGAGGGACCCTTGTCCGACGCATCCACCGTTGCCCTTCGCCGTCGCGCGTTGCTTAGCGCCGCAACCGCGCTTCTCGCCGCACCTGCGCTTGCGCAGGCGTCCTGGCCGAACCGGCCGATCCGGCTGATGGTCGGCTTTCCGGCGGGCGGCACGACCGACATCCTTGGCCGCATCGCCGCGCAGATACTCCAGGAATCGCTGGGCCAGCCGGTGGTCGTGGAGAACCGGCCAGGTGCCGGGTCCAACATCGCCGCCCAGGCGGTGCTCCGCAGCCCGGCCGATGGCTATACGCTGCTGCTCGGCTCGCCGGGCACCAATGCGATCAACCCGCATCTCTACAGCAATGCCGGGTACGATCCGCTGAAGGACTTCCTGCCGATCAGCCAGATCGCGGAGGTGCCGAACCTGATCGCCGCGCATCCGGGCCTCGGCGTGCGCGATGCCGGCGCGCTGATCGCGATGGCGAAGAGCCGCACCATGTCCTACGGCGAGACGAGCATCGGCGGATCAACCCATCTTGCCGCCGAGCTGTTCCGCCTGATGGGCGGGTTCGAGGCGACGCACGTCTCCTATCGCGGCAGTTCCCCGATGATGGTCGACCTGCTGCCGGGCCGCATCGATTTCGGCACGGACAACCTGCCCTCCATCCTGCCGCATATCCGCTCCAACGCCCTGGTCGCGATCGGCGTGACATCCGCCGAGCGCTGGCCGGCGAACCCCGACATTCCCGCGATTGCGGAGACGCTGCCGGGCTACGAGGTCACGGCGTGGTTCGGCCTGGTCGCGCCGCGGGGCACGCCGCCGGAGATCATCGAGCGTCTCAATACAGCGCTGCGCGCCGGCCTCGAAAAGCCGGAGACCGCCGCACGCATGGCCGAGCTCGGCGCCCGGCCGCTGCCGGGCACGCCGGAGGTCTACCAGGCACGCAACGAACGCGAATTCGTCCGCCTCGGCGACCTGATCCGCCGCGTCGGCATTCGCGCGGAGTAGGGGAGGGCAGCATGGCGCGCATCGGCTTCGTCGGGCTCGGCAGGATGGGGGCGCCGATGGCGCGCAACCTGCTCAGGGCCGGGCATCAGGTGGTGGTGTTCGACATCGTGCAACCCGCGGTGGATGCGGTGGTCGAGGCGGGTGCTACGGCCGGTTTCTCGGCAGCGGCGGCGGCGGCGGAGGCGGATTTCGTCATCACCATGCTGCCGGCGGGCGAGCATGTGCGCGATGCCTGGCTGGGGCAGGGAGGCCTCGCCAAGGCCGCACGACAGGGCGCGCTGCTGATGGATTGTTCGACCATCGACGTGGCGACGGCGCGTGATGTCGCGGCCAAGGCGGGGCAGCCCTTCATCGATGCGCCGGTCTCGGGCGGCGTGATGGGGGCGGAGGCCGGGACGCTCACCTTCATGGTCGGCGGGTCGGACGACGCGGTCGCGCGCGCGAGGCCCATCCTGGAGGCGATGGGCAAGACCATCGTCCATTGCGGAGAAGCCGGCGCCGGCCAGGTCGCCAAGCTGTGCAACAACATGATGCTTGCCGCGACGATGGCGGTGACGTCGGAAGCCTTCGTGATGGCGGAGAAGCTCGGGCTGTCGGCCCAGGCGCTGTACGATGTCTGCTCGAAATCGACCGCGCAGTCCTGGGCGCTGAACACCTACTGCCCGGTACCCGGTCCCGCGCCGGGCAGCCCGGCGAACAGGGACTACGCGCCGGGCTTCACGGCGGCGCTGATGCGCAAGGATCTCGGTCTCGCGCAGCAGGCCGCCAAGGATGCGGGGGTGGAGACACCGGTTGGCGCGCTCGCGCTGGCGCTGTTCGACCGCTTCGTCGATGGCGGCGGCGGGGGGAAGGATTTCTCCGGGATCATCGCGATGATCCGCGAAGGGAAGGGATGATGACGACGAGTTTCGTATCGCCGCGCCTGCTGATGATCGGCGGCGGCGCCTGCGCGAAGGTTGCCGAGGTGCTCGGCCAGTTCGGCCTGTCGAAGCCGCTGGTGGTGACGGATCCGTGGATGGTGTCCTCCGGCACGGTCGAGAAGGTGCTGGCGCCGCTGCGCGCCGCCGGCCTCGCGCCCGGCGTGTTCAGCGACACGGTGCCCGACCCGACCGACACGGTGATTGAGGCCGGCGTCGTCGCGATGAAGGCCGGTGACTATGACTGCCTGGTCGGATTCGGTGGCGGCTCGCCGATGGATACGGCGAAGGCGATGGCAATCCTCGGCGCGGCCGCGCCGGGTGCGAAGATGCGCGACTTCAAGGTGCCGGCGCAGGCGAACCGCGCGGCGCTACCCGTGGTGTGCGTGCCGACCACGGCCGGCACGGGGAGCGAGGCGACGCGCTTCACCGTCATCACCGACAGCGAGCGCGACGAGAAGATGCTGATCGCGGGGCTCGGCGCGCTGCCGCTGGCCGCGGTGGTGGACTACGAACTGACCTTCTCCGTGCCGCCACGCACGACGGCCGATACCGGCATCGACAGCCTGACGCATGCGCTGGAGGCCTTCGTCTCGAAGCGAGCGAATGACGAAGCGGATGAGTATGCGCTGCGGGCCATGCGGCTGATCGCACCCAATCTGCGCACCGTGTATCGCGAACCGTCCAATGCCGAAGCGCGCGCCGCGATGATGAAGGGCGCGACGCTGGCGGGTATCGCCTTCAGCAATTCGTCGGTGGCGCTGGTGCATGGGATGTCGCGGCCGATCGGGGCGCATTTCCACGTGCCGCATGGCCTGTCGAACGCGATGCTGCTGCCCGCCGTGACCGAGTACGGCCTGAACGCCGCGCTGCCGCGCTATGCCGAGGCTGCACGGGCCATGGGCGTCGCGACGGCCGCTGAAGGGGATCAATCAGCCGCGGCGAAGCTGCTCGAGGAATTGCGGGCGCTCAACCGCGACCTGGCCGTGCCGACGCCCGCGGCCTTCGGCATCGATGCCGCGGCCTGGGAAGGCCTGCTGCCGACCATGGCGGAACAGGCGCTCGCCTCCGGCAGCCCGGCGAACAACCCCGCCGTGCCCGATGCCGGGATGATCGTTGCCTTGTACAAACGGGCGTGGGCCGACTGATTCGCCCGACAGCCAGGGAGGGAACGATAATGGAGGGAATCCATCGCCGCACTCCTCCTGGATCCCGACCATCGCCGAGGGCGGCGTGGCGGATTTCGATGTCAGCACCTGGTCGACGATCCTCGCCCCCGCCGCGACGCCGCGGGACATCGTGATGCGCGCCGCGACCGAGGCATCGAAGATCCTCCGCGATCCCGCCATGACGTCACGGCTTGCCGATATCGGACTGCTGGTGGATGGCCGCAGCCCCGGGGGCACCGCGACCTTCCTGCGCACTGAGGTGGAAGGCTGGGCGGGGTGATCCGGAAGGGCGACATCTGGGTCGAATGACATCGGCGGCACGGCCCCCAGCGGGGCCGCGCCTGAATGGCCGGGAAGCGCCGCGCTTATGCCTTGGCGGGCGTCGTGCCGGCCGGCGGCTCATCCCGCCGCAGCGTCCGCCGCCCGGTGAACAGCACGATCGGCGCGGCGATGAAGGTGGAGGACGAGGTCCCCACCACGATGCCGGCGACCATCAGCCAGCCGAAGCCGGACAGCGTATCCCCCCCGAACAGCGCGAGCGGCACGGCGGCGAGCAGCAGCGTCACCGAGGTGCCGAGGGTGCGGTTCATCGTCTCGTTGATCGAGAGGTCGACGAGGTTGTCGAGCGGCATCGTCTTGTACTTGCGCAGGTTCTCCCGCATGCGGTCGAAGACCACGACCTTGTCGTTCGCGTTGAAGCCGATGATCGTCAGAATCGCCGCCACGGTCGTCAGGTTGAACTCGATTCCGGTGACCACCATGATGCCGATAACCTTCGTGGTATCGAGCATCAGGGTGGTGACGCCGGCGATGGCGAACTGCCATTCGAAGCGGAACCAGATGTAGGCGAGCATCGCGGCGAAGGAGAGGGCCAGCGCGATCAGCCCGCCAAGGAACAGCTCGTCCGAGATGCGGTTGCCGACCGCCTCGACCCGCAGGATGCGCGTGCCGGGGGCGACCTGTTCGAGCGAACCCCGGACGGCGTTGACCGCGTTCTGCACGGCGTTCTCGTCGCCCTGGGCGGGCAGGCGGATGGCGAAGGTGGAGGCGTCCCCGAATTGCAGGATGGTGGCGTCGCCGAGGTTCAGGCCACCGACCGCACTGCGCAGTGCGCTGATATCCCCCGCTTCCGGCGTACGCACCTCCATCTCGATGCCGCCCTTGAAGTCGATGCCTTTTTCGAGGCCCGGGTAGAAGGCGAGGGCGACGGAGGCGGTCGACAGGACCGCCGAGGTCACCAGCCCGATCCGCGCCCCGCGCATGAAGCGAATGCGCGTCTCGTCGGGGAAGATGCGGAACAGCGGGCGCTTCAGGCGCTCGATGATCGAGAGGCCGGGCCGCTGGATCACCGGCAGCTCCTTCGGCCGGGTCCGGCGATACCACCAGGAGACCATGAGGCGCGTCAGCACCGTCGCGGTCCACATCTGCACCACGGTGCCGATGGCGACGGTGACCGCGAAGCCCTTCACCGGGCCTGATCCGAAGCCGTAGAGGCAGGCCATCGCGATCAGGTTAGTGAGGTTGGAGTCCAGGATGGTGCCGGAGGCTTTGGTATAGCCTGCCTGCAGGGCGTTGATCGGTGTTCGTCCTAGCTTCGTTTCCTCACGTATGCGCTCGTTGATCAGGATGTTCGCGTCGAGCGCTGTGCCGAGGGTCAGCACGATGCCGGCAATGCCCGGTAGCGTCAGTGTCGCGCCCAGCAGCGTGAGGCCCGTCATCATCAGAACGATGTTGAACAGCAGCGCGATGTTGGCGAACCAGCCGAACAACCCGTAGGCGAGCCCCATATAAAGGAAGACGAACAGCGTGCCGGCCGCGAGGGACAGAATGCCGGCGCGGATCGCATCGGCGCCGAGCTCTGGCCCGACGGTGCGTTCCTCGACCACGGTCAGCGGCGCGGGCAGGGCGCCGGCGCGCAGCAGCACGGCCAGGTCGTTGGCGCCGCGCGCGTTGAAGGACCCGCTGATCTGGCCCTGTCCACCGGTGATCGGCTCGCGGATGACGGGGGCGGTGATCACCTTGTCGTCCAGCACCACGGCGAAGGGCCGGCCGACGTTGTTGCGCGTGATCTCCGCGAAGCGGCGCGTGCCGACGGAATCGAACTGGAAATTCACGACCCATTCGCCGGTGCGGCTGTCCTGGCCGGCGCGGGCGTTGGTCAGGTTCGCACCATCCACCTCGACCCGGCGGCGCACCGCGTATCGTTCGCCCTCTCGCTCACCCTGGAGGAACATCACACCTGGGGGCGGGGTGGCCGCCATGCCGGCGTTCTCGTCCACCAGATGGAAGGTCATGCGGGCGGTACGGCCCAGCAGTTCCTTGATTCGGTTCGGGTCCTCGACACCCGGCAGCGTCACTAGGATGCGCGACTGGCCCTGGCGGGCGATCAGCGCCTCGGAAACGCCCGTCTCATCGATACGGCGGCGGACGATTTCGATGGATTGCTCGACCGCGCCGCTGGCCTTGGCGCGAAGGCCGGCTTCGGTCAGCGTGGCCCAGACCTGGCCGTCGGGGCTGCTCGTGACGTCGATGTCCGGTACTTCCTGCCCGGTCGCCAGGCGGACGGGATTGGCCAGTTCGCGCAGCGCCGTGACGGCCGTCGGGATCTGCGCGGCATCGAGCACGCGCAATCCCATGCGCCGGTTCGCCGGCTCGGCGTTGAGGTTGGTGTAGCGCACATTGGCGGTGCGCAGCCGCGTGCGCGCGCCGTCCACCATGCCGTCCAGCCGCTCTCGGACCACCGTGTTGAGGTCGACCTCGAGCAGCAGGTACGAGCCGCCCCGAAGGTCGAGGCCGAGGCTTACCCGCTGGTCGGGGAACCAGCTCGGCAGGGCCGAGCGCGGCACCAGGTTGATCGCGGCGACGAGCGTGCCGACCAGGCAGACCAACAGGATCGCGATGGTCTTCCAGCGCGCGAAATGCAGCATGGGCAGCAGAAATCCCAGTATGAAGCCGGGCGGACAATGGCGAGGGGGTGCAGCGGATGCAACCCCGTCCGGGCGAGGCACCCTGTCGCGCCCCGGCCATGATTCCGCAAGGCATTTTCCGCGATCTGTCCCCCGTCGGCGGCGGGGCTGCTGCGCCCGGCGGCCTGCACTCTATGCATTCTAGGACACCGGGCCTATCACGGCGCCGGTCGCTCGCCCCTGGCGCCGCCGGGCCGGCACACCACCTCAGCTTCGCGATCCATGCCGCTCCAGAACCGAGGAGGCGTCACCAATGACCATCCTGTCCCGCCGAAGCACCCTGGGGCTTGGCCTGCTTGTCCTGTCCGGGCTTCCTGCCCGGGGACAAGGAGCCGGCCCGGTTCGCATCCGCGGTACGATCGTGCGGCTGGAGGGCGCCGAACTCGCCGTGACGACCCGCGCGGATGAAAGCGTGATCGTCAATCTGGCGGAGAACACGACCGTCAGTGCCCTGCGCCGGGTTGCGCTGGCCGACCTTACGCCCGGCACCTCCGTCGGGGTCGTTGCCGAGCCGGGAGCGGACGGCGAGTTGCGCGCGACGGCCATCACGGTCCTGCCGCCCGGCATCCGGATCACGGAACTGCAAAGCGCGTGGGACACCGCACCGAACGCCTCGATGAACAACGGGGCGGTCGAGGCGGCGGTGGACAGCAGCGCGGGCCGCGACCTGACGCTCAGCATCCTCGGGCGGCGCGTCCTGGTGCGGGTGCCGGCCGACACGCCGCTGCTGATGCCCATTCCGGCGGCGCGTACCGACCTGGTGGCCGGCGCGACCGTCTTCATCAACGCGACGCGCGGCGGGGATGGCCGGATCTCGGCCAACCGCGTAACAGTCAGCAAGGACGGCGTGGTACCGGTGATCTGATGGAACGGATTTTTCTTGCGCCCGATGGCCGGGCGCGCTGCCGCTGGTGCGCCGCGACGCCCGACTACATGGCCTATCACGACGGCGAATGGGGCTTCCCCGTCACCGATGACCGCCGCCTGTTCGAGAAGATCTGCCTGGAAGGCTTCCAGTCCGGGCTGAGCTGGCGAACCATCCTGGCGAAGCGGGAGAATTTCCGCGCCGCCTTCGCGGGCTTCGACTTCGACCGCATCGCGCGCTTCACGGAACAGGACGTCGCGCGCCTGTTGCAGGACGCCGGCATCGTGCGCCATCGCGGCAAGATCGAGGCCGTCATCAACAATGCGCAACGGGCTTGCGAACTGGTGGCGGAGACCGGGACACTCGCCGCCTATTTCTGGCGCTTCGAAGCGCAGTCGGTGCCCGGCATCCGCGCCACCGCCCCGGAATCCGTCGCGCTATCGAAGGATCTGAAGAAGCGCGGCTGGAAGTTCGTCGGCCCGACGACCGTCTATGCCTTCATGCAGGCGATGGGGCTGGTGAACGACCACGACCCGGGCTGCGTGACGCATGTCGAGGTGGCGCGCGCCCGGGCGGCGTTCCGGCCACCGGGCGGTGTAGCGGCGTGACCCGGTCGCATATGTTCACGGAACATGCCCTAGCCCGTTGTTTTAGCGCGTATCTTCGCACCGCCGGGTGATTCCACCCGATCGCGATCTGCTTTAAAGCGCCGGCATGAACGACAGCGACAGACGACTCGCCCTGGCCATCCTCGGCGTCGGTCATTTCGGCCGCTTCCACGCGCTGAAGGCCGCTGCCAACCCGCGGGTGCGGCTGGTCGGCCTAGCCGACGCCGACGCCGCCCGCGCCGCCACCGTGGCCGCCGAGGTCGGGACCGAGGTGCTTGCCGCCGAGGCCGCGATCGCTGCCGCGGATGCGGTGATCGTCGCGGCGCCGACCCGCTACCATCATGGGCTCGCCATGGCCGCACTCGACGCCGGCAAGCATGCCTTCGTCGAGAAGCCGATCGCCGCGACGCTCGATGAGGCCGATGCGCTGATCGACGCGGCCGCCGCCGGGAGGCGGGTACTGCAGGTCGGGCATATCGAGCGCTTCTCCGCGGCCTTCGGCGCCGTGGTCGGCGCCGAGACGGGCGGCCGCGCCTTGTCGTGGGATGCGATCCGCGTCGCGCCCTTCCGGCCGCGCAGCCTCGATGTCTCGGTGGTGCTGGACCTGATGATCCACGACATCGACCTGGTCCTGGAACTCGCGGGCAGTGAGCCGGAGGCGGTCGAGGCCGTCGGTTCGGCTGTCGCCTCGGACCGCCCCGACTTTGCCGTCGCGCGGCTGCGCTTCGCCGGCGGGCGCGCGGCGGTGATCACGGCATCCCGCGTCTCGCTCGCCATGGAGCGGCGCCTGCGCGTGCTCGGCACCGAGGGCGAGATGAGCGTCAACTTCCTCGACCGTTCGCTTGCCGTGCTGCGCCGTGGCGGGGCGGAAGCTGTCGCCACGATGCCGGGTTCCGGCATCGACCGCTTCACCTGGACCGACCACGACAGCCTGGAAGCCGAACAGGCATCCTTCGTCACCGCCTGTCTGGACGGCGCGCCGGTTGTGGTGGACGGTGCGGCAGGACGGCGGGCGCTGAAGGTGGCGCTCGCGGTAGAGGCCGCGATCGGCGGCGCGTAGAGCTTTGTTGATCGCGTGATTCAGACCTCCGGCGCCTGCGCGCCTGCGGTCATCACGCTCGGAGGGGAAACGTATCGAATGGACAAGCCACGCATCGCCATCGTCGGCGCCGGTGCGGTCGGGGCCTATGCGGGGTCGTACATGGCCCAGGCGGGCCACGACGTGACCTTCATCGACCCCTGGCCCGAGCATGTGGAGGCGATGCGCTCCAAGGGCCTGACTATCCAGCATTTGAAGGACGTGCCGGAATTCACCGTGCCGGTGAAGGCGCTGCATCTGACGGAGCTGCAGGGGCTGGCGAAGGAGAAGCCGGTCGACATCGCCTTCGTCTGCATGAAGTCCTACGACACCGCCTGGGCGACGACGATGATCGCGCAGTATCTCTCGCCCGGCGGCTACATCGTCTCGCTGCAGAACTGCATCAATGAGGAGACGATCGCGGGCATCGTCGGCTGGGGCCGCGTGCTCGGTGGCATCGCCTCGCTGATCACGGTGGAACTGTCCGCGCCGGGCCTCGTGAAGCGCGCGGCGGGCAAGTCGGGTTCCAAGCACACGGTCTATCGTGTCGGCGAGCCGCATGGCCGCATCTCGCCGCGCGCGGAATACATCACCTCGCTCGTCGCGCTGTCGGATTCTGCGCTGACCACCAATAATCTGTGGGGCGAGCGCTGGTCGAAGCTGGTGGCGAACGTGATGGGCAACGGCATCGCGGCCGCGACCGGCATGGTGGCCAAGGACGCGACCGCCGACGACGCCATCCGCGCCTTCGCCGCGCGCCTGGGCAGCGAGGCGATCCGCGTCGGCCAGGCGCTCGGCTACGACCTCGAGGAGATCCTGCATCTCGACGCCGAGATCATCGCCAAGGCGGGTGAGGGCGATGCCGAGGCGCGCAAGGCCTATGACGAGCAGCGCTTGGCCGACACGCAGGGTGCGAGCGGCGGCGCGCATCGCGCCTCGATGGGCCAGGATATGATGAAGGGCCGGCGCACCGAGATCGAGTTCCTGAACGGCTTCGTCGTGGACAAGGGCAAGGGCGTCGGCATCGAGGCGCCCGCCAACGCCGCGCTGACCGAGATCGTGAAGCGCGTCGAGCGTGGCGACGCGAAGCCCTCGCCGGACCTGATCCGCGGGCTACGGCTGAACTGACCACCATGCGGTGGGCGTCCGGTTGACGCCCACCATCCTTCCCAACAGAGTCGCCGCAAGCGACCACACCGGGAAGATACGCATCATGCCAGCGACTGCGCGCGACGCCTTGCGCAACATCGTTCGAGAAAAACTCGCGCGCGACGAGGTCGTCGCCTCCATGACCGTGCGCCTCGTGCGCGGCATCGAGGCCGCGCAGATCGCCGCCAGCGCCGGCTTCGACAGCCTCTATGTCGACATGGAGCACGGCCCGCTCACCCTCGACATGACGGGCCAGGTCTGCATGGCGGCACTCGCCGCGGGCATCACGCCGCTGGTGCGCGTGCCCGCGCTCGCGCCGGAATTCGTTGGCCGCGTGCTCGATGCCGGCGCGCTCGGCATCATCGCCCCGCATGTCCATTCGGCCGAGGAAGCGAAGCGCGTCGTGCAGATGGCGAAGTTCCCCCCGCTCGGCCATCGCTCCGCCGCCGGCCATCTGCCGCAATTTGGCTTCAAGCCCTATCCGGCGAAGGAGGCGAACCCGGTGCTGGATGCGGCGACCATGGTCATCCCCATGGTCGAATCCGTCGATGCGCTGGAGAAGGTCGAGGAGATCGCGGCGGTCGAGGGCGTGGATATGATCCTCGTCGGCACCAACGACCTCACCGCCGAGATGGGCATCCCCGGCGAGTTCGACCATCAGCGCGTGCGCGACGCCTACACGCGCATCATCGAGGCCTGCCGCGGCCGCGGGAAGCATGTCGGCATCGGCGGCCTCGCCTCGCGACCTGACCTCGTTGCCGAGATCGTTCGCATGGGCGCCCGCTACGTCTCGACCGGCACGGATCTCGGTTTCCTCGCCGAGGCCTGCGCGGCCAAGGCGAAGCAGGTCCATGCACTGAAGGTCACGCTGGCATGACGGCGCGCCGCAGCCTCCTCCTCGGCACCGGCGCGACCATGCTGGCGCGCGGCGCGCTGGCGCAGGGCGCCTGGCCCGACCGCCCCGTACGCATCATCGTGCCCTTCGCGCCGGCCGGCGCGACGGACCTGATGGGTCGCCTGCTCGCCGACCGCTACGGCGCGCTCACGGGCCAGTCCTTCGTGGTCGAGAACCGCGCAGGCGCAGCCGGGCTGATCGGCATCGAGGCGGCGATGCGCAGCCCCGCCGATGGTTACACGCTGCTGATCGGCACCATCAGCACGCACGCGATGAACGTGCCGCTCTATCGCAACCGCCTGCCCTATGACCCGCTGCGCGACTTCATCCCGGTCTCGCGGCTGTCGAGCGGTGTCAGCGCCATCCTCGTCCATCCGTCCCTGGCGGTGACGGATGTGAAGGGCCTGATCGAGTATGCGAAGGCGCGGCCGGGCGAACTGAACTACGGCTCGGGCGGCAACGGCACTACCACGCATCTCGGCGCGGAGATGTTCAAGCACATGGCCGGCGTCGACATCGTCCACGTGCCCTTCCGCGCGCCGACCCAGGCGACCGTCGCCCTGGCTGGCAATCAGGTGCAGATGATGGTGGACACGCTGGTCGCCACGCGGCCGCTTGTGCGGGAAGGGCGGCTGCGCATGCTCGCCGTGACGTCGCCGCAGCGGCTGCCGGAGTTCCCGGACCTGCCGACAGTGGCCGAGACATTGCCGGGTTTCGAACTGAATGGCTGGACCGGTCTGTTCCTGCCGGCCGGCACTCCGGCGCCGGTGCTCGATCGGCTCGGCCCGCTTACGCGCGACATTCTCGCCGAGCCTGCCATCATCGAACGCATGGCGGCGGCCGGCGCCGTCTCCGCCCCGCTTTCGCCGGACGACTTCACCGCCTTCATACGCGCCGAGATCGCCCGCTGGACCCGGGTGGTCCAGGCGGCGAATATCGTGCTCGACTGACCGATCGGTTGGGGCGGTGCTTGCCAGCGCCCCGATCCCGCGCGAGGCTTCCCCTCAACACCGAAGGGAAGGAAGCCAGCATGCACAACCCGATGAATCTCTCGGGCCGGACCATCGTCGTCACCGGGGCCGGGCAGGGGATCGGCAAGGCGATCTCGGAGCTCGTGCTGAATCTCGGCGGCAACCTCGTCATGGTCGAGCGCAACCCGCAGACGCTCAGCGAGACCGCCGCCACGCTAGCCGGCGACCGGACGCTGCCGGTGCAGGGCGACGTGTCCGATGAGGCGTTCTGCGTGAAGGTTGTCGACGACGCCGCCGGGAAATTCGGCGCCGTGCATGGGCTGGTGAACAATGCCGGCATCACCCGGCCGGCGATGATCGAGAAGATGACCCTGCCGCAATGGCAAGCGGTGATCGACGTGAACCTGACCGGCGTGCATCTGATGCAGCAGGCGGTCGGCCGTCACATGATCGCGCGCAGCAAGGCAGGCGAGGCAACGCCGGGCGCGATCGTCAACATCTCCTCGACCGCGGGCAAGCGTGGATCGATCGGGCAGGTGAACTACTCGGCGGCGAAGGCCGGTGTGCTCGGCATCACCATGACGGGCGCGCTCGAATGGGCGCGCTACGGCATCCGGGTGAACAGCGTCGGCTTCGGCACGGTGGAAACGCCGATGACCGAGACGATCCGCTCCGAGCGCTTCCGCGAGCGCACGCTCGCGCGCATTCCGCTTGGGCGCATCGCGACGCCGGCCGAGGTCGCGCCGCTGATCTGCTTCCTGCTGTCCGACGGCGCCTCCTTTGTCACCGGCCAGAACTGGCTGGAGGATGGCGGCGCAGTCACGCATGTCTGACCGCTAGGCGGGGCCGGCGTCAGCCGGCCTTCAGCATTCCGAGCACGGCCACGGCCGCGGCCTCCGAAGGGAGGCCTTCCGGTGCGCGCAGCATCGCCAAAGCCTCGGCGAAGCCGGCGCGCTGTGATGCTGCCACGGACAGGTCAAGCATCGGCGCGACCAGCGCGTCGGCGAGTGCCCGGGGCGTGCAGTTCTCCTGCAATCGCTCGGGCACGATCTCCCGTTCAGCGAGCAGGTTCACCAGCGAGGCATGCGGCACCTTGATCAGCTGCCGCGCGATCGCGGCGGTGATCGGATTCACGCGATAGCCCACGACATGCGGCACTCCCGCCACCGCCATCTCAAGCGAGGAGGTGCCGGACTTGATCAGCCCCGCCCCGCCGGACTGCGCGACGGCGGCGAAGGCATCATGCTTGGCGTCGGGACCATCCAGCAGGATCGGCGCCGCCGGCCAGTCGGCGGCAGCGCGGCGCACCGCGTCGGCGACGATGGGTGCGACCGGCAGCACGGGGCGCAGCCCGGGCAGGCGCTCGGCGGCCAGCCGCAGGGCGGCACCGAAGATCGGCAGCAGCCGCGACGCTTCCATCCGCCGGCTGCCGGGCATGACGATGACCGGCCGATCCGTCGCCGTCAGCCCGTGCGCCGTCCGAAAGCGCTCCGCATCGCCTCCGTCCGCCCCGCTTTCCAGCACGGGATGCCCGACGAACGTCACGGGGATGCCGGCATTCTCGAAGAACACCGGCTCGAAGGGGAGCAGGCAGAGGATACGGTCCACCTTCTGCTTCAGCTCCGCCACGCGCCCCGGCCGCCAGGCCCAGACCTGTGGCGCGACATAGTGCACGATGGGAATGCCGAGCGGTCTTACGCGTTCCGCCAGCCGCAGGGTGAAGCCGGGGCTGTCGATCGTCACCAGGACATCCGGCCGGCGTGCCGCGACATCGGCCCCGGCTTCGGCGAGCAGTCGCTTCAGCCGGAAGATCTTGGGCAGCACTTCCAGCAGGCCCATCAGCGCGAGCTCGCGATAGTCGAACAGGCTCGACACGCCCTGTTCGGCCATACGCGGTCCGCCGATGCCGGAGATCTCCAGATCCGGCCGGCGCGCGCGCAGCGCCGCGACCAGCCGCGCGCCGAGCACGTCGCCGGAAGCCTCGCCTGCAACGATGTGAATGCGCGTCATGAGAAGCTCGCTGAGATCGGGGCTGCGAAGGGCCCTGCGGGCCAGTCCCGATGGTTGCGTACCTGCCCGTCCTCCCGCACCGCAGCCAACCGGGCCGGATCCAGCGTGCAGAACACCCATTCGTCCTGGTCGAGCGCACCACGCGCCAGGACGCCATCCTCGGGGAAGCCACGATCGACCGGGCCGAACACAGCCGCATGACCGCGATTCACGTCCAGCGCCGCCGACCACGGCGCGACACCCACCGTCGGCGTGATGGCGACGTAGCACTGGTTCTCCATCGCCCGCGCGGCGGCGGCGATGCGCACGCGGTGGAAGCCGTGCATGGTGTCGGTGCAGGAGGGCGCGAGGATCAGCCAGGCGCCCGCCTCCACCTGCGTCCGCACATGCTTCGGGAACTCCACGTCGTAGCAGACGGAGATGCCGATCCGCCCCCAAGGCGTGTCGAATACGCCGGGATCGGCGCCCTGTGTCACGCCCCAGCGCTCGGCCTCGAAGCGCGTCATGGCGCGCTTGTCCTGCATGGCGAGGCGTCCGTCCGGCGCGATCAGCGGCGCGCGGTTGATGACGCAGCCATCCGTGCGGCGCATCGGCAGCGTGCCGGGCAGCAGCCACACGCCAAGCCGTCGTGCCGCGGCGCGCATCGTGGCCAGGATCTCCGGTGAGGCTGCGACCATGGCGGCAAGCTCGGCGGCTTCATCCACGGCCCCGCCGCCTGCGAGCGCCGCTCCCAGCTCCACGCAGGCATATTCGGGCAGCACCAACAGGTCGGCCCGCGTGCGCCCTTCCTCCAGCCGCGCTTCCAGCGCGCGGCCGAACGCCGCAACCGAGGCCGGCCGGCCGACGCCGTACTGCAGCAGGCCCAGGCGCAACGCCGCCCTCACAGCCGTTCCTTTGCCCAGAAGCCGAGGGTGTGCGGCGTCTTGCGATCGCTGCCCACTTCCCGCCAGTCGAAGACCAGGGAGATGTCGGCCCGGGGCACATAGCCGCGGTTCCGCCAGAAGCTGTCGAGCCGGACGTAGTCGTGTGGTCGCCGCGGATCGTCGTCATCGCGCGCTACCGCACAGAAGGCCGTGGCTGTCAGGCCCAGCGTCCGCGCATGGGATTCCCGCAGGTCAAAGAAGCGCACGCCCGCGCCACGACCGCGATACTCCGGCAGGAGCACGCTCTCCCCGAAATAGCACCAGCGTGCGAGGTCCTCCCCGTGCTTCAGGAAGGCCTCCCGCACCGGGGTCTCGGCTTCCGGCATCGGTTGGCAGGTCGCGCAGCCAACCGTGCGCTCGCCGTCCAGCGCCGCGATCACCGCCGCGCCGGGGCTGTCGGCGTAGCTGGCGAGATAGCGCTCCTCATAGGCCGCATCTCCATCGTACAGATACGGCCAGTCGCGGAACACCGCGATGCGCAGCCCGGCGAGCCGCGGCAGCCAGGCGCGCAGCGCATCCCCGCACAGGGTCTCGAAGCGAAGGGGGGCGGGCTCCATCCCCGATCCATAGGGGCGCCGGCGGCAGCGGGGAAGAGGCTGGCGCTACCGGTCCCGCACGACGCGGATGCCGGCGAAGTTGAAGCGGTCCGCCGCCGTGCCGCGGACGCGGTTGCCGGCGCGCACGTACCAGGGCAGGTGGCTCCAGGACCCGCCGCGCATCGCCCGGGCCGCGCAGTCGCCATACAGCCGCGGCGATCCGTCGGCCGGCTGGCCTTCAAGGTTCGGATTCAGGCAGTCCAGCGTCCACTGCCAGACATTGCCGAGCATGTCGTAGAGGCCGAAGGCATTGGGACGGAAGCTCCGCACGGCCGCCGTGTAAACGTGCCGATCGTTGCAGCGGAAGCTGAATTGCGGCCGGCGGTCGAGGTTGAGGGCTTCGGCCAGCGACAAATCCGCGACATTGGCGAATTCGCAGGCAGGAGCCTGGGAATCGCCCCAGAAGCGCGCGGTCGTCGTGCCGGCGCGGGCGGCGAATTCCCATTCCGCCTCGCTCGGCAGGCGATACGGCTTGCCGGTCGTGGTGGCGAGCCAGCGCGCATAGGCCTCGGCGTCCTGCCAGTTCACGCAGACGACCGGGTGGTCCTCCTTCTGCGCGAAGCCAGGGTTGCGCCAGTTCAGCGATGGTGTCTCCTGGTATTCGTAGGTCGCACCGTTGTTCACGAACGCCCAGCAGCTGCTCTCCGGCGCATGGCCGGTCGCCTCCACGAAGGCGGTGAACTGGCCGAGCGTGACCGGCGTGCGCGACATGGCGAGACCCGGCGCGATGGTGACGCGGCGGAGCGGTTCCGACCGCCCGCGCAAATCCGCGGGGACGCCCTCGCGTTCTTCCTCGCCCCGCGGCACGCCCATGGTGAAGGTGCCGCCCGGCAGCGCCACCATCTCGGGGCACTGAGCGCAGTCGCTGAAGGTCGCCTGCGGCACCTGCGCGCGCGCAGCGCCGATGGTGCCGAGCACGACGAAAACGGCTGCAAGGATCCGGACGTTCAGCATGCATTGCTCCGACTGCGCGGCGGAAGCCTATCGCACGGATCGTGCACGCCAATACATTTTGCGACGATCAGCCTGTGCGGATCGTCATTGTATCCTGTGCAGCCCGGATGAAGGCGACGAGACCTTCCTCGACCACCGCGCGCGGCAGGTTGCGCAGAACCAGCGTGAGCCGCGACTTCCGGTCGTGATCACCGGGCCAGGCTGCAAGTTTCAGTGGTGGATGAAAGACATGCTGCACGCCGTGCACGACCACCGGGCGCTCCTCGCCCGCGATATTGAGCAGGCCCTTCACGCGCAGCACGGAATCCCCGCGCGTCAGCGCCAGCATCTCAAGCCAGGTCGCGACACCGTCCCAGGGCAACGGCGCATCGAAGACGAAGCTGACCGCCTCAATGCCGGCATCATGCCGGTTGCGGTCGTGATGATGATCGTGGTGGTGGTGATGCCCGGCTTCCGCCGCGAGCCAGTCCGCCACCGCGGGCAGCCGCCCGGCGGGATCGAAGCCGCCGGCGTCGAGCAGCGCGGCCGGTGCGATCGCGCCATGTTCGGCCCGCAGCAACGGTGCGACCGGATTCAGCGCGGACAGCCGCGCCGCCAGCGCCGCCGCCGATTCGGGCGATGCGAGATCGAGCTTGGTCAGCACGAGCCGGTCGGCCATCGCCGCCTGCTTCACTGCTTCGATCTGCGTGTCGAGCGTCGCCATGCCGCTGGCCGCATCGACCAGCGTCACGATGCCGTCGAGCCGGAAAGCCGACAGCACGACCGGATCGGTCATCAGCGTCTGGAGGATCGGCGCGGGGTCGGCGAGGCCGGTTGTCTCCACCACGACGCGCCGGATGGCCTGGCCGCCCTCGGCACGCAGCGCGAGGTCGCGCAGCACGCGCACCAGATCGCCGCGCACCGTGCAGCACAGGCATCCCGCATTGAGCAACACGACATCATCGTCGAGCCGCTCGACCAGCAGGTGGTCGAGGCCGATCTCGCCGAATTCGTTGATCAGCACGGCGCAATCGGCCATCTCCGGTGCCTTCAGCAGCCGGTTCAGCAGCGTCGTCTTGCCGGCGCCGAGGAAGCCGGTCAGCACCGTGACCGGGATCTTCTCGCGCTTCATGCGCCGTACAGTGCCTTGGGGTCCACGAGCGGATCGGCGATCGTCGTCACCGCCCCGTCGCGAATGGCGCGGAAGAAGCAGTTGCGCCGGCCCGTGTGACAGGCGACGCCGTCCTGGTCCACCAGCGCGAGCAGCGTATCCCCATCACAGTCGAGCCGCAGATCAACCAACCGCTGCTGCTGGCCCGAGGTCTCGCCCTTGCGCCACAGCGCCTGCCGCGAGCGGGACCAATAGCAGACGCGCCCTGTCGACAGTGTCTCGGCGACGGATTCCGCGTTCATCCAGGCCATCATCAGCACCTCGCCCGTGTCGTGCTGCTGGGCGATGCAGGGGACGAGGCCGTTGCCGTCGAAACGGATCTCGGCGATCAGGCGGGCGGCGGCGGATGGGGCACTGGTCATCGGCCGATGATATATTATCTCACGATGCAGGAAGCGAGAGACCGGGACATGGCCGAGGCTGCGATGCGCGAGACTGCCCTGCGGGAGGCCGAGGCCGCCTGCCAGCGCCGCGGCGCGACGCTGACGCCCCTGCGTCGCCAGGTGCTGGGACTGGTGCTTGAGGCGGAGGCACCCGTCGGCGCCTATGCTCTGCTCGACCGGCTGAAGATGTCACGCCCCGGCGCGGCACCGCCCACGGTCTACCGCGCGCTGGACTTCCTCCTTGAGCAGGGGCTGATCCACAAGCTCGAGCGGCTGAACGCCTATGTCGGCTGCACCGATGCCGGCCATGCGGAGGGGCACGGCCACCATCACCCTCATCAGTTCCTGATCTGCCGCCGTTGCGGCACCACGGTCGAGATCACCGACCATGGCGTCGCGCATGCGATCGAGGCCGCCGCCCGCCGCGCCGGCTTCGCGGTGGCGAGCGCGACCGTCGAGATCGAAGGGGAGTGCGCCCGCTGCGCTTCGGCGTAGCGTTGCCTTGGCCGCGCGTCCCGCTGGCCGCCCCACCGTCCCGCGACCTTGCGCTGCATCATTGCGCCCGTCCCGCTTGATCGTAACTCTTCCTGCCACGACCCTGATTGGACCGGTGCGATTCCTACGCCCGGCAAGGAGGAAGTAGCCATGCGTTCCCTCGACACAACGCGGATCCTGCGGCGGGGCGGCCTTGCCCTGGCGCTGGCCGGAGCGCTGGCCGCGTCGCCCGCCGTCGCCCAGGGGCAGGCCGCAGGCGGTGCCCCGGCCGCTTTCACAACGGCGGATCTGGCGCGGCTTTGCGGCCCGGCTGCGGACAACGCCAACGCCATGGCGTTGCGCCCGGCTTGCTTTGCGGCGTTGGTGACGATCGGCCAGACCCATTCCCTGTACACGACGGGGCCGCGCGCCCAGCGGCCGATCTTCTGCCTGCCGGACCCGACCCCGGCGCTCGACCGCGTCGCCGCCGACTTCGTCTCCTGGGCCGCGGCCAACCAGCAGCATTCCGGCGCGCGCGCCGCCGAAGGCGTGCTGCGCTTCGCTGCCGCCACCTATCCCTGCCCGGCGGCCCCCGCCGCGCGGCGCCGCTGAGCGGAAGGAGAACGCCATGATGACGAAGAAGCCCGCCCGCATTGCCGCCGTGCTGGCGCTCGGCGTCGGCCTCGCCGGCTGCGCAGGCATGACGGAGAACCAGCGCTCGACGGCTACCGGCGCCGGCATCGGCGCGCTCGGCGGCGCGGCGCTCGGCTCGCTGTCGGGCAATGCCGGCTGGGGCGCGCTGATCGGCGCCGGCGTCGGCGGCGTGAGCGGCTACGCGATCAGCAATAGCCGGCAGCGTTGAGTGGGGTGCCGGGGAGGGGCCTGCCCCTCCCCGGATATCCCAAGCCCGAAGGCCATTTTGATTGGCTTGTCGTACCGGAGAACTAAAGGGGCGATGCCCCTCTAACCTCACCCCGCCAGGACGCGGCCGCAGCCGCCACGTAGGCGTCGGAAACTCAGCCGGCGAGGCCATCCAGCACAAGGCAAGGGTGGCGCCCGGTTGATGGCACGCCGGTTTGAAGTCTCGGCTCTTTAGTCGCCTGTACAGTCCTGCGCCGCTGTGAGCGGCGCGCGGACAGGAGGCGATCTCACGCGCCTAGCAACGCGATGACGTCGTCGGTCGTCAATACGTCCGCGAAGGTGAGCATCATGTTGTTTAGCGTATTGTTGTGCTCAAAATCTGTGTGTGTTGCCGTTCCGTCTGAAACGAACAGCACCTTGTAGTTGAGCATCATGGCATCGCGCGCGGTCGATTCGCAGCAGATGTTTGTAGCGCAACCGGTGATGATGACGGTATCGACACCCCGGGAGCGCAGTCGCTCATGGAGGTCTGAGGATCCTTCGACAAAGGTGCCAAACCTGAATTTGTTGATGCGCATATCGGACGCCTCAACCAAAATGTCCGGGTGCAGCGCATGGCCGGGCTGACCGACCATGAACGTCGAATACATCCCTTCGCGCTTGTCGGTAGTCCAGAATGAGCCGAACCAGTTAGACCAGCTCTGCTTGCTTTCCTCGCTGATCGAGTTCTGGACGAATACGTTCAAAGCGCCCGCCTGACGGCATGCGGCGCTGATCCGGTTGATGTTGGGGATAATCTCGACGGCAGGGGCGATCTCCGCAGGCGCTCCAGGCGTCATGAAGCCTGCTTGCATATCGATCACCAAGTGTGCCGCCCGTTTCGGATCAATGGCTTCGAACAAGCGGAGCCGACCGCGCCTCTGGAGGGCAATCTGAACAATATCGTCTTCCAGCTTTACCTTGTGCACGTCGTGCTCCTGCGGCGCGGTGCCGGAGGTCCATTCTCCGCGACCGGACGTCTTCCTATCGCATTCCATATCATTTTCTTGCTACGAGATTATCAAGTTGCATTCGGCCCCATCGACGGCGAAGGCGCGCCGGTCCTGCGGCTCTCCCCCGGCCTCGATCCCCAACCACCCGCAAGTGAATGCCGCAGCAGGAAGGTAGGCGCGGCCGGCAGCGGCGCGCATCGCCTCCGCGGCATGGAAGGGAGCACAGGTCATTGCAGCGTGCCGGTTTCCGGCGATCACACGCCCGCCTCGGCGATCGCCGCCTTGATTGCTGCCAGCGGTTCCGGACGCCCGACGCGCGCTTTGCAGTCCTGCCAAGACCCTAACTGAAGGTCACCGGCGATCTGATGGGGTGGGGGCGGCGCCGCTCTCTCGAGTACCGTTCCGCCGCTTGCCGACCGCGCCCGCCCCGTCCGACACTCCCGCCGCGGCTGCGATTCGCCCCGCTGCGGCGCGCCGCCAATCGCGCGACGGAAGGACAAGACCGACATGCGCCTCAAGACCATCCTCACGGCGGCGGCCTTGCTGGCCGCTGCTCCGGCCGTGGCGCAGGCGCCGCCGGCCGCGCGCGGGTCGCATACGGCGACCGTGGGCGAACTCGCAGCGCTGTGCGGCACGCCCTCGACCGCGGCGAACTTTGCCGAGGCGAACGGGCTCTGCCGTGGCTTCCTCGGTGGCTTCGCGCAGTATCATGCGGCGATGACCCAGCCCGGCACGCGCCACCGCCCGCTGTTCTGCGTGCCCGACCCGGCGCCGACCGGCGCGCAGGCCGCGGCCGCCTTCGCCGCCTGGGCGCAGGCCAACACACAGTATGCGAACGATCTTGCCGTGGATGGCGTCGCCCGCTGGTTCGTCACTACCTATCCCTGCCCGCAGCCGCCCGCGCGCCGCGGCGCGCGCTGAGACGGAGAGCCACGATGCGCAAGATGGTCCTGCTTCCCGCGGCCCTGGCCCTTGGGCTTGCCGGCTGCTCGAATGATTCGATGACGCCCGGCGGGCGCGACGTCCTGATCGGTGGCGCCGGCGGCGCGCTGGCTGGTGCGGCCATCGGTTCCTTCACGGCGAATGCCGGCGTGGGCGCGCTGATCGGTGCCGGCGTCGGCGTGGTCGGCGGGTATCTGTGGAACCAGCATCAGGTCGCCGAGCGCCAGGCTGCCGAGCGGCGCCAGCAGCAGCTCGATGCCGCCTATCAGCGTGGCGTGCAGACGGGTGAGCGGCAGCGGAACACGGCACCGACCACCACCACCACGCCACGCTGAGTGCGCACCGGGAGGGGCGAAGGCCTTCCTCCCGGGCAAGGATCGGAGGAGGGGCCACGCCCCTCGCTCCAGGTTACGCCGGCAGGGTGGCGAGGCCCTGTTCGAGATCGGCGATCAGGTCGCCCACATCCTCCAGCCCGATATGGAGGCGCACGGCGAAGCCGCCGAGATCCTCGCTGGTCGCGGTGCGGGTGACGAAGCCGGTGGTCGGCAGAGCGAGGCTTTCATACCCGCCCCAGGACGCGCCGATCCCGAACAGCGCCAGGCTGTCGATGAAGGCGTAGATCTCGGCCTCGGTGTAGCGCCGCTGGAACACCACGCCGAACAGCGAGCAGGACCCGGTGAAGTCGCGCTTGAACAGCGCGTGCTGCGGGTGGGACGGCAGGCCCGGATGCAGGATGCGCTGCACCTCGGGGCGTGCCTCCAGCCAGCGCGCGACGGTCAGGCCGCTCTGCTCCTGGTGCTTCAGCCGAACCGCCATGGTGCGCGCGCCGCGCAGCGCCAGCCAGCAATCGTCCGGCGCGGCGAAATGGCCCATCTGGGACGCCGCGGTACGGACGGTCAGGTAGTCTTCCTCGGTGTTCGTGGTGATCGAACCGAGCAGCACGTCCGAATGCCCGCCGACATACTTGGTCAGCGCCTGGATCGAGACATCCACGCCGTGCTTGAAGGGCATGAAGTTGTGGATGCCCCAGGTGTTGTCCATCAGCACCTTGGCCCCGCGGGCATGGGCGGCGCGCGCGATCGCCGGCACGTCCTGCACCTCAAAGGTATGGCTGCCGGGGCTCTCGGTGTAGACGACCTTGGTGTTCGGCCGCATCAGCGCGGCGATGCCCGCCTCGTCGATCGTCGGGTCGTAGAAGGTCGTCTCGATGCCGAAGGCCGTCATCAGCCCGGTCGCGATGTTGCGCCCGGGGCCGTACACGCTGTCCGGCATCAGGCAGTGCTCGCCGGCCTTGAGATACGCCATCAGCGGCACCGTCACCGCGGCAAGCCCTGTACCGACGAGGACGCAGCGCGTCCCGCCCTCGATCTCGCAGATCACGTCTTCCAGCGCATAGTGCGTCGGCCCGCCAGCGGTGCCGTAGCTCATCACGCGGTTGAAGCGGTCCTTCGCGGTGCTGCGGCGGCTTTCGCAATTCGGCTGCAGCACGGTCGACCCGCGGTGCACGGCCGGATTGACGAAGCCGTGCACATGGGTGCCGGCGCGGCCGGCATGCGACATGCGCGTGGCGAAGCCCAGGCTGTCGTGCTTCTTGGCGATATCGTCGGGCATGATCAGGCCGTCTTTTCCTTGGTTGTTTCCGGGCGCGACGCCCATTCGGTCCAGGAGCCGTCATAGACGGCCGGTTCAGGCAGGCCGGCGCGCACCATGCCGAAGGCGATGACGCAGGCCGTGACGCCCGACCCGCAGGACGTGACAACGGGCTTTCCGCCGGTCGCGCCCGCCGCAGCGAAGATCCCGCGCAGCGTCGCCGGGTCCTTCATCAGCCCGTCCGGCCCGGCCATCTCGCCGACCGGCACATTGGCCGCGCCCAGCATGTGACCTGACGGCAGTCCTGCACGGGGTTCCGGCGCCGTCCCGTCGAAGCGGCCCTTGGCGCGGGCATCGAGGATCAGCGCGGAGCCATCCGCCACGATCTGCTTGATGTCGCCGATACCCTTCAGCTTCGATGCGCGGAAATCCGGCACGAAGGTCGCGGGCGCCGGGGCAGGGGCATCGCCGGTCTCGAGCGCCCGGCCTTCCTTCTTCCAGGCCGGCAACCCGCCGTCCAGCACGGCGACCTTGTCGTGCCCGAATAGCTTCATCATCCACCAGCCGCGCGGGGAAGACCGCAGCCCGTGCTGGTCGTAGAACACCACGCGCGTGTCGTTCGAGACGCCGAGCGCGCCGACCAGCTTCGCGAACTTCGCCGGCGTCGGCACCATGTGAGGCAGGTCCGTCTCGTCATCGGCGATCTTGTCGATGTCGAACATCCGCGCGCCCGGGATGTGCGCGGCGCGGAAGCCGTCATGCTTGTTGCCCGGCTCGCCCGGCAGGTAGGTCGAGCAATCGAACACCACGAGGTCCGGCTTGCCGAGCTCGGCGGCCAGCCATTCCGTGGACACCAGCGATTCCATCGGCGTCACTCCCCGGCGAGGACCAGCGTCACGCGCCGGTTCGCCTTGCCCTTGTTCTCGATCTTCGCAACTTCGACGCGGCCGATCTCCCCGGTCGCGCGCACATGGGTGCCGCCGCAGGGCTGCAGGTCGACCGGGGCGCCATCCCCGCCGATGCGCACCAGTCGCACGCGCCCCGACCCGCGGGGCGGCTTCACCGACAGGGTGCGGACCATGCCGGGGTTGGCATCCAGCTCGGCATCCGTGATCCAGGAATCGGTGACCGCGTGGTTCGCCGCAACCAGTTCGTTCAGCCGCTCGGTCAGGCTTTCCTTGGTCGGCGGTTCCGGCACGTCGAAGTCGAGCCGCGACTTGTCGGTCCCGATCTGCCCGCCGGTCACGCCGGCGCCTGGGATCAGGCTGCACAGTAGATGCAGCGAGGTATGCATGCGCATCAGCCGATGCCGCCGGTCCCAGTCGAGCGCAGCGGTCACCTCGGCACCCTCGGGCGGCAGCGTCGACCCCGCGGCCGGCGCGTGCAGCACGGTGTCGTCAGGGCCTTTCAGCGCCTCGGCCACGGCCATCTCGCCGCCGGCCCAGCGCAGCACGCCGGCATCGCCGGGCTGCCCGCCGGCACGCGCATAGAAGACGGTCCGGTCGAGCACGACACCCTCGGCCCCGACGGAGACGACGCGCGCCGTGATGTCCCGCGCATAGGCATCGTCGCGATAGGCCAGTTCGGTCGCCATCAGTCTTTCCACTCCGTCAGCAGCGCCGGGCGCCGGCGGGCGAACTGCGCGAGGCACAGCGCACCGGTCGCATTGGCGATACGGTTATTGTCCAGCATGGCTATCGCCTCATCGGCGTCGAGCACCAGTAGCCGGATGTCCTCGTGCTCGCTCTGCAGACCGTGATGGCCGGCATGGCCTGCTTCGGGCAGCCGCACGCGGGCGAGGAACAGCGCGATCGTCTCGTCGCAGCCGCCCTGGTTCAGGATGAAGCGCCCCATGGGCAGCATGCGATCGGCGGTGAGCCCGGTCTCCTCCGCCAATTCGCGCCGGGCGGCCTCGACCGGGTCCTCGCCATCCTCGAGCAGCCCGGCCGGGCATTCCGTCATCACCGGCGCCAGCCCGGCGGCGAGCGCCGGCAGGCGGAACTGTTCGATCAGCGCGACGCGGCCGCTCCACGGGTCCCAGGGCAGCACCGCCACCGCGCCGCCGCGCCGCCACAACTCCCAGGTCTGCAAGCCGCCCTCGGCGCCATCGAAGCGGCGGCGGCGGAAGCGCACGCGCTGCAGCGGAAATCGCCCGTCCCAGACCACCTCGTCCGAGAGAACCGTCAGGCCGGGATGGTCAGGGATCGGCTTCGCCTTGGGAGGTCTGGCGCTCATGGATGCGCGACCCTACCCTTGGCCGTGTGGCCCGTCCATGCACCGGGGGCCGCCGGGGGAGAGGATGCCGCGCGTGACGAAGCAGGGCCCCGGCGGCGGCGCGGGCGCGCGCATGACTGCGCCGCCGGATAACCCCCAGGCCAGCATCCGCGCACGGCGGCGGGGCATCCTGCTGCTGATCAGCGCGACGGCCGCCTTCGCGGTGACGGCCGCCTTCGTGAAGGCGCTGGGCGGCGCGATCCCGCTCGCCGAGGTGATCTTCTTCCGCAACTTGTTCGCCCTGCCGGCCCTGCTGCCGGTGGTGCTGGCGAGCGGCGGCCTGGCCGCGCTCGCCACGCGCAACCCGCTGAGCCACGCGGCACGGACGCTGTTCGGCATGATGGGCATGATCGGCGCCTTCTACGGCTACGTTCACCTGCCGATCGCGACCGTCACCGCGCTGGGCTTCACCATGCCGCTGTTCCTGACGGTCCTGTCCGTGCCGCTGCTGGGGGAGCAGGTCGGCTGGCGGCGCGGCCTTGCCGTGCTGGTCGGCTTCCTGGGCGTCGTGCTGATGGTCTGGCCGGGGGCGGACGGGATCGGGGATTCGGGCCTCGCCGTGCTGCTCTGCCTGCTCGGGTCGGTCGGCTGGGCGCTGGCCATGATCACCATCCGCCAGATGGGCGAGGCAGGGGAAAGCTCGGTGGCGATCGTCGTCTGGTTCGCCGTGGGATCGGCGGCGCTGGCGGGCATCGCCGCCGTGCCGGTCTGGGTGTGGCCGACGCCTTTGGAATGGGCGCTGCTGGCCGGGATCGGCCTGATCTCGGCGCTGGCGCAGGTGCTGATGACCAGCGCGTACCGCACCGGGGAGACGACGCTGCTCGCCCCCTTCGAGTACACCGGGATCGTCTGGACGACCACGGTCGGCGCGGTGGTGTGGGCGGAACTGCCGGATGGCTGGGACTTCCTCGGCATCGCCGTGCTGGTCGGCGCCGGGATCTATATCTGGCATCGGGAGGTCGTGCTGGGCGTGAAGCGTTGATGCGCCGCCGCGGCGTGCCACATTGACTTACGGCGCCGGCTCGGTCAGCGCTGTCGGTGCCGAGAGATGGAGTATCCGACCATGACGCCGCACGAGATTCGCGTCCCCTTTCCGTTGGACATGCTGGGCGACCTCGATACGACACTGCGGCATGTCGAGGACCGGCACCTGTCGGGTCTCGACACGCCGGAGAAGCGGGAGGGCTTCCACCCGCTGATCAGCGCCGTCCGCGCCATCAAGGCGGCGATCCAGGCTCACCGGGCCAAGGCAGCGGAGGACGCGCTGCATGTCCCCCTCGAGCGCAGCCACCTTTCGGCACTGCTGGACTTCGCCCAAGGCGCGCCGGGCGGCGGACCGGATGAGCGCCGGGCCACCACCAACGTCGCCGAGTGGCTCGACCAGGACATCTGACCTGGCAGCCTGCCGCGTGCCGATCAGGTGAAGCCCCCCGCTAAACCGGGGGGCAGGCGGGTTATCGCAAGCAGACGGGAGTTGGCGTCCTACCTTGTCATGAGCTGTGGCGAGGTTCCGAGGCGGTCGGCGAACCAATCCCGCAGCATGGCGTCCTCATAGCGGAGCGGATCGCTGGACCGCGCCACCATGGGTCGCCGCAGGTAGGTCATGTCGGTGATCGTTGCTTCCCCGCCCGACACCACATGCCCGTCCCGCGTCACCGTGTAGCGCAGGTTGATGCGCGGCCAGGTGGTCGGCTCCATCACGCGGAACGCCGGGTTCGCGGGGCCCCAGGGCGGGAAGTATCCGGCGAGGTCGATGTCACTGACTTCGATCTGAAGGTCCTGGCCCGGGGGCAGGCGCTGGCCCAGCCGTTCGAAGATCCGCCGCAGCCCGACCAGGGCGGGCGCGTCCTCGCCGACCGACCCCGTCCGGTACAGGCCCGCATCGGTATAGCCTTGCGGGTTGACGAAGGTTACCCGGACCTCGGCCTGCGCCGTGCCGGCCGTTGTGGCGACTGTCAACGCTGCGGCGATGCCCGTGAAATAAGCGCGCATGCTTGCCGTCCTTCCTTGGCACGGCGCCTTGGCGCCGTTACCGCATCTTAGGGCGGCAGGCATTCCGGTGCATGGCAAACCGGCGCGACCGGACCGGCACCGGTTCAGTCGGCTTCGGTCTCCGCCGTGCTGACATGCAGCAGCACGATGCCGCAGAAGGCCAGGAAGATCGCGGCACTGGCCTGGCCGTTCCATTCCCGCGACTGCCACATGGCGAACCATTCCCCGGCAATCACCAGGAAGCCCAGCCCATAGAGCATTGCCCCGGCCGTCAGCCCGAGGATCGCTGTGCCCCGCGCGGCGTTCCACGCCGCCGCGCCGGACCGTCGCACCCGCCACAACCGTAGCACGCCCGCCCAAAGCAGTAGCGCCGTCATGACCTCCCAGCTGATGATCAGCCCATAGGCCAGGTGATGCAGCGTCGGGTCCGTGATCGCGCGCCACATCAGTGCGGGCGAGCGGAATGTCGTGTCCATCGACAGTACATGCTGCACGAAGGCGAAGTTGGACCCGTAGTCGGTCAGGTTGCCGAAGGCGATCAGGCTGAACAGCAGGGCCACGGCGGCCGTCAGCGCCAGGCGCGACAGCCGCAGCGCGGTCACCCCGTCAGGGCCTTCTTGAACCACACCCGCGCATGGCCCGCCGGCATCCCGTCCAGGCGGCCGAACTCGGCATAGCCGTTGGTCTCCCAGAAATGCGGCGCCTGAAAGGAGAAGGTGTCGGTATAGGCGTTGGTGCAGCCGCGATCGCGCGCGATCGCCTCGGCACGCTTCAGCAACTCGCCGCCGAAGCCTTCCTTGCGGATCTCCGGTGCGAGCCACAGCCAGTCGATGAACAGCCACCCCCAGAAGGTGAGGCCGAGCAGCCCGCCGAGCGTCTTGCCCTCGGCATCCTGCACCAGCAGCGTCACCGGCTCGCGGTCATAGGAGCCGCCCATCGACTGGTTGAATTCATGCAGGCCGCGCTGGATGGCGCCCACCGCCTCGAATTCCGGGACGGCGTCCTCGACGATCTCGATGCCTTCGCGCAGCGCTATGCTCATCCGCTGAAACGTCCCCAGGTGGCAACGGCCACCGTGCCCAGTCCGATCACCATGTTCACCAGAACACCCTTCCGTATCGTCTCCAGCGCCGCCGCTGCTGCGGGCCGGTCGCCGGTTTCCATCGCGGCACGCATCCGCCGCCACGGTACGAACGCGACGAAGCCGAAAATGGCTGCCATCACAAGCCCGGCGGCATGCATCAGGTGCACGTGCCAGATGCTGGCGCCGAAGCCGCGGTACCAACCGAACAACATGGCCCAGCCGGTCAGGATGAGAATCGGCACGACATGGTACAGAACGCGGAAGAAGCGGGCGAAGACGCCCTGCATCAGCGCGAGCCGCTGTGGGCCTTCCAGTGCCGCATGGGCGGCCGGGCGCAGCACCGCCATGGCGAAGACCATGCCGCCCACCCAGATCACGGCGCCCAGCACATGGACGACGTAGAGCGCGGTGATCATCTCACTGCTCCTTCAGCGCGGCGATGGCGGCGGCAAGCGCACGCGCCTCGGCCGCCGCGCTGCCCTTCGGCGCCGCCTCCACCGCGCCGAGCCCGGCCATGAAGGCCTGGGCAAAGGCGGTCCGGTTGCCGAGCACGGGTTCGAGCAGCGGCAATCCGCGCTCGTGGATCGCCGCCGTCACCTGTTCCCGCAGCTTGCCGGCCGAAGGCACGCGGTTCAGCACGAGCGCGACCTGCCGTCCTTCCTTTCGCGCCAGATCGAGCGTCGCATCCATGGACCAGAGGTCGGCGGCGGAGGGCTGCAACGGCACCAGCACCAGGTCGGCCGCGCGCACCGCCACCCGGGCATCCGTGTCGTCATGCGGCGCGGTGTCGAGCAGCACCACGTCCTGATCGCGCAGCCGGTCGATCACGCCGGGCACGCGCCAGCCCGACGGCGCCTCGAAATGCAGGGGGCGGGCCTTGGGCGAGTTGCCGCGCACCGCATCCCATCGTTGCAGGGAATGCTGCGGGTCGATGTCGAGCAGCGCGACGCGACGGCCTTCCTCGGCGAAGGCCGTGGCGAGGTTGGCGGCGATCGTCGACTTGCCGGCACCGCCCTTGCGCTGCGCCACGGCGATCACGAAGGCCATGCGCGACTCCTGAAATGCACGCCGAGCATAGCAGACGGCGCCGCCGCGCCATGCGCCGGATGCCTTGTTCCCCGCCGCCGGGCCGCGGATGCTGGCGCGATGGAACCCGACGCCGGCCCGCTGGCCCTACTGACCCTCGAGGAGACGGGCCGTGCCGACGCTGCCGCGATCGCGGGCGGCATCCCCGGTGCGCGATTGATGGAGGCGGCAGGCCGGGCCGTCGCCCGCGCCGCGATACGCCGCTTCCGGCCCTGCCGAACACTGGTGCTCGCCGGGCCGGGCAATAATGGGGGCGACGGCTACGTCGCTGCGCGGCTGCTGGAACAGGCCGGCTGGCCCGTCGCGGTGGCGGCCTTGGCGCCGCCACGGCCCGGCAGCGATGCCGCCGGCGCCGCCGCGCGCTGGACCGGCCCCATGGTGCCGTTCGCACCGGATGAAGTCGCCCGCGCGGGGCTTGTGATCGATGCCGTCTTCGGCGCCGGCCTGACGCGCCCGGTGGAGGGGCTGGTGGCGGAGACGCTCGCCGCGGCCGACGGTCCGATCCTGGCGGTGGACGTGCCATCGGGCCTTGATGGCGCGACCGGGCAGGCGAGGGGTTTCGCGCCTGCCGCCACGCTGACGGTCACCTTCTTTCGGGCCAAGCCCGGGCATCTGCTGATGCCGGGCCGGTCGCTGTGCGGGGAGTTGCTGGTGGCTGACATCGGCCTGCCGGCGAAGGTGCTGGAGACGGTCGCGCCGCGCTGCTGGGAGGCTGCGCCGGGCCTCTGGCGCCTGCCGCCGCCGGATACCGCCGCGCACAAGTACAGCCGCGGCCATGTCACGATCCTCGCCGGCGCGGGGATGACGGGTGCGGCCCGTCTGGCCGCCGCGGGGGCGCGGCGGGCAGGGGCGGGGCTGGCCACGCTGCTCGCCCCCGACCGGGGGACGGCAGACGTGCTGCGCGGGGGCGACCCTGGAGTGATCGTCAGCGAAGCGCCCCTCACCGAACTGCTCGGGGATAGCCGGCGCGTCGCCTGGGTGGTTGGTCCGGGCCTACCGGCCACGCTGGACACGCTTGAGCAACTCGCGGCGATCATCGGCGGCGGGCATCGGCAGGTCGTGGTCGATGCCGGTGCGCTCGCGGCGGCGGCGGGACAGCCGGAGCGGCTGCGCGGTGCCGCCGTGCTTACCCCCCATACGGGCGAGTTCACGCGCCTGTTCGGCAGTCCGGGTGGCGACCGGCTTGCCTCGGCACGGCACGCGGCAGCGCGCACGGGGGCGATCGTGCTCCTCAAGGGTCCCGATACGGTCATCGCCGCGCCTGATGGGCGCGCTGCCATCAACCGCCATGCTCCTGCATGGCTCGCCACCGGCGGCACGGGCGATGTGCTGTCCGGGGTCATCGCCGCGCTGCTGGGCAGCGGCATGCCGGCCTTCGACGCCGCCGCCGCCGCCGCATGGCTGCACGGCGAGGCCGGTTTTCGTTGTGGTTACGGGCTCTTGGCCGAGGATCTTGCGACACAACTTCCGCAAGCCATGGCCGCTGCTCGCCACGCAGGTCCGGGTGGTGGTCGGGGTCCCCGCGACTGACGCGAACCTTAGCCCTGCCGACAAGATATTGGTGGTTGTGACGGCGCTTCACCACCACATGCTGCGTCGGCCAGCCTTACGCATTGTTTGGTTATAAAATGTTGAATTTGCTGATTCTTTGGAAGTAACCTCCCGAAATCGTGAGGGGATCTCGGGGGTACCATGAGCAGCATCCTTGTTTCCATGCTCCACCAGGAGGAACGGACGATCGTCGCGGAGCTTCGCGCGTCGCGGCCCTTCCAGCGGCTGGAAGCCATTCGCCGGTTGCTCGCGCTGTATGACGAGCAGCCCTCGGTTGCCACCGGGCTCGATGCGCCCGTCGGCGCTGAACCCGACCGCGGCGGCGGCGAGGTGATCAGCTTCGCCGCCCCGCCGCAGCCAGCCGCCGTGGCGCCATCGCCCGCAGCCGCGTCGCCTGTCACGGTTGCCAGCGCCATTCCGCTGCCGGGTCCGGGCACGGCCGCTGCGGCGGCGCCGGCTGCCCGCGTTGAGGCCATGGCCGAGGCCGCGGTCGCCGACGTGGCCATGCGCAGCCCGGCGCCGGTCGCGGCCGCCGAGCCAGAGGCATCCAGCGTGGTGTCCAGCGTGCGCGCCGCGCTGCTCGGCATCGGCAAGAACTGACGGGCAAAAGGGCGCCGCTGCTCACTGGGCGGCGCGCTCCACCGGCGCGGTCACGCCTGCGCCAGGGCGCTCCGATCTGCTGGATTTTCAACTTCTGTTTCCGTAGATTTCAATCTCCGGAAGCGGGGTGAGGCATGTCGGAAGTCGCCGTCCAGGCTGGATTGCTCGATCGGGCGCTGCGGCGCGTCTCGTCGCTGTGGCGTGACATGGCGTCGGTCGTCGGTGCCGGGGAGGCACCTGGCGACATCGCGGAACGGCTGCAGGACGCGTTGAACGGCCGTGGGGGCGAAGTTTCCGCCCGTAACCGCGCTGCGCGCCTCGCCCAGGATTATCGCACGCTGGACCACGCGGGTCGCGGTGATTTTCTCCGTGCGCTGGCTTCCTTCGATTCCGATCCCGGTGCCGTCGCGCAGGTGATGGACGCCGTCGCCGCCGCCGGCGATGTGGGGGAACGCGCCATCGCCACCGCCCGGCTGCGCCGCGCGCTGGAGCCGCCGCGCATCCGCCTGCTGACCGCCTTCGCCGCCATTCCGGACGGGGTGAAGTTCCTGGTCGACATGCGCGCGGAACTGATGGCGCACCGGGAGGGGGACAAGCTGCTCCAGGCGCTGGAGACCGACCTGAAGGCGCTGCTCGCCGCCTGGTTCGATGTCGGCTTTCTGGAACTGCGCCGGATCGACTGGCGGTCCCCCGCCCTCCAGCTCGAACGGTTGGTGGAGTATGAGGCGGTGCACCGCATCCGCGGTTGGCGGGACCTCAAGAACCGGCTGCGGGCCGACCGCCGCTGCTACGCCTTCTTCCATCCCCGCATGCCGGATGAGCCCCTGATCTTCGTCGAGGTCGCCCTCGTGCAGGGCATGTCGGCAAGCGTGCAGCGGCTGCTCGACCAGAAGGCGCCGACGCTCGCGCCGGCGGAGGCAGATACCGCGGTCTTCTATTCGATCAACAATTGCCAGCGCGGGCTGGACGGCATTTCCTTCGGCAACTTCCTGATCAAGCGGGTGGTGGGGCTGCTGTCGGACGAATTCCGCAACCTCAAGACCTTCTGCACCCTGTCGCCCATCCCGGGCTTCCGGCGCTGGCTGGACGCCGTGCTGGCGGGGGACGACAGCCCGCTGAACGAGGAGGAGCGCAAGGCGCTGCGCGGCATCGCCGAGCTGCTGCCCGAGACGGTGCCCGCCGACGCCACCGAGGAGACGATCCTGCGCGCCCTGATCGCCCGCCGTGGCGTGCTGCGCGTCGAGGAAGCGCAGCGCGCGCTGGAGCCGATCCTCTCCCGCCTCTGCGCCCGCTACCTGGCGAAGGAGGACGCACCGGCCCGCCCGGGCCGCGCCCGCGACCCCGTCGCCCACTTCCACCTGTCCAACGGGGCGCGGACCGAACGGCTGAACTGGCGCGCCGATACGTCGGAGAATGGCCACCGCCAGTCGGTCGGGATGATGGTGAACTACCTGTACGATCCCGACCGGATCGAGGAGAATCACGAGCTGTACATCGGCGAGGGGCGGCGCGCCGTCTCGACGGGGCTGCGCAAGCTCGCGCGGGGGTGACGGGCTGGCGGTAGCCACGCGCACGAAGTCCTCAGCGTAACCTGCGGCACAGCAACCAACGCTGGCCGCGCGCATTGTTGGGGCTGATGTGATGCGAGGACTGCCCCCATGCTCGAACTGTTTCTCCTGGTGGCAGCCCTGCTGATGCTGTTGTTGCGCGCGACGGCGCGGCCGGCGCCGGCGCGCAAGCCTAGGGTGCTTGCCGCTGCGCGCCGCTGAAGGCGGATCGGTGCCGGCGCAGGCAGCCGGCCCGGCACCTCCCAAGCCGGCCCGGCCTTCTCCCGGCCGGCCCGAAGCCCCATAGTCCGACGCGAATACGAGGGAGCGTCCGGACATGACCATGCAGGGAACGGTGAGGCGGCTGGATACGCCGGATGCGGCGCGCCAGGTCGAGATCCTGCACGCGCTCGAACGCAAGCTGCTCTGGCTCAGCGCCTGGATGATCCACCACGCAAACCACATTCGCCCGAACCGGGATGGGCTGAAGGTGGGCGGGCACCAGGCATCCTGCGCGTCCTCGGTCTCGATCCTCGCGGCGCTGTATTTCTCGATCCTGCGACCGGCCGACCGCGTTGCCGTGAAGCCCCATGCGGGGCCGGTCTTCCACGCCATCAACTACCTGTTCGGGCGGCAGCAGCGGGAGAAGCTGGAGACGCTGCGCCAGTTCGGCGGCATCCAGCCCTATCCGTCCCGCGTGAAGGACGGGCCGGAGGTCGATTTCTCCACGGGCTCCGTCGGCCTCGGCGTCGCGCTCGCCTCCTTCGGATCGCTGGTGCAGGACTATGTCCACCTGCACAACCTGGCACCCGAAGGCATCCCGTCGGGCCGGCATGTCGCCGTGGTGGGCGACGCGGAGCTCGATGAGGGCAACATCTACGAAGCCCTGCTGGAAGGCTGGAAGCACGACATCCGCAATGTCTGGTGGGTGGTCGACTACAACCGCCAGAGCCTCGATTCCGTGGTGCCGGACCGTCTGTTCGGCCGCATCGAGGGACTGTTCCGCGACATGGGCTGGAACGTCGTCACCATCAAGTACGGCCGCAAGCTGGAAGCCGCCTTCGCGCGACCGGATGGCGAGCATCTGCGCCGCTGGATCGACGATTGCCCGAACAGCCTTTACGCCGCGTTGACCTTCCAGGGCGGCGCGGCGTGGCGCTCCGCGATCCTCGCCGAGCTCGGCCGCGTCGACGGCATCCGCGCCATCGTCGATCCGCTGACGGATGACGAACTTGCCGCCCTGATGACGAACCTCGGCGGCCACGACATCGAGACGCTGACCGAGGCCTTCCGCACCCAGGATGCCGAGGGCGACCAGCCGACCTGCTTCATCGCCTATACGGTGAAGGGGATGGGCCTCCCCTTCGCGGGCCACAAGGACAACCATTCCGGGCTGATGACCAAGGAGCAGATGGAAGGCTTCCGCGCCGCCATGGCCATCCGCCCCGGGCACGAATGGGACCTGTTCGAGGGGCTGAACATACCCGAGGCCGAGCTGCGGGACTTCCTCGGCGCCGTCCCCTTCGCCGAGAAGCTTACGCCCGCCGGCCGCAGCCTGGTGTCGCCCACGATCCATGTGCCCGGGATCATCCCCGCGCCGCGCGTGGGGGAGGGGCGCAAGCAGTCCACCCAGGCGGCCTTCGGCGACATCCTCGCCGAGATCGGCCGCGGGCAGGGAGAGTTCGCCGACCTCGCGAAGCGCATCGTCACCACCAGCCCGGACGTGACGGTCTCGACCAATCTCGGCCCGTGGGTGAACCGGCGCGGCATCTTCGACCGGCACAAGAAGAACGACGTCTTCCGCGATGCGAAGCTCGCCTCGGCGCAGCGATGGGGCATGTCGCCCGATGGCCAGCATGTCGAACTCGGCATCGCCGAGCAGAACCTGTTCCTCGTGCTCGCGGGGCTGGGGCTTGCCGACCGTCTATACGGCGCGCGGCTGCTGCCGATCGGCACGGTCTATGATCCCTTCGTCAATCGCGGCCTCGATGCGCTGATCTACGCCTGCTACCAGGATGCGCGGTTCCTGCTGGTCTCCACGCCGTCCGGGCTGACGCTGGCGCCGGAAGGCGGCCAGCATCAGAGTGTCAACACGCCGCTGATCGGCATGGCCGCCGACCGGCTGACGAGCTTCGAGCCGGCGCATTCGGATGAGCTGGCGATCCTGCTCCGCCACGCCTTCGACCACATGCAGAAGCCGGACGGTTCGGCCGTGTGGCTGCGCCTGTCGACGCGCGGTCTGCAGCAGCCGTCACGGACGCTGGATGCGGCGGATGTCATCGCGGGCGCGCATTGGATCGTGCCGCCTGCGGAGGGCGCACGCATCGCAATCGGCTACCAGGGTTCGCTGGCGCCCGAGGCGCTCGCCGCCTTCGATGAGCTCCGCAGCGAGGAACCAGGCGCCGGCCTGCTTGCCATCACCAGCCCCGACAGGCTGCATGCGGCATGGCTCGGCGCACGGCGAGCAGCCCGCCGTGGCGAACGGCAGGTGTCGCATATCGAGCGCATCCTCGCGCCATTGGCGCGCGATGCGGCGCTCGTCACGGTGCTTGATGGTCATCCGGCCGCCCATGCGTGGATGGGCGCAGTGCGGGGTCAGCGCGTCGTCCCGCTCGGCGTCGACCGCTTTGGCCAAGCCGGCGACATTCCTGACCTGTATCGGGAATACGGCCTCGACAGCGACGCCATTCTTGATGCCTGCGCCGAGGCGTTGTTGGGCTGATTCAGCCGGTTCGGGGCGCAGCCTGGCGGCTGCGCCCCGGGGCGGTCAGTGGGTGCTCGTGCCCGTCGCCGCGCGCTTGGCGCGATCCGCCGGGCAGTTCAGCCGCACCTTGTCACCGGCCACTGATTCCACGGCGTTCACCGACAGGAAGTGGTGATGCTGGCCGCTCCCGTCGGGATCGTCCTGCCTCGTCAGCTTGATGCGATCACCTTCCAACCTGTCCACAGTGCCGACATGCACGCCGTCATTCCCGACGACTTCCATGTGTTCGCGGATCTGGGTCATCTGTGCGCTCATGCATTCTCTCCTTGTCTGGGGTCAGTTTCCGGACCCGTGGACAGAACGCCCTGGACGTGCGCGGGATGCCGACGCTGGCGGAACGGATGGCTCACATCGCAGTGCCTTGCAGCGGCTGTCTCAGTCCTTGCTGGCTGCTGCCCGGCGCGGGAGCTTCTTGCGGCTGACGCTTGCCATGCGCTCGAGCTCCGTTTCGCTCATTGAGTCCGCCATGCTCTTCGACGCGCCCTTCAGCGAGGATTTCGGTGCGTCCCCCCGCTTCGCCGCTAGCGCGGCACCGGCGGCCTTCTGCTGCTGCTTGGATTTGGCTGGCATCTGTCGGATCCCTCCTGTTGCGGAGCCACGACGGTAACGCGCGGGCGGCCAGCGCGGTTCCGCCGATGGCGTCAGCGGCGCATCGGATCACCCGGCCACCACCATCAGCGCACTTCCCGCGCCCAGCGCCCATAGGGGGTTGCGCCGGCTGAACACCACGAAGGCTGCCGTCGCCAGGCCGATCGCGATCGTCAGCGGCCCCCGGTCGGCGGTGCGCATCATGGCGACGCCGCTCGCCAGGATCAGGCCGAGCGCCACCGGCACCAGCCCGGCCTTGATCAGCGACACCGCCGGATGGTCGGCCCAGCGGGACAGCGTGCGCGACACAATGAAGGCCAAGGTGCAGGACGGCACCATGATGGCCAGCGTTGCCACCAGCAGCCCCGCCAGCCCTGCCACCTGCCACCCGATCAGGCTGACCATGATGATGTTGGGACCCGGTGCGGCGTGAGAGATCGCGAAGGCATCCGCGAAGCCCGCATCGCTCATCCAGCCATGCACGTCGACGACTTGGCGCTGGATCTCGGGCAGCGTCGCATTGGCGCCGCCGATCGACACGAGCGAGAGGATGGAGAAGACCTGGGCGATCTCGATCAGCGGGGCGTCGCTCATGCGCGGCGCTCCAGCGTCGCGGCGCCGATGCCGAGCGGGACGAGCACGGCCACCACCGGCACCAGCGGCCAGCCGAGCAGCCCGACCGCCACGAACCCCCCGGCTGTGATGAGCAGCGAGAGCGGCCGCGGCCGGATGTTGCGCGCCATCTTCAGCGCCGTGCCCGCGACGAGCCCCGCGGCACCCGCCGCGGCGCCGACCACCGCCGCCTGCACGGCCGGCACGTCGGCGAAATGCAGGTAGGCGGCGCCAAGCGCGGTGACGATCACGAGCGGCACCAGCATCTGCCCGAGCAGGCAAAGCAGCACGCCGGGCACACCCTGGAAGCGGTCGCCGATGATGACCGCGGCGTTCATCGTATTCGGCCCCGGCAGCACCTGGCCGATGCCGAGGATGGCGGCGAACTCCTTCTCGGTCAGCCAGCGCCGTTCCTCAATGATGACGTGCCGTGCCCACGGCGCGATCCCGCCGAAGCCGAGCATCCCGATCTTGAGAAAGCCGAGAAAAAGCTCAGCCTTGCCCACCGTGTCCCGACCCTCGTGCCCCGCGGCCATGACATCCCCTCCTGTCCGATCCGCGGCAGTATCGGGCGGCATCGCATGGCCCGCTTTCCGGCCTGGGCCAGAATGCTATGAGTCCGGGCCATGGCGAGGCACAGGCGGGCGGTCGAGATCGAGGCGGTGGCGCGGCCCGTGGTCGCGGTCGGCAACGAGTACCCGGCGGGGCACGAGCACCCCGCCCACAGCCACCGCCGGTCGCAGCTTTTGTTCGCCGAGCGCGGCACGATGCTGGTCCGCACGGCACACGGGGCGTGGATGGTGCCGCCCAGCCAGGGTGTCTGGATCCCGGGCGGAACCGTGCACGGGATCAGCATGCTGGGGCAGGTCGCGACGCGGAGCGTCTATCTGGAACCCGATGCGCGGCCGGGGCTCGCCACGGAATGCCGCGTGGTGGGCATCCCGCCGCTGCTGCGTGAGCTGCTGATCGCCGCCGTGGACGTGCCGGCGGAATACGACCCGGACGGGCGCGACGGCCGGGTGATGTCGCTGCTGATGGACGAGATCCTGGCGGCCCCGGTGCTGCCGCTGAGCCTGCCGTTGCCGCGCGGGGACCGGCTGCTGCGTCGCTGCCGCCGCTTCCTCGAACGCCCGAGCATGCACGACACGATCGAGGCCTGGAGCCGCACCCTCGCACTCAGCCGCCGCAGCTTCACCCGCCGCTTCCGGGAGGAGACCGGGCTGAGCTTCGCAGAATGGCAGCGCCGCGCCTGCCTGCTGGCCGCCCTGCCGCGGCTGCTGAACGGGGAGCGTGTGACGGCCATTGCGCTCGACCTCGGCTATGCCGGTCCGACAGCCTTCAGCACCATGTTCCGCCGGACGCTCGGCGTCGCGCCCAGCGCCTATGGTCGATGACGTCTCATAAATTGATCGTCATGTAACAATCACCGTTACGACAGTGCGACGCAACATCACCGGTCTCTTTTCCCGCTGCAGCCATGTGAGGGGAAGGCGCCGATGGATAGTGCTCGTCATCAGGCCGGCGGAGCGACGCGTCGGTCGATGCTGGCAGGTGCCGCATTGCTGCTCGGCACCGGCCGCGCCGCCGCGCAGGAACGTGGGCAGGCGCTGACGGGCGCTGGTTCGACCTTCGTCCAGCCCGTCCTGAACCGTTGGGCGCGGGCCTTCGCCACGATGGAAGGCGAGGGCGGCGCGACCGTGTCGTCCTACGGCACGCTGAATTATGAGCCGGTGGGCTCGGCCGGCGGTGTGATCCGCATGCTCCAGGGCAGCGTCGACTTCGCCGCGACCGACGTGCCGATGGCGCCCGAGGAACTGGCGCGGCACGAACTCGCGCAGTTTCCGCTGGTCAGCGGCGGCATCGCAGTCGCGGCCAATCTCGACCTGCCGGCCGGAATCGCGCTGCGGCTCAGCGGGGACGTGCTGGCGCGCATCTATCTCGGCCAGATCACGCGCTGGTCGGACCCGGCGATCCGCGCACTCCAGCCCGACCTCGCTTTGCCGGGTGCGCCAATCGTGGTGCTGCACCGCTCGGACGGGTCCGGCACCACCTGGAACGTGGCGAGCTTCCTCGCGCGCCGCAGCGCCGCCTGGCAATCGGGCCTCGGCACGGGCTGGACGCTGCCCTGGCCGGTCGGCACCGGCGCGCGCGGCACCCGTGGCATCGCCGAGGCGCTGCGCGCCACGCCGAACGCCATCGCCTATCTGGAAGTCAGCGAGGCACGGCACCCGGGTATCACGGTGGCGCAGATCGACAATGCCGCCGGCCGGTTCGTGGCGCCGGACGCCGCTGCCATCGCCGCGGGTGTCGCGGGCCTGCCCTGGGATGCGTCGCGCAGCTTCCACCAGCCGGCGGCCGAACCGGCGAGCGACGCGGCCTATCCGATCCTCGCGACCGTCTACGTGCTGATGCGCCGCAACCCGGCCTCCATGGCCGGCACGCGCGCGGCACTCGCCTTCTTCCGCATGGCGCTGACCGAACGGCCCGCGGAGGCCGAGGCCCTCGGCTTCGTGCCGCTGGCGCCCGCCGTCGCGGCGCAGGTCACGTCCTACTGGCCCACCGCGATCCGCGGCGCCCGCTGAATCCAGGCTTCGATCCCCAAGGAGGGGGACAGCAATGCAGGTGGATATCTTCACCCAGGTCATCGTGCCTGTGGTCGGCGGCCTCGGCATCTTCATGCTGGGGCTGGAGTTCATGTCGAACGGCATCCAGGCGCTCGCCGTCGCGCGCATGCGGGACCTGCTGGCGAAGTTCGCCGGCACGCCGATCAAGGGCGTGATCGCCGGCACCTTCATCACCGGCATCATCCAATCCTCGACCGCGATGACGGTGATGACGGTCGGCCTGGTGAACGCCGGCGTGGTCGGGTTGCGACCCGCCATCAGCGTCATCATGGGCGCCAACATCGGCACGACGCTGGGCAACGGACTGATCGCGCTGCCGCTCGGGCCGCTCGGCCTGCTGCTCGGCGGCTGCTTCGCGCTGCTCTACATCTTCGCCAAGTCGGACAAGGTGAAGAACATCGCGCTGGCCTGCATGGGCTTCGCGCTGATCTTCTACGGCCTGAACCTGATGACCGGCGGCCTGCGCCCGCTGCGCAACATGCCGGAGGTGATGTCCGTCATCTCGACGCTGCGCGCCGATGATTTCGGCGGGCTGATCGCCTGCGTCGTCACCGCCGCCCTCGTCACCGCGCTGATCCATTCCTCCTCGGCCACGATCGGCATCGTCATGGGCCTGGGCTCGGCCGGCGTGCTCGACTGGCAGACGGCGGTCGCCTTCTCCCTGGGTGCCGACCTCGGCACGACCATCACCTCCTGGATGGCGTCGCTGAACCTGTCGCGCAACGCGAAGCGCGCGGCCTACGCCCACATCACCTTCAACCTGATCGGCGTGATGATCACGGTGCCGCTGTTCTTCGTCTCGATCGAAGTGCTGCGCTGGGGCATGGGCTGGTTCGGCGGCGACCCGTCGGTGCCCGTGATGATCAACGGGCGCGAGACCTATCCGCTCGTGCCGGTCGCGGTCGGCCTCTACTCGACCGTGTTCAACATCTTCAACACCGCGCTGCTTTTCCCCTTCACCGGCGTGTTCGAGCGCGTGCTGTCTCGCATCGGCCGCAACGCCGAGGAGGACATCGAGGACTATTCGACGCCGAAGCACCTGACCGCGCAGGCGCGCGAGCACCTCGGCACCGCCGTCCCGGCGATCCGCGAGGAGATCGGGCGGCACCTGCAGGCGAGTGCGCTGTACCTGCAATCCGCGCGGCGCGTGCCGACGGCACCGGGCGACCTCGACGAGCATCGCCTGGCGATCGACATCCTGAGCCGCGACATCCGCGGCTACACCGCCTCGCTGTTCGTGCCGGGACAGACGCAGCAGCAGCAGGACCTGATCGCCAGCCTGATCGAGGAGGAAGACTTCGCGTCCAGCCTCGCCGAGACGCTGCACCAGGTCGCCCGCCGCGTGCAGCGGGACGAGTTCTCGCCCGAGGCCAAGCCGCTGGTCGAGGCGGTGCTGGACGCGGTGGGGGAGGCGATGGCCTGCGTCCTGCCCGGTGCGGCCCTGCGACCGATGCCGGGCCCGCAGGTGCTGTTCGACCTGCGCGAGAAGGTGCTCGGCCTCAGCGACGCGGTGAAGCCCTTCGAGCGCGGCGCGATCCTCGCGTTGCTGGGCAGCGCCGAGCGGGCCTTCATGCTGATCGGTCGGCTGGAGGAGGAACGCCGTTCAGTGCCGCGCGCGGTGCCGATGCCGGTTGGCGCCACCGCGGGTGACGCGATCGACGGCGCCGTGGTCCCCGCGGAGTGACGCGGGCGGGGAGGGGTGTCGCCCCTCCCCATCATCCCACCGTCAGAACGGCAGGATGATATCCAGCAGTTCCTGCCCCGTCCGCGGCCGCTGCACGTCGCTGATCGTCCCGCGGCCGCCATAGGAGATACGCGCTTCCGCCAGCCGATCATGGCGGATCGTGTTGTCCGAGCCGATGTCCTGCGGGCGGATCACGCCGCCGATCGTCAGGTCACGCAGCTCGCTGTTCACCCGCATCTGCTGGCGGCCCATCAGCACCAGGTTCCCGTTCGGCAGCACCTGGGTGACCGTGGCCGCGACGCGCAGCATCACCGTCTCATTGCGCCGTATCTGCCCGTTGCCGTTCACACCGCTCGTGGAATTGGCCTCGACGAGGCGCGAGGGATCGATGCCCGCCGGAAACAGGCGCGGATAGGACGCCTGCAGGCCGAGCATCTGCGGGATGCCCATCCCTTCGCTGTTGTTGCGGCCGCGGACGGTGCTGTTCTCGAGTTCCGCCTCGTCCGCCACTGAGACCAGCACCGTCACAAGGTCGCCCACCGTCGCGGCGCGCTGGTCCCGCAGGAAGGTACGGCTGCCCGGTCGCCAAAGCGAATTGTTGGCGAGCGGCGGGTCCTGCGGGTTCGGCATCGGCATGCTGACCGGCCGCCAACGCGGGTCGGCGGTCGGATTGGTCACACTGGCCATCTCCGGCGGGTCGCCCAGCCGCGACAGCCGCTCCGCGCCGGAACAGGCCATCATGGCGAGGGGCGTCATCAGCATCAGCAGGCGGCGCATCGGGGCTATCTCCGTGCGATCTGGAGCGGTACGGCGCCGAGCAGCACGCGCACGCGGCCGGGCCCGATCGCCTCCGCTTCCACGATCGACCGGGAGACGAGGTTCATCACCGGGATGCGCTCGCCCCGCGCGGCGGCTTCCAGGGCGCGGCCCTGCGCCGTGAGTGTCAGGCCCGGTCCGTCGAGTAGCATCAGCACCATCTGGTTCTTGGCGATCACCGTGGGTGCGGTCAGATCCACCAGCACATAGGGCAGGTTGGCCGCGATCGGTCGCCGCAGCTGGCGCCCGACGACGTCCTCCGCGCGCTGGGCGGCGCCGGGTCGGACGCGCTCGGCACGCTGCCGGATCTCGCGCAGATCCTCCGGCCCGACGATGTCGCCGACGGAGAGGCGCCGCGTCGCGACCACCACGGGAACAGTCGCCAGCGCCCGGCCGGCGAGGCGCGCGCGGAAGCCCGCCATGCCTTCGGCGGCGATGACGAGCGTGGCAGCGAAGCGCCGCGTCGCGACGTCGAAATGCACCGCGTCAAGCACGGTCTGCGGCAGCACGCCGAGGGGCACCATGGGTGGGACGAAGCCCGGCAGTTCCAGCTCGGCCTCCGGGTCCATGCCGAGCCGCACCAGCTCGTCGCGCAGCAGGCTCTCGATCTCCTCGCGCGGCAACGGGCGGCCGGGGCGCTCGACAATGCTGCGCTCCTCTCCCGACAGAGGGCGCCAGGCGAGGCCGTACCGGCGCGCGATCATCGAAAGCTGCGCGGCGTCGAGCGTCATCCGGCGCCCTGGGGCTGGCGCCGCGCCGATGACGGCGGCGGATGCCTCGCCGGCATTCTCGAACAGGTCGCCCAAACGCAGCGCGGCGTCCTCGGCGACGACCAAGGGGCGCGGCGCGGGCGGGAGGCCCTGCGCCCGCGCCGGCAAGGCAGCGAGGACCAGCAGGGCGAAAGCGCGCCGGCGCATCACCGCAGCCTCGTCAGCGTGGAAAGCATCTCATCCGACGTCGTGATGACGCGGGAGTTCATCTCATAGGCGCGCTGCGCGGTGATCAGCGAAGTGATCTCCTGCACCACGTTGACGTTGGAGGTCTCGATGAAGCCCTGCATCGTCTGGCCGTAACCGACGGTGCCCGGGGCACCCTGCTGCGCCTCACCCGAGGACGGGGTGGACAGGAACAGGTTGTCGCCGATCGCCTCCAGCCCGCCCTCGTTGGTGAAGATGGCGAGCTGGATCTGGCCCACATTCTGCGGCTGGACCTGGCCGTCGATCTTCGCCAGCACCTCGCCATTCGCGTTGATCGTCACGTCGCGGGCATTGGCCGGGATGGTGATGCCCGGCTGCACGATGAAGCCTTCCGCCGTGACGATGGTGCCCTCGGCCGACAGCCCGAAGGTGCCGTCGCGGGTATAGGCTGTCTCGCCGGTCGGCAGCTGGATCTGGAAGTAGCCGTTGCCACGGATGGCGAGGTCGAAGCGGTTCTCGGTCTGCGCCAGGTTGCCCTGTTCGCTGATGCGATAGACGGCGGCTGTGCGTACGCCGAGCCCGATCTGCGCGCCCGAAGGCAACGTCGTGCCGGTATCGGCCGATTGGGAGCCGGTCCGCCGAAGGTTCTGGTAGATCAGATCCTGGAATTCCGCCCGCCGGCGCTTGAAGCCGGTGGTCGAGATGTTCGCGATGTTGTTCGAGATGACTTCGACGTTGTTCTGCTGGGCCTGCATGCCCGTGGCGGCGATGGTCAGCGATCGCATCGGCGGTTTTCCTTACGAGCGGCGGCGCAGGATGCGCTCGACGGCGGTGGACAGGCGCTCGCCCTCGCGTTCGGCGAATTGGGCGGCGAACTGGAACTCACGCAGCTCGGTGGTGAGCCGCGTCATCTCGGCGATTGGGCGGACATTGCTGCCTTCCAGCGCGCCCTGGACCACGCTGGGGCGTTCGACGGGCTGCGGTGGCTCGCCGGCGGCGTCGAACAGCCGGTCGCCCTCGGCGCGCAGCGTCTGCGGATTGGCGAAGGTGACGACGCGCAATCGGCCGAGCGCTCCGTTCTCGCTGCGCACCGTGCCGTCGCCCTGGATGACGATGCGCGTGTCGTTGGGGGCGACGGCGATGGGGCCGCCCTCGGCGCCCATCACGGCGTTGCCCTCCATGTCGACGATCCGGCCGCCATCGCCGATTGAAAATCGCCCGGCGCGGGTGAAGCGCTCGCCGCGCGCCGTCTCGACGGCGAAGAAGCCATCCCCGGCCAGTGCGACGTCGAGCGGGTTGCCGGTGGTCTGCACCGGGCCGTTCTCCATCTCCCGCCATGTAGCGCGGTCCTGCACATACGCGACCGGGCGGCCGCCGGGCGGCGCCATGTCCTGCCGCGCGACGAAGTCGGTGAAGACCGGCCGCTGCGCACGAAAGCCCGGCGTATCGGCATTGGCGACGTTGTGCGCCAGCACCTCGGTGGCGCGCGACTGGAGCGTGAGGCGCGAAAGGATGATGTAGCCGGGACTGTCCATGAAGCCGCCGGGGCAACCGGCGTGCCAGCCCGCGACAGGGGCTTGGCCGGCATTTGCTGCCGGGGCGCGGCAAGCCCGACCTGCCCCCGGCACCGAGCGGCTCGCCCGCAAGCCTTCCTTAACGGCGCCTGTGGATGCTGCCCGGAGTGCAGGAGGCATGGCATGGCGGCGGCGTCAGCCGAGGGGACAGCGGGGAAGGGGGGAAGCGGGGGCAGGAAGAAGCTCGTCCTGGTCGCTGCGCCCGCGCTTCTGGCGGCGATTGGCGCAGGGCTCTGGTTCACCGGCATCCTGCCGCCGCTGCTCGGCCTGGGCCACGCGCCGGCCGCGGACGCGACCGCGCCGCAGGCCGAGGCGCCGCGCCCGCCCGCCTTCTTCGACATGCCCGAGATCATCGCCAACCTGAACGCGCCGGGCCGACGGTCCGTCTACGTGAAGCTACGCAGCAAGCTCGAGATCGCCCGCGCCGAGGACGCCGCCGCGATCCAGCTTGCCATGCCGCGGCTGCTCGACCTGTTCCAGACCCATCTCCGCGAAATGCGGCCCGAGGAGCTGCGCGGCTCGACGGGTACCCAGCGGCTGCGCGAGGAACTGGTCGCCCGCGCCAACATCGCCGTGGCCCCGCCGGCAGGCAGCAGCCAGCCCGCACCACGCGTCACCGACGTCCTGTTCCTGGAGATGCTGGTGCAATGAGCGGGCAGTCCGAGGAGGATCTCGCCGCAGCCTGGGGCGCGGCGCTGGACGAGGAAGGCGGAGACCAGCACACGCCCGACGCGGCGCGTGTGCTGAACCAGGCCGAGATCGACAGCCTGCTCGGCTTCGACAGCAAGGGCGGCGAGGCCGGCGAGGAGAGCGGCATCCAGAGGATCATCTCCTCCGGGCTGGTGTCCTATGAACGCCTGCCCATGCTGGAGATCGTCTTCGACCGTATGGTGCGGCTGATGTCGACGACGCTGCGCAACTTCACCTCGGACAATGTCGAGGTGTCGATCGACGGCATCGTATCGCTGCGCTTCGCGGACTACCTCAATTCCATCCCGTTGCCGGCGATGCTCGGCGTAACCCGCGCCGAGCAATGGGACAATTACGGCCTCGTCGTCGTCGATTCCGCGCTGATCTACTCCGTGGTGGACGTGCTGCTGGGCGGACGGCGCGGGACTGCGGCGATGCGCATCGAGGGCCGCCCCTACACCACCATCGAGCGCACCCTGGTCGAACGACTGATCGGCGTGGTGCTGGAAGACCTGACGGCGGCGTTCGAGCCGCTGTGTCCCGTCGTCTTCGGCTTCGACCGGCTGGAGGTGAACCCGCGCTTCGCCGCCATCTCCCGCCCGTCCAATGCCTGCGTGCTGGTGCGGCTGCGCGTGGACATGGAGGACCGTGGCGGAAAGCTCGAGTTGCTGCTGCCCTACGCCACGCTGGAACCGGTGCGCGAGCTGCTGCTGCAGCAGTTCATGGGCGAGAAGTTCGGCCGCGATTCCATTTGGGAAACTCACCTCGCCGAGGAACTGCGGTCCACCGAGGTCACGCTCGACGTCGTGCTGGACGAACAGATCGTGCCGCTGTCCTCCGTCGTCGGGCTGAAGGTCGGCGACCGCATCGCCCTCGGCGTCGCACCGGGCGCACCGGTACGGCTGCGCTGCGGGGAGGTCGCGCTGTTCGAGGCCGAGCTCGGCCGGCAGGAGCAGCGTCTCGCGGTGCGCATATCACGCGAGTTGGAACGTGCCAGGGGTGCTGTGGGGGCAGGGGCATGAGCTGGCTCGAATGGGGACTGCAACTTCTTCTGCTGGCGATGCTGGGTGCGGCGATTCCCTTTGCGCTGCGGCTGGAACGGGCGTTGCGCGAGATCCGGCGCGACCGGGCGGCGATGGACGGCAGCGCGCAGGGTCTGGGCGAGGCCGCCCGAATGGCGGAGGCCGCCATGGTGCGGCTGCGCGCCTCGGCGGAACTCGCGGGGCGGCAGGTGGCGGAGAAGCTCGCGACGGCCGAGCCGCTGCGCGACGACCTGCGCTACCTCATCGAGCGCGCCGAGACGCTGGCCGACCGGCTCGAGGGGCTGGTGCGCAACGGCCGCCCGCTGGTGCAGGAGGCACCGCGCGCGCCCGAGCCCGCGTCCTTGCAGAGCCAGGCCGAGCGCGACCTTCTGCGCGCCATCACCCTGGGCGCACGGGGCGCGCGCTGATGCGCCCGCCGCGCCTGCTGCCGGCGGTGATTCTCGCCATGGGCGGGCTGTTCCTGGTGAAGGCGGAGGCATTGCTTGCCATCCCGCCGGCGCCGGCGCTGACCGTCGTCTCGGCCGCGCGGGCGGCGGATCCGGCGCCGGCAGCGGCCGTTCGGCCACCGGTGCCGCCGCCGGCACCCGTGGTGCCCGCCGCAGCGCCCGATCCCGCCGCGCTGGCGGAACGCGCGCTGCTGGAACAGCTTCGCGCCCGCCGTGCCGATATTGAGGCGCGCGAACAGGCGGTCGCTGCGCAGGAAGTGATGCTCCAGGCTACCGAAGCGCGGCTGACCCGCCGCGTCGAGGAATTGACCGCGATGCGCCAGCGCCTCGAGGCGCTCGACCAAGCGCGCGGTGAGAGGGAGGAGGCCGGGTGGCGCGGCCTCGTCCGCACCTATGAGGCGATGCGCCCGCGCGACGCGGCGACGATCTTCGACGAGCTCGACGTCCCGGTGCTGGTCGAGATCCTCGACCGGATGAACGACCGCAAGGCCGCGCCGGTGATCGGCGCCATGCGCCCGGATCGCGCGCGGATGGCGACGGCGGAACTGGCGCGCCACCGCGCGCGTCGCACATCCGCGGACTGAACGGACCCCAAGGCAGGAGGCAAGACCCGACCGATGGACAGGAACACCAACGTCCTGATCGTTGACGACTACAGGACCATGCTACGCATCATCCGCAACCTGCTGAAGCAGCTTGACTTCAACAACGTGGACGAAGCGACGGACGGGCAGGAGGCGCTCGCGAAGCTGCGCGCCGGCAATTTCGGCCTGGTCATCAGCGACTGGAACATGGCGCCGATGACGGGGCTGGATCTGCTGAAGGAGGTCCGGGCTGACCAGCGGCTCAAGAACCTTCCTTTCATCATGATCACGGCCGAGAGCAAGACGGAGAACGTGGTCGCCGCGAAGCAGGCGGGCGTCTCCAACTACATCGTGAAGCCCTTCAACGCCGAGACGCTGAAGGAGAAGATCGAGAAGGTGGCGGTCCATGCCTGACGGGAACCCCATCAACCCGGAGGATGACCGGATCGAGGCGGCGGTCCGCGCCGTGCTCGGTTCCATGGCGGGCGACCTGACAGCGCGCGAGGCCGCGCTGCTGGCCGAGCTCGAAGCGCTCGGCCGCACCATCGCCCGCGCCAAGGCCGAGATCGCCGCGCTGTCGGTGGACGACATCACTGGCGCCCATATTCCCTCCGCGACCGATGAGTTGGACGCGATCGTCGGCCATACCGCTGAAGCCACGAACGAAATCCTCGATTGCTGCGAAGTGCTCGAACGCCTGCAATCGGAGGTACCCGAGGCGGCGGCGGCCGCGCTGCAGGGCGCGGTGACGCGCATCTACGAGGCGTGTTCCTTCCAGGACATCACCGGCCAGCGCATCTCGAAGGTCGTGTCGGCGCTGAAGGCCATCGAATCCCGTGTCGAGGCGGCGGTCGCCAATGCCGCGGGGCGGCCCGTTGCGTCGGCACCGGCCGCGGCACCGCGCACCGAGGGGCAGGAACTTGCCCAAGGGCCGCAATTGCCGGGCGGCGGAACGTCCCAGGCCGAGATCGACCGGCTTCTCGCGAGCTTCGACTGATGCGCCTGCCGGCGCTGCTGCTGGTCGCGGTTCTTGCCGCCGCTGCGCCGGCGCGTGGCGAAGGGCCGGTATCCGTCCCGATGCGGGTCGGTACGCATCCGGACCTCGGCCGCGTGGTCTTCGACTGGCCTCGTCGCGTCGGCTATGCCGTGGAAGAAGAGGCAGGCCGCGTCGTAATCCGCTTCGCCGAGCCGGCGCGGATCGACCTTGCCGCCGCCCGCCGTCCGCCGCGCAACGTGCTGACCATCGGGCAGGATGGCGATGCGGTCGCGATGCGCATCACGCCCGGTGCGCGGCTGCGGCATTTCCGCCTCGGCAATCGCATCGTGATCGATCTGCGCGATCCAGCCGCCGCGCAGCCATCGGCGCAACGGCCGCCGGAACGCGCCGCAGCGCCGTCAACGGGCGTAGCGAGGCCTTCGGCCGAACCATCCGCGCCACGGGTGCCGACGCCCGCAACTCCGACGCCGGAACGTCCGGCGGCGCTTCCGCAGGCCGCCCCCGCCGCGGTGCGCGCACTGTCTGAACCATCGGCGCTGACAGCCCCGCCGCGCCCTGCCGCGCCGGTCGCTGCACCCATCCCGGCCGCCCCGGCACCCAACCCATCTCCCGCCTTGCAGCAGGACATCGCCGCCAGCCTGCCCGCTCCCGGCACGACGCGCTTCCGGCTGGTGCATGGTGCGCCCGGCATCGTCTTCGATGCGGGCGCCGACGCCGCCATTGCGATGTTCCGTCGGGGCGATCGTGTTCATCTGGTTGTCGACCGTGCCATCACGCCGGACCTTGCGGCGCTGCACGGCCATCCGGTCTTCGGCCGGCTCGAGAGCCAGCCCGCCGGTGACGCGACCGTCTTCAGCCTGGCGCTGCCTGCGCCCGCGCGCCTCGCCGCGCGGCGCGACGGAACTTCCTGGGTCATCGAGGCGACGCGCCACGCCGTACCGGCTGACGCACCGGTGCTGCGTGCGGCCGCCGACGCAGGCCCGCCGGCGCGCCTGCTGTTCACAGGGGGGAACCCAGGCCAAACCGTGGCCATCGCCGATCCCGCCACGGGCGAGACACTGCTGGTCGGCACCCTTCGCCAGCCTGGTCCGGCGGTCCTGTTCGCGCGCCGCCTGCCGGAGTTCGATCTCCTGCCGACCATGCTCGGCGCCGCGATCGTGGCGCGGTCGGACCGGCTGCGGCTGCGCGCCCTCGCGGCGGATCGTCTCGTGCTCGAGGCTGCGGCCGGCGCCCCGCTCGGCCTCGGCATGCAGCCGGGCGACGAGCCGCCACCTGCCGCGATCGCCATGAGTCGCCTGCTCGAACTGCCGGCCGGTCCCGTGCCGATGCTGCTCGAACGGTTGCGCGCGGTCCTGTCCTCGGTAAACGCTACGCCTCCGCTGACGCGCGGCCGGTTCCGGCGCGACGCGGCGGAGACGCTGCTCGCCCTCGGCATGCCGCAGGAAGCGCAGGCGATGGCCGCCATCGCCTTCCAGGAGGACCCTCGATCGCGGGAGGATCCACGCCTGCTGCTCGCCCACGGTATCGCGGCGCTGCTCTCCGGCCGGCCCGGCGATGCGCAGGGCATCGAGGATCCGCGCCTGCCGCTGCGGGATGAGGTGACGCTGTGGCGCGCGCTGCGCGCCCTGTCGCACGGTCAGGGCACCGCGGCGGCGTTGCGCGGCTCCGCGCCGCTCCTGCTCGGCTACCCCGAGGCGCTGCGCGCCCGCACCCTACCCCTGGCGATCGAGGCTCTGGCCAGCGGCGGGGAGCCTGCCGCCGCCGCCTCGCTGCTCGCTGCGGCCGTTGACATGCCTGGGCTCGATACCGCGCGCGCCATGCTCGCCGAGGCCGAGGGGCGGGCCACGGAGGCGATCGTGATCCTTGAGCGGCTCGCTACGGGGCGGGACCGACGCCAACGCGCCATCGCGGTACGCCGCTTGGCCGAGCTACGGCTCACCGCGGGCACAATCGACGGTGCGGGTGCTGCCGATGCGCTGGAGCAATCACTCTATGCATGGCGCGGCGGCGATGAGGAGGTGGCGCTCCGCCGCCGCATCGCCGCGCTGCGCATCGCAGCGGGGCAGGGACAACAGGCCTTTGCGCTGCTCGACGAAACGCGCCGGCTATTCCCCGATCACGCTGCCGGGCTGGGCGCCCCGTTGCAGGAGGCCTTCCTGGGCGCGCTCGAAACGGCGCCGCCGCTCGCCGCTGCCACGCTGTTCGATGCGAACCCGGACTTGTTGCCCGCCGGCGCGCGCGGGGAAGCGGCAGTGCGCGTCCTTGCCGAGCGGGTCGCGGCTCTCGACCTGCCCGATCGTGCCGCGGCGTTGCTTCGCCGCGCGATGGAGGCGACCGAGCATGGCCCGACCCGTGCCGCGATTGGCGAGCGCCTTGGTGTGATGCGCGCGGCCGGTGGTGATGCGGCCGGCACCATAGCCGCGCTCGATGCCAGCGAATCGACAGAGATCGACAGCGCGCTTGCTGCGCGCCGCACCATCCTCCGCGCCCGCGCGATGGCACGCAGCGGCGCGCGGGACGATGCCGACACGCTGCTCGTCGGCCTTGGCCCGGCCGGTGCTGCCGCCCGCGCCGAGTTCCGCGCCGAGATACAGGACTGGCCCGGCGCCGCCGCCTCGATGGCCGAACATCTGGCCGCGACCTTACCGCCGCCCAGCGCGCCGCTCACGCAGGAGCACCGTTCCGCAATCGCACGCCAAGCCGCCTATCTCGCCCTGGCCGGCGATGAAGCAGGGCTTGCAACGCTGCGCAGCGCGCAGGGGGGGCGCATGGAAGGTGGCGCATTGGCCGAAGCCTTCGGCGTGCTGACCGCCGACCCGGTGCGCGGCGTCGAAGACCTTCCGAGACTGCAACGGGACCTCGGGTTGGCGCGCCTGTTGCCGACGCGGCTGGAGGCCTTGCGGGCAGGATCGCAGGTAACGCGCTGAGATGCGCGTCCCCCGGGGGGGACATCTGCAATTCTTCCGGTCCACGCGCCGTATTTTCACTTGCGCCCCCGGACCCCTTGCCCCATATCGCGCGGCCGTTGACCCAAATGATCGGACTTCCCCGATCGCCCTGGTCATCTGCTGGCTGGAAGGAGCCCTTAACATGGATGCTCTCGTCCAACCGGGGATGGTCTCGGATTTGCCGAGCGACACCCGGAACACTGACGAAGACCGCTCGGTGACTCCCGAGAAGGACTATTTCATTGCGCGCAACGGCATCCGTTATGCCGGCACGCATCTGATCATCGACCTGTGGGGGGCGACGAATCTCGACGACCCAGACCACATCGACGCGACGCTGCGTGAGGCTGCGCTGGCGACGGGTGCCACGATTCTGCACGGGCATTTCCATCACTTCTCGCCGAATGGCGGGGTGTCGGGGGTGCTGGTGCTGGCCGAGAGCCACGTCTCGATTCACTCCTGGCCGGAGCGGGACTATGCCGCGCTCGACATCTTCGTCTGCGGCGAATGCGACCCGTACAAGGCGATCCCGGCGCTGAAGCGCGGCTTCCTGCCGGAGCGCGTGCAGCTGTCCGAGCACAAGCGCGGCCTGATCGGCTGACGCTTCCGGCACAGCCGATCTGATACGGGGCCGGGCGGCAGCGTCCGGCCCCTTTGCTTTACCAGCACGGGGAATGCCCGCCATGGCCTACGACCTCTGGGTGAATGAGACGCTGTACGAGGCCTGGGGCCAGCGCTTCCGGGTGAAGCGCGAACTCGCCCGCGTGACGTCCGCGTTTCAGGACATCATGATCTTCGAGAGCGAGACGCATGGCCGTGTCATGATGCTCGACGGCGTGGTGCAGATCACGGAAGCGGATGAGTTCTCCTACCAGGAGATGATCGCCCATGTGCCGCTGCTGGCGCATGGCGATGCGAAGAATGTCCTGATCATCGGCGCAGGCGATGGCGGCGTGCTGCGCCGCGTGCTGCAGCACCGGAATGTCGAGCGCGCCGTCATGGTCGAGATCGACGGGGAGGTGATTCGCCTCGCGAAGGAGTTCCTGCCCGGCATCGCAGGAGACGCCTGGAACGATCCGCGCGCCGAGGTCCTCGTCGCCGACGGCATCGACTACGTGCGGAACGCGCCGGATGCATCCTTCGATGTCGTGATCGTCGACAGCACCGACCCGATCGGCGTGGGGGAGGTGCTGTTCACCGATGAATTCTACGCGAACTGCGCGCGGCTGCTGACGGCGCGCGGCCTGGTGGTGAATCAGTGCGGCGTGCCGCAGATGCAGGCGGATGAACTGCGCGAGACCTCGATCCGCCGTGGGAAGGTGTTTCCCGATATCTGGGCCTATGTCGCCGCCGTGCCGACCTATGTCGGCGGCTTCATGACGCTCGGCTGGGCCGGCAAGGACGCCGGCTGCCGCGCCGTGCCGCCCGCTGAGATCCGCCGCCGTGCCGAGGCCGCCGGCATCCTCGGCACCACGCGCTACTGGACGCCGGAAATTCATGCCGGCGCCTTCCACCTGCCGCCCTACATCGCGGAACACCTGCCGCCGCGGCGCTGACAGCCGCTGCCGGGCCGCGCCGCCACGGTCGCGGTCCGCTGCTATGTCGCTGCGAAGCCCTGCACGAGCGATGCCGCGACAAGCCGCCAGCCGTCGACCAACACGAAGAAGATCAGCTTGAACGGCAGCGCCACGACCGAAGGCGGAAGCATCATCATGCCGAGCGACATGAGGACGGAGGCCACCACCATGTCGATGACGAGGAACGGCAGGAACAGCAGGAAGCCGATTTCGAACGCCCGGCGCAACTCGCTGACCATGAAAGCCGGTACGAGGGCGCGGTAGGGCGCCGCCTCCGCGCTCGCGGGCTGCGGCAGGTTGGCGAGTTCGATGAAGTGGCTGAGGTCGTCTTCCCGCACATGCGCCGCCATGAAGCGGCCGAACGGTTCGGCGGCAGCTTCGAGGCCGGCGATCTCACCGATGCGTCCTTCGGTCATCGGCACGATCCCCTGGGTCCAGGATGCCTCGAAGACCGGTTGCATGACGAAGAAGGTGAGGAACAGCGCGAGCCCGACCAGCACGGGATTCGGTGGGACGCCCTGTGCCCCGATCGCACTGCGCAGCAGGGCCAGCACGATGATGATGCGCGCGAAGGCCGTCGCCATCACGAGAAGCGATGGCGCCAGGGACAGCAACCCGATCAGCGCGGTGAGCTGAACCAGCCGCGCCGTCGCACCCGGCTGGCCGGCCTGCCCGAGATCGATGGCAACGGATTGCGCGGCGGCGGTCGCGGGGCAGAGCAGCAGGAGCAGCGCGAGGAGTCGGAGGGGCCTTGCCCCTCCAAGCCACCCCACCAAAGGCCGAAGGGCCTTTGGAAACCTCAACCTGCGACAGAGCGCGTCGGTGGCGCGCAACACTCCAAGCGTGCTTCGTGCGCCGGAGTGCGTTTCGGCATTCCTGCCACGAGTGGTGCCCGGCGCCAGATCGAGGTTCCCAAAGGCCCTTCGGCCTTTGGCGGGGAGGGTCCGGGAGGGGCAGAGCCCCTCCTGGTTCCGGAAACCGACCCTCACGGCAGCCACCCGACCACCTGGTCCTGCGCGCCGCCCGTCATCAGCAGCAGCGCGCGTCCGTCGCAGCGCACCAGCACCAGGCGTCGCCGCGCGTCGAGCGCGATCGTCTCCTCGATGTGCAGCCGCGTTCCCGGGCGCGGCGCGAGGCCCGTCCGCCGCGCGAGGTTCCCGGCGAGCAGGATCAGCGCCAGCACGCCGATGAGCGCGCCGGCGGCGGTGATCCAGGTCGTGGAATCGATGATCATGCCGCGGCCTCCTGCCGGCGGTTGAAGGGGTCAGGCGCGGGGCATGGCGTCGCGCAGGCCGTCGAGCCGCGAAACAAGGCCGAGGAGCCGCACGCGCACGGCCGGCACGGCGCTGCGCGGGGCGGCGAGGCAGGCGGCGCAGAGCCGTTCAACCTCGGCTTCCAGCCCGTCCAGCTCGATGCGGCGGCGCTCCCCGACCAGGGCGACGGCCACCGCGACCATCGCCTCGATCGCCTCGATCGCCGCGAGGAGCGCGGTGGCCTGGCGGGCCTCGGTGCCGATGCTGTCCATCGCGGTATCGAACACCCGCGCTGGTTACCGCCGCGTTGTCGCCGCCGTTAACCGAACCTTCGTCACGCGCATGCGAGGTCTGCGCCATGGACCCGACCCGCAGCGGCCCGATCGCCCTCGCCGAGACGCGCCTGCACTGGCTGGACGCACGGCAGCGCGTGCTGGCGCACAACGTCGCCAATGCCGATACGCCGGGCTACCGCCCCTCGGACATGCGCCCCTTCGCGCAGGCGCTGGCAGGGGCGGACCGGGCGATGGCGCGCACTGATCCGCGTCACCTAGCCGCACCACGGGATGCGCGCGCGCAGCGCGAACGACGTGTGGAACACACGATGGACGGCAACGGTGTCGCGCTCGACCGGGAAGCGCTGCGCATCGCCGACACCGAGACGGCGCACGCCGTCGCGGTCGGGCTGCACCGCCGCTACCTCGGCATGTTCCGCACTGCGCTCGGGCGCAACCAGTAGGGGGCAGGGAATGGATCTCGATCGCGCGTTGCGCATTTCGGCCGCCGGCATGCAGGCGCAGTCCACGCGGCTGCGCGTCGTCGCCGAGAACCTGGCGAACCGCGACAGCACCGGGCAAGCGCCCGGGGCCGACCCATATCGCCGCAAGATCGTGACGTTCCGAAACCGCATGGACAGCGAATTGGGCGCCGAGACGGTGCGCGTCGCGCGGATCGGCACCGCGCCTGGGGACTTTCCGCAGCGTCATGATCCGTCGCACCCCGCGGCGGATGCCCGCGGCTATGTCCGCGTGCCGAACATCGATTCCATTGTCGAGACGATGGATATGCGCGAGGCGCAGCGTTCCTACGCCGCGAACCTCCAGGTACTCGAAGTCACCCGAGGCATGCTGACCCGCACGATCGAGGCGTTGCGCTGATGGCCTTGCCACTGACCGCTGCCGGCGTCGCCTCCGCCTATCGTGCTGCCGATGCGCTGCCGCAGGCGGCAACCGGCGGTGCGGGATTCGGCGCGGCGCTGACGCGGGCGATGGAACAGGCCGTCGATGTCGGCCGCCAGGCCGATGCCGCCTCGACTGCCGCGTTGACGGGGCAGGGCAGCGTGACCGACGTCGTGCTCGCCGTCGGTCGCGCCGAACTCACCCTGCAGACGGCGGTAGCGGTGCGTGACCGCGTCGTGGCTGCCTATCAGGACGTGATGCGAATGCCGATCTGACGCGGCACCGACCACGTCAGGTCCAGGGAAAATCCCGGCCGTGAACGAAACCGCCCTTGCCGCGCGCGAAGCGCTCTGGGTGGCCCTGCAGATCGGCGGGCCACTCCTGCTGATAATGCTTGCCATCGGCCTGGTGATCGCCGTGCTCCAGGCGCTGACCCAGGTGAACGAGGCGACGCTCGCCTTCCTGCCCAAGGTCGTGGCCCTGGCGGCGGCGCTGCTCCTGCTCGGGCCATTCTTCGTCGGCGTACTGCGCGGCTATGCGGGCGGGCTGTTCCAGGCGGTGGTGGATGTGGGGCTGAAGGGCTGAATGGAGCCCCCAGGATTGCTCGCCGAACTGCCGGCGCTCGCCTTCCACGCTGCGCTGCTGTTCGCCCGGCTCGGAGCGGCAGCAATGCTGCTGCCGGGGCTTGGCGAACAGGAAGTGCCGGCGCCGATACGCCTGGGCCTCGGGCTCGGGCTGGTCGTCCTGCTGTTGCCGGCCCTGGCGGCCGGCCTGCCGGCGGCACCGGACGATGCCGGGCAGGCGGTAAGGCTGATCGGGCTTGAGGTCGTGGTCGGCCTCTGGCTCGGCGGGCTGGCTCGGCTGGTGACGCTGGCCATGGCGATGGCGGGACAGGCGGTCGCTCTGCTGCTCGGGCTAGCCCAGGCGCTGGTGCCGGACCCGGAACTCGGTGGGCTGGGCACGGCGACAGGGCGGCTGTTCTCGCTCGCCGCCGCGGTGCTGGTGCTGGCCAGCGGCCTCTACGCCATACCGTTGCGCGCCCTCGTGGAATCCTACGCGCTGCTGCCGGTCGGGGAGCCATTCCCCGCCGGTGCGGGTGCCGAGGCGATGGCGGTCGCGGCGTCCGACAGCCTCGCCCTAGCGCTTCGGCTCGCCGCGCCGTTCGTGCTGGCAGCGGTCGTCATCAATGTCGCGCTCGGCCTGCTGACGCGCATCGCGCCGCAGGTGCAGGTCTATTTCATCGCCGTGCCGGGCCAGGTGCTGGCGGGCCTGGCGCTGCTCGCGCTGATCCTGCCGGCGTTGCTCGGTGCCTTCGGGGAAGCGGCACGCGAGGCTTTCCTCTCGCTGCCCGGTCTGCGCTGACGCATGGCGGGGCAGGACGACGGCTCCGAGGCCGAGGACAAAACGGAAGCCGCATCGCCCCGGCGGCTGGAGAAGGCGCGGGAGGACGGTCAGGTCGCCCTGTCGCGGGACCTGGTGGGCTTCGGCGCGCTGTCGGGCGGCGTGCTCGGGCTGGTGCTGTCCGCGCCGTTGGCGGTGGAGATGCTGCGCGGCCTGGCCGGTGCGATGGCTCGCGCGCATGCGATCCCGGTGATGGAATCGGCGCTCGAGATGGCGCGGCTTGGCCTGATGGCCGCGCTGCCGGTGGCGCTGCTGACGGCGCTGGGCGCGATCGCTGCCACCTTCCTGCAGACGCGGATGCTGGTCTCCGCCAAGGGGCTGGCGCCGCAGCTTTCGCGGCTGAACCCCTTCGCTTCGCTGAAGCGCATCTTTGGCCCGGACGGCGCCGTCGAGCTGCTGCGGACCATCATCAAGCTCGGCCTGGTGGGCGCGGCGCTATGGCATGCGATGGGCGACCCGGCCGAACTGCCGCGCCTGCTGTTCCTGCCGGCGGCCGCACTGCTCGCCCGGCTCGGGGAGGCGGCGGCGGACCTGACGATCGCCGCCCTTCTGGCCTTTGCGGCCGTCGCGGCGCTCGACTGGCTGTGGGTGCGCCATCGCCACCTCCAGCGCCTGCGCATGTCCCGCCAGGACCAGAAGGAAGAGGCGCGCGAGAGCGAAGGCGACCCGCATGTGAAGGCCCGCCAGCGGCAGATCCGTCAGCAGCGGGCAAGGGGGCGGATGATGGCCGCGGTGCCCAAGGCGGCCGTGGTGATCACCAACCCCACTCACTTCGCGGTGGCGCTGGCGTATGAGCAGGGTGGCGAAGCGGCGCCACGCATCGTCGCCAAGGGCGCCGATGAGGTCGCGGCGCGCATCCGTGCGGCGGCCGGGGAGGCAGGCGTGCCGGTCGTCTCCAACCCGCCGCTGGCGCGCGCCCTATTCCGGCTGGATCTGGATACGGAAATTCCGCCGGAGCACTATCAGGCCGTGGCCGAGATCATCGCCTATGTTTGGCGGCTCGGCGGGCGGGGGCAGGCAGGGTGAGCGAATTGCGCAGGCGCGGACCGGACGTGGCAGCCTTCCGGAAACTGTTCGAGGCCGAGGAGGCGGTCGGCCTGGCGGTGGTGGACACGGAAGGACGCATCCGGTTCGCCAATGCCGCGCTGTCACGGCTGTGCGGCGGCGGCCCACCGCCGCAGTCGGGGTGCATCGCGGCGGTGTTGTTCACGGAGGACACGGCCGATGGCGTGGCGGGGGCACTGCGCGCCGCGCTAGCCGGCCCGCCGGCCCCGCCGGTGGTGCTCGCGCGCCTCGCCGATGCGTCGCTGCCGCCCGATGCGCAGGTCGAGGTCGCCTGCCGGCCGCTCCGCGGGGAACCCGGCGCCCTGCTGCGCGTGACCGATGTGACCGCGCGGCAGCGGATGCAGGCGCAGATGGAAGAAGGCGCGCGGCTGCAATCCGTCGGCCGGCTTGCGGGGGGGGTGGCGCACGACTTCAACAACCTGCTCGCGGCGATCTCCGGCGCGGCGGAAGCGGCCCTGTCGCGACAGCCCGATGCGCCGACGACCGAGGATCTGCGCCAGATTCTCGACAGTGCGGCGCGGGGGGCGCGGCTGGTGAAGCAGCTGCTGGCCTTCGCGTCGCGACAGGCGCTGGCGCCGCGGGTGCTGCCGCTGGCCGGGATGGTGGAAGCGATGATCCCGCTGCTGCGCCGGCTGCTCGGCGGGCGGCATGAACTGGGGCTTCACCTGCCGCCGAAGCCCGGGCCCTTCGTGCGGGTGGACGGCTCGCAGCTCGACCAGGTGCTGTTGAACCTGGTGGTGAATGCGCGCGACGCCATGCCGGATGGCGGCACGATCGGCATCCGCGTCGCAGCCCTGACGCTGGCCGAGCAGCGCATCGAAACCGGTGGGGTGGTGCCGCCGGGCGACTGGGTGGTGCTGAGCATCGAGGATGCCGGCCGCGGCATTGCGCCCGCCGACCTGCCGCGGATATTCGAGCCCTTCTTCACCACGCGCCGCTCCGAAGGCGGCACCGGTCTCGGCCTGCCCACGGTGCTCGGCATCCTGAGGCAATCCGGGGGGCAGGTGACGGTCGAAACCCGGCCGGGCGAAGGCACAGCCTTCCATCTATGGTTCCCGGCGGTGACGGATATGCGGGAGGCTGCGCCGGTGCCCACGCGGGCCGCACCGGCGGCAGCGGACGTGCCCCGTCGTGTGCTGCTGGTCGACGATGAGGCGCCGCTGCGGCGCCTTGCCGCCCACGCGCTGAAGGCGGCGGGGCACGAGGTGCGGGAGGCCGAGGATGCCGAGACCGCGCTGGAGGCGGTGAGGGCGGGCTTCGTGCCGGACGTGCTGGTCTCCGACGTCACCATGCCGGGCGACATGGACGGCTTCGCGCTGGCCGAGGGGCTGCGGGACCTGGTGCCCGGCCTCTTGGTCGTGCTGGTTTCCGGCTATGCCGAGCGCGCGGTGGGGGAGGGGCTGTCGGGGCAGAGCCTCGTCTTCCTGGAGAAGCCGTTCCGCATGAAGGCGCTGCTGGAGGCGATCGCCGGGGTCAGTTCTTAATTTGTTCTTGCTGTCCCGTGCGCTGGGGCGCATCTTTCCCTTGCGCCGAATCGTGTCCCCATGAGCGGGTGCGGACGGCCCGGCGGGTCAACTGATCCGCTACGAATGGGCGATAGACTGCAAGGAGATATCGCCTTATGGTTGATAAATCGTCGCCGGATCGGGGGAAGGGCATGGATAAGGGAAAGGCGCTCGACGCCGCGCTGAGCCAGATCGAACGGGCCTTCGGCAAAGGCTCGATCATGCGCCTCGGTGCCAAGCAGTCCCAGCAGGGCGAGATCGAGGTCGTGTCCTCCGGTTCGCTCGGGCTCGACCTCGCGCTGGGCATCGGCGGCCTGCCGAAGGGCCGCATCATTGAGATCTACGGGCCGGAATCCTCGGGCAAGACGACGCTCGCGCTGCATGTCATCGCTGAGGCCCAGAAGAAGGGCGGCACCTGCGCCTTCGTCGATGCCGAACATGCACTGGACCCCGGCTATGCCAAGAAGCTCGGCGTCGATGTCGACAACCTGCTGATCAGCCAGCCGGATGCCGGCGAGCAGGCGCTCGAGATCGCCGATACGCTGGTGCGCTCGGGCGCGATCGACGTGCTGGTGGTCGATTCCGTCGCCGCCCTGGTGCCACGCGCGGAACTCGAAGGCGAGATGGGCGACACCCATGTCGGCCTGCATGCTCGCCTGATGTCCCAGGCGCTGCGCAAGCTGACCGGCTCGGTCGCGAAGTCCAACACGCTGCTGATCTTCCTGAACCAGATCCGGCTCAAGATCGGCGTGATGTTCGGCAACCCGGAGACCACCACGGGCGGCAACGCGCTGAAGTTCTATGCCTCGGTCCGCATGGAGATCCGCCGCATCGGGGCGATCAAGGACCGCGACGAGGTCACCGGCAACCACACCCGCGTCAAGGTGGTGAAGAACAAGATGGCCCCGCCGTTCCGCGAGGTCGAGTTCGACATCATGTATGGCGAAGGCATCTCCAAGGTCGGCGAGTTGATCGACCTCGGCGTGAAGGCCAGCGTCGTCGAGAAGTCGGGCGCCTGGTTCTCCTGCGACAGCCAGCGCATCGGCCAGGGGCGCGAGAACGCGAAGCAGTTCCTCCGCGATCACCCGGAGATGTCGAATTCCATCGAGCAGCGCATCCGCGGCCAGGCCGGCCTGCTCGCCGACCAGATGCTGGTGGGCGAGGGTGGCGACGACGACGAGGCGATGGCGGCGGAGTAACCCGCGCCGCATCGCACGAACCGAAGGACGCCCGCGGCAGGGATGCCGCGGGCGTTTGTCGTTCCAGGTGGCGCGCAACCCTGCCGGGTTACGCCGTGTTGTTCAGCGGAGGAGATAACCACCGATGAACACGCCCCGTCCCCCCCACCTGCCGAAGAACGCCCCCGAGCCTCCCCCGGAGAAGCCGCATCCGCTGCACCGGCCCGATGAGCGGAAGGAAGGCGGGCCGGATTTCGGCAAGGCAGACAAGCAGCAGGAGAACCGCCGGAAAACGAAGAACGATGCGGAGGAGGAACGCGAGGCGTAGGCCCAGCTAAGGCATCAGCGCCGCTCGCGATCGACCTCGATCACCCGTCCGTCACGGGCGTGGACGTCCACTTCGATCTTGCGGCCTTGCGCGTCCCGGCCTTCCACCTCCCAACGGCCGTCGTCGCAATCGACTTCCTGCACCCGCGCGACGCCGGCATCACGGGCGATGCGGATTGCCTCCTCGGCGGTGATGCCCGTGCGGCACAGGCCCTCATCGGCGAAGGCAGGCCCGGCAAGCAGCGGCAGGGCGAGGCAGGTGGCGAGCAGGGTGACTCGGGTCATGGTGCATCCTATCGACATTAACGATCGTCCATATTGGTTGGCGCGGCCGCAGCGCCAGGGGGGCGTGCCGCCCCTTCACGCCCCGCGTGCCGCGCGCTACCTGTCGCTCCTTTCAGGCCAACACCTTGCCGGGACCGGTTCTTCCCGGGCGACGCGACGGGCGGGACATGACCAGCAGCAACGATATTCGCGCCACCTTCCTGGATTACTTCCACCGCAATAGCCATGAGGTGGTGGAATCGAGCCCGCTGGTCCCGCGCAACGACCCGACGCTGATGTTCGCGAATTCGGGCATGGTGCAGTTCAAGAACGTCTTCACCGGACAGGAGACGCGCCCGTACAAGCGCGCCACCACGGCGCAGAAGTCGGTGCGCGCCGGCGGCAAGCACAACGACCTCGACAATGTCGGCTACACCGCGCGCCATCACACTTTCTTCGAGATGCTGGGGAACTTCTCCTTCGGCGACTACTTCAAGGAGCAGGCGATCCCCTATGCGTGGGAATTGCTGACCAAGGACTTCGCGCTGCCGAAGGACAAGCTGCTCGTCACCGTCTATTCAGAGGACGACGACGCGGCCGCCATCTGGAAGAAGGTGGCCGGCCTGCCCGACAGCCGCATCATCCGCATCAGCACCTCCGACAATTTCTGGCGCATGGGCGATACCGGCCCCTGCGGCCCTTGCTCCGAGATCTTCTTCGATCACGGCGACAAGATCCCGGGCGGCCCGCCCGGTTCCCCCGATGAGGATGGCGACCGCTTCATCGAGATCTGGAACCTGGTCTTCATGCAGTTCCTCGAGGACCCGCCCGGCACGCGCAACCCGCTGCCGCGCCCGTCCATCGACACCGGCATGGGCCTGGAACGCTTCGCCGCCATCCTGCAGGGCAAGCACGACAACTATGACACGGACACGCTGCGCGCGCTGATCCTCGCCTCGGCGGAAGCGACGGGGCAGGAGCCGGACGGCCCGTTCCGCATCAGCCACCGCGTCGTCGCGGACCATCTGCGCGCCGGCGCCTTCCTGATCGCCGATGGCGTGCTGCCGTCGAATGAAGGCCGCGGCTATGTCCTGCGCCGCATCCTGCGCCGCGCGATGCGCCACGCGCATATGATGGGCTCTCGCGAGCCGCTGATGCACCGCCTGCTGCCGGCGCTGGTGCGCCAGATGGGCGCGGCCTATCCGGAGCTGGTGCGCGCCGAGGCGCTGATCTCCGAGACGCTGCGGCTGGAGGAGACCCGCTTCCGCTCGCTGCTGGAACGCGGCCTCGGCCTGCTGGCGGAGGAAACCGGCAAGCTCGGCGACAAGCAGACGCTGCCGGGCGACGTCGCCTTCCGCCTGTATGACACCTACGGCTTCCCACTCGACCTGACGCAGGATGCGCTGCGCGCCGAGGGCCGACCGGTCGATGTCGAGGGCTTCAACGCCGCCATGGCCGAGCAGCGCAAGCGCGCCCGCGCCGCCTGGGCGGGCTCGGGCGAGGCCGCGACGGAAGGCGTGTGGTTCGACCTGAAGGAGAAGGTCGGCGCGTCCGAATTCCTCGGCTATTCCACCGAGACCGCCGAGGGCGAGATCGTCGCCATCGTGCAGGACGGCAAGCCGGTCGACAGCGCGCCGGTCGGCGCCGAGGTCGCGGTGCTGCTGAACCAGACGCCCTTCTACGCGGAATCCGGCGGCCAGGTCGGCGACACCGGCATCATCCAGAGCGGCGACACCCGCATAGAGATCCGCGACACGCAGAAGAAGCTCGGCGCGCTGTTCGTGCACCTCGGCACCGTCGTGTCAGGTGAGGCGAAGCTCGGCCTCCCCGTGCAGGCCGAGGTCGATCATGCGCGGCGGTCGAAGATCCGCTCGCACCACTCCGCGACGCATCTGCTGCATGAGGCGCTACGTCGCCGGCTCGGCAACCATGTCGCGCAGAAGGGCTCGCTGAACGCGCCGGACCGGCTGCGGTTCGATGTCTCCCAGCCGACCCCGATGACCGAGGAAGACCTGCGCTGGGTCGAGGCCGAGGTGAACGCCCGCATTCGCGAGAATGCCGAGGTCGTCACCCGCCTGATGACGCCTGAAGCCGCCGTCGAGGCCGGCGCGATGGCGCTGTTCGGCGAGAAGTATGGCGAGGAGGTCCGCGTCGTCGGCATGGCCCATGACCCGGCGGCCGTCGAGAAGCACGGCGTCTATTCGCTGGAACTCTGCGGTGGCACGCATGTGCGGCGGACCGGCGATATCGGTCTCTTCAAGATCGTGTCCGAAGGTGCGGTGTCTGCCGGCGTGCGGCGGGTCGAGGCGGTGACCGGCGAGGCGGCACTCGGCCTGGTCGGCGAGATGGAGGAAAGCCTGCAGGCCGCGGCGGCGGTGCTGAAGGTGCAGCCAGGCGAACTCGCCGGCCGCATTGCCGCGCTCGTCGAGGAGCGCCGCAAGCTCGAACGCGACGTGGTGGACCTGCGCAAGAAGCTCGCGACCGGCGGCGGCGGTGCTGAGGTCGAAGAAGTCGCCGGCCTGCGCGTCGCGCTGCGCGACCTGGGCGAGGTGCCGCCGCGCGACCTGAAGGGGCTGGCTGAGGCCATCCTGAAGGGCGGCACCGCGGATGTCGTGGCGCTGGTCAGCACGGCGGAGGGCAAGGCCTCGATCGTCGTCGCAACCGGCGAGCAGGCGAAGGGCAAGGCGGATGCCGTGGCCCTGGTGCGTGCCGCATCGGCCGCGGTCGGCGGCAAGGGCGGCGGCGGCCGGCCGGACATGGCGCAGGCGGGCGGGCCGGACGCGACCAAGGCAGCCGAGGCCCTGGCGGCCGTGCGCGACACCTTGACCCACGGCGTGGCGGCGTGACAGATCGCTGTCGGGCGCGGGATTTCGGCCTCGCACCCGGCATCTTCGCGCCCGGCGCGAACAACGCCATCACCGATGTCGACGGCGTCGCCGTCGGCCATGTCACGCTGATCGAGGGCGACGCCACCCGCACCGGCGTCACCGCGATCCTGCCGCATCCCGGCAATCTCTTCGCCGAGCGCGTCCCGGCCGGCCTCGCCGTCATGAACGGCTTCGGCAAGCTGGCGGGCGCGACGCAGCTCACCGAGCTCGGCGAACTCGAAACGCCGCTCGTGCTGACCAACACGCTGGCCGTCGGCCGCGCGGTCGAGGCACTGGTGGACTGGACCCTCGCGCGCAATCCGGACGCGGTGAGCGTCAACGCCGTGGTGGGCGAGACCAATGACGGCCGCCTGAACGACATCCGCGCGCTCGGCGTCACGCGCGACCAGGTCCTCGCTGCCCTTGATGCGGCCGTACCTGGCCCGGTCGCCGAGGGCTGCGTCGGCGCCGGCACCGGCACGATGGCCTTCGGCTGGAAGGGGGGCATCGGCACGTCGTCCCGCCTGCTGCCTGCCGCGCTCGGCGGCTGGACTATCGGTGCGCTGGTCCAGGCGAATTACGGTGGCGTGCTGACCATGGACGGCGTTCCGGTCGGGCGCGAACTCGGCAAGTGGTATCTGAAGGAGCACACCGACCGCGGGGACGCGGACGGGTCGGTCATGGTAGTGATCGCCACCGACGCACCGCTGTCCGACCGCAACCTGGCGCGGCTCGCCAGCCGCTCCATGGCCGGCCTCGCACGCACAGGTGCTGCGTTCAGCGATGGCTCGGGCGACTACGCCATCGCCTTCAGCACCCATGCCGGCGTCCGACGGGATGCCCGGCGCCGCGCCGGTCAGGCGGATGTCGCCGATTGGCCGAATGATCGCATGTCGCCGCTGTTTGTCGCGGCGGCCGAGGCGGTGGAGGAGGCCGTCCTGAACGCCCTGACCATGGCAACCACCATCGTCGGCCGCGACGGCCGCACCGGCCGGCGCGCCACCGGGCATGCCATCGATCTCGATGCGCTGCGCGCGGTGCTGCGGGCGCACGGCCGATGAGACGCGCGCTCCTGACCCTCCTGCTCACCTTCGCGATCCCTGCGGAGGCTGCCCGCACCACGCTGCGCGCCAACCGGCCGGGTGCGACGCCACTCGAACTCCGCGCGACCTCCAATGACGAATACTGGGTGATCGACGTGCTCGAAGGCGGCGTGTCGAGCCAGCGCATCGAGGTGCAGTCCGACCTGCCGAACACCCTGCCGCGCCTGATCGATACCAACGGCGATGGTGCGGCCGATCTCTGGGTGCCGGTGATCGGCGGCAATGCGAATACCGCCTGGGATATCTGGCTGATGGAACCCGGCGGCGCCCGTTTCCGCCGCGCGGGAGAGGTGAGCGGCGTCGGCTTCTCGCGCGCCGGCGGGCGGCTGGTGTCGCTCGGGCGCAATGGCTGCTGCGCCGTCTCCTATACCTTCCACGATTTCACGCCGGAGGGCCGGCTGCGCGAGGCCTTCGCGGTGGAACGGCAGATCGACGATCTAGGCCGCGGCACCTGCGAACCGTCCGAGATCGCCATCACCGCGCCGGCGGATGCGGTGACGTCGCTGTGCCGCCTGCGGCCGGGTCAACTACCGGGGACCGTGTTCCGGCTGCCCTGATCAACGCACCTCACGCGTTGCCAGCGCATCCCGCGCCACTGACCGGAACTCACGCCGGTGCAGTTCGCGCAGCACGAGCAGGCTTGCGACGATCAGCGCCAGCGGATGAATGATCCAGGCGAGCGCCGCCAGGCCGAAGTAGTACGCCCTGAGCCCTGTGTTGAAGTGCCGTGCGGCACGGTTCGCGAGCTTCGCCGCGGCATCCGCATGGCCGACGGCATGAGGGTCCAGCGGCATGCCCATGAGCAGCGTCGAGGTGTAGTTGAACTGGCGCAACGCCCAGGTGAACTCGAAGAAGGTCTTCACGAAGATCACCAGCAGAAGGCCGATCTTCAGCTCCCACATCATCTCATCCGGCATCTGGCTCCAGGGCAGGACCGCGACGACGTGCCGCGCCGGGTCGGGCGCCGAGAGCATCGCGACCAGGCCGCCCAGCACCAGGATCGAGGTGGTGGCGAGGAAGGAGGTCGACGACATCAGGTTGCCGATCGCCGCGATGTCCGCGATGCGGTTCTCGCGGCCCAGCGCGGCGCGCATCCAGCGATGGCGGTGCTCGTCCATCGCGGCGATGACGCTGCGGGCGCGGATCGACTTCACGCGGTCCGTGATCGAGGCGTACCCTATCCAGGCGAGGGCGAAGACCGCGAGGGCGACCCAGTCGAGGATGGTGAGCGGCAGCGTCATGAGTCGGCAGGGACCGGGACGGGCGTGCAACTCACCGCCAAAGACTCCCGCGCGTCGCGGGTGGCCCCCGTGAAGCGGCGCGATGCATGGCTCCAGGTATAGGGCAGGGTGACGCCGCGGCAGCCGCCGCCGCGCTCGCAATAGGTGATGCGCAGTTCGAGCCGGCCACGCCGCACGCGCAGGGAGGGGCGGCCCTGCTGGATCTCCTCGAACAGGGTCTGGCGCCAGACCTGCCCGTCCTGCGCGGTCCAGGCGACCTCGACCGAGGTCGATTGATGGGACCACCCCGCCGAGCGAAGGCCCACGCGCCAGCGGACGGCACCCGGCGGCAGCCCGCGCAGCGTGCCCCGATCCGTGCGCTCCATGCTGTCCCAATCGACGCAGTCGGCGAGCGCCGGCGAGGCGACCGGCGGCAGCGCCAGCAGCGCCACGGCCAGCGCGCTAACGGCGCAGCGGGTCATAGGGCGCGATGTCCAGTGGCGGCGCCTCGCCGAGCGCAAGCTGGGCGGCGACCCGGCCGGCGAAGGGCGAGACGGTCAGCCCCGACGGCCCCAGGCCGTTGGCAATCACGAGCCCCGGCAGGCCGGGCACGGTGCCGAGCAGGGGCCGGCCGTCGGGGGGCATCGGGCGGAAGCCGATCCGCGTTTCGACATGCGTCGCCTGCGCCAGCCCCGGCGCGACCGACAGCGCGGTGCCCAGCACCTCCGCAAGCCCGGCCGCGGTCACGCGCTGGTCGAAGCCCGACCCTGTCTCCCGCGTCGCGCCGATGACGACACGGCCATCCTCGAAGGTCAGCAGGTAGTGGGAGGTCATCGGGTAGAGCACCGGCCAGGCGCGGGTATCCATCCCTTCCAGCCGCAGATGCAGGATCTGCCCGCGCTGGGGCTCGATCGCCAGGCGCAGGCCGAGCGGGGCGAGCAGGGAAGGTGCCCAGGCCCCGGCCGCGACGATGACTGCATCGGCGCCGATCGCCTCGCCATCCAGGCTCGCGCCGCGCAGCCGGTCGCCTTCCGTCAGCAGCGCGGCGCTGCCCTGCCGGATGACGCCGCCGCGCTGCGCGATGGCCCGGTGCAGTCCAGCGGCCAACCGCCGGCCGTCCACGCGGGCGCCGCCGGTCAGGTGCAGCGCGGCGCGCGGTGCCATGGCGGGGAACAGGCGCTGCGCCTCGGCCGCGGTCAAACGCGCGACATCGCCGGCGAGCGGGCAGGCGGCGGCGCGACGGCGCACCAGCGGCTCGATTGCATCGAGCACCGCCGGGTCCTCCGGCGCGCAGAGCGTCCCGACGCGAGCATAGCCCAGATCGGTTTCGCCATCCTCGGCCAGCGCGGCAACCAGGTCGGGATAGGCGGTCGCGCCGCCTTCGAGCATGGCGTAGAGCGCCTCACCCTCGTAGCGCGTGGTCCAGGGGGAGACGATGCCGGCGCCCGCCTGGGTGGCGCGGCCGGGATGGGCGGCGTCGATCAGCACGGCCTCGGCACCCGCTCGCAGCAGTGAGTAAGCCGCGATGGAACCGAGGATGCCCCCGCCGATGACGATCACGCGCATACGCATCCCCCCAGTGAGCCGGTAAGCGACCCCCGCCGCGTCACGCCGCCGGCGCGCGTTGCCCTCGCCGGCCGCGGCACCGCACCAACCGACGCCGCATTGCAAGGGCATCGGGACGGCGACGCAAGCCCCTGACGGTCCATCCCGGCGAACGAAAAACGGCCCGCACCCCTTCCGGAATGCGGGCCGCCCGACGGCCGACCGGGGACAGGGCCCCGGTGCCGATCCTTACGCCATCTTCTTCTTCAGGTTCTCGTCGATCTTCGCGAGGAACGCCTGGGTGTTCAGCCAGGGCTGGTCCTTGCCGATCAGGATCGCGAGATCCTTCGTCATGTGGCCGCTCTCGACCGTCTCGACGCAGACCTTCTCGAGCGCATTCGCGAAGTCCACCACATCCTGCGTGCCGTCGAACTTGCCGCGATAGGCGAGGCCGCGCGTCCAGGCGAAGATGGAGGCGATCGGGTTGGTCGAGGTCTCGCGGCCCTTCTGGTGCTCGCGATAGTGGCGCGTCACCGTGCCGTGCGCGGCTTCCGACTCAACGGTCTGCCCATCCGGGGACAGCAGCACCGAGGTCATCAGGCCGAGCGAGCCGAAGCCCTGCGCCACGATGTCCGACTGCACGTCGCCGTCGTAGTTCTTGCAGGCCCAGATGTAGCCGCCTTCCCACTTCAGCGCCGAGGCCACCATGTCGTCGATCAGGCGGTCCTCGTAGGTCAGGCCGCGCTTCTCGTATTCCGCCTTGAACTCGGCGTCGTAGATGCCGCGGAAGATGTCCTTGAAGTTGCCGTCATAGGCCTTGAGGATCGTGTTCTTGTGGCTGAAGTAGACCGAGAAGTTGCGCGCCAGGCCGTAGTTGAAGCTGGCGCGGGCGAAGCCCTCGATCGACTTGTTGAGGTTGTGGATCATCATCGCCACGCCGCCGGTCGCCGGCATCGCGAATTCGCCGATTTCCTGCGGGGCACCGCCCTCGGGGATGTAGGTCATCTTCACCGTGCCGGCGCCGGGGACCTTCATCTCGACCGAGCGGTAGATGTCGCCATAGGCGTGGCGGCCGACGACGATCGGCTTCGACCAGTGCGGCACCAGGCGCGGCACGTTCTCGCAGATGATCGGCTCGCGGAAGATCGTGCCGTCGAGGATGTTGCGGATCGTGCCGTTCGGCGAGCGCCACATCTTCTTCAGGCCGAATTCGGCGACGCGCGCCTCATCCGGGGTGATCGTCGCGCACTTCACGGCCACGCCATACTTCTTGGTGGCGTTGGCGGAATCGACGGTGATCTGGTCGTCCGTCTCATCGCGCTTCTGGATGCCGAGGTCGTAGTACTTCAGGTCGATATCGAGGTACGGGAGGATCAGCTTCTCCTTGATGAACCCCCAGATGATGCGGGTCATCTCGTCCCCGTCCATCTCGACGACGGGGTTCTTCACCTTGATCTTGGCCATGGGCAATCCTCTGCGGAGCGAACGGATGCGGGTCGCGCCCGGGCAGGGGCGGCCGATGCGGGCGGAAATTGCACTGCCAGGACAGGGGCGGCAAGCCCGGGGGCCGGGCGCGGGTCTGTTGCGCTCCGCTGGGGCCCGTGTCTGGCACCACGGTCATGGAAGATCGGGGGCCGCTGCCCGAACCGCCTGAGCTTCACTGACGCAGGACCGACAACGTGAGTAGGAGGCCTGGGTGCTGGCGTCCCGGACAGGCGGCCGCACCGGCCACGCTGCATGCTCCCGGCGCGCAAAGCGGCATCGAGGCCTCGAATATTGACGGCGGCGCACGGTACCAGGTCGAAGCTTCCAAAGGCCGTTCGGCCTTTGGTGGGGGGCCTGGAGGGGCAAGGCCCCTCCAGTTCTCCCGGCGCCGAAGCCGAGCGCTCTTTAACCGAGGCTCGTCACATCCATCGGCGCCGGCATCCAGGCATAGCCCTCGCCCTGCTTGGCCACCCTGCCCACACCCGGCCAGGGGAAGTGGTAGGACAGCACCAGCGGCCTGTCGGTCGCGAAAACCTCGAGCGCGCGCGACCGGGTCTGCGCCGACTGCTTCGGGTCCGTGTCATAGGCGAATTCGAGCATCGGCCGCTGCAGCAGCAGGATGTGATGGTGCGCAAGGTCGCCCGTATAGACCATCACATTGGGGCCGGAGCTGATGGTGTAGATGGTATGGCCGACGGTATGGCCCGGGGCCGAAACGGCGGTCACTCCCGGCGTCACCTCGCGCCCGTCCTGCACCATCACCATGCGGTCGCGATAGGCGTTGAGGTTCTTGGCCGCCCCGCGGATGAAGGGGCCCATGAAGGCGGGGCCGCGGATATTGCCCTCATCCGTCCAGTACCGCAGGTCGGCCTCCGAGATGGCGACCTGGGCGTTGGGGAAGTTGCGGTTGCCGTTGGCGTCCACCAGCGCCCAGCAATGGTCGCAATGGGCGTGGGACAGCACGACGAGGTCGATCTGCGCCGGGTCGATGCCGGCATCGCGCATGTTGCGCAGCAGGCGTCCCGTTGTGGGGCCGAACATCCGGCTGTCGGCCCCCATGCTCTCGCCCATGCCGGTGTCGAACAGGATGAGCTGCCGGCCGGTGTTCAGCACCAGCGCGTTCTGTTCCAGCAGGGCGTTTGCGGGGTCGAGGAAATTCGCCGTCAGCATGGCGTTGACCTCGCCGGGCCGGGCCCCGACGAAGGCTTCATCCGCCTTGCCGAGCGGCAGTGCGCCGTCGGAGATGACGGTCACCTCATACTCGCCGAGCTTGAAGCGGTACCAGGCGGGCGCGCCGCGCCCGACGAAGGGGGCCGCGGCTTCGGCGCGGAACAGTGGCAGTGAGGCGGCAGCAAGCCCGGCGCCCAGAAGGGCGCGACGGTTCATGGACATGATGCGTTTCTCCCACCGGCGCTGCCACGCGGGTGGGCGGCGCCGCGCCGAGACGCTATCGTTTCCGCCACGCGAAATGCCAGCATGACGTGTAACGCGCATGCTCATGCTCGCGTGATGGGCCAGGGAGGATCGCATGCTGTTACGGATCATGGGTGTGGGTCTGGCCGGCGCAGCTCTGCTCACCGCCGCGGCGGCGGCAAGCGGGGCTGCGGTCGCGGGCGCTGCCGTGCTGGCCTGCGCGGTGGCGAAGCGCCGCGGCAAGGCGCGAAGCGCCTGGCCGAAGGAGGAACCGGAGGCGGGCGAGGAAGCGACCGAGATTCGGCCTTAGGCACGCCACGGCCATTCTGGATCTCTTGCTCCGCCAGGGTCCCGGCGCTACCCCGCCGGCATGGCGTCGGAGGCTGACATGCGCGTCCTGATCGCGGGCGGGGGCGTGGGCGGGCTCGCCCTCGCGCTGTCGCTGCACGAACGCGGCATATCCAGCACGGTGTTCGAGGCGGCGGAGCAGGTCCGGCCACTGGGCGTCGGCATCAACACCCTGCCGCATGCGATCCGCGAACTCGCCGCGCTTGGCCTGCTGCCCGCGCTCGATGCGGTCGCCGTGCGCACGCGCGAGCTGCGCTATCTGAACCGCTTCGGCCAGGAGATCTGGGTCGAGCAGCGGGGCACCTGGGCCGGGCACGACGTCCCGCAATTCTCCATCCATCGCGGCCATCTGCATGAGGCACTGTGGCAGGCCGCGCGCGACCGGCTGGGGCCGGAGGCGCTCGTCACCGGCGCGCGGCTGGCCGCCTACGAGCAGGACGATGCCGGCGTGACCGCGCGCTTCGCCGACGGCCGGACCGCCCGTGGCGACGTGCTGATTGGTGCCGACGGCATCCATTCCGTGTTGCGCGCGGCGCTGCATCCCGACGATGGCGGCATCCGCTGGAACGGCATCCAGATGTGGCGCGGCGCCGTCGACTGGCCGGCCTTCGAGGGCGGCGACACCATGATCGTCGCCGGCGACATGACCGAGAAGCTGGTGCTTTATCCGATCGCTGGCGGCAGCACGCCGGCAACGCGGCTGACCAACTGGGTCGTCTGCGCGCAGATCGGCGACGCGACGAAGCCACCGCCCCGGCGGGAGGACTGGTCGCGTCCCGGCAGCCTTGCGGAGGTGCTGCCACATGTCGGGCGCTTCCGCATCCCTTTCCTGGATGTCGAGGCGCTGGTGCGGGCGACGCCAGCCTTCTGGGAGTACCCGATGTGCGACCGTGACCCGCTGCCGTTCTGGACGCGGGGGCGGGTCACGCTGCTCGGAGATGCGGCGCATCCGATGTATCCCGTGGGATCGAACGGCGCCTCCCAGGCGGTGCTCGATGCGCGCTGCCTCGCATCGCTGCTGGCAGGCGGCGATGCGACCGCCGCACTTGCTGCCTACGAGGCCGAACGCCTGCCTAAGACAGCGGAGATCGTGCGCAGCAACCGGCACGGCGGGCCGGAACGCGTCGTCGATGTCGTCTCGGCGCGCGCGCCTGATGGCTTCGAGCGCATCGAGGACGTGATCGCAGGCGCGGAGCTGGCCGCCATTGCCGGCGGCTACGCGCAGATGGCCGGGTTCGCCGCGCCGGGATAGCGCCACGCTTCGGCCGTTTCCGCACCATCCGCCGGAACGACGACGCATCCTGCCCGCGACGCGAAGCAGGAGAGCAGGATGACCACGCACAGCGAAACCTGGATGACGGTGCGTCAGCCGCGCGCGCGGGCCGGCCTGCCTGCATTCGTCGCCCTGTTGGCCCGGGCGCTGGAGCGCCGCGCGCAGCGGGCGGCGCTTGCCGCGCTTGAGCCACGGCTGCTGCGCGACATCGGTGTCACGCCGGATGACGCGGCGCAGGAAGCGGGAAAGCCGTTCTGGCGGCACTGACGGCGAGAGCCGATCGCGTCCGGGCGGGCGAGGGTGCCCGCCAAACGGAAAGTGCGCCGGTCGCGTGGGCGCAAGCGAACGCGGATGCTCTACTGCGCGAAAGGCCCCTCGACCAGCGCGGCAAAATACGTGCGCACGGGTGTCGCGTCGGTCAGACCTTGCATGATGCCCCAGAGGCTGGCCGCCAGCGCGAGCCCTATACCCACCAGCACGACCGACTGGCCGCGCGTGAGCGCCGGTCGGTCCGGGATCCGGGCTGCACCCGGCTGGGCCAGCGCGATGGCGACCAGCCCGCTCACCAGCACGCCGAGCAGCCACCAGCCGTGCCACAGCAGCAGCGCGCAGCTCACGCCGAGCAGCGCGGTCGTGACATGCGGCACCAGCCTGGCCGGCAGGAAGGGGCGCAGGGCCAGGATCAGCAACTGCCCGCCATCCAGCGGCGGCAACGGCGCCATGTTGAACAGGTTCAGCACGGCGAAGAAGAACGCGCAGCCGAGCAGGTAGTCGCTGCCGGCCATCCAACCGAGCAGCGCCGCCACGAGCGCCGAGGCAAGCCCCGCGAGCGGCCCGCCAAGCACCATCGCCGCATGCTGCCAGTCCTGCCCGTGCCGCATCCGCCCCACCGCGACGCCGCCGAGGAAGGGCACGAAGTAGAAGGCGCTGGTGCGGTCGCCGAAGGCGCGCATCACCGCCACATGACCCGTCTCATGCGCGACCAGCCCGACCATCAGGGCCAGGGTGAGCCACGGCCCGAACTCCCACGACCACCAGGCGCCGGCGATGACAGCGAAGGCCAGCGCCCCGCGCGACAGCCGCATGCCCAGCAGGCTGCGCGGCGCCGGCGGCTCGCCGTGCTGCGCCTCGAACCGCGCCCGCGCGCCGCTGCGTTCCATGGCCTGCTCGATCTGCATGCGGAGGGAACGCGCCGTCAGGGGGCGGAACAGCGTTGTCAGCCAATGCGCCGGTCCGCCGCTGCCGAGCCGCTGGAAGAAGATGTCCATCACCAACCGCGTACCGGCCGGTTCCTGCATCAGCGCGACCTGGCACGTCATCCGCTCGGCCACCCGTCCGGCCCGGTCGAGCAGGTCGAGCACCTGCTCGACGCGACCCTGCGAATGGTCCGTCCGCTGCGCCAGCCGCGCCGTCAGCCCGTGGCGATAGAACACCAGCGCGTCCGTCTCCGAGTGCCATTCATAGCGTTCGATACTCTCGAACGGATTGGGGCGGTGCGGGGAAGGCACGACCAGTTCCCACAGATCCTCCGGTGCGATCCGGTAGGTCTGGTCGATGCGGAGATGCTTGCGCGGCCGCAGCAGCAACACCGCCACACCGACCAACAGGATGAGGAGGAGGATGATCTGGGTACTCACGCCGGCCTTCTCGCCACCACCGTGCGCGGCGTCAACGCCGCCCCTTGCGCGGCGCGGCACGCCGGGCAGCATGTGCGCCACTCAGGGAGGATCAGGCATGGCCGGACGGATGACGGTGCGACGCTCGCATGATGGGCGCGTCGCGCATGTGGCGGTGGATCACGACGCCAAGCTGAACACGCTAAACCCGGCACTGATGCAGGAATTCGCGGCGACCTTCGAGACGCTCGGCGAGGATCCGTCGCTGCGCGCCGTGGTGCTGACCGGCGCCGGCCCGCGCGCCTTCATCGGCGGCGCTGACATCTCGGTGATGGCCGCGGTGCAGGACCCGCCGGGCGGCGAGGCCTTCATCCGCCTGGTCCATGGCTGCTGCCGCGCGGTGCGCGGCTGCCCCGTACCGGTGATCGCGCGGGTGAACGGATGGTGCCTCGGCGCGGGGCTGGAGATCGCGGCCGCCTGCGACCTGCGCATCGCCTCCGACGCCGCGAAGTTTGGCATGCCGGAGGTTCGCGTGGGCATTCCGTCGGTCGTCGAGGCCGCGCTGCTGCCCGGCCTGATCGGCTGGGGCCGCACCCGCCGCCTGCTGCTGCTGGCCGAGACGATCGGCGCGGCGGAGGCGCTGGAATGGGGCCTGGTGGAGCGCGTCGTCGCGCCGGATGCGCTGGATAGCGCGGTCGATGCCTGGATCGACTTGCTGCTGGAAGCCGGGCCGGAAGCGATCCGGTCCCAGAAGGCCCTGATCCGGCGCTGGGAGGATCTGACGATCAGTCAGGGCATCGAGGCGGGGATCGGCGCCTTCGCCGCGTCCTGGCAGACGGATGAGCCGACGCGAATGCTCGGCGGTTTCATGGCGCGCAAGAAGGGCGGGTGAGGTTCCACCGGCGGCGCGCCCCTATCGGCGTGCCTGCAATCGCTCGCAGCACCGTTCAAACGCGGTGAAGTCCCGCCAGCGCCGAGCCCGCGCGGCTTCGAAGCGTTCGAACACGCCGCCCGCCGCCTCGATCCCACCATCGATCATCAGGTTGTCGGCCAGCCCGAAATCCTCGAGGCCCATCGCCTCCGCATCCTCCCACCCGCCATCCTGTCGCTGCCGGGCCTCGGCGCCGAGGAAGTCGCGGGTGCGCGCCAGGAACTCGGCGCCTTCGTTGCTGTAGCCCATCACGGGCCGGCCCAGCGCACTCATGAACCCCAGTTCGAACACCGTTCCCGCGTCGGCTGACGGGCCGCGGAAGGGGGTGAGGTTCGCGATCAGGGCGCCGCAGGACCGGATATGCGCCTCGTTGCCGAGATAGATGCGCATCCAATACGGCCGGTCCGCGGGCGGCGCGGCGGGCGGCGTATCCAGCGGAAATACGCCTTCCAGCCCATGTGCCGCGCAGATGCGCTTCTTCGCCGCCGCGATGTCGAGCGCATCGGGCAGGAAGACTTCGGGGCCGGCGAGGTAGACGCGCATCCGCCGATCCTGCCTTGCCGGGTGCCGCCGCGCCATGCGGAATGCCCGGATGGACCTGGAAGCCGAGTACAACAACCGTGCGCGGGTGGCGGACAGCGCGGCGATCATCGCCGGCTGGGCCCGCGACGCCGCCGCCTTCCGCGCCGAATGGCCGCGCAGCACGCTCGACATCGCCTATGGCGCCGGCGATCGCGAGCGATTCGACCTGTTCGAGGCGAAGGCGCCCGGCCCCGTCGCGATGTTCATCCATGGTGGCTACTGGCAGGCGCTCGACAAATCCTTCGGCAGCCACTGGGCGAGGGGGCTCGCGACGCGCGGCGTGACGGTGGCGGTGCCGTCCTACGACCTGTGCCCCACCGTGCCGCTCGCGCGGATCGCCGACCAGATGCGGGCTGCCTGCATTGCCCTGCACCGGCGGACGGGCCAGCGATTGCTGGTAGCGGGGCATTCGGCGGGCGGGCACCTCGCCGCCATGCTGATGGCGACGGACTGGCGCGCCATCGACCCGGCGCTGCCGGAACGGCTGGTCGGCGCGGCCCTTCCGGTCTCCGGCGTCTTCGAACTGGAACCGCTGCTCGGCACCTCCGTCGGGCGCGGGCTCAACCTGTCGCCGGCCGAGGCGCAGGCGCTGTCCCCGCGGTATCTCCGCCCGGCGATCGGTGACCTTCACGCCGTGGTCGGCGGGGCGGAAAGCTCGGAGTTCATCCGCCAGACCCACGCCTTCGCCGCCGCCTGGAGGGCCAGCGGGGAAGAAATCCCGGGCGCCAACCACTTCACGGTGCTCGACCTCTTCCCGGACCCCGGCCACGCCCTGGTGTCCTTCGCTGCCGACATGGCGGGGCGGCTTGCGCCCGCCTGACGGATCGCGCTTAACAGGAGCGTGAATCCGGGGAGAGTTCCATGATCGGGATCGGACGGCGCGGGCTTCTGGGCGGGACCACGGCGCTGCTGGCCGCGCCCGCCATTCTCCATGCCCAGCCGGCGGGCGGCGTGAAGATCGGCGTGGTGGCGGTGCAGACCGGTCCGCAGGCGGCGCTCGGCAACCAGTTGAAGGATGGGTTCGCGCTCGGGCTGCGGCACCTGGACGGCAAGCTCGGCGGGCTGACTGCCGAGACCGTCATCATCGACGACGAGCTGAAGCCCGATGTGGCGGTGACCAAGGTCCGTGCCGCGCTGGAACGCGACCGCGTGGACTTCGTCGTCGGTGTGGTGTTTTCGAACATCCTGCAGGCGATCATCCGTCCGGTGACGGAATCCGGCACCATCCTGATCAGCACCAATGCCGGCCCGTCCACCTTCGCCGGGCGCGGCTGCAACCAGAACTTCTTCACCACCTCCTACAACAACGACCAGGTCCATTCGGTGATGGGCCAGGCGGCGCAGGATGCCGGCTATCGCCGCGTCTTCGTCATGGTCCCGAACTACCAGGCCGGGCGCGACGCCGTCGCCGGCTTCAAGTCGAAGTTCCAGGGGGAGGTGGTGGACGAGGTGTTCGTCCCGCTGACCCAGCTCGATTTCTCGGCCGAGCTCGCGAAGATCGCGGCATCGCGGCCGGATGCGATCTTCACCTTCATGCCGGGCGGGCTCGGCGTAAACCTCGTGCGGCAGTACCGGCAGGCGGGGCTCGCGAACATCCCGTTCCTGTCCACCTTCACGGTGGATGAGGCGACGCTGCCGGCACAGGGCGACGCGGCGCTCGGCTTCTACTCGGCGGCGTCCTGGGCGCCGAACATGGACAACGCGCAGAACGTGAAGTTCGTGACCGACTACATCGCCGCGCACAATGCGGTGCCGGCGACCTACGCCGCGCAGGCCTATGACGCGGCGATGCTGCTCGATTCCGCGATCCGCCGGGTGAACGGCAACCTCGCCGGCAAGGACGCTCTGCGCGCCGCGATCAAGGCCGCCGACTTCCGCTCGGTGCGCGGCCCCTTCGCCTTCGGCGTGAACCACTACCCGGTGCAGGATTTCTGGCTGCTGAAGGTGGGCCGCCGCGCTGACGGCAAGCTGGAGACGCAGACCGACCGGAAGATCTTCAGCAACGCGGTCGATCCCTGGGCCGCCGAATGCCGCATGCGCTGACGCCGGTCGCGCGCCGGCTGGCGAGGCTCGCCGTCGCCGGCCGGCACCCAGGAACGGCCGACGCGCACGAGCAGACCACGGTGCGAGCCAGTCGCGAGCGCGCCACGACGCCACCGGGGCGCGCCCATGCAGCGCCGCCGCCAGGGCGCGCCGCGTGACCACCCAGCTGCTTCTGGTGCAGGCGCTGAACGGGCTGCAGCTCGGCATCCTGCTTTTCCTGGTCGCCGCAGGGCTGACGCTGGTGTTCGGGGTGATGGACTTCATCAACCTGGCCCATGGTGTGCAGTACATGCTGGGCGCCTATCTCGGCGCCTCGCTGGCCGCGGCGACGGGGTCCTTCTGGTGGGGGCTGCTGCTGGCGCTGCCGGCGGCGCTGCTGGCCGGGCTGCTGCTGGAAGTGCTGGTGTTCCGGCATCTTTATGTGCGCGACCATCTGTCCCAGGTGCTGGCGACCTTCGGCGTCATCCTGTTCCTCAACCAGGGCGTGAAGCTCGTTTGGGGCGCCGCACCGCTGGAATCGCCGATCCCTGCGCTGCTGGAAGGCGGGGTAGAGATCATGCCCGGCCTGCAATACCCGCTGTATCGCATCGCGGTGCTGGGGGCGGGCATCGTCACGGCAGGCGGCCTGTGGTGGCTGGTGGAGCGCACCCGCGCCGGCATGCTGGTGCGCGCGGGGGCGACCAATGCGCCGATGGTCTCGGCGCTCGGCATCGATATCAACCGGCTGTTCACCATGGTCTTCGCCTTCGGGGCGATGCTGGCGGGCTTCGCCGGGGTGCTGGCCGGACCGATCTTCTCGGTCGAGCCGGGCATGGGCGACAACGTGCTGATCCTCGCCTTCGTGGTCATCGTGATTGGCGGGATCGGGTCGATCCGCGGGGCTTTCATCGCGGCGCTGCTGGTCGGGCTGATCGACACGCTCGGCAAGTCGCTGATGCCGGACCTGATGCGGTTGTTCCTCGATGCGTCGTCCGCCCGGCAGACGGGCGCGGCGCTGGCCTCGATGCTGGTCTATGTGGCGATGGCCGCGATCCTCGCCTTCCGCCCCGCGGGGCTGTTCCCGGTCCGGGCATGATCCGTCGCAACTGGCTTCCGCTGGCGGTGCTCGCCGCGCTGGCGCTTGCGCCCGTCGCGGGCTTCGCATCGTCCTATGAGACGACGCTGATGGCGCGGATCATGATCCTCGCCATGGCGGCGGTGTCGCTGTCCTTCCTGGTCGGCGGGGCGGGGCTGGCGAGCCTCGGCCATGCCGCCGCGGTCGGCGTCGGCGCCTATGCGGTGGTGGTGCTGGATGCGCAGGGCGTGACGGAAGCGGCCATCGTCCTGCCGGTCGCGATCGTCGCGGCGGCGCTGTTCTCGCTGCTGACGGGTGCCATCGCCATCCGCACCAGCGGCGTGCATTTCATCATGATCACGCTCGCCTTTGGGCAGATGGCGTTCTTCACTGCGTCGTCGCTGTCGGCCTATGGCGGCGATGACGGCTACACGCTCTACAGCCGTACAGAGGTCGCCGGAGCACGGCTGCTCGAGAACCGGCTCGCCTTCCACTACATCGTGCTCGGCGCGCTAGCGCTGACCTGGGCGGTGTGTGCGATGCTGCTCGCCTCCCGCTTCGGCCGCGTGCTTCGTGCGGCGCGGGAGAACGCGCAGCGCGTGGAGGCGATCGGCCTTGCGCCCTATCCCTTTCGCTTGACGGCCTATGTCATTGCGGGCGCCATCGCGGGCGTGGCCGGCGTGCTGCTGGCCAATGCGACCGAGTTCGTCTCCCCCGCCATCCTTTCCTGGCAGCGGTCGGGCGAGCTGCTGTTCATGGTCATCCTGGGCGGTATCGGGCGCCTGTGGGGTGCGATGCTCGGCGCGGTGGTCTTCGTGCTGCTGGAGACCTGGCTGGCCGAGATCACTCCGCATTGGCGCATGATCTTCGGGCCGCTGCTGGTGATCGCGGTGCTGACCATGCGCAACGGGCTGTCCGGGCTGGTGCATCGGCGCCATGGCTGAGCCGCTGCTGCGCCTGACGGGGCTGCGCAAGCACTATGGCGGGCTTGCCGTGACCGACGGCGTCTCGCTCGACGTGCGGCCCGGAGAGATCCACGCCGTGATCGGCCCAAACGGCGCGGGCAAGACGACGCTGATCCATGAGATCACCGGCGTGGTCCTGCCGGATTCCGGACGCATCGACTTCGCCGGGCGCGACATCACGCGCCTGTCCCTGCCGCGCCGCGCCCGCGCCGGCCTGGCGCGCAGCTTCCAGATCACCAGCATCGTCGCCGGCTTCTCGGCGCTGGAGAACGTCGCGCTGGCCGCTCAGGCGCGGGACGGCTCCTCCTTCCGCTTCTTCCGCCCCGCCGCATCCGAGCGCGCCCTGAACGACGCCGCCATGGCCGCGCTGGGGGAAGTCGGCCTCGGCGACCGTGCCGCGGTCCCGGCCGGCGCCCTGTCGCACGGCGAGAAGCGCGCGCTGGAACTGGCGATCGCGCTGGCCACGCAGCCGCGCCTGCTGTTGCTCGATGAACCGCTCGCCGGCGCCGGGCCGGAGGAGACCGAACGGCTGGTCGCCCTGCTGACGCGCCTGAAGGCCCGCTACACCATCCTGCTGGTCGAACATGACATGCAGGCCGTCTTCGCGCTGGCCGATCGTATCTCGGTGCTGGTCTATGGCCGCGTCATCGCGACCGGCAGCGTCGCGGAGATCCGCGGCAATGCCGAGGTTCGCGCCGCCTATCTCGGCGAGGACGACGCCTGATGCTGGCGGTCGAGAACCTCGTCGCCGGCTATGGCGGTGGCGGCGGCAGTCGCGTGCTGCACGGCATGTCATTCATGATCGGTGCCGGGGAGGTGGTCACGCTGCTCGGCCGCAACGGCATGGGCAAGACGACGACCGTGCGCGCCGTGATGGGCCTGTTGAAGCCCCAGGACGGCCGGATCGCAATGGACGGCGCCGATATCACCGGCCTGCCGCCCTTCCGCATCGCCCAGCGCGGCATCGGCCTGGTGCCGGAGGGCCGACAGGTCTTCCCGACTCTGACGGTCGAGGAGAATCTGGTCGCGACCGCCGCCAACCGGGCCGGCGGGGCGCCGCGCTGGACGCTGCCGGCCGTGCTCGCGCTGTTCCCCCGCCTGGCCGAGCGCCGCCGCAACCTCGGCGCCCGCCTGTCAGGGGGCGAACAGCAGATGCTCGCCATCGGCCGCGCTTTGATGACCAACCCGCGCCTGCTGATCCTGGACGAAGCGACGGAGGGCCTGGCCCCCCTGATCCGCGCCGAGATCTGGGCCGTGCTGGCGCAGCTTCGCGCCGAGGGGCTGGCCATCCTGTTGATCGACAAGAACCTCGCTGCCCTCCAGCGCCTCGCCGACCGGCATGTGGTGGTCGAAAAGGGCAGGGTGGTCTGGACCGGCAGCAGCGAAGCCCTTTCGGCCGCGCCCGAAGTGCGCGACACCTATCTTCACGTCTAGGTCAGGGAGAGCAGGACATGAACGCGTTGACCGCCGGCGTGACGCCGGCCGGCGAGGGCCTGGATGGCATCGTCTGGAACATCCTCGGCCAGACCTACAAGCCCGTCGCCCATGGCGAGTCCTGCTTCGCCTTCGACACGCTGTTCCCGGATGGGACCTTCGTGCCCCCCCATATCCACGCGACGCAGGACGAGTTCATCCGCGTGCTGGAAGGTCGGTTCGACCTGGTGCTGGACGGCCAGCCCGCTTCAGCCGGGCCGGGTGATCTGATCCGGATGCCGGCCGGCATCATGCACGGCATCTTCAACAAATCCGGGGCGCCGGTACGCGCGCTGTTCTGGGTCAGCCCGGCGCGGGACCTCTACCGACTGTTCACGCGCATCCACAATGTGGCGGACCCGGCCGAGGTGGTGCGGATCGCGGCGGAACACGAGGTGGAGTTCCTGCCCCCGCCAGGGTGAGGTTCGGCGAGAGGCTTGATGGAACCGCTGAGCGGCCGAAGCGACGATACCGGACGGTGAGATCCGGCGCGATCCAAAAGCGGCGCGCCGATTCGTTTTGCTTGGGCTCAACACGCGCAGCCCGGCTGCAGACTGCTCCGCGCCATGCCCGTCCTTGACATTGTCTACGTGACCGCCGCGCGCACCGCCAACAGAATGCGGTCCAGGATGCCCAGCATCCTGGTGGGGTGAGGTTTGGAGAGGGGCAAAGCCCCTCTCCAATAGTGCCCTCAGTGGTCCTCGGCGTCCAGTGCGTAGCCGGCGGAACGCACGGTGCGGATCAGGTCCACCTCGTGCTCGCCGTTGATCGCCTTGCGCAGCCGGCGGATGTGCACATCGACCGTGCGCGGCTCCACATGGATGTCGCGGCCCCACACGGCGTCGAGCATCTGCTCGCGCGTGAAGACCCGGCCCGGATGCTGCAGGAAGAACTCCAGCAGGCGGTACTCGGTCGGCCCCAGATGCAGGGCCCGCCCGTTGCGGCTGACGCGATGCGAGTCCTGATCCATGGTCAGGTCGCGATAGGTCAGCGTCCCCTTCGTGGCCGCGCCGCCGGACCGGCGGAGCAGCGCGCGGATGCGCGCGAGCAGCGCGTCCATCACGAAGGGCTTCGCGATGTAGTCGTCCGCGCCGGTGTCCAGGGCGCGCACGGCGTCCTGGTCCTCGGTGCGCGCCGTGACCATGATGATGGGCAGGTCGCGCGTGCCCGGGCGGCGGCGGAGCTGCCGGCAGACCTCGATGCCCGACAGGGCAGGGAGCATCCAGTCCAGCAGCACGAGATCCGGCCGGGCCTCGGAGACGCGCAGCAGCGCCTCCTGGCCATCGGCGGCTTCTTCGACCTTAAAGCCTTGCTTCTCCAGATTGTAGCGCAGCAGGGTCATCAACGGCGCCTCGTCCTCGACCACCAGGATGGTGGGCTTGGCGAGGGTGGAATAGGCCTCTGCCATCTAGGTCTCCCGAACCCTTGTCTCGAGTTTATTCGCCGGCCGGCCGAACCACCGCATAGGCCGACTGGTCGGCCTTGGGGCGGTCGTCGGGCAGGCTGTCGCCGCGCACGGCGTAGAAGATGCGCTCGGCGATGTTGGTGGTGTGGTCGCCGATGCGTTCCAGGTTCTTCGCGATGAACAGCATGTGGGTCGCCGCGGAGATGTTGCGCGGATCTTCCATCATGAAGGTCAGCAGCTCGCGGAAGATGCCGTTGTAGATCGCATCGATCGGCTCGTCGGCCTCCCAAACGCGGTGGGCGGCCTCGGCGTCACTGTTCACGAAGGCGTCCATCGCCGCCTTCAGGTTCTCCTGCACGAGATGCGCCATGCGCTCGAAGCCGTTCAGGCTGCCGATCGAAGGCAGGGAGGCCAGCACGATCGACCGCTTCGCGCCGTTGGCGGCGTAGTCGCCGATGCGCTCCAGGTCGTTCGACGCTTTCATCGCCGCGATGATGACGCGCAGGTCGGCCGCCATCGGCTGCCGCAGCGCGAGCAGCTTCACGCAGAAGGCCTCGATCTCGCGCTCCAGCGCATCGATCTGCACGTCGCGCTGCACCACCTCGGAGGCGAGCTCCGTGTCGCGGCGCACCAGGGCGCGCGTCGCATCGGCCACCTGGCGCTCGGCCAGGCCGCCCATGCGGGCGGTCATGTCGCGCAGCTTGCGCAGGTCCTCGTCGTAGCTGCGTACGATGTGTTCGCTCATGTCGTGGTCCTCCCGCCGCTCAGCCGAAGCGGCCGGTGATGTATTCCTGGGTCTTGGGATGCTTCGGCGCGGTGAACATCTGCGCCGCCGGCGCCACCTCGATCAGCTCGCCGAGGTAGAAGAACGCCACCTGGTCCGCGCAGCGCGCCGCCTGCTGCATGTTGTGCGTGACGATCACGATGGTGAAGTCGCGCTTCAGCTCGTCGATCAGCTCCTCGATCTTCAGGGTCGAGATCGGGTCGAGCGCCGAAGTCGGCTCGTCGAACAGGATGACTTCCGGGCGCACAGCGATGGTGCGCGCGATGCACAGGCGCTGCTGCTGGCCGCCCGACAGGCCGAGGGCGGAGGCGTCGAGCCGGTCCTTCACCTCGTCCCAGATCGCCGCGCGCGACAGGGCCCATTCGATGCGCTCATCCATCTGGGCACGCGACAGCTTCTCGTGCAGCCGGATGCCGAAGGCGATGTTCTCGTAGATCGTCATCGGGAACGGCGTCGGCTTCTGGAACACCATGCCGATCTTGGCGCGCAGCGCGTTCAGGTCGGCATCGGGGGCGACGATGTTCATGCCGTCGATCATCGCCTCGCCGGTGGCGCGCTGGCCGGGGTAGAGCGAGTACATCCGGTTCAGCACGCGCAGCAGGGTCGACTTGCCGCAGCCCGACGGGCCGATCATGCCCGTGACCTGGCGGTCGGGGATCAGGAAGTCGATGCCCTTCAGGGCGCGGTTGTCGCCGTAGAAGAACTCGAGGTTCTTGATGGCGATGCGCGGTGCATTCAGGGCCACCTCGGAGCGCGCCTGAACGCCTCCGAAGCTCTGGCTCGCGGTGTCGGCCACGCCGGTCTCGGTCGTGCTGGACATGGGGTCTTTCCTTCCGCTCACTTGCGGGTGCGCAGGACGCTGCGCGCCAGGACGTTAAGGGCGAGTACGCTCAGCGTGATCAGCAGGGCGCCGGCCCAGGCCAGGGCGATCCAGTCCTCGAAGGGCGAGCCCGCCATCGAGTAGATCGTCACCGGCAGGCTGGCCATCGGCGCGGACAGGTTGGTCGACCAGGCGTTGTTCCCGAGCGAGGTGAACAGCAGCGGCGCCGTCTCACCAGCCACGCGGGCGACGGCGAGCAGGATGCCGGTGATGATGCCCGACATCGCCGACTTCCAGCAGATGAGGACGATCATCTTCCACTTGGGCGACCCGAGGCCGATCACCGCCTCGCGCAGCGTGTTCGGGATCAGCGTCAGCATGTCCTCGGTGGTGCGCACCACGACGGGGATGACAATGATCGCGAGCGCCACGACGCCGGCCCAGCCCGAGAAGCCGCCGAAGGGCAGCACCAGGATCTGGTAGACGAAGAGGCCGACGAGGATCGAGGGCGCGGAGAGCAGGATGTCCGAGACGAAGCGGACCAGGTTCCCGAACTTCGAACCCTTGGCGTATTCGGCGAGGTAGGTCCCGACCAGCATGCCGATCGGCGTGCCGATGGCGGTGCCGAGCGAGGCCTGGATCAGGCTGCCCACGATGGCGTTCAGCAAGCCGCCCTCGGAGCCCGGGGGCGCCGTGACGTTCGTGAACACCCGCACCGACATCGCTTCGAAGCCACGATAGGTCAGCGTGATCAGGATGGAGGCGAGGAAGGCGAGGCCGATCAGCGTGGCGCCGACGCAGAGAGCACGGATGATCGTGTTCGTCCGCTTGCGACGCCGGCCGAGCGCGGCCGCGACCTCGGGGTCCTTGCGGGGACCGGGAACGGCCCCTGCGGTGAGGGAGATGCTCATCGGATCAGGCCTTCAGCCGCGAGCGCAGCAGGTAGCGTGAGGTTGCCAGGACGATGAAGGACAGCACGAAGAGGATGAAGCCGAGCGCCAGCAGCGAGGAGAGCTTGAGGCTGCCCGTCTCGCTCTCACCGAATTCGAGCGCGATCAGCGAGGCGATGGTGTTGCCCGGCCCGAAGATCGAGGTGCTGATCCGGTTCGCGTTGCCGATGACGAAGGTGACCGCCATGGTTTCGCCGAGCGCGCGGCCGAGGCCGAGCATGACGCCGCCGACCACCGACACGCGGGTATAGGGCAGCACGACGCCCTTCATCACTTCCCAGGTGGTGGCGCCGAGGCCGTAGGCGCTTTCCTTGTAGACCGGCGGCACCTGCAGGAAGACGTCGCGCATGGTCGCCGCGATGAACGGCAGGATCATGATCGCGAGGATGAAGGCCGCGGTGAAGATACCGGTACCGAAGGGCGCGCCCTGGAACAGGAAGCCGACCAGCGGCAGTTCACCGAAATTGTCGATGATCCAGGGCTGGAGATGTGCGGCGAATGCCGGGGCGATCACGAAGAAGCCCCACATGCCGTAGATGATGGAGGGCACCGCGGCCAGCAGCTCGATCGCCGTGCCCACCGGGCCGCGCAGCCAGGTGGGTGCGAGCTCGGTCAGGTAGAAGGCGACGCCGAAGGCGAGCGGCACCGCGAAGGCGATGGCGAGGATGGCGGTAACGATGGTTCCGTAGATCGAGACGCCGGCGCCGAACACCTCCCGCACCGGGTCCCATTCCGTGGACCAGATGAACTGGAGGCCGAAGGCGCGGAACGCCGGCAGGCCGGCGATGAAGAGCTCCACGATGATGGCGCCGAGCAGCACCAGGACGAGGAGACCCGAGCCCTTGCAGGCCCACTCGAAGATGATGTCGCCGATATTGCCGCCGCGACGCGCGGTGGCCGGCAATGGGGTGGTCGCGGTGGCTGCCTGGCTCACGTCATTGGCCCGTCACGAGGGGGGAGGAAAAGGGGCCCGGCCGATCGGCCGGGCCCCGTCTGGATCAGGCGCCGAACTGGCGCGTCCAGGCCTGGCGGATCGCGGTCTTCGTCGCGTCCGGCAGCGGGATGTATTCCAGCTCGCGGGCCAGGTTGTCGCCGTTGGTGAAGGCCCAGTCGAAGAAGCGGCGCACCGCGGCGCTGCGGGCCGCATCCTGCGGGTTGGTCGGCAGCAGGATGAAGGTCGGGGACACGATGGGCCAGGAATTCGCACCGGCCTGATCGATGATGTTCGCCGCGAAGCCCGGCACCGACCAGTCGGCGTTCGACGCGGCCGCGAGGAAGTTGTCCATCGTCGGGCGCACGAAGTTGCCGGCCTTGTTGCGGAGCTGCACGGTCACGAGGCGGTTCGTCGTGGCATAGGCGTTCTCGACATAGCCGATGCCGCCGCGCGTGTTGCGCACGCCGCCCGCGACGCCTTCATTGCCGCGCGCGCCGTTGCCGACCGGCCAGCGCACCGAGGTCGCCGAGCCCGGGCCACCGCGCCAATCGGCCGACACCGCCGTGAGGTAGGAGGTGAACACGAAGGTCGTGCCCGAACCGTCCGCACGGTAGACCGGGGCGATCGCGAGCGCCGGCAGGTTCACGCCCGGGTTCAGGGCCGTGATCTTGGCGTCGTTCCAGCGGGTGATCTTGCCGAGGAAGATTTCGGCCAGCACTTCGCCGTTCAGGCGGAGCTGCTCGTTCTCGATGCCCGGGACGTTGATGATCGGCACGACCGAGCCCATCACCGTCGGGAACTGCAGGAGGTTGGCTTCGGTCAGCTGCTGCGCGGACAGCGGCGCGTCGGTGGCGCCGAAATCGACGGTGCGGTTGCGGATCTGGTTGATGCCCGCACCCGAGCCCACCGACTGGTAGTTCAGCTGGATGTTGGTCGGCCCACGGGCGGCCTCGGCCCACTTCTGATAGACCGGGTTGGGGAAGGACGCGCCGGCGCCGGTGATCTGCGCAGCCTGGGCGCGCGCGACGACGGGGAGAGCCAGCGCCGCGCCGGCGCCAAGGAGGAGGGACCGCCTGTTCATAAGAGTTACTCCATGCGTGTGACAGCAGCACCCCGCGAGGGAGGCACCGACGCGGCGGCTTCTAGGCGGGGTGAAAGACCTCCCGATTGCAAATTTATGATGGTTCGATGACAGACCCTGCGACAATTGCCGCAGTCATCCCCACGTTGCGCAGCGCCGCGCCGGACTGCAACCGGAGGCTGCATCACGTACCTCGTTCCGGCCCGCTGGATGGGCAAGTAGCTACATCGAAACGAATTTGGTACGGCGGGCGGTGCAACGGCACCGCCCTTCCGCGCTTAGCGATACCAGTTCGGGCGCCGCTTCTCGCGGAACGCGGCAAGTCCCTCGCGGCCCTCGGCCGAGGCCCGCTGCATCCAGGATTCATGCGCCAGCAACGACATCTCGCGCGCCGAGAGCTTCAGCCCATTGGCCCCAAGGAACGAGTCCTTGGTCATGGCAATGGCAGTCGGTGAGGACAGCATGGTCTGGTCGATCACCTCGGCGAGTCGCGCATCGGCCTTGTCCGCGGCGACCACCTCATGCACCAGCCCGATCCGCAGCGCCTCCGCGGCATCGAAGCGTTCCCCCGTGATCGCGTAGCGCCTAGTCTGCCGGACCCCCATGGCGTGGACCATATGCGTGCTGATGGGGGTGGGCGCGACGCCGACTCGCACTTCCGTGAGGCCGAAGATGGCGTCCGGGGTCGCGATCGCGACATCCACGCAGCACACCACGCCGCAGCCGCCGCCGAAGCAGGCCCCATGGACCAGGGCGAAGGTCGGCTTCGGGAACTCGTTCAGCTTCTGCATGGCCGTCGTCGTCGCCATCGACGCGACATAGGCCTGCTCCGGCCCATAGGTCGCGGCCTTCGCCAGCCAGTCGAGATCGGCCCCGGCCTGGAAATGCTTGCCCGCCCCGCGGATCACCAGCGCACGAACGCTGTCATCGTCATGCAGCTTGTCCAGCCCGGCGATCAGCGCGCCGAGCAGATCCTCGTCATACGCATTGCCCTTGCTGGGCTTGTTGAGCGTGGCGGTGGCGATGCCGCGATCGTCGATCGACAGCAATACGGGGTCGGCCATGGCGGTACGTCCTTGTCGTGAAGAGCAGCACCGGTCCGCACCCCATCCGGTCACCCCATGACAGCATGCTGGATGGGTGGCCGGGCGAGATGCGGGCCGTGCCGGGATGCGCCGGATTGGCGCGTCCCTCAAGCAACCGCATCCTTGCCGCGGCGAGGCGTCCCGCCAAGTCACCGTTGACGCATGGTCGCAGCGCGCCGAGGCTCCGCCGGGTCAATAGGAGCGCCCGAGCCATGGCCAGCAGCCGCCCCACGCTTTCCGGTCCGCGTCACGCCGTCTCGGCGGGGCATTACCTTGCCGCCTCGGCCGGCGCCGCGGTGCTGGAAGCCGGCGGCAACGCCATCGATGCGGGCTGTGCGGCCGGCATGGCGCTCGGCGTGGTGCTGCCGGACCTGGTCAACGTCGCCGGCGTCGCACCCATCATGATCCGCCTTGCCGACGGCACGGTCGAGACGATCGCCGGCCTCGGCCACTGGCCGCGCTCCCTGCCGCCCGACATCTTCATGCGCGAACATGGCGGCAAGATCCCGTCCGGCGTCCGCCGCACCGTCGTGCCGGCCGCGCCCGACGCCTGGATCACCGCCCTGGAACGCCACGGCACGATGAGCTTCGGCGACGTCGCGCAATACGCCATCCGCTATGCGGGGGAGGGCTACGCCGTCTTCCCGCTGCTGGCCGAGACCGTCGCGCTGCATCAGGCCGACTACGCGCGCTACCCGTCCAACGCCGCGATCTTCCTGCCCAACGGCGCGCCGCCGAAGGTGGGCGAGCGCTTCGTGCAGTCCGACCTCGCCCGCACGCTCTCCTATATGGTCGACGAGGAACGCCGCGCCGCCGCCAAGGGCGGGCGCATGGCGGGCCTCGCCGCGGCCCACGCGGCCTTCTATCGCGGCGACATCGCGCGGGAGATCGTGAATTTCATCCAGGCCGAGGGCGGCTTCCTGTCCATGGAGGACATGGCCGGCTTCCGCTCCCGTCTGGAACCCGCCGTCGCCCGCCCGTGGCGCGGCCATACGCTGCTGACCTGCGGCCCGTGGTGCCAGGGGCCGGCACTCGCCCAGGCGCTGCTGCTGATGGAACGCGCCGGCTTCTCCGGCATGGCGCATAATTCCGCCGACTACCTTCACCTGCTGACCGAATGCGTTAAGGCGGCGATGGCCGACCGCGAATACCATTTCGGCGACCCGCTCTACACGCAGGTGCCGCTCGACGGGCTGCTGTCGCCGGAGCATCTCGACGCCCGGCTACGGCAGATCGACCCGCAGCGCGCCCACCCGTCCATGTATGAGCCGCTGCTCGGCCAGGGCACGCCGGCCGATGGCCCGCAGCGCACCGACCTGCCGAAGGTCGAGGCCGATACCTCCTACGTCGCCGTGGTGGACCGCTGGGGCAACGCCTTCAGCGCGACGCCCTCGGACGGGTCGTGGAACTCGCCGGTCGTGCCGGGGCTGGGGCTGATCCCGTCCAACCGCGGCAGCCAGTCGCGCCCCGACCCGGCGCATCCGTCCGGTGTCGCGCCGGGCAAGCGGCCGCGGCTGACGCCGAACCCGGCGATGCTTGTCACGGAAGATGGCGGCGTCATGCCCTTCGGGACGCCGGGCGGCGACGTGCAGATCCAGGCCATGCTGCAGGTCATGCTGAACGTGTTCCATTTCGGCATGGAACTGCAGGAGGCCATCGAGGCGCCGCGCATCGCTTCCTATGCCTTCCCGTCCTCCTTCGCGCCCTTCGACTACTTCCCCGCCCGCGTCGCCGCGGAGGCTCGCATTCCCCAGGCCGTGCGCGACGAACTGACCGCGCGGGGGCATGAGGTGAAGGAGTGGCCCGAGATCACCTGGCTCGCCGGCAGCGTCGAGGCGGTGATGTCCGACCCCAAGGCGGGCCTCGTCCGCGCCGGGGCTGACCCGCGCCGCCCGGCCTACGCCATCGCCGGGTGAGGCGAAGCCTGCCCATGATGTGCCCCGGTGAGCGCGGCGCGTCCACCATGGAGCGCGAGGCGATCGGCGGGCGTCGTGCCTTCGTCACGATGACGGAGACGCGTGCCGATGTCGCTCGCGCCACGCGGTCGAAACCGTTTGGGGGGATCGCGTGATGCTGCGTCGCAGCCTGGCTTTGCTGGCGCTGGCGGCGCCGGCGAGTGCCGCCGTGCCCGACTGGGTCGCTGAGCTGCGCAGCGGTGGCTTCGTACTGTACATGCGGCACGGCGTCACCGACCGCAGCCAGGTGGATACGGGGCGGCTTGGCGATCGCGCCGGACAGCGCAACCTCTCGCTGGCCGGCATCAGGCTGGCCGAGCAGGTCTCCGCCACCTTCGCACGGCTGGCGATCCCGATCAGGGCGGTTCGATCAAGCCCCGTCTTCCGCGCCTCTGACACCGCGACGATCATGGCGCGCGGGATGCCCGTCGACGTCACGATGGACCTCGTCGCGGATGACTACACCGTCGATGTGGCGGCGGCCGCAGCGTCGCTACGGCGTGCGCTGACAGCGGCGCCGGCGGCGGGCACCAACACGCTGCTGGTCGGGCATATCCAGAAGCTCGCCCTGGTACTGGGCCGTCCGCTGTCGCAGCAGGAGTTTCCGGAGAACGGCGTCGCCATCGTGCAGCCCGAACCGCCGGACGGCTTCGCGCTGCGCCGCATCCTCGCACCCGACGTGATCCTCGCCGCAGCGACCTGATCACTGCCGCGCGAGGCCGCGCGCCTTGCTTGCGTTGGCAGAGGCCCGCGGCGTCTAATCGACCGATCGGTCGGTCGTGGTGCGGCGCACCCGTACCGCGCGGGAGGAAAACACCATGATCACGCGACGTCTGCTGCAGGGCGCTGCCCTGACGCTTGCCGCCCCTGCCTCGCTCCGCGCCCAGGCGGGCGGCGGACGCCCAATCCGCATGCTGGTCGGCTCCGCCGCCGGCGGCTCGCAGGACATGACCGCCCGGCTGATCGCGCCGGGCATGTCCACGCGCCTCGGCCAGAACGTCGTGGTGGAAAATCGCGGGGGCGGGGGTGGGATGCTCGTCTTCGACCCCGTGATGCGCGCCATTCCCGACGGCACCGCCGTCACCACCGGCAACATGGGCACGATCATCATCAACTCGATCGCCGAGCCTGACTTCCCGATCAAGCCGATGCGCGACCTTGCGCCGGTGTCGCTGGTCGCAGACGTGATGACCGTCCTGGTCGTCCCGGCCGACCGCCCCTGGCGCAGCGTCGATGAACTGGTGGCCGCCGCCCGCGCGCGGCCCGGCGAGTTAAGCTGGGCGCATCCCGGCATCGGGTCGAGCCCCTGGCTCGCGGCCCTGCTGCTCGACAAGGATGCGGGCCTTTCGACCATCTCCGTTCCCTTCCGTGGCGGGGCCCCGGCCGTGATGGAACTCCTCGCCGGCCGCATCGACTATTGCTTCGCGACCACGCCGACGGCGCTGCCGCATATCCGCAGCGGCAAGTTGCGGGCGCTCGCCGCGCCGACGCCCGAGCGGCTGTCGGTGCTGCCGGAGGTGTCGACGATGGTCGAACTCGGTTACCGGGACTTCCTGGTCAGCGGCTGGTTCGCGGTGCTCACCACGCCGGGCACGCCGCCCGAGACCATCACGCGGCTGAACCGCGCGATCAACGCCGCGACCGCCGATACCGACGTGATCGCCGCCTTTGCCCGCGAAGGCATGGCGACGTTGCATTCGACGGCGGAGGAGTTCGCGGCGCGCGGCGCGGCGGAACGCGAGAAGTGGGAACCCATCGTGCTCGCCGCGACGCGCAACCGCTCTCTCTAGACGTAGCCGGGCCCCTCGATCGCCGGATGCGCGGCGAGGAAGCCCTCGTCGATCTCGACGCCGATGCCCGGCGCCTCGTTCGGCCGCACATTGCCATCCGTGCCGATTTTCCACGGCGCGCTGCCGAGCTCGTCACGGAACTTGTTCGCCTTCGAGATATCGGCCTCGAAATACCCGCCATTCTCGATCGCGGCGAGGAAGTGGATCGACGCCGCCTGGTTCACCCCAGTCATGGACGAGTGCGGGTGGATCGGGATCTTGAAGGCGCTCGCCATGCCCGCGATCCGCAGTGCCTCGGTGATGCCGCCGCATTTCGACAGGTCGGGCTGCCAGATGGCGATGACGCCGTCCTCGAGCACGCGCGTGAACTCGTAGCGGGTGAAGTGGTTCTCCCCCGCGGCGAGCGGCGTGGTGCCGTAGCCGCGGGCCTGGCTGTAGAGATGATGGTCGTGGGCGGGGAAGGGTTCCTCCAGCCAGCCGATGTTGAGCCGGTCCATCTCCGGCATCACCTGCCGCACCTGGTCGATGGAGTAGCCGATATTGGCGTCGGTCAGGATGGTTACCGCCTCGCCGAAGGCGGTGCGCACCGCCTCCATGCGTGCGACGTCGTCCTTCACCGTGTCGCCGACGCGCAGCTTCACCGCCCTGTAGCCGGCTTCCATGTGCGGCGCGGCCTCATCGATCAGCGCGGCCGGGTCCTGGTAGCCGAGTGCGACGCCGCCGGCATAGGCCGGCACCGGCCGCGACGACCCGCCGAGCAACCGGTACAGCGGCAGCTTCAGCGCCTTCGCCTTGGCGTCCCAGATCGCCATGTCGAGCCCCGACATCGCCATGGCGCAGCCCGCGCCCATGCCGTGGCTCGCGAGCTGGTACTTGTAGATCCGCGCATTGATGCCCGTGGTGTCGAAGGCATCCATGCCCAGCACCAATTGCCGCAGCGTCGTGCGGATCAGAGTCGCGATCGCCGTATGTGCCCGGCCATGATGGCTTTCGCCCCAGCCGACGATGCCGTCCTCGGTGGTGACCTTCACCATCACCGCATCGCGCTTCACCGCCTGGCCGATCCCGAGCTTCGGGCCACCCGGCGGCAGGGGAAAGGAGGTCGGGAAAGCCTCGACGTCGACGATCTTCATGGTTGCGCTGTCCTCCATCGTTGCGCTGACGCTGCCAGCCGGGCAGGCCGTTTGCAAATCGAGGTCAGCCAGACGCCGGCGCGCTTTGCGGCGATGCGGTTGCCGTGAGGGCACGGCGAGCGAAGACGGCGCCCACGGGCCCCGGCGAGGAACCGCCCGTGGATCGGCCCGGCGCTCCGCTACCCGCGCAGCGCCTTGATCTGGGCCGGATAGCCAGATGGATCGACGGCGGCATCGATCAGCACCGGGCCTGACGCGGCGCAAGCGGCCGCGACGGCCTCGGCGAGTTCCGCTTCGGTGTTGGCGGTCAGCCCGATGCCCCCCATCGACCGCATCGCAGCCGCCAGGTCGGCGCGCGGCCAGCCCAGTGCGCCCGTGGGCAGGTCGCGCTTCTCCTTCTTGATGTCGATCAGCGAGAGCGTGGCGTCATTGAACACCACGACAACCAGCTTCACGCCCAGCACCGCCGCCGTCGCCAATTCACCGAGCCCCATCAGCAGGCCGCCATCGCCGGTGAAGGCGAGCGCACCGCGCCCAGGGTCGTGGAGCGCCGCCGCAATGGCGGCCGGCAGCGCGAAGCCCATCGTCGCGAGCCCATTGGAAATCAGCAGGTCGCCAGGCCGCCTGCACTGCCAGAAGGTCGTCGCGGGGAACATGTGGGCGCCCGCATCCACAGCGACGCGCGGATCGAAGCCGGCCTTCCCGCAGGCGGCCTGGGTGATCTCGACGATGCGCTGCGGCCCGATGCCGCCGCCCTGCCTCGGATCGTTAGCGAGCGTGAGCAGCCAGGCCTCGCGCAGCGCGGCGATCGACGGCGCGTCCCATTCGCTGCGCGTGACGCCGCCAGCCAGCGCATCCAGCGCCGGCGCGATCGCGCCCGACAGCGCGGCTTCCGGCGCGGCGTAGGGCAGGGTCCGCGGCGCCGTCGCCACCTCGATGATCGGTACGGGCCAGCGCCAGGGCTTCGGGATGAACTCGACCGGATCGGCGCCGACCATGATGACCGCGTCGCAGGCATCGAGCACCGGCCCTTCCGCCGCGCCGCAGGTGAAGATGCCGGCAAAGTGCGGGTCGGCATCCGCGATCGCGCCCTTGGCCTTGTAGGTGACGAGCGCCGGGCAGCCGAGAGCGGCGACCAGGGCGCGAAGTTCGTCGGCCGCATCCACTGCTTCCAATCCGGCGACCACGACGGGCCGCCGCGCCCGCGCCAGGACCTGCCGCGCGGCCGCGACGGCGACAGCGTCCGGCGCAGGCAGGGCAGGGCGGGCGACCGCCGCCGGCAGCGCC
>NZ_JAAEDI010000005.1 GCF_018129025.1 Neoroseomonas terrae | reverse complement strand
CATGGCCGGCGCGGCTGCCAACAGCAGCGCCAGCACCGCGAGGCCAGCGCGCGTCGGCGCGGCACTGCGCGGCGCCAGCACCTCCGTCCGCCGCTCCGGCGCGGCGACTGGCGCGACGGGGCGCCGCAGCTCGTCCCGCCGCTGCCGCCGGGCGCGCCACCATGCAAAGGAAAGCTGCGAGCGCCCGGTGAACACGGAACCCATCGTGGCGACGACCTCGACCAACGAACGCAGCGGCCGGTCCGGCCGGTGCTGGTCCCAGCTCAGCCAGGCATCGGCGCGGCCGAACACGGCGCGGACGATCGTCGCCTCCTCCTCCACCGTCGCGGGGCGGAACAGCAATTGCGCCTCGCCACCCTCCAGCCGGCGGACGGTGGCAGGGATCGCCAGCGTCTCCTGCCCCAGCGGCAGTTCGAGCGTCACTGCCGTGTCGGCGGCGACGGAGCGCTTCTCCGCCAGCACCAGCCCGGCACCGCCCAGGGAAAGGTCCTGCGTGCGCGCGTCGATCTTGTGTCCGTCCGGCAGGGTGAGCACCGCGGGCAGCTCGACATCGACCCGGGCGCGGGCGCGAAGCTGCCGGCGTTCCCGGCCGGCCGCGACGGAGGCGAGTGTCGGGACCAGGCACAGCGTCGCCCAGATGCCATTCAGCAGGAACGCCTGGCTTTCGAGGCTGCCCCAGGGATTGGCGATGACGCCATAGATGCCCGAGCCGACGCCGGCCATCAGCAGCCCCGCCAGTACTGCGCTCGGCCACACCGCGCGCCAGTCGAAATATCCCTCCGGCAGCAGGCCGCCCTTCTCCGTCACGTTGAACTTTCCCTTCTTCGGATCGAGCAGCGTCGCGAGCGTTACCGGCAGCAGCCAAAGGGCAAGCACGGTCTCGTAGATTTCGGACCAGAACGAATGCCGCACGCCGCCCGCAACCCGGCTGCCGGTCGCGACCGCGTGGAAGATGTGCGGCCCGGCATAGGCGACGATCGCGAGCGGCGAGGCGGCGATGACGCTGTGCCCCAGCAACAGGAAGGCGAGCGGTGCCGAGAGGAACACCACGCGCGGCATCGCGAACAGGAAGTGGAACATCGCGCTGAAGTAGCAAAGCCGCTGCGGCAGGCTGAGGCCCGGACCGAACAGCGGGTTGTCCACGCGCATGATCTGCAGCATCCCGCGCGCCCAGCGCATGCGCTGGCCGATGTGGATGATCAGGCGCTCCGTCGCCAGCCCCGCCGCGAGCGGCACCCGCAGATAGGCGGTGTTCCAGCCCATCCGCTGCATGCGCAGGGAGGCGTGGCAATCCTCCGTCACCGTTTCGGTCGGCACGCCGCCGATCTGCTCCAGCGCCTCCCGCCGCAGCACCGCGCAGGATCCGCAGAAGAAGGTCGCGTTCCATAGATCGTTGCCCGGCTGCACCAGGCCGTAGAACATCAGCCCTTCATTGGGCACGTCGCGGCCGTTCGACAGATTCCGCTCGAACGGATCGAGCGAGTAGAAATGGTGCGGCGTCTGCAGCATGCCGAGCTGCGGGTCGCGCAGCATCCAGCCGAGCGTCATCTGCAGGAAGGCGCGGGTCGGGACGTGGTCGCAGTCGAAGATCGCGATGTAGTCGCCATCCGTATGCGCCATGGCGTGGTTCAGGTTGCCGGCCTTCGCCCCCTTGTTGTCGGGGCGGACCATGTAGCCGCAGCCGCATTCCTCGGCGAAGTCGCGGAAGGCCGGGCGCCGCCCGTCATCCAGGATCCAGATCTTGAGCTTGTCCCGCGGCCAGTCCATCGCCAGCGCGGCGAGCACGGTCGGCCGGACGATCTCCAGATCCTCGTTGTAGGTCGGGATGAAGACGTCGACGGTCGGCCATTCGGCGGTGTCGTCCGGCATCGACGCCGGCCGACGTTCGAGCGGCCACAGCGTCTGGAAGTAGCCGAGCAGCAGCGCCAGCACGGCGTAGGCCTCGGCCAGCACCAGGCCGATCATGAAGAAGCCCTGCCAGAAGCTTTCCGGGTCCAGCGTGTCGGCGACGCGCCAATGCAGGTAGCGCAGGGAGACGACGCAGGACAGCATCGCCAGCACGACCGTGAAGCGCTTCCCGGGGAAGCGGTTCAGCACGATGAAGACGACGATGCCGCCCACCGCGAGCATCGCCTGGTCGTTCGCGTCCAGCGGCGTGACGATGACGACGAGGGCGAGCAGCAGCCCGATCGCGGCGACCCCGCCGCGCAGCAGCCCGGAAACGAAGCTCATTGGCGTACCCAGGGAAACAGCGGGGAGGAGACGGGCTGCGGCGCCGGGGCCGGAGGGGGCGCGGGCGGCGGCAATTCCCGCAGCACGGCGGCGGCGAGGTCCGAGATGTCGCCGGCCGCGCGGCTGCCCGGCGCGTGCAGGCCGACCGGGCGCTGGCAGGCGAGGGCCTCCGCCACTGCCTCATCGCGTGCAACCGCGCCGGCCAGCCGCGGCCCGAGATGCGCCGCCACGCCTTCCGCCGCCGCGACGGACAGCCGCGAGGCGCGATCCACCTGGTTCAGCGCGATCAGCAGCTTGGGTCCAAGCAGCGATCCCATCGTCCCGCGGCCGAGGAAGCGGCCGCTCTCGATGTCCGGGATCAGCGCCGTGCTCGCCGCGTCGGCGAGCAGCACCGCGAGCACCAGCGACGCCTGCGGCGCCAGTACGGACAGCACGGCGGACGCCCCCGGCGGCGTATCGGCAAGAACGATCAGCGACGGGTCGGCGAGCATGTCCCGCATGGGCGCGGCGAGCAGTTCCGGCTCGCGTTCGATCGCGGAGGCCGTTGCCAGGGCGCCGCGCATGTCCGTCTCGCCATAGGGCAGCAGCGCGATGCCGGCCGGCGTGGTCCGCAGGCAGGCGCGCCAGTCCGGCCGGTTCTGCAGCTGCGCGATATAGCCGGCGCCATCGAAGATCGGCATGCCGAGATGGAGGCGCAACGCGTTCTGCGGATCGCAATCCAGGGCGACCACCTGTCGGCCCGCGCGTTGCAGGGCAAAGGCCAGGCCTGCCGCAAGCGAGGTCTTGCCGACACCGCCCTTGGGTGAACTGAGGCACAGCAAAGGCATGTCGGGTCAGTACTCCGCCTGGCGCGCGGCGCCGGGCACGGCGTGTCGCAAGTTCAGGAACGGTTGCGCACCGGAGGGCGCCGCGGCTTCGGGCTGCTGCGCCGCCGGGCGCGACAGCGCCTGCACGAGCAACGGAAAGGCCGGGGCGGGCTGGGCTGCAACGAGCGGTGGTGGCGCATAGGCCACCTGGGCCGCGGCCAGCGGCGGCATCGCTACCGATGGTCGGGTTGGCGGCACATATGACTGAGCGAAAGCGGGCTGCGGCACGGCGGCCGGCACATATGGCTGAGCGAAAGCCGGCTGCGGCACGGCGGCCGGCAGCGGGAGTTCCATTGGCGGGGTGGGCTCCACGACCTCGGCTGGCGAGGGTGTGGCATCCTGCGGAGCCGGTCGGCCCGGCATCGCCGGACGGTCGAAGGACCGGTAGGTCAACTGGGTCAGGCCAAGGCGCGTCGCGAGCGCGACGATGTCCGGGTCAGGTCCCATACCGGCATCTTCTCCCAATGAGGGTTCCGGCCGCGGCGGCCATCGGGGCGGTGCGGCGCCCAGGTCGCAAGCTCTGATCAGGCAAGGGGGGTACCCGTCGACACGCAGGCGATGCGCACCAGCAGGGTGAGCGACGCCGAATAATAGTCGCGGGATGCATTGATGGAGGGTAACGCCACCGTCGTTCCGCCACCGGCAATCCGCGCGGCGGTGAAGGCGGCGATCGCGAGCATGCCGGGGGACGCCTGAAACTCCGCCGTGTTGCCGGTGACGAGATCGACCCAGGCCGGCGGCGTCGTCCACCGCGGATCGGACCAGAAGGCGTGCGCGCCCAGCAGCGCGGGATGCGTCACCTCCCCCGCCCAGGCCAGCGCGAGCGGTGCCCGCACGGCGTCGAAGGAGAAGCGCGGCGGCCACCCCGGCGGCATCCGCAACGGCGCCTCGGCCGCGGGCGGCAGCAGAACCCAGTCGGGATTGAGCCCCCAGGCGCCGAAGCGCGCCCGGCGCAATATCTCCCCGGCTTCCTGAGCGATCGCCGCCCAGCCCGCCCCCGGCATCGTCTGCTCGAGCGTCGCGTAGATCGGCAGCATCATATAGGAGGGGTTCAGCACCGTGCCTGCCGGCGATTCGAAGCCCGACGCGCCGGGCAGCAGGACCGGCCTGCCATGCGGACGTCGCAGCGTGACCCGCAGCACGTCGCGGCCGATGGCGACGGCCAGTTCATGGTATGGCGCGTGCCGCCAGCGGGCATTGGCCATCAGCAGGCCGTAGGCGATGTAGAGGTCGCCATCGGTCGCGTTGTTCTGGTCCTCCACGGGCCGCGCCGCGCCGGGACGGAAGCGCCAGGCATGCAGGTTGTCGTTCCGGCGCTTCAGGACACGCCGCGTCCAGCCGAGGATCTGATCGAAGGCCTGCCGGTCGTCGAAGGCGGCCGCGAACATCAGGCCCCACCCCTGGCCTTCGCTGTGGGAGACCCCTTCGTTGCCGCTGTCGATCAGCCGCCCCTCGGGCGCGAGGAAGCGGCGCTTGAACGCCTGCCATTCCTCGGCCGGTGCAGCGGCCGCCGCGGGCGCGGCCATGAGGAGCGCCGGCATGCCTGCCAGCAGCCCACGGCGCGCCACGGCCGACAAACCGCTTGTCGTCGGCCGCCGTCTCATTCGCATGTCAACCCAGTGCCCCCCGAACGGCGCCGCCCCATGCCTACGACAATATTTACACTCCACTGGCTATGGTCATCCGGCAATGTCACCTGAACGTGAATAAACTCGGTGTAACTCGTGCCTCCCGGGGTTGGGCACGTCGAAAGTTTCGCATTCTTGCGAACGACTCGCATTGGCGGTATCAGGCGGGCCCCGATCGCCGCCATCCAGGAGCATCCGCCTTGACCCCTCGTCGTGCCCTGCTGGCTGCTGCGCTGACTGTCACCGCGGCGCCGGTCGCCCTCGCCCAGGCAGCCCCCGCGAAGCGCGCCGTGCTCAATACCTATGGCGACATCGCCGCGGCGATGTACGCCGATGCGCTCGCCGGCGCCCGTGCCCTGCAGCAGGCCGTCGCCCGCCTGGTCGAGGCACCGTCCGAGGAGACGCTGGCCGCCGCCCGGCGCGCGTGGATCGCCGCCCGCGTGCCGTACCAGCAGACCGAGGTCTTCCGCTTCGGCAACCCGATCGTCGATGAATGGGAAGCCCGCGTGAACGCCTGGCCGCTCGATGAGGGTCTGATCGACTACGTCGACACCGAGCGCTACGGCGACACGAACGACGAGAACCCCCTGTTCACCGCCAACATCATCGCGTCCCGCGAGATCACGCATGCCGGCGAGACGATCGACGTCACGACCATCACGCCGGAGGTGCTCGGCCGCCTGCATGAGGTCGGCGGCGTCGAGGCCAACGTCACCATCGGCTGGCACGCCATCGAATTCCTGCTCTGGGGCCAGGACCTGAACGGCACCGGCCCGGGCGCCGGCAACCGCCCCTACACCGACTATGTCCGCGGGGAGGGCGGCACGGGCGGCAACCAGGACCGGCGCGCCGCCTACCTCACCGTCGTCACGGGCATGCTCATCGCCGAGCTCGAGACCATGGTCGCGAACTGGGCGCCGAACGGCGCGGCGCGGCGCGCGCTGACCGCGCGCGGCAACGACGCCGGCCTGACCGCGATCTTCACCGGCATGGGCAGCCTCTCCTACGGCGAACTGGCCGGCGAGCGCATGAAGCTCGGCCTGATGCTGCACGACCCGGAGGAGGAGCATGACTGCTTCTCCGACAACACGCACAACAGCCATTTCTACAACGTGGTCGGCATCCGCGCCGTCTACATCGGCGAATACCGCCGCACCGACGGCAGCGTGGTGCGCGGTCCGTCCCTGTCCGACTTCGTGCGCCACGCCAACCCGGCGCTGGACCGCGAGATGCGCCAGCGCCTGGATGCGACCGTCGCCGCCTTCCAGGCCATGAAGACGCGCGCGGAAGGCGGCGAGGCCTACGACCAGATGCTCGCCGAGGGGAACACCGAGGGCAACGCCGTCGTCCAGGCGGCCATCGACAAGCTGCTGGAACAGACCCGCACCATCGAGCGCATCATGGCGGCGCTACGTCTGAGCAGCAATTTCGAGGGCTCCGACAGCCTCGACAACCCGTCGGCGGTGCCGCGGCGCTGATGCCATGCGGCGGCTGATGCTGCTGGCCTGCGCCGCGCTCTGCGCCGGCGCGCTGGCGGCGCAGGACGGGCCGGACCCGTCGGAGCTGATGCCGGGCGGCGCTGCCACCGTTCGGGTGGCGCGCGACCCGCGCGCCTTCTCGCTGCCCTCGGGGAACCTGCCCTTCGATCGTCAGCTCGACTTCCGCGTCGGCGACGGCGTGTTCCGCAAGCTGTGGGTGTCCTCGCCTTCCTCCACCACGAGTTCCGACGGGCTGGGGCCGCTCTACAACGCCCGCGCCTGCCAGTCCTGCCATCTGCGCGACGGGCGCGGCCGCCCGCCCGAACCGGGGGAGGCGGCGTCCTCCCTCCTCCTGCGCATCGGCGGTGCCGATGGGGCGCTCGACCCTGTCTATGGCCACCAGCTCCAGACCTTCGGCATCCAGGGCCACCCGGCGGAAGGCCGCGTGCACCCCGACTGGACCGAGGAGGACGTGCCGCTCGCGGGCGGGGAGGTCGCGCAGCTGCGCCGCCCGCACTGGCGCATCGACAATTGGGGCTATGGCGACCCCATGCCGGGGCTGCGGCTGTCGCCGCGCATCGCGCCGCCGATGATCGGGCTCGGCCTGCTGGAAGCGATCCCCGAGGCGGACATCGTCGCCGGCGCCGATCCCGATGATCGCAACGGGGATGGCATCAGCGGCCGCCCGGCCTTCGTCCGCAGCGGCTTCCACGGCGACCGGATGATGCTCGGCCGCTTCGGCTGGAAGGCGCAGGCGCCGACCATGGAAGACCAGATCGCCGACGCCTTCCGCTCCGACATGGGCCTGTCGACCACCCTGCATCCGGGCGGCCATGGCGAATGCACGACCGCGCAGACCGAATGCCGGGAGGCGCCGGATGGCGGCGAGCCGGAGGTCGATCCGCGCCTGTTCGACCTGACCGCCTTCTATGCCCGCAACCTCGGCGTGCCCGCGCGTCCGGCGCCGACGCCCGAGGTGCTGCGCGGCCGCGCCATCTTCCGCGACATCGGCTGTTCCGCCTGCCACCGCCCCTCCTTCACCACGGGGCAGGTGGAAGGGCGGCCGGAGCATTCCGGGCAGCGCATCTGGCCGTATACCGACATGCTGCTGCACGACATGGGCGATGGCCTCGCGGATGACCGTGTCGAGGGCGCCGCGACCGGCCGCGAGTGGCGCACGCCGCCGCTCTGGGGCCTCGGCCTGACGCATGTGGTCAGCGGTCACACGCAATTGCTCCACGATGGCCGCGCCCGCAACGCGCTCGAAGCCATCCTCTGGCATGGTGGGGAGGCACAGGCGGCCCGCGACCGCGTCGTCGCCCTCCCGCCCGCCGATCGCGCCGCTCTCCTCGCCTTTCTGGACAGCCTGTGATGCCGACACGCCGCCTGGTCCTCGCCGCCCTCATCCTCACGCCGGTTGCCGCGGCGCGCGGGCAGGAGGTGGAGGCGGTGCAGCGCGCCGCCATCCGCCGCGCCGTCGCGCAGCACATCATCCCCGGCTACACGGCCTTCGCCGAGGCCGCGCGCGCCTTCGCGACAGCAAGCGAGGCCGCGCGCGCCGATCCCGCGCAGGCCGAAGCTGCGCGCCGCGCCTGGGTCGCGACGGATCTCGCCTTCCAGCGCATCCGGCATCTGCGTTTCGGCCCGCTCGACGATTTCGACCGCGGCTTCCGCATTTCCTTCTTCCCCGACACCCGCAACAGCATCGGCCGCGAGATGGGCGAGCTGCTGCGCGCCGCCGATCCCGCGCAGGTAACGCCCGACGCCTTCCGCCGCGGCCGCGTCGCCGCGCAGGGCCTGCCGGCGTCCGAGCGTCTGTTGTTCGGGGATGAGGCGCCGCGCCTCGCCGCCGCCGACCAGCCCTTCCGCCGGGTGCTGCTCGCGGCCATCGGCACGAACCTCGCCACCATGGGCGACGACATGCTGCAGGCCTGGACGCGCAGTGAGCGGCCCTACGGCACGTTGCTCGAAGGCACGCCGGATGGCGGCTATGCCTCGACGCTCGATGGCGTGGTGACGCTGTTCAAGAACGTCGTCGGCGGGCTGGAATTCCTCGCCGAGCGGGAGGTCGCGCGCGTGCTCGGCCCCTCGCTGCGCGAAGCATTCCCCCGCCGTGCGGAGGCGTGGCGCAGCGGCGAATCCCTCGCCCTGGTGCGCGCCTCCCTGGCAGCGCAGCAGCAATTCTGGACCGTGACCTTCGCGCCGATGACCGAGGCCGCGGACCCTGCGCTGGCCCGCGAGGTCGCCGATCTCTACGCGGAAGCAGTCGCCGCAGCGGGCCGCATCGCCCCGTCGCTGGAAGTCGCGGTCACGACGCCCGACGGTCGCGCAGCCGTTGAAGACCTGCTGCGCCCCCTGGGCACGCTGCGCCGCCTGCTGGCCGAACGCGTCGCGCCGGCGATCGGCCTGCCCCTCGGCTTCAACTCGATGGATGGCGATTGATGACCCGCATCGGACGACGCGCCGTCTTCGGCCTGATCGGCTTCGCCGCCGCCCCGCCCGCCTTCCTGGCTGCACCCGCCGCGGCCGACACCGCCACCCTGCCGTCCGGCCCCACCCCGGGCAGCACGCCTGCCTTCCTTTCCGCCGCGGCGGATGAGGAAGGGCGCTGGCGCGCCGTGGCCTTTGGGCTGGACGGTTCGCCGCGCTTCGACATTCCGCTGCCGGCCCGCGGCCACGGCGCCGCCGTCTCGCCCGATGGCGGCATCGCCGTGCTGTTCGCCCGCCGCCCCGGCAGCTACGCGCAGCTTCTGCACCCGACGCAGGGCCGCGTCGGCCAGATGCTGCAGCGCGCGACCGGCCGCTGGTTCTGCGGCCATGGCTGCTTCTCCGCCGATGGCGGCCTGCTCTACGCCACCGAGCTCGATGACGACGGCGAAGGCGTCGTCGGCGTCTATTCGGTGCCGCGCGGCTTTGCCCGCATCGGCGAATTCCCCACCGGCGGCGCCGATCCGCACGACATCCGCCTGACGCCCGACGGCCGTGCGCTCTGGGTCGCGAATGGCGGCATCCGCACCGATCCGAGCGTGCCGCGCACGCGCCTCGACCTCGAGACCTTCGAAAGCGGCATCGCCCTGATCGACGCAGCGAGTGGCCGCGCGCTGTCGAAGCGCGCGCTGGACGGCGAAGAAGGCACCCTCTCCCTGCGCCACCTCGCGCTGGATGCGGATGGCGCGCTCTACGTCGCCATGCAGCACGAAGGCCCGCGCTTCGAACGCCCGCCCCTAGTCGCGGCGACGACGGCCGACGGTCTCGCGCAGCTCGAGGCGGCCGACGACGTCTGGCGCGGCCTCGACCACTACACCGGCAGCGCCGCCGCCGGGCAGGGCGGCGAGGTGATCGCCGTGACCAGCCCCCGCGGCGGGCGCGGCCTGCTGATCGAGGCACGGTCACGGCGCGTCGTCTCCTCCTTCGCCATGCCGGATGGCTGCGGCGTCGCAGCGGCGCCGGGCGGCTTCGTGGTGACGTCGGGGCTCGGGCGCGTCGCGCTCGTGGACGCAGGGGCGACACCGCGGGACTTGGCCGCGGCATGGCTGGGGCGGTTGCGGTGGGATAATCACCTGGTCGGGCTGTAAAAGGTTGGAGGGGCTTTGCCCCTCCAAACCACCCCACCAAAGGCCGAAAGGCCTTTGGAAACCTCGACCTGGCGCCTTGCGCGGCGGATGGGGCCGGTCAGGACGGCGGTGCTTCGCATCGAAGATGGGCTGCTGGAATCTCGGGAATGTTCGTGTTATGTTCCGTTCATCCGGGGCGCAGTCGCGTCCGCGCCGCCGATAAAGCGATAAAGGCTTAAAGGGCTAAAGTACTTTAAGTCAGGGATGTCAGAGGCTTGCGACTCATTTGGCCCTGCGCGGCGTCGCCGGCCTCCTTCCGCCCCAACCGTACCGGTGCGACGCTGCCTCAAGGCATGACGGAGCATCCAGATGGGCGGAACACGAGAAGGGGCGATCGCTGCGGCGCAAGCGCTCTACGACGACGGCACCTACCTCGACCACCTGCGCCGGCTGGTCGCGGTGCCGACCGAAAGCCAGATGCCGGATCGCCTGCCTGACCTCCGTCGCTACTGCGCCGACGTGCTCCCCGGCGTGATGGCAGGCATGGGCTTCACCATGCACCTGCTGGAGAACCCCAACCCCGGCCGCGGCCCGGTGATGCTGGCCTCCCGCGTCGAGGATCCGGCACTGCCGACCGTCCTGATCTATGGCCATGGCGACGTGGTGCGCGGGCTGGCGGGCAAATGGTCGGATGGCCGCGATCCCTGGGCCGTCACTGAGGCCGGCGAGCTCTGGTACGGCCGCGGCACGGTGGACAACAAGGGCCAGCACCTCATCGCCATCGAGGCCCTGCGTGCCGTCATCGCCGAGCGCGGCAGCCTCGGCTTCAACGCGAAGGTGTTCGTCGAGACTGGCGAGGAGGTCGGCTCGCCTGGCCTGCGCGGCCTGATGCAACGCGACAAGGAACTGCTGAAAGCCGACGTCTTCATCGGGCTCGACGGTCCCCGCCAGACGACCTTCATGCCGGAGCTGAAGCTCGGCGCCCGCGGCGGCGTCGCCTTCGACCTGGCGGTGCGCCTGCGCGACCACGCCCATCATTCCGGGCACTGGGGCGGCGTCCTGCCCGATCCGGGCTTCATCCTGGCCCATGCGATGGCGACCATCGTGACCCCGCAGGGCCGCATCCGCGTAAAGGGCTGGGTGCCGGAGAACGTGCCCGAGAGCGTGCTGAAAGCGACCCGCGAGATCGTCTTCGAGGACATCGCCGGCCTGCCGGGGGCCGACCCGAACTGGGGCGAGCCCGGGCTGTCGAAGTCGGAGAAGATCTTCGCCTGGACCAGCGTGATCGTCCTCGCCCAGATCACCGGGCACCCCGACGCGCCCACCAACGCCGTGCAGGGCGAGGCCCGCGCGCGCCTGCAGGTGCGCCACACCGTCGACGTGCCGGGCGAGGCCGTCATCCCCGCGCTCCGCGCCCATCTGGATGCCGAGGGCTTCCCGATGGTCGAGGTGATCCCGGTGATGGAGCGCGACATGTTCGGCGCATCCCGCACCGATCCCGCCGATCCGTGGGTGGGGATGGTCGCGGGATCGATGGCGCGCACGGCGAACCGGGCGCCCAACGTGATCCCGAACTCGTCCGGCTCGAATCCGTCGAACATCTTCATGGAGGAACTCGGCGTGCCGGTGCTCTGGATCCCGAACTCCTATGCCGGCTGCAACCAGCATGGGCCGGACGAGCACGCGCTGGCGCCGCTGCTGCGGGAAGGGCTGGGGCTGATGGCCGGCATCTGGTGGGACATCGGGGCGGGGTCGGCACCCCGGCGGTGATCACCCGCCCGTCGCGCCAGGCGTGGCTGATCGTCGCGGCGGGGTTCCTGGCCTTCACGGTCAGCGCGAGCCTGATGCACGCCTACACGGTGTTCATCCTGGCCTTCATCGCCGACTTCGCCTGGACGCGCGCCGAGGCGAGCCTGGCCTACTCGGTGGGCCAGGTGGTGGGCGGCATCACGTCGCCGCTGGTCGGTGGGCTGGTCGACCGGCTCGGCGCGATGCGCATGGTGCTGCTGGGTGGGTTGCTGCTGACCATCGGGCTGGTCGGCAGCGCCATGGCGACGGCGCTGTGGCAGATGGTGTTCCTCTACGGCGTGGTGATGACCTTCGGCGCCGGCTGCATCGGCATGGTCGTCTTCGTGCCGCTGATCTCGCGGCTGTTCGTCGCCCAGCGCGGGCTGGCGATCTCGGTGCTGCAATCCGCCAACGGCTTCGGACGCGCGGTATCGGCGCCGCTGGCGCAGATCCTGGTCGATGCGCATGGCTGGCGCGGTGCCTACTGGATCCAGGCCGGCGTGATGGGCGTGCTGGTCCTGCCGCTCGCGCTGATGTTCCGGCGCGCCGGCGCGGTGGCGCCGGTGTCGCCACCCGCGGGCACCGCCACGCCGGCGGGCCCGTCGCGCGAATGGACGCTGCGCGCGGCGATGAGCACGCCGCATTTTTGGCTGCTGTTCCTGGTCTACATGCTGACGAGCATCGGGTCCTTCCTGGTGTCGCTGCACCAGATCGCCTTCGCGGTGGGCGTCGGCTTCGATCCACTCTACGCCGCCTTCGTGCTCGGCACCGGCGCGCTGCTGGCGCTGCCCGGCGTGATCATCACCGGCAGCATGTCCGACGTGATCGGGCGCGAGAAGGCCGCGATCGTCACCTATCTCATCTCGATGATCGGGTCGGCGGCGGCGCTGCTGATCCATGCGCCCGACCAGCACATCATGCTGTGGATCCACGCCTGCTTCTTCGGCATCACCTGGGGCGCGCGCGGCCCGGCGATAACGGCGAAGACGGCGGATCTGTTCGGCGGGAGGCGCCTGGGCACGATCCTCGGCGTGATCACCGTGGGGTCCGGGCTCGGCGCCGGCATCGGCGCGTGGGGCGCGGGGTTGCTGTTCGACCTGACCGGAAGCTACCGGCTGGCCTTCTGGCTGTCGGTCGCGTCCTACGGGTTGGGCGCGGTGGCGTTCTGGGCGTTGCGCAAGCCGGTGCGGTGAAGGCGCCCTACGTCCCGAAGGCGCGCGGATAGCGCACGACCCCGGACGGCACGGACCACCCAGCCCGCAATGACAGCGCCTGGAAGGCGGGATGGCCGCACCAGGGGGCACCGGTCACCGCCTCCGCCCGCCGGAAGCCGAAGCGGGCGTAGTAGGCCGGGTCGCCCAACACCAGCACGGCAGCGGCGCCGGCATCCGCACAGCTCGCCAGGCCGGCGCGCACCAGCGCCGCGCCCAGGCCCTGACGCCGTGCCGGCGCCGCGACGGCCAGCGGCGCCAGCGCGGCCACCGGCACGTCGCCGATCGGCGCCCAGGTGAACAGCACGTGGCCCGCGACGTCCTCCTCGACCAGCTCCGCCACGACGGCGCCCGTCTCGCGACGCAGCGCGGCGACGAGTGCGGCCTCGGCCGCGCCGCCGAAGGCATCGTGCAGCAGGGCGCCGATCGCCCCGGCATCCGCCGCCCGCGCCTCGCGCAGGCGGTGTGTCACGGCAGCTTCGTTGTGCCCGCCGCGCGCAGGATGCCACGCGGGCGGGCCGCCTTCTCGGCGATGCCCGAAATGCCCTGCCGCCGGGCAAGTTCGGCCCAGACTTCCTGCGGGCAGATGCCAGCATCCACCCAGACGACCATCAGGTGGTACAGCAGGTCCGCGCTCTCGAGCACCGTCGCCTCGCGATTGCCGGTGGCGGCCTCGATGACGCACTCCACCGCTTCCTCGCCGAGCTTCTGGGCGACCTTGGCGGTGCCGCGGGCCAGCAGCCGCGCGGAGTGGGACGTCATGGTGTCGCGGGACAGCCGGCGATCCTCGACCACCTGCCAGAGCCGGTCGAGGATCGCGGCTTCCGCCCCTTCGATGGCGGGCGACAGCGGGGCGAGCAACCGCTTGTCGGCCTTGCGCAGCACCTTTGGCAGCTTCGTCTTCGCGGCGCGGGCGGGAGCCGGCACCGAGGCCGGCAACGGCGCCTTCGTCTTCTTCGCCGGCGTTTTCGCGGCGACCTTCTTCGCGACGGGCTTCTTCTTGGGGGCGTCCTTCCGCCTGACTGCCTTCGCCATCACGCAACTCTCCTAGTAGGCGGGGCGTGGCGTACCGGCAGTCCGGCCGCGGCGAGCGCAGCCTTGGCATCGGCGATGCTGAATTCCCCGTAGTGAAAGACCGACGCGGCGAGCAGGCCGGTCGCACCGGCTGCCGCGCCATCAATGAAATGCTCCGGCGCGCCGACGCCGCCCGAGGCGACGATGGGCAGGCGGATCGCTGCGCGCACGGCGCGCGTCAGCGGCAGGTCGAAACCCTGCTTCGTGCCGTCGCGATCCATCGACGTCAGCAGGATCTCCCCGGCGCCGAGGGATTCGACGCGCTTCGCCCATTCCACCGCGTCGATGCCGGTGCCACGGCGGCCGCCATGGGTGAAGACCTCCCAGCCCTCGCCACCGTCCTTCTTCCGCGCATCGATGGCGACGACGATGGCCTGGCTGCCGAAGGCTTCGGCGCAACGGCGCACGACGTCTGGGTCCGCGATCGCCGCCGAATTGATCGAGACCTTGTCGGCACCGGCCAGCAGCAGGCGGCGGGCGTCTTCCACGCTGCGAACGCCACCGCCGACGGTCAGCGGGATAAAAACCTCGGCCGCGGTACGCGAGACGACGTCGAGGATGGTGTCACGGTTCTCGTGACTGGCGGTGATATCGAGGAAGGTGACCTCGTCCGCGCCCTCGGCGTCATAGGCGCGCGCCTGTTCCAGAGGGTCGCCGGCGTCACGCAGCTCCATAAAGTTCACGCCCTTCACGACGCGACCGTCCTTCACATCGAGACAGGGAATGACGCGCAGCGAAAGCACCAGGAGGATAACCTTTCATCTTGTCGAGGAAACGGCGCGCCTTGACGGGCCAGAATTCCGCGCCATGGCAGTGCGGCGGAATGATGCCTCGGGTCAAGTAAAGCGTGGGGTTAGAGAGAGCGCATCTGATGCGCGGAATCGGCGTGCCGAAGGTGGCGTCACCGAACGGGCGCGCCGAAGGCCAAGGCTCCTGTCGGGGACAGCGGAACCGCGCTGCCAATGAAAGGCGCGGACGGCGCGCGGACTGCGGGTGGCGCTGCCCGGGATCGGGCCGATCGAGATGCGGGGCGCGCGCGCTTTGCCGAGGCGTGGACCGCGCTGGATGGCCGCGCCTCAGGCCGCCGCCAGCGCAGCCTTCGGCTCGATCCGCCCGTCATACAGCGCGCGGCCGATGATCACGCCTTCGATGCCGGCTTTGGCATCTCGGAGAGCGGTCAGGTCTTCGACGCCGGCAACACCGCCAGACGCGATCACCGGCAGCGACACCGCTCGCGCCAGCGCCGCCGTGGACGCCACATTCACCCCGCCCAGCATCCCGTCCCGCGCAATGTCGGTGTAGATCACCGCAGCCGCCCCGGCATCCTCGAAGCGCTGCGCGAGGTCGGTCGCGGTGACGTCGCTCGTCTCCGCCCAGCCTTCCGTCGCAACCATGCCGTCCCGCGCATCGATGCCGAGCGCGACGCGGCCGGGGAAGGCGCGGCAGGCCGCGCGCGCGAAGTCCGGGTCCTTCAACGCGGCGCTGCCCAGGATGATGCGGGTCACGCCCGCCCACAGCCATGCCTCGGCGGTGGCCATGCTGCGGATGCCGCCGCCGAGCTGCACCTTCGCGCCGGGCACGGCGGCGAGGATGCCGCGCACGGCCGCCTCATTCGCCGGCTTCCCCGCGAAGGCGCCGTCGAGGTCGACCACATGCACCCAGGCGAACCCGGCCTGCACGAAGGCCCGCGCCTGCGCGGCAGGGTCCTCTGCATAGACCGTCGCCTGGTCCATTTCCCCGCGCTTCAGGCGCACCACCTGCCCGCCCTTGAGGTCGATGGCGGGATAGAGCGTGAGGGTCATCAGCGGCCGGTCATGATCCGTTCGACGAGCTGCTTCACGCTCGGCACAAAGCCATTCGAGTAGAACGGGTCGGAGCCGAAGCGATAGGCGTTGTGCCCGGCGAACATCAGGTTGCGCTCGGTCGAGCCGTCATGCGCGACCTCCTGCAGCGTCTTCTGGATGCAGAAGCTGCGCGGATCGGCCTTCTTGCCGTTCGAGTATTCGGGTTCGTGCTGCGACCAGTTGCTGAACCGGCACTGGGAAAGGCAGCCCATGCAGTCCACCTGGTCCTTCACGATCTCCCGCGACTTGTCCGGGGTCACGAAGATCAGCGTGTTGTCGGGGGTGCGCATCGCCTCGATGAAGCCCTCGGCTTCCCAGTGGTTGATGCGCGCCAGGTCGTGTGGCGTGACATACACGATGCGCTTGCGCGGCCCGACGCCGTACTCGGCGAGGTGCTCGCCGATCGGCTCCGAGGTGAAGGCTACCTGCCGCTCGTTGCGGTCTTCCAGTTCCTGCAGGAATTCGTTGCGGACGGCGGAGGAATAGAAGCCGGTCGGCGAGAAGGGCTGCAGCAGCACGTCGCCCTTCTTCAGGGTCAGCAGCCGCTGCTTCCAGCTATCCGGGATCGGGCTTTCCTTCGTCAGCAGCGGGCGGGTGCCGAACTGGAAGGCGACGGGCCCGAGCTCGGGATTGTCGATCCAGTCCTCCCACTCCTCCAGCCACCAGACGCCGCCGGCCATGATGATGGGCGTGTCGTCGAGGCCGAATTCGCGCATCTGCTGCCGCAGTTTCAGCACGCGGGCATAGGGCGCTTCGGGAACCTTCGGATTCTCGGAATTCGACAGGCCGTTATGGCCGCCGGCGAGCCAGGGGTCCTCATAGACCACGCCGCCCAGCCATTCCCGGGTCTTGTGGTAGGCGCGCTTCCACAACGCGCTGAAGGCGCGGCCGGAGGAAACGATGGGGTAGTAGTGCACGCCGTAGTCGCGCGCGATGTCGGCGAGGCGATAGGGCATGCCGGCGCCGCAGGTGATGCCGTGGATCAGGCCCTTGGCCCCTTCGAGCATGCCTCGCGCGACGCGCTCCGCCCCGCCCATCTCCCACAGAATGTTTGCGTGGATGCGGCCCTTGCCGCCTGCCATCTCCCAGGCCTTCTTCGCCTGGGTGATCGCGCCGTCGATGGCATAGCGGACCAGTTCCTCATGCCGGTCGCGGCGCGTCTTGCCGTGATAGACCTGCGGAACCGGATTGCCGGCGGAATCATAGCTGTCTGCGTTCACCGCCGAGAACGTGCCGACGCCGCCCGAGGCCGCCCAGGCGCCGCAGGAAGCCCCGTTGGACACGGAGACCCCCTTTCCGCCTTCGACCAGAGGCAGGACCTCGACGCCGCCCATGCGGATCGCGTTGATGGCCTTCAAGAGACGGGCGCTCCCGGAAACGACATGACCGAAATATGGCATCGGCCGGGCCTGCTGTGCAGGGTCCCGGCCGCGCCGTTACGCTGTGTCAGTCGGCGGCTTCGCCGCCACGGTCGCGGCGCGGGCCGCGGTCGCTGCGCTCGCGACGCTCGCCGCGCTCGGGGCGGTCGCCGTCCTCGCGCGGGCGCTTCGCGCCGACCTGCTCGGTGATGTCCGCGCCCGTCGCCTGGTCGACCACGCGCATGGACAGCTTCACCTTGCCGCGGTCATCGAAGCCGATGACCTTGACCTTCACCTGGTCGCCATCCTTCACGACATCGGTGGTCTTGTTCACGCGATCCTGCGCGAGCTCGGAAATGTGGACGAGACCGTCCTTCGCGCCGAGGAAGTTCACGAAGGCGCCGAAATCGGCGGTCTTCACGACCTTGCCATTGTAGATGACGCCGACTTCCGGCTCCGCCACGATGCCGCGGATCCAGTCGATCGCCTTCTGCGCCGCCTCGGTCGAGGTCGCGGCCACCTTGATGGTGCCGTCATCCTCGATGTCGATCTTGGTGCCGGTCTGCTCCGTGATCTCGCGGATCACCTTGCCGCCCGACCCGATCACGTCGCGGATCTTGTCCTTCGGAACGTTGATCACGGTGATGCGCGGCGCGGTCGCGGCCACGTCCGAACGATTGCCCGACAGGCCCTTCGCCATCTCGCCCAGGATGTGCAGGCGGCCATCCTTCGCCTGCTCCAGCGCGATCTTCATGATCTCGAAGGTGATGGACGTGATCTTGATGTCCATCTGGAGCGAGGTGATGCCCTGCTCCGTGCCGGCCACCTTGAAGTCCATGTCGCCGAGGTGGTCCTCGTCGCCCAGAATGTCGGACAACACGACGAAGCCGCGGTCTTCCTTGATCAGGCCCATGGCGATACCGGCGCAGGGGCGCTTCAGCGGCACACCCGCATCCATCATCGACAGCGAGGTGCCGCAGACAGTGGCCATCGAGGAGGAGCCGTTGGATTCCGTGATCTCCGACACCACGCGGATGGTGTACGGGAACTTCTCCTTCTCCGGCAGCAGCGGGTGGATCGCGCGCCAGGCGAGCTTGCCATGGCCCACTTCACGCCGGCCCGGGGAGCCCATGCGGCCCGTCTCGTTCACGGAGTACGGAGGGAAGTTGTAGTGCAGCATGAAGTCCTCGCGGTATTCGCCCGCGAGGGCGTCGATGATCTGCTCGTCCTGGCCGGTGCCCAGCGTCGCGACGCAGAGCGACTGCGTCTCGCCACGGGTGAACAGCGCCGAACCATGCGCGCGCGGCAGCACGCCCACTTCCGCCATGATCGGGCGGACCGTGCGGGTGTCGCGACCGTCGATGCGCTTGCCGGTGTCGAGGATGTTGTTGCGGACGACGTCCGCCTCCAGCTCCTTCAGCAGGCCCTTGGCCGCGGCGACGTCGGCGCCCTCGGCTTCCAGGGCCGCGGCCACGGCCTTCTTCACCGCGCCGACCTTCTCCTGGCGGAGCAGCTTCTGCGTCTCGGTGTAGGCGACCGCCATGTCCGCGCGGCCGAGTTCCGCGATGCGCGCCTTCAGCGCCTTAGTCGCGTCGGATTCCTCGGGGACGGCCCAGGGTTCCTTCGCGGCGACCTCGGCCAGCTCGATGATCGCCTGGAGCACGGGCGCGAACGACTTGTGGCCGAACTCGACGGCGCCGAGCATCACCTCCTCGGTCAGTTCGCTCGCCTCGGATTCCACCATCAGCACGCCTTCGGCGGTGCCGGCGAGGACGAGATCCAGCGCGCTTTCCTTCCGCTGATCGGCGGTCGGGTTCAGCACGTACTGACCGCCGATGTAGCCGACGCGCGCGCCGGCGATCGGGCCGAAGAACGGAATGCCCGACAGCGTCAGCGCGGCCGAGCAGCCGACCATCGCGACGATGTCCGCCTCGTTCTCGAGGTCATGCGACAGCACCGTCGCGACGACCTGGACCTCGTTGCGGAATCCATCCGGGAACAGCGGGCGGATCGGCCGGTCGATCAGGCGTGAGGTCAGCGTCTCGAACTCGGACGGACGGCCTTCGCGCTTGAAGAAGCCGCCCGGGATCTTGCCGGCGGCATATGTCTTTTCCTGGTAGTTCACCGTCAGCGGGAAGAAGTCCTGGCCGGGCTTCACCGAGCGCGCGCCGACCGCGGTGCACAGCACGATGGTGTCGCCCAGGCGGGCCACCACGGCGCCATCGGCCTGACGTGCCATCTTGCCGGTCTCGAGCACCAGGGTCTTGCCGCCCCAGGCGATTTCCTTGCGGAAGTAGTTTTCGAACATCTGTCGTCCTCTCGGATGCGGCGCCGACCGGCACCGCAGGTCCATGCCCGCCCGACCTTCGCGGGCGGCGGCATGGGCTGATGGGCCCCATCGGACCCCGGAATGCGATGCGGAGGGCTTAGCAGAAGCGGTCCGAAGGGTCTGGACGTCCGGATTGCTCGGCGTCTCGGGCGGCATGGGGTGGGCCCATCGCGGGTCGCGCGACGGGAAGGCCGCCCATGTGGCCGGAAACGCCGCGCCGGTCCGATCGAGGGGTCCTGCGGCTCTCTGATAGGCCCGCCGCGGTCGCGGCGATTGGCGCGCCGGCATCCGGCCGGTCATCGCCGGGCGCCCATATGGCGCGGATCAGGGTAAAACGCCACCGCTATCTAACGGCCGCCTCCGACGACCGTTGGATAGCGACGTTGTTTGACCCTCAGACGGCGGGCGGCCGGCATCCGCCGGCCTTGCCTTCGCGCCTTCCGCTGCCGGGCGCGATCGCGCTTTGCGCTCACGGATCGTGATCCGGGCGGGGTGTCGCTGCCATGTTTGGCGCCCTCGCCGGATCCCGGATGCCGCTTCTGCTTGACTCTTTTTCTGTCGAAGCCTATGCGCGCCCTGCCTTCCTGGGTTTCCGGGATGGCAACGCCCCGTCCGCGGGGCCGGAACCTGGGCGAACCGTTACGCGCTCATCCATCGGACCTGTGTTCGCAGCCGTGTATGGCGCGCCGGGTCAAGTCGTTCCCGCCACTGGCGGGCGCGCAGGCCGCATCCCCGCCGCTGCGCGGCGGGTCGATCTCCGGAAAGCAAAGAACTGCATGGCAACCATTACCGCCGACCGCGTGGGTAGCGAGGATTTCGCCGCCCTTCTCGATGAAACGCTGGGCGCGGACACCGGCTTTGCCGGCTCGGTCGTCACGGGCAAGGTCATCCGGGTGGATGACGATGTCGCGGTCGTCGATGTCGGTCTCAAGAGCGAAGGCCGCGTGCCGCTCAAGGAGTTCGCCGCCCCCGGCCAGAAGGCCGAGGTGAAGCCGGGCGACCTGATCGAGCTGTTCGTCGAGCGCTACGAGGACCGGGACGGCTCGATCGTCCTGTCCCGCGAGAAGGCCCGCCGCGAGGAGGCCTGGACCAACCTCGAGAAGTCGTTCCAGGCGAACCAGCGCGTGAACGGCGTGATCTTCGGCCGCGTGAAGGGCGGCTTCACCGTCGACCTCGGCGGTGCGGTGGCCTTCCTTCCCGGCTCCCAGGTCGATATCCGTCCGGTCCGCGATGTCGGCCCGCTGATGGGCTCGCCCCAGCCCTTCCAGATCCTCAAGATGGATCGCGCCCGTGGCAACATCGTCGTTTCGCGCCGTGCGGTGCTTGAGGAGACCCGTGCGGAGCAGCGCAGCGAGCTGATCCAGGGCCTCAAGGAAGGCATGATCCTCGACGGCGTGGTGAAGAACATCACCGACTACGGCGCCTTCGTGGACCTGGGCGGCGTCGACGGCCTGCTGCACGTCACCGACATCGCGTGGCGCCGCATCAACCACCCGTCCGAGGCCCTGACCATCGGCCAGCCGGTGAAGGTGCAGGTCATCCGCTTCAACAGCGAGACCCAGCGCATCTCCCTCGGCATGAAGCAGCTGATGTCCGACCCGTGGGACGGCGTAGCGCTGAAGTACCCGGTGAACGCGAAGTTCTCGGGCCGCGTCACCAACATCACCGACTACGGCGCCTTCGTGGAGCTGGAGCCGGGCGTCGAGGGCCTCGTGCACGTGTCCGAGATGTCCTGGACGAAGAAGAACGTCCATCCGGGCAAGATCGTCTCGACCTCCGAGCAGGTGGACGTGATGATCCTCGACGTGGACGAGCCGAAGCGCCGCATCTCGCTCGGCCTGAAGCAGGCCCAGGGCAATCCTTGGGAGCTGTTCCTCGAAGCCCATCCGCCGGGCAACGTGATCGAGGGCGAGATCCGCAACATCACCGAGTTCGGCCTGTTCATCGGCGTCGGCCCGGACATCGACGGCATGGTCCACATGTCCGACCTGTCCTGGGACGAGGCCGGCGAGACCGCGATGAACGCCTACAACAAGGGCCAGGTCATCAAGGCGAAGGTGCTCGACGTCGATGTGGAGAAGGAGCGCATCTCCCTCGGCATCAAGCAGCTTGAGGCCGACCCGGCTGCTGAGGTTCTGGACCGCGTCCGCAAGGGCGACATCGTCACCTGCGTGGTGACGAAGGTCGAGGCCAACGGCATCGAGGTGAAGGTCGACGACGTGCTGACCGGCTTCATCCGCCGCGCCGAACTCGCCCGTGACCGCGCCGACCAGCGCCCGGACAAGTTCGCGATCGGCGAGAAGGTGGACGCCCGCGTCACCGCCGTGGACCGCGCCGCCCGTCGCCTGGCCCTGACCATCAAGGGCAAGGAGATCGAGGAGGAGCGCGAGGCGATGCGCGAATATGGCTCCGCCGACAGCGGCGCGTCGCTGGGCGACATCCTCGGCGCGGCGATCCGCCGCCGTCGCGAGATGGCCGGCGAGGAGTGATCCCGGCACGCCTGACGGCGTGACGGTTTGAAAAGCCCCCGGAGCCGCAAGGTTCCGGGGGTTTTCTTTTGTCGTGCGCCGCCGAACGGTCCTCACCGAAAGCCGATGGGGCTCTGGAACCCCAGACGTCGCGTATGGGCACGGGCGACGCCGTTCGGAAAGCGCCAGCGGGATCTATCGGCGCAGGGTGTCCGACGGGCGCTCCAAAATGGAGCATCGTCCCCCGACCCAGCGCCCGTATCGGTTTCCAAAGGCCCTTCGGCCTTTGGTGGGGTGAGGTTTGGAGAGGGGCAAAGCCCCTCTCCAACTCCCCTCCTCAGTTGGTCCGCGTCGGCGCCGGCGTGGTCTGGCTGCGTTGATCGTTGCGCGGCGCGGTCGTCCCGGCCTGCGGTGCGGCCGGGGTGGCGGGCCGCTGCGTGGTGCCGGCGGTCGCGCTGCCGCCCGGGTTGGACGGGGTGGCCGGGCGGGCCGCCTGGGTGGGCGGCGTCGTGCGCGGCTGGGTCTGCGCAGCCGGGGCCGGGGCGCTCGCGGCGGGGGTGCCGCCCTGGGCGAAGGCAGGAAGGGTGGCGAGAGCGAGGCCGGTGGCGAGAAGGCCCGTAGTGATCGTCTTGCGCATAAGACCGTCCTTTTCTTCCGAGTGGCGCACCGCTGATCGGGTGGCGCAGGACGAATTCCGCACCCGGGGCGCGGCGGGTCTGCGACGGTGGCGAGGTCTTCTCGTGGCCAATGCGGCGGAACCGCGACGATGGTGGCGGAATGGCGACGGCGAGCTTCCGGGTGCATGATCGTGCCTGCTCGCGCATGATGGCGGGCGAGGACGCACCGAACCGGGACATGCTTGACCAACCGCCGGCCCACGCCCCCGCCCTGCCGGCGGGTCACGCCATTCCTGGCCAGCCGATGGCCTGGGGCGGGCGGGAGGGGCGCCTGTTCGGCATCTTCTTCGGCAACCTGTTGCTCGGCGTGCTGACGCTGGGCATCTACCGCTTCTGGGGGATCGTGCGGATCCGCCGCTACGTGTGGACGCACCTCGCGGTCCTGGGCGATCGGCTGGAATATGCCGGCACGGGCGGGGAGCTGTTTCGCGGCTTCCTGATCGTGCTGCTGCTGCTGGTGCCGCTATGGCTGCTCGGTATCGCGGGGGAATTCCTGCGCGTGCTGCATCCGTGGCTGGCCGTGGCCGTGCCGGTCACGCAGTTCGCCATCCTGCTGTTCCTGTTGGCGGCGGGCCGGCATGCGGCGCGCCGGTACCTGGCCAGCCGAACCATCTGGCGGGGCATCCGGCTCGTCGTCACCGGTTCCCCCTGGCGCTGCGCGCGGGTGCAGTTCCTGTGGTTCCTCGCCACCCTGCTGACCCTTGGCATCGCGCGGCCCTGGGGGCTGGCGGCGGAGGCACGATGGTCGCTCGGCCGCCTGAATCTCGGCACTCAGCCCTTCATCTTCACCGGCCGGGCGCGGCAGATCCTGCGGCCGTTCCTCGCCAGCTACATCCTGGCGCTGCTCAGCGTGGGGGCGGCCGGCGTCGCCGTCGCGGTGCTGTGGCAGTCGGATGCCTTCGACACGCTGCGCCAGATGGGCGGCACCCCCGCACCGGCGCCCGAACAGGTCGCCATCGCGGTGGGCAAGCTGGCCATCGCCAGCCTCGGGCTGCTCGCGCTGGTCTCGCCGCTGCTGATGCTCGCCTGGTTCTCCTTCGCTGCGGCGGCCATGCGCTGGCGGTGGCAGAACCTCGCCTTCGGCGGCGCGCGGTTGGCGCTGTCCGATGTCACGGGATGGTCGGTCGCGAGGCTGCAACTCGGCAACCTGTTCCTGATGTGGATCAGCCTCGGCCTGCTCTATCCGGTGGTGGTGCGCCGCCGTGTCGAGTTCCTCACCCGTCGGCTCTGGGCCGAGCGCTACCCCGATGTATCCCCGGCCCGTCAGGCGGTGCTGGGCCAGTTGAATGCGGAGGGGCTGGCCAACATCCTCGACGCCGGCGGCGCGGGGATCGGCCTGTGACCGCGTCTTCCGCCTTGCTGCACGATGGCATGACGGCCGTGCCGATCCCTGTCCAGGCTCAGCTTTTCGCCGAAGGCTTGAGGTTGAGGCGTGCGGACGGCGCGACCCAGGACTGGCCGGTCGCGTCGCTGCGCGAGATCGACCGGATGCCCTGGGAACTGCGCATCGCCCGTGCCGGCGCGGCGCAACGGCTGGTGGTGAGCGATCCGGCCATGATTGCGGCCCTCGACATGGCGCTGGCGCCGTGGCGGAAGGACGAGAAGGCGGCCCGGTGGCGACGCGCCGCCGTGACCGCTTTCGCGGTGCCGCTGCTCGGCGCGACGCTGTGGTTCGGCTGGCCGCCGCTGGCCGATACCGTCGCGCGCACGGTTCCCGCGACCTGGGAGCAGCGGCTCGGCGACAGCATCGCCGCGTCGATCACCCAGGGGACGCGGCGCTGCGTCGCGCCGCAGGGTGTGGCGGTGCTCGACCGGTTGAGCACGCGCTTGGCTGAAACCGCCGGCTTGCCCACGGCGCCGGCCGTGCAGGTGCTCGACAGCGGCGTGGTCAACGCCTTCGCCGCGCCGGGCCGGCAGGTCATCATCCATCGCGGGCTGATCTATGCCGCGTCCTCGCCGGACGAGGTGGCTGGCGTGCTGGCCCATGAGTTCGGGCACCTGTACCACCGCCACGGCCTGCGGAACGTCGCGCGCGCCATCGGCGTCGGGGCCTTCGTCTCGATCCTCATGGGTGGATCGGATTTCGGCGCGGTCGCGGCGACGCTTCTCGTCAGCGTCTCCTACACGCGCGGCTTCGAAGCGGAGGCCGACGACTTCGCCGCCGACGTGCTGGCACGCAGCCGCATCGATGCGGAAGGGCTCGCCCGCTTCTTCGAGCGCATGGCGGGGCGCGGGCCACGCGGGTCCGTGGCGGGTTACCTCGACACCCACCCGGACCCGGCAGAACGCGCCACGGCGTTGCGCGCCCGCCGCGGCGCCGCGGTGACGATGCCCGCACTGACACCAGAGGAATGGCTGGCATTGCGGAAGATATGCGCAACGACGGCGTCGTAGGAGCCCTTGCGGTCGGTCGAGTTCAGCGTCTGATAGTCGCTGTCGGAGATCGGAGGGGCACCGCCCCTCCGAACCACCCCGCCAGGGGGTTGGACCCCCTGGACCGCAATCTGTTGGCGTCGGGCACAACGGGTTCGTTGGCACCGCCTGGAGCCCCTTCGCGCGCGAAAGCGGGGCTCGACACCATTCTTCGCCATGGCGCCCGGCGCCAGGTAGAGGTTTGCAAAGGCCTTTCGGCCTTTGCTGGGGTGGTTTGGAGGGGCAAAGCCCATCCAACGGCAACCGTGGCAAGTATCAGGGTCGCCAGCCGTGCCGAAGGCGCGCCTCCGATGTGACGCCGAACAACCGGCGGCCCGTCCGACTCAGGGCAGTGCGTTCAGCCGCCGTTCCAGCATGCCGCGCCACGGCGCATCGGCCGGCGTATCCGTCAGCAGTGCCTGCCAGAGCGCCCGGGCATTCGCCGGCCGGCCCGATTCCACCTCGACCAGCCCGGCCAGGAAGCGCAGGCGCGGGTCGTTCGGTACCTCCGTCAGCGCGCGGGCGATCCATGGCGTGGCCTCCGCTGGCGCGCCGCGCTCGATCTCCAGCTCCGCGATCTCGGCCGCGAGCGATGCGTCGAAGTGGGCCTCGATGGCGCGGCGCCAGGCGGCGATCGCCGCCTCGCTGCGCCCACGCCCCCGTTCGGCGTTACCGAGCAGGATCCACCCCTGCCGCGCCTGCGGGCTCTGCGGATCGAGCGCCTCCAGCCGTGCCCGCAGCATGGCCAGGATCTGCTCGTCCCGCGCCATCACCGCCGCGCGCTCCGCATAGGTCGCAGATGGCATGCCCGGCGTGCCGCGCAGCAGATACAGGCCGAGTCCGGCCGCGATCATCATCGGCACCAGCAGCAGCACGGCCCCGCCGCCACGCGCTGTCGTCGCCAACGCTTCCGACTGGTCGGCGGCGGCAATCAGCCGGCGCTGCACCTCAAGCCTGGCGGCCCTGTGCCCCGCCTCATCCAACCGGCCCGCCTCGCGTTCACGATCGAGCTCGGTGAGCTGCGCACGGTAAAGCGCCATGTCGGCCTCCCGCCGGCCGCGCGCTGCCCTTGGGCGCCAGAGGGCAAGCGCCAGCGGCAACAGCGCCGCCAGCGCGACGAGCGCCAGCAGGATCCAGATCGTCATGCGGCGTCGCCACGCTCCAGCTCATCGAGCCGGCGGCGTTCCGCCTCGCTCAGTGGCGACGGCTCCAGCCGTGCCGCGGCCCGCCGCCGCCGCGCGAGGATCACCAGCAGCCCGCCCCCGAACGCGATCGCCGGCATGGCCCAGAGCAGCGCCGTCACCGGATTGAACGGCGGCCGCAGCAGGACGAAATCGCCGTAGCGGGCATGGACGTAGGTCACCACCGCGCCGTCGCTGTCGCCCGCCGCGACCCGCTCGCGCACGATGCGCCGCAGGTCGCGCGCAAGGTCGGCGTCGCTGTCCTCGATCGACTGGTTCTGGCAGACCATGCAGCGCAGGTCGCGACCGATGGCCTCGGCGCGCGTTTCGAGCGCCGGGTCGGCCAGTCGGTCTTCGGGGCGACCTACGGCGGCGAGGGCCGGGAGAGCGACGAGGAAGAAGAGAAGTTGGAGGGGCCTTGCCCCACCAGGCCACCCCACCAAAGGCCGAAGGGCCTTTGGAAACCTCGACCTGGCATCGGGCGCCGTCGGTGGGACGGATGTCGGAAGCCACCCTTGCGCAGTGCGGGCCTTGTCCAGACGGGAGCCAACCTGCCCGCGCAGCGCCAAGTCAAGGTTTCCAAAGGCCCTTCGGCCTTTGGCGGGAGGGGTCTCGGGGAGGGCAGAGCCCTCCCCGTTCGGACAGTCGCCGCCCATCACGCATACCGCCGCAGCAGCGGCCGCAGATCCTGCGCTACCACTTCGGGCGTCACCGGCCCCGCGTAGCGCCAGCGGATGATGCCCTGCCGGTCGATCAGATACGTCTCCGGCACGCCATACAGCCCCCAGTCGATGGCGACGCGCCCCGGCTCGTCCCGGCCCAGCCGCGTGTAGGGATCGCCGCGCCGGGCGAGGAACGCGAGCGCGTCCTCCGGCTTGTCCTTGTAGTTGATGCCGAGCACCGGCACGCCTTCGCGGGACAGCGCCATCAGTTGCGGGTGTTCGACGATGCACGGCACACACCAGGACGCCCAGAAGTTTACCAGTACCGGCCGCGGCAGTGGGCCGCGCAGATCGGCGGCGGACAGCGCCGGGCGGTCGGAACCCTCGACCGCAGGCAGGCTGAATTCGGGCACACCACGGCCGATCAGCGCCGATGGCACGCCGCGCGGATCGTAGTCGCCGGTCTGCAGCCCGCGCAGCATCACCCAGAATCCCGCGCCGGCGGCGCCGGCCAAGGCCAGCGGCGTGTACAGCATCCAGCGCCGGCTGCGCGGGGCAGGGGCGTCGCTCATGCCGGCACCGTCGCAGCCTTGGGCGCGGGGGCCGCCACGCGCAGGCGGCGATCCGACAGCGACAGCATGCCGCCGAGGGCCATCGCCAGCCCGCCGAACCAGATCCAGGGCGCGAACGGATTGTGATGCAGGCGCAGAACGGCGGCGCCGTCACGTTCCTCGCCGAGCACGGCGTAGAGATCGCGCATCGCGTTGGTGTGGATGGCGGCCTCCGTCGTGGTTTGGTTGTCGACGATGAAGGTCCGGCGCTCGGGGTGGAGCACCGTGACCACCGCGCCGTCGCGCAGCACTGTCACCGTGGCGCGGCGCGAGCGGTAGTTCGGCCCCGTCACGTCCGACACGCCGTCCATGCGCCATTCATAGCCGGCGAGGCGCGTACTCTGCCCCGCGTTGAGCTGCACCAGCGTATCTGTCGCGACACCCATCCCGGCGATGCCGGCGATCGAGATGCCGACCGCGCCATGTGCGATGGCCGCGCCCCAGGCGGCGCGCGGCAGGCCGAGCGCGCGGCGCCACGCCTGCGTCGGGCGGCGAAACAGCGCGATGCGGTCGGCGATATCCGCCGCTGCGCCGACCACCAGCCACGCGGCGAGCGTTATGCCGAGCGCCGGCCACACGGGATAACCGACGACCGCCAGGGACAGCAGCCCGATCAGCAGCGCCGCTGACGCCGCCCACCACAACCGCTGCAAAGCCCCCCAGACGTCGGCTCGCTTCCATGGCAGCATCGCGCCGATCGGCATGGCGATCACGAGCGGGATGGCCAGCGGCGCCGTTGCCGTGTTGAAGAACGGCGGCCCGACCGAGATCTTCGCCCCCATCAGGATATCCGCGAACAGCGGCCACAGCGTGCCCGCGAGCACCACCGCCGCGATCGAGCAGATCAGCAGGTTGTTCAGCACCAGCGCGCCCTCGCGCGAGATTGGCGCGAAGATGCCGGTCGGCGCCAGCTTCGGCGCGCGCCAGGCGAACAGCGCGAAGGCGCCGGCGACGTAGACCATCAGCAGCGCCAGGATGAACACGCCGCGCGTCGGATCGCTGGCAAAGGCATGCACACTGTTCAGCACGCCCGACCGCACCAGGAAGGTGCCGAGCAGGGACATCGCGAAAGCGAGAATGGCGAGCAGCACCGACCAGACCTTCAGCGTGTCGCGCTTCTCCACCACGATCGCCGAATGCAGCAGCGCGGTGCCGGCCAGCCAGGGCAGCAGCGAGGCGTTCTCCACCGGGTCCCAGAACCAGTAGCCGCCCCAGCCGAGCTCGTAATAGGCCCACCAGGACCCCATGGTGATGCCGACCGTCAGGAAGCACCACGCGCCCAGCGCCCAGGGCCGCACCCAGCGGCCCCAGGCGGCATCGACGCGCCCTTCCAGCAGCGCCGCGACGGCGAAGGCGAAGGTCACCGCATAGCCGACATAGCCCAGGTACAGCGTCGGCGGATGCATCGCGAGGCCCGGGTCCTGCAGCACCGGGTTCAGCCCGCGCCCATCCGCCGGCGGCGGCCAGACCCGGTCGAAGGGGTTCGAAGTGAAGATGATGAACAGCAGGAACCCGATGGCCACCCAGCCCAGCACGCCGATCACCCGCGCCTTCAGCGCCGTCGGCAAGTCCCGCCCGAACACCGCCACGGCAGCCCCGCACATCGCGAGGATGAGGACCCAGAGCAGCATCGAGCCCTCATGGTTCCCCCAGGCGCCGGAGAACTTGTAGATCAGCGGCTTCGCGGAATGGCTGTTCGCGACGACGTTCGCGACCGTCGTGTCGTTCACCGCATAGGCCCAGAGCAGCGCGCCGAAGGCCGCCCCGATCGCCACCAATTGCCCAAGCGCCAGCGGCACCGCCGTCGCCATCCAGCGCGCATCCCGCCGCGCCGCGCCGACGACCGGCAGCACCGATTGCACGACCGCGATGATGCAGGCCAGGGCAAGCGCGAAGTGACCGAGTTCGGGGATCATGCGCTGGCCTGCGGCAGGCGGGGGCGTCGGGGGGTGCCGGAGAAGGGCTTTGCCCCTCTCCGGACCTCACCCCACCAAAGGCCGAAGGGCCTTTGGAAACCTTCACCGGGTGTCGGGCATGGTGGGCGCTGCGAAACGCGAACCTCGCGCGATGCCCGGCGCCCTGGATCGATTCCGGGCGCCATGCACCACGCGACCTCCTCGTCCTTCCAACCGTCGTGCCCGGCGCCAAACGATTGCGGTCCAGGGGCCCCAGCCCCCTGGCGGGGTGAGGTTTGGAGAGGGGCAACGCCCCTCTTCAATACCAACGCACCGCCCGGCGGCAGCGTTCCGTCGCTCGCTCGTGGCTCGGCCCTGCCGGAAATCCGCATCACCCGCCGCTCCGTCCCTCGCGAGGGGCCGTATTCCAGCTCGCGGCCGGGGGAGCGGCGCCTTCGCTGGGGTTCCAGTGCCCGGCGCGGCGCAGCGCGTCGGCGACTTCGGGTGGCATGTAGGTTTCGTCGTGCCGGGCCAGTACCTCAGTGGCGCGGAAGCTGCCGTCCGGCAGCAGGCGGCCGAGGGTGACGACGCCCTGCCCTTCGCGGAACAGGTCTGGCAGCACGCCGCTATAGGTTACGCTGATGGCGTTCGGGCCATCGGTGACGCGGAATGCGGCGGCCGGGCGGCCGTCGCTGCCGGTGCGGCGTTCGACGGACCCCGTCTCCACCAGGCCGCCGAGACGGAAGGCGCGCTCGCCCGTCGGGCGCTGCGCCATCACGTCGGAGGGCGAGAGGAAGAAGACGAGGTTGTCCTGGAACGCAGTGAGCGTGAGCGCGGTGGCGGTGCCGAGGCCGAGGCCTGCGAGCAGCAGGACCATCAGTCGGCGCTTCTTGCGGGTCATGGGGCTATGCCTCGGGGGCCTGTGCGGCGTGCTGGCCCCGGCCAATACCGGCGCTTTCCCGGCGGCGCCTTGACGCGGCGCAAGTCATGGCCGGTTCCCGCGCGGGTCGAGCCGCGCCAGCATCCGCTTCGCGGCCCGGTGGCGCATCGCGGCGCCGAAGGCGAGCGCCCCAAACACCGCGAGGGTCAGCAGATACGAGACGACGACGTGCCACCAATGCAGGGTCATGCGGCGGCTCCGTCCTCACGCCGGGCGCGGGCGAGCTGCAGCGCGCGCACGCGGCGTTCCATGACGGCGGCGCGGGTGCGGGAAAGCACCACGGCAGCGAACAGCAGCGTGAAGCCAAGCGCGCAGACCAGCAGGGGATAGAGGATGTCCACATGCATCCCGGGCGCGTCGAAGCGCGTGACGGAGGCGGGCTGGTGCAGCGTATTCCACCAATCGACGCTGAACTTCACGATCGGCACGTTGACGATGCCGACGAGCGCCAGGATGGCGCCGGCGCGGGCACCGCGTTCCGGGTCGTCGAAGGCGCGCACCAGCGCGGCGTGGCCGAGCCAGAGGAAGAACAGCACCAGCACCGAGGTCAGCCGCGCATCCCACACCCACCAGGTGCCCCACATCGGCTTGCCCCATAGGCTGCCGGTGGCGAGGCAGAGCGCCGTCGCGGCGGCGCCGACGGGCGACAGTTCGCGCGCCGTGAGGTCGGCGAGCGGATGCCGCCAGATCAGCGACATCGCCGACAGGACGGCGAGGGCCGTGTACCCGCCCATGGCGAGCCAGGCCATCGGGACGTGGACGTACATGATCCGCACCGTCTCGCCCTGCTGCCAGTCGGGCGGGGAGAACAGCAGCGCCCAGGCCAGCCCGATGCCGAGCACGACCAACGCCGCCGCCCACAGCGCGGGCAACAACCGGCCCGTCGCCCGCAGGAAGCGGCCGGGATTGGCGAAGCGATGCAGGTTCCTCCCACCCGCAGGGCGGGGTGCGGCCGCACCGGGGCCGAGGGTCAGGGGTCTGTCCACGCGCCCTAACTAGGGGATCGGCGCCGGTTATTGAAGCGTCCGGCGTGGGGGGTAAGCTGCGCGTCGATTGCAGGGGCCCCCAAATGAATCATTGGCTGGTGAAATCCGAACCGGACGCCTTTTCCTGGGACCAGCAGGTGGCGAACGGGGTGGAACCCTGGACCGGCGTGCGCAACCACCAGGCCAAGGCGAACCTGATGGCCATGAAGAAGGGCGATCGCGCCTTCTTCTACCATTCCAACATCGGCAAGGAGATCGTCGGCGTTGTCGAGGTGGTCCGCGAATCCTACCCCGATCCGACCGCGGATGCAGGCAGTCCCTGGGTTTGCGTGGACTTCAAGGCCGTCGGCCCAGTGCCGAAGCCCGTGACCCTGGCCACGATCAAGGAGGAAGCGACGCTGGAGGGCATCGCGCTGGTGAGGCTGTCCCGGCTCTCGGTCATGCCGATCTCGCCCGAGCACTGGAAGATCCTGTCGAAGATGGGCGGATGGAAGGGCAAGTGAGCGGCGTGCCGGAGCGCGTGCTGTGCGTGCTGAGCGACATCCCCGACGGCAATTCCAAGGGATTTCCGCCCGCCCCCGGCGGCTTCACGGGGCTGTTTGCCATCCGGCGGGGCGATCAGGTCTGGGTCTATGTGAATTCCTGCCCGCATATCGGCGTGCCGCTGGATCCGGTGCCTGACCGGTTCCTCGATGCGAAGCGGGAGCATGTCCTTTGCTCAACCCACGGCGCCCGGTTTCGCGTCGAGGACGGGTTCTGCACGACCGGACCATGCTACGGGGAATCGCTGGAAGCCGTGCCGGCGCGGGTGGACGGGGAAGGGCGCGTGCTGGTGCCGGAGGATGCTGGGCTGTAGGCGGTGGCAGCGCCGGTGGACGACTTCATCCACAGCAGCCCGAGCGCCTGGAAATATTGGTCTTTTTCAGGTAGTTAACCTGCCTACCTGACCCCCACAGTTAAGTGCTAGGAGGCGTCTCTCCCCAGACTTATCCACATACCCCGGGATGAGCCATGAGACGCTCGGTTTCGGTTTCGATCGCCTGTTCCAGCGCGGCCATGAGCGCGCCGCGCGGCATGCCGGCCGGGAGCGCCGGCAGGACCGAAACATGGAGCACGCCGGGGGACTTGCGGAAGGCGCGACGCCCCCAGAACCGGCCGCTATCCGTCGCGGCCGGCACCACGGGTGCGCCGGTCGCCGCCGCCATCGCCGCCACGCCGGGCTGGTAGGACTGGCGTTCGCCGGGCGTCGTGCGGGTGCCCTCCGGGAAAATCACCACGGGGCGGCCTTCCTCGAGCCGTTCCTTCGCGCCGCGCACCAGGGCGCGCAGCGCCGCGCCGCCGCCCTTCCGGTCCACCCCCAGATGGCCGCAATGCCGCGCAAGCCGCCCCCAGAGCGGGATGTCCAGCAGTTCCTTCTTCAGCACGTAGGCGGGCCGCGGCAGCAGCACGAGCCACACCATGGTGTCGAACGCCGATTGATGCTTCGCCGCGATGATGGACCCGCCAGGCGGGATGTGGTCGAGCCCGGTCACCTCGAGCCGAATGCCGCAGATAACCCGCAGCCCCGCGATCATCGCGCGCGCCCAGCACCGGATGAAGGCAATCAGCGCGCGCGGTGGCAGCAGCAGCAGCGGCAATGCCGCCAGCACGGTCAGCACGGTGCCGCCCATGAAGAACACGTTGAACGCCGCCGAGCGCAGCAGGGTCATGAATCGCGAGTCTCCCGGCGTGGGCTTGCCAGCGCCGAAAGGCCGGCGCGCGCCAGCAGGTAGCGCCCGTACTCGCCCAGCAGAAGCCCCCAGACCATGGGTCGTCGCCAAATCCCGCCATCACGCAACGCCGTCGGGACGATGGCGTTCGGCACCAGCTCGACATTCGGCAGGGTGCGCCGCAGTTCGAACAGGGCCCGCGGCATGTGATAGCTCGCGGTGACCACGCGCAGCGATCGCACTTCCTCGGCGCGGGCCCAGGCCGCGATCTCCACGGCGTTGCCGCGCGTCGTCGCGGCGGCATGCCCGACGGCGACGCGACCGGCGAAGGGCGCTGGGTCCTGCCCGGCTGCCACGGCGATGTCGGCGAAGCCGGCCTCGGGATGCGCGCCGGAGATCAGCAGCCGCGGTGCCCGCCCGTCGGCCAGCAGGCGAAGCGCGGTCGCTATGCGCTCGCTGCCGCCGGTCAGCACCGCGATGCCGTCGGTGTCGCGCGGGGAGGGCTCGGCCGGATCGAAGGCCTGCGCCACGAAGACCGCGAAGCCGCCAAGGAAGGCCACCGGCAGCAGCACCGCCATCGCGAGCATCACGCGCTGCCGCCAACCGCGCGGACGTATTCGGGTGGTCACGGCAGCCGCCGCAGCCAGCGCCGCACGGTGGCCTGAGTCGCCACCCACGCCACGCCGGCCGCCATCGCCGGCAGCAGCAGGAGGTCGAGCCACGGCAGCCCCTGCCAGGACCCCTCTCCCGCGAGCGGCCCTGCCAAGGCTGCAAGACCCGCCAACGCCGGCAGGGCCAGCACGGTGCCAAGGCCCGCGCCCATGCCGGCGAGCCAGGCGGCGCGCTTCGCGAAGCGCCCCGCAACATCGGCATCCGTCGCGCCGAGCCCGTGCAGCACCAGCACCGCATCGCGACGCGCGGAAAGCCCCGCGCGCACCGCAACGCCGACCACCGCGGCCGCCACTGCGGCGACGAGGGCGAGGACCGTCACCGCCAGCCCCTGGATGGCCCGCGCCAGCGCCGCCAGATGCCCGACCCAGACACCATGCGCCTCGGTGACTGCGCCCGGCACCTCCATGGCGACGCGGGCGCCGATCAGCGCCGCATCGGCCGAGAGGTCGGCGAGGCGCAACTCGATCACGCCGGGCAGCGGCAGGCCCTCCGCACCGCCGAGCCAAGGGCGCAGCAATTCCGCCATGCGGGCCGGATCCACCGCTTCCGCGTGCGCGACTTCGGGCAAATCGCGCAGCACGGCGAGGGCGCGCTCCATCCGTTCCGATGTCGGTTGCGGCACCTGCACGGTGACGGCGGCCTGGGCGCCTTCGCGCCAACGCTCGGCCAGGCGATCCGCGCCTGACCGCCCCGCCAGCGCCAGCGCGGCGAGCAGCGCCATCGCGGCCACCAGCCCGATCAGCAGCCGGTCGGCCATTGCCCGGCGCAGGCCGAGCGGGTCGCGCGCCAAGCGCCGCCGCGGTTCAGCCATCAGCCACCAGCCGCCCGCCCTCGAGTGCGAGGGCCCGCGCCGGATACCGCGCCGGCAGGTCCTCGGAGTGGGTGGCGACCACCACCGTCGTGCCCTGGCGATTCATCTCCGACAGCAAGGCGAGGGTGCGCCGCGCCTGCCGGGCGTCGAGGTCCGAGGTCGGCTCATCCGCGACCAGCAGCGCCGGACGGGTGACGACGGCGCGGGCGATGACGAGACGCTGCTGCTCACCGCCGGACAGTTCTTCCGGCCGCCGCTCCTCCTTACCCGCCAGACCGATCCAGTCGAACAGCTCCGCGAGGTCGGCGCGGACGGTCGATTCGGCGACGCCCGCGAGGCGCAGCGGCAGCGCGACATTGTCCCAGGCGGTCAGATGCGAGAGCAGGCGGAATTCCTGGTGCACGGTGCCGATTCGCCGGCGGAGCGCCGGCAGGTCCCGCCGGCGGGCGCGCGAGAGCGGGATGCCGAGCAGTTCGACCTCCCCCTCCGTAGGCCGCAGTGCGGCCTGCATCAGCCGCAACACCGATGTCTTGCCGGCGCCTGAAGGCCCGAGGAGCCAGGTGAAGGAGCCTTCGCCCAGGGTGAAGGACAGGTCGCGCAGCACCGCGGGGCCGGGGCGCCCGCGCGGATCAGGATAGGCGAGGGCCACGCGGCTGAATCGCACCATAGGGGTGTTGTGCCCGCCTGGCGCCTGCATCTCAACCTTGCGATGCTGTGCACGGCGACCGAGGATGGCGTGATCATGCGCATCGCCTGCCCCGCCTGTGCCGCGGCTTATGAGGTGCCCGACCGGTTGCTCGCCGGACCGGCGCGCAGCCTGCGCTGTTCGCGCTGCGGGGCGGATTTCCCGCTGCCGCGGAGCGAGGCGCCGGAAGCGGCACCGCCCCCAGCCCCGCCGGAACTGAAGGCGGAGCCGCCGCGCGTGATCGACCTGGGGCCGCCGCCGGGGCCGCGGCCGGAACCGCTGGCGTCGCGGGCGCTGACCCCGATTCCGGAACCGCCATCACCCGCATTGGCCCGTGCGTGGGTCGCGTCCATCGCGGTGGTCGCCGCGGCGGTGATTGGGTTCCTCACCTTCCATGCCAAGGTGATGGAAGTCTGGCCGGCAAGCACACGGCTGTTTGCGGCGTTGGGGTTGGCATAGTGGCCTGATCGCGGCCGCCAGGATTTCCTGCGCCAGGATTTCCTGCGAACGCGGTGGGCGAGACTAGGGCCGCTCCGCTTGCTTTCGTTAGCGACGATGGGTTCAGCTTCTGCTTCTCACGGTCGGCTTCGCTCGACCAGAGGAGGTGATGCTTGGGGTTGGTCGCCTTCCGCCTGGCGCGGCCAGGACCTGCCTCGACCGCCGGGTAGATGCAGATCCCGGCCTTCGCTTGGCACCCTGCGTCACGGCGGCGACCCAGCGTCCGCTGGGTCCGGGCGCCCGGGGTAAGGCTGGCTCCGGATACTGGTTGCCGCTTGAGACGAGGCCGCGCGTCCTCGGCGCCTCCAGCCGCCCGAGCCGACTTGCGGGGTCGCGAGGGGGACCCGTATAAGAGGCGACCTCCGGCGCGGGCGTAGTTCAGAGGTAGAACGTCAGCTTCCCAAGCTGAATGTCGGGGGTTCGATTCCCCCCGCCCGCTCCAGAAAATCAAGCATTTGTACGCTGTTCGGCAGCGGGGACACGTAGTCGGGTCTTTGCGGGCACCCACTGGGGATACCGGCGCCGGCGTGCGTGATCGCTCGGTTGCCGCCGGCAGGCCTCGCACCAGGCCCCCACGGGCGCCAATCCCCAACTGCTCCGCCTAAATCGGATCCCTGCCGCGCGGGGTGCCATTCTGCCCCGCCAAATAGACGCCTTTCCGCAGAGGGATCGCGCGCCTGAACCCCACCACCAGTTCCCGGTTGTAGTGGGGACCGCTACGCGGCCGGCCACAGGAACACTGGCGCGATGGAATGACGAACTCGCGGGAGAGAACCGGCGCACCGAACAGCGACGAACTGCTCCGCCTGATCGTAGAGAGCGCTACCGACTTCGCCATCTTCTCCATGGATCTCCAAGGGAACGTCACGTCTTGGAACAAGGGAGCCGAGCGCCTGCTGGGCTATCGGGAAGAGGATATGATCGGCCGCTCTGCCGAGGTTGTATTCACGCCCGAGGACCGAGCTGCGGGCGTTCCCGCTCGCGAGCGAGCGGAGGCTGCTTACAAGGGACGAGCAGACGACGAGCGCTGGCACTTGCGTAGCGACGGGTCGCGCTTCTGGGGTTCCGGCATCGTCATGCCCCTCGCGGACGGCAGTGGCTTCGTCAAGATTTTTCGCGATCGGACGGAACGTCGCGCGGCTCAGGAACGGCGGCGCGAAAGCGAGGCGCTGTTCCGGTTGCTTGCGACGAATGTCCCTCAGCTCGTCTTTCGGACAAAAGGCGACGGTGGCCGTACTTGGGGCAGCCCGCAGTGGATCGTCTATACTGGCCTCTCGCTGCAGGACAGTCTCGGCTTTGGTTGGCTGGAGGCGGTTCATCCCGAGGATAGGGAGGCGACCACCGCCGCATGGCGATCGGCCCAGGGTGTCGGTGAGTACTACGTCGAACACCGCATCCGGCGAGTCCCGGACGGCAGCTATCGTTGGCATCAGACCCGCGCGAAGCCAGTCCCCGAGACCAGTGGCGAGGGTGACTGGGTCGGCACTTCCACCGACGTTCATGAGATGCGGGGTATGCAGGAGCGACAGCGGATCCTGCTCGCAGAATTGCAGCACCGGACGCGCAATCTCCTTGCCGTCATACGCTCGATCGCGCGCGACACGATGCGGATGAGCGCATCGCTCGAAGTATTCTCAACGGAGTTTTCCGGGCGGCTGGGCGCTTTGGGGCGTGTCCAGGGCTTACTCGCCCGCAGCGACGGCGCTGCGATCTGTCTTCGCGAAATTGTCGAGACGGAGCTGCATGCGCACGGAGGCGGCGAGCTCATGGGCAACGTCGACATCAACGGTCCTGTGGCGATGCTACCAGCTGCGTCTGCGCAGACCTTTACCCTCGCGATCCACGAACTGGCGACGAACGCGCTCAAGCATGGCGCGCTGGGACAGGCTTCCGGAAAGTTGAATGTGACCTGGCGCATCGAGCATCTCAATGGCGCGCCCCATCTCGTACTGGACTGGCATGAGAGCGGCGTCGCGATGCCGCCGGCTCGCTCAGTTCGCCCTGGCTACGGGACCGAACTGATCAGCGCTGCGTTGCCGTACCAGATGGGTGCCGAGACTGAGCTGACGTTTGGCCCAACTGGCGTGCACTGCCGGATCACGACGGCATTGGAGCGCGAGGGAGCGCAGGATGAGTGACGGTAGGGGCACGCTGGCCGGTCAGCGCATTCTCGTCGTGGAGGATGAGTTCCTGATCGCCGCCGATCTCGCGCGCTCCCTGAAGGGCCTCGGAGCGGCGGTGATCGGGCCGGTCGGATCGGTAAGGGCTGCCTTAGCGCTCCTTGAAAAAGAGGCTGCCATAGACGCTGCCGTCCTCGACATCAATCTGACCCGCGAAAAGGTCTATCCGGTGGCTCAGGCGCTACAACTCCGCCAGGTACCCTTCGTCTTTGCAACGGGCTACGAGCAATGGGTAATCCCGCGCGAATACGAGACTGTGCCCCGGTGCGAAAAGCCGGTCGATCTACGAGCGCTCATCAGCCTCCTATCGTTATAGACCCGCATCGCGTTGACTCGACTTTCGCAATCCGTGGGGGTTGATTCAGCTTTCCAAGCTGAACATCGAGGGTTCGGATTCCCGTCGCCCGCTCCGGGTTCTTTAAGTACCGCAGCCCGTGGTGAGGCCTGCGGCAAGGCGCTGAGCGAACGATCCAGAACCCGCCAATCCCTGCGATCAGCACAACGGCAAACTTCCGCGCGTGTTGAACCCGTTTCATCGCCGCGCGTTGCTTGATTCGAAAGCAGCGAAGGCAGCCATGAGCGACACCAGGACGACCCCCGAAGAGACCGTGAGGGCCACTGCCGAGGCCGCCCTCGACGTTGTAACGGCCGCCGAGGAATGCGCCATTCGATGCGTCCGCAGGATTCAGGAGCGCCCTATCCAGTCAGTGCTCACCGCCATGGCCGCCGGCGTGCTCGTGGGACTGGTTTTGAGGCGATGATGCCGAAGCTTGGCCGCCCCGCCGCCAAATCCCGGCTCGAGATTGCAGCCCGCCGCCTAGCCAATGACGTTGCGCGCGAGGAGTACGGCGAAGCTGGTTTCTGCTTCCGATTGGCCCGCTTCGCCGACACGCGCTACTTCCGCGCCTACATCGCCCACCGGTCCAGCGCGCGGCACGCGCTCGTAGGCAAGACGGTCGTGGTGAGGGTCGAAGGATAAGTGTCGATCCCGGTCGGCAACTGGCCTCCCAGCCGTCCGGCGGGCCCGGCGTCTACTTCCGCCGGCCGAGGCGACTTAGAGTGATGTGGCTCGGGGCGTCCACTCTCGCGACCGCCGCGACTTTGCGCGGTGGACTGCTCCTTCTTCAGGAAGGTCGGGATATGGCGGTGACCGAGCCGTGACCTTCGATGCCGCTGCCATCCTCGGTGCACTCGCAACGCTGGCCTCTATCACTAGCTTTGCGCCGCAGGCGTGGAAGATCATTCGGACACGCGACACAAAGAGCATATCGGCGCCAGGGTTCACCCTGACCGTAACGGCCTTCTCTCTGTGGCTGAGTTACGGCGTCGTTCTCAATGAATGGCCCATCATCCTGACGAACGCCATCTGCCTGGTGATGGCAGCGTTCATCCTGATGATGAAGCTGCTGCCGCAGCGGAACAAAGATGCCGTCGCCGGTGCGCTGGATCCCAACGGGTAACAAGGGTGTAAGGCGCATGCGCGAAGCTAGCGCGCTACTAGGAACGCGACGAGGAACCGGCAGCCAGGATGATGGCTTTGGGCAGCATCGCACTTGCCCAAGGGGGCTTCGCTCACCACCCCGACCTCCCCCTCAACGTCGATACGGCGCTAGCCGCATACTCTGCCGCTTTATCCAGTCGCTCCCGCGACCGCAGCACCCGCTTGAAGGTGGCAATCGAAACGCCCATCGTGCGGGCTGCTTCATTCTGGGTGAGACCCCCCAGCAGCACCAACGCGGCGTGATTTTGGCGTTTGTCGGCAGCCCGCCAAAGCGCAGCACCCCTCTGCGTAATCACGAGCACGGCGGTGAGCTCGCCGTAGCCGATGCATGCATCGGACTGCCGAGGCAATTGTGACGAGGATGCTGGCTCATTGATCGGACCTTCGTGCCGCTTCCACACGGCATGAACGGCGACGGCAGCCTGACGTTCGCCGGCAGCACCGAGCAGGCGCGTCACCTTTGCGCCATCTAACTGCCAGCCGTCCGCGAGGTCCCTATGAACCAAAGCAAGGCGGCAGCACGGCCGCCTTACCGCCTCGGGCACTGCCAACAACACGTGCAAGGTCGGCGGCTTCCGACGGCTTGGTCGGCTTCAGAAGCCTGTCGCGCCGATCGACATGGATCGCCGCAGAATCGTGCAGTCACAGGTTTCTGCGCGTGAACGCCCGTGGCTGTTGAGGCGTCCGGACCTGCGGGGGCAGTAGTAGTGCTGCCGTAAAGTAGCAGAAGCCGCTGGCGATCCTATCCAACGAGCATTCCGATTTCCCCGCCGTCTCTCAGCGGCGCCGGCGCGCCGGACACTCCCGATTGATCGCATTGTAAGCGGCGGTGAAGCCGCGAAGGCTGAATGTGTCGGTTACAGTGCCGGTCCGCCCGGCACGCCGCGGACCCTGGGCCACTGCCGTATCGCCTCGCCGGAATGCGGCTACGGCCGCCGCCCCGTTGGCTGCGAAGGCGAAGCTGCCGTCCGCCTCAAGAGGAAATGCCGCTCGACCCACCGTTATCCGGACGCGCGCCGCTCGCGGATACCGGTAGTCAGCAGCCAGGGCCACTTCGTTGCGGGTGCTCCCTTGATGCGAAACCATCAGGAATACGTCGCTCCGTCGATGGCTCATGCGGGTCGGCCTTGTAAACGCGTAACACAGCTTCTGCCCTCGCTCGACCTCCACTGCGGCGGTCCATTGGCCGAAATTTCCCAACAGCCGTGGCGAATTCTGTGCCAGCGCGGGAACGACGAAGAGGGAGGAAAGGGAGGCCACCATGAGCAAACGTTGCATTGGGACTTGATACGAACCACGCGCGCTTCCGGCAATCCATGCCTTGGCAGCTTCATCGAGAATCGGGGCTGCTTCTCGTCTGATGGACGTGCAGCGGCGTTTGCTCGTCTCACCGCCCCCTGGCAGCCTTGGGACAGGATTCCCGCCCGGCGCCGCCATCTCAGGCCCGCGCTAGGGATGCCAGATTCGGAGAAACTCATGCCAACTGTTGGAGTTCATCCATAATTGCGACAGGATCGGTACAGCAACAAGCACGGCTCGAACAGCGGGAGGTCAGGATGGCGGTGCGCGCCACGGACGAAAGCCCTGAAGCGGGATTCGACCCGCCGCGGACACGACGCCTTTCCGACAAGATCCTCCTTGCGTTCGCTCAGGCGTGCGACCAGGGGAATCTCGACGCTGCGGCGGCGCTGCTGCAAGTCGCTGAGGATGTCATCATTACAGGACGGAGCGTCCAACCGGACAGGGAACGGCGGCAGACCCTTCAGTCTCTGGTAGCCGCCCACGAGCGGCTATGGTCTCTGCATCACCCGGAGGCGCCGGCGGAAGCTGAACCGTGACCGTGGGCCAGGGTTTCGGGATCTGACAACGGATCCGAGCTGCAATCGTTTGGCCGGAGCGCGTACCGCGCGCCACGGCTGAAAGCCAGACCTCGTTCACCCCTGCTGAGGTTGGAAACTCGGCGACCGAAATTCCAACGCCGTTGGTCAATGTTCGTCGAGACTGCCGGCGGAGGGGAACCCGCTCGGTTCCACCAACCAGTCAGGGGCGTTGCCGGACCTGGCTGGACCTTCAACCGCATCCCCTCCATGCGCGTTGTCGTGCTGCCCGAGTGAGAAGGTGGCTTCAGTGAGCGACAATCAGCATCGGCTGGATGAGCACGAGGAGGCGTTGAATGCGCTGGCCTTGCTGTGTGGATCGCTGATCCGTGCTCTGACGCATCAGCGCCAGATGACGGCTGAGGATGTCGAGGAACTTATGCGCGGCCTCGAGGCGTCGGCCGAGCGCAAGTCAGTTCTCCTGACCGGCTTGCTGGAACAGGTCCGATGGGCGGCGAAGTGGCATCGCGACCCCGCTGAACCGCGCTCTGTCGGTGCCGAGGACGAAGCCCGCGGCGGACATGAGGCGCCCGGAGGACCGGGCCCGACGGTACCAGGGCTGGAACGGCGCTGAACGCGCGAAACGGACATCGCCGCACCGGCGCTGCAAGGTACTACTCCTCCCGCTAAGGCCTCCCTGGAGCGGGACGCCAGTCGTCGCCCCTCTTCGCGCCGCCAACCCCGCGTGCGGCCGCCTCGCGCAAAATGCGGCCTCCTCCTCAGCGTCGTTAACCAACCCGTGACGCGCGGCGCGACGAACCGCGCCGGGCCTGGTGCGTTGTCGAGTCCTCACCCGTTGAGGAGCAAGGCGATGAGTGACGACATCAACCGGATGGCGCGCCGTGTCGAGGATGCGGCCCAGGCGGGCGCCGATACGACGAAGGACGCCGTGGCGGCCGCCGCCGCATGCGCCACGCGTGCGGTCCAGACGATCCAGGCGAACCCATTCACATCGCTCGGCCTTGCTGCGCTGGCCGGCGTGGCGATGGGCCTGTGCATGCGGCGGTGAGGGGTTCGGGAGGCAGTAGCGGACGATGACGTGTTCGTGCTGACGGCCGGTGTCCCGAACTTTCGCGGTCCGGCCGCGTTATTCGCCCAGCTAGAATGGGAGATTCCGATGGCCAAGGCCGCACAACCCAAGCCGAGCAGCCGCAAGATCGTCACCGCGCTGGACGACCAGATCGACGATTCCTTCCCGGCCAGCGATCCGCCGTCGTTGACGGACCCCAGCCGCAAGGTGGTGCAAAAGGACCCGGTGCCCGCGGAGGCAGAGGACCCGTCCACGGAAGCAGGCCAGAAAGGTCCGGCATCCACGACGAGCCGCCGGGAGTAGCGACATGGGTGTATGTGCGAAGTGCGGCAACGAGTACGACAAAAGCTTCGATGTCGTGATGGGCGACCAGCGCCTGACCTTCGACAGTTTTGAATGCGCGATCGCGACGGTGGCGCCGCGATGCGCGCATTGTGACTGCCGCGTCATCGGCCACGGCGTGGAAGCGCAGGGCCGGATTTTCTGTTGTGCTCATTGCGCCGGGCACAGCGGCATCGATGGCCTGCAGGACCGAGTCTGAACGGCAGGGGCGTCCCCAGGTCATTCATCTAACCGCAAGGAGGGTCATCGCCATGTCAGATGCGACCAGGAGCGGGAAGCCCGTCGCGCTCGACGAGACGCAACAGCTCATCTCCTCGGACAAGGTCGAGGGCACCAGCGTCTACGGGCGCGACCGCGAGAAGATCGGGTCGATCTACACGCTGATGATCGACAAGGTATCGGGCCAGGTGTCGTACGCGGTTGTCAGCTTCGGCGGCTTCCTGGGCATGGGCGATGATTATTACCCCTTGCCGTGGAACAGCCTGGAATACGACGTGGCACTCGGCGGATATGTGACGTCGGTGACACGGGAGCAACTCGACAAGGCGCCGCATTATCGTGCGGACGAACGCCCTTGGGACAGGCCGGATTATGGCCGCGGCATTTACGACTACTACGGTATGCCGATGATCTGATTCCAAGTGTCCGCCGGCGGCTATAGCGCAGCCATAGCATCCGACGGGCAACCGCTGCTTCCTTTTGGCTGGGTCGCATCAACGCAGTGACGCGGGGCCGACGTCCAGCCGGAGCGGAGCATAGGCGCCCGGCGGACGCCCAGCTCCTAGTGTCGGCCGCTGGAAGGCGGTCTGCTACCGCTCACTGGCCGGCGGAAAGTGCCACCGGCCGTCCCTCAGCGGGAGGAAGCTGCCGTCATCCACACCCACCTCCTGCGCGATCAGCCCGTTCAATTTCGCATTCATCGACATGAGAAGGTCGCGGTTCACCCGGCCGCCAGAGGCAAGGTTGTTCACCTCCTGAGGATCGTTCTGAAGGTCATAGACCTCGATGTCGTTTGCCGCCGTCAGCGCTTCCCAGGTTGTCGGCGTATTGAACCCCTCGGGCGAGAAATAGCGGGAGAAGCGGTAGCGCCCGTCGAAGACGCTGCGAATGGCGCAGCGATAATGGAAATTGGGCGGCTGGTTTTGGATAGCCGCGATGCGCTGGGCGAGCGGGGCGGTCGCGTCGGACCGTACGTCGAAATGCGCGGCCCACTGGGCGTCCTGATAGCTAAGCATGTTGTAGCAGAACAGCGCGCCCGGCCGCACCGCATCCGCGGCCGCGCCGGCCGGCTCAGCGAGCAGCGGCGTGAGATCACGGCCCGGAAGCCCCTCACCCGCGGCGCGGAGCCTGCCTGGATCGGCGCCCGTCAGGGCGAGAATCGTCGGCGTCAGGTCCACTTGGGAGGTCACTGCATCACAGGCGATCCCGCCGGGATAGGCCGGGTGGACAATCATCAGCGGCAGATGGTTCTGCTCACGATAGGTCGAGTTGCCTTTGCCGCGCATCTGGTGATGGCCACCGAGTTCGCCATGGTCGGCGGTGAAGACGATGATGGTGTTGTCGGCCATGCCGTTGGCCTTCACGGCATCGAGCACCTGGGTTACCTGCCGGTCGCAGTCGCGAATGCAGTTGAAGTAGTAGTTCTGCAGAACTCGCCACCGACGATCCTCATCCGGCCATTGGCCGACCAGCACGTCGATGACCTCCTGATAGATCTGCTGCGCCTTCGGTCGGCCCGGCGCGTCGAAGGGCTGGCTGCGGGTGGTCGGCAGCGGCACGTCCCAATGCGCCTTGTACAGGTCGTTCGCCGGCGCGCGCGCGATCGGCATCGAGGAGGCCTTGCCCTGGACGTCTTGCCCCGGCAGGTCCGAATTGATGAACATCACGTCGTGCGGGTTGACGAAGTTGACGGCGAGGTACCAGGGCTTGCCGGCCGCGGCGAGTTCCAGCCCCTTGGTGCGAAGCCATCGCGTGACGAAAGCCGTGGTCGTGTCGTCGTAGTTGTAGCCGCCGAGCGTGCGGTCGTTGATGTCGCCGACACCGAAGAAGTCGTCGAAGCCGTAGCTCTGGATGATGTTGCGATAATCCAGCAGCGGCGCCTTGATCGCCTCATTCACCTGATCAAGGTTGATGGAAAGGTGCCACTTGCCCTGATAAGCCGCGTGGTAACCGAGTTGCGCTAGGCGATGGCCCACGGTCTTCACATCGGTCGACATGTCCGGCTGCCACAGGGCATTGGCGTTGTCGAAGACGCCGCTGTGGGGAATGTGCCGGCCGGTGTAGATCGTAGAGCGTGCCGGTGAGCACACGCAGGATGCCGCCTGGTGGTTGTTGAAGGTGATGCCGTTGGCCTTGATCCACTCCCGCCCCGGCACGGGGAACGGCCATCGCGGAAAGAAATGCTCCTGATCCACGAGGATGAACAGGATATTGTAGCCGCCCGGCGGCTCATCAGGCGCCCTGCGAGGATTGGCCGCCGGCGACGTGCCCTGCGCCGCGGCTGACGCCGTGGAGCCACCCAACAATGTTGCGCCCGATGCGAACAGGTCGCGGCGAGATGGTTGCGGGGGATTTTCCTTCGCCACGATCGATTCCTCCTGCCGAGCTTCTCGTTGCGATATCCCATGACTCGGCTTGGATGTCTTGAGACCGTGGCAAGTTGCCGAATGACAGTTTCATTGACCAACGGCGAAGGCGGGCTGAAGCAATCGCTACTGTCGGTGGCCGGGCCGCGGGTCTTTCCAAGACCTTACGGTCTTTCGGACGCCCTTCGTTGGCCGATGCCGATGATGTCCTCGCAGGACGGGCGCCTTTGGAACGTCGCCGAGATCGCGCAATGTTGATCGTGTGTGCTTCGCCACCCGGCCTTCGTGGGGCGGCGGCAAGAAGCCTTCCCCTGACTCGGGTAATGGCAGCGTCGGAAGGGCGTGCGGTTCCAGAGCCGCGACGACTCGCATCCGGCACAGCCCCGATGAGCTTTGAAAATCATTGCCATATCATCGACGTCGAATTTGGCCTGCGCTACCTCGACAGCCCGGACTGAAATCACCGAGGGAGCACATCCATGGCAATACGACGCATCGCGGTCGAAGAAGCCTTCGTGACGCCCGAGATCATGGCGCAATGGCAAGTCGTGCTGGCCAGCCGCGACGTGGAGCCCGGCTTCGCCAAGATGGGCGAAACCATCCTGGCGCAGACGCCCGCGAACAAGCCGCTGGATGATCGCCTGCTCGACATCGGTGCCGGCCGAATCGCCCATATGGATTCGATCGGCGTTGACATGCATGTCCTGTCGCTCACCTCGCCGGGTGTGCAGGTATTCGACGCATCGGTGGCCACGAGGCTAGCCGCGGCCTCCAACGATGCGCTGGCCGCCGCCGTGCGTGCCCATCCCACGCGTTTCGCCGGCCTGGCAGCCATCGCGCCGCAAGACCCGACCGCCGCGGCGCTGGAGATCGAGCGGGCGGCCGGACAGCTCAGCCTGTCTGGCCTGATCATCAATTCCCACACGAAGGGCGAGTATCTCGACGCCCCCAAGTACCGGCCCGTCTTCGAGGCGGCCCAGGCGTGCGACATGCCGATCTACCTCCATCCGCGCGAACCCGCGCCGTCCATGGTGGCGCCCTATCTCGACTACGGCCTCTACTTCGCCGGCTGGGGATTCGCCGCGGAGACCGGGCTGCATGCGATGCGCCTGATCATGTCGGGCACCTTCGATCGCTTTCCGAAGCTCAAGATTGTGCTCGGCCACATGGGCGAGGGCATACCGTTCTGGCTTCAGCGCATCGACAACCGCTATCTGCTCGAGGTGAAGATCGGAGCCATCGAGAAGCTGCCCAAATTGCCGTCCGAGTACTTCCTCGAGAACTTCGTGATCACCACGGCCGGGGTCACCTCGATGCCAGCTCTGCGGCTGTGCCTGGACGTGCTCGGCGCCGATCGCATTCTGTTTGCCGCCGACTATCCTTACGAGGATGACGCCGAGGCAGTGCGCTTCATGGACGGCGCAGCCGTAACCGAAGACGAACGGAGGCGCATCTACGAGACGAATGCGCGAAGGGTTTTTAAACTGACAACCTAAGACGCATCCTCGGCTGGACGACGATAGGACGAGGTGGGGCTCAGGCAGGCAAACCAAGCGCCACGAAGCGATCCAGGCGCTGCGTCCAGATGGGTTGCAATGGACCCGGCAAGGTCGCGACGGCGCGCTGCGCCGTCATCCCCGGATAGACGCGACGAAGCCGGTCGATCGAGGAGCGCGCGGCCTGTTCCTCATCCAGGGCAAGGAGACAGGGGACGAGTGTGAAGTGGAGCCAACTCGCGCCAGGGTTCTCGGCCAGGGCCCTTCCCATCCAGCGCGCCGCCGCTTCATGCCTTCCAGCGCAGAGATGTGCGTATCCCATGCCGGCCGCACAATTGGCGAGCGATGCGCGTGGGCCTTTGAGCGCCATGGCACGTCGGTAGGCCGCGACCGCGCGATCCGCGCGACCGTAATTGGCGTGCACGCAGGCGCTGCGCTCCCAGGCCCAGCCGAAGCAGGGATCTATGGCTAGGGCGCGGGCGAGTAGCGCATCTGCCACGACCGGCTGACCCGCCCATGTGGCGACACAGCCGCGACCCGTCAGAGTCAGTGGATCGCCAAGAGGATCGAGCACGGCCGAGCGGTTGGCGAGGGCAAGAGCAGCAGCGCGCGCCGCGACCGGATTGTCCGTTTCATGGTGAAGTACCAGCTGCATGCAGCACCAGGACGCGAGCGCCACCGGCGCAGGATCATCCGGATCCAGGTGCATGGCGACATCCAGCATTTCCAGGGCGCGACGGGCGCTGACCGCGTCCGTTGCCAGGACAAACGGCATGGCACGCAGGACCAGATCGCGCGCCTCCAGGCTCTGCGGCGGTCGACGGCGCGCAACCTCGATCTCTGCGGCCTCGATACCAGGGCGAACCGCACTGCTCGCAGCGTGAAGGGTCTGCCTCTCGAATGAGATCAAGTCGTCCATCGAACCGTCGAAGGCATCGCCCCAGAGATGGCGACCGTCCCGCGAAAGGTCGAGGAGGCGCAGCACGGCGCGTATGCGATGTTCCGACAGCCGGCTGATCTGTCCGACCAGGCAGTAGTGTGCGCTTGGCGGCTGCGACTTCAAGTCGGGCTCCGCCCGCGCCGGGCGGACTGAGAAGCCATGCGCCTGCGCAAGGGCGGACGCGAGCTTCTCGGCCAATCCCTCGGCGAAAAGTCTCTCCTGCATACCCGCCGCCGCGGTGCGGATCGGCATGACCACCAGGGCTGGCACCGGCCGCCGGATGGCAGGGCACGCCGGCCGAGCGCGCGCCCTCTCCCTGCTCTCGGTCGCCGCGGCGCGCGCACGCGCAAGGGTCGCCGACGGCGACTCGCCGAAGCGAAGACGGTAGTCCAGCGAAAACCTGCCCAGATGTACAAAGCCGAACTGCGTCGCGATATCGGTGACGGTGGCGTTCTCCGCGCCGGATGCCAGCAGCGCCGTGCGCGCGGCGGCCAGGCGCATCGTCTTGAAGTGAACCAGGGGTGCCTGACCCAGGAAGTGCAGGAAATGCCTGTGCAGGCTCCGTTCCGGGACACCGGCGGCGTTGGCGACTTCCGCCGCTGTGAGACGCCGGTGCATCGCATGGCGCATGTAGAGGACGGCATGCCTGACACTGTAGGGGACGGCTCTTGCAGCGCAGGGCATGCCTTCGTCGTGTCGCTCCATGCGACGTCCCTCCTGCCTCGGTCATCCGATGGCTCGGTGCGCGCAGGATAAGCGCTGTATCTGCGCATCGGGGGGTGATTCTGTGCGCCCGCGGATAGAGTTGGCCGAATTTGGATATCGGTTGCATGCCCGCCCCCCGGCAGCGAGACGTGTCAGCGGGCGCTGGCGACGCGGGTCGGAGGTCGACACACAGGGCCGGGAGGCGATGCCGTTCCTCGCGCTGACAGGCTGGTGCAGCGATGAGGGGCTTTCGCTGATCGTTGTCAGGGTTGACCTTGCCCGCGGCACGTCGAGGTTGCCGATGTCCTAGACCGGACATGGCATCCGCCCGTTGGTGACTGCCGCATGCGACCGGCCGCGGAGCTTGGATCGGGGCCAACCTGAAGCGCTGTTATTTCCAGCAAGCCGCGGCGCTGGACCGATCAGCGGCGTTCCGTCGCTGTTCGGAAGGATTGCTCAGGCGGTCGGTCTGGCGCCGGACGTGACGCCACACGTCCTCTGCACTCCTGCGCCAGCCTATGCAACGACGTTGGGCGTACCGACGCCACCATCGGGGCGCGAGGCGCGGCTACATCCACTCCGATGATGCCGTGTTCTCCCAACGCGCCGTCAACGCGCGGATGTCTCCGGCGACGTCACTGCGTCCGCCGAGAACAGGCCCTCCGCAGCCTCGACAAGACGGCGCGACGAAAACGGCTTGAGAAGTACTCGAGTCTTGGCGAAGCCTTCCGGCAAGGATTCTCGGTTGTAGCCAGTGACAAAGACGAAGGGCAGACCGCGGTCCGACAGCGCTGCCGCAACGCCGCCGACCGCCTCTCCACGCAGGTTTCCGTCCAGCACGGCGCCGTCGAAGCCGCCCGCGCTGATGGCCGCCAGTGCCAGCTCAACCGTGCTGGCCCTGCCCACGACCACGGCGCCGGCAGCCGTCAGAAGCTCGCTTATCTGCATGGCGATGATGGCCTCATCCTCGATCACCAGGATCCGTCGGCCACGCAGACCGGTGGACCTGGCGGCGGATGCGGTCTGAGCCGGCGGGCCGGCTCCGGCGGCCTCCGGCGCCATGACGGCGTGCGGCAGCGCCAGGGCGATATCCCATGTCACACCGTCCCCGTATGCCACGCGCGCCGTACCGCCTTGCGCGGCGGCACTTTGCTCGATCAACATGGTCCCGAACCCAATGCGCCGCGGCGGTTGAACGCGCGGGCCTCCGCGCTCCCGCCACCTGAGATGCAATGTGGCGTCCACCACCTGCCAGCTCAGAAACAGGCGGCCGTCCGGCACAGTGAGGGCGCCGTACTTGTTCGCATTGGTCGCCAGCTCATGCAGGATCAGCCCGACATGCAACGCAAGCTGCGGTTCCAGGCAGATGTCAGGGCCCGAGGCCTCCAGCCGTGCCTCGTCCAACGTGCCCAGCCTGAGCTGTTCCTGGACCAGTTCGCGTAGCATCGCACCCTGCCAGGTGGAGTTGCTCAATAGGCTGTGCGCCCTGGCCAACGCCTGCAGGCGGCCAGAGAAATCGTCGACAAAATCCTCAGGTGTGTTGGCGCTGTGCAGGGTCTGCGTCGCGATCGCTTGCACGGTCGCAAGCATGTTCTTAACGCGGTGGTTCAGCTCGCTCAGCAGCAGGCGCTGCGTGGCTTCCACCCGCTTGCGTTCCGTGACGTCGAGGATCTGCGCATGCATCGACACAAACGCCCCGGATGACGTGCGCAGGACTGAGGCATACCACTCGCAATCCACCACACTCCCAGCGGCCGTCTGGAGGCGCAGGGCGACCAGATTACGTTGTTCTCCGCCGCACAGTTCCGCGCGGAACGCCGCGAATGCCGGCTTCTCGCTGTGGGGAAGCCAGCCGAATTCCTCCGCGTGACGGCCGATCGCGGCATCCTGGGGCCAGCCGAAAATGCGCTCGGCCCCCATCGACCAGTCGGTGATATGGAAGTCGGCATCGAAGCCGATCACCGCCAGCGGAGAATTGTCCGCATGTGCGCGCAGCCGCGCCAGAGCGCCGGCCAGCCGATCCGCGCCCTGCCGCAGGTCATCGCGCTGGCGCGCGAGTTCCGCGCGCTGCCGGGCCAGTTCGAAGAACACCCCCGCCTTGCTCGTCAGCATCTGCGCGTTCAGCGGCTTGAACAGGAAATCCACCGCGCCCGTCTCATAGCCGCGGAAGTGCCGTCGCTCATCGGTCGCGACGGCGCTCAGGAAGATGATGGGGACGCGTCGCGTGCGCTCGGTCCCGCGCATGAGCTCCGCCAGCTCGAACCCGTCCATGCCGTCCATCTGCACGTCGAGCAGCGCGAGGGCGAAGTCGTGCACCAACAGCAGCTCCAGAGCCTCGGACCCGGACCGCGCCTTGTAAAGACGAAGTCCATCCCGCTGCAGCAGTGCCTCCAGCGCGTACAGGTTCTCCTCGAGGTCATCGACCAGGAGGAACTTCACCTCGCCGCCGGTTGCATCAGACGGCATCGCTCATCCCCACGACAATGGGCCGCGTCGGCGCGCGGCGATAGATGCGTTCCGATGCCGAGAAGTCGGAGAATGCTGGCGCCTCGCTCGAGAAGCGCACGGTCTCCTGCGCCCCGAGCCCGAGGAAGCCGCCATGCACCAGCGAGTTAGAGAAGAGCCCGAGCGCCCGGTCCTGCAACTCCCGGTCGAAATAGATCAGCACGTTGCGGCAGGAGATGAGGTGGACTTCCGAGAACACCGCGTCCGAGACCAGACTGTGTTCGGAGAAAACGGTGCGCGCGCGTAGCGTTCGGTCGAACACCGCCGCGCCATAGCCCGAGGTGTAATAGTCGGACAGCGACGACCGCCCACCGGACAGGCGATGGTTCTCGGTGAACAGCGCGATGCGGTCCAGATCGTAGATCCCCGCTTCCGCCTTGCGCAGCGCCCCGGGATTGATGTCGGTGGCGTAGAAGATTGTGCGCGCCTCCAGCCCCTCCTCGCGGAACATGATGGCGAGTGAGTAGACTTCCTCTCCATTCGCGCAGCCGCAGACCCAGACTTTCAGCGATGGGTAGGTGCGCAGATGCGGCACCACGGTGTCGCGCAGGACACGGAAATAGCTAGGATCGCGGAACATCTCGCTGACCTGGATGGTCAGCAGGTCCATCAGTTCCGGCAGGACCGACGGGTCATGCAGCAGCCGGTCCTGCAACAGCGACAGGCTGCGGCAGCCGAAGCGGCGCTTCGCCTCCTCCAGCCGCCGTGCGATCGACGCGCGGGAATAGCCGCGAAAGTCGTAGTGGTAGCGCTGGTGCAGCGCCTCGAGGAACAGGCCGGTCTCGATGTCCTCGGTGGCCTGCGGAGCGTCCCAGATCCTCATCGCGGCATCCAGACTCGTACCAGGGAGAGCAGCTTGTCCACGTCCAGCGGCTTGGCCAGGTAATCGTTGGCGCCTGCGGCAAGACACTGCTCCTGATCCTCCGGCCGAGCCTTGGCGGTCAGCGAGATGATGGGCAGGGACTTCCATTCCGGCCGCCGGCGGATCTCGCGCGCGGCGGTCAGACCGTCCATCTCCGGCATCATCACGTCCATCAGCACGACATCGACCGGCGCAGTCTCGCCACGCTGCGCGCGTTCCAGGGCGGCGATGGCTTCGATCCCGTTGCGGGCGATGGTCACGGTCGCGCCATGCGGCTCGAAGATGCTGGTCAACGCAAAGACGTTGCGCACGTCGTCCTCCACCACGAGGATATTGCGGCCCTCGATGGCGGCGTCGCGGTTCATCGAACGCGCGAGCATCCGCTGCGACTGGTCCGGCAGGTCGGACACGACCTGGTGCAGGAACAGCGTCACCTCGTCGAGCAGACGGTCGGGCGATTTGGCGCCCTTGATGATGATGGAACGCGAATGCCGGCGCAGCCGCAGCTCCTCGTCCAGGGTCAGGTCGCGGCCAGTATAGACGATGACCGGCGGGAAGGCGGCGTCCTCGTCCCGGTTGAGCTGTTCCAGCACCTCGAAGCCCGAGGCATCCGGGAGGCTGAGATCGAGCACGAGGCAGTCGAAGGTCTGCCGCCGCAACTCCTCCAGGCAGGCGGCGGCGGTGCGTGCGCCAATCACCTCGACCTCGGCGGAGGAGAGCAGCGACTTCAGGCTTTCGAGCTGCGTCTCATTGTCCTCGACCACGAGGATGCGCCGGACGCGCTCGGTGAAGCGGCGATCCATGCGTTCCAGCGCCTGGATCAGCTGCTCGCGCTTCACCGGCTTCAGGATGTAGCCGACGGCGCCGAAGGACAGCGCGGTCTGCGCGTAGTCGCTGACCGAGACGACATGCACCGGGATGTGGCGGGTGCGCGTGTCGCGCTTGATGCGGTCCAGCACCGACAGGCCCGTATGGTCCGGCAGGCCAATATCGAGGATGACCGCATGCGGCAGGAACTCCCGCGCCGCCTCGACGCCCGAATCCGCTGTCCCCTCGACGATGCACTGGAAGCCGCGTTCATGCGCTAGGTCATAGAGGATGCGGGAGAAGGCCGGATCGTCCTCCACCACAAGGATCGTGCGACCGCTGCGGTCCAACCGCGTCCGGTCATCCTCGAAGGCCGGCGCGCGAGCCGGCAGCGTCCTGATCTCGGTAGCCGGCAAGGGGGCGCGGCGCGCGGTGGAGGCAGGCGCGTCGAGCACCATCACCGGCGGGACGACGGGCGCGCTCGTGTCCATTGCCAAGGCGGGATCGTAGATCTCCGGCAGGCAGAAGGTGAAGGCGCTGCCCTCGCCGGGCACGCTCTCCACCTCGATATGGCCGCCGAGCAACCGCGCCAGTTCGCGCGAGATGGACAGGCCGAGCCCCGTCCCGCCATAGCGGCGGTTGATCGTGCCGTCCGCCTGGCGGAAGGCCTCGAAGATCGCCTGCTGCTGTTCGGCCGGGATGCCGATGCCTGTGTCGCGCACGGTGAAGGCGAGCCGCCCCTGCGGCCGACGAGCCACGCTGAGCCGGACTTCACCCTTTTCAGTGAACTTCAGCGCGTTGGACAGGAAGTTCTTCAGCACCTGTTCCAGCCGTTGCGCATCGGTGTCGATCTCGGTCGGTGCGTCGGCGGCGATCTCGGTGCGGAACTCCAGCCCTTTCTCGGTGGCCAGCGCGCGGAAGCTCGCCGCGAGCTTCTCCATCATCGGCGCAATGCGCTCGCGGCTCGGCTGCAGTTCGAGCCGGCCGGCCTCGATCTTGGAGATGTCGAGGATGTCGTTGATCAGCAGCAACAGGTCGTTGCCCGACGCCTCGATGGTCTGGGCGTACTTCACCTGCTCGGCGGTGAGGTTGCCGCCGCGGTTGTCGGATAGCAGGCGCGCGAGGATCAGCAGCGAGTTCAGCGGCGTCCGCAGCTCATGCGACATGTTGGCGACGAATTCGGACTTGTACCGGCTCGCCTGTTCCAGGTCGCGCGCCTGCATGCGCAGAGCCGCCTGGGCATGGGCGAGGTCGTCGCGCTGGCTTTCCAGGATGCGCGTCTGTTCCTCGAGCTGGACGTTTGTCTGTTCCAGCTCCGCCTGCTGGCGTTCCATTTCCGCCTGGGATTCCCGCAGCGCACGACCCTGTTCCTCCAGCTCCTCGTTGGAGGACTTCAGTTCCTCGCTCTGCTGCTGCAACTCATCGGCTTGGCGCTGGGTTTCCTCCAGCAATTCCCGCAGCCGCGCGCGGTACATGGCCGCGCCGAGTGCCACGCCGACCGACCGCGATACCTGCTCGAGGAAGGCCCGCGCATCCAGATGCGCGTCGCCCAGAAAGCCGATCTCGACCACCGCGTTGATGTCGTCATCGACCCGCATGGGCGCGATCAGCAGGGATCGCGGACGTGCACGGCCGAGGCCCGATCCGACCTGGAGATAGCCCTCAGGCACATCGGTCACGAGCATGTCGCGGCCGTCGCGGACTACCTCCCTCAGCAATCCGCCGCCCTCCTCTACCCGCCCGGGCAGGCTTGCGGGTTCCGGCACGCCATAGGTGGCTTGGCGCTCAAAGCCAGCGCCGTCGCGGACGAAGATCGCTGCCGCCTGCGCGCCGAGATGGTCGGACAGATAGGCCAGGATATTCGCGCTGAGTTCACCGAGGGTCTGGTTGCCGCCCATGCGCTGGCCGAGCGCAACCTGGCCGGCCTGCATCCATTCCTGTCGGCGCACGACAATACGGTTGCGCACGAAGAAGAAGCCGGTGACGCCGATGGTCCAGGCCGTGACGATCCCGAAGCTGCGGTTGACCGCAACCGCAGCAACGTCGCCGCCCGCGGGACCGAAGAAGAACCCTATCAGGGTGAAGACGGAGGCGAGGAAGGCCAGGAGGATGGGAATACCGGGCTGCCAGACCAGATAGGCGAGCGCCATAGGCAACAGATAGAAGACCCAGACCGCCACATTCAGCGGCAGAAGCATATCCGCAATGAGGACGGCCGCCATTGTGCTGCCGATGACGGCATGCAGCACAGCCTGCCCCCGCGGCGTCGACGCCAGATTCATGGTCTCTCCTAGGGCGCGCCGGTCGCGACGGATGCCCAAGCCTCGGTGGGCGACCTAGCTAGCGTCTGGAGGGGCGAGGCGCAATTTCGACCGCGGCGAACCTGTGGAACGGTCTGCTGGCCAACCGGCGCGATCCTGCGACCGGTGCGCGTGCCCAGACATCAGCCCACTTCGATCAGCCAACCGGGGTTGTCCTCAACCGCACGCCCGACCTACCCCGTTCTCGGGTTGATCTCGACGTCCGCGGCTTCGGGGGCGATGCGATTGCGGCGATCGGCGGATCCTTCAGATCCTCGCCTGCGAGCCGGACGCGCGCAACGCGCCATCCAGGCGGCGCTGAAGTCGCTAGCGGGGGGATCGCGGCTTGGTTCATGGCCGAGCACGGATGCATTCCAATGGCGGCAGCCTGGCCGGCTTCGGCCAGCCCGTTCGCAGGGGAGGTGGCGCAGGCATGAGCGCCGACCCTCTCGTCGACTGGCCGGATCGAGCGCGCCCGCGGCCGGTCCTTGCCCTCGACCTGGCCCGCGAATTCGCCTGGCCGGCACGGAGGCTCACAACCGTCGCAGCGTGTCCTCATGCCCTGGATGCGCGTGCGGCTGTGGATGCCCGCTGGTCCGAAGGTACCGTTCGTCGATCTCCGCGATAATGGCGGCGCCTCTCTCCCGTCCCACAAGGCGCACCAGCGCGTCGATCTTCGCCTCCATGCGATCGTCGTTCTCCTTCGACGACGGGGAGCCGATGTAGAGGAAGTACGCGAGGCCAACGACCTGCCGCGACAGTGGCCGAACTCTGCACGCTCTACCTGGCCGACGCTGAAGCGGGCCGGTTGCTGACGCGCCGCGGTGCAAGCAAGCGCGCATCGACCCTCCTGACCGACCGCAGCCGCATCGACGGCCATATCCGCCCGCTGCTCGTGACCATGAAGGTGCCGGCCGTCACTCGGCAGGACGTCGAGGGCTTCATGCACGACGTGGCGGAAGGCCGGACGCGGCAACGGGTGAAGCTCGGGAAGCCGCGGGCTCTGTCCATCGTTCGCGGCGGGAAGGGCGCGGCGGCCCGCACGGTGGGGCTCCTGGGTGCGCTGTTCACCTACGCAGTGAAGAAGGGCATGCGCCCCGACAATCCAGTGACAGGGACCGTGCGCTACGCCGATGGCCGCCGCGAGCGACGCCTGACCGACGTGGACTATGCGGCGCTTGGGAAAGGCCTGACCGCTGCCGCGGTTATCCAGCCGCGCAGCGACGACAAGCCAGGCAAGGCGCTTGTCTGGCCGGCGGCGATCGCTGTGACGCGGTTTCTGGCGCTGACGGGATGGCGAAGCGGCGAGGCGCTGGGCCTGACTTGGGGGATGGTGGACCTCGCCCGGCGCACCGCGACGCTGCCCATGTCGAAGACAGGCCACAGCATCCGACCCCTGGCGGTCGCGGCTTGCAACGTGCTTCGGACGATGGGGGCGGGCAATGCCGATGCGCTGGTGTTCCCGCCGAGCCGCGGGAAAGGCACCATGAGCGGCTTTCCGTCGCTGTTCGCGCGGATTGGTAAGGCGGGCGGCCTGGCGCCGGACGTGACGCCGCACGTTCTGCGGCACTCATTCGCTAGCCTGGGCAACGACCTGGGCCTGACGGAAGCGACCATCGGTGCGCTGGTCGGCCATAAAGGCGGCGGTGTGACGCGCGGCTACATCCACGCAGGCGACGCGGTGTTTCCCGCGGCCGATCGAATCGCCAGCGCCACACTTCGCAAGATGGAAGGCGAGACGGGCGCCGAGGTTCTCGGAGTGCCGAGCGTGATGGCAAGGCGACCCGCCTAACGTCGAACACCGCATCCGTTGCGGTTGCCGAGATTCGGTGGGGCGCCACCCAATCCCCTAATCAGGCCCACTCGCGGTTGGATCGGTCGCTTCTTGTTCACCCTCCTCCAAGCCGCCCTGCATCCATCTTTGCGCGATTGAGAGCCGATCAGTTCTTCTTGAGGCGGAATGCGAACTCGGCCCGGAACCCTGGCGATTCGGAAAACATCTCCTCGATCTCTGCTTTCTGCCGGAAGTCCCGACGCGCAACGGTGACCCTACAGCCTCCAGCCTAGCTCCCCTGCGACGGTGGGCGGCGCTGCCTTCGCCGAGCGGGCGCGCCGCCTTAGCAGCGGCGCCTACAACAGCCCGCATAGCCGAGCAGTGGCCGCCCGGTCGAGTTGACAGCGCGACGGTCAGGAAGACGGCATCGGACTCCGCCGCAGGCTCGGGCGGGGCCCAGCGCCACCGCCAGCATCACAACCGATGTTCTCAGCAGCGCCTTTCCCCGATCCTTCGTCATAGGCGACTGCCCCCGGTCCACAATGCCCGGACGGTGTGCTTGCCGGCGAAGCGGTGTGGCAGCGTCTCGCGGCGGAGCTAAGGGCAAATAGCTGGCCGGTAGGCTACTACTTCAACTGGATCAACATGCCGCGTCGCGCAGTGTCGAGCACGTATACTTCAGCGAAGGGCAACAGCTGAGCTTCGTGTGATAATGCGGCTCTTATGCTGTCCGGACTTCGATGCGGCGACGACCGGAGCGGAGCAGTAACGAGCAAGATGTACCCCGCAAACTTGCTTTGGTTCTTGCGCTGGAACCGAGATGAAATCGCACGATCTATTATCTCATCAACGGATGCGCGACTGTTCAGAATCCGGCCTCGCTTCCTCGCGCGAGCAAACACGACGGCTGGCGCTTCATCCGGAAGAGGGATGAACCCCGGAACGGCAGCGCCAGCGGCGAGACTCTTGCCCACTTCAACCTGCGCACGAGCATGCGCACTTGTAACTTCAATTCCCACCGAGGCGGCGCCGGCAAGCGTCAACCACGCGTCTGGAGGCTCATCGTTAAGGGGAAATCGGATGCGCGCATCGACCTGATAGCGCTCGGAAAGGAAATGCTCGACCGGGACAATTTCATCCTTGAGCTTCTTCCATGGCGCTCGTCCTTCCCGATACGCTTGCAGGTCCGGGGCAGAGATGGACATGCTTGTAAAACGAGACAGCCAGTCTTGGAGAACCGATACTGCGACCCCATCAGGTGCCGAGATTGCACTATAGAGCTCATCGAGCGAATCAGTTGTGAATGGCGCTCCTGGTCGCATGCTCTGTATCGTGCTCAATTTCGGAGGGTTATGTTGAATGCTGCGCCTAGTGAAAAACCAAACTTTCTTCCACATCAATAGAGTGCTGCCTCATTCTCCACAATACCTCTTAGAAGTGGGGCAACAAGTCGAAGCGGGCTTGTCCGAGAACCCTTTCTTCGGATTTTATCGCGGTCCGGCACGGTCGTTCCCGGTACGACAAGCAGACGGTAAGGTTCTACCTGTGCCGGCAATCCGGTACATTGATAACGTCGCGAGCGGTGCGTTTACGCCAGGGGACTGGCGGGCGTTCGCTGGAGAGGCGCGCCTGACGGCCCGCCATTTCATGATGCTCGCCCGGGAACTCCTGTGGGAGTCCGTTCGGGCCGCGGAGTTCCCTGATCGCCCATCACGGCAGCGGGGCATGTGGCTCACGGACGCCACATCGCTCGAGATCTGGAAGCGTCGGCTCGCTTTTGACCAGCTGACGCCGACACGGATTGTAGAGGTGTCAGCGACAGGGTTAGCGCTGGAGACGGACGCGATGCTCCTTCTTGGCGAGAGTGAATCTCTCGGCGAGACGGAACGCAAAGCGCGGGCTTACTGGAGCGGTGGGTCTGGGGCTCCTGGCGGTGAGCCTGAGACCTTGTTTTCTGGAACCATGGTCGTTACGGGCATCGTCTGAGCTTCCAAACCTCAGACCGTACTGCCGCCCGCCGTTGAGCCGGCACTCTCCTGCGCCTGGCGTGATGCCTTGAACTGTACTGCTTCGGCGCTGCGTAAAATCTCGTCGGCCCAATTCTGGACGTCCTGCGCCAGCTTGCCGCACGAGTGTGGGTCGACGCCCAAGAACGCTAGTGCGGTCCGCATATTACCGGTCGAGGATTCCACAATGCCCACGGCTTCCACCATCTTCCGTGTTTTCACATCCCTAGAGTTACCTTGCGGCGTCCATACATCGTGCGCCCATTCGTCTTGGTGCTTAAAGTAGTTCCCGACAGCCCACACCAACTCAATTAGGGGGTGGCCGGTATTCTTGTAGTTACCACTTTCCGCGCGGACCGCTCTCGCATCGGGCCACCTCTTAGCCGCACCATGTCCGGCCGTCAGTGCCTCCGATGTCTCGCATGCCGCCACGCCTACTCGACGGATCTTCGTCTGCAGCATCAGAAAAATCGCACCTATCAGGTCTTCCAGGTAATCCGTTTCCGTAGAGATGACCGCGTCGGCGAAGTCGTCGCGGCCGGACTCCATGGCGCGCGCGCAGGCGTCCTCGGATGACACGACAAGGCGCGCGAAATCCTCGATGATTCGGATGAACCGGTCGTCCCGCACTTCGTGCCTCAAGATTTGCATACTGAAAGCGACGCCCATACGAGCCGCGTCAAGACGATTCACTGTGGTCCTCCGAGCCGACGGTCTCGCTATGTTTATCAACGGATCCGGTTGGAGGAAGTGGATAGCTGCGCCTTGGCTCCTAGTCCGATGGAGACAGCTCGGCAGCCGGCTTCCGCAACCTCACCCCTGCCCCGCCCCCGTTCTCTGGGATGAACTCTACGCCCGCGGCTTCGAGGGCAGTGCGGATGGCTGTAAGTGTCCGTTGCTGCGGGCTCCCGTCGTCGAGCTCAAATCTGGCCAACGTCCTCAGTGGAACTGCACTGGCGTCGGCCAACTGTTCCCGTGTTAAGCCCAGGAGCGCCCTGGCCGCTCGGACTTGCCCTGCCGAAATGGCATCTGGCATGCCGTTTTCGCTTGCATCCATTTAGATAGAATGGCACGTTTCATGCCGTTCCTCAAGGAACGGCCGAGCGAGGAAGGTGGAATCTCCCTGCTCGGCCTCACCGCAACCGCGAATGGGAGTTCGCGATCATGGCTGAGCACGTCTGTACCACATTCAGCGGTCGCGCGCCCGCACCACCGCCCACATTGTCCGCAATTGCTACGGCACTCGGCTCGCTTGAGCCGAAGCACAGCGACGACGAGGTGACGCACGCTCACCTCGCCCGGCAGACGATCATCTTTAATGCTGCCGCGTTCTTGCCCGTGCGCTCCGGTGGCGATGCCGCGCTGGCATTGAGCGCCGCGGCATCCGGCTTGGATGGCCTCCTGCACTACGAACTGTCCGAAGCCCAACGCGAGCGCACGATCCACGCGGCGATGAATTCCATCGCTACCGTTGCATCCTGGTTGATGACCGAGCACGGCGGCATCCCGATCGCCTCTGCGTGGCCGCCCTACGCCAACCCGTTCGCGAGCGAGGTGGCCCAGGCATGAGCGCCGCCCCTCTCTTCGACTGGCCGGATCGCTCGCGACCACGGCCGGTCCTCGCCCTCGACCTGGCCCGCAAGTTCGGCTGGTGCGCCGGTGTGCCCGGCGCGCACCCGGAATATGGCACCGTCGAGTTACAGGGCCGGGCCCACGGCGTGGTCTACTCCGACCTGATCCGCTGGATCCATGCGCTGATCCGCCAGCACCACCCGGCCGAGATTGCGATCGAAGCGCCGCTCGGCAGCGGCGGCTCCAGCACCACGCGCCTCGCCTGCGGGCTGGCGGCCCACTTGCAGCTGATCGCACATCAGGAGGGCATTCCGGTGCGCGAGGAGCCGGTATGGCGCACGCGGCGCGAGGTACTCGGGCGCAGCGACTTCCCGGCCGGCACGGCGAAGTCCGAGGCCGTCGCTTGGTGCCGCGCCAACGGCTTCGCACCCGGCGACGACAACGCCGCGGAGGTGATCCGCGTGGTCGAGCTCGACGGCGAGCATCGCCCCGTGCGCTTCGCTACCTTCTGCCCGGTTGCTCTGGCCGGCATCGGCAAGCTGCCGGACACGCTGGCGGATCGGTGCGTGCCGATCACCTTGCAGCGCAAGGCAGCGGCCGAGACGGTGGTGAAGCTGCGGGCCCTCGGGGCGCGGGACTCACTGCACATTGCCGCGCGGTGCCTCGCGCGATGGGCGCAGGACCACGGCGCAACCTTGCCGCTGACACCCGAGATCCCAGACGCGATGGGCGACCGGGAAGGCGATATCTCGGTGCCGCTGCTTGCCATCGCGGACTCTGCCGGCGGCGAGTGGCCGGCACGGGCCCGTGCGGCGCTATTGGAGGTGTTCGGCATCCGCAACGCCGCCGAGGGCACCATGGAAGCGGGCGCACTGCTGCTGGCCGATCTGCGGCAGCTGTTCCTCGGCAGCAGCGCCACGCGCCTGACCAGCGCGGGCATCTGCGAGCACCTGGGGCAGATGGAGGAGCGTCCCTGGCCCGAATGGAAGCATGGGAAGCCGATGACGCCCACACAGCTTGCCCGCGCCCTGGCACCGTTCGGCGTGCGACCTGCGAACCTGCGGCAGCCGGACGGCAAGGTGCCGAAGGGCTACCACCGCGACGCTTTCGAGGAGGCGTGGAACCGCTACCTGCCCTCGGACACGTCTTCTTCGCCTAATCCCCCCCATTCGAGCCGCTACACCGCTACAAGTGAGGAAAGGCCTGGGTTTGCGGCGAATTCCGAGCCGCTACACGATACCCCCTGTAGCGGTTCCGAAAATGGGTTCAAACCGGCAGAAGACCTGGGTTGTAGCGGTGTAGCGGATCAGTATCCCCCCTTTGGCGGGAACGAAGGGTCCGAAGCCTTCGAGGCGACGCTGTGAGCGCCGCCGCGATCATTGCCCGCGCGCAGGCGGAGGGCGTGCGTCTGTGGGTCGAAGGGGAGCAGGTGCGGGTTCGGGCTGCGCGCCCGCCCGCGCCCGATCTGCTTGCGGCTCTCCGTGCCCAACGCGACGACGTGCTGCGGTTGCTGACAGCCAATGCAGCGCCGCCTCCGCCGCGCGACGCATGGGGCCTCACTGACGCGGAGAAGGCGGACGGCGCTGCGCGGGTCCTCGGGACGGCGGCGCCTGCGCCACCGCCTCCGCCCACCGAGCCTGCCCCGATGGACCATGACGCAGGTGAACGCGCGGCGATGGTGGCGCACTACGGAGCCGCCGCGCCTTCCGCCTATCGGCCGGATCGGCCCGACGAACTTCGCGACGGACTGTCGCGCGGCTTCCATGCGCACCGTCACGTCTGGTCGTCGCTCCCGTTCGGTGCAGAGCGCCGGGGCGCCTTTGACGAGGCGCGCCGACAGCCAGGCGCCTGCCCGACCTGCGCTAGCCACCGCTGGTGGCACCTAAAGGACGAGCCGGCGACGGCGCTGCGCTGCTCGACCTGCCACCCGCCCGACCATCTCGAAACCGACGACGTGGAGATCATCACGACATGAGCGATGACGCTGAAACTACAGGCCCCAAGCAGCGGGGCCGACCGTGGCCACGGGGCACCTCGGGGAACCCCGCCGGCCGACCGCTGGGCGCCCGCCACGAGGCCCTGAAGGCCCTGGACGCCATCGGCAGTGAAGGCGCCGCCGACGTCATGCGAAAGGTCGTCGAGGAGGCGAAGGGCGGGGACATGCGAGCCGCCGAGATCCTGCTGCGCCGTCTCTGGCCGGAACGGAAGGGTCGTCCCGTCGCGTTGGATATGCCCTCTACGACGGACGCCGCCAGCGTCGCCGCAGCACTGTCCTCGGTGACGCTGGCCGTCGCTGCCGGCGACCTCTCCCCCGAGGAAGGCCAAGCGGTGGCGGCGATCCTGGAAACGCAGCGTCGCGCGATCGAAACCGCGGAGCTCGAAGCCCGCATCACTGCTCTGGAAGAAAGGAACCCGCGATGATCAATCAGCTATCGCGCCGCGTGGAGTCGCTTGAGGCCAAGACGCAGGACAAGGACGCGCCGTTGCAGATCGTCTGCGCCGCCGCAGGTGACGACGCGACCATCGAGCGGGCGATGCTGAAGAAGTTCGGGACGCCCGAAGCGCCGCCCGGTGCGAACATGCTGCTTATCGTCACCGGCGTAGAGAGGCATTCCGATGACGAGGCTTGATGCGAGAGTAATCAAGCTGGAGCGCCATGCCGGCCCCCAGATCCCGGTGGGTCCGTTCGCTGAATGGTCTGACGCCGACCGCTTGCGCGTCGAGGCGCTTATCGACGGCCCCCAAGGCGACTCTGTCCTTTCTGCGCTACCAGACGACGCCCTCGAAGGGCTGGCCGAGGCAATGCGATCGGCGCTGATTGCCAAGGGCGCCTACGACGAAGTCGCGATCATGGCGGCAGTGAATGAGCCGCTGCCCTGAACTCACAGCCTTGCCGCGCGGTGCCCGGGACCCGTTCGGGCGAGCGGGCTGCGCCGCTTTCGGAGAACATGACGATGAGTGATCATATTGCATCGGGCGTCCCGCGCGGCGCGCGCCAACCGCATATCTCGGCTGCGCGCGAATTCCGAAGCGACGACGATCTGGCGTTCCACGAAAACGCCATCGTCACGGCCGCGGCACTTCACCTGGCCGAGCATCGCCATGTCGTCCTGAGCTACAGCGGCGGGGCGGAAAGCGGGCCCCTGCTGCATCTGCTGCGGCCGTTCCGGCAATCCTTCACCGTTGTCTGGAACAGCCGACGCTGAAGATGAGCGGGCTGACGGTCGGCGGTGCGCTGGTGGGGTGAAGGGCTTCATCGCCGGTTGCGCCACGACGGACGGAGGATAGCCACATGATCCCGATGCCCCCTAACGCCGAGGAAGAAGCCCGCCGCGAGGTGGAGCGCCAGCAGCCACAGCAGGGCTCCGGCATCGCCGAGGCGATCGACGGCGTTGGCGCCGTGGTGGACCTGGGTATCACCGCGGTGGAAATCGTGGCGTCCAGCGCCGGCTAGGCCGCGATCAGCGCCGCGAGCATGGCGGCGGAGGCGACGGTGACGGTGGCGAAGGTCTCGCTGGATACCGTCGGCAGCGTGCTCGGCGGTCTGACCGACCTCTGACAACGGTCGGCCTTTCGGCTGCCTCTTTGGTTACGCGCGGGGCCGTCGCTTCAAGCCCGCGCGCCAACCTGTTCGGGCTCGATGACAGGATCACCCGCCCGGCCGGAGCGGCCAGACCAGCGGGATCACCAGCGTCGCCACAACCAGCACGATGATCGACAGTGGCAGGCCGAGCTTCCAGTAATCGCCGAAGCGATACCCGCCTGGACCCAGCACCAGCGTGTTGCACTGGTGCCCCACGGGCGTGAGGAAGTCGCAGGCGCAACCCACCGCAACCGCCATCAGGAACGGGTCTGCGTTGAACCCGAGCCGCGTCGCCACGCCGGCCGCAACCGGGGCCAGGATCAGCGCCGTCGCCGCGTTGTTGAGGAAAGGCGTCAGCCCCATGGCGAGCAGGATGATGAGCGCGAGGGCGCCCGTCGCCGGCACCAGCCCCGCGACCTCCGCGAGGCCGCCTGCGATGAGTTCTGCACCACCGGTGCATGCCACCGCGTCGCTGATCGGCAGCAGGCAGGCGAGCAGGATGAGGATGGGCGTGTCGACGGCCTCATAGGCTTCGCGCAGCGTCAGGACGCCCAGCACCACCGTCAGCACGGCGGCCGCGAAGAAGGCCGGCGCAACGGGCACGATGCCGAAGCCGACCAGCCCCATGGTCACGGCCAGTATCAGGATCGGCAAGATGTCCTGCCGCTTCTGCCCCAGCCCCGTGCCGCGATCGACCAGCGGCAGGCAGTTCAGCGCGCGCAGCGCGTCCGGCATCGCCGCCGAGGGGCCCTGCAGCGCCAGCACGTCGCCCGCGCGGATGCGCACCTTCCGCAGGGGCGTAGTGATCGATTCCCCGCGCCGCGCGACGCCCAGCAGGTTCAGTCCATGAACGTCGCGCAACCGCACCTGTCGGGCCGTCGCGCCGACCAGCAGGGAGTCCGGCGTAACCACGGCCTCCACCACGCCGACCTCTTCGGTCGGCAACTCCTTGGGCGCGCCTTCCTTGGCGCCGACGAGTTCGATGCCAGATTCGGCGACGAGTTCGGTCAGCCGATGCGGATCACCCTGCAGGATCAGCACGTCGCCGGCGAAGATGCGCCAAGCGCCGTTCGGCACGTAGCGGCGCCGGCCCTCGCGCAGCAGGGCGACGGCGATGATCTCGCCCTCGGTCAGCGCCTCCAACTCGCCGATCGTCTTGCCGATCATGGCGCTGCCCTCGGGCACCTCGGCCTCGGACATGTAGGGGCCGACCTCGAAGGCCTCGTCCGCGCCGGCCTGTGCCTTGCGGTGCAGCGGCAGCAGCCGCCAGCCGAAGGCGAGGAAGACCAGTGCGACGGCGGCGATGGCGAGGCCGACCGGCGCGAAGTCGAACATCGCGAAGGGCTCGCCGCCCAGTTCCTGCCGCACGCGGGAGACGAGGATGTTCGGCGAGGTGCCGACCAGCGTCACCAGCCCGCCGACCAGCGAGCCGAAGGCCATGGGCATCAGCAGCGCCGAAATCGGCGTGTCGCTGCGGCGCGAGAGCTGCACCGCCATCGGCAGGAAGATCGCGAGCGCGCCGACATTCTTCATCAGTGCCGACAACACGGTGACCCCCAGCGTCAGCGCGAAGACGCGCGCGCCCGTGTTGCGCAGGTGGGGTTCGACGTATCGCAGCGCGCGGCCGACCAGCACCGACTTCCCGATGCCGGCGCTGATGACGAGCGCGGAGCCGACGATGACGACGACATCGTCGCTGAACCCCTTGAAGGCATCCGCGACCGGGACGACACCGACGGCGAGCCCCGCGACCAGTGCCGTCAGCGCAACGAGGTCGTAGCGGAAGCGGTCCCAGATGAAGAGGGCGAGGGTGGCGCCGAGGATGGCGAATACCAGGATCTGGTCAAGATTCGGCACCGGCACCGCCATGGATCAACCTCCGCCGAACGGTGATTCTAACGAGGAGTTTCCCGCCTATTCTCGACGCCAATCACATTCCTTTCCTATTGAGTCGCGACGCGAGCGTAATTGGAACCCTTCATTCGCACGTCGCGCGAGCGTATCCGGTCTGGCGCGATGTTGTGCCGCACCCTGGCGCGCGCGTCGCAGGGTCGCCGCGTCCGCGTGCAGGGGCTGACGCTGATGCGGCAGCAGCCCATGACGGCCAAGGGGGTGATCTTTGTGACGATCGAGGATGAGCACGGCACGGCCAACGTGGTGGCCTATGCGCACATCTCGGCGCGCGACCGCGTGCCGCTGCTGACATCACGGCTGATGCTGATCGAAGGGCGTGTCGAGCGTGAGGACAAGCACGCGGAGGTGCCCATCGTGCATCTTATCGCGTCGCGCATCATCGACCGGTCGGACCTGCTGGACCAGATCGGTCGGATCGACGGTCAGGACGACGGCGCCTGGGCAGAGCGGATGCTGGGGCGGGCGGACGAGGTGAAGCGGCCTGAGCCGGGATCGCGGCGAGTGAAGATGCCGGGGACGCGGGATTTTCGGTGATGCGTAGCCGCCCCGGGACAGCAGTGTTTTAGGATACACCGCCAGGCGCATGCGCCACACGATCTGCGGCGGCCCGCGGGCTCACGTCACGGTCTGCGCCGACACGCGGTCGGTCGAGGTGCATCGGCAGGCGGATCATCCCTCGACGCGGGCGGATTTCGGGGTGGACTAGGCGGGACGGAGTTCGTCTGGCAGGGTGCGGGAACCGCATGGTTACCAAGCCAGGGAGCCGGCGGTCAGTCCAAACTTGCCCGCCGGCCTCATCCGCTCGGCGGGCTTTTTGTTGGAATCGGCCCGACGCCCTTGGCCGCTTATCCTAGGTTATTTCGTGACGGTTCCCGATCGGTCAGTCTGCGGGTGCCTCGTTCCCTTTCGAGGCCATCTCATACTGCTCAATCGGCCCGCCAGCAGTCTGCCCCCGCTGGCGGGCGCACTTTTGTGGCCAGCGACGAACCGCGCCTCGCAGCAACGCGCCGTTCTCCCCCGCGTTCTTCCACGGAGGGCGCCATGCCCAAGTTCAGAAGCAAGTTTAAGAGGCCGTCAGAAGACCCAGCGCTAGAGGCAGAGGCGCGAAGGCTCGCTAACGAGCGGGCGATCGAGGAGTTCGGCCCCGAGGGCTTCTGCTTTCAGATCAGCCGCATTGGCGACGGCCGATCGTTCGCCGCCTTCATCACGCACCAGCCCGGCAAGCCGGGCGATATGCCAGGGAAGACGATCACAGTGACGGCGGATTAGGCCGTCAAATGCCGGCTGTCTCCGCCACGGTGCCTAACAAGACCGTACCCGCCACCAGCAGCAGTGCGGCCGCGGATGCAAGCAAGGCGCTCAGGATGATCCCGGGAAATCGCTTCATGGTTGTACGATAACGGGACCGCGAGGTTTGTGAAGGCGCCAATCGCTCACGGCGCGATCAACAATGCACGTTATCCACCGTCTCATCCACGCAACTATTGCGTAGGGGATGCAACCAAATAGCGGTGAGGCGTGCAGCGGGGGGCCGCCGGCGCTCGTTGACGGTGGCATGCGCCTCCCGCTCGAATTCTGGCTGCTGGTCTAATCCGCCATCATCGCCGCTGTGCTTTGGGCGCCGGTGTGGGTGAAGTAGGTGTCTGCTCGGACTCCTCGGGGCTAGACGACCGCCTGCCACAACGATACGATTTCGCATCATATTGCGCTCGGCCCGACCGGGCTGCACTCTCAACTAGCCCGCCGGCATGCACCCGGCGGGCTTTTTATTGGGCCTCGCGCAACGTCGATCGAGGGCCCGCGTTCCGCGTCGGCACGGACCTTGGGGCAGGAATGGTGAGCGCAGTCAGCCAGTATGCGGCGTGTTTGGCGGCTGCGATGGCCATCATTTTGGGCGAGCCTCGCTCCATCGTCGCTGCCCTGCCGATTGGCCGAAAAGGCGGCTGCTGGGGAGCGCGCCGCACCCGAGAAGGGCGAAGGTCTAGGCTACTGGGTCGTGGCGAACGGGCCCGCAACGCTCTTGCTTTCCGAGGTGGTCTTGCGCCGGCCGCGATGACCACTCAACGCCGCCCCGCCTCATCCTTCGCCAGCATCTCGATGAACCGGATGGCCGCGAGCTGTCCGCCTGGGGAGAGGTTGCTGAAAAGCTCGCGCGCCCGGGCGACCTGCTCGGGGGTGGGGTCCGGGGTGAAGCGAGCCGTCCGGCGTTTTGGGCCGCGTCGCGCCTTCACCTGGCCGTCCTCTAGGGTGGCTAGGGGGAGGGTGCGGGTCATGTGGATGCCTGTCGTCGGGGCTCGTTCGGGCAGGCGATAACCATCTCTTTGCGGTTGAACCCGCCGTCCTGCCGGACAGTGTTAAAGCCTGTCGGGCACATCTCGTTGGCGCGGCTGTAGCAGACGTTCCAGCCGGTCGAGGCGCCGCAGGCGATCAGGAACTCGCGACTTCCGTCCGGGCGGCGAACTTCCTGCACGGTCGTGCAGGCCGCGAGTAGCAAGCCCGCCACGAGCGCCAGCACTGTGGCTCGCATTTCGACCCCGCGCGTACCGAGGCGAACATTCTGGTTCAGGTTGTTCCGATTCCGCTAGCCACTACGGAGCAGTACTGGCCGAGCGGGCGGTGTTCACGCGGCGGCGCAAGGATATTTACGAGGCGATCCATCCCGAGACACGACAGGGTGGCGTGGGGCGCGGCGGGTACGAAAAGGGCGCCAATTTGGCGTCCTTTTCCTCTGACACTGCCGCGAAGACTGGCCGCAGCGAGCGCGACGTACAGCGCGACGCCACCCGCGGAGAGCGCATCGACGAGGACGTGCTGACCAGCGTTGCCGGCACTGACATGGACAAGGGCGTCGTGTTGGACGCCCTGGCCGCCACCCCCCGCGACCAGCAGGCTGACCGCCTAGCCGCCATGCGCGCCGCCCCGACCTTCACGCTCAAGGCGACTCGTTTCCGCCGCGGTATCGATTGCCTGGGCACGCCGCGACCACCGCTCGCCAATCGGGCTTCATCAGACCGAGAAAGAACAACGGGGCGTTCATCGTCGTAACGTCAGTTGCGCGCTCCCTCGCGTTGCACTGGCACGTCGTCAGGCTGACACGGTCGTGCTCCATACAATCCGACACGTAGCCGCGCTCCATGGCCGACACCGGGTAGGCCACTGCGAGGATAAGCACCGCCAAGGCATAGGCGATGACGATGCCCCCGAAGATTCTTGCCGCGCGCCGCATCGATCTATCTCAGCTGTACTGGGAGACCTGGGGAGGTTGTTGCGCATCTGCCCGAAGCGTTCAACACATCCTGCCAACGGTGGTCAGCGCGCCGTTCCCGACGCTCTAACCAGGCCGATGTGGAAGCGAGGGACCGCCGAGATGGCCCGGCACGATGCCGCCCGGGTGCCGGAGGCCGAACGGGTCGCAATGCGGCACGGGTGAAGTCATTAGCAGTCACCGGGGGACAATTGACGGCCGCGAGGGGCTCGTGAGACTTCATCGAGAAGTCCACGGAACGTCCATCAGCGGGCCGTGCCTGTGGCGCGACAGGTTAGCCTTGATGTGGATGGAGCGCCGGATGTTGCACGGGATTGATTGGCCCAGCGTCTTTGCGCAGGCCGTGCAAACCGGCGGCGCGCTGTTGATGGTGATCGTCGCATGGACGTTGCCGCGCGCGGTGTGGCGCGGCGCGTTATGGTGGTTCAACTCGGGCAAAGACCGCGGCGCGGCAGAACGCGCGGCGCTGGCTAGGCTGCTGAACGAGGCAGAGGAGCGCGGGTTTAATCGCGGTTGGTCTGCGGCGGAGAAGGCGCTGAGCACCAGGGCGGCACGGACATCCGGCCCGACCTCCGTTACCGTCTGAACGCCCACCTTGCCCCGCCGCCAGTCACCCGAACTGCCCAGGCTGCTGACCACGGATTAGGTGCAGCACCGTGACGCACCTTTGCGCAGCGGCTCGCGATGCAGGGGAGATGCCACCGTCACGCGGCTTGCGGTGAAACCGATGAGGATGGCAGAAGTTAATTCCCGCATTGTGCCGATATTTCCGCAAGAATTCTGGCAATAACTCTATATTGCCGGTAGAATCGTGCGATATCCGCGCAGGTCTTCACGATGGCAATCGCATCCCGCTACATCGGCGGCATTCCCTACGATCCCAGCATGCAGACGGGGCGTTATCCGAACCGAGCGTCGGTCGGCACGACGCCGGGCATTGTCGAGGTTCCGGGCGTCGTCCCGCGGGGCGCTGATCCCGCCGGGGGCGGCGTAACACCTGCTATCGTGCAAGCCCCGCTGACCGGCGGGGTTGCCGGTGGTGGTGGTGGCGGCTCGGGCGGTGGCGGCAACAACCTGTTGGCGTCGCTGCTGCTGGGCGGGCTCGGCGCAGCGCCCTTAATCTACGACCAAGTGAGCGACTGGTTTGAGCCGGCTGCGCCGCCCTACGAAGCCCCCGACCTCGGATCGGTCGAGAACATGTTTGACCCCGGCGGGTCGTTCCTCGGGCCGGGCGGTGTGTCGATCCCAACGGCAGCGCTGGGTGGCTTCGGCACGAATTGGAACAGCGTCTTTGAGCCCGGGTCGTGGACCGTCAATCAGGCTGGCACCGACGCCATTCTGAACGCACCCATGCCGACGGGTGATCAGTTTGCCGGCCTCGCCGGCGATGTTGCGGCCGGCACTGCCGGTGCCGGGGCGCTCGCTAATGCCGGGGAAGCGGCAGCGCTGACGCCGGGACTGCTGGAATCCGGCGAGTTGGTGTTCGGCGGCGTCGATGTTGGATCGCAGATCGCGTCCCTGCCGCTGTCCATCATCAGCGGTATCGCCGGCAACAGCTTCGGGCGTCGCGGGAACCCCGAGAACGCAGCCTGGGGCACCGCGGCCGGCAGTGCCTTGGCGTCGATCGGCGCAGCCATGTTGCCGACGCCACTCGCGCCGATCGGCCTGTTCCTGTCGGCAATCGGCCCGGCCGCAGGCGGCGCCATCGGAAGCCAGATCGGCCCGCCCCCGACTGTCGGCCGCAACTTCTCATCGTTCGGCACCTTCGGCGGTGACGGCAACCTGCATTGGGGTAGCTCTGGCGGCGACAACGGCGCGTCGGCTCTCGATGCGGATCCTTTCGCCAACTGGTTCGCAGGCGACCTGTTCCAACAGGCGGCTGACCAGGGGCTGCAATTCAATCCCAACATGGCGGGGGCATAGATCCGCGTCGGCGGGTACGACAATTTCAGCCGCAGGGGGCAGACGCCGGGCGGCTACTTCTACACGCCAGATACGTCGGGAGGCTCCCCCGAGAACTACGCACTGCGCCCGTCCGGCGACTTCGCCGACGATCCGTTCAGCGCCGGCCAGGCGAGCGCCTTCACCACCAACGTGCTGGCCGACCTCACGGCGCGGGGGCTGTTCACCCGGCCTGGGGAGCAGCAACGCGGCATGGACTACTGGCAGTCCACGCAGGGCACGCCGCTCGGCTTCTACGGCGCCCCTGGCGGCAACTGGAGCACCAACTACTACGGTGACAATGGTGGCGGGTTCGGCGCGCTGATCAACGACCGGCAGAACGCGGTCACAGGCTACATCAACGACCAGCAGTTTCAGCGGGACATGACCGCCGCCGGGGCCAATACGACCTACCAGTACGCGCCGGATCAAGGTTGGCAGCTCGGCGCGGTGGACCTGTCGCAGCCGATCTGGGGTGGCGCGGAAGTCGGGCTGATCAACCCGGGCTCCATGGGCTTCCCGACCATCGCGTCGGCACCGCAAGGCTGGGTCGATCCCGGTGCCGGGTATCAGGGCAACGGCTGATGGAGGACGCGGACCACCAGCCGAAGCCCGCTGCGCGCCCCTCGATGCCGCCCTTCGGCCGGGGGCTGCCGGATGTGTGGGCGATGCTGCCCCACCAAACGGTGCTGCTCCCGCCGGGCGTCCCTTCGGGCGCCTCGGCGAGCGGCTACATCTGGCCGCCCAAGGCCATCCCGCCGGCTGACGAGCTGGCGCATGTGTTGGACCTGGCGCGCGCTGCGGCGCGGCGCAAAGCGGTCCTGTTCATCCTGTGCGGGCATGCCGAGCCGCTGGCCGCGATCAAGGCGGCGATCGCTGAAACGGGGTTAGTGATGCCGGGGTCGGGAGCGTTGCAGTAGCAGGACACTTGGCGCCGGTGGCTGCGTCGCCCGGCGGCGGCGCAGTACGTCTCCGGAAAAGGCGCGCCCTATCAAAAGCCGATCAAGAACTATGCGCGCCTCCAGTGCAGTCTAAGCCATTGATATTGCCTCGTCCTGTATCCGGAGAGGGGGCGCGGATAGGTGTTCGGATCAAGACTCGATCAAAACCTAGGCCCAGGATGGGACATAGCCGGAGCGTGGGTGATCGGAGTCCGCAGGCCGAATCAGCCGCTGCTGAAGGGCCAAGGTGATCACCTGGGAGGCCTGAGCCGCATTCTGCTTGGCGATCCCCAGGCGGGCACAGAGCGACGCATTCCTCATCCGATCTCCGCTGAGGAATTTGAGCACTGCATGCTGGTAGCAGGCCCTCACGCGCTCATCCGGTGTCATCTGGGCAAACGTCCGCGGACCATACAGAATCACTTGGAATGCGTCATCGCTAGCTTTGAACAGAGGAGCGGGCAGCTGAAACAGCTCTGCTTGTGCGATTACCTTATCCAAGCCGCTCCCCTGCTCTTCGCATAGGCCCATTCTCCGCATGAGAGATGCCATCGCTTCGTTCCGAGACCGCGGAGGAAGATCGATCATGCGGTCCGGCGCCAGCAGTGGCGCGCCGGGGTTCGTGATCTCGATGCGATCTTCGAACATTTCGATTTGTGGGCCCGCACCGGAGATAGTCATGTCCTGATGAACGAGTGCATTCGCCACAAGTTCTCGGATGGCAAGTTCCGGAAATAGTGGGTGTTCGACCCGCAATGCCTGCCCGATGTGCTCATTCTTTGGCAGCAGCCCGTTAATGAAGGCAATCAGCCCCTCGAAGCCGGCTGCATAGCCTCGCTTTCCATCTTGACGATTCTTCACCGTGGCAGCTCGGTTTGCTCCCCCATAGGAAACAAATCGAACCCCTTTTCGTGCCATTGCTTGCGGGAAAAGGGTCAGATCTGCGGCAAAAAGGATAGCTCCAAGATTAGTTATATTCCATTTCGACCCAACATCCGCAATGATGAGATGATCTGCCGTTAGGCGCTCTAGGATTCCAGCCCGATTATCTGGCAACGGTTGCTTCGTGAGACGAAAATACTGCGCGTAATCGAGCAAATTCAAAACATCATCAGCCGTTATATACTGAAGGGCGATGCCGCTTTCCCATGCGTAGGGGCGAAGCTCCGAAAGCAGCGCTTGATACCGCTCGGGGTAATCGGTGAGTCGCGGCGTGGCGCTTCCAATCCGAATATAGGCGATACCATTGGCAGTGACGGGCGCCGCGTTTGCGGCGGGGATCTCCAACACCACCACCCGACCGAGCGGATGATCTACCTGGTGGAATTGAAAGGCAATCGACGGCGCTAATCGCTGTGCGAGCCAGAGAGCAAATACTTGATTGCCCACTCTATACGAGTTCGGATCGAACGTGGTGCCGACGATGCTGAGGGACACGTCATCAATACCCCAAAGCAAATATCCGATTGATTGCCCCGACAGGCACGCGGAGTTTGAAATCGCTGAAATTCGCGTAGCGATCATCTCTGCGTTTGAATTGTTATGCTTGAATTCAACCCAAGAAACTTCTCCCTGCGCCAGCAGGTCGCTGACCAAGTCGATAAGCCGCTGAGAATTAGCGGCGCTCACGGGAGGCAGTCTGCCAACAATGGGATGGCGCACCAGTTGATATTGCTGTCCGCCAAGAAGGTCATGCGGTCCCGCCTTCGGCGCCTATCGCGCAGTTCGTAACATCCAGTCGCCAGTTTGCATGACTGATAACGCCCCCCCCCGAACCACCCAACGGTTGCCTACCTGGCAGGATTCCGCTTCCGCTAGGAGGCCCGCACCCTAGGGCGTCCATCCCAACCCGGGCAATCCTAGTGCGCGACAGCGCAGCCCGGAAAACCGCACTGTCGCTACCTATCTGCTACCTAGGCGGCGAGCCCAGATGGCGGCGCGGCAGCTAACTAATTGAAAAGATTGGCGGACCCGATACGATTCGAACGTACGACCTCTGCCTTCGGAGGGCAGCGCTCTATCCAGCTGAGCTACGGGTCCGTCCCGCCATGCCATAGCCCAGCCGCGGCCAGGAAGGAAGCCCCGCGGCACCACCGCCGCGGTCATCCGTCTTCCTCGGCTCTGCGCTCCGCGCCACGCTCCTGGCATGATCACACCTGGCATCCGTCACAGTCGCTCCGAAGACGTTCCGGCCATCGCTGCCATCTATGGGCACTGGGTTGCACACGGCCTGGCCAGCTTCGAGCTCGATCCGCCCGATGCGGCGGAGATCGCCCGCCGCCGCGACGCCATCCTCGCCGCCGGCTATCCCCATCTCGTGGCGGAGCGGGAAGGCCGGGTCATCGGTTACTCCTACGCTTCCACCTATCGCCCCCGCCCGGCCTACCGTTTTGCTGTCGAGAACTCGGTCTATGTGGCACCGAGCGAAGGCGGGGGAGGCGTCGGCCGCGCCCTGCTTGACGCGCTGATCGCCGGCTGCACGGAACGCGGCTTCCGTCTGATGGTCGCGGTGATCGGGGATGCCGCCAATGCGGCCTCGATCGGGCTGCATGCGGCGGCGGGCTTCGCCCATGCCGGCCACCTGCCCGCCGTGGGCTGGAAGCACGGCCGCTGGGTGGACAGCATCCTGATGACGCGCGCGCTCGGCCGCGGCGCGGACACCGCACCGGAAGGCTGACCTTTCCGTTCAACCGGCTATCGTACCGGCAATGGATCATGCCGAACCGTTGGTCGCGACGCTGGTTGTCGGGCTCGCCCTCGCCTGCACCCTGGGGTTCGCCGCGCGTCTGCTCCGGTTGACGCCGGTCATCGGCTACGTCGCCGCCGGCATCGCCGTCGGCCCGCACACCCCGGGCTTCGTGGCGGACCCCGGCGTGACCGCGGGACTGGCCGAGATCGCCCTCGGCATGGCGGACTTCGCGATGAAACGGCTCGGCGTGCCCGCGGCCGACGCGACGGTGACGATCGAGGAACTGCGGTCCCGGCAGTGAGGCCGCCCTGGAAGGGGCTCCGCCCCCGGCCCGCTGCCGTCCGCCCCATGCATGAGCCGGCACAACCGCCGTGAATGTTGACCTGAAGCAAATCGGGGCACCAAATCCGGGCGCAGAAATAACCCGAGGTCAGGGAGGCCAGCCCATGGCGGACGACATCATCGCAGTGAAGCCCGAAATCGCCGCGAAGGCGCGCGTCGACGCGGCGAAGCGGGACGCGATGGTCGCGGCCGAGGCGCGCGACGCCGATGCCTTCTGGCGGTCCGAAATGACCCGCATCGCCTGGATGAAGGAACCCACGAAGATCAAGGCGGTCGACTTCACGGGCGACGTTTCGATCAAGTGGTTCTGGGACGGCGAGCTGAACGCCTCGGTCTCCTGCCTCGACCGGCATCTCGCGACGCGCGGCGACCAGGTAGCGATCATCTGGGAAGGGGATGACCCGAACAGCGACAGCAAGGTGACCTATCGCGACCTGCACGCCCGCGTCTGCAAGCTGGCGAACGCCATGCGGAAGCTGGGCGTGAAGAAGGGCGACCGGGTCTGCATCTACCTGCCGATGATCGTCGAGGCCGCGGTCGCGATGCTCGCCTGCGCGCGGGTCGGCGCCATCCATTCCATCGTCTTCGGCGGCTTCTCGCCGGACAGCCTGGCCTCCCGCATCCAGGATTCGGCATGCTCGCTGCTGATCACCGCCGATGAAGGACGGCGCGGCGGGCGGAAGGTGCCGCTGAAGGCCAATGCGGATGAGGCGCTGCTGGCCTGCCCCTCCATCCGCCACGTCATCGTCGCGAAGAACACCGGCGGCACGGTCGCGATGAAGGACGGGCGCGATCATTGGTGGGAGGCGCTGACCGCCGGTGAGCCCGACACCTGCGAGCCCGAGCGGATGAATGCCGAGGACCCGCTGTTCATCCTCTACACCAGCGGTTCGACCGGCAAGCCGAAGGGCGTGCTGCACACGACCGGCGGCTACATGGTCTGGGCGGCCTTCACGCACGACAATGTCTTCGACTACCGCGACGGCGAGATCTACTGGTGCACGGCCGATGTCGGCTGGGTGACCGGGCACACCTACATCGTCTACGGCCCGCTCGCGAATGGCGCGACCACACTGATGTTCGAGGGCGTGCCCTCCTGGCCCGACAATGGCCGCTTCTGGCAGGTCTGCGCCAAGCACAAGGTCAACATCTTCTACACCGCGCCGACCGCGATCCGCGCCCTAATGCGCGACGGGGAAGCGCCGGTGAGAAAGCACGACCGGTCCTCCATCCGCATCCTCGGCAGCGTGGGCGAACCGATCAATCCGGAAGCCTGGCTCTGGTACTACCGCGTCGTCGGCGACGAACGCTGCCCGATCGTCGATACATGGTGGCAGACGGAGACGGGCGGCATCCTCATCTCGCCACTGCCCGGCGCCGTCGCGCAGAAGCCCGGTTCCGCGACGCTGCCGCTGCCCGGCGTGAAGCCCGCCATCGTGGACGGGGAGGGCAACATCCTTGATGGCGCGGCCGAGGGGAACCTCGTCATCCTCGATTCCTGGCCGGGCCAGATGCGCACGATCTACGGCGACCATCCCCGCTTCGCGCAGACCTACTTCTCGACCTTCCCCGGCAAATACTTCACCGGCGACGGCGCGCGGCGGGATGCGGATGGCTACTACTGGATCACCGGGCGCGTGGACGACGTCATCAACGTCGCCGGCCACCGCATGGGCACGGCAGAGGTCGAATCCGCCCTCGTCGCGCATCAATCCGTGGCGGAGGCTGCCGTCGTCGGCATGCCGCACGACATCAAGGGCCAGGGCATCTACGCCTATGTCACGCTGAAGGCGGGCGTCGAGCCGACCGAGGCGCTGCGCAAGGAACTCGTTGCCTGGGTGCGGAAGGAGATCGGGCCCATCGCGACGCCGGACGCGATCCAGTGGGCGCCGGGCCTGCCGAAGACACGCTCGGGCAAGATCATGCGCCGTATCCTGCGCAAGATCGCGGCGAACGAGACGGACGGGCTGGGCGACACCTCGACCCTGGCCGACCCGGGCGTGGTGCAGGAGCTGATCGAGAACAAGGTCGGCTGAGGTCCGCAGAGACGCCTGAGGTCAGGGAGGGGCTCTGCCCCTCCCCGAACCCCACCCCGGCAAAGGCCGAAAGGCCTTTGCAAACCTTCACTTGGCACCGTGCGGCGTGGTTTCTCTCCCCTGTCGCAGCCGGTCCTGCGCCCGAAACGCACCGTGACGATTCGGAAGGGCCTGCACGCTCGGCGCCAGGTTTCGGCGGTCCAGGCCATCCATGGCCTAGCGGGGAGAGGTGCGGAGAGGGGCGGCGCCCCTCTCCGTGTCCGTCACCGATACACGAACGCCTTGTCCGTCAGGTCGATCGCCGGAAGCGCGTCCTTCTCCGCCCAGTAATCATGCTCGTGCCGCCATTCCGGCTTGTCCCCGCTGCGTGGCAGCACGTGCTGCCCGCGCGCCACGTAGCCTGAGCTGAACTCCTCCGGATCCAGCCAGGGGCCGAGCTGCATCCCGGCATCCTCCGGCCGCAGCGCGACGTCCACGCGCCGCGCCTGGCGCTCCTCCATGTGGTTCAGCAGGCGGCAGACGAAATCGGCCACCATGTCGGCCCGCAGCGTCCAGGCGGCGCGGATGTAGCCAAACACCCAGGCCATGTTCGGCACGCCGGTGAACATCATGCCGCGATAGGTGACGGTCTCGTTGAACGCCAGCGTCTCGCCATCGATGGTGACATCGATGTCGCCCAGCGCGTTCAGGTGGAAGCCGGTGGCGGTGACGACGATGTCCGCGTCGAGCGCCGCCCCCGACTTCAGCAGGATGCCGGTCTCGGTGAAGGTCTCGATCTCGTCCGTCACGACCGAGGCATCCCCCGCCGCGATGGCACGGAACAGATCCGCATCCGGCACGAAGGCGAGCCGTTGCTGCCACGGCCGGTAACGGGGGTTGAAATGACGGTCGACGTCGTAGTCCGGCCCCAGCAGGGCGCGCACCTGGCCGAGCAGCTCGCCCTTCACCGTGTCCGGCTCGTTGTGCGTGCGGTCGATGAAGCGAGCCTGCTCGAACAGGATCTTGCGGCGGACGATCTCGTGGATCCATTCCTCGTTGATCTGGAGCTGGCGCAGCTCGTCGGCGATGTCGATGCCGTTGCGTCCGGTGCGGAAGTAGGTCGGCGACCGCTGGAGCATCGTGACATGCGCCGCATTTCCCGCCATGGCCGGCAGGATGGTCGCGGCGGTCGCGCCGGAGCCGATCACCACCACCCTCCTGCCGCTGTAGTCGAGGTCGTCCGGCCAGGTCTGCGGATGGACAATGGCGCCCCGGAACCGCGCCATGCCGGGCCATTCCGGCGTGTAGCCTTCCTCATGCCGGTAGTAGCCCTGGCACATCCACAGGAATCCCGTGGTGAAACGCGCGACGCTGCCGTCCTTGCGCTCTGCCTCGATGGTCCAGCGGCTCGTCCCCGAATCCCAACGCGCTGACCGGATGCGATGGCCGTAGCGGATGAAGCGGTCGAGGCCGTTCTCGACAATCACCTCGTCCATGTATTTCAGGATCTCGTCCGCGGTCGCGATGGGCGGGCCCACCCAGGGCTTGAAGCGATAGCCGAAGGTGTAAAGATCGCTGTCCGACCGGATGCCCGGATAGCGATGCGTCCGCCAGGTGCCGCCGAAGCCGTCCTGGGCCTCGAGCACCAGGAAGCTTCGGCCCGGGCACTGTTCCTGTAGATGATAGGCGCCGCCGATGCCGGAAATGCCGGCGCCGACGATCAGGACATCGACATGCTCCACCGGCGGCGCCTTCGGCGTCGCGACGGCCAGTGTTTCGGCCATTGGTTCCGTTCCCCGCTGCTTGCGGAAAGCCTACCGGGCTGCGTCCCGAGCGGCAAAGCATTGCAGGCGGGATGGGTTGTGATCGCCTTCGCTGCGGCGCAGCATGGCGGCATGACAGCCTCCAAGACGGACGAGGATGCGACCGCGGGGCGCCGCGGCATGAACCGCGTGCTGGCGATGTACGGCCCCGCGGTCTTCGCCGGCGCGCTCGCGACGCGGGCGACCGACCCGCTGGTGGTGGACATCGCGCACGACCTCGGCAGCACCGTGGCGCAGGTCGCGCTGCTCGGCACGGCTTACACACTGCCCTTCGCACTGGTGCAGCCCATCCTGGGACCGGTCGCGGATTCCGTCGGCAAGCGGCGCGTCGTGACGATCTGCATCTGCCTGCTGGTGCTGATGCTGCTGCTGTCGGCGGCTGCGCTCTCGCTCGGCTGGCTGATGGCCTTCCGCGCGCTGTCAGGCGCGGCGGCGGGCGGGATGATGCCCCTCACCCTCGCCATCATGGGCGACGCGGTGCCGCTGCGGGAACGACAGGTGGCACTGTCGCGCATGCTGATCTTCGGCATCTCCGGGCAGATCGCCGGCGGCGCGATCGCTGGGCCGATCGCCGCCTTTGCCGGATGGCGGGGCATGCTGGCGCTGTGTGCCATCGCGGCGGTGATCGGTGCCGTTACCCTGATCCTCGCATCGCGCAGCGCAGCGAAGGAACCGATCACCCGCTACGACCCCGTGGTCGCGGCACGACGATACCGAACGATCCTGGCCAATCCGCAGGCCATTCCGCTCTACGCCACGGTCGCGGCCGAGGGCGGGCTCGTCTTCGGGTCCTTCCCCTATATCGCAACGCTGCTGATCAACCGCGGCATCGGCGGCACGACGGAAGCGGGCCTAGCGATCGGCGCCTTCGGGCTGGGCGGGCTGGGGTATGCGGCGCTCGCCCACTGGCTGCTGCTGCGCTTCGGCCAGGCGGCGGTGGTCCGACTGGGCGGCTTCATCGGCCTTCTCGCCCTCGCCGGCATGGCCGTCGCACCGGCACTCTGGGTCGTCGTGCTCGCCGGCTTCCTGCTCGGCATGGCGTTCTACATGATCCACAACGCCATCCAGGTGCGGGCGACTGAGCTTTCGCAGCAGTTCCGCGGCAGCGCCGTGTCGCTGCACGCCTTCTCCTTCTTCACCGGGCAGTCGCTCGGCCCCATCGCCTTCGGGCTGGGCGCGACGACGATCGGGCTGGGGGCATCGCTCGGCATCGCCGCGGTGGCGCTGGGCGCGCTGTCCTGGTCACTCGCACGACGCCCGGCGTGACGTTCCGGAACAGAAGGTGATTCAGCACGCCGGAGTCGCACCCAGGCACCCATGCTGAATCAGTGACTTGGTCCGAGTCGCGCGAACGAATCGCTGACGGCGATGCGTCGAGTCGCGAATGCGCTGGGGATCAAGCGTTTGTGGGTGGCGAGCAGGAGGCGGCACAAGGGCGTTCGCGGTCCGTCCGCGCGGGGGCGCCCGAGTCGCGACAGGTGGATTGGAGAGGGGCTCTGCCCCTCTCCAATCCTCTCCCCGCCAAAGGCCGAAGGGCCTTTGGAAACCTCCACTTGGCGCCGGGCGTGCGGGGGGGTCATCTGCAGCGTGCCGTTCTGACCGCAGCGAGCGATGGCGTCGGTCCGTTCCGACTAAACTGCACCGACAACGCAACCTGTTGGCTTGCAAAGGGAATTCGGGCATTGCTCGCGTGGGCACGCGCCCGCTTTCACCGCAGCTTGATATCGATCCGCACCACGTCGCCGCGATAGATCCCGTCCGCCACCAGCAGCAGCACGCCCCGCGCATCCACCGCCGCGCGACGCACGAAGGCGACAGGCGCATTCAGCGGAAGATGGAGCGCCGCCGCCGTTTCCACATCGGCCGTGCCGATCGTCAGCGTTTGCCGCGCATCCGCGATGCGCACGCCGGGAATGCCGGCCACGAGCTTCAGCGCCGTCCGGCTGCGCAGGGCTTCCGCCGTCACCTTCTGGGACAGGCGGTCGTTCAGATACACATCCGCCAGCAGGAAGGGCTGCCCGTCACGCCAATGGCGGCGCCGGATATGGCGATATTGCGGTGCCGGGCGGCCGATCTCGACAGGCGGCAGCGCGGTGGACGACAGGGCAGGCGTGTCGTCAAGGATCTCGATCTCTGCCCCGTCGCGCGATCGCAGCAGGCCGGACCAGTCGGTTTCCACATCGCACCACAGGCGGCTGTCCGTGGGCGCGCTGCGGACGAAGGTGCCCTTGGCGCGGAAGCGTTCGATCAGCCCGTCCTGCTCCAGCAGGTCGAGCGCCTGGCGGATCGTGGCGCGCGCCACACCGCATTCCGCCGCCAGGTCGTCGACCGTCGGAATGCGATGGTCGATCCGCCACGCGCCTTGCTCGATCCTGCGTCTGAACAGCGTCGCGAGCTGGATGTAGCGCGCGACCGCGCTGCGGTTCAGGTCGATGGCGGGGGCCGGCATGCGCGCTCGCTACACGGCGCCCGCGGCTGCGTCCAGGAACGGGCGGCCGGTGCGGAAGGCGTCGATGTCCGACAGGATGCGCGCGATCAGCGCCTGCCGCGTCTCGATGGTCAGCGAGGCCGAATGCGGCGCCAGCACGACGTTGTCGAGGGCAAGGAAGCGCGGATCGAGGCCCGGCTCCTTCGCGAAGACGTCCAGCCCCGCCGCGGCGATGGCGCGGCGTTCCAACGCGTCCAGCAGCGCCGCTTCATCCACCACCGACCCGCGTGCGATGTTCACCAGCACACCGTTCGGTCCGAGTGCGGCGAGCACCGCCGCATCGACGATGCGGTCGGTATCGCCGCCGCCCGGCGTGGCGAGGATCAGCACGTCCGACCGCCCGGCCAGCGCGCGGATGTCCGGCACGAAGGGATAGGGCTGGTCCGGCTTCGCGCGCGGCCCCGTCCAGGCGACCTCCATGCCAAGCCCGGCACAGCGCCGCGCGATGGCCTGGCCGATCTTGCCGAGGCCGACGATGCCCGCGGCCTTGCGATGCAGGCTGAGGCCGAGACCCATGCGTTCCTTGGCCCAGCGGCCCGAGCGCACGAAGCGGTCGGCCTCCGCGACGCGCCGCGCCGCGGCGTACATCAGCCCGATCGCGGCATCCGCCACATCCTCGGTCATCACGTCCGGCGTGTAGGCCACCGAGATGCCGCGCCTTGCTGCGGCGGGCAGGTCCACACGCTCAAGGCCGGCGCCCTGGCTGACGAGGAGGCGCAGCTCGGGTAGCCGCGCGAAGTGTTCCTCCCGCGCGCCGGCCAGCGCCATCGTCACGGCGATGCGGATGCCGTTCGGCGCCGCATCCGGTTTGTCCTCGACCAGGGTGAAGCGTTCCGCGAGCGCCGCGCGCAGATCGGCCGGGATGGCGGAGAGCAGCAGGATCGATTCGGTCATTCCATGCGGATCCCGGCGGCCTTGATGACCTGCTCCCAGCGCGCGGATTCGGCGGCGATGGTCGCGGCGAGTTCCTCGGGCGTCGACGGCGTCGCCTCCTCGCCCAGCGCCTCCATCCGCGCGCGATAGGCCTGGTCGTTCAGGATGGTGACGATCACGCCGTTCAGCCGCGCGATGATCGGCGCCGGCGTGCCGGCCGGCGCGCTGATGTAGTTGAACGGCGCCGCGTCGAAGCCCGGCAGCGTTTCCGCCAGCGCCGGCAGATCCGGCGCGAGCGGCGACCGCCGCGGCGTCGTCACCGCCAAGGCGCGCAGCGACCCGGCGCGGGCCGGCGGGAGCAGGATGGACAGCGTGTCGAGCGCCATGCTGACCGTGCCCGCGATCAGATCCGTGGTTGCCGGCCCGGTGCCGCGGTACGGCACATGGGTGATGTCGATCTGCGCCATGAACTTCAGCATCTCGCCAGCGAGATGCGAGGAGGAACCGATGCCCGAGGAGGCGAAGGTGAGCTGCCCCGGCCGTGCCTTCGCCAGCGCGATCAGCCCCGCGACATCCTGCGCGGGCAAGGCCGCATTCACCGCGAACAGGTTCGGGGCGCGCTTGTAGCCCGATACCGGCGCGAAGTCGCGCACGGGGTCATAGGGCAGGGACGGCATCAGATGCGGGTTGATAATCTGCGGCCCCGGCGTGCCGTAGAGCAGCGTCAGCCCATCCGGCGCCGCCCGCGCCACCACCTGCGCACCGACCGTCGCGCCACCGCCCGGGCGGTTGTCCACGACCACCGGCTGACCGAGCGCGGTGCCCATCGGGTCCGCCAGCATGCGGGCCGAGGCGTCGGCCGACCCGCCGGCGGCGAAGGGCACGATCAGGCGGATCGGTCGCGACGGATAGCTCTGCGCCAGCGCCGGCGCGGCGAGAACGACAGGGGAAGCCAGCAGGGCGCGACGCGACACTCTCATTCGATGGTGATCCTCTGGGCAGTGATGACGGCACGCCAGCGGTCGATCTCCGACTGCACCGCGGCGGCGAGTTGCTCGGGCGTGCCGCCGACGGGTTCCGCGCCGAGCGCCTCGAAACGCTCGCGCGTGGCGGGCTGGGCGAGCACCTCGTTGATCGCGGCGTTGATGGCGGCGATCGCCTCCGGCGGCGTACGCGTGGGGGCGATCAAATAATTGAAGGAAGCATCGTCGAAGCCTGGCAGCGTGCGCGCGATCGGCGGCAACTCAGGCGCGGCGCGCGCGGGCTCGGCCGTGCTGACGGCAAGCGCGCGCAGCCGCCCCTCCCGCACCAGCGGCAGCAGCGCGGCGGCGGTGTCGAGGATCATGTCCACGCGCCCACCCATCAGGTCCTGCACGCCCGGCGCGGTCCCGCGATACGGGATGTGCAGCAGCTCGATCCCCGCAAGCTGCGCGAACAGCGCGCCGGCGAGATGCGCCGAGGAGCCGATGCCGGCACTGGCATAGGAGAGGCCGCCGGGACGGGACTTTGCCAGCGCGATGATGTCCTCGACGCTCCGCGCCGGGAAGTCCGGCCGCACCACGAGGATCTTCGGCGCCCGCATCAGCGCGATGACGGGCGTGAAATCCGCCATCGCGTCATAGGGGATGTTGCGCATCATCAGCGGGTTGAGGATCTGGATCGACGGGGAGCAGTAGAGCAGCGTCAGCCCATCCGCCGGCCCGCGCGCAACGGCGATGGCGGCGACGGCCCCGCTGCCGCCCGGCCGGTTCTCGACTAGCACAGGCTGGCCGAGGATCGCCGCCGTCGGGTCGGCGATGATGCGTGCGATGGTGTCCGCAGTGCCACCGGGCGCGAGCGGCACCATGATCTTCATCGGCCGCGGCGGTCGCCAGGCCTGCGCCGAAGCCGGCCCCGCCGCGAGAACCCCCGCGGCGGCGAGAAGTGTACGCCTGTCCATCGCCTACTCCAGTCGCATGCCGGTGGCGCGAACGACCTCGCCCCACTGGTCGTAGGCGGCACGGATGAAGGTCGCGAACTCGTCCGGGTTGCTGGCAACGATGCGGCCGCCCTGCTCGGAGAGCACGCGGCGCGTCTCCGGATCGTCCAGCGCCGCCTTCGTCGCCGCCGAGAGGATCGCTAGGCGATCCGCCGGGATGCCCGCGGGTCCCAGTACACCGTACCAGGTCTCGCTGATCAGGCCGGGCACGCCGGCTTCCTCGGCAGTCGGCACGTCGGGCATGATGGACAGGCGCTGCGGGGAGGTGATCGCCAGCGCCGGCACCGCGCCGCCCCGCACATGGGAAATCAGCGCCGGCACGTCCGCGAGCAGGATCTGGATGCGGCCAGCGAGAAGTTCCGTCACCGCCGGCGCCGCGCCGCGGAACGGCACATGGACGATGTCGATGCCGGCGCGCAGCTTGAGCAACTCGCCCGCCAGATGCAGCGAGGAGCCGATGCCGGCGGAGCCATAGGTGAGCTGGCCGGGCCGCGCCTTCGCCATCGCCACCAGTTCCGCGAGCGACTTCGGCCCGAGGTTCGGCGCGCTGGAGACGATCTGAGGCACCGCCAGCACCTGGGTGATCGGCGAGAGATCGGTGCGCGGGTCGAAGGGCATGTTCGGCTGCAGATGCGGCAGCACCGCCATGGCGCCGCTGCTGGCGAGCACCAGCGTGTGCCCATCCGGCCGCGCCTTCGCGACATAGTCCACGCCGATCAGTCCGCCGGCGCCGGCGCGTGCTTCGACCACCACGGGCTTGCCGAGCTTCTCGCCCATCGACCGCCCGACGGTGCGAGCTATGAGGTCCGCCGGCCCGCCCGGCGCGAAGGGAACGATCAGCCGGATCGGCTGGTCGGGGAAGGCCTGCGCCTGCGCGCGGCCGATCAGCGCGGGCAGTGCCAGCGCGGATACTGCGAGTCTTCTGGTGATCATTCGTTGTTTCCTCCCGTTTGTTTGGTTCGCTAGTCGGGCGGCGGCTGGGCGAACAGGCCCTCCGCCGGCGCCGTCAGCGGCGGCGCCGTGTCGCCCGGCAGCGGTATCTCGTGCGCATTGAGTGTCATCGCCACCATGGAATAGTAGCCGACGAGGGCGGTGAGCTCGACGACGCCCTTAACGCCGAAGCGCTTTGTCACCTGCGCGTGCAGCGCTTCCGGCACGGTGCCGTCGCGCAGCAGCAGGCGGGCGTAGTCGTAGATCATCGCGTCATCCGCATCATCGAAATGCGGTGCGCGGCCGTCGCGGATGGCCTCGATGATCGCGGGTTCGAGCCCCGCAGCGGCGGCGGCCTGGGCGTGGACGAACCATTCGACCTGCGCCGACCAGCGCCGCCCCGTGACGATGATGGCGAGTTCCGCCCGTCGCTTGCCGAGGCTGGTGCCGAAGCGGAGCGATTCACCCAGCGCGGACCAGGCGCGGGCGAGGTCCGGCGCATGGATCGCCGCGCGCAGCGGGCCGATGACCTGGCCGCGCGGACCGGAGACGACGCTGTCCCACACCGCGCGCTGGGCGTCGTCGGTCAGGTCGTCGCGCGTCGCGGGAAGGGGGATGCGCGGCATGTCAGATGATTCCCTCGGCAGCGAGCGCCGCCTGTTCGGTGGCGCCGATGCCGATCGCGTTCAGCACTGCGGCCGTATCGGCACCGAGCAGCGGCGGCACCCCGTCTTCCCGCATCCCGTCCATGCGGATGGGCGAGCGGACCATCGGTACCTCGCCCGCCGGATGCGGCAGGTGCCGCAGCAGGCCGCGATGCAGCACCTGCGGATCGGCGAAGACGTCGGGCACGGTGTTGATCGGGCCGCAGGGCACGCCGGCGGCGTCAAGCCGCGCGGTCAGCTCGGCGCGGGTGAAGTCGCTGAAGCGTTCGGCGAGCAACGGCGTCAACTCGCCATTGTGCCGCACGCGGTCGGCGTTGCGGATGAAGCGCGGGTCGGCTGCCAGTTCCGGGAGGTCGATGGCCTCGCACAGCTTGGCGAACTGGCCGTCATTGCCGACAGCGAGGACGATCTCGCCATCGCTCGCCGGGAACACGTCCTGCGGCTGGATGTTCGGATGGCGGTTGCCGGCGCGGTGCGGCACGCGGCCGCCGACCAGGTGGTTCATCGCCTGGTTCGACAAGACGGCCGTGCCGACATCGAGCATGGCGAGGTCGATCGTCTCGCCCTCGCCCGTCTCTGCGCGCCGTGCGACGGCAGCGAGGATCGCGGTCGCGGCATACATGCCCGTCATCAGGTCGATGATCGGCACGCCGACCTTCTGCGGTGCGCCATCGGCCTCACCGGTGATGCTCATCAGCCCGCACATCGCCTGGATCATGAAGTCGTAGGCGGCCTGTTCGGCGCGGGGCCCGTCCTGCCCGAAGCCGGTGACGGAGCAGTAGATCAGCGACGGCTTCAGCGCCCGCAGCGACGCCGCACCCAGACCGTAGCGCTTCAGGGCGCCGACCTTGAAGTTCTCGATGACGATGTCGCAATCCTGCGCCAGGCGCTTCGCGATGGCTTGTCCGGCAGGCTTCGTGATGTCGAGCGTGATGGACCGCTTGCCGCGGTTCACCGCGAGGAAATAGCCCGCATCCTTCGTGCCATTGAGGAAGGGCGGCCCCCAGCCACGCGTATCGTCGCCGGCGCCGGGGCGTTCCACCTTGATCACCTCGGCGCCGAGATCGGCCAGGATCTGCGTCGCCCACGGCGCCGCCATGATGCGGCCGAGATCAAGCACGCGCAGATGCGACAGCGGTCCGGCCATGGTCAGCCGTCGACCACCGGGGTCGCGACCATCGACGGACGCTGGCGAAACCGTTCCTGCCACGCGCTGTAGCGCGGCGCGCGTTCCCGCCAGCCAAGATCGGCGAAGCGGAAATCCAGGTAGTCGCCGGCGATCGCCAGCGAGATCTGCGCGATGCCGGGCGGGTCCGCGTTGATCGCCTCGATCTCCTGGTCGATCGCGGTCAGCGTGCTGTCGAACTTCTTCGCGAAGGCATCCATCATCGGTTGCGACGGCGGCGTGCGTTCGCGCTCCATGCGGTACTGGATCAGCATGTCTAGGAAGCCGTTGCCGAGCGCGTGGCGGCGCAGTTCGGTGAAGCGCGCCGGGCCTTCGCGCGGGATCAGCCTGCCGCCGGCCAGGCTGTCGAGATACTCGATGATGACGTAGCTGTCGTAGAGAACCGTCCCGTCTTCCAGCACCAGGGTCGGGATCTTGTTCAGCGGATTGTCCGGCAGGAGCTGCGGCGCGACGATCGCTGCGCCCACCAGGGTGCGCGTGGTCTGGATCCGGTCGGCGAGGCCGAGTTCATGCGCCGCGACCATGACCTTCCGCACGAAGGGGGAACGTGGCGACCAATGCAGCTTCATCATGGACGTTGCGGCGCGAGCGCGCCCTCCCTCTTGTGTCGTTAGGTCAGTTATATGACTTTAAGGGCGCGCGCGGCGGCGGCAAGACCCTGCGCGCAGGGACGAGGAACCACCAGGGCATGCCCATCACCTATGACGCGGTGAAGGCGCTATCCGCAGATCTGTACGATTGGTCGCTGCGCGCGGTGCCGGCCGATACGAAGGACGGGCTGCGCCACGCGATCGGCACGGAAAGCCAGGACGGTGCGCGCAAGGTGCTGCGCATGATGCTGACCAGCGCGCAGAAGGCAGAGGATGAGGACCGCTTCGTCTGCTCCGATGCCGGTGTGCCGGTCTATCACGTCACCATCGGCACCGCGGCGCGGCTGGATGGCGACATCAAGGCCGCGATCTCGGACGGCTTCGATGAGCTGGTCGGGCGCATCAGCCCGCCGCTGCTGAAGCATGTGACGAACCCGCTGACGAATGAGCGCGGCTACAAGGGCAAGGACATGCCCCTGGTGACGTGGGACGTCGCGGGCGGCGCAGATTGGGTCGAGATCCTGTGCCAACCAAAGGCGCTGGGATCGGGCCGCTGGGCGGCGCTCGAAACCTTTTCCTTCCCCAGCCTCGCCGAGATCGAGGCCTATGTGATGAAGGTGGTGATGCAGGCGGGATCGCAGCATTGCCCGCCGGTCATCATCGGTGTCGGTATCGGCGGGTCCTTCGACGTGGCGGCGCGCATCGCCAGCAAGGCGACGATGCGGCGCGTCGGCAGCGTGAATCCCGAACCGACGCTGGCCGCGATGGAGGAACGCCTGCTTCGTGCGGTGAACGCCACGGGCTTCGGTCCCATGGGCACGGGTGGCGACACCACGGCGCTGGCGGTGCATGTCGATTACGCCTCGGGCCACGGCTACACGCCCGTCGCGGTCTGTTTCAATTGCTGGATCAATCGCCGCACGCGCGCGCGGCTGCACAATGACGGCACGGTGGAGCGGTTCGAATGAGCGCGTCCGATCACGCCGGGTTCCGCACCCTCCGCATGCCGCTGTCCCGCGAGGACGCCCGCTCCCTCCGCGCCGGCGACATGATCTTGGTGGATGGGGAGATCGTCATCACCGCCGGCCTTCCCACCGTTCAGCGCCTGGTCGCCTGCGCGGAGGATGGTCACGCACCGCCTTTCCCGCTTGATGGCGGGTCGCTGCTGCATCTCGGTTCCTACTCGCAGGACACCACTGATGGCGGGCTCGAGATCCTCTACATGAACCCCACCACCAGCACGCGCTTCAACCGGCTGATGCCAACGCTGATCCGGCATTTCGGGCTGACGGCGGTCGGCGGGAAGGGCGGGCTCGATGCCGGCTGCGTCGAGGCTATGCGGGAGGTCGGCTGCGTCTATCTCTCCTTCCTCGGCGGCGGCGCGCCGCTGCATTCCGCGGCGATCGAGGCGGTGCGAGAGGTCGCCTATCCCGACCTCGTCGCGCATTACCGCCTGGTGCGGCTCGCTGTGCGCGGCCTTGGCCCGCTGACCGTCGGCATCGACGCGCACGGCAACAGCCTGTTCGACACGCTGCAGCACCAGGCGCAGGACCGCATGCCGGCCATTCTCGCGCAGCTCGCGAAGGATCGCGCGGCCGCTGGGAACTGACCGGTTCCCCCGCGCCGCGATCCCGGCCACTCTGTGCGCATCAACCGGGAGGAAATCGCACATGAAGCGCCTGCTCGCCCTGCTGCTTGCCGCCGTCGCGCCTTGCGCCGCGACGGCGCAGGAAGCGTTCCCGTCGCGCCCGATCACGCTGATCGCGGCGTACCCGCCCGGCGGCAACACCGACCTCATGGCGCGCGCCATCCAGCCCGAGCTAGCACGGGCCCTGGGCCAGACGGTCGTCGTGGTGAACCGCGGCGGCGCGGCCGGGACGATCGGCTCGGCCGAACTCGCCCGCGCGCGGCCCGATGGCTACACCATCGCCATTTCACCGAACAACCCGATCACCGCGCAGCCGCACGCCATCCCGCTGACCTATTCGCTGGAGAGCTTCCGCTTCCTCTGCCTCGTCTATGACAACCCCCAGGTCGTGATTCTCGGCCGCAACGCGCCGTTCCAGGATTTTCGTGGGTTGATCGCCCATGGGCGGTCGGGGAAGGAGGCGTTGGTCTATGGCGCACCCGGCTCGGCCAGCACGCAGCACATCCTGATGGCCGCGGTGCTGCGGCAGGCGGGGATCGAGGCCCTGATGGTCTCCTTCACCGGCGCCGGGCCGATGAGCCAAGCCGCGCTTGGCGGACAGATCCACGCTTTCGTCGAGGCGTCGTCCATCGTGGCTTCCACCGGCCTCCCGGCGATCGCCGTGGTCGGTGCGCAACGCCTGCCGCATTTGCCGGAGGTACCGACGACAACCGAGCTCGGCTTCCCCGTGCAGGGCACGTCCCATGGCGGGCTGATCGCGCCGGCCGACATCCCGGAGGCGGCGGCGCAGGCGATCGAGCGCGCCTGCCAGACGGCCGTGAACAGCGAGGGCTTCCGCACCACGGCGCAGCGTCTGGCCTCGGTGCCGAGCTTCCTGCCGGGCGCGCAGTTCCGCGAGCGCTTCGCGGCGGAGAGCGAAGCCAACCGGACGCTGCTGCGCGAGCTGGGACTGGGGCGGCAGTAGCCGCTCCTTCCGGCGCGCCGGCCGGTATGGCATGGGCGGGCGCTTGGCCGGCGCTCCGTACCACGCCGGCCGCCGGGAGTTCCGCTCATGACCATCGACGCCCTCGCGCCCTGGTATCTCTGGATCAAGTCGGCGCATCTGATCGGCGCCTTTGCCTGGATGGCGGGTCTGTTCTATCTGCCGAGGCTGTTCGTCTATCACTGCCAGGTGCCGGTCGGCTCGCCGCAATCCGAGCTGTTCAAGGTGATGGAACGCCGCCTGCTGCGCGCCATCATGAACCCGGCGATGATCTGGACCTGGACCTTCGGCGTGCTGCTGGTGCTGACCCCGGGCGTGGTCGACTGGAAGGCCGGGTGGTGGCACGGCAAGATGCTCGGGCTGATCACCATGACGGCGTTTCACCATGTCCTTTCGGCTGGCCGGAAGCGCTTCGATCGCGACGAGAACACGCGCAGCGAGCGGAGCTGGCGCCTGCTGAACGAGGTGCCGACCGTGACCCTGGTCCTCATCGTCGTGATGGTGATTGCGAAGCCCTTTTAGGCTGCGTCGGGCCGCTGCTTCCGGCGCCCCCTGGGGGAACGCGGGGGGCGGAATGGGCGGTGCCGGGTCGGCACGGCCTTGAAATCGCATCGGCCCGCAGCACATCCCCGTTGACGGGCGGCCCCGACCTTCATAGGGTTCGCCCGCTTCCCGCCAGCGGTGCGGGGCGCTCCGCGCCAGGCGCCGCCAACTTCCTTCCTTTTTCCGGGACTTCGCCCGTCGCGCCATCCACGGCGCGGTTGCGGGCGGGCAGGCCGCATACGGCGCGGGTCCTCCGCGCCCGTGCTGCCCTCCTCTGGGAACGTCCCGGCCAATCCCCTGCACGGACAGCGTCCAGCACCCATGCATCTTTCCGAACTCAAGGCCAAAAGCCCCGCCGACCTTCTCGCCTTCGCCGAGGAGGTGGGCGTCGAGAATGCCTCCTCCCTGCGCAAGCAGGACATGATGTTCGGCATCCTCAAGACGCTCGCCGAGAACGAGCAGGCGATCTACGGGGAAGGCACGCTCGAGATCCTGCCGGACGGCTTCGGCTATCTCCGTTCGCCCCAGGCGAACTTCCTGCCGGGGCCGGACGACATCTACATCTCCCCCGCCCAGGTGCGCCGCTTCGGGCTGCGCACCGGCGACACGGTGGAGGGGCAGATCCGCGCGCCCAAGGATGGCGAGCGCTACTTCGCGATGCTGAAGGTCAACAGCATCAACTTCGAGCCGCCCGAGGCGCTGAAGCACCGCATCAACTTCGACAACCTGACGCCGCTGTATCCGCAGCGCCGCCTGAAGATGGAAAATGCGGAGGTCGAGAGCGTCGGGAAGGGCCCGACCAAGGACAACACGCATCGCGTCATCGACCTGATCGCGCCGATCGGCATGGGTCAGCGCGCGCTGATCGTCGCTCCGCCGCGCACCGGCAAGACGGTGATGCTGCAGAACATCGCCAAGTCGATCTCGGCCAACAATCCCGAAGTCTTCCTGATGGTGCTGCTGATCGACGAGCGGCCCGAGGAAGTGACGGACATGGCCCGCACGGTGAAGGGGGAGGTCGTCGCCTCCACCTTCGACGAGCCGGCGACGCGCCACGTCCAGGTGACGGAGATGGTGCTGGAGAAGGCCAAGCGCCTCGTCGAGCACAAGCGGGATGTCGTCATCCTGCTCGACTCGATCACCCGCCTTGGCCGCGCCTACAACTCCGTCGTGCCCTCGTCCGGCAAGGTGCTGACGGGCGGCGTGGACGCCAACGCCCTGCAGCGCCCGAAGCGCTTCTTCGGCGCGGCACGCAACATCGAGGAAGGCGGCTCGCTGACCATCATCGCGACCGCGCTGATCGACACCGGCAGCCGCATGGACGAAGTCATCTTCGAAGAGTTCAAGGGCACCGGTAACTCGGAAATCGTCCTCGACCGCAAGCTGTCCGACAAGCGCACCTTCCCGGCCATCGACATCACCAAGTCGGGCACCCGCAAGGAGGAGCTGCTGGTCGACCGCGCGACGCTGTCGAAGATGTGGGTGCTGCGCCGCATCCTGAACCCGATGGGCACGCAGGACGCGATGGAGTTCCTGACCGACAAGCTGAAGTACAGCAAGACGAACCAGGACTTCTTCGACGCGATGAACACCTGATCCGGGTCGGCCGCGCCAACGCGGCCGACGTCGGAGATCGGAGGGGCTCTGCCCCTCCGAACCACCCCGCCAGGTGCTTGGAGCACCTGGACCGCAATCCGTCGGTGCCAGGCGCGACAGGCGGGCAGCAGAACGGCGCACGCCACGTGCGCAGGAGCCAGCGTCGGCACCAGGCCTGGCCGTGGCGTGGCAACGCTTCTGCAACGCCGGCCGAGGAACTATCGGGATAGTCAGGCGTGTCTTGCACGGGCAGGCGCAACCGCGGATCCAACCCGCGGCCGCACGCTGCGTTCAGGTCGGCAGGGATCTCGGTCGTAGCCTTTCCCGGCGTGGCCGCCCGCCCTTATGTTGGCCGGAATCCGGGAGACGCCCGACATGACCCGCCGCAGCAAGCGCATCCTGGGTGCGGTGCTGGCCCTGCCGCTGATCGCCGTGCTTGCCGTGGCGGCGCTGTTCGTCGCGTTGCCGCGCCTTGAACTCGCCCCCTACGCCGCCGCGCGCCTCACGGCCCAACTCGGTCGCGCGGTCACCATCGAAGGCCTGACGATCTCCCCGGGCCTCGCCACCACCGTCACTCTGCGCGGCCTCGCCGTCGCCAATATCGAGGGCGGCTCGGCGCCACAGATGGCCCGCCTCGACTCAGCGACCGCCGTGCTCGACCTGCTGCCGCTGTTGCGTCGCCAGGTGGTGTTGCGCCAGGTACGCGCCGAGGGGTTCGACCTCCTCCTGGAACGCGATGCGCGGAAGCGGCGCAATTGGCGTTTTCATGGCGATGCCGCCGGTCCTTCGACGCCCTTCTCACCGGAGCCCCCCGACCGCAGCGGCCTGCCGGTGATCCTCGACGTTGGTCTCAGCCGGGCCAATATCGTCTTTCGCACCAGCAGCGGAACGCCGCTGCGCACCGAGCTTACCGCCGTCACCCTCGTTGCCCCGGCGCGCGACCAGCCGCTGACACTACGTGCCCAGGGCGCCTATCAGTCGATTCCCGTCAGCATAGCCGGCACGCTCGGCACGCCGGACCAACTCCGAGATGGGACCGCGCCCTTCCCCTATCCGCTGCGCGCCACCGCGCCGGAGACGGTGCTCGCCTTCGACGGCACCTCGCGCGACCCGCTGAACTTCGATCGGCTGGAGGGGCGGCTGTCGCTGCAGGCCGGATCGCTCGGCGCCATCCTGACCATGGCGGGCGCCGGCCCTGGTCCTGCGTTCCTGGTCGGCCTGGCCGGCGCCTTCCGGCGCGAGGGCGACCGCTGGCGCCTGACCGCGGCACGGGGCGAGATCGACAACGACGCCTTCACCGCCCCGCGGCTGGAACTGGTCGAAGGCCCGGCGGGCGAGCCGGACGCGGTGGCGGCCGAGATCGACTTCACCCGGCTCGACCTCAACGCCCTGTTCGGCGCGCCGCCGGCGCAGCCCGGCGACGGGCGTGGCCAGGCCGACATCCCGCTGACCTTCGCAGCGGCACCCGACCCGCGGCTGAACATCCGGGCGACGGCGCGCGAATTCGCCTACGCCGATCTCGCTGCCACCGAGGTACGGCTCGTCGCAACTGCCGCGCCCGGCCGCATCGCGGCCGAAACCCTCACCATGCGCGCCTATGGCGCACGGCTCGAAGCCACCGGCGCGCTGGAACCGTCACCGCGCGGCGGCAAGGTGACGGCGAACGTCGCCCTGCGGGAGGGCAATCTCGACACGTTGCGCCAGGCCTTCGGCATCCGTTCCCTGCCGGCGCAGGGCCCGATGGAAGCGCGCGTCGCCGTCGCCGCCGAGGGCGCCACCATGAATGCGGCGACCCGGCAGGCCCACATCTCCGCCGTGGTGTCGATGCGCAGCGGCTCGATCGCGCGGGAAGTGATCGAGATGGCATCGACCGACCTGCGCGCGCTGTTCCGCACCGCCCGTGGCCAGACGCCGCTCACCTGCCTGCTCGCCGTCGTCGACATCCGCGATGGGCGGGGGGAGGCAGCGCCGCTGCGCATCCGCGCCGGCACCGGCACCATCAGCGGCCTTGCGACCTTCGACCTGAACCGCCGGGTTCTTGACCTGGTGATCGGCAGCCAGAGCGAGACGACGGATTTCTTCGCGCTCGATATCCCCGTCCGGGTCAGCGGGTCCTTCGCCGACCCGAACATCGCGCCGGCGAGCTGGTCGGGCGAAGGGCGTGCGCGGCTGGCCGCCGGGGACCGGATTGCCCCGCTTCCCCCGGCGCTGCGCGACTTCGCCCGGCAGAATCCATGCTTCCGGGCGGGCGCGGGGCGCTGACCGAGGCGCGGCTCAGCCGTCACCGCACGCCGCGACCGCCCTGATCGCCGCGGCCTCGTCGAGCAAGTAGAGATCCTTCAGCGACGGCATGGCCAACACCGCGCGCCCGCGGAACCGGCGAGGCTCGTCCACCATGGCTATTCCCTTCACCCTTGCGCGAACGGCCATCGCGGTTCCATTGGAGCAGCCATGAAACCCAGTACCGACCCCGGTGCCGAGATCCTTCGCGCCACGTTGTTCGCCGCCCGCGCCCATGCCGGCCAGGTGCGCAAGGGCTCGGCCGCCGAACCCTACGTCAACCACGTCATCGAGGTGGCATCGATCCTCGCGGAGCATGGTGCGCCGCTGCCGGTGATCCTGGCGGCGCTACTGCACGACACGGTGGAGGACACCGACGTCACCCATGCCGATCTTGTCGCCGCCTTCGGGGTGGAGGTCGCCGATCTTGTCGCCGAGGCCACAGACGACACGATGCTGCCCAAGGAGACGCGCAAGGCCTTGCAGGTCAGCCAGGCGGCGAAGAAGTCGGACGGGGCAAAGCAGCTCAAACTGGCCGACAAGATCTCGAACCTGCTCGCCATCGCGGACAGCCCGCCGGCGAACTGGATCCATGCGCGGCGCCTGGAATATGTCGGCTGGGCCGGCCGTGTCGCGGCAGGGCTGAAGGGCGTGAACCCGGCGCTGGACGCGCTGTTCGACGCAACCTACCGCAGCGCGGTCGCGAAGCTGTCGGCGGAGGAGGGGTAGCCCGCCACAGCCACGGTGACCCGGCACCGGGCTGCGGCGCCTGCCCGCCTTTAAGCCGCCGGTAGCCGTACGACGAAGCGCGCACCGAGCACCTTCCCCGCCGCGTCCCGCCGGTTCTCGGCCGAGATCCGGCCGCGCAGCCCCTCGATGATCTGTTTGCTGATCGACAGGCCGAGGCCGGAATGCTGGCCGAAGCGCTCGCCGCTGGGCCGTTCGGAATAGAAGCGCTCGAAGATGCTCTCGAGCTTCTGCTCGGGGATGCCGGGGCCCTGGTCCTCGATCGCGACCTCTACCACCGCGCCTGTCGGCCGTGCCTTCACCGTCACCTTGCCGCCGCGTGGGCTGAAGGACAGCGCATTGCCGAGCAGGTTGCGGAAGACCTGCACGATGCGGCCCTCGACCCCGCGCACCACGAGCGCGCCGGGTTCCGTCTCCAGCGAGACGGACGGCGCGTCGTCCTCCGCCCGCGTCGCCTCATGCAGTTCGGCCAGTGCGGACAGGATCGGCGCGATGTCCACGGGGGCGGATATGGTGCGCGACAGCTCGGCATCCACGCGCGAGGAATCGGAGATGTCGGCGATCAGCCGGTCCATCCGCACCGCATCCTCGGCGATGATCGCGAGCAGGCGGTTGCGGCTGTCCGGATTCTCGACACGGCGCAGCGTCTCCAGCGCGCTGCGCACGGAGGTCAGGGGGTTGCGGAGCTCATGCGCCACGTCGGCGGCGAAGCGTTCGTTGGCGTCGATGCGCGCCCACAGGGCGCGGGCGGAATTCTGGAGGTCGCGCGCCAGGGTGCCGATCTCGTCGTTGCGCGCGAGCAGGGGTTCGGGAACGGATTCCTCGCGTCCTTCGCCTTCGCGGATGCGCTGGGTGGAACGCGCCAGGTCCAGCATCGGCGTCGCGATGGTACGCGCCAGATAGAAGGACAGCATCACCGTCAGCACCAGCGCCGTGCCGAACAGCAGCAGCACGGAGGCACGGATCTCGAACAGCCGCTGGTCCACCTCGCGCGCCTCGCGCGTCAGCAGCACGATGCCGACGCTCTGCCCCCCGCGCCGGGCAGGCTCGGCGACCGAGACGAGCAGGCGGCCGTCGCCGGTGCGGCGGATATAGGGGCGCACGCCGCCTTCGAGGGCGAGGCGCAGTTCTTCCCGCCGGTCGGGGCCGAGATCGGGCTGCCAGTCGAAATCCGGCGCCTCCGGCCCGACCGTGACCGCGACGCCATCGCCGCCCGCACCGCCACGCAGCGGCGCGGGCAGCACCGAGACCAGCCGGTCATAGACATTGGCGACGGTCGAAGTCAGCGGTCCCCGCGGTTCGGGCGGCGGCAGCGGTTCGCTGGTCACCGCGCCGCCGGGTCCCTCGCGTACCCGGCTGTCGGCGACCATCACGCCGCTGCTGTCGAACAGCCGCGCCTGGGTATTGGGGGAGGGTTCGACGAGGCGGCGAAGCAGCGGGCGCGCCTGGTCAGGCACAAGGATGGCGCGGTCGCCCTCGATGCGCACGGCGGCTTCGGCGATGGCGCCGGCATAGATGCGCGCCTGGGTGCGGAGCGCCTCGACCTCCGCGGCCAGCAGGCCGTTCTGGTACTGGTCGAGGTAAAGCAGCGAGGCTGCGAGGAGCGCCGGCGGCACGGCGTTGACCAGCAGGATGCGGCGCAGGAGCGGGGAGAAGCGGCGCGTGCGGCGTCGTTCGACCTTGCTTGAGGTCGGCGGGGCGGGGCGGGGCAGGCTGGCGCTGTCGTCAGGCACGGGGAGAACCTAGCTCGATTGGGCGCCCGGCGCTCGTCAGGAACGCCGCATCGAAGGCCTGGGGCAGAACGCTCAATGACGCGGTGGCGGCATACATGCAGGAATAGCGCCTGAAGGCTCCCGCGGCTTCCATCGCCGGACCAGGAAAAGCAATGGCCATGCGGCACTGGCAAACGCGATCAGGTGCCAGTTCACGGCAATGGACCAGCCACCCTCGCGAAGCACGGCCCGCCCGATCTCCGGGGAGTGGAAGTCCTGCAACAGGCCGAAGCCAATGCACCAGACGCTGAGCGGCCACGTCACCAGCAAGGTCCAGCGGCTGGCATAGGCGAGAAGCGTGCCGATGAGCATCGCCATGCCCGTGGCCAGCCAAAGCTCGGGTAACGACGGGAACTTGTCGAGCACCTCACTGCTTGCCGCCGTCGGTACCAGGAGGCCGAGGATGAGCAGCATGGTCGATGCCGCATTCCGGCTGCTATGCCCTGCCATCACCGAATGCCCCGGCCAGGGTTTCAGGCCTCCTTGTAGCGATACCCGATGCCGTACAGCGTCTCGATCTGGTCGAACTCCGTATCCGTCTGCCGGAACTTCTTGCGAATGCGCTTCACGTGGCTGTCGATGGTGCGGTCATCGACATAAATGTTCTCCCCATAGGCGGCATCGATAAGCTGGTCGCGGTTCTTCACCATGCCGGGACGCACGGCGAGCGCCTTCACCAGCAGGAATTCCGTGACCGTCAGCTGCACCTGCTTCCCGCGCCAGACGCAGGTGTGCTTCGTCTCATCCAGCACCAGGTCGCCGCGGGCGATGACGCCGCCCGGCGGGGCGCCGGAGCCCTCGGCGCGCGATGCTTCGTTGCGGCGCAGCAGGGCGCGGATGCGCTCCAGCAGCAGGCGCTGGCTGAACGGCTTGGTGATGTAGTCGTCGGCACCGAGCCGCAGGCCCATCAGCTCATCCACTTCCTCATCCTTCGAGGTGAGGAAGACCACCGGCATGTTGGAGCGCTGGCGCAGGCGCTGGAGCAGTTCCATGCCGTCCATCCGCGGCATCTTGATGTCGAGCACGGCAAGGTCGGCTGGCTTCGACATCAGGCCCTGCAGCGCGCTCTCGCCATCGGTGAAGGTGCGGACGGAATAGCCCTCCGCCTCCAGCGTCATCTGCACGCTGGTCAGGATGTTGCGGTCGTCATCCACGAGGGCGATGGTCTGGGCCATGTGTCTTTCCGGTACTCGAGCCCGGTTCGGGCCCGCGGGTTGCGCAGCGGCTGGTGTCGGGACAGTTTCGCGCCCGATTGTGGCACGAGACGGGCCGGGGGAAGACATGGCATCGCAGGACGGCATTCGCGAGGCCACCACCCTGATCCGCGGCGGACGGGAAGCGACCCTCGCCTCCTCAGCCGAGGGGCAGCCCTTCGCCAGCCTCGTTACCCCGGCCCCGGCGCCCGACCTGTCGCCGCTGCTGTGGCTGTCCAGCCTGTCGGCGCATACGCGGCAGCTCGCGGCCGAGCCACGTTGCGCGCTGCTGTTCACCGGCCCCGCCGACGGCCCGAACCCCCAAACGGCCCCGCGCGTCACCGTCACGGGCCTCGCCGAGCGGGTGCCGGATTCGGAGGCGCCCGCGCTGAAGGCCCGGTGGCTGGCGCGTCACCCCTATGCCGCACTCTATGCCGATTTCGCCGATTTCAGCCTTTGGCGGGTGCGAATCGGCGGCGCGCTGCATGTTGGCGGGTTCGCTCGGGCGGAGAGGATCAAAGCGAGCGAGCTTGCTCCGGATCCCGTTGCGGTCGCTGCCATCCTCGCCGCAGAGCCCCACATCATCGAGCACATGAACCGCGACCACGCCGATGCGGTGGCTGCGATCGCGCAGGGCCTGCTTGGTGGGGGCTCCGGCGGCTGGCGCATGGTCGGGGTCGACGTCGATGGCTGTGACATCTCGGATAGTAACCAAACGGTTCGTCTTGCGTTCTTAGCGAAGGTAAGCGATTCGGACGGTGTTCGCGCGGCCCTGATCCGCGCGGCGCGGGAGGGGCGGGCGCGCCTGGGCGGCTGAGAAGTGGCGGTGTTCCGCCGCAATTTTGCCGCCAGGGGCACTGAAACGGCTCTGTCACCGAACCGCGACGTGACCCCAGGAGAGTGGCCCCCGATGTCTTCCCAGAACCCCGCCCTCGCCGGCACCGGCGTTTCCCCGAGCGGGGAGGTTCACGCAAACCTGACGGCTCCGGTCCTGGTCGCCCAGGCGCTTCGGCGCGGGGAGGGCCGGCTGTCCGCGGACGGCGCCTTCATCGCGGTCACCGGCCAGCACACCGGCCGCTCGGTGCAGGACAAGTTCGTGGTCGATGAGCCCGAAACGACCGAGGCGGTCTGGTGGGGCAAGATCAATCAGAAGCTGCCCGCGGATAAGTTCGCCGGACTGGCCGCCAAGGTGCGCGCCTATCTCGGCCAGAAGGCGGAACTGTTCACCCAGGACCTGCATGCCGGCGCCGACACTGCGCACCAGATTCGCGTGCGCCTGGTCACGACCAATGCGTGGCATGCGCTGTTCGCGCGCAACATGTTCATCCGCCCTGCGAAGGATGCGTTGAACGGCTTCGCCCCTGACTGGACCATCCTGCACGCCCCGGAATTCGAGGCCGACGCCACCATCGACGGCTGCCGCAGCAGCACCGTCATCGCGTTGTCGCTCGCCACGAAGACGATCCTGATCGCCGGCACGTCCTATGCCGGCGAGATCAAGAAATCGATCTTCACCGTCATGAACTGGCTGCTGCCCGCGGGCGGCGTGCTGCCGATGCATTGCAGCGCCAATGTCGGCCGCGACCGGGATGTCGCGCTGTTCTTTGGCCTGTCCGGCACCGGCAAGACGACCCTGTCCTCCGACCCCGACCGCGCGCTGATCGGCGACGACGAGCATGGCTGGTCGGATACCGGCGTCTTCAACTTCGAAGGCGGCTGCTACGCCAAGGTCATCAAGCTGTCCCAGGATGCCGAGCCGCAGATCTGGTCCGCGACCCACCGCTTCGGCACGGTCCTTGAGAACGTCGTCGCCGATGCGGATGGCGTCGTCGACCTCGACGACGGGTCGCTGACCGAGAACACCCGGTCCTGCTACCCGATCCATTACATCCCGAACACCGTGGAGACCGGCACGGCCGGCCTGCCGAAGAACGTGGTGATGCTGACCGCGGACGCCTTCGGCGTGCTGCCGCCGATCAGCAAGCTGTCGGCCGCCCAGGCAATGTACCACTTCCTGTCCGGCTACACCGCGCGCGTCGCCGGCACGGAGAAGGGCCTGGGCAAGGAACCGCAGGCGACCTTCTCCACCTGCTTCGGCGCGCCGTTCCTGCCCCGGCATCCGGAAGTCTACGGCCGCATGCTGCAGGACCTGATCGCGAAGCACGGCGCGGATTGCTGGCTGGTGAATACCGGCTGGTCGGGCGGCGCCTACGGCACCGGATCACGCATGTCGATCAAGGTGACGCGCGCGCTGCTGCGCGCTGCGCTCGATGGCTCGCTGGCGAAGGTGGAATTCGTCCGCGACCCCTTCTTCGGGCTGATGATGCCGAAGGCCGTGCCGGGCATCCCGGCCGAGGTGCTGAACCCGCGCGAAGCCTGGGCCGACAAGACGGCCTACGACCGGACCGCCGCCAATCTCGTCGGACTGTTCGAGAAGAACTTCGCGACCTTCGCCGGCGCGGTTGGCGACGATGTGAAGGCGGCGGCGATCCGTACGGCGGCGTGACGTGTGCCGGAGCGGGGCTGTGCCTCGCTCCGGAGCTTGAGGCCCGAAGGGCTTTACCCTGAGGCTGCCGTTGGGGCTCTGCCTCAGCTTGCGCGGCCGACGGGCGGAGCGGGGAAACCTTGACCTGGCGTTGCCCGGCGCCCGGAAAAGCCCCCAGCCACCGAGCACAAGAACTGTTCTGTTGCTGGAAGCCCGCCTGCCACGCCCGGCGCCCGATGGAGGTTTCCAAAGGCCCTTCGGCCTTTGGCGGGGAGGGTCCGGGAGGGGCGGCGCCCCTCCCGGTTCCGTCCCCCACGCCCTGGGACGAGTAACCTACTTCCGCGTCGCCTCGTACCGCGCCTTCGTCTCCGCATTCGGCGGATACAGGCCGGGCAGCGGCACCCCGCGATCGACCTCGGTCATGATCCAGGCTTCCAGCCGCTCCTGCTCGACCGCGGCTTCCACCACCGCGTCCAGCAGCGCCGCCGGGATCACCACCGCGCCGTCCATGTCGGCCACGATGATGTCGCCCGGAATGACGGTGACGCCGCCGCAGCCGATCGTCTCCTGCCAGCCCACGAAGTTCAGCGCGGCGACCGAGGCCGGCGCGACATAGCCCTGGCAGAACACCGGCAGGCCGGTGCCGATCACGCCCGCGCCGTCACGCAGCACGCCGTCGGTCACGAGGCCGGCCACGCCCTTCTTCGCCATGCGGGCGCAGAGGATGTCGCCGAAGATGCCGGCGGCGGTCGAGGCCATCGCGTCAGCAACGGCGACGCAGCCCTCCGGCATCTCTTCGATGGCGGCGCGGGTGGAGCGCGGGGAGGACCAGGAATCGACCGTCGCTAGATCCTCGCGCGTCGGGGTGAAGCGCAGGGTGAAGGCGGGGCCGACGATGCGCTTCGCCTGGCCCGGCACGATCGGCCGGGACCCGGCGATGTAGCAGAAGCGCACGCCCTTCTTGAGCAGGACCGTGGTCAGCGTCGCGGTGCAGACGCCTTCGAGGGCGGTCTTCTGGGCAGGTGTCAGGGCCATGGCGCGGATCTCCTTCAGCGTCGGTCGTGCATCGCAGGGGGGCGGGCCGCCGGCAAGGGGGGTGCGGCCGGGCTGGATTCGATCCCGACATGTGCTGGCGGCATGGCCGCCCGCTGGCTCACCAGCCGTTCACACGATCCCAGGTCGCGATCACGTCGCGCGACCCGTCCACGACGTAGTAGCGGTCATGCGCCGCGACCGTCAGGCAGGTGTGGTTCGGTGCGATGCGCACCAGCGCGCCGATCGGCAGCCGGTCGAACGGCAATGCGCGATCGCCGCGGACCTCCCCATGCTCCTGATGGGTGCGGGCGACGATGGCTTCGCCGAAGGCAGGCTTGCCGTCGCTGTCGAGCATCAGGCCGAAGCCGTAGTCCTTCGGTGCCTTCTCGGTGGACCGGTCCTTCGACAGCGCGATGGCGCCTGCATCCACCAGCACCGCATTGCGGTCGGGCTTGCGGCCGGTGACGGCGGATAGGACCGTCACGGCAATGTCGCCCATGCCATGCGTGCCGATCTGTCCCTGGAACAGGTCCCCGAACATGTAGACGCCGGCACGGACATCCGTGATGCCTGCCATGTCCTTGCCGTACAGCGCGGTGGGGGAGGATCCGAGCGAGACGACCTCGACAGCGATGCCCGCGGCGCGCAGGCGTTCGGCAGCAAGCGCTGCGCCGCGATGCTCCGTCTCGGCCACGGCCGCGACGCCGGGTATGCTGCGCTCGTTGTAGGAATGCCCCGCATGCGTCATCACCCCGACGCAACGCGCGCCCAGCCGACCGGCGATCTCGGTCAGCAGTTCACCGTCAGGCGTGACACCGCCGCGGCCCTCGCCGCAATCCACCTCGACCAGCGCACGCAGTCGGCCCTGATGGGCGGCGATGGCGGCCGCGACATCGAGGTCGTCGGTAATCACCTTCACATCCGCGCCCTGCGCATTCAGCGCGGCGATGGCGTCGAGCTTCGCCGGCGTGATGCCCACGGCGTAGATCTGGTCGTTGAAGCCGCCACCGGCGAAGTAGCGCGCCTCGGCGACCGTGCTGACGGTGATGGGCCCCTTGCCCGGCGCGGCGAGATCCGCCACCGCCAGCGACTTCGCGGTCTTCATATGCGGCCGCAGCGTCAGGCCGGGATGCCGCGCCACGGCGGCCTGCATGCGCGCAAGATTGGCCTTCAGGATGCCGAGATCGAGAACCAGGCAGGGCGTCGGCAGGTCGTCGAGGGTCATGTCGGATTTACCAGCGGGAGGCGACGGAGAGTTCCACGAGCGATTGCGGCAACTCGCCATCGCCATCCGCACGGCGCAGGCCGACCCGCGCATACTGCGTCTGCCAGTTCGCCTGAGCATTGCCCTGGCCCTGCGTCACGCCAAGGAACGACGCTCCGGACAGGCATGCGCCGATCTCATGCTGCAGGGCGGCGAAGCGCTCATGCGCGCCGGTGTTGCCGTCATGGCGGTACATCACGGCGTAGTAGACGCCATGCGGCTCGCCGCCGACGTGGTTCTGCACCACCCCGCGCCGTTCCTCGATGGAACCGGGGATGTTGCGGCCGGTCGTGGGCAGCCAGTCGAAGCGGCTTTGCGCCGCGGCGACCAGGCCCTGCAGCCCCTGGCAGAAGGCGCGGTCCGCCTGGGCCTCGATCGGCAGGCTCGCGAGCAGCGTCAGGACCAGCAGTTTGCGGCGCAAGGGGCGTCTCCCGATAGGGGTGGCGTGCGGATTGTCTCTACGGCCAGCGCGCCGCCGCGTCGATGGGCAGGACCGGCCGCGGCAGGTGCTTCCAGTCGAAGCGGGTCAGGATGGGTGAGGTCAGGCCGGGGCAATCGACCTCGACGATCTGCTCATGCGCGAAGAATTCGTCGAAGCCGCCGCGGAAGTGGCCGCGCGACTTCACCACGACGGCGCGCGCGGCGCCGATGTCGAGACCCAGATGCTCGAAGAACACCGGGTCCGCGCATTGCGCCCGGCCCTCCGTGACAACGACGGCGATGCCGCCGATCTGCAGGCAGACGGTGCGCCCCAGCGTCATCGCCGTGCCGCGATAGATGCCGCGCCGGCCGGTGACCTTGCCGTCCGAGACCGCACGGACCACCGCCTCGGCCTGGTAGCGCCGGCTGAACGGATCATCCGCCGCCATGCCGGTGTTGAAGCGCGCCGTGAAACGGGCACCGACGCCAAGGCCGTGCGCCTCTACCGCCAGCGGCGCATCCAGCAACATGCCGAGCAGCGCGTTCTCGACCCTCGCCATATGGAAGGCTTCGAGGATCCAGACCGTGTTGCCGCTGGCGCCACCGCCAGGATTGTCAGCCACATCGGCAAAGGCGAGCGGCCTTGGGCTTTCCTTCGCGAGCCGCACGGCCTCGTCCAACGACGTCAGATTGGCCACGAAGCGCGACCGCCGCGCCCAGCCTTCCTCCGCCAGGCGCTGCGCGAGCGCCTCCGCGACATCCTTCTCCGTCGCCGTGGTGATGACGGAAAAGCCGTTGAACGGCGTGTCGCCATAGGAGAAGCCAGCCATCACCGAAACATTGGCGATGCGCGGGTCCTTCGCCGCCAGTTCCTGCCCGAGATCGATCACCTCGGCATAAGGTCCCTGCGCCGTCAGCAACGCCGTCTGCGGGGAGACGATCGGCAGGCGCCGATGGCCGCGATGGAAGCGCTCCCCGGCCAGCAGCCGCCGCAGCAACTGCGCGCTCTCCGCGCCGCGTTCCCGCATGTCGAGATGCGGGTTCGTTCGATAGCCCACGAAGGCATCGACAGTCTGGACCATCCGGTCCGAGACATTGGCGTGCAGGTCGAAGGAGGCGACGAAGGGAATGTCGCCCAGGATGTCGCGCACCATCGCCTGGATGGTGCCTTCCGGGTCGTGGTCGTCCGTCGTCAGCCCGGCGCCGTGCATCACGGCATAGACGCCGTCGACCTTGCCCTTCGCGGCTTCCAGCCCGGCGCGCCACATCGCCGTCATTTCCGCGAAGAAGCCGGCATCGACGGGCCCGTTCGGTTCCGCCATGGCCAGCAGGATCGGGATGGGTTCCCAGGGCCCGGCCGCGTCCATGTCGGCGACGAAGCCGGGCATCTCGGCGAGCGCGCTCGGCGCGGGGCTGCGCGCATCCGTCAGTATTGCCTCACCTTCCAGGTAACACCGGCTGGTGAAGTCGGCCCGCGTCGCGATGGGCGCGAAGCGGTTGCATTCGATGGAAAAGCCCAGAAGGGCGATGCGCGGGCCCGCCATCAGATCGCGACCCCAAGGAGCTCCGCCATGCGCGGCGTCGATTTCAGCCCGGTGCCCGTCAGCACCACGACCGTCGTCTCATCCGCGCGGATGGTGCCGGCTTCCAGCAGCTTCGCGAAGGCCGCCGCCGCCTGGGCCGAGGTCGGTTCCACATAGATGCCGGTACGGGCCAGGTAGAGCGTTGCGGCCGCGATCTCCTCCTCGGACAGCATCACCGCGCCGCCCTGGCTGCCGGACAGCACCTCGTTCACCTCGGCGGTGCGCAACGGCTGGGCGATCGCGGTGCCTTCGGCGATCGTCGGCAGCGGCGGCACCGGTGCCTCGCCCAGGAATGCGCGGGCGATCGGCGCGCAATTCGCCGGCTGCGCGGCGAAGATGCGCGGCAGGCGGTCGATCGCGCCCGAATGCATCAACTCGTCGAAGCCGATGCCGCAACCGAGCACGTTGGACCCCGCCCCGCAGGGCACGATGACGTTGTCCGGTGCCGTGAAGCCGAGATCCTCCCACAGCTCATAGGCGAGCGTCTTGGTGCCGTGCAGGAAGTACGGATGCCAGTTGTGGCTGGCGTAGAAGATGCGGGCGGATTCCGCGAGCGCCGCATCCGCGCAATCCTGACGCGACCCGGGAATGAGCTGGATGGTCGCCCCCGCCGCACGCGACTGCACCGTTTTGGCCGGGGAGGTGCTGGCGGGCACGAAGATGGTCGCCGTCATCCCGCCCGCCGCGGCATAGGCCGAGACGGCCGCACCGCCATTGCCCGAGGAATCCTCCAGCACCGAGGTCACACCCTGCGCGCGCAGCAGCGACAGCATCACCGAGGCCCCGCGATCCTTGAAGGACCCCGTCGGCATGAACCATTCGCATTTCAGCAGCACCGAGGCACCGCCGATCACGCGCGACACCAGCGGCGTGCAGCCCTCGCCCATCGTGATCGGGTCGTCGGGGATGAAGGGCAGCGCGGCGGCATAGCGCCACAGGGACCGATCCTCGGTGCGGATCGCATCGCGGGTGATGCCGGGCAGCGGCGTCAGCAGCAGCGGCGCCTGGCCGTCACCGCACCAGCGCGGGGTGTCGAGCGGATAGGTGCGGTCGGAGCGGGGGTCGAGATAAGCAATGTCGGTCATGGCGGCCGGAGCCTCGCTTGCCCGGGCCCGCACGGCAAGGGATGCTGCATGCATGCCTGATGATGCCGCCGCCGTCCTTCGTCTCGCCGCCGATCTGGTGGCGATCGACAGCCGCTCTTCCCTCTCGAACCTGCCGGTCGCGGACCGGATCGAGGCCGAGCTGACCGGCTTCGAAATCGAGCGCGTGGACTATGCCGACGCGAACGGCGTCGCGAAGCGCGTGCTGGTTGCCCATCGCGGGCCGAAGGGCGGCTATGCCCTGTCCGGCCACATGGACACGGTGCCGGAGACAGGCTGGACCGATCCGCCCTGGACGCCGCGCGTCGCGGATGGCGTGCTGCACGGGCTCGGGAGCGTGGACATGAAGGGGCCGGTCGCCGCCTGCATCGTAGCGGCGCGCGGCATGGCGGCGGATGCGCCCGTGACGCTGCTGCTGACCACCGATGAGGAAACCAGCAAACAGGGCGCCCGCGCCGTGGCGGCGTCGGACTATGCGCGCTCCCTGGGGCTGAAGGGCATCGTGGTGGCGGAACCGACCGGCCTCTCCCCGGTGCGCGGACACCGCAGCCACATCGAATACACCGCCGTCGCGAGCGGGGTGCAGGCTCATTCATCGACTGGGCAGGGCACGAACGCCAACTGGTCGCTGATTCCGTTTCTGACCGAGATGAAGACGGTGTTCGAGCGGCTGCGCCACGACCCCGCCTTCCATGACGCCGCCTATGACCCGCCCTTCTCCGACTTCAATCTGGTCATCGACAATCACGGCACGGCGGTGAACGTGACCGTCGCCAGGGCCACGGCGCGCATCAAGTTCCGCCGCAGCCGGAACATCGACTATGCCGATATCGAGGCTGCGGTGAAGGAGGCCGCGTCGCGCGCCGGCGTCGTGCTGACCGAGAAACGCGAGGGCACACCGCCGGAACTCCCGGCGGACCATCCGCTGATCGCGCTTGGTGTCGCGGCGACGGGACAGGCGGCGCGCACCGCGCCGTATGGTACCGATGCCAGCGAGTTGCAGGAACTCGCCCCCTGCATGGTCCTCGGACCCGGCGGCATCGGGACCGCGCATACCCCACACGAATGCGTGGCTGTCGCCGATCTCGCCGCGGCAATCCCGCTGTTCCGGCGCATCCTCGCCGCCGGATCCTGAGGAGCACGAGTTCATGATCGGACGCCGCGGCGTCATCGCGACCGGCCTTGCCGCAGCCGTCCCAGCGCGGGCTCAGGGCACCTGGCCCGACCGCCCGATACGCATAATCGTCGGCTATCCGGCCGGCGGGCCGTCGGACGTCTTCGCACGGATGGTCGCGGCGCAGCTCGGCCCGCGCCTGGGCGAGACGGTCGTGGTGGAGAACCGACCGGGCGGCGGCGCCGTCCTGGCCAGCGAAACCGCGGCGCGCGCATCCGCGGACGGCCTGACCCTGCTGCATGTCGACAACGGCATCCTGGTCTACAATCCGGCGCTCTATGCGCGCCTGCCCTACGACCCGGATCGCGACTTCGCCGGCGTCGGCTTCATCGGCAGCTTTCCGCTCTACATCGTCTGCCGTGCCGATGCGGTCTGGGGCGATTTCCCGGCCCTGGTGGCCGCCAGCCGGAGCCGCGCGCCGACCTACGGCAGCCCGGCCGTCGCCTCCCCCCACCACCTGGCCATGGAGCTAGTGAAGCGCCGCTCCGGCCTCGAAGCGGAACATGTGCCCTATCGCGGCGGGCAGGCGGCGATGCAGGACCTGCTCGCCGGGTCGGTCGATCTTGTCATGATCGACACGGCAACGGGCCTGCCCTTCATCCGTGATGGCCAGGTGCGTGCGCTCGCCGTGCTGACGGCAGCCCGCACTGCCGAGGCCCCCGCGGTGCCGACGATGCGCGAGATAGGCCATGACGCCGTCGCCTTCGGCTGGCAGGGCCTCAGCGTGCCTGCCGGCGTTGCGCCTGACATAGTGTCCCGTCTGAATGCGGAGCTGGTTCGCGCCACGGCGTCGGAGGAGCTGCGGCAGCGCACCACCGCGCTCGGCATCCAGACCAATGGATGGTCGGCCACCGAGTTCGACGCCTTCGTCGCGGCGGAGAATGCCATTTGGCGGCCGCTCATTCGTGAGCTGGGTATCCGCCTGGACGCTTGACCGGCGGCGCACGCAACCCGAGATTCATCTCCATGAACCGGCGCAGTTGGATCCTGGCCCTGACGGCAACGACCATCGCCCTGCCCGCCGCGGCCCGCGAAGGCGCGGTCCAGCGCAGCGGGCGGGCGATCGAGCGCGGTGCCCAGCGTACCGGCGCGGCGGTGGAGCGCGGTGCCCGCCGCACGGGATCGGCCCTGGAACGCGCGGCGGGTTGGACCGGCGAACGCCTGCGCCGCGCAGGACGCTGGGCGTTCGGGAGCTGATCACAGCCCGTTGTCGCCGCGCCCCGGCAGCATCATCTTGCTGCTCGAAATCGCCGACCTCCGGAGGCACCAATGCGACTGACGCTTGCCACCGTTCTCCTCGCCCTCGCCGGCCCCGCCCTGGCGCAGCAGGCAGGCACCCTGCCCGCGCCGGTGCCGCGGCCTGCCCCACCCGCTGAAGCCTACGGCCCCCCGACCGACCCGGTCGCACCACGCCAGCCAGGCGCCGCGGAACGCGGCGGCGCAGCCATCGACCGCGCGGCGGAATCGACGGGCCGGGCATTGGAACGGGCCGCGGACGATACCGGCTCCGCGCTGGGCCGCGCCATGCGCTGGACCGGGGAACAGATGCAGGGCGCCGGCGACTGGACGGCGCGGCAGGGGGAGAGAATGACAGGGCAACCACCCCGCCAGTGAGCGGCGGGAAGGCACTGCCCCATTGGTGCGGAGGTTAGCCCTGGCGAGGGCGCTGCCGCTGTCCGATCACCTCGGCCAAAGCTCACCGGCGAACCCGATCAATGCCTTCGCCACGGCCTCCGCCCGCTCTGGTAACAACGCGTGCCCTGCGCGTTCGACCACGACCAGCGTCGCCATCGGCCCGAGGGTGGCCTTCAGTTCCGCCTCGCTCGGCGGCGCGGCGATCGCGTCCTCGGCCGCGGCCAGATACAGCAGCGGCTTGTGGTCGGCGACGCGCAGCCATGACTTGTCCGTCGTCGCCTCGCGTGCGCGGCGCTGGGCGCGGGCGACCTCCGTGTGCCATCCCGCCAGCCAGACGCGCGCATCGCTGCCCGGTGCGAAATAGCCGCGCTGCAGATGTGCCAGGCGCACATCGTCGGGCAGCGACGTGTCAAAGCTGCCGGAGATCGCGGCACTGATCTCCGGATGCACGGTCGTGCCCGTCACGGCGGCAAGCATCGCGACCCCCTGCACCAGGTCAGGCCGCAGATGCGCCGTGATGCGCGCCACCCAGTTGCCGGCGGCATGGCCGGCAACGAGCGCCGTCTCAACACCCACATCCTCCATCGCGGCGATTACGTCGCGCGTCATGTCGAACAGCGTGGCGCCGTCGCGCAGCGGTGCGGAACGGCCGATGCCGCGTGGCTCGGGGCGGATCAGACGCAGCCCGGCGGCTAGCAGCATCGGCGCGATGCCGTCGAAATCCTCCTGCCCGCGGCCGAGCGAGGGGAGCAGGACGACGCTGCGACCGTCGCCCTCCACGAAGACTTCCAGCGGGCCTGAATCCAGCTCGAGCATGCGCGACGTCATCGGTGTTCCTCCGTTGACGCGCAGCGTATCAGATGCCGGTCGGCGTGCGGATCGGGCTGCCGTCGAAGAAGCGCTTCAGCGTGAAGGGCGTGGGGTCGACGATGGGCGGCGCGCCGGTCACGAGATCCGCCGCCAGGCGCCCTGCCGCGGGACCAATGCCGAAGCCATGCCCGCTGAATCCCGCGGCGACGACGACGCCGGGCAGTGCCTCGACCGGCGAGATCACCGGCACCGCGTCGGGCGTGGAATCGATCCAGCCCGCCCAGACGCGTGCGGCCCTGATGCCGGCGAGTTCCGGGTAGGTCGCGACGATCTCGCGCAGCGCGGGTTCGACGATCTCCGTTCGCGGAGCCGGGTCCAGCACGCGCATGCGTTCGAAGACGGTAGGCCGGTCGAACGACCAACGTCCGTGCATCGCGTCCGGCCCGTCGAAGAAGGACCGGCCGAAGCGGATCTGCACGACCGACCAGTTCTTGCGCAGCGCCGGCAGGAACTGACGGGCATAGCGGATTCCGGCCGGCGTCAGCTCCAGCCGCCCGCGCGCCTTCGCCGCGACGATGTAGCCGCCATCGAGCCGCGGCGTGAGGATGAAGTCCGGCGTCGACAGCCCGCCAGGCGAAACCTGCCTGGCCGGCGTGGTGGCGAAGACGGTGGACATCACCGAGGATTGCGGCAGGTCCGCCCCATGCCGCCGCAGGAACATCGAGGCCCAGGCACCCCCTGCGAGCAGAACGGCATTCGCGCGGATCCGCCCCTTCTCGGTGAACACGCCGCTTACGCGGCCGCCCGTCATGTCGAGTCCGCGCACCGCGCAGTTCTGGTGCAACGTGGCGCCCAGCGCGCGCGCGGCCTTCGCCAGCGCAGGCGCGGCCATCGCGGGCTCCGCACGACCGTCGCGCGGGGAGACGACGCCGCCGATCCAGTCCTGCTCATTGCCCGGCGTCAGGCGCTTCGCCTCGGCACCATCGATGATGCGCATCGGCGCCTGATAGGTCTGTGCCATCGCGACCCAGTCGCGCCAAGCATCAAGTTGCTTCGGGTCCTTGGTGACATAGACCAGGCCGTTGCGGCGGAATCCCATGTCGGCGCCAATCTCCGCCGGCAACCGCTCCCACAACTCGTGGCTGTGCTGCATGAGCGGAATCTCGCGTTCGTCGCGATTCATCAGCCGGCACCAGCCCCAGTTGCGGCTGGACTGCTCGCCGGCGACGACGCCTTTTTCGAGCAGCGCCACGGAATGGCCCGCCTTCGCGAGCGCGTAGGCTGCGCCGACGCCGATGATGCCGGCGCCTATCACCACGACATCGGCCGAAGCAGGCAGCGTGTCGTCGCTATCCACCGTGTCGAGTGCGCGCGTCGCGGGCATTGCGTGATCGGTCATGAGGCGGAACTCTGACGTGACGCCGCGCGCTGTCCAGCCCCATCGCATTTGGCGGCTTGCGCCATCGGGTGAGCGGAGGAAGCATGCGTCCGCGCCGAGGCCGGCATGCGTCCTGCATCGCACCGGCCCGTTCTATTCCTGTTCAAGTGAGTGCCGGAGGCACCGACCATGACCAAGCTACATCGCCGTTCCCTGCTCGCCGCCACGCTCGCGGTGCCTGCGCTGCGCCCCGCCCTCGCCCAGGCGCCCTGGCCCACGCGCCCGGTCACGCTGGTCAATCCCTGGCCGGCCGGCGGTTCCTCCGACACGATGACGCGCATTTTCGCGCACCGCCTGAGCCAGGCCTTCGGTCAGAACTTCGTCGTCGAGAACCGCACCGGCGCATCGGGCACGATCGGGCACAACTACGTGTCGCAGCAGCGGCCCGACGGCTACACGCTGCTCTCGGCAACCAACAGCACCTATGCGATCGCGCCGCACCTGATCTCCCCGCTGCCCTACGATACGCGCACCGCGTTCACGGGGATCAGCCTCCTCGCGCGGACGGCGCAGGCGGTCTGCGTGCACCCGTCGGTGCCGGTGACGACGATCCAGGAGTTCCTCACCTACGTCCGCGCGCGGCCGGGCGAGATCAACTTCTCCTCCGCCGGCATCGGCGCCAGCAGCCACCTCGCGACCGAGCTGCTGATGTCGGCCGCCGGGCTCGACATGATGCACGTTCCCTATCGTGGCGGTGCGCCCTCGGCGCAGGCAGTGCTCGCGGGCGAGACGAAGATGTCCTTCGTCGATGCGATCACCGCCCTGCCGCACCGCCAGGCGGGCACGCTGAAGATGCTCGCGGTGAGCACCGCGCAGCGCACGCCGCTCGCGCAGGATGTCCCGACACTCCAGGAAGCCGGCGTGCCGGGCTTCGAATCCTCGACCGACATGGCGCTGATGGCGCCGGCCAACCTGCCGGCGCCGATCGTCGCACGGCTGACCGACGCCGTGCGCACCGCGGTGAACGACCCGGCCTTCCGCCAGCAGATCCTGTCGCAGGGCGCGGAACCGGTCGGCGGCACGCCTGAAGAATTCGCCGTCTACGTGGTGCAGGAAAACGAGAAGTGGGGGAACCTGATCCGTAGCCGCAACATCCGGATGCCGAGCTGATACTCGGCCTCCGGCGACGGGCGGCGGCCACCCGGCCGCCCTGCCTTCGCGCTCCGGATCGTCGTCCGCCGCGTGACGCGGTCGCGGCTCAGCCGCGACCGGCTGGCGGGGGTGGGGCGGCGCTTCCCATGCCAGCGGGCGGCAGGGTCTGCGCGACGCTCGGGCGCGGCTGCGCGGCGTCGAACAGCGCGGCGAGCGACGGCCGGCCCTGGCGCCAATCGAACATCGTGTGACGCCGTTCGCAGTATCCGAAGCAGGAGACGAGCGCGAGCCAGGCGGCATCACGAGCCGCGAAGCCTCCCGCCGCCACGTCGCGTTCCAGAATATCCGCCACGCGCGCCGCGCGCATCGTCTCGAGCGCGATGACACCCGGCGAGCGCTCATGCGCCGGCCGACGCAGTTCCCGGTTCCACACCGCGATGCCGTCGATCATGCCGAGCACGCGACCATAGGCGGCCAGCGCAGCGGGCGCATCCGGCCCCGGCAGCAGGCGTTTGGCGGGGTCCGCCATGCTGTCGAGCATCATCAGGACCGGCGTCGTCTCGGTGATCGTGGTGCCGTCGTCCAACAGCAGGGACGGCACCCGCCCCACCGGGTTGTGCGGCAGCAACACCGAATCCGGGTCGCGCAGCGTCGCTTCCTCGACCGCTACGCGGTCGGTCAGGTCGAGCTCGATCACCGCCATCCGGGCGATGCGGGCATAGGGAGAACCAGGGGCATGGAACAGGCGCATGCTTGGCACGCTACCATCCCCCGTTGACGGCGCCAGCCCGCCGGGCGAAGCGGGTTGCATGACCGACGCGACCCTCACCGCCTTCGACCCCGCCGCCGCCGGCTGGAAGCAGTTCCGCTGGCATGAGGACGGCTTCCCCACCCTGGTCGGCCCCTTCTGGTCGAAGAAGGAGGACGTCGGCTGGGCCTACGGCCTGCTCGCCGAGGAGAAGCACGGCAACGCCCATGGTATCGTCCATGGCGGCATGCTGGTCACCTTCCTCGACCAGATCCTGGGCGCGACCTGCTGGGAAGCGGCGAAGCGCGACCCCGTGGTCACCATCCAGCTCAACACGCATTTCGTGTCGGCAGCGCGGGCGGGGGAGTTCATGGAAGCGCGGGCAGAAGCGGTACGTGCGACGAAGTCGATCGTCTTCGTGCGGGGACAGATCACGGTGGGTGACAGGGTCGTCGCGACAGCCGACGGGGTCTGGAAGCGTCTCGGCGCGCGCTGAAGGTCGGGGGAGATGAACTCCCCCGAACCCCCTCCTTTTTCTATCTTCTGGCGCCGCCCACCGCGGTCAGTCTCCAACAGACAAAAAACGGTGGGGGATTCGGGGGAGGTGTTCCTCCCCCGACCTTTCCTCAATAGCGGTAGGCTTCCGCCTTGAACGGCCCCTGCGCGGACACGCCGATATAGTCCGCCTGCGCCTTGCTCATCTTGGTCAGCGTCGCGCCGACCTTCGCGAGGTGCAGCGACGCCACCTTCTCATCGAGGTGCTTGGGCAGCACGTAGACCTTCTTCTCGTACTTGCCCGGGTTGGTCCACAGCTCGATCTGCGCGAGCGTCTGGTTGGTGAAGGACGCCGACATCACGAAGCTCGGGTGGCCGGTCGCGTTGCCCAGGTTCACCAGGCGGCCTTCGGACAACAGGATGATGCGCTTGCCGTCGGGGAACTCGATCTCGTCCACCTGCGGCTTCACGTTGTCCCACTTGAAGTTGCGCAGGCCCGCGATCTGGATCTCGCTGTCGAAGTGGCCGATGTTGCACACGATGGCGCGGTGCTTCATCGCGCGCATGTTGTCGACCGTGATGACATCGACATTGCCGGTCGCGGTGACGAAGATGTCGGCCTGCGGGGCCGCCTGCTCCATCGTCACGACCTCATAGCCTTCCATCGCCGCCTGCAGCGCGCAGATCGGATCGACCTCGCTGACCATGACGCGGCAGCCGGCGTTGCGCAGCGACGCGGCGGAACCCTTGCCCACATCGCCGAAGCCGCAGACCATCGCGACCTTGCCGGCCATCATCACGTCGGTGCCGCGGCGGATGGCGTCCACCAGAGATTCACGGCAGCCATACAGATTGTCGAACTTCGACTTGGTGACGCTGTCGTTCACGTTGATGGCGGGGAACAGCAGCTTGCCTTCCTTCGCCATGGTATAGAGGCGGTGAACGCCCGTCGTCGTTTCCTCCGACACGCCCTTGATGGCGGCCGCGAGCTGCGCGAACCAGCCCGGCTTGGTCTTCAGGCAGTCCTTGATCAGGGCGAAGAAGACTGTCTCTTCCTCATTGGTCGCCTTGTCGAGGAAGGCGGTGTCGCCGTTCTCGGCGCGCAGGCCGTAATGCACCAGCAGCGTCATGTCGCCGCCATCGTCCAGCAGCACGTTCGGCGTGCCGCCATCGGCCCATTCCAGCGTGCGCTTCACATACTGCCAGTATTCCTCGAGCGTCTCGCCCTTGATGGCGAAGACCGGCGTGCCGGTCGAGGCGATCGCGGCGGCTGCGTGGTCCTGCGTCGAGAAGATGTTGCACGACGACCAGCGCACATCGGCGCCGAGCGCCTTCAGCGTTTCGATCAGCACGGCAGTCTGGATGGTCATGTGCAGGCAGCCGGCGATGCGCGCGCCCTTCAGCGGCTGCGTCGCGCCGTACTCGGCGCGGGTCGCCATCAGGCCGGGCATCTCGTCCTCGGCCATCGAGATTTCCTTCCGGCCCCAGCCGGCCAGGGACAGATCCTTCACGACGAAATCGGCGGCAGCGGACATGCGCGTTCTCTTTCTCTCACCCACGGGTCTGCCGGGCGGGTAGCACGCCCGGCAGGGTGAGGCCAGAGACTGCGACTATCTATAAGGATATCTTTATGTGAAGACCGGAGGCTTCAGGCCCGCAGCCGCGGCGCGCCGTGCGGAGGTTCCTCGTCTTCCTGATCGCGCCGCAGTTCAGCGACGCGCTCAGCCTGCACGGGTCGGTCTGCTCGGAAAGAAGGCCCGTTCGATGTCGCCGCCGTCGCCGACAGCGGCGCGAGCCAGATGGCGAAAAGTCCCGTCACGGCGGCCCGGCGGATGTTTCGCATCAGGTTGCCCTTTCAGGCCGTTGGCAATGCTCACATTGGGTAGGGGGGCTGGCCGTGAAAGGGCGCAACCGTGGCGATCCCGTGGCAATGGTGATCAGTCATCGTCGTCATCATCATCGTCATCGTCGCGCCGCCGGCAGCCCTGCACCTGGCCGGGCCGGCCGCGATCATCATCCTCTCGCCAGGATTCGCGACGGGTGGTGGTCCGCCGCCCGTTGCGATCCTCAACCGTGTAGCGCTCGACCCGCGTGCAGCGGCCGTTCGAGCAGTCGGAGGAAGAATCCGAAGACTGGCTCTCCGCCGCCGCCGGTCGGGGGGCAAGGGGCAGGGCGCAGGCGCCCAGGATGAGAAGGCGTCGAAACTGGCTCATGGCGGGACTCCCGGTTGTTCCCGGGCGAACGCTGCCGGCGGGTTGAGCCGGCCCGGCGGCGAAACGGCGGCGAAATCGGGGCGCTATGCGCGCTCCGTTATCCCCTCCGCGAAGCCGGCCACCAGCTCGCGGATGCGGGCCGGGTCGGATTGCTCCATCACCCGCCGCGCGAAGCGCGCGCAGTCGCCGATGTCGAGGCCACGCACCGCCTGCTTCACCCGCGGCAGGGCGGAGGCGTTCATCGAGAAGGTCCGCAACCCGAGCCCCAGCAGCAGCGGGGTCAGCCGCGGGTTGCCCGCCATCTCCCCGCAGACCGACACCGGCATGCGTAGCCGCAGCGCCGCCTCGGTCGCGAACTGAACCAGCCGCAGCACGGCCGGGTGCAGCGGGTCGTAGAGGTGGGAGACATCGACCTCCGACCGGTCCACCGCCAGCGTGTACATGGCGAGGTCGTTGGTCCCGATGGCAAAGAAATCCGCCTCCAGCGCGATCGCATCGGCGGCGAGCGCGGCGCCCGGCGTCTCGATCATCACGCCGAGGGGCGGCAGCTTTTCCGGCAGCTTCTCGCCGCGGCGGCGCAGGCGGCGGGCGACGCGGTCATAGACCTCGCGCGCCTGGCGCACCTCCTCCGGTATGGTGACCATCGGCAGCAGCAGCCGCACATGCCCGTCGCCGCTCGCGGCCGCCACGCGCAGGACCGCGGCGAACTGCACTTCCAGCAGTTCCGACCGCTTCAGCAGCATGCGCAGCCCGCGCAGCCCGAGTGCGGGGTTGCTGCCCGCATGCACCGGCGCGACGCCCTCGGCCAGCGCCTCCATATCCTTCTCGCCGCCCCAGTCGAGCACGCGGATGGTGACCGGCTGGCCCTCCATCGCCTCGACGATCTGGGTATAGGCCTCGACCTGCGCTTCCTCGTCCGGCAGATCCTCGCGGTTCATGAACAGGAACTCGGTACGCAGCAGGCCGATGCCCATCGCGCCCGCCTGCGCGATCAGCGGCAGTTCCTGCGGGATCTCCATGTTGGCCTGCAGCTCGACCAGCTCGCCATCCGTGGTCTCCGCGGGCAGGCGGCGCAGCTTCGACAGCTTCGCCCGTTCCTTGGCGAAGGCCGCAAGCCGTTCCTTCGCTGCGTTCAGGGTGGCCGTGGTCGGGCTGATCGAAACGACGCCCGCCGTGCCGTCCAGCACCGCCTGGTCCCCACGCTTCGTGGCCTCTGTCAGCCCATGGGCGCCGAGCACCGCGGGGATGCCGAGCGCCCGAAGCATGATCGCCGTGTGGCCGTCCGTCCCGCCTTCTTCGGTTGCCACGCCCGCAACACGGGACGGGTCCAGCAGCGCGGCATCGGCTGGCGTCAGTTCCTCGGCAACCAGGATGCAGCCCTCAGGCAGATCCTTGAAGCTGCGGAACGGCGTCGCGGTCAGGTTGCGGATCAGCCGGCGGGCGATGTCCCGCACCTCCGCGGCGCGGCGCGCCAGCCCGGCCTTGTCGTCGTCCTTCGCGGCGAGGATCGTCGCCTGGATCTCCTCGGATTCCTCGAGCACCGCGGTTTCGGCGCCGAGCAGCTCCGCCTCGATGCGCTTGCGCGCGCCACGGATCAGCCGCGAATTGCCGAGCATCATCAGATGCGCGTCGAGCAGCGGCTCGATCTCCTCCTGCGCTTCCTCGGGCAGGATGCCGATGCGGGTCTTGAGCTTGCCGATCTGCTTGCGGGAGAAGGCCACCGCGCCGGCGAGCTTCTGCTTCTCCCCGTCCACGTCGTTCTGGCCGATGGTCCGCCGGGTAACCTCGCTGGGCGGCTCGGTGGTGTCGTAGACGAGGCCGATCGCCACGCCATGCGAGACGGGAATGCCCGGGACGGCGACCTCGGGCAGCTTGGCCTTTCGCGTCCTCGACGTCTCAGTCTTCATGGAAGCCGGCTTCGACCAGGCCAGCGACCGCGTCGAGGGCCTCCTTGGCATCCCAGCCTTCGGCCTCGATCGTCACCTCGGCTCCCTTGCCCGCACCCAGCATCATCAGCCCCATGATGGAGCAGGCAGGCACCTTGTCGCCATTGCGGACGACGCTCACGCAGGCGGAGAAGCGCTCAGCGGTGGTGACCAGCTTGGCGGCGGCGCGCGCATGCAGGCCGCGGCTGTTCGGAACGACGACACTGCGCCGGAGCACCATGCCCGAATCCCCCGGATCGCAACCGCAGCCCTCGGCGGCCGGCGCTGCATCGATCGCTACCCGCGCGCCTGGTTCATCCGGCCACTCGTTCACGCGCCGTTCCTCCTCATGGCCGGCGGCGGCACGGCGGCGGCTCCGGCCGCCACTTCCCTACCGCTGGCGATGTATTTGCGCCCCGCCGCCAGGGCGTGGTCAACCGCCTCGGCGAGTGGCTCGCTGCCGCGAAGTTTCGCCAGCTTGATCAGCAGCGGCAGGTTCACCCCTGCCAACACCTCCACCGGGCGGTCGCCATTGGCGATCTGCATGGCGAGGTTCGATGGGGTACCGCCAAACATATCCGTCAGCACCACGACCCCGTCGCCCTGATCCACCGCGTCCACCGAGCGACGGATGTCGGCACGGGTGTGCTCCAGATCGTCGTCGGCGCCGATGCAGACCGTTGCCACGCCCTGCTGCGGACCAACCACGTGCTCCATGGCGTGCCGCAGTTCCTCGGCCAAACGGCCGTGCGTGACCAGAACCATTCCGATCATGATACCTGTGTCAGGGCCTCCCGCCCCGCGTCGCGGCCGGCAAAGCGCGATCCTGCCTGGGACGCCGCCGCGACATCGTCGCGTTGGGTCCCCGGCGTCGCGCCGGCCGTAAGCTCCCGGTGGTGCAATTCCACCCGCCAGCCGTTGGTGTGAAGATGGTGTGCCAACCGTTCCGCCGCCAGGACCGACCGATGCTTTCCGCCGGTGCACCCTAGCGCGATGGTGAGGTACTTCTTTCCCTCCTGGGCGTAGCGGGGCAAGAGCGGCCCCAGCATATCGGTCATGCAGCGCATGAAAGGCGCGAAATCCGCATCGGCCTCGATATAGGCGGCGACCGCCGGGTCGCGCCCGGTCAGCGGTCGCAGCGCGTCGACGTAATGCGGGTTGCGCAGGAAGCGCAGGTCGAAGACCAGGTCGGCCTCCCGCGGCAGGCCCTTCGGGAAGGCGAAGGACAGCACCGATACGCCCATCCCCGGCGCGCCCTCGATGCCGAAGCGGCGTTCGATCATCCGCCGCAGCTCCGGCAGCGGCAGATCCGAGGTATCGACGACCATGTCTGCCGCCGCGCGCAGCCGGGCCAGCAGCGCGGCCTCCCGCGCGATGCCTTCAGCGACGCTGTAGCCGAGCGGCCCGCCCGGGGCCAGCGGGTGGCGCCGCCGCGTCTCGGTGAAGCGGCGCAGCAGCACGTCCGCCTCGGCGGTGGCGAAGACCAGCGTCACCTGGATGTCCGGGCGCAGGCGCAACCGTTCCAGAAGGCGGATGGCCGCCGGCCCGTCGAAGTCCCGCGTCCGGCTGTCCACCCCGGCGGCGAGCGGCTGGTCGCCATCCCCCACCACCGCCTCGATGACGCTGAGCGGCGGGTTGTCCACCGTCTCGTAGCCGAGATCCTCGAGCACCCGCAGGATCGAGGCCTTGCCGGCCCCCGACAGGCCGGTCACCAGCACGACCTGGCGGCGCGGCGCCTCGGCGGCCTCGATCATGCCGCGAAGGCCCCGGCGCGCTGCGCCACGCGGCCGAGCGCGGCGTCGAGCGCGAGGCCGATCTTTTCCGGTGCCGCTGCGTCGAACCCGTGCAGCGCCACGCGCGGCACCCCCGCCGGGCCCCATTGCCCGGGCACCGGCAGCCGTGTCACCGCATCGCGCGCAACCAGTTCCACCACCAGCGCCAGTCGAGCCTCCTGGGCCACCGCCAATCCTTCGAAAACCCCCAGGCCCCGGACCTCCAGCATTCCCCGCAGCGCGGGGGGTGCCGCAACCGCGACCCCATCGATGGTCACCTGGTCGTCCGCCACCAGGGCCCAGCCTTGTCCGATCAGCCGCAACGACAGGTCCGACTTGCCGGAGCCCGGTGGCCCCAGCAGCAGAACCGCCGCCGCGTCGCGCGAAACACAGCTTCCGTGAAGCAACATCCCAACGTGACAGTCCGTTCAGGCGGCGGACAGTGGCAGAAATGGGGCACCGGGGAAAGCACAGCAACATGACTCCCCGGACGGCGTTGCCGGACGCTCGCGCCAATGCCACCTTCCCGGCCCATGCCGACCCAGGACGCCATCCGCGCCGCCGCGGACCGCATCGCCCCGCATATCCGCCGCACGCCGGTCATCACGCTCTCGCCGGCGGAGACGGGGCTGGAGAACCCGCTGGTCCTGAAGCTGGAACAGCTTCAGGTCACCGGCTCCTTCAAGCCGCGCGGTGCGTTCAATCGCATCCTCTCGGCCGAGGTGCCGAAGGCCGGGGTGATCGCGGCCTCGGGCGGCAACCACGGCCTGGCGGTTGCGCATGCCGCCCAGGTGCTGGGCATCAAGGCCGAGATCTTCGTCCCCGAGATCGCCGCGGAGGCCAAGCGCGCCCGCATCGCCGCCACCGGTGCGACGCTGACCGTGGGCGGGCCGACCTACAACGAGGCGCGAATGGCCAGCGAGACCCGCGCCGCCGAGACCGGCGCGCTGATCGTTCATGCCTACGACCAGGATGAGGTGCTGGCCGGGCAGGGCACCATCGGCATGGAGCTGGAAGCCGACGCGCCCGACCTGACGCATGTGGCGGTCGCGGCGGGGGGCGGCGGGCTCTATGGCGGCATTGCCTCCTGGTATCGCAACCGGGTGCAGATGGTGATCGCCGAGCCGGAGGAATGCCCGACGCTGTTCATGGCGGGCTTCGCGGGCCAGCCGATCGATGCGCCGGCCGGCGGCATCGCCGCGGACAGCCTCGGCGCGCGCCGCGTCGGCGACCTGGCCTTCGAGGTGATGATGGAGGTCGGCGGCCGGTCCGTGGTGCTGCAGGACATGGTGATCCGCAACACCCAGCGCTGGTTGTGGGACAGGCTGCGCGTCGTGGCGGAGCCGGGCGGTGCGACCGCGCTGGCCGCCGTGCTCGGCGGCGCCTGGACGCCACCGAAGGGCGCACGGATCGGCGTGGTGGTGTGCGGGGCGAATTGCGATCCGGGATCGGTGGTGGAGTAGCGCGGATGCGCGGCGATCGGCCGCTTCAGCCGCGACGGCGCCACGGCCTGGCGGCAGAATAGGGTCGCGCAGCAGCAGAAGCCGCCTCGTCTCGGCTACCCAGCTGTGCGTGGTCGGCAATACGCGCGAGCCAGGAGCATCGGAGATGCCTGATGCGGCTCTGGTAAGCGCCGTCAGCCGCCATCCATTGACCGGGCAAGGCTGACCGCCACCTCGTCCCCCGGCCGCAGGCGCGTGGCGAAGGCCATCATCGGCGGGTAGTCGAGGGCAACCTCCTGTTCGGTGCCGTCCGACATCGTCAGCAGCAGGTTGTTGCCGCCGACGGCGACCCCCCGCACTGTCGCGCGTATCCGACCCGTGGCCTGCGCGGCGGTCAGCCGCGCGGCGGGCGCGATCCGCACCGCGCCATTCGCATCGTATTCGACGACCACCCGCGCGCCTTGCCTGATCGCACCAAGGCTGCGGACGCGCTGCGCCGCCGTCATGTCGATGATCGACCCGCCCGCGGTTTCCAGCACCACCTGCCGCGTCGCGGCATCGAAGACGCGCACCGTCGCGAAGGCGGCCAGGCTGGACAAGACGGGCGGCGGCGGGGCGGCCTGAGGCGGGGGGCTGGCAGGTGGTGCGGCGGCGCAGGCAACTAGGAAAAGCAGGGCAGCGAAATGCAGGGACTTTGCACCGCCGAACCGTGCCAGGGTGAAGGCCACCTGCATCGGCCGAAGGGCCCCTGCAAACCTCAACCCCGCGCTGAGTGCAAACATCACAACGGCGCGGAGACCCGCCTTTGCGCACGAAGCGCGCTCGGCGGGCCGCACAGCGTCTATCCTGCCCTGCGCCGGCAGATTGCGGTCCAGGATGCCCAGCATCCTGGCGGGGAGGTTCGGAGGGGCGGAGCCCCTCCGATGCGAACGCAGGACTCGGCGATCAGACAGGCTCGGCATCACGACCACCCTTGGGCTTGGCTTGCGCGGCTACTGTCCCGTTCAGGCTGGCACCGGCGCAAGCGCTGACATCAGCCCCGCGATGCGGTCCAGCCCCGCATCGCGCACCCCCATCGCTTGCAGATGCGCGAGGGTGTTCAGCAGGTAGTCGCGGTTCGCCCCCATGCGGCCGTGGCCTTCGGCGATCGCCGCCGCCGCGCGTTCGGCCGGCAGCCGTCCGCAATAGAGCCCGCAGTCCCTGTTCGCGACATAGGTGACGGCGCGTACGACGCGCCCCGATCCGACCAGCCGCAGCGGCAGCAGGCGGCGGTGATAGACCTGCTCCGCGCCGTCCGGCAGTTCCCGCTCATCGAGATAGGCGAGCACCGCCGCGGCTTCCGTGGCCGCAACGCCGAAGGCGAGCCCGCGGCAGGCGCCGCCTCGGTCGAGGCCGAGCACCAGTCCCGGCCGTTCCGGCGTGCCGCGATAATAATGCGACCACAGGCAGAAACGGCGGTGGAAGCCGCGCAGGAGAGCCGGATGCGTCGCCACATGGGCGAAGCCCGGGCGCCAGATCAGCGAGCCATAGGCGAAGACGTAGAGATGCCCGTCGGCATCGAGGCTGTCGCGCACATCGTCCTGATGCATTCGTGGCCCTCTCGCGACGGCTCACGGCAGCCTCGCCAGCCCTTTGCTGTCGCCCGGCCGGGTGATTACGCCAACGGGGCTTCTGCTCTATAGGGCGCGGCATGATGAGCGCCAAGCCGACGGCCCGGCCCGGTCGCCGCCGTGCCCTGCGAGGCGTGGGGTTCACGCTGTTGTCCGTCCTCGTGCTCGCCGGGCTGGCGCATGGCCTGGCGTGGTTCTGGCTGACCGGCGTGATGACCGTGGCGCTGTCGGATTGGGTGACGCTGCAGCGTGCCCGCGGCTGGGACGTGGAGCACGAGCTGCCGCAGCGGGCCGGATGGCCGTTCTCCGCAAGGCTCGTCGTGCCGGGCGTGCGCATCGCCGGATGGACGCCGACACTGCCGCAGGGCTTCGTCTGGGATGCCGAGCGCGTCGAGCTGTCGATCGGGCCGCCGCGGATCGACCGTCTTTTGATTGCCGCTTCGGGGCAGCAGCGGATCGCGAGCGGTGGCGTGACGGTGCCCTATACCGCGGCACGGCTGGAACTGCTGCTGCCGCTCGACCAGCGCGGCGGCCAGCGCCCGGCCGAGCTGCTGCTGCAGGGGTTGCAGGCGATGACGCCGTCCGGGCCCCTCGCCGCCGAGCGCATCGAGGCACGCGCCACGCCGGGCTCACCGCTGAACGAGCCCGGCCTCGGCCTGTGGATCGAGGCATGGCGGATGACGCTGCCCCCCGTGCCGGACGCTGCCGCCTTCGGCCGGCAGATCGCGCATGCCTCGATCGACGCGCGCCTGACCGGCCTGCCGCCGCCGCCGGTGCCGCTGTCCCCGCGCGACATGGCGCAGGCGTGGCGCGCCGGAGGCGGTGCGCTCGACCTGCGCGAACTGTCCCTGCGCTGGGGGCCGCTGGCCGGCACGCTACGCGCCGTATTGCGGCTGGACGCGGCGTTGCAGCCGGCGGGTAGCGGGGACCTCGTGCTGGAACAGCCGGCCGCCGCGGTCGCTGCGCTTGCCGGCGCCGGGATGATCGAATCGGGTACGGCAACGGCGGCGCAGGCGGTGCTCGGCATGATGGCGCGACCACCCGCAGATGGCGGCACGCCGCGCGTCGATGTGCCCTTCGGTGTCGAAGGCGGCGTGGTGACGGTGGCGCGGTTCCCGCTGCTGCGACTACGGCCCCTCGTCTGGCCGGAACAGGTGCCGTATCAACGGTGACGCGTAGAGCCGTGCATGACCTGCGCGTAATCCGTGCAAGTCGCTGAACAGAACTTTAACGCTGCGCAAGCGCTGCGTGCGGCTTTTCATCAGCAGCGCGAGACTGCCGTGAAAACGGCGTCAATCGCGGTTTTCCAAGCGTCAGGACCCTGTCGGCTACCGCCATTGCAGCGTTAAAGGACTCTTGCGCCCACCTCACGAAAGCGCTGGTGCCCGACAGGCGGGGCGTTGAGAGTTCGATCATGGATGCGGTAATGCCCGTTTCTGAACATGACGAGGAGCGCACGGACAAGAGCGCTATCCTGATGATGCTGGCCTATGTCGAGGCCGAGTGTCGCAGGCTCGGCGTGACGGAAGCGGCGGACCACGCAGCGCAGGCGGCGACGATCCTGTCCCCGGCCGGGCCGGGTGCCGCGCCGCGGCGGTCGGGTGCCGCTGTCTTCATGCCGTTGCTCCCGCTGCACTGACCCGTCCTGGCCACACGGCCCGACTTCAGCCCGCGCGGCTCAATTGGAACAGCGCCTGTTCGCCGAACAGGTTGGCCAGCCGCACCGAGCGGCGCCACGGCGCCTTCAGCCCGCGCTCATCCACCGCGAGCCATTTCTCCACCCGATAGCCGTCCATCTCGCACAGCGCGAAGAAGTCGAGGATGGTGCACGGATGGATGTTGGGCGTCTCGTACCAGGGACGGTTCCAGGTGTCGGTGTCGGGCATGCGCCCGTTGCGGAGCAGGCGCCAGCGCATTTGCCAATGGCCGAAATTCGGAAAGGAGACGATGGCGTTCCGCCCGATGCGCAGCATCTGGCGCAGCACCTCGCGCGGCTTCTCCACCGCCTGCAACGTGCGCGACAGCACCACGAAGTCGAAGCCGCCATCCGGGTAGAAGGCGAGGTCGTTGTCGGCATCGCCATGGATGACCGCGAGGCCGGAGGAAACGGCCTTTGTCACCTCGGCCATGTCGATCTCGATGCCGCGCGCATCGGCCTGCTTCTCACGCGTGAGATGTTCGATCAGCGCGCCGTCACCGCAGCCGATGTCGAGCACCTTGGCGCCGGCTGGGATCATTTCCGCGATCAGGCGGAGGTCGAGCCGCATGTTCTTGGCGACGTAGCGGATGTCGGCGGGGGCTTCGGGCATGGTCCTGGACACGCGACGCAGGTATCCCTCCGGGCATAAGGCCCCGGCTTTGCCGCGGCAAGCCTCGCTTCAGCGAAGAACGGTAGCAGTTCCGCAACGACGGGACGATAATGTGCCCATGGCGGATGCACTCACCAGCGTCGCCCACCGGACATCGGCCGCGACGTCACCTGTCGCCTACGCCGTGGGTCTTGGCGGAGCCTGTCTCCTCGCCTGGATCGCAGCTTCCGTCCTGATCGGCGCCCCACCGCCCTATCACCGCCCCGGCGACTACACCGGCCCGCTGCACTGGACGGTGGCCTGGCTCTGGCTGGCGCCGCTGCCCTATGTCTTTGCCTGGTTCTTCCTGGTCAGCCGGCATCTCACGCGTGCCTTTCTCGCCTTGGCCATCCTCGGCGTTCTGACCGGCGCCGTCGCGCCGGTCGCGGGCATGGCGCTGCTCGGGCTGGGGCCGCTTGTCATCATGGGCAGCGTGCCGGTCGCGATGCTGTTCGGCGTGGTGATGGCTGCGCTGCAGGATGACGTTCCGCCCGGCCTCGCCGATGAATGGCAAGGCGCGCATGTGAAGGGCTGCTTCCTTGCGCTCGCGCCGTATTCGCTGGCTATGGCCGCGTTCTACGCGATGACCTTGTCCCCGGGGGGCGCGCCGGGCCGCGTGGTGCAGACGGTCCTGCCGCTTGCTGTCCTGGCGGTCGGATGGTGCTTCCACGCCGCCTGGTGCTGGCGCCTGCTGTCGCCGGCGCGGCGCGGCGCCGTGCCCTGGTGGCGCGTCGCCGTCCTGTTGTCGGTCTTCGGCATCGCCGTGCTCGCCGCGCTTGCGCGGGCGTAAGGCCGTTCGTCAGACGCTCGCCTTCTCCGCCGCGCCCTTCAGGAACCCCCCCAGCGCCGCATGGAACCCCGGTTCCTCCAGCAGGAAGGCGTCGTGCCCCTTGTCGCTCTCGATCTCGACGAAGCTCACGCTCGCGCCGGCCGCGTTCAGCGCGCGCACCGTTGCGCGGCTCTCGCTCGTCGGGAACAGCCAGTCGCTGCTGAAGGACGCCAGGAAGAACCGTGTTGCCGTGCCCCTGAACGCTGCCGACAGGTCGCCCTCATGCTCGGATGCCAGGTCGAAGAAATCCATCGCGCGCGTGATGGTCAGGTAGGAATTCGCGTCGAACCGCCGCACGAAGGTCGAGCCCTGGTGGCGCAGATAGCTCTCCACCTCGAACACGTCCTCGAGGAAGGTCAGCGCATTCGCGCCGCGCAGCCGCCGCCCGAACTTCCGCGTCAGCGCCTGTTCCGACAGATAGGTGATGTGCGCGACCATCCGCGCCACGGCGAGGCCCCGGGCCGGGATCCGCCCATCCTCCCAGTAGCGCCCGCCGCGCCAGTCGGGGTCGCCATGGATCGCCTGGCGGCCGACCTCGTGGAAGGCGATGTTCTGCGCGGAGTGATGCGCCGCGCAGGCGATGGGCGCGGCGGCGAGCACATGGTCCGGATATGTCGCGGCCCATTCCAGCACCTGCATCCCACCCATCGACCCGCCGATCACGGCGAGCCAGCGCCCGATGCCGAGATGCTCCATCAGCCGCTTCTGCGCGCGGACCATGTCGCGGATCGTCACCTGCGGGAAATCGGTGCCCCAGGGGCGGCCGAGGCCGCGCCCCTCGGCATCGGTCATCTCGCTGCGCGGCCCGGTCGAGCCCATGCAGCCGCCCAGGACATTGGCGCAGATCAGGAAGTAGCGATCGGTGTCGAGCGGCTTGCCGGGGCCGACGATGCTCTCCCACCAGCCGGATTTGCCGGTGACGGGGCTCGGCTCCGCCAAGTACTGGTCCCCGGTCAGCGCATGGCAGACCAGCACGGCATTCGTCTTCGCGGCGTTCAGCGTGCCATAGGTGCGGTAGGCGACGGTCATCGGCACCAGCACCGCGCCGCAATCCAGCGGCATGCCGTCAGCGAAGACGGCGTGCTGGTGGTCCACCTCGGGGAAGGGGGCGATCGCCTGGGACATGGGGCCGGCAGCATTAGGGCCGGTGGTTCCCGACCGCAACGGCCATCACGCCGCGCAGCCGCTTGGCGGGCTGCGCGGCGCCGTCTATTGGAATCGCACCCATGCCCGATACCCCCGCCCTGCCCCCGGCCGCCCCGGAGATCGCCGCCCTCCGCGCCGAGATCGACGCGATCGATGACGCGATGCACGACCTGCTGATGGAGCGCTCCCAGGTGGTCGGGCGTCTCGCCGGCAGCCGCGCCAAGGGCAGCGGGTCCCCGCTCCGCCCGGGGCGGGAGGCCGTGGTGCTGCGTCGCCTGCTTGCCCGCCACACCGGCCCGTTGGGGCGGGACCGCATCGTGCGCATCTGGCGGGAGGTGTTCATGGCGAGCACCGCCATCCAGGGTGCCTTCTCGGTCGCCGTCTTCTCGGCCGATGCCCATGCCGACGAGGCGCGGCTGACGCGCGAGCATTTCGGGCCGATCACGCCGGTTCGCCTGCATCCCACGCCGTTCCGCGCCCTGGCGGCCGTCAGCGACGGCGAAGCCTCGGTGGCCGTGCTGCCGATGCCCTCGGAAGGTGACCCCGCCGAGACGGCCTGGTGGGCGCTCCTGGATGCTCCACGCCTGCAGGTGGTCGCCCGGCTGCCCTTCATGGCGGCCAATGATGGCGCGGGCGCGCTCGTCGTCGCGCCGACGCCGCCCGATCCGTCGGGCGAGGACCGCACCCTCGTGTTGCTTGAGGCGGCGAACCGCGTCTCCCGCACCGCGATCGCCCACACGCTGGCCGAGGCGGGCCTGTCCGTGCCGTCGCTGCTGCTGGCGCGGTCGGAGGACGGCACGCTCGCCCTGGCGGAGATCGAGGGTTTCCTCGCGCCCGGCGACCCGCGTCTTGCGGCGCTGCCCTGGCCGCGGCGCACCATTCTCGGCGCCTATGCCGCGCCGGTTGCCGGAGACCCAGCATGACCGTCGTGCCGCGCCCCTCCATCCTGGCGGTCGAGCCCTATGTCGGCGGGGAATCCAAGATCCCGGGCGTGAACCGGATCGTGAAGCTGTCCTCCAACGAAGGCCCCTTCGGCCCGCCGCCCGGTGCGATCGAGGCGATCCGCGCCATGGCGGCCGAGGCGCACCGCTACCCGGATGGCGGCGCGAAGGCGATCCGCGAGGCGATCGGCGCGCGCTTCGGGCTGGATCCCGCGCGCATCGTGGTCGGCAACGGGTCCGACGAATTGCTGGCGCTGCTGATCCTTGCCTATGGCGGCGAGGGCACCGAGCTGGTGATGAGCGCCCACGGCTTCCTGATGTATGAGATCACCGGCCTCTGGGCCGGCTGCCGCATCATCAAGGTGCCGGAGAAGAACCTGACCACGGATGTGGACGGGATGCTGGCGGCGGTCGGGCCGCGCACGCGGCTGGTGTTCCTGGCGAACCCCAACAATCCGACGGGGTCGATCCTGCCGCAATCGGAAGTGGAGCGCCTGCGCCTCGGGCTGCGCGACGACATCCTGCTGGTGCTCGACAGCGCCTATGCCGAATACGTCACGCGGCCGGACTACGATGCGGGCGCGAAGCTCGTGGACTCGTCGAGCACGACGGTCATGACGCGTACCTTCTCGAAGATCTTCGGCATGGGCGGAATGCGGCTCGGCTGGTGCTATGCGCCGGCGCCGGTGATTGACGTGCTGTCGCGCGTTCGCGGGCCGTTCAACGTGAACGCGGCGGCGATGGCCGCAGGCGTAGCCGCGCTCGCCGAGAAGGGTTGGATCGAGAAGTCCGTCGCGCACAACACCGAATGGCGCGGCAAGGTGACCGATGCGCTGACCGCGGCCGGCATCAAGGTGTGGCCGAGCGAGGGCAATTTCCTGCTCGTCGATTTCGGTACGGGTGCCAAGGCCAAGGCGGCCGACGACGCAATGAAGCAGCGCGGTCTGATCGTGCGCGCCATGGGCGGCTACGGCCTGCCGCAATGCCTGCGCATCACGATCGGCACCGCTGAGGAATGCACCATGGTGATCGAGGCGCTGACCGCGTTCGTGCGGCATGGCTGAGCCGATCTTCAACCGGCTCTGCCTGATCGGCATCGGGCTGATCGGGTCCTCCATCGCGCGCGTCGCACAGAAGCGCGGCGACATCGCACGCACCGTGGTCGCGACGGCGCGGCGGCCGCAGACGCTGGCGCGCGTGCGGGAGCTCGGCATCGTCGACGTGGTCGAGGATGACATCGGCAAGGCCGTCGAGGGCTGCGACTGCGTCGTGCTCTGCGTGCCGGTCGGGGTCTATGCCGCGGTGATGCGGCGGATCGCGCCGCATCTGGCGAAGGGCTGCATCCTGACGGATGTGGGTTCGACCAAGGGCAGCGTGGTGCGCGACCTGACGCCGCTGCTGCCGGAGGGCGTGCAGCTGATCCCGGCGCACCCGATGGCCGGCACCGAGCATTCCGGCCCGGATGCCGGCTTCCCTGAACTGTTCGAGGGCCGCTACGCCATCGTCACGCCGCTGCCCGGTGCCGATCCCGAGGCGGTGGAGAAGATCCGCGAGATGTGGCGCCGCTGCGGGTCGATGATCGAGACGCTCGATCCCGTCACGCACGACAAGGTCGTCGCGATGGTGTCCCACCTGCCGCACCTGATTGCCTTCACCATCTGCGGCACGGCGGATGATTTGGCCGAGGAGACGAAGGAGGCCGTGCTGAACTTCGCCGCCTCCGGCTTCCGCGATTTCACCCGCATCGCCGGGTCGGATGTCGACATGTGGCGCGACATCTTCCTCAACAACCGCGAGGCGCTGCTGGAGATGCTGGCGCGCTTCAGCGAGGACGCGCACGCGCTCGGCCGCGCAGTACGCTACGGCCAGGCGGAGTTCATCGAGGACCGCATCCGGCGCGGACGGAAGATCCGGCGTGAGCTGATCGAGCGGAAGCAGGCGTAGGCCGAGCGGCCCGCTTGGAGAGAACGATGGACCCCGATCAAGCCAGGGCCTTCGGCACCTCCGACATCGTGCCGGCATTGGCGCGCCCTGTCGCCTGCCGGACACGCTCCCCTCGGTGCGGTCGGTCCGTCGAAGCCTAGCGACCGGCTGTTCGTCTCGGTCAGCGCCCGCGCTGACCGGAGCAAGCTGCAGCGCCCTTTCCTGACCTTCGTCCGGTGGACCGGCTTCGCCTTTCACCGTTGTCGCGCAGGTTTAGCGCCGGTCAGCCGGCCTCGGCCTTCAGCACCTCGCCAGCGAGGTAGAGGCTCCCGCAGATGAGGATGCGCCCCGGCGCGTCCTCCTTGGCGATGCGGGCCAGGGCCTCGGCCACCGTCGGGCCGGGGCGCGCCACGCCGTCACTCGCCGCGACGATGTCGTCGACCTCCATGGCCAGGTGCTGGCCCGGTTCGGCGACGGCCGTCAGCGACGTCGCGAAGGGGATCAGCGGCTGGAGAAACTCCGCGCTCGCCTTGCCCTTCTTCATGCCGACGACGAGGTGCAGCGGCCGGTCGCGCCACGATGCCAAGTGTTCCGCCAGCGCCAGGCCGGCACCGGCATTGTGGCCGCCGTCGAGCCAGAGCTCGAACCCCGCCGGCAGAGACCGGGCCAGTTCACCGCGCAACCGCTGCAGCCGCGCCGGCCACTCCGCGGAAGCGACCCCGCGCGCGATGGCCTCGTCCGTCAACCAGCCGGGGTTCCAGGCGCGCAGCGCGGCAATGGCGATACCGCCATTGTCCGCCTGGTGCGGGCCGGGCAGCGATGGATGTGGCAGGTCCAGCACACCGCGTGCATCGGCGTAGCGCAGGCCGCCCCCCGCGAACTCGCAGCGCCAGTCGCGCCCCCGCGCCAGCAGCGCCGCGCCGCGTTCCATCGCCACGCGCTCCAGCACGGCCATCGCCGCCGGATCCTGGAGCCCCGTCGCGCAGGGCACGCCGGCCTTCATGATGCCGGCCTTCTCGCCGGCGATGCCTTCCAGCCGGTCGCCGAGGAATTCCATGTGGTCCATGGAAATGCTGGCGATCGCCGTCGCCGCCGGCCGGTCGACCACATTCGTCGCGTCGTAGATGCCGCCGAGCCCGACTTCCAGCACCAGCAGATCCGCCGGCACGCGGCTGAACAGCAGCAGCGCGACGGCGGTCGTCACTTCGAAGACGGTGATGGGGTCGCCGGCATTGACGGCCTCGACCTCCTCCAGCGCGGCGGTCAGCGCTTCCTCGCTCACCAGCTCACCGGCCAGGCGGATGCGCTCATGGAACCGCACCAGATGCGGGGAGGTGTAGACATGCACCCGCTGCCCGGCGGCTTCGGCGATGGCGCGGGTGAAGGCGCAGGTCGACCCCTTGCCGTTCGTGCCCGCCACATGGATCACCGGCGGCAGGTTGCGCTCGGGATGGCCGAGCTTCGCCAGCGCGCGATGCATCCGGTCCAGGCTGAGGTCGATCAGCTTCGGATGCAGCGCGTGCAGGCGGTCGATGATGGCCTCGGCACGCGACATCGGGATCACCCCTGGGCCGGCGCGGGCGTCTCCTCGACGGCAGGCGGATCGGGCGGTGCCTCCAGCGTCGGCCCGGGATCCTGGGCGAGCACCGGTACGCGCAGCAGGCCGATGACACGCGCGAGCGTCGCCCGCATCTCCCCCCGCTTCACCACCAGGTCAAGGATGCCGTGCTCGAGCAGGTACTCCGCGCGCTGGAAGCCTTCCGGCAGCTTCTCGCGCACCGTCTGCTCGATCACCCGCGCGCCGGCGAAGCCGATCATAGCGCCGGGCTCGGCGATCTGGATGTCGCCCAGCATGGCGAAGGATGCGGTGACGCCGCCCGTCGTCGGGTCGCACATCACGACGATGAAGGGCAGCCCCGCCTCCTTCACCATGCGCGACGCGATGACGGTGCGCGGCATCTGCATCAGGGACACGGCGCCTTCCTGCATGCGCGCCCCGCCCGAGGCGGTGAAGACGATCAGCGGCGCATCCTGCAGCACGGCGAGCTTGGCAGCGGTGACGAGCGCCTCCCCGACGCCGGCGCCCATCGATCCACCCATGAAGGCGAATTCCATGGCGGCGACGACGGCGCGCTGGCCCTCGATCGTGCCGTGAGCGACGGCGACGGCGTCATCCATCGCCGACTTCACCTGCGCTTCCTTCAGGCGGTCGGAATACCGGCGCTGGTCGCGAAAACGCAGCGGGTCCGCCGGGGCGCGCGGCAGCTCGATCCGCGAGAAGCCGGCATCGAGCGTAATCTCGATCCGCCGCAGGGCGGAGATGCGCATGTGGTGGCCGCAATGCGGACAGACATGCAGCGCCGCGTCGAGGTCGCGACGGAAGATCATCTGCTCGCAGGCCGGGCACTTGTGCCAGAGGTTCTCCGGCACGTCCCGCTTGAACAGGCCCGAGATCTTCGGCAGGGCCCAATCGGAAATCCAGTTCATCGCAGTCCCTCGGTGCGGCGGCAGCCTCGCGCGGGAGGGGAGTAGGGGGTGCGGGGGGCCGGGCGCAAGAGCAGGCTGGGGAGGATGAGCGGAGGGAAGGGACCCGGGGAGGGGCCTTGCCCCTCCCCGCACCCCGCCCCACCAAAGGCCGAAAGGCCTTTGGAAACCGATACTTGGCGCGGTGTGGAAGCTGCCGGCTATACGGCGCCGTCCGTGGAGCTCCCGGGGCGGGATATCGTGAGGGCCGCGCTTAATTCAATCAGTGATAGAGTATCGGGAATGGCTTAGCGCCTTGCCGTTCCACCCGGGCATGAGGCACCAGGACGCCATGAGCATCGACGACATCGAGGCCGTGACCATCGACGGCCGCCGCATCGCCCTGTCGGACTACGCCGGCCGCGCCCTGTTGGTCGTCAACGTCGCCAGTCGCTGCGGCTTTACCCCACAATACGACGGGCTGGAGGCGCTGCATCGTCGCTACGCGCCGCGCGGCCTCTCCGTCCTCGGCTTTCCCTGCAACCAGTTCGGCGCGCAGGAGCCGGGAGACGAGGCTACGATCCGCGGCTTCTGCGACACCCGCTTCGGCGTCACCTTCGACCTTTTCGCCAAGGTCGAGGTGAATGGCCGGAATGCCCACCCACTGTTCCGCGCGCTGAAGGCGGCGGCGCCGGGCCTGCTGCGCACGCAGGCGATCAAATGGAACTTCACCAAATTCCTCGTCGATCCGGCGCGGCAATCCGTCCGCCGCTATGCGCCGCAGGTTCCGCCGGACCGGATCGCCCCGGAAATCGCGGCGATGCTGCCCTAAGGGCATCCGCGCGCGAGCTGCTCCGCGGCCGTGCGGCCGACGAACGCGCCGCGTCAGCGGAAAGCCCGGGCGGCATGCTGTATCACCGTGCCGTCAGCCGCGGCCGCCCGGCCTTGCGCGGCGTCGCGGCCGGTGCCGGCTGCGGCGCCCGGATCCGAAGCAGCACGTCCACCCGCCCCGGCTGATCGGCGATCGCTTGGCGGATGATGGCGGACAGCGTCTCGGGCGAGACGTCCAGATCGACCATCGTCGCCGTCGCCTCATCCAGCATGTGGGAGTGGGGATGCGCCACGCTGTCGTAGACCGGCGCCGTGCCCATCGTCGGAACCCGCCCCAGCAGGCCGCGGCCGGCGAGTGCCTCCAGAAGGTCGGCGATCTCCGCGCGACCGATGGCGAGGCCGCCCTCGGCGGCGATGCGCTGCGCATCGGCAGCGTCGATATGCGTCTCCTCGGCGATACGCAGCAGCGTCAGCAGGCGCGGCAAGGGGCCGTCGGCGGACAGGCCTGCCCGGCGCACATCCTCCCGCGCCGCGATATCCGCGGTGCTGCCCATGCCTTCCTCCCTTCGGGGTCTCACGCCCCGTGAGCAGGGGCCATACCCCTGCGCGCCTGGAGGGCGGGAGTACCCGCCGCACCCGACGCCTCGTACTGACTCTCGATGGATGCCCTTCGGCGTTGCTCCGCAACGTCAATGGGCACCCTGGCGGCGGCGAGCGCCGGAGAGGGACAGCGCCCCTCTCCGACTCCCTCAGCGCAGGTCGAACCGATCCGCGTTCATCACCTTCGCCCAGGCCGCGACGAAATCGTTGATGAACTTCGGCCCGTTGTCGGCCTGCGCGTAAACCTCCGCCAGCGCGCGGAGTTGGGAGTTCGACCCGAACACCAGATCGACGCGCGTGCCGGTCCACTTCACCGCGCCGCTCTCGCGGTCGCGGCCTTCGAAGACCTCCGCCGTCTCGTCCGTCGGCGTCCAGGCCGTGCCCATGTCGAGCAGGTTGACGAAGAAGTCGTTCGTCAGGTTGCCCGGCTGCGCCGTGAAGACGCCATGCGTCGAGCCGCCATGATTCGCCCCGAGCACGCGCAGCCCGCCGACCAGCACCGTCATCTCGGGCGCCGTCAGCGTCAGTAGCTGCGCCTTGTCGACCAGCTGCTCCTCGGCCGAGACGGTGTAGCGTGCCTTGCGGTAGTTGCGGAACCCGTCCGCCTCGGGCTCCAGCGGCGCGAAGGAATGGGCGTCGGTCTGTTCCTCCGTCGCATCCGTCCGGCCTGGCGAGAACGGCACGGTCACGGTGTGACCGGCATCCTTCGCCGCCTTCTCGATGGCGGCCGAACCGCCCAGCACGATCAGGTCGGCGAGCGATACCTGTTTGCCGCCGGCGCTGAACGCCTTCTGCACGGCTTCGAGCTTGCCCAGCACCTCGGCAAGCTGCGCCGGCTGATTGGCCTCCCAGTCCTTTTGGGGGGCGAGGCGGATGCGGGCGCCATTCGCCCCACCGCGGCGGTCCGACCCGCGGAAGGTCGAGGCCGAGGCCCAGGCGGCCGAAACGAGCTGCGAAACCGACAGGCCGGTGGCGAGGATATCCGCCTTCAGCTTGGCGACATCAGCTTCGCCGATCGGCGCGCCAGTCGCAGCCGGCACGGGGTCCTGCCAGATCAGATCCTCGGCCGGGACGAGCGGGCCGAGGTAGCGGACCTTCGGCCCCATGTCGCGATGCGTCAGCTTGAACCAGGCGCGGGCGAACGCGTCCTGGAACTGGTCCGGGTTCTGGTGGAAGCGCTCGGAGATCTTCCGGTATTCCGGGTCCATCTTCATCGCCATGTCCGCCGTCGTCATCATCGGCGGATGGCGCTTCGCCGGATCGAACGCGTCCGGCACCAAGGTCTGCGCCTCGGGGTTCTTCGGCTTCCACTGGTTGGCGCCCGCCGGGCTCTTGGTCAGTTCCCAGTCGAAGCCGAGCAGCATCTCGAAATAGCTGCCGTCCCACTTGGTCGGCGTCGGCGTCCAGGCGCCCTCGATGCCGCTGGTGATGGCATCGCCGGCCTTGCCGGACGCGAAGGTGCTGATCCAACCGAGGCCCATCTGCTCGATGGCGCCGGCTTCCGGCTCGCGCCCGACCAGCGTCGCGTCCCCGGCACCGTGGCACTTGCCGAAGGTGTGGCCGCCGGCGGTCAGCGCCACCGTCTCCTCATCGTTCATCGCCATGCGCGAGAAGGTCTCGCGGATGTCGCGGCCGGAGGCGAGCGGGTCCGGCGTGCCGTTCGGCCCTTCCGGGTTCACGTAGATCAGGCCCATCTGCACGGCGGCGAGCGGGTTCTCCAGCTGGCGGTCGCCGGTGTAGCGCTTGTCGCCCAGCCACACATCCTCGGCGCCCCAGTAGATGTCTTCTTCCGGTTCCCAGATGTCGGGCCGGCCGAAGCCGAAGCCGAAGGTCTTCAGCCCCATCGATTCCATCGCGACGGTGCCCGTCAAAACCAGCAGATCGGCCCAGGAGATGCTGTTGCCGTACGTCTGCTTGATCGGCCACAGCAGGCGGCGCGCCTTGTCGAGATTGGCGTTGTCGGGCCACGAATTCTCGGGCGCGAAGCGCTGCGCGCCGGTCGATCCCCCGCCGCGGCCGTCCGCCGTGCGATAGGTGCCGGCCGCGTGCCAGGACATGCGCACGAATAGCGGGCCGTAATGCCCGTAATCCGCCGGCCACCAGTCCTGGCTGACCGTCATCAGCGCAACCAGGTCCTTCTTCAGCGCCGCGACGTCGAGCTTCTTGAAAGCCTCGGCATAGTCGAAGCCGGCACCCATGGGGTCGGACTTGGAGGACTGCTGGCTGAGCATCCGCAGATTCAGCGAATTCGGCCACCAGTCACGGTTCGACCGGGTGGAGAAGCGCGCCGTCGTCGGCCTCCCGTGCGCCACCGGGCACTTGCCGCCGCTCTGACCATGTCCGTCCATCGTTTCTCTCCATCTGGCTGGCGCTGCGCGGCTGGGGCCATGCAGTCGCTGGCGAAGCGAATGGAGCCAGCGGGCCACCGTTGCGCGTGCCCGCCATTCCCCCACCCATCGGAGGGAGCGTAGGCAGCCCACGGACGATCGCGGAAGTGACAAGTTGCGAAGGGGTCGATAGACGGTGCCAATCGTCGCGGCGGGCAGGTCATCTGCCGCGCCGCAGCATCCCCGAAGACGCCCGATCGCATGAACCTGCGCGACCTCCGCTACCTGCTCGCCGTTGCCGAGTACCGCCATTTCGGCCGCGCCGCGGAGGCCTGCCGCGTCAGCCAGCCCACCCTGTCGGTGCAGCTTCGCAAGCTGGAACACGAACTCGGCACCGTGCTGTTCGAGCGTAACAGCAAGCAGGTGGTCCCCACCCCGGTCTGCGAGCTGCTGCTCACCCATGCCCGCGTCGCCGTCGCCGAGGCCGACGCCATGGCCGCGGTCGCCCGCGCCGCCATGGACCCGCTGCGCGGAGAACTGCGCATCGGCATCATCCCGACACTCGGCCCCTATCTCCTGCCCCTCATTTTCGGGCCCCTCCGGGCTGCGTTGCCGGCCCTCGAACTGGAACCGTGGGAAGACGTGACGGCGGTCCTGCTCGACCGGCTGCGGGCGCATGAACTGGACGCCGCGATCATCGCGACCGAACCCGAGGGCGCGGAGATCGCCACCACGGCGCTGTTCACCGAGCCGTTCCACGCCGCGCTCCCGCCGGACCACGCGCTGTCCGGCAGAACCCGCATCTCCGAGGAGGAACTCGCGCCGGATGTGCTCGTCCTCGCGGACGGCCATTGCCTGCGCGACCAGGCACTCACCGCCTGCGGCCTGGCGGGGCCCCAGGGCGGATCGCTGCGCGCCTCCTCGCTGGCCACTCTGATCAACATGGTCGCCGCAGGCTACGGGACGACGCTGATCCCCGGCCTCGCGGCCGGCGCCGCACAGGATGCCGGGATCACCCTGGTGCCGCTGCGCCGCGGCGTGTCGCGTACAGTGCGCATCGCATGGCGCACGGCCTTCCCGCGCCGCGCCGCGGTGGAAGCCGTGGCACGGGTGATCGCGGAGCGGCTGAAGCCGTTCTCGCTGGCGGCGGGTGCGGTGCCGACGCTGGGGTGAGCGTGGAAAGCACGGAAAGGGGCTTTGCCCCTCTCCGGACCTCTCCCCACCAAAGGCCGAAGGGCCTTTGGAAACCACTACTGGCGCGGTGCGTATGTGTCGGATCGAGTGGCGGAGGCCGTTCTGGGCGTCGCGTCGGCCGTCAGGCCGCCGGTCCAAGCCCGCAGGTGGTTCGAAGGGCTGGATCCCACTCGAATCCCGCCTCAGAACGCCCGCAGGCAGTCGCTCAACGACCGGAAATCCGCTCCCATGCTCGGCTTCCAGGTTCCCCCCGGCGCTTCGCCGGCGCGGGATGCCGCGCGCAGGTCGCTCGGCGTCACGCCGAACTCCCGGCGGAAGGTGCGGCTGAACGTCGACGGCTCGTAGAAGCCGCAGGCTTCCGCCAGCAGCGAGATCGGCCGTTCCTCCGCGGGGTTGGACAGCGCGGCATGGACCGCGCGCAGCCGGTGGCGCTGGATGTAGCGGATCACGCCACCCTCGCCTTCCAGCAGCCGGTAGAGCTGGGACCGCGACATGCCCACTTCGCGGCACAGGGCGGCAGGGGTCAGGGTGGCGGAATGCAGGCGCCGGCGGATCACCTGGCGGACACGCTCCAGCCGGGTCAGGTCGATCTGGCCGCCGGTATCGGACAGGCGCTCAGCGGTGGGGGCGACGCAGGCAGCGACCATGGCCTGGATGGCGGTGCCAAGCTTGTTGCGCTCGGGCGCCGCGAGGCCGGGCAGGGCGTCACCCAGCATGCGGAGGTAGTCGGCGAGGAGTTGGCCGAGCGGGCCATCGACCATCTCGCCCCGCACCCGGTCGAGTTCCGGGGCGAGCGCGCCGAAACGGTCGCGCGGCAGATAGAGGTGCAGGCGGTCGTCGGCCTCGCGCTCACTCTCGATCGGGTCCGCGAGGGAGACGACGAAGCTGCGACCGGCGGGCACCAGCACGCCGCCCTCGGACAGGGTCAGGCGCGTCTCGCGGCGGCCGACGACGATCACCCAATGGTCGGTGGGGTCGCGGCGGATGCGCCGGGTGTCACGCACCGAATGCAGCTTGGGTGCCCGCACGTGCCCGAAGATGGCGCCGCCGGCCGCCCAGGTGGTGCTCTCCGCCTCGAAGCCCCTGGTCGGCCCGTCACCGCTCGGGCACAGGTCGAAAACCGGCCTGAAATAGGTGCGCCACGCCTCATACTGCTCCGCCTCGGGCAGCGACAGGGTGGAGAAGACGAGCGGTGAAATCGGCATCCGCGATGCGTTCCTGCTTCGCGGCCGCACCCCGTCGCTGGCGCTCGCTCGCTGGGATCGGCCCGGGGGCGCCTGAGCATGCTGCGTTCGCTTGCGCGCGCGCCGCCCGCTCCAGCCTTCTGTTTGAGAGCATTCTCGCACGTCCGGATGAATCCACCGGAACGTGAACGCGCTCTAGATCACCGGGTTCGGCGGCGTGTCAAGGGCGGAATGACCGGCTCATCCCTGCCGGCGCCGACGGGCGCGCCGAAAGGCGAAGATCAGGTGCGCCGCGTAGCCGCCTACTGCCACGCCCACCACGACCCAGGCGAGTGGTTCAACCCAGCCCTCGACCTTGTCGTAGTGTTCCTCGAGAAAGTAGCCGGCGAGGGCGAGGAAGGTCAGCCAGACCGCCGAACCGAGGGCAGTCCAGAGGTAGAAGACACCACGGCGGATCCCGACCATGCCGGCCGGCACGGAAATCAGCGTCCGCACGCCGGGGAACATGCGCCCGATGCAGATGGCGAAAGGCCCCCAGCGGCGCAACAGGCCCGTGGCGCGGTCGAGGTCTTCCTCCTCCACCGCGAACCACTTGCCGTAACGGGCGACCAGGGGGCGGAAGCGTTCGACCCCGAGCCAGCGGCCGAGCTCGTACCAGACGATATTGCCGACGACCGTTCCGGCCACGGCGAAGACGATGAGCCAGGGAAGCGACATCTGGCCGCGCGCGGCGGCGAAGCCGGAGGCCGCCATGATGAGCTCGGACGGAATGGGCGGGAACAGGTTCTCCAGCACCATCAGGGCGAAAACGCCCCACAGGCCGCCCGCGGCGACCATCTCCGTGACCCACTGGAACATCTATTCGACCTTGAAGAGGGACATGGCGACCTGGCGGCCGCGGACGTAGTTCAGGCCGCTGACGATGCCGAGTTCCCGCACCGCGAGCCCGCGATCCGTCGCGGCGCGCCGGAAGGCGGCTTCCTGCCGGTCGTTCACGGCGACAATGCGGCCGGGCGCGCCGGCGAGGAACTCCGCCGCCGCCGCGCCATCGCGCAGCAGGCGAATATCGCCCCCCATGGCGAATTGCAGGGATGGCTCGTGGTGGCCGACCACGCCGAAATCCCGCGCCGGCAGGCCGGGGGCCATGGCGGCGACCTGCGCGGCGAGGCGCGGCGAGAGCCACACCGCCTGCAGCCGGGGGATCACGCCTTCCAGCACCGAGGCAAAGAGCGGCACCACCAAGATGGAGGCGGCAAGCGCCGCCCGCCCCCATTGCGCGCGGCGGCCCATGCGGACCAGCGCCCAGGTCATGAAGACGCCTGCCGCGAGGCCAGTGATCGCGAAGGGCTCGACCCGCCCTTCCACATGCAGCACCGCATAGCCCGCCACCAGCGGCAGGCCGATTGCCACGCCGCCGAGGGCGAGCCCCGCCAGCCAGTCCAACCACCGCGGCGGCGCCTGCCGCAGCGGGTCCATCGCCCAGCGCGCGCCGAGCAGCATCAGCGCGGGGAAGGCCGGCAGGGTGTAGTGCGGCAGCTTGGTCGCCACCGCCTCGAACAGCAGCCAGGTGGGCACGGCCCAGGCGAGCAGGAAGCGCACCGGCGCCTGCATCCGGTCGGCCCAGGAGCCCGGCAGCGCGCGCAGCACGATCCAGGCCGAGGGAAAGGCGGTGATGCCGAAGATCGCGGCGTACATGCCGGGCGGGCCCCAATGAGCTTCCTCACCCGAGCCGACCTTGTCGAGCATGTCGCCGCCGATCGCCTCGGCGAAGAAGCGGCCCTCGGTGGCGATGCCGATGGCGACGAACCACGGGGCGGCGAACAGCACCATCAGCGGAATGCCCCAGCCGACCTGCAACGCCCGCAGCCAGGGGGCCGAGAGGCGCCACCAGGGCGCGCCGGTGGGGCGGTCCATGACCGCCAGCGTCAACCCCGCCAGCAAGGGGATCATGGGCGCTATCGGGCCCTTGAGCAGCACGCCAATGCCGAGCACCGCCCAGAATGCCGCCGCCTGGCCCGTGGTGAAGGCCTGCGGCGTCAGATAGGCGCGGCCCATCAGCCCCATGGCGATGGTGATGGTCGCCAGCAGCGCCGCATCGGTCTTGGCGATATGGGTTTCGACCAGCAGCACCATGCAGGGCGCGAGCATCGCCGCCGCGACGAAGGCGGCGCGCCGCCCGACGAGCGTCCGGCCGAGCAAGCAGGTTGCCAGCACCGCAATGAGCGCCCCGATCAACGATGGCAGGCGATAGGCCCAGATCCGGTCCCGCGCCGGGACGCCCACGGCTTCCAGCGCATGGACCGTCGCCGCCTGCGCCCAGTGGATGCCGGCGGGCTTCTTGTTGCGCTCGACCTCCCCCAGCCGGATGCGGACATAGTCGCCGGAGTCGACCATCTGGCGGCTGGCCTGGGCGAAGCGGGATTCGTCCCGGTCCCCCGCGGGGATGGTGAAGAAGCCCGGCAGCCAGAGCAGCAGGCACAGCAGCACGAGCCACGGCACCGGCCGTCGCGTCTCGGTTAGCCGGTCGAGGAAGGCAGCGGCGCGCATCGCGCGCGGCGTCTAGCATGCAAACGGGCGCGGTGCCATGAAGCCTCGGCATCCCCGGACCCCGCGAGAACCTTGGCACCGATTTCTGGACTTCCCACCCGCAAAGCCGCGCGCGACCTGCTCGATGCGACGCTGGAACATCGCCGGCCGCTCGAGGAAGCGCTTGAACAATTGCCGAAGCGGCTCGACCCGCGGGATCGGGCGGCGGCGCACCGCATCGCGGCGGCGGTACTGCGGCGGCTGGGCAGCATCGACGAGGTGCTGAGTCCCTTCCTGCGGCGCGACCCGCCGCCCCCGGCGCGCCATGCGCTGCGGATCGGCGCGGCGGAGCTGCTGCTGTTGGACACGCCGCCGCATGCCGCCGTGGCCACCGCGGTCGCCCTGGCGCCCAAGGCCTTCGCGGGCCTGGTGAATGCGGTGCTGCGCAAGGTCGCGGCCGAAGGGCCGGCGGCGCTTGAGGGCCTGGATGCCCCCCGGCTGGATACGCCCGCTTGGCTGTGGTCGGCCTGGCACGCGGCCTATGGCCCCGCGGTGCGGGCGATTGCGGAGGCGCATCGCGGTCCCGCGCCGCTCGACCTGACGCCTGCACCCGGCGCGACACCGCCGGAAGGTGCGGAGGTCCTGCCAACCGGGTCCTGGCGCTTCGCCGCCGGCACACGGGTGACGGATCTGCCCGGCTTCGCCGAGGGGCAGTTCTGGGTGCAGGACGCGGCCGCCGCGCTACCGGCGCTGTTGCTGAAGCCGCAGGTGGGGGAACGCGTCGCGGACCTTTGCGCGGCGCCCGGCGGGAAGACAGCGCAGCTCGCCGCCGCCGGGGCAGAAGTGACAGCGGTGGAACGCGATGCCGGGCGCGTGGCGCGGCTGGCCGAGAACCTCGCGCGGCTGCGGCTGCCGGCGACCATCGTGCAGGCAGATGCGGCAGCCTGGGCGGCGCCGGAACCCTTCGACGCCATCCTGTTGGATGCACCTTGCACGGCGACCGGCACGATCCGCCGGCATCCCGACGTCGCGCACGGGAAGCGCCCGCGCGACGTTCCGGCGGCGGCGGAAGCTCAGTCGCGGCTGCTCGGCGCGGCGGCAGCGATGCTGAAGCCAGGGGGGCGGATCGTCTTCGCGACCTGTTCCCTGCAGCCGGAGGAAGGGGAGGCGCATCTGGCGCGCGCGGCGACGCTCGGCCTGGCGCACGATCCGTTCGGGACGGAGGAACTGGCGGGGCTGACGGAGGCGATCACGCCATCAGGATGCCTGCGGACGCGGCCGGATTTCTGGGGGACGCGAGGCGGGATGGACGGATTCTTCGCCGCACGGTTCCGGCGGGTAGGATAGCGAGGGGCTTTGCCCCTTCGGCACGGGTGCCCATTTACATTGCCTCGGCAATGCGAAAGGGGCCCGCAAAGGCCGAAGGGCGTTTGCAAACCTTGACCTGGCGCGGTGCCCGCAGGGTCGGAGCATGGTCGTCGCAGGCCCTGCGCACGAAAGGGCTTTCGGACCAGAAGAATGAGCTTCGCGCCCGGCGCCAAATCATGGCGGTCCAGGCCATCCATGGCCTGGCGGGGTGAGGCTCGGAGAGGGGCAGGGCCCCTCTCCGATCCAACCTTCGCGCAAGGCCCCTCCAACTCCGGCAGCGGCGTGAGCCCGCCTGTCAGAGAATGAACCGCGACAGATCCGCGCTGCCCGCCAGCGGCGCCACCTTGCCGAGCACCATGGCGCTGTCCACCCGCACGGTCTCGCCCCCGCGGTCGGAAGCGGTGAAGGACACCTCCTCCAGCAGCCGCTCCAGCACCGTCGCCAATCGCCGCGCACCGATGTTCTCGACGCTCGCATTGATCTCCGCCGCGAGGTCCGCCAGCGCATCCACCGCATCGTCGGCGAAGTCGAGCGACACGCCTTCGGTGCCGAGCAGCGCGGTGTACTGCTTCAGCAAGGAATGCTCGGGCTCACGCAGGATGCGCCGGAAATCGTCGCGGGTCAGCGCGGCGAGTTCCACACGGATCGGCAGGCGGCCCTGCAATTCCGGCAGCAGGTCGGACGGCTTCGCAAGGTGGAAAGCGCCGGAGGCGATGAACAGGATGTGGTCCGTCTTTACCGGCCCATGCTTCGTTGTGACGGTGGTGCCTTCGATGAGAGGCAGCAGGTCGCGCTGCACGCCCTCACGCGAGACATCACCGCCGCGGAAACCGCCCTCGCCGGTGCGGGCGCAGACCTTGTCGATCTCGTCGAGGAAGACGATGCCGCTGTTCTCGGCGTTGTGGACGGCGTCGCGTACCAGCGCGTCCTGGTCCAGCAGCTTGTCCGCCTCCTCCCGCGTCAGGGCGGTGCGGGCCTCGGCCACCGTCATCTTGCGCGGCTTCTGGCGGTTGCCGAACATCTTGCCGAGCATTTCCTGCATGTTCTGGAACTGCACGCCCTGCTGGCCCGGCAGGTCCACCATGCCGATCGGCATGCCGCCGCCGGCATCGGCAAGCTGCACCTCCACCTCGCGATCCTCGATCTCGCCGGCGCGCAGCATGCGGCGGAACTTCATCTTGGTCTCGCCCGAGGCAGCCTCGCCCACCAGGGCAGCGATCAGCCGCTCCTCGGCGTTCAGTTCGGCCTTGGCCTGCACAGTCCGGCGGGCCTGTTCGCGACCCATGGTGATCGCGGCTTCGACCAGGTCGCGCACGATCGATTCGACGTCGCGGCCGACATAGCCGACCTCGGTGAACTTCGTCGCCTCGACCTTCAGGAACGGCGCATTGGCAAGCTTGGCGAGCCGCCGAGCGATCTCGGTCTTGCCGACGCCGGTCGGGCCGATCATCAGGATGTTCTTCGGCACCACTTCCTCGCGCAGCCCTTCCGGAAGCTGCTGGCGCCGCCAGCGGTTGCGCAGCGCGATGGCAACGGCGCGCTTCGCGTCCTGCTGGCCGACGATGTGGCGGTCGAGTTCGCTGACGATCTCGCGCGGGCTGAGGTTGACGGCTTCAGACATGGTTTTGGCCCTCGGACGGCAGGCGGGCAGCACTCGCCGGCTTCGCGCTAGGCGCGTAGGCGCCGGCGGCTGCGGATGGGTTGGGCGCGGTCGCGCCTTGGGCTTCCGGATCGCGGCGGGCCGCGATGCGCAAGGCGCGCTTCTGGATCAGCATCACGCTTGCGGGTCCAGGCTCTCGAGAACGATGTTGCCGTTCGTGTACACGCAGATGTCGGCGGCGATCTTCATCGCGCGGCGGCAGACCTCCTCCGCATCGATGCCTTCCACCGGCAGCAGCGCGCGCGCGGCCGACAACGCGTAGTTGCCGCCCGACCCGATACCGATGATGGCATCTTCCGGTTCAAGCACGTCGCCCTGGCCGGTCAGCAGCAGGGAACGTTTGCCATCGGCGACGGCGAGAAGGGCTTCGAGCCGGCGGAGATAACGGTCGGTCCGCCAATCCTTCGCCAGTTCGACGCAGGCGCGTTCAAGCTGGTCCGGGAAGCGTTCGAGCTTCGCTTCCAGGCGTTCCAGAAGGGTGAAGGCATCGGCCGTCGCGCCCGCGAAGCCGGCGAGGACACGGCCATTGGCGATGCGGCGCACCTTGCGCGCATTGCCCTTGACGACAGTCTGGCCGAGCGAGACCTGCCCGTCACCGGCCATGGCGACGCGGCCATCCTTGCGCACGCACAGGATGGTGGTGCCGTGCCACCCGAGAGGATCGTTTTGTGAGGAGCTCATGATGCGCCGAAGATGGGCGCGGGGCGGGCCGGACTCAACCGGGGGTGCGCGTCGCGTTGGAGGCGGCCTGCACCGCGAGCCTACGCTCGCCGCCGCCGCAGCATGCCGAGCACCTCCCGCAGGTTGAACGCACGCAACGCCACCCCGGCTCCCACATACGCCGCGGCGCCAGCCACGATCAGCAGCACGGCCTGCAGCACGCGGCCGCCGGACGTTTCCGTGCCCGGCAGCAGCGCTGCAATGCCGACCACCACGGCCCCCATCACCACGCTTGCCGCCACAATGCGCGGCAGGACGCGCCGTGCTCGGCGATCGGCGACGAAGTGCCCCCGCCGCGCCAGGACAAATGCCAGCAGCCCGGCATTCACCCAGGCCGCGCAGGCGGTGGCGAGCGCGATGCCCACATGCGCCAGCCAGTTCATGAACAGCAGGTTCAGCGCGAGATTCAACGCGACGGCCGTGACGCCGATCTTCACCGGCGCGGAGGTATCGCCACGCGCGAAGAAGCCGGGGGCGAAAACCTTCACCAGCACGAAGGCCGGCAGGCCGAACGCGTAGGCGACCAGGGCCGCCGCACTCGCCGCCGCGGCCTCGGCGCCGAAGGCCCCGCGCTGGAACAGGGCGGCGACGATCGGATCCGCGGCGGCGGCCAGCCCCACGGCGGAGGGCAGGGTCAGCAGCAGCGCGAGTTCCGTGCCGCGGTTCATCGAACGGTGCGCCGCCAGAGTATGACCGGCGCGGAGCTGGCGCGACAGCAACGGCAGCATCGCCGTGCCGAGTGCGGCGCCCACGACGCCAAGCGGAAGCTGCGCCACGCGGTCCGCATAATAGAGGAAGGACACGGCACCGGACGGCAGCAGGGAGGCGATGATAACATCGACAGCAAGGTTGATCTGCGTGACGCCGGCACCCAGCAGCCCCGGCCCCATCCGCCGCAGAACGTTTCGCACCGGCGGCGTCAGCGCCGGCGGGCGCAGCAGGTTCAGCATCATGCCGGCCTGCCGGGCCGCCACCCACACCATGGCGAGTTGGACGACGCCTGAAGCGAGAACACCCCACGCGAGTGCATGGCCGGGCGTCGCGACGTAAGGCGTCAGGCCGACGAGCGCAGCCATCAGCAGCAGGTTGAAGAATACCGGTGCGGCCGCGGCCGCGGCGAAGCGGTCGAGCCCGTTCAGCACGCCCGAGACCAGCGCCGTCAGGCAGATCAGCGGCAGGTAGCCCATGGTGATGCGGGTGAGCTCGACGGCCAGTTCGAACTTCGCCGGATCGGCCTGGAAGCCCGGAGCCAGTACCACCAGCAGCTGCGGCATGAAGATCAGCCCCAGCACCGTCAGCAGCCCGAGCCAGATGCCGAGCAGCGCGCCCATGCGCTCCGCCAGGTCCTGCGCTGCCTCACGGCTCTCCTTCACCAGGGATCCGGCGAAGGCGGGAATGAAGGCGGCGTTGAAGGCGCCCTCGCCGAACAGGCGGCGGAAAAGGTTGGGCAGCTTCAGGGCGACGAAGAAGGCGTCGGCCACCGGCCCCGCCCCGAGCCGCGCCGCGATCAGCATGTCGCGCGCAAAGCCGAGGACCCGGCTCGCCATGGTCCAGCCGCCGACGGTAAGGACGGATCGCAGCATGACGAAGCTGTGCCTGCGGCGCCGGCGGGGCGCAAGGCGGCGAAACCATCCGGCAACCCGCCGGGACCACGGTCGTTGGGGTTACGAGGGTGCCGCGGTGGGCGGGGCCTCGTGCCGGACCGCTTCCATCACGGGAGCTGTCCTGCTTTGTCTGCATCCGTGGGATGCTGGCGCACTGCCGGGGGTTGGCGCAAAATCGCGCGTTGACCGCAGTGCTGGGGAGATTGGCTGCGAATGTCGGGGATTGCGCGCCGCGCCGTCATGGCAGGGGCCCTCGCCCTGTCCGCAACCGTGGCCAGGGCCCGCGCCGCCTGGGCGCCGGCCGGACCGGTTACGTTGATTGTGCCGTTCGCCGCGGGCGGCACCAATGACGATGTCGTGCGCGTGCTCGCCCTGGGCATGTCGGCCCGGCTCGGGCAGGCGGTGACCATCCATAACAAGCCCAGCGCCGCGGGGGTGCGCGCCATCGCGGGGTTGGCGAGCGCGCGGCCGGATGGCCGGCTGCTGGCGCAGTTGCCGGTGCAGGTGATCCGCTCGGCGCTGCTCGGCAATCTCGGCTTCGATGCCTCACGCGACACGACGCCCATCATCGGCGTGGCCGGGAGCGCCTATGGCAGCATCGCCAAGACCGGACGCTTCCCCAATGGCTGGCGAAGCTTCATTCAGGAGGCCCGGGAGAAGCCAGGAACATTATCCTACGGCTCCTCTGGCATGAACTCGACGGCGCATCTCACCATGGCGCGGCTGTTGCTGCGCGAGCAGGTCGACGTCGCGCATGTGCCGTTCCGCGGCGCCATGCACGGCGCTCGCGCTTTGGCCGACGGCGATATCGACGTGCTGGCCGGGCCCGTGCGCATCGGGGAGGCCGTCACCGCCGGAGAGGCGGTATGGCTGAACGTATGGAGCGCGCAGCGCCTCCGCCGCTGGCCTGAGGTGCCGACCCTGCGCGACCTCGGCTATCGGCTCGTGGTGACAACGCCCTTCGGCATCGTCGGCCCGCCGGGCCTGCCGGACGAGATTACCACGGCGATCCGCGAGGCGATCCTCGCGACCATGCACACCGAGAACTTCCGCAGCCTGCTCGAACGGCTGGACATGACCGAGGATTATCGCGACGGCGCGGCCTTTGGCGCCTTCCTGGCGGAATCGACAAGGATGGAGGAGATGCTGATCGGCCGGCTCGGGTTGCAGCCTTGATGCCGCCGGACGTGCTGTCGCTCGAACGGGCGACGCTGACCGCCGTTCCCGCGCCGCGCAACGGCTTCGACGGGCCCTTCGTATTGCGCGCGTTCGTCGGCGGCACGGGGCGCGCCAATGCGGCTTCCTCGCTGGATCCGGCTCCCGATGCGGCGCTCCCGGAGCGGGTTGCGCGGATCGAGGCGCGCTATGCCGCGCTCGGCTTGCCGGTGCGCTTCCGGTCGACACCGCTCGATCCGCCCGGGCTCGTCGAGCTGCTGGCGTCACGGGGCTATGTCGCGAAAGATGAAACGGCGGTGCTCGTCGCGCCGATCGGCACCATCGCCGTGCCGGACGCGGCGGCCGAATCGCGTTCCGCGCCGGATGCCGACTGGATGGCGGTCACTGCGACCGCTGAGCACCAGGGGCCTCGGCGCCGCGAGGAGAAGCAGGGAACGGCACCGTTGCTAACCGTGCCGGGTGCCTGGATCACGCTGCGCGAGAATGGTGCGGCGATGGCTGTCGCTTCCGTCGTCGCGGCGGGACCGCTGGCCGGCTACTTCGACCTGGCGGTGCGGCCTGAGTTTCGACGACGGGGGCTTGCGGCGCGAGCCGTTCGCGCAGCGGCCGACTGGGCGCGCGGGCAGGGCGCCGAGTGGCTGTTCTGCCAGGTGGCGGCGGCCAACATTGCATCGCTTGCGCTGAATGCAGGGCTCGGGATGCGCGAAGCCTATCGCTACACCTACTGGGTGCGGCCGCAGGATGGGACGGCACCGCTGAAATTCGGCTGAGAGCCTTGCGCCGGCAGGCCCGACGCGGCTTCCTGCGTCCATGCGACTTCTTTCTGGTCATGCTCGTCTCGCCGGCGTCCTCGGCTGGCCTGTCTCCCACTCGCGCTCGCCGCGGCTCCATGGCTATTGGCTGGAGTCGCTCGGCATCGATGGCGCCTACTTGCCGTTGCCGGTGCAACCCGGCGGCTTCGCCGCGGCGGTGAAGGCGCTGGCCTCGCTCGGCTTCCGCGGTGCCAACGTCACCATCCCGCACAAGGAGGCGGCCTTCGCGGTCTGCGATGCGGTGGATGCCTCGGCCCGCCGCGCCGGCGCGGTCAACACGCTGGTGTTCCGGGACGGACGGATTGAGGGATCGAATACCGACGGCTACGGCTTCATCGAGAACGTCCGCGACCATGTCCCGGAATGGGCGCCTTCGTCGGGGGCCGCTGTCCTTCTCGGCGCCGGCGGCGCGGCGCGGGCCATCGCGGCGGCCTTGCTCGATGCCGGTTGCCCGCGGGTGACGCTGGTGAACCGGTCGCGGGAGAGGGCGGAGGCCCTGGCGCGCGACCTCGGCGGTCCGGTTGATGTGGCGGATGCTCCACCGCTCCGCGAGGCCGCGCTGCTGGTCAATACGACATCACTCGGCATGCAGGGGCACCCGTCGCTCGATATCGACCTCGCGCCGCTGCCCCCATCGGCCGTGGTGGCGGACATCGTGTATGTGCCGCTGGAGACGCCGCTGCTGGCGGCCGCGCGGGCGCGGGGGCTGCGCACGGCAGAAGGGCTTGGCATGCTGCTGCACCAGGCACGGCCGGGCTTCGAGGCCTGGTTCGGCGGCGCCCCCCGCGTGGACGCCGCTCTGCGGGAATTGGTCGCCGCGGACATCCCGCCGCGATGATCATCATCGGCCTGACCGGAAGTATCGGGATGGGCAAGTCGACCGCCACCAACAGTTTCCGGCGGCTGAGCATCCCCGTGTTCGACGCCGATGCCGCGGTGCATCGGCTGCAGGCGCGCCGCGGCAGGGCGGTCGGACCGATCCGCGCGGCCTTTCCCGGCAGCGTCGTCGATGGCCGCGTGGACCGGGAGGCTCTGCGTCGCGCAGTACTGGGCGACCCCGGCGCACTGAAACGGCTCGAGGGCATCGTCCACCCGCTGGTGCGGGACGAGGAGCGCCGCTTCCTGGCGCGCGCGCGCCGGGAGGGGCGGCGGCTGGTGGTGCTGGACGTGCCACTGCTGCTGGAAACCGGCGGGGAGGCGCGCGTCGACCGCGTCGTCGTTGTTTCCGCGCCCGCGGCCGTGCAACGGACCCGCGTTCTGCGCCGGCGGGGCATGACGGAGGAACGCCTGACCTCGATCCGGGCGCGACAGATGCCGGACGCGGAGAAGCGGCGCCGGGCCCACCACGTCATCCCGACAGGCTTGAGCCGCCGCTTCGCCCAGGCACGCATCAAGCGCCTCGTCCGGCAACTCACGCCATAGGCGCGGTACGCGGTGCGCCTATACTGCGCGCATGCGCCAGATTGTGTTGGATACAGAAACCACCGGCCTTGAGCCCGGGCAGGGCGACCGCGTCATCGAGGTCGCCGCCGTGGAACTCGTGAACCTGCTGCCGACCGGGCTGGTCTTCCACAAGCTGGTCGATCCGGAACGCGACATCCCGGCCGAAGCGACGCGCGTCCACGGCTTCACCAGCGCCGATTTGGCCGGCAAGCCGCGCTTCGCCGAGATTGCCGCGGAAATGCTCGAGTTCCTGGGCGATGCGCCGATCATCGCCCATAACGCGCCCTTCGATTTCGGCTTCCTGGACGCGGAGCTGCACCGCTGCGGCCATCCGCGCCTCGACCGCGGTCGGATGGTCGACAGCCTGATGCTCGCAAAGGATCGGTATCCGGGAATGCCGAACAGCCTGGATGCGCTCTGCCGTCGGCTCAGCGTCGATAATTCCATGCGGTCATCGCACAACGCGATCCTCGACTGCCGGCTGCTCGCGCAGGTCTATCTGGAACTGATGGGCGGCAAGCAGCCGGGCTTGGAACTGGCATCGGCCGGCCTGAGCGGCGGACCCATTCTGGCGGTGGTCGAGAGCGTCGAATGGGTGTCGCAGCCGATCATCGTACCGGTGGACCGGATGGCGGCGCACACGGCCTTCGTCACGGCGAAGGTGAAGGATGCGCTGTGGCTGAAGGCGCCCTTCGGGGACGGCATATGATCCGCATCGCGGTCGGGGTTCTGCTTGGCTTCGTGCTGGGTTGGGTCGCGACCAGCGCGGCGGCGCTCGCCTATGGGGAGGTCGCGCGGGTCAGTCAGGCGGAGGGCGCCTATGCGATGGGCGCCGTCTTCCTGATGGGGCCGGCGGGCGGTGTGATCGGGGCGGTGATCGGCGGCCTGATCGGCGCGCGGTCGAGGCGCTGAGCGAACCTCAGGGCAGCAGGACGGTGCTGCCGGTGGTCTGCCGCGCTTCCAGCGCGCGATGCGCATCGGCGGCGTCCTTCAGCGCGAAGGTCTGGTTCACCCGGATCTGGACGGCACCGGAACCCACCACCTCAAAGAGGTCGTTGGCGCGGGCGATCAGGTCGTCCCGCTTCGCGGTGTAGGTCGCAAGCGTCGGGCGCGTCAGGTAGAGCGAGCCCTTGGCGGCCAGGATACCGAGATCGGGAACTGCCACCGGGCCTGAGGCATTGCCGTAGGAGACTAGCATGCCGAAGGGTGCGAGGCAGTCGAGCGAGGTGTTGAAGCTGTCGCGCCCGACGCTGTCGAACACCACTGGCAGCATCGCGCCGCCCGTAATGTCCTTCACGCGCGCGGGCACGTCATCCTTTGTCAGCAGGACATGGGCGGCGCCGTGCGCGCGGGCGAGCGCGGCCTTTTCCTCGGTGCTGACCACGCCGATGACGGTGGCCCCGAGGTGCTTCAGCCACTGGCACATGATGAGCCCGACGCCGCCCGCGGCCGCGTGCACCAGCACGGTCTGGCCGGACTGCACCGGGTAGCATTTCTTAATGAGGAACGCGGCCGTCATGCCCTGGAGCATCATGGCCGCGGCCTGCTCGAAGCCGATGCCCTCGGGCATCTTCACGAGGCGGTCGGCCTTGATGCAGCGCGCTTCGGCGTAGGCACCGATCGGCGCGGTGGCGTAGGCGACCCGGTCGCCGACGGCGACCTCCGTCACGCCGTCGCCCACCGCCTCCACGATGCCGGAGCCCTCCATGCCGATGATCGCGGGCAGCGACGGCGCCTTGTATAGGCCGGTGCGGAAGTAGACGTCGATGAAGTTCAGGCCGACCGCTTTGTGACGGACCAGCGCTTCACCGGGCTTCGGCGCGGGGAGGGGGATGTCCTCCCAGATCATCTTCTCCGGCCCGCCGGTCTCGTGGATGCGGATGGCGTGGGTCATGATCAACGGCTCCGTCGCTGGGCCGGCGTCGCGGCCGTGAAGAGAGTGTCGCCCCCGGCGGCGTTGCGCTCGAGGTCGAGAAGGTAGCGCTTGGTAGCCGCTCCCTCGCCGCCCGAATAGCCGCCGAGGGAACCGTCCGCTGCCACGACGCGGTGGCAGGGAATGAGGATCGGGATCGGGTTGGCGCCATTGGCCTGACCGATCGCGCGCGGGGCGCGGCAGCCAACCTGTCGCGCAATATCGACGTAGGAACGGGTCTGCCCCGGCGGGATGGCGCATAGCGCAGCCCACACCTTTTGCCGGAAAGGCGTCCCGTGGGGAGCAAGCGGCAGGTCGAAGGCGGTCCGGCTACCGTCGAAGTAATCCTGGAGCTGGTCGCGGGCCCGGAGCAGGAGCGGCGTCGGTTCCTGATCGCGCCCGCGGCCCCAATCCAGGGCGACGATGGCGCCATCCTCCTCGGACAGCGTGAGGTCACCGAGCGGGGTGTGCAGGGAGAGCTGCGGCATGGTTCTGCGACAGACACCCTACGCTTAGGCGCGTCAAGCGTGGGGCGAGGGCCGTTGGAGAGGCGGGCGGAGGCGGGTAGATGCTTGCGCCGTCGATGCCCGGGAAAGGTGCCTCGCGAGTGTTCCACGTGAAACATCCGTCGGCGTGACGTGAGCGCCACCGATACGATCTTCGCCCTGGCGAGCGGTGCCGGCCGAGGTGCCGTTGCCATCCTGCGCGTGTCCGGCTCTTCGAGCGGGGCGATCCTCGCGGCCATGGCGGGCCGATTGCCCGCGCCGCGGGTGGCCGGCCTGCGGCGACTACGTGACCCTGGCACCCGCGAGACCCTGGATCAGGCGCTGGTCCTGTGGTTCCCAGGGCCGCGATCGTATACTGGCGAGGACAGCGTCGAGCTTCACCTGCATGGCGGCCCGGCGGTGATCGCTGCGGTAGCCGGGGCTTTGACGGCCCTGGGTGCGCGGCCGGCCGAAGCCGGTGAGTTCACCCGCCGCGCCTTTCTGAATGGTCGAATGGACCTGACAGCGGCGGAAGGTGTCGCCGATCTGATCGCCGCGGAAACGGAGGCCCAGCGTCGGCAGGCGTTGCGGCAGGCCAATGGTGCCCTGGCGGCACTGTATGGCGGCTGGGCTGCGCGGCTGACACGGTTGCTTGCCCATCAGGAAGCAGCCATCGAGTTCGCGGAGGACGATCTGCCGACCGATCTGTGCGACCGGGCGAGGACCGGGGCGGCAGGGCTCCGCGGTGAGATCGAGGCGCATCTGGCAGATGGTGGACGCGGCGAAAGGCTGCGGGAGGGGTTGCTCGTGGCGATCCTGGGCGCCCCGAATGCCGGCAAGTCGTCATTGCTGAACGCCCTCGTGGGAAGGGAGGTGGCCATCGTCTCGGCCCGCGCGGGAACGACGCGTGATGTCGTGGAGGTGCGGCTCGCCCTCGCCGGCGTCCCGATAACGCTCGCGGATACCGCCGGGCTGCGAGAGGCCGGCGACGAAATCGAGCAGGAGGGCATCCGCCGCGCACGCAGCCGGGCGGAGGAGGCCGACCTGGTGCTGACGGTCTTCGCTGCGGACGCCACGCCCGACGCTGAGACCCTGCGATGGGTCGGTCCCGATGCGATGGTGCTGGCCAACAAGGCGGATCTGGTCCCGGCGCCGGCGATGATCGGTGGCGTCGAGGCGCTGGCAGTGTCGGCACTGACTGGCGCCGGACTGGATGCGCTACGTGCTCGCCTGACCGAGAGTGCCGCGCGGCTTGCTGGCGCCTCCGATGCTGCCCTGTTGACGAGACCGCGGCACCGCGCCGCGCTGACCGAGGTCGTCGCCTGGCTTGGCGATGCAGAGACCGCTGTCATGCCTGAACTGGCGTCCGAGGCGTTCCGTGCCGCCCTGCGGGCCCTCGGCCGTCTGACTGGCAGGGTGGGCGTGGAGGACATTCTGGACGTCGTCTTCGCCGACTTCTGCATCGGGAAGTGATCGCCGCGGACTGGCACAGTGAAAGAAAGGGGGAGGTTCTCTCCCCCGACCTTCCTGCCATGGCGTATACGCCCCCCATGGATAAGAACTTCGATGTCATCGTCGTCGGCGGCGGGCATGCCGGCTGCGAGGCAGCGGCTTCTGCGGCCCGCTGCGGTGCGCGCACGCTGCTGCTGACCCACCGGCTCGAAACGCTCGGCGAGATGTCCTGCAACCCTGCCATTGGCGGGGTGGGGAAGGGGCATCTCGTCCGGGAGGTGGACGCGCTCGACGGGCTGATGGCGCGCGCAGCGGATGCTGCGGCTATCCATGTGAAAATGCTCAACCGGTCAAAAGGGCCGGCGGTGCGCGGCCCCCGGGCGCAGGCCGACCGGAAGCTGTACCGGCGCGCGGTGCGCGAGTTGCTGGCAGGCCAGCCCGGCCTCACGATCATCGCCACGGCGGCGGAAGGGATTGAGATTGCGGCGGATGGCGGCATCGCCGCGGTCCTCACGGGCGACGGGGGGCGGTTCGGCTGCGGTGCGCTGGTCGTGACCACCGGAACCTTCCTGCGCGGTGAGATCCGTATCGGCGAACAGCGCATTCCGGCGGGGCGGGCTGGCGATGAACCGGCCGTCGGCTTGGCGCTGGCCTTTGAGAGGCTAGGGCTGCCGCTGGCGCGACTGAAGACCGGGACACCACCGCGGCTGGACGGGCGGACCATCGATTGGCAGGCGCTTGAAGCCCAGCCCGGCGATGATCCGCCGGAGCCGCTGTCCTGGATGACGGATCGCATCACCAATCGCCAGATCGTCTGCGGCATCACCGCGACGACCCCCGCGACGCATGCCGTGATCCGCGCCAACCTGCACCAGAGCGCAGTCTATGGCGGGCGCATCCAGGGCGTCGGCCCGCGCTACTGCCCCTCGATCGAGGACAAGGTCGTGCGCTTCGCCGAGCGGGAGCGGCATCAGATCTTCTTGGAGCCGGAAGGGCTGGACGACGACACGGTCTATCCGAACGGCATTTCCACGAGCCTGCCGGAAGGCGTGCAGGCCGCGATGATCGCATCGATCCCGGGGCTCGGGCGCGCCCGGATCGTCCGGCCTGGCTACGCCATCGAGTACGATCATGTCGACCCGCGCGCACTGACGCCGGCACTGGAGGTGCGGTCCGTGCCACGGCTGTTCCTGGCGGGGCAGATCAACGGTACGACCGGTTATGAGGAGGCGGCAGCCCAGGGCCTGATGGCCGGCCTGAACGCCGCGCAGCGCGCTTCCGGCGGATTGCCCGACCGAGTGCTGACGCGGAGCGAGGCCTATGCGGGCGTGCTGGTGGACGACCTCGTGCTTCAGGGTGTGTCCGAGCCCTACCGCATGCTGACAGCACGGGCCGAGCACCGGCTGGTACTGCGGTCCGACAATGCCGGACTTCGGCTGACCGAAAGGGGCATCGCCTGGGGCTGCGTGGGGAATGAGCGCGCGGCGCGGCACCGGGCCTTCGCGGCCGCCACGGCCGACGCACTGGCTCGGGCGCAGGCCGATGGCGCTACACCGGCAGCGCTCGCCACGGGTGGCATTGCGGTCAACCAGGACGGCAAGCGCCGATCAGTCCTGGAGGTCCTCGCGCTGCCAGGCGTCGATGCTGCAGCCGTCGACCAGGCCTTCCCCTGGCTGCGTGACCTTTCCCCCGCACTGCGGGCGCAGCTGGAAGCGGAGGCGCTCTATGCCCCCTATCTGCGCCGCCAGGAGGCCGAAATGCGCCTGCTGGAACGCGAGGAACGCACGCGCATCCCTGATGGGCTGGATTTCAGCTCCATTCCGGGACTTTCCACGGAGATGCGGCAGCGTCTTTCTGCCGCCCGGCCCGCGACGCTCGGTTCCGCCGGCCGCCTTGCAGGGATTACGCCTGCGGCCATCGCGGCCTTGGCGGTCGCGCTTCGCCGGGATGAGGTTCGTTCCACGTGAAACAGCCTAGCCCAGCGGTTCCGGCAGATGCTGCGCGCGACGCCCGGCTCGCCGCGTATCGTGACCTGTTGCTGCGGTGGAACGCGACGATCAACCTAGTCTCGAGCCGAACGTCGGCGGATATCGAGACCCGCCACATCGCCGACAGCCTGCAACTGGTGCCGCTCCTACCCGCGGATGGTCCGATCGCCGACCTCGGATCCGGCGGCGGATTGCCCGGCATTGTCATCGCGGCCGCCCTCCCGCAGCGGGACGTGCACCTAATCGAATCCGACCGCCGCAAGGCGGCGTTCCTGATAGAAGCCGCCGGCACGTTGAGACTTCCCCACGTGAAGGTTCATCCACGGAGGATCGAGCAGGTCCGGCTGCCGCCGGTCGCCGCCATCACGGCACGTGCGCTCGCCTCGATCGACGTGCTGCTCGGATTCGCCGCGCGATTCCTCGCCCCGGGCGGCGTTGCGATCCTGCCGAAAGGCCGCACTGCGGAGCAGGAGTTGACGACCGCTGCCGCGGACTGGCACTTCACCGCGGAGCGGTTCGAAAGCCGCACGGACCCCGAGGCCACCATCCTCCGCCTGAGCGAGATACGCCGTGTCCGCGACGACTGACCGCGCGCCCCCCCGCATCATTGCCCTCGCCAACCAGAAGGGTGGCGTCGGGAAGACGACAACCGCCATCAATCTCGCCACCGCGCTTGCCGCAAAGCGCCGGGTGCTGCTGATCGACATGGACCCGCAAGGCAACGCCTCGACCGGCGTCGGCATCGCACGCCAGGATCGCGGCGCGGGTTCCTACGCTCTGCTGACCGGCGAACGCCCGCTGCGCGACCTGCTGCGGCCGACGAAGATCCCGAATCTCACCCTGCTGCCGGCCGACCCGGAACTCGCGGGCGCGGAGATCGAACTCGTCGGGCTGGAGAACCGCGAGCGTCGCCTGCGCGATGCGCTGGAATCACAGCGGGAGGCGCTGGCCGGTACCGAGGTGATCCTGATCGATTGCCCGCCCTCCCTCGGTCTGCTCACCTTGAATGCGCTGGTGGCATCCACCTCGGTCCTGGTGCCGTTGCAGACCGAGTTCTTCGCCCTCGAAGGCGTCTCCCAGATCACGAGAACCGTGGATCGGGTGAAGCGCGCCTTGAATCCGGCGCTGGAGCTCGAAGGTATCGTTCTGACTATGTTTGATAAGCGCAACAATCTATCGGAGCTCGTCGCAGCCGATGTCCGCGCCTTCTTCGGCGCCAAGGTCTATTCCACCGTCATCCCGCGCAACGTCCGCATCAGCGAGGCGCCGTCGCACGGTCTGCCGGTCATCCTTTACGACCACCGCTCCGCCGGTGCGCAGGCCTATGTGGACCTCGCAGCGGAACTGCTGAAGCGCGAGCGCCGCGCCAGGAAATCGGCCGCATGAAGAAGCCTACGCGCCTCGGGATGGGGTTGTCGGCCCTGATGGGCGACAGCACGCCAGCCCCCACCGCCGCTTCCCCCGGCGCCGCCCCGCGCACACTGCCGATCGAGGTGTTGGAGCCAAGCCCATTCCAGGCTCGCGCCACGCCTGATCCGGCAGCGCTCGCCGAACTTGCGGCCTCCATCCAGGAACACGGGATCCTGCAGCCGATCCTCGTACGCCCGAAACCCGGTGCGGCCGGCAAGTTCCAGATTCTCGGCGGGGAACGCCGCTGGCGGGCGGCGCAGCAGGCGAAGCTGCACGACGTGCCGGTCGTGATTCGGGACCTCGATGACCGCGCGGCCATGGCTGCCGGCCTGGTCGAGAACCTGCAGCGCGAAGACCTGAACGCGCTCGAGGAGGCAGAAGGCTACGCACGCCTGCTCAGCGAGTTCGGCCTGAAGCAGGAAGGGCTCGGCCAGGCGGTCGGCAAGTCTCGCAGCCACGTCGCGAACACGCTGCGCCTGCTGAACCTGCCGGCGCGAGTGCGGGACATGCTGCGCGGCGGCGCGCTATCCGCCGGCCACGCCCGCGCTCTGCTCGGCGCCGAGGACCCGGAGCGGCTCGCCGGGCTGGTCGTGGTGCGCGGGCTGTCGGTGCGCCAGACCGAAGCGTTGGCGGCGGCGGCGCCGCGTGACCCGGCCGCACGGCGGGGAGCCAACCAGGACGCGAACGTGGCCGCGCTTGAACGCCGACTGACCGAACGGCTCGGACTGAAGGTCGGCATCAAGACGAGCGGCAAGGGCGGGCAGGTCATGATCAACTACCGCGACCTTGATCAGCTCGAAGGCGTATTGCGGCTGCTCGATCCGGACATGTGAGCGGCAGGGGGCCGCTGCCGCGGCGCGGCTCGGATTGCCCTGCTGCTGCCGCTGCAATCGTTGAAGGCGCTACGTCTTCCTGGTTTTACGGCTGTAGATGGGGCAAGGCCCGTCCACCGCGATCAGCGCAACTGCGGATTGTCGAACACCGGCTGCTTCGCCCGCGCCAGCGCCGCCGACAGCGCCTCATGGAGCGACACCTTCTCGTCCCCCCCCAGGTGCTGTCCGATTTCCGCGCCGCGTCCTCGGCTTTCCAGCCGCAGCACGCCGGCATGGGCAGGGCGCGGTATGTAGATGCTGCGGGCCCAGTACGGGTCGAGCATGACCTCCTCCCGCCTGCCTCGCGCGTCGGTGCGGGTCACGGTCAGCCGGTCGGCGGTCAGCAGGATGATCTCCGAGATGCGGGCGGTGCGGCGGGCGTGGAATACCACCATGCCGAGCGCGAAGCAGACCTCGAGCCCGAGGAAGGGCAGCACCGGCCACGCCCCGATGATGAGGAAGACAGTTGCCGTCAGCGTCGCCAGAACGGCGAGCAGCCCGGCCAGCACCCGGAACAGCCCCCTGCTGAAGGAGCGCGGCGGCGTGCAGATGGCCTGGAACAGCACGGGGTCGGCGGGGGGTGCCATACTGGGGCAAGATAAGCCAGGATCGGCGCGACACCAGACATGCCCGCTCTGTTCCCCCGCCCCAAGCGACCCGATCATGGCTCCGCCGCCGCCCCGCGCCGCGCGCGGCTGATGCCGCCTGCCCAGGCGGAAGCCTTCATCCGCGCGCTGGCCACGGCCAACCCGGCGCCGGAAACGGAGCTGCTCTATCACGACACATTCAGCCTACTGGTCGCGGTGGTGCTCTCGGCCCAGGCGACCGATGCGGCGGTGAACCGCTGCACCCCGGCGCTGTTCGCCGCCGCACCGACGCCGGCCGCGATGGCAGCGCTCGGCGCCGAGGGGATCGGCCCCTACATCCGCACAATCGGGCTATGGCAATCGAAGGCGAAGAATGTCGCCGCGCTGTCGCGTGACCTGGTCGAGAAGCATGGCGGCGCCGTCCCTTCGACGCGGGAGGCGCTGGAAGCGCTGCCCGGCGTGGGGCGCAAGACGGCGAATGTCGTGCTCAACGCCGCCTTCGGGCAGAACACCATGGCGGTGGACACGCACATCTTCCGGCTGGGCAACCGCTGCGGCCTGGCTCCCGGCCGGACGCCGCTGGAGGTCGAGGAGAGGCTGGTGAAACGCATTCCCGCCGATCTGCTGCGGGATGCGCATCACTGGCTGATCCTGCACGGCCGCTATGTCTGCAAGGCGCGGGCCCCTGAATGCTGGCGTTGCGTGGCGCGCGCCTTCTGCAACTACCGCGACAAGGTGCTGGCGCCGCCGGTATGACGGCGTGGCGAAACAGGAGACGACGATGACGATTCGCCTCAATGCCCTCGCCCTGGCTGGGTTGCTGGGCCTCGCCGGCTGCGCCACGGGCGGCGTCTGGGCCAATGTACCCGACCAATCCGGCCCGGACGCGTCCGCCTGCCGCCGAGAGGCGGAGAACAATCCTCGCTACAAGCTGTATGGCGAGATGGGCGGCGGCAATGCCGCGAACATGGAGGAGATGCGGCAGGAACTGCTGGTGCTCCTGCCGCAGCTCTATCACGCCTGCATGATCCGCCGCGGCGCGATTCCGCCCGGCACGCCGCTGCCCCCGCCGCGCGTAACCTTCTGACGCGCCGCGCGTCAGCCGTGCAGGCCGGGCGCTTCCTGCCCGGTCCGCGCCACGTACTCGGTGTAACCGCCGCCATATTGGTGAATGCCTTCAGGCGTCAGCTCCAGCACACGGTTCGACAACGCGGCGAGGAAGTGGCGGTCGTGCGACACGAACAGCATGGTGCCTTCATAGGACGCCAACGCCGCGATCAGCATCTCCTTCGTCGCCATGTCCAAATGGTTGGTCGGCTCGTCGAGCACCAGGAAGTTCGGCGGGTCGTAGAGCATCCGCGCCATGGCGAGCCGTGCCTTCTCGCCGCCTGACAGCACACGGCACTTCTTCTCGACGTCGTCGCCGGAAAATCCGAAGCAGCCCGCCAGCGCCCGCAGAGACCCCTGATTGGCCTGCGGGAAGGCGTCCTCCAGCGATTGGAAAATGGTGCGGTCGCCGTCCAGCAGCTCCATGGCGTGCTGTGCGAAGTATCCCGTCTTCACGCTGCCGCCGACGGCGACGCTGCCCTCGTCGGGCTCGGTCGAGCCCGTCACCAGCTTCAGCAGCGTGGATTTTCCTGCGCCGTTTACGCCGAGCACGCAGCAGCGTTCGCGCCGGCGGATCAGCAGGTCCAGCCCTTCATAGATCACGCGGCTGCCGTAGCGCTTGTGGACGTTCCGGAGATTGACCACGTCCTCGCCTGAGCGTGGGGCCGCGGGAAAGTCGAACGCCACGGTCTGTCGGCGCCGCGGCGGCTCGACGCGGTCGATCTTGTCGAGCTTCTTCACCCGCGACTGCACCTGCGCGGCGTGGGACGCGCGGGCCTTGAAGCGCTCGATGAACTTGATCTCCTTCGCCAGCATCGCCTGCTGGCGCTCGAACTGCGCCTGCTGCTGCTGCTCGTTCATGGCGCGCTGCTGTTCGTAGAAATCGTAATTGCCGGAGAAGCTCGTCAGCGTGCCGCCATCGATCTCGATGACCTTGTTAACGATGCGGTTCATGAACTCCCGATCGTGGGACGTCATCAGCAGCGCGCCGTCGTAGCCGGTGAGGAACTGCTCCAGCCAGATCAGGCTCTCGAGGTCCAGGTGGTTCGAAGGCTCGTCGAGCAGCATCACGTCGGGGCGCATCAGCAGGATGCGCGCCAGCGCCACGCGCATCTTCCATCCGCCCGACAGCGCGCCGACATCGCCGTCCATCATCTCCTGGCTGAAGCCGAGGCCGTCGAGCACCTCGCGCGCCTTGCTCTCCAGCGCATAGCCACCCAGCTCCTCGAAGCGGGCCTGCACCTCGCCGAAGCGTTCCAGGATCGTATCCATCTCATCGGCGCGGTCGGGGTCGGACAGCGCGGCTTCCAGCTCCGCCAGTTCGGCCGCGACCTCGCTGACATTGCCGGCGCCGTCCATCACCTCGGCCACCGCGGAACGGCCCGACATCTCCCCAACGTCCTGGCTGAAGAAGCCGATGGTCACGCCGCGATCGACCAGCACCTGGCCCTCATCCGGTTGGTCCTGGCCGATGACCATGCGGAACAGGGTGGATTTGCCGGCACCGTTCGGCCCGACCAGGCCGATGCGCTCGCCCTTCTGGAGCGCGGCCGATGCCTCGATGAAAAGAAGTTGGCGGCCGTTCTGCTTGCTGATGTTGTCGAGGCGGATCATGGGGTCCCGGTAAGGCGGAGGAGGCCGCCCGAGACCACGGCCGGGGCTGCGCCGTCAACCGCCGCGCGGCATTCGGCCGGTGCGCAACGCGTGGGCCCAGTCGGGACGCGAGGCGGCCTCCGCCTGCGCGGCGGCACCAGCGTGGTCATAAGGCAGCGCGATCATCTCGCAGCCGGTCAGGACGGCGCCCTCGATCTCCACGATCGCATAGCGGGCGAAGGGCGCGCCGGCCTCCGAGACATGCGCCGGCGGCGTCGGGTCGTCATAGGCCGGGCACCCGACGCTGCCGGGATTGACCAGCACGCGTCCGTCGTCGAGCCGCATCAGCCCCGCCAGATGGCTGTGCCCGCACAGCAGCACGCGCGCGGCCGTTGCGCCGAGCCGCGCCGCGACGGTGTCGCCGGCGGCGGGCAGTAGCCGGCCGCCGGCTACCTCCTCCATCAGATAGGTGTTGTCGTCGTCGGGTCGCGCATGGAAGGCGAGCACCCCCGGCGCGGGCTCCAGCAGCGGCGGCAAGGCGCCGAGCCACGCTGCCTGTGCGGGGTCGAGCCGTTCCAGCGCGAAGGCGTCCGACTTGCCTGCACCGCCCTCGGCGACCCAGCGGTCATGGTTGCCGCGCACCGTAGGGATGCGGCGCGCGACGATGCGCTCCGCGCAATCGCGCGGCCGCAACGGGCCGGAGACCACGTCGCCCAGGTTGAGGATGTCCCGCACGCCGCGGCGGTCGATATTTGCGAGGACCGCGTCAAGGGCGAGGATGTTGCCATGGATGTCGGCGATGACGGCAAGACGCATGGCCGCAGCCTAGCACGATCGGCGGCCACGATTCTTAGTTGCGAATGACTCGCAACATCAGCTAGGATCGCCGCATCGACAGCCCCGCAGGAACAGCCTGCCGGGCGTTGCCTGCACCGAAAGGGATCGACCCGTGGCCAGTTGGATCGAAGTCGGCATCGCGGCGATGTCCGTCGCCTGTCTCCATCTGGGATGGCGTGCCCCGCGCACGGCCGCCTCTGGCCGGGTAGCCGCGCGGTGATCGGCGCGACGCAGCCCGCGCCGGCCCCGGCGCGCGAACCCGTCCTCCGCGAACCCGCGGTGCTCGAAAGCCGGGCGCTGCTCGGCAATTCGCGCGAGATCGCGATCCGCCATGGCACCGAGACCTATCGCCTCAAGCTCACGCGGCACGGCAAGCTCATCCTCACGAAGTAGTCTGCCGGCGCCGCCGCGCCCACTTGGCCGATTCCTGTCTCGCCGCAGCGTGGCGGCCGGAGGTCGGAGCCGACGCCTTCGGACGTCCGGCGGTGACGTGTCGGGCGCGGCTCCGAGCGATCCGCCCGCATCGTTCGAAATCATAATCGTGCCGTGCCGGCCGTCGCGCACGCCCGCCGGCCCCGCCGCGATGTGCGGCGGGGACCGTCGCGTCCGCTCACCGTCCTGCAAACTGAAGGGGACACGCCCATGTCCGATCTCGTCGAACGCCACGCCGCTTTGATCCGCGACGCCGGCAAGCCGGTCCGCGCCCGCGACGCCGCGCAGCGCCTAGGTACTACCGAAGCCGCGCTGGTCGCCTCTGGTGCGACCGGCACCGCCACGCCGCTCCGCCCGGATTGGACGGCCCTGATCGGCGCCATGCCGGAGGCCGGCCGCATCATGGCGCTGACGCGCAACGAGCATGCGGTGCATGAGCGCAAAGGATGCTTCGACAAGGTCTCCTCCGGCCCCGGGCACATCCTCGTGCTCGGCGCCGACATCGACCTGCGGCTGTTCCCGGGCCGATGGGCGCATGCCTATGCGCTGGGCGGGGAACGGCCTTCGATCCAGATCTTCGACACGGACGGCGTCGCCGCGCACAAGATCTACGCGACCGATGCGACCGACCGGGACGGCTGGTCGCGCATCGTTGCCGGCTTCGCGGTGGAACAGGCCGATGCGCCGCCCGCCACCCCCCCTGCGATCGCCACGCCGAAGGCCGAAGACCCGGTCGACGGCCGCGCCCTGCGGGAGGACTGGCTGGCCCTGCGCGACACCCACGACTTCTTCCCCATGCTGCGCCGCCACCGGGCGACGCGCCGCCAGGCATTCGGCCTGGCGGGTGGGGACCTCGCCATGCGGCTCGACCCGCAGGCGGGTTCGGAGGCGCTGCGCCTCGCCTCGGCGCAGGCGGTGCCCGTCATGGTCTTCGTGGGCAACCGCTCGGCCATCCAGATCCATACCGGCACGGTGGACCGGCTGCTCGACATACCAGGCTGGTTCAATGTGCTCGACTCGGACTTCAACCTGCATCTGCGCGAGGCCGGCGTCGCGGCCGCCTGGCGCGTCGTGAAGCCGACGGCGGATGGCGCGGTGACCTCGATCGAGCTGCTCGACGCCGATGGCGAGGTCATCGCCCTGCTGTTCGGTGCCCGCAAGCCGGGACAGGCGGAGCGCGAGGACTGGCGCGCCATCGCCTCGACCGTCGCCGAACGCCACGCCTTCCTGGCAGAGAGCGCGGCATGATCGGCCGCCGGGTCCTGCTCGCCGGCGGCGCGGCCGTGCTGGCCGCGCCGGCGCGCGCCGAGACGCCGCATCGCATCGTGGCCGTCGGCGGCGCGGTGACGGAATGCGTCTTCGCGCTGGGCGTCGGCGATCGCGTCGTGGCGGTTGACAGCACCAGCCGCTTCCCGGCGGCCGTCCGCGGGCTGCCGCAGATCGGCTACATGCGCGCCCTGGCGCCGGAGGGGCTGATCTCGCTCAACGCCGACATGATGCTGCTTTCGGCAGATGCGGGGCCGGCGCAGGCGCTCGCTGTGCTGCGCGCGGCCGGCGCGCCGATCCGATCCATTCCCGAGGTGCCGACCGGCGACGGCATCGCCGCCAAGATCCGCGCCGTCGCCGATGCGCTGGAGGTGGATGGCAGGCCGGTCGCCGACACCGTGCTGGCGGACTGGCAATCGCTCGATGCGCCGATCGCGGCGCTGCGGCCGGTGCGGACGATCTTCGTCCTGTCCGCGTCGCGCGGGGCGCCGCTCGTCTCGGGCGCCGGAACGCTGGCGGCTGCGATGCTCGCCGCCGGCGGGGCGCAGAACGTGGTGTCCGGCTATAACGGCTATCGCCCGCTCTCGGCGGAAGCCGCGGCGCAGATCGCGCCGGAGGCGGTCGTGATCATGGACCATGTCCTGCAGGAGATCGGCGGCATCGACGCGCTGCTCGCCGTGCCGGCGCTGGCCGTGACGCCCGTGGTCCGGACGCGGCGCGTGCTGGCGATCGACGGGTCCTACGTGCTCAGCTTCGGGCCGCGCGCTGCGCATGCGCGGCGGGACCTGGCCATGCTGCTGCATCCCGGCGCGCCGCTGCCCGCGCTGCCGGCGCGTGCCTGGACGTGAGCCTCGCCCTGGCGACTGCCTCCCCCCGCGCGCGGGGCCGCGTGGCCATGCTGCCGCTCGGCGCGGCGCTGCTGGCCGCTGCCATGCTGGCAGGCGTGCTGCTTGGCCCAGCGCCGGTCACGATGGGCGGCCTGACCGCGACGGTGCTGGATGTCCTCGGCATCGCGCCACTACCGGCGGAATATGTGCGCGACGCGGCCGTGCTCGGCGTGATCCGGGCGCCGCGCGTGCTGATGGCGGCGCTGGTCGGGGCCGGGCTCGGCGCGGCGGGCGCGGCGATGCAGGGGCTGTTCCGCAACCCGCTCGCCGATCCCGGGCTGATCGGCGTGTCCGGCGGCGCGGCCCTGGCTGCGGTCACGGCGATCGTGCTCGGCTCCAGCATCTTCGGCGCCGCTGCCGGCGTGATGGGGTTGTGGCTGCTGCCGGTCGCGGCGTTCGTCGGCGGGCTGCTCGCCACGCTGATGATGGCGCGGCTGGGCACCGTGCAGGGCGTGGCCGGGGTGGCGACACTGCTGCTCGCGGGTGTCGCGGTGAATGCGCTCGCCGGTGCGCTGACCGGCGTGATGATCTTCATGGCCGATGACCGTCAGGTGCGGGACATCACCTTCTGGACGCTCGGCAGCCTCGCCGGGTCGCGCTGGGCACATCTGCCCGTCGTCGCGGTGCTGGTCGGGCTGCCCACCCTCGCGCTCTGCGCGCTGGCCCGCCCGTTCAACGCCCTGCTGCTGGGGGAGGCGGAGGCCTTCCATCTCGGCGTGCGTGTCGAGTCCGTGAAGCGCCTCGCCCTGACGCTCGCCGCGGTGGCGGTGGCGGCGGGGGTCGCCTTCACCGGGCTGATCGGTTTCGTCGGGCTGGTGGTGCCGCATCTCGTGCGGCTGGGGTTCGGGGCGGATCACCGGCTGGTGCTGCCCGGGGCGGCGCTCCTGGGCGGCACGCTGCTGGTACTGGCGGATCTGCTGGCGCGCAGCCTGGCCGCGCCGGCCGAGTTGCCCGTCGGCGTCGTCACCGCCCTGCTCGGCGCGCCGTTCTTCCTGTGGCTGCTGCGCCGACGGGGGATGGGCGCATGATTGGCGCCGATTCCGTCACCGTGCGCGCCGGCGGGCGGGCGCTGCTCGCGGATGTGTCGCTGACGCTGAACCCCGGCGAGGTTCTCGCCGTGGTTGGCCCGAACGGGGCGGGCAAGTCCACGTTGCTGCGCGCCCTGGCCGGTGACCTGGCGGTCGCGGCAGGACAGGTCCGCGTGGAAGGACGGGCGCTGCGCGACTGGCGGCCGATCGACCTTGCCCGCCGGCGCGCAGTGGTCAGCCAGCACGTCGCGCTGGGCTTTCCGATGCGCGCGGCGGAGGTGATCGCGCTCGGCCGGCTGCCCTGGCATGCGACGGCGCAGATGGCCCGTGACGAGGCCGCGGTGACACTGGCGATGGAACAGGCCGGCGTGGCGCATCTCGCCGAGCGTGCCTACGCCACGCTTTCTGGCGGGGAACGGCAGCGCGTGCAGGTGGCGCGGGCCCTCGCGCAGCTCGATGGCGCGGCGGCACCCGCGGCGCTGCTGCTGGACGAACCCACAGCGAGCCTCGATGCCGGGCATCGCGGACAATTGCTGCGCCTGCTGCGGCGCCTGGCGCGGCAGGGCACCGCGGTGCTCGCGGTGCTGCACGACCTCAACGAGGCTGATTTCGTCGCGGACCGTGTGGCCATGCTGATCGACGGGCGGCTCGCCGCCTGTGGCGGCGTGGCGGAGGCGCTCGATCCGACGCTGCTGCAGCGGGCTTATGGGCTGCCTTTCCGCATGGTCGCCGGCGGCGGACTACTGCCGGACTTCGCCGCGGGCGGGCGTTGACCGACGCATGAAACAGCGTGAGTCTGCGGCGACAATCCTGATCGGGTCACCGTCCATGCATCGTCGCGCGTTCTGCTCGGCCGCCGCCTTCGGCGGCCTGTCCGCCCTGGCTGGCTGCTCCGCCGTGCCTCCTGTTCCCACCGAACGCAGCATCGCCGGTCGTCGGCCGGTCGGCACCGTCACCCTTGCGGAGGAGTTCATCGCCGGCGCCGGGGCGGGGAACGGGACGCTGAGCTTCCGCGGCCGGTCCTACCCATTCCGCATGGCCGGCACAGTGGTCGGCCCGGGCGGTGCGGCGCGCATCCAGGCCAGCGGCGACGTCTACGGGCTGACGCGCATCGAGGATTTCGCGGGGATCTACACGCAGGGAACGGGCGATCGGGGCCTCGACACGCGCCGCACGGACGAGCTGTGGCTGCAGAACGCCGCCGGGGTGATCATGCACTTGCGAGGCACGCAGATGGGTGTGGTGCTGAGCTTGGGACGCGACGAGCTGCTGATCGAGATGACGGGGCGGTGACGAGTTGGAGAGGGGCGCTGCCCCCTCTCCAAACCTCACCCCGCCAAAGGCCGAAAGGCCTCTGGACACCTCGACCTGGCGCCGAGCGCCGCTGTGGAGCCCGGATGGGAAACGTGGCCTGAGCACCGTAGCCGGGATTCCTGGCGGCGCGTGCGACGCGAGCAGATCATCGGCCCTGCCCAACACGTATCGGTTTCCAAAGGCCCTTCGGCCTTTGGTGGGATGAGGTCCGGAGATGGGCAAAGCCCTTCTCCGGGGCCCCCCAATCACCGCAGCATCACCTTGATCAGCAACCCCACCACGCCCAGCGCCAGCACGCTCGCCGCCCAGATCAGCACGAACCAGCCGATCCGTGCCGCCAGCGGCTTGGTGCCGGGCATCAGTGGTAACCCCCTGACGCGTTCACCTTCCCCCTGAATACCCAGTAGGCGTAGGCCGTGTAGGCCAGGATCATCGGTACCAGCACCGCCGCGCCGACCAGCAGGAACGCCAGGCTGTTGTCCGGCGCGGCGGCGTCCCGGATGGTGACGGAATGGGGCACCATGTAGGGGAAGAAGCTGATCCCCAGCCCGACGAAGCACAGCACGAACAGCCCGAGCGAGGCGAGGAAGGGGGCGGCCTCCCGCCGAGCCTGCAGGCTCAGCATCAGCAGCAGCCCCATGCCGAGCACCGCGAGCGGTACCGGCACGACCAGCGCGACCTGCGGCCAAGCGAACCAGCGGTCCGCGTAGACCGGGCTGAGAAACGGCGTCCACAGGCTGACGGCGCCGATCAGCAGCAGCGTCGCCGGCGCCGCCAGGAAGGCGATCGCGTAGGCGCGGCGTTGCACCTCACCCTCGGCCTTGTAGATCAGCCAGGTGGCGCCAAGCAGCGCATAGCCGATCACCAGCGCGACGCCGGTCAGCAGGCTGAAAGGCGTCAGCCAGTCCCACCAGCCGCCGGCATAGGCGCGGTTGGCGACCGGGATGCCCTGCACGAGCGCGCCGAGGGCGACCCCCTGCGCGAAGCCCGCCATGGTCGAGCCGAACGCGAAGGCCCAGTCCCACAGGAACTGGCCGCGCTTCGTCCGCCAGCGGAATTCGAACGCGACGCCGCGAAACACCAGCGCCAGCAGCATGACGATGATCGGCGCGTAGAGCGCCGACATGATGATGGAGTAGGCCAGCGGGAAGACGGCCAGCAGCCCGCCGCCGCCCAGCACCAGCCAGGTTTCGTTGCCGTCCCAGACCGGCGCGACGGAGTTCATCGCCTCGTCGCGTTCGGCCTCCTTGCGCATGAAGGGAAACAGGATGCCGACGCCGAGGTCGAAGCCGTCGAGCACCACATAAGCCAGCACCGCGAAGGCGATCAGCGCCGCCCAGATCATCGGAAGGTCGAGCGTCATGGCTTGCTTCCCTGTTCGCTGGCCGAGGGGGCGTTCTCCATCACCGGGGCCGGGACGATGCCGCCCGCGCGGATCGGCTCGTCGGGCGGCAGGCCATGCTCGCCACGTTCCGGCGCCTTGTTCATCAGCCGCAGGATGTAGAAGGTGCCGGACCCGAACATCGCGAAATAGACGACGATGAAGGCGATCAGCGAGGTGCCGACCGCCGCGGCGTCGAGCGGCGAGACGGAATCCGCCGTGCGCAGCAGGCCGTAGACCGTCCAGGGCTGGCGCCCGACCTCGGTGGTGACCCAGCCGGCGAGCACCGCCGCGAAGCCGGATGGTCCCATCAGCAGCGCGGCCTTGTGCTGCAGCGTCGAATCGTAGAGCCGGCCGCGCCAGCGCAGCCACAGGCTCCACATGCCGAGCAGGAACATCAGGATCCCGATCCCCACCATGATCCGGAAGCTCCAGAAGATGATGCCGACGGGCGGGCGGTCCTCGGGCGGCCAAGTGTTCAGGCCGCGGATGGTGCCGTCCAGCGAATGGGTCAGGATGAGCGAGCCGAGATACGGGATCTCGACCCGGTAATCGATGCGGGAATTCGCGGCGTCCGGGATGCCGAACAGGATCAGCCCGGCGCCGGACACCGTCTCGAAATGGCCTTCGATGGCGGCGATCTTGGCTGGCTGGTGTTCCAGCGTGTTCAGCCCGTGCTGGTCGCCGGCGAACATCTGGATGGGCGCGACGATCGCAGCCATCCACATCGCCATCGAGAACATGATGCGCGTCGCCTCGTTCCTGCGGTCGCGCAGCAAATGCAGCGCCCCGACAGCGCCGACGACGAAGGCCGTGGTGAGATAGGCGGCGAGCACCATGTGCACGAGCCGATAGGGGAAGGACGGGTTGAAGATCACCGCCCACCAGTCGAGCACGATGAACTGCCCGGCCTCGTTCATGCCGTGGCCCGCCGGCGTCTGCATCCAGCTGTTAACCGACAGGATCCAGAAGGCCGACATGAAGGTGCCGAGCGCGACCATCAGCGTCGCGACGAAATGCAGCTTCGGCCCGACCCGCTCGCGTCCGAACAGCATCACGCCGAGGAAGCCGGCCTCGAGGAAGAAGGCCGACAGTACCTCGTAGCCCATCAGCGGGCCGATCACCGGCCCGGCCTTGTCCGAGAAGACCGACCAGTTGGTGCCGAACTGGTAGCTCATCACGATGCCGGAGACGACGCCCATGCCGAAGGTCACGGCGAAGATCTTCTTCCAGTAGTTGAACAGATCGAAGAAGACCTGCCGCCCTGTCCACAGCCCCAGCCCGTTCAGCACCGCGAGGTAACTCGCCAAGCCGATCGAGAAGGAGGGGAAGATGATGTGCGCGCTGACCGTGAATGCGAATTGGAGCCGCGCCAGGGTGAGGGCGTCGAAGGCGTCCATGAGCTGACCTCGCAAGCGGCGTTCGGGCCGTTTGAAGGGCATTGCGGGCGGCGGGTCAAATCAAGAGCGTGCCTCGCCGGGCCCACCGCTGCGCGGTGGAGGGCAACCGTGCGGCGACGTTCGCCGTTGCCGTGGCAACCGCCCGGGCCGCATCCGCCGGCGGATGCCGTGGAGGAACGCCCGATGACAGCCAGCCGCCATCCTGCCGGAGCCGCGGCGACACCGGAGGTGACGGGCTTCTTTCACGAAGCGACCAACACGATCAGCTACGTCGTCCGGGACCCCGGCTCGGATTGCTGCGCGGTGATCGATCCCGTGACGGACCTCGACTACGCAGCCGGGCGGATCGCGCACGGCTCCGCCGATGCGATCATCGACCACATCGCGGCGCGCGGCCTGCGCCTCGAATGGCTGATCGAGACGCATGTGCACGCCGACCATCTGTCCGCCGCGCCCTACATCCAGGATCGCCTCGGCGGCCGCATCGGCATCGGCGAGAAGATCACCGTGGTGCAGGAGATCTTCGGCGACGTGTTCGACGAAGGGCCCGACTTCCGTCGCGACGGCAGCCAGTTCGACCGGCTGTTCAGGGATGGCGACACCTACTCCATCGGTGGGCTCACGGCCCGCGCGCTGTACACGCCCGGCCATACGCCGGCGTGCATGACGCACGTCATCGGCGACGCTGCCTTCGTGGGCGACACGCTTTTCATGCCCGATGGCGGCAGCGCGCGCGCCGACTTCCGTGGCGGGGATGCCCGCACCCTGTACCGGTCCATCCGCCGAGTGCTGGGCCTGCCGCCGGAGACGCGGCTGTTCATGTGTCATGACTACGGGCCCAACGGCCGGGCCATACGCTGGGAGTCGACCGTCGCCGAGCAGCGCGCCCACAACATCCATGTCAGGGACGGCATCACCGAGGACGAGTTCGTGGCGACCCGCGAGGCTCGCGACCGGACGCTCGACGTGCCGAAGCTGATCCTGCCATCACTGCAGGTGAACATGCGCGCGGGCGCCCTGCCGGCGGCCCGCCCGGATGGGCGCGTGTTCCTGAAGGTGCCGCTGAACGCGCTATAGGCACCTTGCTGCAATGCAGCATAGCAGGCAGAAACGCGCGGCATCAGGTGGGAGCAGGACGATGGCGGAACGGAAACTGTGGTTCGTCTGGGGCGGGATCTTCACGGATTCCACGTGGCGGGATCTTGAGGCGGGCACCGAGGAACTGCACGGCCCGTTCCACGACCTGCCGACCGCCGAGCGCGTTTGGCGGGATGAGATGCGGCGCCGCGTCGATACCGCGCAGCACCGCCTGTTCGTGATCGAAGCACCGCGCCCTCGCGGCTGAGCCGGCCTAGTCGGGGAGGAACGGCGCGTCACGGCTCTCGGCGAGGGCGACCCAGGCTGCGCGTACCGCCGTGGCGCCATAGGTGCGTTCCAGCCGCCGTAGCGTGAAATGCGCCCGCGCGATGCTGCGGAAATGGGCGAGGAAAGCGAGGTTCACCGCCGCCCCCGCTGCCGCGCCGATGATCGGCGCCGCCTGGGCTGACAGCTTCAGCCCCACCGTGCCGCTGAACCGCGCGGCTACCGCCGCGACGAAGCGCGGCATCGCCGCCTGGCCGATCGTGCCTTTCAGCGCCTCGGCCAGAGCCAGCCGGACCGCGAAATAGCCGCTTTCCGCCGCGTCGTCCGACGGGGTGGTGCCGCCCAGCGCGAAGACTTTCAGGCATTCCGCCGCAGCGCCGGGGGCATCGAGATCCTCCCCCTCCTCCGCCGCGACGGCTGCCACCTGGCGCAGCAGGATGGTCGTCGAGACCGGCAGTTCCACCACCGTGCCGGGCAGGCCAAAGGCACCACCGACAGCGCCGCTTGCCGCGGCGAGGCCGCGATGGAACCACTGCGAGGATACCGGCAGCGGCGTCATTTTCGGACCGGAGCGCAGCGCGGCATTCATCGCCGTTGAGAGCGCCGTCCGCACCGCGCTGTCCAACCCGCCTTGGACGAATGACGGCAGGCGAGCGCGCAACGCTTCCACCGGCATGCCGGCCGCACTGGCAAGGCGCGCCGCGAGGGAAGGATTTTCCAGCGTCTGCCGCGCGTCGCGAAGTTCGCGCTCAGCAGCGGGCGGCAGCAGGCCGGGCGTCGTGGTGGCGAGGCTCATGCCCGTTCAGGTGGCGCGGCAGCGGTGTGGCGGCAAGGGGAACAGTCCGCCCTCGCAAGCGCGTGTGGGAGCCTGAGGGGGCAAAATCCGAGGCAAGTCTGGTGTGTTGGATCAGGGAGGGGCTCTGCCCCTCCCCGAACCCCACCCCGGCAAAGGCCGAAAGGCCTTTGCAAACCTCAGCCTGGCGCTGGGCAGCGCGGGCAGGATGACTGCCGAAACCCGCGCTTGCGCTCGAAAGGCACCTGGTGAGGCAAAGCGCCCTTCGGCCTGAGGCCAGATGCCGGCGAGGTGCGACCCCTCCCCAACTCCGTCAGAACGTCGTTCGCCGCACCGGCTCAACCCCGCCGCGGATCGCTCCGCGGCGCTGCATGCAGGCGCGGTAGAGCCGCGGCAGCAACGCGAGCAGTTCCTGCCGCACCACCTCATCATGCGCGGCGTTCCCCGACGTCATGGTGGAAGCGATCCGCTTCGCTTCCGGGTCGTTCTCCGCCTCCACCCGGCAGGCCAGCCCGTCGGGGGAATTGTCCGCCGGCACGTTTGCCCACACACCGCCCGTCTCGCAGGCGCCAAGGGTCAGCATCGCCGCGACCAGTGCAGCAGGGGTCCAGGCCGCCCTCATACGGTCATCCAATCCTCGATCAGGCGGCGCGCGATGGAATCGGCGCGCGGAAGGGCGAAGCCGAGTGCCTGATGGTTGCGGATCTCGTCCCGCGAGAACCAGCGCGCATCCTTCAGCTCCTCGGGGTCGATGCGGATCTCGTCCGACAGGCCCTCGGCATGGAAGCCCAGCATGATCGACGACGGGAAGGGCCAGGGCTGGGAGGAATGGTAGAGTACCTGCCCCACATCGACGCCAGCTTCCTCCTTCACCTCGCGGCGGACCGCTTCCTCGAGGCTTTCGCCCGGTTCCACGAAGCCGGCCAGCGTCGAATACATCGTCACGTTGGGAAAGCGATGCGAATGGCCGAGCAGGCAGGAATCGCCGCGCACCACGAGCATGATCACGGCCGGGTCGGTGCGCGGGAAATGCTGCGCGCCACAGCCCTGGCAGACCATGACGTGACCGGCGGAGCGCGCCTCGCACCGATTGCCGCAGATGCCGCAGAAGCGGTGCTTGGTGCGCCAATGCATCAGCCCGCGGGCATGGGCGAGCACGCTCGCCTCACCCGGCGGCAACAGGCCGGCGACCTGGCGGAGATCGGTGAAGGCGCCCATGCCGTCGGGCAGCAGCGGCAGCGGGTCGTCGGCGTGGGAACAATCCACGGCGAAGGCCGGCCGGCCTTCCCACAGGCCCAGGAAGGCCCAGGGGCCATCGGCCATGCGCACGGCCTCAGCCGCGGCGCCGGTCAGCAGCACCGCCTCCGGGTGGCCGTCGGCGACGCCCTTCATCAGGCTCCGCGCGCGCCAGACCGGCGCGAACAGCGTGTCCGGATGGGTCAGGGCGGCGGCAATGAAGTCCGCGTCGTCGCGCTTCTCACCGGCGCGGTCGAGCGGGCTGCCGGTATAGGCATTGGGGCGGCTGGCTGGGATGGAGAGCATGCAGCCCGGAACGTGCCATGCGCCCCTGCCTCCGTCCATCCAGGAGGCGAGCGTCAGGCGGCCACCGCGGCACCCGGCCGGCGGCGCGACTTGATGCCCGTTCCGACGCTGGCATCCGCGGAGCGCCTCGGCCCGAAAAGGCCTTCCTTCCGCGCCAGACGAAGCGCCATCGCAGTCGGCTCGGCGGTCGAGACGGGCTCGATGGCCTCGGCGATGCCGGCTTCCCAGAGCGCACGACTTGTCCCGCGCCCATGCCGTCGGTACGCCTGCCGGACAACACGGCGGATTCCAGGCGTCGCTCCCGGGTCAGCTGTCGAGCAATCTGGGCCGGCGCCTGGCGGAAGCGACCGGCGACGTGCCGGCATAGGGGCCGGACGCGGAACGCTCGGACCCCCCATTGGCGTCTGACCCCTGCGACATGATATGGTGCCCTCGGAAGGTCGGCGGCGGACGGGCTCCCCGCCAACCCGGTCAGGTCCGGAAGGAAGCAGCCGTAACGGGTTCTCGCCCGGGTCGCTTGCCGGCCTTCCACCGTTTCACCGGCCCTGCGCGGCCGCGCCGCATCCAGGGAACGCATGGCTTCGGACCTCCTCGGCCACCCCTCCGCACAGGATCAGGACGCCGCGGCGGTCGAGGAAAGCCTGCCCGAGCCACCCGCGCCCGAAGGGCCGGGGCTGTTCGGCGATCCGGCGCCTCCGCCGGCCGCGGCGGCTCCTTTACCGGTTGTCCCCTCGCCGCCCGCTTCGGCTCCCTATCGCGTCCTGGCGCGCAAATATCGCCCGACCACCTTCGATGACCTGATAGGCCAGGAAGCCCTGGTTCGCACCCTGCGCAACGCCTTCGCCCAGGGGCGGGTGCACCACGCCTTCCTGCTGACCGGGGTGCGCGGCGTGGGCAAGACCACCACGGCCCGCATCATCGCCCGCGCGTTGAACTGCATCGGGCCGGACGGGAAGGGTGGCCCGACCGTCGACCCCTGCGGCGTCTGCCCGGAATGCCGCGCCATCCTCGCCGACCGTCACCCCGATGTGACCGAGATGGACGCCGCCTCGAACAACAGCGTCGACGATGTGCGGGAACTGCGGGAGGCGCTGCGCTTCCGCCCCGCCCAGGCGCGGCAGAAGGTCTTCATCCTCGACGAGTGCCACATGCTCTCGGGCGCCGCCTTCAACGCGCTCCTGAAGACGCTCGAGGAGCCGCCAACCTCCGTCACCTTCGTCCTGGCGACGACCGAGCTGCGCAAGGTGCCGGTCACCATCCGCAGCCGCTGCCAGACCTTCTCCCTGCGCCGCGTGCCGATGGACGTGCTGCGCGACCATTTCGGCCGCATCGCCCAGAAGGAAGCCGTCCAGGCCGAGGCCGAGGCACTCGGCATGGTCGCCCGCGCCGCCGACGGGTCCGTACGCGACGGCCTGTCGCTGCTCGACCAAGCCATCGGCCTGGCGGGCGGCGGCCCTGTGACGGGCGAGAGCGTGCGCGACATGCTCGGCCTCGCCGACCGCTTCATGGTCTTCGACCTGATGGAAGCAGTGATGGGCGGGGATGTCGCCGGCGCGCTCGCCATCCTGGACCGCACGCATGAAGTCGGCGCCGATCCGCTGGCCGTGCTGCAGGACCTCGCGGAGCTGACGCATCTGCTGACGCGCTTCCGCGCCGCGCCCGCGCTGAAGGATGACCAGACCCTGCCGGAGGCGGAGCGCACACGGGGTTCCGCGCTGGCGCTGCGCCTGTCCGTGCCGACCCTGGCCCGCGCCTGGCAGATGCTGCTGAAGGGCATCGCGGAGGTGCAGCAGGAGGGCATCGACCGCCGCGCCGCGGCCGAGATGGTGCTGATCCGCCTCGCCCATGTCGCTGACCTGCCGACGCCGGGCGAACTCGTGAAGCGCCTGACGGAAGCCGGTGCCGATGCCGCGCCGCGCCCGACGCCGGGCGGGGGCGGGTCCGGCGGCTTGCGCGCCATGGCCGGCGGCGGACCCGTGGCGGCCGTGATGCCGCTTCCGACGCCCGAACTGCCGCAGCCGCGCGAATGGCGGGAGGTCGTCGCGCTGGCCTCCGGCGTCCAGCCGATGCTGCACGCGAACCTGCTGCATTACGTCCACCCTGTCCGCATCGCGCCCGGCCGCGTCGAGATCCGTCCCGAACCCTCCGCCCCGCGCGACCTCGCGGCGCAGCTGACCACGCTGCTCGCCGACCGCACCGGCACGCGCTGGACCGTCACCATCAGCAATGAGGAAGGCGAGCCCACCCTCGCCGCCCAGGGCCGCAGCGCGGAGAGCGACCGCCTCGAAGCCGCGCGCACCCACCCGCTGGTGCAGGCCATCCTCGCCGCCTTCCCCGGCACCACCATCGAAGCCGTGCGCGACGCCGCCGCCGATGATTATGGCCTGCTGCCCACGCCCGCCGCCCTCACCGCCGAACCGGACGACGACGCCATGGAAGGCCGAGATTTCGCGCCACCCGAGGCTGAGACCGCCTGGTCCGACGACGAACCCCTCAACGACGACTGAACCATGAGGCACGCCACGCCATGAAGAACCTCGGCAACATGCTGAAGCAGGCCCAGCAGATGCAGTCCCGCATGCAGGAAATGCAGGCGAAGTTGGAAGCGACCGAAGTGGACGGCTCGTCGGGCGGCGGCATGGTCAAGGTGCGCCTGAGCGGCAAGGGCGAACTCCGCCGCGTCACCATCGACCCGTCGCTGATGATCGCCGACGAACGCGAGGTGCTGGAAGACCTGCTGGTCGCCGCCCATGCCGACGCCAAGCAGAAGGTGGAAGCCACCATGGCCGAGGAAATGCAGAAGGCGACCGCCGGCATCAACCTGCCGCCCGGCATGAAGCTGCCCTTCTGATGATCTACGCCACCACCTCGACCATCCAGGGGCGCGAGGTCGATGCCTATCTCGGCATCGTCTTCGGCGACGCCGTGCTCGGCATCAACGTGGTCAAGGACTTCATGGCCTCGATCCGCGACGTGGTGGGCGGTCGGTCCGGCACCTATGAGCGCGAGCTCGCCGGTGCGCGCGACGCCGCCATGACCAACCTGACCGCGCAGGCCCAGGCGCTCGGCGCCGACGCCGTCATCGGCATCGATGTCGACTACGAAGTGCTGGGCAATGGCGGCATGCTGATGGTCGCTGCCTCCGGCACCGCTGTGCGCCTGAAGTCGGCCGGGGCCTGGGCGCAACCGGGCGGGTGATGCAGAACGACCCCATCGAGCATCTGATCTCGCTGCTCTCCCGCCTGCCCGGCCTCGGCCGACGCAGCGCGCGGCGCGCCGTGCTGAAGATGCTGATGGACCCCGCCGACAAGATGCTACCCCTGGCCGATGCCCTTCGCGCCGCCGCGGATTCCGTCCGCCCATGCGAGGTCTGCGGCAATCTCGACGCCGCCTCCCCATGCCACATCTGCGACGACCCGCACCGCGACCGCCGGCTGGTATGCGTGGTGGAAGGCGTCGCCGATCTCTGGGCGCTGGAACGCGCACATGCCCATCGCGGGACGTATCACGTGCTCGGCGGGCTGCTCTCCGCCCTCGGCGGCACCGGGCCGGAAGACCTGTCCGTCACACCACTGCTTCGGCGCATCGAGGCCAATGGCATCGAGGAGGTCATCCTCGCCCTGCCCGCCACCGTCGATGGCGCGACCACCAACCACTACCTCACCGACCGACTGAAACCGACCGGCGCGGCGATCACCCGGCTGGCGCAGGGTGTGCCGATCGGGGGTGCGCTCGACGTACTGGATGACGGGACGCTCGCGGCAGCGTTCAAGGCGCGGCGGGCGTTGTGACGCGGCGGGCCGGAACCGAGGAGGGGCTTTGCCCCTCCCCGGGCCCCACCCCACCAAAGGCCGAAGGGCCTTTGGAAACCTCGATTTGGAGTTGGGCCCGTAAGGCGCGTCGCAATATCGTCGCCACCGCGGCGCCCAACGCCACGCATCCCTCTGGCACTTTGCCCAGCGGGCTGCCACCCATGCTTGCCGAACCGCTGCGCCCAACGCCAAGTCAAGGTTTCCAAAGGCCCTTCGGCCTTTGGCGGGGTGAGGCTTGGAGAGGGGCAGCGCCCCTCTCCAACACCCGCCGCGCTATCCTGACCGCCGCGCTGGCGACCCTCGCGACTCCCGCCCTCGCCACCGAGGTCCAGCGCTGGTTCACCACCTCGGACGGCGTCCGCCTCCGCTACCTCGACGCTGGCACCGGCCGCACGGTTGTCTTCGTCCCGGGCTGGTGCATGCCGGCAAGCATTTTCGAGCCACAGATCGTCGCGCTGTCCCGTCGCTGGCGGGTTGTGTCGCTCGACCCACGCGGCCAGGGGGAAAGCGAGGTGCCACGGAGCGGGTATGACCCGGCGCGGCGTGGGCAGGACATTCGCGATCTTCTCCAGCATGTCGGTCCCGGGCGGGTGGTCCTGGCAGGGTGGTCGCTCGGCGTGCTCGATGCGCTGTCCTATGCGGACATGGCGGGGGATCAGCGGCTGGCGGGGCTGGTGCTGATCGACAATTCGGTGGGCGAGGGACGCGCCCCGCCGCCGCGTTCCACGCCGTCGCGCTTCTTCATCAACCTGCGGCAGCGGCGGGATGCGACGGTGCGGGGCTTCGTCGCCAGCATGTACAGGACGCCGCAGGATCCGGCGTATCTCGCCGCCATCGCCCGGCAGGCGCAGCGGATGCCGGTAGAGGCCTCGATCCGGCTGCTGTCCTATCCGCGGCCGCGGGAGTTCTGGAAGCAGTCGCTCTATGCCGTGCGACGGCCCGTCTACTACGCGGTGACGCCGCGGCTGCGGGACCAGGCGGCGGAGGTGGCGCAGAACCATCCGCAGCCGATGGTGGAGGTCTTCGACGGCGCCGGCCATGCGCTGTTCGTCGATGAGGCGGCGCGCTTCAATGCGTCGATGGAAGAATTCCTCTCCCGCAGGGCGGCCTGGGGCTGATGCAGTCGCTGATTCCGCTGTTTCTCATCGCTGGCGCGGCCGTCGGCGTGGAGATCGCGCTCACCCGCTTCTTCGCGGTCGCGAGCTGGTCCGAGTACGGGTACTGGGTGATTTCCATCGCCATGACAGGCTTTGCCGTGTCGGGCGTGGTGATGGTGCTGGGGCGGCAGGTGTTTCTGCGCCACGCGCGATGGCTGTTGCCGGCGCTGCCTGTCGCGATGCTGGCGGCGGGCGGTGCAGGCTGGATCGGCGCGACGCTGAACGGGTTCAACCCGCTGGAGCTGCAGAACCCGGTCTCGGCAAGTGCGCAGCTTTGGAACATCGCGCTCTACTACGCCGCGCTGTTCCCCTTCTTCTTCCTCGCGGGCCTCGCCGTCTCGCTGAACTTCGTCGTGCATTCGAACGAGGTCGGCCGCGTCTATGGCTACGACCTTCTCGGCGCGGGCACGGGTGCGGTGCTCGCGCTGGTTCTGATGTTCGTGCTGCACCCCTTCGTGCTGGTGCCGGCGCTGCTGCCGCTGCTGGCCATCGCAGCGATGATCTCGGGCGGAACGCGCTGGCGCATCGCGGCGCTGGTCGTATTGGGCGCGACTGAGGCGGCGGTGTTCGGCATCGCCGCGCCGCGGGTGAACGAGTTCAAGGCGATCTACGCGCCGATGAACGTGCCCGACAGCCGTGTGGTGGCGGAGGTGCTGTCGCCGCGCGGCGTCTATCTGCTGCTCGACAACTTCACCGAGCGGCTGGACACGGATGTGTCGAACAATGCCGGCGTGCTCGGCGTGCCGGCGCCGCCGCGATCCTTCGGCCTGTATCGGGACGGATCGCGCATCGCCGCCCTGCCGAACGGCCAACCGGCGGCGGCGCATGCGCCCTCCGCGCTGGACGGCGCGCCCTATGCGCTACTGGACGCGCCGAACGTGCTCGCGCTCGGCGCCGCGGGCGGCTTCCGGCCAGCGGAGGCGCTGGCCCTCGGCGCGTCGCATGTCACGGTGATCGAGCCGGAACCGGTGCTGCGACACGCGTTGCTGCACGGGCTGGGACCGTCGTCACCGCCGGCTGTCGATCCGCGCGTGGCGGTCTCCGCCGCGCATCCGCTCACCGCCGCGGGCACCTATGACCTTGTGGACATCGCGGGCGACTTTCTCGGCGCCGATGACCAGAACCGCAACGTCTACACGGCCGAGGCGCTGGCCGGCTTCCTCGCCCGGCTAGAGCCGGACGGCATGATCTCGGTGCCGGTCGGTATCCGCGAGATGCCGGCCTATGCCGTGCGGGTGCTGGCGACGGCGCGGGAGGCACTGCGCCTCGCGGGCGTGGCCGAGCCCGCGCGGCATGTCGCCGTCATTCGCTCGGCCTGGAACTTGCGCGTGCTGATCGCCCGGCAGCCCTTCGACGAGGCGCGTGTGCAACGCCTCGCCGCGTTCGCCGACGAACGGTCCTTCGACCTCTCCTATGCGCCCGGCCTGCCTGCCGAAGGCCGTGAGATCTGGAACGACCTGCCGCCGATCGCGCTCGAAAGCACCAGCGTCGAGCAAACCGGGGAGGCGCAGGATGCCGTGGCGCGGGAAGCCGAGCAGGTCCTCGCCGGCATCCCGCCGCAGGATGCCTTCGACCGGTCTCCCGTCACCGCCGACCGTCCATGGCTGTCCCCGCTGGTGAGGCTGCCGGCACTCGGCGCCGCCCTCAATCGCATCGAGATCCTGCCGCAGCAGGAGATCGGCCTGCTGGTGAATGTCGCCGTGCTGGCGCAGGCGATCATCCTGGCGATGGTCGTCTCCGTGCTGCCGCTCGCCGCCCGCGGGTCTTTGCGCGTGCCGGGGCCGGTGCTGGGCCGGGCACTGATCTACTTCCCGGCCCTCGGCCTCGGCTTCCTGCTGATCGAGATCGCTTTCATCGAGCATGCCGCCCTGCTCCTGGGCGACCGCACCTCCGGCTTCGCGCTGGTGCTGACGACGATGCTGGTGTTCTCGGGCATCGGCGCGATGTGGGCCGGTCGCGTCGCGGCGCCGGGGCGGGCGCTGCGCGTGGCGGTGCTGGTGGCGGTGGGGTGCTCGCTGCTGGCGCTGGTCGGCGTTAGGCCGGCGGTCCTCGCCGCGCTGGACCTGCCCTGGGCGCTGCGCGCGGCCCTGCTGGTCGTCAGCCTGGCGCCGATTTCGCTGGCCCTCGGCTTCCCCTTTCCGCTCGGGCTCGACCGCTTCCAGCATGAAGGCCCGGCGCTGCTGCCCTGGGCCTGGGCGCTGAACGGCGCCTTCTCCGTGGTCGCCACGCCACTCGCCAACCTTCTCGGCCATGGCATGGGCCTGTCCTGGCTTCTGGTCGCCGGGATGATTTGTTACATTGCCGCATCACTCTCCTGGCCGAGGAATCGCGCATGACCGTTGCCCGCCGTTCGCTCCTGCTTGGCGCTTTCGGCGCCTTGGCGGCCCCGTCGCTCCTCCGCGCCCAGGGCAGCGCCGGCTGGACGCGGGACGCCTACCTGACGGCGATGCGCGCTTCCGGCCGCGAAACCGCCATCAGCGAGCAGGCCTTCAACGCCATCCAGGCCCGCAAGCCGGCGGCGATGCGGCGCATCGAGAGCTATCTGAAATCCCGTTTCAACGGCGAGGCCGACCCCGCCGTGCTGCGCGCCTTCGAGACGCTGCCGCGCGAGTACTTCCACTGGAACTACGAAGGCCGCGCCAACGGCGCCGTCAACGCCTATGAAACCGACCCCAAGCCCTGGGGCTTAGGCTTCGGTTCGGCGCTGTCGGACTATCTCGGCCAAGCCTACATGACGCAGGTCTGCGCGCCGAAACCCGAGCATGTGGTGCTCGAAATCGGCACCGGCTCCGGCTTCCAGGCGGCGCTGCTGTCGCGCATCGTCGCCCGGCAGTATTCGATCGAGATCATCAATCCGCTCGGCAGCGCCGTGCAGCGCATCTTCGCGCCGATCGGCTACACCAACCTGGAAACCCGTGTCGGCGACGGCTTCTTCGGGTGGCCGGAGGTACAGGGTGGCTTCGATACCATCATCGTCACCTGCGCAGCGCAGTACGTGCCGCCCGCGCTGCTGCAGCAGCTGAAGCCGGGCGGGCGGCTGGTGATCCCGATCGGGCAGCCGTTCCGGCGCGGGCAATTCCTCTACATCTATACGAAGGACGAAGACGGCCGCGTCCGCAGTCGCAAGGACGTCGGCGTGTACTTCATCCCGATGACCGGCACGATGATGAACCAGCCACGGCCGGCCGGGACCCCGACGCCAGCCGCGACACCGGCTGCGCCGGCCGGGTGAAGACAGGACCGAGAGGGGCCTTGCCCCTCTCGGGCTCACCCCAGCAAAGGCCGAAGGGCCTTTGCAATCCTCCACTTGGCGCCGGCCGACAACGGCAGAATGCGCGCCGATACGCAGCCTTGCGCGCAACTTGTCCCAACGGAGCAGCGTGCCTGCTGTGTCGGGTGCCAACAGAATGCGGTCCAGGTGCTCCAAGCACCTGGCGGGGTGGCTCGGAGGGGCAGCGCGCCTCCGATCTCCGTGGCATTCACTCCGCCGGCTGCGCCACTACTCGCCGTTCCTCCTCGAACTCCGGCGCCTGCGCCCAGAGTTCCGGCTTGAGCTCCTCCTGCCGGTCCGGGAAGGCGAAGGCGCAGATCAGCGTCACCGTCGCCACCGCTGCCAGCACCAGCATCGCCACCGCGAGCGACCCCGTCGCCTCATGCAGGAAGCCGACGAGTGGCGACGCCACGGCCGCACCCAGGAAGCCGACGGTGAACCGGATGGAGTACAGCTTCGCCCGCATCTCCGGCGCGACGTAGCGCGCGGTCATGGTCTCGTTCACCGTCACCTGGCCGAAGACGCAGGCGGCGACGAGGCCGGCCACCGGCAGCACGGCCCAGCCCTGCAGGAAGGACAGTGCCAGCAGCCCCGGCACGAGAGCGAGGCCGAGTGGCATGAACACGCTTTTCAACGTGCGCTTGTCGATCATCCGCCCCACGGTGAACTGCGTGACGCCGCCGCAGATGGTCGCGAGGAAGGCGAGCAGGCCCACCACCGGCAGCAGGTCCGGGCTGTTGGCGAGCCTTTCCTGCATCAGCTTCGGGATCAGCAAGGTGTAGGCGTTGAACACCAGCCCCGAGACGGCCGCGATCGACATCAGGATCAGCACGGCGCGACGGACGATCGAGCGCGGGATCGGGGCGAAGGGGCGGGCGCCGCCGCCGGCCTTCACCGCATCGAAGTCGGGTTCGCGCATGTAGAGCAGTCCAACCAGGAAGCAGGCGACCCCCGGGATGATGAAGGCCCAGCGCCAGCCGAGCGTGAACGCGACCAGGGCCGTGACGACCGGCGCGGTGGCCACGCCCAGGTTGCCGAACACGCCGTTGATGCCCATGGCGCGGCCGACCCTGTCGCCGGCCGCCTCCACCAGCATGGCGGTGCCGATCGGGTGGTAGACCGCAGCGAAGGCGCCCATCAGCCCGAGGGAAATGCCCACCCCGACGGGGCCGTCCATCAGCCCGGTCGCGGCCATGAAGAATCCGGTGCCGAGAAAGAAGGACACCATCATCGCCCGTCGTCCGAAGCGCGCGGCGAGCCAGCCCATCGGCAGCGCTCCGAGACCGTAGGTGACGAACATCGTGGTGCCGAGAGCGAGGATCGGGCCGAAATCGCCGCCGAAATTCGCGCTGTCCTGCTGGACCATGGCGAGCACCGCCGTGGCCAGGATCAGCAGGCAATAATGGGTGAAGCTGTGGGCGGCGTTGATGAACACCACCTGGCGCCGTGCCGGTGTCATGGTTCTTCCTCTCGCCGAGGCTTTGCCCCGGACGTTTGCCAAGGCTAGTCTCGGCCGCATGGCAACGTCTGGCCAAATCCTGTCGCAGAACGGCCAATCCGCCGCACCACGCCGGGACCTGCCGCATGACCGGGTGAACCGGCCGCTGGCTGCCTATGCCCGCGACTACCCCGAGGGCGAGGCTGTCCCTCGCCACAGCCATGACCGTGCGCAGCTGCTCTACGCGACCGACGGGATCATGCGCGTGACCACGGACACCGAGCGCTACACGGTGCCGCCCGCCCGGGCCCTGTGGCTGCCGGCCCGGCTACCACACGCGGTCGCCATGCCCCGGGGCCTCGCGATGCGCGCGTTGTTCCTGCGGGCGGATGTGACGCGGGACCTGCCGGCCCATCCTGCCGCTCTCTCAGTCTCGCCGCTGCTGCGGGAGCTGATCCTTGCGGCCTGCGCCGAGCCCCTGGAGTGGGATGAGCGCGGCCGCGGCGGGCTGCTCGCTGCGCTGATGCTGGATGAGATCCGGCGTGCACCGCGCCTGCCGATCGCCGTGCCGCAGCCCCGCGACGCCCGCCTGCAACGCCTGGCTGCAGCGCTTGCGGCCGACCCGGCGAGCCCGCTGACCCTCGATGGCTGGGCCACGCGCAGCGGCGCCAGCCCACGCACGCTTCGCCGCCTGTTCCAGGCCGAGACCGGCATGGGCTTTGCCCGCTGGCGGCAGGCATTGCGGCTCGCAGAGGCGGCGGCGCTGCTGGCTGCCGGTGCCACGCCGGCGCGCGCGGCTTCGGCCGTGGGCTATGCCAGCGCGCCGGCCTTCGGCGCTGCCTTCCGCGCAGCCTTCGGTACCACGCCCGGCGGCAAGGCAGCGATCATGCCGGGGTGACGCCGGCCGGTGGTGTTCCCATTCCACCCCTGACCCCGCACCATGGCGGCCGTGTCCGCTTTCCTTCCTGGCCTTCGCGAGGCCTTCGGTGCAGCAGGCGTCGCCATGGCCGCCGCATCGCTCGCCTTCGTGCTGCCTTCCGGCATGGCGCTGCTCATCGCGGGGCTGGTCGGCGGGACCGTGGCTTTCCTGATGGGGCGGCGGCGTGCCGCCGGCTGACCTTGCGTTGCTTGGCCTGTCTGGCGCTGCGCCTGACCGGCGTCTGGCTGGCCGGCGGCCTGTCCCGGACCATCCCGCCATCGCCTGGGCAACGGCGGTCGCACAGACGACGCTGGCAGCCTTCGTCGCCAGGGCCATCGTGGCGCTGGCAGGCACGCTGGCAGAGGTGCCGCTGGCGGCCCGGTTGGTCGGGTTGGTCGTGGGAGTGATGATCTGCCTGACGGACCGGCGGCGATTATTGCCCGGACTGATGGCCGGGCTCGCCGCGATGTTGGTGGTGCGGTCGGTGATGTAGGAGACGGGGCTTGCCCTGGCCGCAACGTGGCGGAGCACGGTCATGGGACGCGAGGCGGCGTCAGCCGGCGGGCGTCCAGACCGATTGTGGACATGCAATTGGACCTGCGATGCCGCGGGGTGGTCATCCTGCGGGACGTTCTCCACAACCCGGCAGTCGTTCCGTCACATTTGCTCGAAGGACGGAAGCGAGGAATTGGCGAAAGCGTTCAGGCCGAGTTGCAAGAGCGCCATCTCGGCATACCGCATCCTCGTGAAGCTGCCTTTGAGTTGGACCATCCGAAGGCCGCCTGCGACTACGGCGTTCTTGCGAGGATCGCAGCGCAGGCCCCCTGCAAGGAGACGAGACCATGCCCAGGTTCATCACAATCGGATACGGCGACCCGGCCGACTACGACCGCACTCCCCGCCGCGTCAGGGACGCCGCCCATGCCGAGGATGCGAAGCTGCGGTCCGAAGGCGCGGCAATCGGGATCGCCGGCGCACCTGTGCAGGTCCGCAATCCAGAGGCCCGCGGCGTGGAAACCCGCGACGGGCCGTTCATGTCGTCCGCCTTGCCGATTGCCGGATTCGCCATCATTGAGGCCGCTGACTTGGCCGAAGCTATCGCAAAGGTTTCCCATGTGCCCTGTGCGGTGGCGCATGGCGTCGTTGAAGTCTGGCCAATGAAAGAGACACCCTGATCTGAGCCGCAGCTTGTTGCCGTCGTTGGTGTCCGCTTCCTGCGCGGCCTGAGGGCCGAAGTCTCTCCGTTTTCCGTTGGCGGAAGTCGTCAGCCAATCCGGAGGCCCTCGACCGTTGCCGGCGCATGGTTTGCAGCGGAGTTTGCCCTGGCCATCCGCCCTCATGCCGACCGCAGGATCCGCATCAACGCCGTCACGTTCTCCGGCGGTGTCTGCGGCACGATGCCGTGTCCGAGGTTGAACACATACGGCCGCCCTCGCATGGCCGCGAGGATCGATCGTGCTTCCGCTTCCAGCGCCGCGCCCCCGGCAACCAGTGCAAGCGGATCGAGATTCCCCTGCAGCGCCATCGTCGGCGGAACGGCCTGCGCGGCCCACCGTGGATCCATCGCCGTATCGATGGCACAGCAGTCGACTCCCGCTCTCCCCGCGTAATCAGCCAACAATGGTCCGGCCAGGCGCGGGAAGCCGATCAGGGGCACCCCCGGGCAGCGGCGGCGCAGCGTACGCGTAATGGCGGCGGTCGGTTCGATCACCCAGCGACGGAACTGGCCCGGGGAAAGCATGCCTGCCCACGAATCGAACAGCATGAGCGCCTCGGCACCCGCTTCGACCTGTGCGACGAGGTATTCCACCGTCGCATCCTGCAACGTGCGGATCAGCCGGCCGAACAAGGCCGGATCGGCATAGGCGAGCCCGCGTGCCGCGGCGAATTCCTTGCTGCCGCGTCCTTCCAGCATGTAGCAGGCGACGGTGAAGCAGCCGCCGGCGAAACCGATCAGCGTCGTGCGCGGCGCTTCAGCGGCAAGGCCCCGGCGAACCCGGGCAACGGTTTCGAGGATCGGCGCGACGCGTTCCACCACGGTGCCAGGATGCAGCGCCGCGATCGCCTCCGCGCTCCGCAGCGGCTCGAGCAGCGGGCCTTCGCCTTCCGCGAAGCGCAACGGCTGTCCGAGCGCCCAGGGCACCATCAGGATGTCGGAGAACAGGATCGCGCCTTCCATGCCGAAGCGGCGGATCGGCTGGAGCGTGACCTCCGCGGCGAGCTGGGGCGTCGTGCAGAGCGAAATGAAGTCGCCCGCCTTGGCGCGGAGTTCCCGGTATTCCGGCAGGTAGCGGCCAGCCTGGCGCATCAGCCAAGCGGGCGGTGGCCACACGGCCTCACCGCCCAAGGCGCGAAGAAGGGGTTTGGCCGATACCGGCGAGACACTGCGTTCCATGTCCCTCCCTTAAACAAGGAACAAGGAATCTTAGAAAGGTTGGGTAAGTGATGGAGCCTGTGGATGACGGGGATGCAGCGCGTCCCGAAGCTGTCCACAGGGCCGCCCACAGAGCGCAATCCCGCCGAGGTCCCGGATTGGCTGGGCCTCAGCCGGTTGTCCGCAGGGTGTCACATCGTGTCACTGATTCCATGCCATGTCCCGGCTGTCGGGCACGGCGGCGGGACTTGTCCCCGGAGCCCGGCCGGGAGGATGATTCCATCCCCGCCATCCACAGTGATTCACGCTATCCTCCCGACGATGCACCACCGCCAGATCAACCTCCATCTCGTCTCGGATTCGACCGGGGAGACGCTGAACTCGATCGCCCGCGCCACACTGGCGCGGTTCGATGACCATCACGTTACCCATCACCGCTGGTCGCTGGTGCGCTCCCGGCTGCAGCTCGATCGCGTCCTCGAAGGGATCGAGCATGAGCCGGGCCCGGTGCTCTACACGCTGGTCGATTCGAGCTTGCGCCTGGCGCTCGAGCAGACCTGCGGCCGGCTCGGTGTCACCTGCGTGGCGCCGCTCGATCCGGTGATGGAGATGCTGCAGGGCACGATCGGCGCCCGGGCGAAGGAGAAGCGCGCCGCGCAGCATGTGATGGATGCGGACTACTTCCGCCGCATCGACGCCATGCACTATGTGCTGTCGCATGATGACGGGCAGGGCACGCAGGGCATCCGCGATGCCGATGTCGTGCTGGTCGGCGTGTCGCGGTCGTCGAAGACACCGACATGCTTCTACCTCGCCAACCGGGGCATCAAGGCGGCGAACATTCCGCTGGTGCCGGGTGCGGCGCTGCCCGAAGCGCTGGACAGTTCGCCTTGTCCGGTCATCGGGCTGCACATCGAGGTCAATGCGCTGATCGACATCCGTCGCCACCGGCTGAAGATCATCGGCGCATCCGGCGTGCGGCAGGATGCGACCGACTACATCGACCCCGAGGCAGTGAAGGCGGAGATCGTTGCCGCGCGGCGGCTCTGCACGTCCCGTGGTTGGCCGGTGATCGACGTGACCCGGCGCAGCATCGAGGAGACGGCGGCAACGATCCTTCAGCTCATGGAATCCTGGCATGCGCGCCGGAAGGATGCGGCCGCCGCGGCGGCACCGCAGGACCCGGCCGCGGCGGTGCTTGGCCAGGCGCCGGACCCTGGGCGGTGAAGGCCATTCAGGCGGCGGAGCCTCGCCTCGTCCTCGCTTCAGCGTCCTCCGCCCGCCGGGCGGTGCTGGCAGCAGCAGGTCTGAACTTCGAGGCGACCGCCGCCGCGGTGGACGAAGCCGCGATCAAGGAATCCGCGCAGGCCGAGGCCATTCCACCCGAGGATGCGGCACTGATGCTGGCCGACGCCAAGGCCGCGGCCATCGCACGCCGCGACCCCGACGCCCTGGTGATCGGCTGCGACCAGTTGCTGGTCTGCGAAGGGCGTTGGTTCGACAAGCCAGCCGATGCCGCCGCAGCCCGCGCGCATCTACAGGCATTGCGCGGACGCAAGCACCTTCTGGTCACCGCCATTGTCTGTCATCGACATGGCCGGCGCATCTGGCAGCACGTCGCTTCGCCCCGGCTGACGATGCGGGCGGTGTCGGATGAATTCCTCGATGCCTATCTCGACGCCGAGGCCGCGCATGTGACCCACTCGGTCGGCGCCTATCGCATCGAGGGGCCGGGCGCACAGCTGTTCAGCAAGGTCGAGGGCGAGCACGCCGCCATTCTCGGCATTCCGCTGCTGCCGCTGCTGGACTTCCTCCGGCAGCACAGGGTGCTGCTGGGTTAGAAGTCGCGTCGGTCGTCGGGCCTCTCCCAACGAGGATCTCGGATAGATCAGGCAAAGCGCGGATCAGAGGGGCTCTGCCCCTCCGAACCACCCCGCCAGGGGGTTGGACCCCCTGGACCGCAAGCTGTTGGTGCTGGGCGAAACGGGCGAGCGGGGTGCGCAGGGGCGGATCCCGCATCTATGCCGCCAGCAGTGCCGGCTCCAGGTGGAGGGCTGCAGAGGTCTTTCGGCCTCTGCCTGGACTGTCTTCGGGCGCTGTTCCGTATGCACGAAGATTTGGCGGCAAAGGTTGGATCAGGAAGGGGCCCTGCCCCTTCCCGAACCCTACCCCGGCAAAGGCCGAAAGGCCTTTGCAAACCTCGATCTGGCGCGATGCGCGCAGGGTCGGAACACGGTCGTCATACGACTCCGCGCACCGAAGCCTTCTGAGATCAGGGAATGGGCTTTTGCGCCCGGCGCCAAATGATGGCGGTCCAGGCCATCCATGGCCTGGCGGGGTGAGGTTCGGAGAGGGGCAGAGCCCCTCTCTGATCCAACCTTCGCGCTAATGGGCGGATAGTCGCGACACCGCGCCGTCAGGCCCCGCGCGGCGTCCCTGCCAGCCGGCGGATCGCTGTGAGGAATTGGGGTGCATCCCAGGCTGCATCGCCTTCCAACCGTGCCGTCTCTCGCCCCTCGCGGTCGACGATCACGGTGGTGGGCAGGCCACGGGCGCCGAGCGCGCGCGCCGCTGCCCCGCGCGGGTCGAGCCAGATGCGGAGATGGCGGATTCCGGTCCGTTCGTAGAAGCCCTGCACCGCGTTCAGTCCGCCGCGATCGGAGGACAGCGGCAGGATCAGGATGTCCTCTGCCGCCAGCGCGGCGGCGGCGCGGTCCAGCGCCGGCATCTCCGCCACGCAGGGCGGGCACCAAGTGGCCCAGAGGTTGATCACCAGGCCCTTGCCTGCAAAGTCGGCGGGCGTCATCGCCTTGCCATCAGCGTCGTTGAAGGTGATGGAGGGCAGCGCCGCCTCGTTTTCGCGAAGCCGGCCCAGCCCGGCCGGTGTGGCGGCCAAGCCTTGCCCGGCCGGAAGGGCGGCGAGTAGGGTCCCGCCCGTCGCCAGCGCCGGGGCGGTCCTCAGAACGGTACGGCGCGTCGGAACCAGCACGAAAGACACCCCCCAAGGTGACAAGCAAGTGAGCAGCAACGCCAATCGTCAATGGGGCGGACGCTTCGCGGAAGGCCCCTCCGCCATCATGGAAGCGATCAATGCCTCGATCGGCTTCGACCGCAAGATGTGGCGCCAGGACATCCGCGGCTCGCTCGCCCATGCCGCGATGCTGAAGCATGTGGGGATCATCTCGGCGGATGACGAGGCGGCGATCCGCGGGGGCCTGACGACGATCTCGGAACGCATCGAGCGGGGGGACTTCCCCTGGGACGAGGCGCTCGAGGACATCCACATGAACATCGAGGCGCGGCTGTCCGCGACCATCGGCGATGCGGGCAAGCGGCTGCACACCGGCCGCAGCCGCAACGACCAAGTCGCGCTGGATGTCCGGCTCTGGGTCCGGGACGCGATCGACGGGCTGTCGGAACAACTGCGCGACGTGATGCGCGCCCTGGTGGTTCGAGCGGAGGAACATGCCGGCACGGTGATGCCGGGCTTCACGCATCTGCAGCCGGCGCAGCCGGTGACGCTCGGCCATCACTTCCTGGCCTATGTGGAGATGCTGTCGCGTGACCTGTCGCGGCTGCAGGATTGCCGGGCGCGGCTGAACGAATGCCCGCTGGGGGCGGCGGCACTGGCCGGCACGGGCTTTCCGATCGACAGGCACATGACGGCGAAGGCGCTCGGCTTCGACGGGCCGACGCGCAACAGCCTGGATTCCGTGGCTTCGCGCGATTTCGCGGCCGAGTTCCTGTTCTGCTGTTCGATGTGCGCGACGCATCTGTCGCGCCTCGCGGAGGAGATCGTTATCTGGACGAACCCCTATTTCGGGTTCGTGAAGCTGAGCGATTCCTTCACCACCGGCTCCTCCATCATGCCGCAGAAGCGCAACCCCGATGCCGCCGAGCTGGTGCGGGGCAAGACGGGACGTGTGCTGGGCGCGCTGGTCGGGCTGCTGACCGTGATGAAGGGCCTCGCGCTGACCTATTTCAAGGACATGCAGGAGGACAAGGAAGGCGTCTTCGACGCCGCCGAGACCATGACGCTGGTCTTTGCCGCCGTGGCGGGCATGGTGCGGGACCTGAAGCCCGATGTCGGCCGGTTGGCCTCGGCCGCCGGCGCAGGCTTCTCGACCGCGACCGACCTTGCCGACTGGCTGGTGCGCGAACTGAAGATGCCGTTCCGCGATGCTCACCACGTCACCGGCGCATTGGTGGCGAAGGCCGAGGGGCTTGGCGTGGACCTGTCCGGTCTGACCATCGAGGAGATGCGCGAGGCCGAGCCGCGCATCCATGACGGCGTCTATGACGTGCTTTCGGTCTCCGCCTCCGTGCGGTCGCGCACCTCCTATGGGGGCACGGCGCCAGCGAATGTCGCGACCATGGCCGCGGAATGGAAGGCGAAGCTCGCATGACCCGGGCAGTGCTGGGTGTTCTGGGCCTGACCCTGCTGTTGGCCGCCTGCGGCAAGGTCGGGCCGGTGCGTGCGCCCGGGCCGCCCAATGAGATCACCTATCCGCGCCAATATCCGGCCCCCGAGCGTCCTGCGCCCGCTTCGGAGCCACCTCACTGAATGATGCAGCCGGAACGGCAGTTTTTTCATACGGATGACTTCCCTGGTTGATCGGCTTCGTGGCATCACGCGCCGGCAACCCGCAGGGTCCGTATGAAATACGAGATTGAGCGCAAGTTCCTGGTGGCCGACGGCAGCTGGGCCGAGGCCGTCGCCGAGACGATGCACCTTCGGGACGGTCTGGTCGCCACGTTCGGCGGCGGCAAGGTCCGGGTGCGGGTCGCAACGGGCGCCATCGCGCCGGCCCGCGCCTATGTCACGATCAAGGGGCCCCGCAGCGGCATCGCGCGACCGGAATTCGAGTACGAGATCCCGGTTGCCGAGGCCGAGATCATGCTGGCGCAGCTTTGTGGGGACCAGGTTGTCGAGAAGACGCGGCACTTTGTGCCCTTTGCCGGGCACGTCTGGGTGGTTGATGTCTATGAGGGCATGCTGGCCGGCGTGACCTATGCCGAGGTCGAACTGGACCATGCCTCGCAGGACGTCGCGATCCCGTGCTGGGCGGGCCCCGAAGTGACCGGGCAGCCGCAGCACAGCAAGCGCACGCTGGTGCTGGGCCGCGCCGCGGCGGCGCGTGAGGCGGCAGGTCGGCGGGGGCTCTGACCCGAGGGGCTGCTGGCGCCGACACTGGAGCGGCACCGGCCCGCACCTCCCGGATCGGGGCGCGGGCCAGTGCCGTCTGATCGAAAAACGCCCTAATCGCCCCCGGCTTCCGGCGTTCCGGCCGACCATTCCTCGATCCGCGCCAGATGGTCGTAATCGCCCCCGGCGGCACTCCGCGCGGGATGCGGGCGGGAGGCGAAGGGCGCCTGGCCCAGGAGCCATTTGTCGGCGAGATCCATCAGCCGATCCCGCGCGAGCGTCGCGAAGGGCGTGCCGTCCTCGGCCGCGGCGCCGAGGGGCTGGACCTCGCCCGGCTGCTCCCCGCCGGTCAGCTTCCAGTACAGCAAGTTGGTGACGATGCCGCCCTCGCTGCCGGCGAAGGCCCCGTGCTCGAGAAGCCACGCTTCGATCGGCAATTGCGGCGCGCCGCCGGCGGCAAGGTCCTTGGCCTTCGGCACCGTGCCGGTCTTGTAGTCCACCACGCGCCAGCCGCCGTCCGGCAATTGGTCCAGCCGATCGGCGCGGGCCTCGATCTCGATCTCGCCGCCCGGCAACCGCAGCGGCGCGCGGCCCGCGACCTCGACCAGACAGGCCCGGAGGGGCCCGGAACTGCGTAGCTCTGCTTCCTGGTCCAGCACGAAGCCGCCGATATTCGCCAGGCGCGGTGTCCAGAAGGCGAGAATGCCGGGCCTGTCCCGATAGGCATCCAGGGCCGCGTCGCTGGCGCGGGTCCAGGCGTCGCGGGCGGCTTCCGGCCCCGGCCAGCCGGTGCCGATGGCCCGCAGGAAGCCGGCCATCGCCGCATGCACCAGCATGCCGTAGTCGATGGCGCCGACCTCCTCCTCGAGATCCTTGAGCGGGTTCAGGCGCAGGATGCGCTTCGCGTAGAAGGCGTAGGGATCGGCAATGAGCAGCGCGGCATCGGAGACGGTCAGCCGCCGCGGCCGCAGGGCCGGCGGCGGGGCCGGGGCCGGGCGCGGCACAGGGCTGACGACCTCCGGCGCATCCAGCGCAGCGGCCCAGGCGGCGGCGGGGGAGATCGGAAGCGCCAGATTGCCCTGCCCGGCGAGGAACGTATCGAGCCGCACCAGCCAGCGCGCCGGCACGGTGGGCGACCCGCCCCGCCGCGCGGCGGTTGACAGCACCGCTTGCGGCGCCGCCGCCGCGGCGAACAGGAAATCCGCCGCGACCCGGCCGATCCGCGCTTCCGGCTCCGGCAGTCCGAAAGCGGCGCGCATGGGGCGCGACATCCAGGGGCCGGGATCGGTCGCCTGCGGCCAGGCGGTTTCCTCCAGCGCGCCGAGCAGCACCCGATCGAAGGATTGCAGCCGCGCTTCCAGCAGGCCGAGGATGGCGATACGCGGATGCGCCGCATCGCCTCGTCCGCGCGTGGCGCGCAGGGAGGGCGCGACGGGCCCCGCGAGCGCTGCCTCGAACAGGTCCGGCCAGTCGGCGGGGGCGATCGGCGGCAGGTGGGGCAGCGCCTCGGTCAGATCGTGCAGGTGGCGGGCGAGGGGTTCGCCTTCCTCGCCGGCATAGAGCCGAAGGCCGCCGGGCAGTTCAGGCGTCGCCGCCAAGGCCTCCGCCGCGGCGAGATGCACGCGCAGCAGGTCCGCGGCCGGGACCGCAGGCGCGTCCGGCAGGGTGGTGAAGCCGTCGAGAGCGGATTCCAGCGCATCGAGCAGGCGCGTCACCTCCGTTGACGCACCCGCCTTCGATGCGGCGACCGAGGTGCGCAGGCCGGCGAGGCCCGGCGCCGGGCGCGGGCCGCGCAGCGCCGCGCGCTCCATCCGCCGCGCGGCGACCACCCAATCGGTGCGGTCCATGCCGCCGGTGCAGAGCGGGTGTTTCAGCACCGCGAGCAGCGGCACCGGCGCAAAGCCTTCCGCCACCATCCGGCCGACCAGTCGCAGGAACGACGCGGCCGGGGTCTCGGCCAGGGGCTCGCCTGCGGAATCGTCGGCGGTGATGCCATGGCGGGCGAGCTCCGCCGAAACACGCCGTGCCAGGTCGCGGTCCGGGGTGATCAGCGCGGCGCGTTCGCCCGGCGTCTCGATGCTCTCACGCAGCAGCAGCGCGGTGGCCGCCGCTTCCTGCTGCGCGTCGGCGGCGACCAGCCGCGACAGGCCTGACAGCGCGGCCGACCAGCGCGGCCGGTCACGCTGCGTCCAGGCGGGCAGGCCCTCGGCCGGGGTCAGCGCACGGCCCAGCAGCACGGCGCGATCAGGCGCCGCGCCGGTCGGTGCGGGTGCGTGCCAAGGCCGCAGGTCTGCCGGCGTTGCGTGCATCGCCGCCAGCAGACGGGCCTGACCGGCGAGCGGATGGGTCGGCGCGGTGCGCACGGCTTCCCACAGGCCGGCATCCATCGGTTCCGGCAGGCCCTGCAGCACGACGGCGCCCCGTGGCGTGCCGGCCAGCCTGCGCAGCAGCGCCGCGGCGGCGGGAATGGTGCCGCCCGCACCGATGCCGGCCGCGATGGTGGGGTGTTCGGGCGGCGCATCCCGCCACGCCGCGACCTGCGCGGCGAGCGCCTTCACACGCCGGACGCCGATGTCGAGCAACCCCCGGTCGGTCAGCCAGCCCGTCCAGTCCTGCGCCGCGGCGCGCAGCACCGCCGTGGTGATCTGCCAATGCGTCGCGTGGCGATCCGGCACCAGCCCGTCGAGCCGCGCGAGCCATGCCTCGGCGAAATCCTCGGCCGAGGCGTGTTCCAGCATGTCGAGGTCGCGTTCCTCGAGCGCGATCTCGTCGAACAGCCGTGCCAGCTCGCCGGCCAGCAGCCAGGCCTGCTCGGGTGTCGCGGGGCCGCCGTGGCGGCGCGGGATGCGCTGGGCCATCGCCGCCAGCACGGCCTGCCGCGTCAGCGGTTCCACCGCCGGCGGCAGGTCGAGCAGGTCCGGCAGCGCCAGTTCGTCCGCTTCCTCGGTGGACAGGCCGGCCAGTGCGCGCATGCGCGGCAGCAGCAGGGCGCGGCCGCCGGCGGCCCGCAGGAAGGCCTCCCGCAGGCCGCGCGCGGCGCGGCGGGTGGGTAGCAGCAGCGTGACGCGGGCGAGCGCCGCCGGGTCGTCGGCAGGCAGGCGCGTGAGGAGCCCGGCGGCGAGGGTTTCGAGGAACGGCGCGGCGGGAGGGATGGCGTAGAGGTTCATCGGGTGGCGATGATCTCCGTCCGAACTATGCCGTCCACCTGACGTCGCGGGCATTTCCGCTGTGGGATTGGAGGGGCTTTGCCCCTCCAAGCCACCCCAGCAAAGGCCGAAGGGCCTTTGCAAACCTCCACTTGGCATTGAGCGCCGTTGCGCGCACAGCGCGGTGAGAAGGCGCGGCGGATGCCTGGCGCCGGGCGCCGAGAGATTGCGGTCCAGCTGCTCCAAGCATCTGGCGGGGTCGTCCGGAGGGGCGCCGCCTCTCCGTTCTCCATCACCGCGCGCCCGCGGCTCATCAGAACAGCGCCCGCGCCAGCCCCGCGCGCATCGTGGCCTCGGCCTGGTACAGGTCCTGCGGCGTGGACAGATGGAACCACACGCCGTCATGCACCAGCCCGTACAGCCGTCCGTTCTCGATCGCACGGTCGTACAGCCGGTTCAGGCTGAAGGGGCCGTCCGGCGCGCCCTCGAACAGCGCGGGGGAGAGGATCTGCACGCCCGCGTAGATGTAGGGCGCGATCTCCCGTTCCTTCGGGCGGCGCATCCGGCCGATCGGGTCGAGCAGGAAGTCGCCCTTGTCCACTCTGCCCTCGACCTGGGTGGTGCGCACCATCAGCAGCAGGGCGTCCATCTCGGCGGGGTCGAAGGCGCCGGCCAGGCGACGCAGGGCCGGGCTCGGGCCGTCCAGCCAGAAGGCGTCGCCATTCACCACGGCGAAGGGGGCATCGCCGAGGGCCGGAAGCGCCATCCGCACGCTACCGCCGGTCTCGAGCAGCGCCGGTTCGTGTTGCAGGGTGATCCGCGGCGCGGTGCGACGGGCCATGGCGGCCTCGATCTGCTCGCCGCGCCAATGGGCGTTCACCACTGCGTCGGTCACGCCCGCTGCCTGGAGCCGGTCCAGCGCGTGGTCGAGCAGGGACCGGCCCTCCAGTTCCAGCAGCGGCTTCGGCCGATCGTCGGTGAGCGGCCGCATGCGCGTGCCGAGGCCGGCGGCGAGGACCATGGCGTGGGTCAGGGCGATCATGCGGGTTCCGTCAGGGCCACGGGGTTGCCGCGCAGCGCCGGCGGCACGCGCGCATCGAGGAAGTCGCGCAGCAGGCGCGTCGCGGGGTGTTGCAGGGCCTGGCCGAGAAGCCGCCAGCAGCGCGGGCCGTGGGCCAGGTAGTGCGGCTTGCCGTCGCGCCGGTCGAGCCGCACCCATAGCGCGGCGACGCGCAGGTGCCGCTGCGCGGCGCAGGTGGCCATGGCCGCGGCGAAGGCGTCGCGGTCGACATCGCCGCGGGCATCGAGGTAGCGCGCGATGGCGGCGGTGCGGATCGCGGGTTCAACGTCCCGCCGCGCATCCTCGACCAGCGAGACGAGATCATAGGCAGGGTGGCCGATCGCGGCGTCCTGGAAATCCAGCAGCCCGGTGCGCCGCGCGCCGTCACGTCCGTCCAGGCGCATCAGGTTCGCCGGGAAGTAGTCCCGGTGGACGAAGCCCCCGGCATCGGCAAAGGGGGCCAGCATCGCGCGGATCGCGGCATCCAAGGCGGTGCGCGTCCCGGCATCCGCCGTAGAGCCCATCGCGGCCGGCCACCACCAGTCGAGGAAGGTCGCCGCCGCGGTTTCGACCATCCGTGTCGCGTCCCAGGGCGGCAGGCCGGTGGGCGGCGGGGCGGCATGGAGGGCGGCGAGAGCCTCGGCGGCTTCGAGGTACAGTGGCAGCGCATCCGCGCCGGCATCGAGCAGCGCTGCATGGGTCGCGTCCCCGAAATCCTCCAGGACCAGGAAGCCCTGCGCCTCGTTCGCGGCGATGATGTCCGGGGCGGAGAGGCCTATCCCCGCGATGTGGCGGGCAATGGCGAGGAACGGGCGCACATCCTCGGGCGGCGGCGCGTCCATCAGCAGCGCCGGGCGCGGCCCGCCATGGAGCCGGGCATAGCGGCGGAAGGAGGCATCCGCCGTCAGCGGTTCGAGCCGCGCGGCGCCGAAGCCCGCGCCGTGGAGGAAATCGCGGGCGTCCCTCATGCCGCCAGGCGCCCCAGCCGGTCGTCCCAGCCGCTCAGCCGGGCGTGGCGGGTGTCTTCCGCCTGCCCCGGTTCCAGGGCGATGCGGAGCGCCCCGGCGGGCGCGAGGGAACCTAGCCGATCCGGCCATTCCACCAGCACGATGCCGTCCAGCGCTTCCTCCCAGCCGAGTTCGTCAAGTCCCGCCGGCCCGTCGAGCCGGTACAGGTCGAAGTGGTGCGCCGGCCCCGCCGGCAGGTCGTAGGACTGCACCAGGGTGAAGGTCGGGCTTGGCACTTCCAGCGCCGGGTCGCCGGCGGCGGCGCGGAGCACGGCGCGGGCAAGCTCGCTTTTCCCGGCGCCGAGCGGGCCTTCCAGCAGCACCGCATCGCCCGGCCGCAGCAGCCGGGCCAGGCGTGCGGCGAAGGCATGGGTGGCGGGCAGGTCGGGAAAATCCAGCGTCACGGTCCGGAGCATGGCAGGGGCGCCGGGGACGGCGCGGCTTTGATCCTTGAGCGCACTCCGTCTATCACGCGAGGCTCGATTTGGGGGAGTGCCCATGGCGGCCGTCATCGAAACGGATGTCGCGATCATCGGAGCGGGGCCGGTCGGCCTGTTCGCGGTATTCGAATGTGGCATGCTGCGCATGAAGTGCGTGGTGATCGACGCGCTGGAAGCCGTGGGCGGGCAGTGCACGGCGCTGTATCCGGAAAAGCCCATCTACGACATCCCGGCGCTTCCCGCGATCGCGGCCGCCGACCTGATCGGGCAGCTGGAGAAGCAGATCGAGCCCTTCGCGCCGGTCACATTGCTCGGCCGGCGGGTCGAAGCGCTGCTGCGCGAGGGGGAGATGATCGTCCTCGGCACCTCGGCCGGCGAAACGATCCGCTGCAAGGCCGTGATCATCGCAGCGGGAGCGGGCGCCTTCGGGCCGAACCGGCCGCCGCTTGACGGGCTGGCTGGCTACGAGGCGGGCGGCGCGGTGCGCTACATGGTCTCGCGGCGGGAGGAGATGCGCGGCAAGCGCGTGGTCATCGCCGGCGGCGGCGATTCCGCGGTCGATTGGGCGCTGTCGCTGAAGGGTGTCGCGGCGAAGGTGACGGTCGTGCACCGCCGGCCGAAGTTCCGCGCGGCGCCGGAAACCGCCGCGCAGCTCGATGCCGCCGCGGCGAAGGGCGAGGTCGACATGGTCATCCCGTACCAGCTCCATGGGCTGAAGGGGGATGGATCGACGCTGGAAGCCGTGACCGTCGCAACGCTGAAGGGTGAGGAGCGCGACATCCCCGCCGACCACCTGCTGGCCTTCTTCGGCCTGTCGATGGAGCTGGGGCCGATCGCGGAATGGGGGCTGGGGCTGGACCGCCACCACATCGCGGTCGAGCCTTCGACCTGCGCGACCAATGTCGATGGCGTCTTCGCGATCGGCGATATCGCGACCTATCCGGGGAAGCTGAAGCTGATCCTGCAGGGATTCAGCGAGGCGGCGATGGCGGCGCATGCCATCCATCCGCGCGTGTTTCCGGGAGAGGCGCTGCATTTCGAGTATTCGACGTCGAAGGGCGTGCCGGGGTCGTAGCGAGCCAGTCCCGCGCCGCGACCAGGTCGGCGCGGAAACGGCGCGTTTCGTCCTCCGCGGCGCGCGGGTCGGGCAGGCGCAGCAGATAGGCGGGGTGGACCGTCACCAGCAGCGCGCTGCCGTCATCGAACGGCTGCACGCTGCCGCGATGGTCCGCCAGCCTGCCCTTCTCACCTGTCAAAGCGAACATCGCGGTGGCGCCCGTCGCGACGATCAGCTTCGGCTTTACCAGCGTGATCTCGTGCCGCAGCCACCAGCGGCAATGGTCGATCTCGCCGGCATTCGGTGTGCGGTGAAGGCGGCGCTTGCCGCGCGGTTCGTGCTTGAAGTGCTTCACGGCGTTGGTGACGTAGGTCGCCGCTCGGTCGATACCGGCCTCGCCGAGCGTGCGGTCGAACAGCCGCCCGGCCGGGCCGACGAACGGGCGGCCGGCCAAATCCTCATGATCGCCGGGCTGCTCGCCGACGATCATCAGTTCGGCGGTGTCGGGGCCTTCGCCGAAGACGGTCTGCGTCGCCTGGCAATGGAGCGGGCAGCGAGTGCAGGTTCGGGCAGCGTCGCGCAGCGCGGCGAGCGTGCCGGATGGCGCGGGTGGCTCCGCATCCACGTCCTGCCGGCGCGCCTGGATACGCGCGTGGAAAACTGGCGGCGCCTGCGCAGCCTGGTACGCCATGGCGGCGAGGCGCGATGGCACCTGTTCGATCAGCGTCGGGATCAGCGCGGCTTCGGGCAGGTTCTTCCAGTACTTCTTCGGCATTTCCGATTGCATCGCCTTCACCTTCAGCCGCGCGGGGTTGAAGATCGAGGCGTAGTAGGTGAGCCACAGCGCATCGGTCGGGTCCGCGAGGTCGGGCTTCACGGCGGGCGCGTCGGAGACGGTCAGATCGCCGGCCTGGAACGCGGCCGATCCCTTTGGCGTCAGGATCATCCAGTCCATGTCGGCGAAGCGGCGCACGAAGAAGGGCGCCATGCGCCGCACGATGTGGTGGTCCGGTTCGAACCAGGCGACGAAGCGGCGGCGGACGCTGCCTTCATCACCCGGCACTTCGCGGAACCGGACGAAGGCCGTCATCTTGTGGCAGTCGCGGCGCACGGATTTCTCCATGCGGTGCGCTGCGGCAATATCTGCATCCGCGGCGACCGACAGCAACGCGGCATCGTCCTGAAGCCGCAGCAGGATGCGATACAGAAGCGCGAAGCGGCCGGCATCGGCATGGCAGATGACCGCCTCTGCCAAATCGAGGAAGGCTCGCGGCACGCGCAGCGACGCGACCTCCGCGCTCGGCGAGGGCAAGGGCTGAGCGGCAAAGAGCGACGCTTCCTCCCCCTCGCGCCAGTCGATCTCCTCAGGGCGCGTGCCGGCGAGCGCCAAGGACCGCGCGACGTTGCGCCATTCGGCGACATCACCCGCGCCGTGCAGCATGACGGTCTGCATCACAGCAGCGACAATTGCTGCGGCTGGGGCGCGATGAGCGTCGCCAGATCCGACCGGTCGATCAGCCGCAGCGGGGTCCAGCCCTCGGCAATGATGTAGGGCCGCGCCTTGCGCAGCGGCACGCGAAGCCGAGCCAGGTCATCGAGGCGCAGGCGACGATGGCGGCGGGACGCGATGATCGCATCCGCCGCCTTGATACCGAGCCCCGGCACGCGCAGCAGCATCTCTCGCGCGGCCTTGTTCACATCGACCGGAAAGCGATCGCGATGGGTCAGCGCCCAGGCGAGCTTCGGATCCATGTCGAGATCGAGCATCCCGTCCGCGCGCGTCGCGGTGACTTCCTCGATGCCGAAGCCATAGAAGCGATACAGCCAATCCGCCTGGTACAGCCGGTGCTCGCGCATCAGCGGCGGCTTGGTCGGCGGCAGGCGGGATGATGCATCCGGGATCGGGCTGAAGGCGGAGTAGTAGACCCGCTTCAGCCCGTAGCTGCCGTAGAGCCGCGCGCTGGTGGCGAGGATGGTCGCATCGCTCGCGCCATCGGCGCCGACGATCATCTGGGTGGATTGGCCGGCCGGCGCGAAGCGCCGCGTCGTCTTCGTCCGCAGCGTCGGTTCGCCGGCATCCTCGATCTGCAACCGGACATCGGCCATCGCGCGGCGGATGCCGTCCGGCCGCTTTTCCGGCGCGAAGGCGGCGATGCCGGTGTCAGTCGGCAGCTCGATGTTGATCGACAGGCGATCCGCGTAGAGCCCCGCTTCTTCGATCAGCGCCGGCGCCGCCTCGGGGATGGTCTTGAGATGGATGTAGCCCTTGAAGCCGTGCTGCGTTCGCAGATCCCGCGCGACGCGCACCATCTGCTCCATCGTGTGGTCCGACGACTTCACGATGCCGGAGGAGAGGAACAACCCCTCGATGTAGTTCCGCCGATAGAATTCCAGCGTCAGCCAGACGACTTCCTCTGGTGTGAAGCGCGCGCGCTCGACATTGCTGGACGATCGATTGATGCAATAGGCGCAGTCGTAGACGCAGAAGTTGGTCAGCAGGATCTTGAGCAGAGAGATGCACCGCCCGTCGGGTGCATAGGCGTGGCAGATGCCCGACCCTTCGGTCGAACCGAGCCCACCATTCGATGAGTCACGGCGCGTCGTCCCGCTCGACGCGCAGGAGGCGTCGTATTTGGCGGCGTCCGACAGGATGGCGAGCCGCTCGCGAAGGGATTTGCGCATGGCTCGTGTTCACTATACGTTCTCCATCGGCCACGCAATCAGCAGTGCCGCTGAGACGTGCAATGTGATGGAGACGTGAAGAGTGCGCCTAGGCCCGGCCCGCCACCGCCCGCGTCGCCATGCCGCCGCCGCCCGGTGCCTCGGCGGGCTCCAGGGAGGCCTCCAGCGCCCGGCGCAGCGTGGCGAGCTTGCGCTCGTTCTCGATCTTCAGGCCGAAAACATCCTTCACGTAGAAGACGTCGACCGCCCGCACGCCGTAGGTCGTGATATGCGCGGAGCCGATCTGCAATCCCTGGTCGCTGATCGCGGCCGTGACATCGTGCAGCAGGCCCGGCCGGTCGCGGCCATTCACTTCGATCACGGTGTGGGTGTTGCTCGCATGGTTGTCGATCACCACGCGCGGCGGCACCGTCACCGCGCGCAGCCGCGCCGGTTCCCGCTTCAGCTTGCGGATTTCGTCGCGCAGCCTCAGGCGGCCGGACAGCGACTGCTCCACCAGCACGGCGAGCCGCGCCAAGCGGTGCGGCGCCTCGAAGGCGCCGCCCTGCGCGTCCTGCACCCAGAAGGTGTCGAGCGCCATGCCATCCGTCATGGTGTGGATGCGGGCATCGACGATGGTCGCGCCGGCAACGGCCAGCGCGCCGGCAATCTTGCTGAACAGGCCGGGATGGTCGGTGCAGTAGACCGTCACCTCCGTCACCGCGCGGCTTTCCAGCACGCGCGTCCGCACGGTCAGCGGCGCCTTCGCCTCCTTCGCTTCCTGGATCATCCCCGCGTGGCGCGCATGGGTCTCCGGGTCGAAGGAAAGCCAGTAGCCGGGGTAGCCGAGCTCGAGGAACGCGTCGATCTCCGCCTTGGGCCGGCCCGACAGCAGCAGGGCGGCGGCTTCCTTCGCGCGGGCGACGCGCACGTCGCGTTCCGGCACGGACAGGCCGCCGGCCAGCACTTCCGCCACGCGCCAGTACAGTTCCCGCAGCAGCGTCGCTTTCCAGCCGTTCCAGACCTTCGGTCCGACCGCACGCATGTCAGCGACCGTCAGCACCAGCAGCAGGCGCAGGCGTTCGGGCGATTGCACCACCTCCGCGATGTCGAGGATCGTCTTCGGATCCTCGATGTCGCGCTTGAAGGCCGTCTGGCTGATCATCAGGTGGTGCAGCACGAGCCAGGACACGGTCTCCGTCTCCTCCGGCGTCATGCCGAGCATCGGGCAGACGGTCTGCGCCAGCTCCGCCCCCAGTTCGGAATGGTCCCCGCCGCGCCCCTTCGCGATGTCGTGCAGCAGTACGGCAACGTAGAGCGCGCGGCGCGACTGCAACTGGCCGACCAGCTCGCTCGCGACCGGCGCGATCTCGTGCAGCTCCCCCCGTTCGAGGGAGGCAAGGACGCCCACCGCCTCGATGGTGTGCTCGTCCACCGTGAAGACGTGGTAGGTGTCGAACTGCATCAGCCCGACGATGCGCGACCAGTCCGGCAGCAGGCGGGAGATCAGCCCGGCCTCGTTCAGCAGCCGGAGCCAGTATGCCGGGTCGCGGCCGGTCAGCAGGTTCAGGAATTCGTTGCTCGCTTCCTTCTCGCCGCGCAGGCGCGCCACGTGGCGCGCGTGGCGGACGATGGCGCGGAAGGCCAGCGGATGGATGTCGAGTCCGCGATCGCGCGCCATGCGGAAGATGCGCAGCATCAGCACGGGGTCGATGGTGAAGTCGTGGCCCGGGGCGGCGATGATCTTGCCGTCCGCCAGCGCGAAGCCGGCCTCGGTCAGCGCCTTGTCGGAGGCCGGCACCACCGCGGGCGGGCCGAGCGAGGCGCGCTCAATCGCCGGTTCGACGATGCGGCTGAACCGCGCGACGTCCCGCACCATCAAGAAGAAGTGCTTCATGAAGCGTTCCACTCCGTCCTGAAGCCCGTGACGGGTGTAGCCCATGCGGGCGCCCACGACGGGCTGGAGGTCGAAGGTCAGGCGCTCCTCGGCGCGGCCGGTGACGATGTGCAGGTGGAAGCGGACCGTCCAGAAGAAGTCCCAGGCGCGGCGGATGGCACGCGCTTCCTCGGGCAGCAGCAGGCCGCCGCCGGGGCTGTCGGGGCCGACGAGTTCCGGCATGCGCTGCACGTTGAAGGCGTAGCGGGCGAGCCAGTAGAGCGTCTGCAGGTCGCGCAGCCCGCCGCGGCCTTCCTTCACATGCGGCTCGACCAGGAAGGGGCTTTCGCCATAGCGCGCATGGCGCTGCTGGCGCTCGGCGCGCTTCGCCACCAGGAAGGGCGTCAGCCCCCATTCGGCGCGCGCCTTGCGGAAGGCTTCGGCGAAACGGAGGAACACGGCTTCCTCCCCGGCGATGTGCCGGGCATCGAGCAGCGCCGTCAGCACCGTCGCGTCGCCCTTGGCGTCCACCAGGCAATCGGCGCGCGACCGTGTGGCGTGCCCCACCTTCAGGCCGAGATCCCAGAGCAGGTAGAGCATGAACTCGACCGATTGCCGCCCGCGCGGGCCCATGCCGGCGTCGGTCAGGAACAGCAGGTCGATATCGGAATAGGGGGCGAGGACCCCGCGGCCGTAGCCGCCCGTCGCCACCAGCGCCCACGGCTTGTCGCCCGCCGCGGGCGGCAGGGATGCGTCGGCATAGGCGCGGATGCCGATCATCACGACATCGGTCAGGGAGGCCAGCCAGCGCGCCGCCGGCAGGCCAGACACCTCATGCGCCTCGAACACCTGCTGGACGCGGTTCTGGATGCGGCCGAGATGCCGCCGCAGCAGCGCCACCGCCTCGTCGCGCGGAACGGGCCGGCCGTCGGGGATCAGGTCCGCGAGCAGGCCGGAGAGAAGGACAGGTGGTTCACCCGCCACCGGAGCCGGCCGCCGTGCCGGGCCCTCGGAGGGTCCGGTGTCGGGTCCGGCGTGGTCCAGGGATGTCATCGCACGGAACACTAGCTAGTCCTTGTGCGGTGCGACAGGCCCCAGCAGCGATTTGAGGTGGTAGAGAATGTCAAGGGCCTCTCGCGGACTGAGGGAATCGGCATCGAGTTCCGCCAGCGCCGTAACGGCGGGGTGATCCGCGGCGGCGGCGGGCGTTGGCGCGGCAGGGGTCGCGCGAGCGAAGAGCGGCAGCTCGTCCGACAGCGGGTCGAGCCCGCGCGCCCGGGCTTCCAGGGCCTTCAGGACCTCCTGCGCGCGGGCCAGGACCGGGCGCGGCACGCCGGCCAGGCGGGCGACGTGCACACCCCAGGATTTCTCGGCGGCACCGGGGCCCACGCGGTGCTCGAACACCACCTCCCCGCGCCACTCGCGGACCTGCATGGTGGCGGGGGCGAGTTCCGGCAGCTTGCCGGCGAGCGCCGTCAGCTCATGGAAATGCGTGGCGAAGATGGTGCGGCAGCGGATGCGGTCGTGCAGCGCTTCGAGCACCGCCCACGCGATCGCAAGCCCATCCCACGTCGCCGTCCCGCGGCCGACCTCGTCGAGCACGACAATGGATCTGGCGGTCGCCTGGTTCAGGATCGCGGCCGTCTCGGCCATCTCGACCATGAAGGTGGAACGTCCCCCAGCGATATCGTCCGCCGCCCCGACGCGGGAGAACAGGCGGTCGGTCAGGCCGATCCGCGCGCTTTCGGCCGGCACGAACAGCCCGGCCTGCGCGAGGATGACCAGCAGCGCGTTCTGCCGCAGGAAGGTCGATTTGCCGGCCATGTTCGGGCCGGTCAGCAGGCAGAGCCGCCGGCCGGCCGACAGATCGCAGTCATTCGGCACGAAGGCCGGGCCGCGGGCGCGGGCCAGTGCCGCCTCCACCACCGGATGGCGCGCGGCGACCACGGCAAAGTCGCCCCGGTCGGTCATGTCCGGCCGGCACCAGCGGCCGTCGGCGGCCAGCTCGGCCGCGGCCCCATGGACGTCCAGCTCCGCCATCGCGGCCGCGGCGGTGGCGATATCGCTGGCCGCAGCGAGACACAGCCGGCGCAGATGCTGCGCGATCACGCGTTCGCGTTTTCCCGCCTGCTCACCGGCCTCCGCGACACGGCGATCGAGCTCGGCGAGCGCGGTGCAGGTGAAGCGCATGGCATTCGCCATGGTCTGGCGATGCACCGGCGCCTGCGGGCCGTCCTTCATGCCTTCGCGCAGCAGCTTCTCGCCGGCGGCGGAAGGCACTTCAGCGAGGAAGCCGAACTGCTGGTGATGGCGGATCTTCAGGCTCGCCACCCCCCAGGCCTGGGCGAGATCCATCTGCAGCGCGGCGATCGCCTCCCGCGCGCCGTCGCGCAGGCGGCGCAGTGCGTCGAGTTCGCCGTCATAGCCGGCGGCGACGAGGCCACCATCGTCCAAACGCGCCGGCAGCGGGTCGGCCAGGGCGCGCAGCAGCTCGGCACGCGGGCTGTCCGCCGGGCGCAGCGCGGCGCGGGCGCCGGCGATCAGGGCCGGAATGGGCGGCACACCGGCGGCGGCGGCAAGCGCCGCCTCCATGGCCTCGGCGCGCGTGAGCCCGTCGCGGATGGCGCCGAGATCACGCGGGGCGAAGCGGTCAAGCGACAACCGCGCCAGGGCGCGCGCCATGTCCGGCGCCCCTTTCAGCGCCGCGCGCAAGGCGTCGCGTACTGCCCCGGCCGCCAGGAGGAAGGCAACGGCATCGTGGCGGGCCGCGATCGGTTCCGCCTCGGCCAGCGGGGAGGCGAGGCGCGCCGCCAGTTCCCGCGCGCCGGCCGGCGTCACCGTGCGGTCCACCGCGCCGAGCAGCGCGTGGCGCGGGTCGCCGCGCTCGGAGCGCAGGATCTCGAGGCTGCGGCGCGTGGCGCCGTCCATCTGCAGCACGCCGCGCCCGCCGGCCGGCACCGGCGGCGAGAGGCGTGGCAGCCCGCCGGCCTGGGTCAGCCGGACGTAGTCCAGCGCCATGGCGGCGGCGGCGATCTCCTCGGCGCCGAAGCTGCCGAAACCGTCGAGCGTGGCGACGGCGAAGGCCTCGGCCAGCCGGCGCGCACCGTCCCGCGGCACGGCGAGGTGCGCGATGCGCTCCGTCAGCATCAGCAGGGCCGGGTCGCGGGCGAAATCCTCGGGGCACAGGATCTCGGCCGGTTCCAGCCGCGCGAGCAGCGCCGACAGATCGACCGCGGACAGACCTTCCGTCGCGAAGGCGCCGGTCGTCACATCAAGCCAGGCGGCGCCGAGCACATCCCCGTGCGGCGCCAGCGCCAGCAGCCAGGCGGGGCGGGCGGCTTCGAGCAGCGCCTCCTCCGTCACCGTGCCGGGCGTGACGATGCGCGTCACCTCGCGCCGGATCGTCGGCGCCTTGCGGCGTTTCTGCTCCTCCGGCGTCTCGGTCTGGTCGCAGATGGCGACGCGGAAGCCCTGGCGGATCAGCCGCGCGAGATAGGCATCGACGGCCTGAGCCGGCACGCCGCAGAGCTTCACCTTCTCGCCCTGGTGCTCGCCGCGGTTGGACAGCGCGATGTCGAGCGCCGCGGAGGCGACCTCGGCATCCTCGAACAGCATCTCGAAGAAATCGCCCATCCGGAAGAAGATCAGGGCGTCCGGATGGGCGGCCTTGGCGGCGAACCATTGCGCGATGGCGGGGGTCGCCCCTTCTGCGGAACGAAGGGGCTTGCGGTTCTGCGTCGGCGCGCCTGTCATGCTCGGCCTCTAGACCGGAAACCGGCACAAGGGGAGGGAGCGATGCGACCCGAAGGGCTCGACCACGCCAATCTGCGCCTGCGGCCTCAGGACCTGCCAGCGGCGCTCGCCTTCTACCGCGACCTGCTGGGGCTCGAGGAAGGGCCGCGGCCGAACTTCGATTTCCCCGGCGCTTGGCTCTATGCCGGCGGGCGGCCGATCGTGCATCTCGCCTGCCGCGACACGGTGGAGGCGCCGGCGGGCCCCTCCCCCAGCGTATCCTTCGAACATATCGCCTTTCGCGTGCGCGGCTTGCCGGAGGTGCGGAAGAAGCTGGCCGCCGAGGGCGTGCCCTATGCCGAGGCTCCGCTGCCCGGCTTCCCGCTGCATCAGCTGTTTCTCACCGATCCTTTCGGATTGCGGGTGGAGCTGACCTTCGACATGACGGATGCGGCGAACGCGGTTTGAAGCGAACCCGAACTGATCTAGCGTGATCGATCGGCGCAGCAAGACGCCGCAGGAGGTAAAGTCCGATGATCCGTCGCCGCCATCTCCTCGCCGCCGGTGCCGCCGGCCTCGCCGCCGCACCCGCCATCGCGCAGAACACCCGCGCCGCCACGCTGCGCTTCGTGCCGCAGGCCAATCTCTCGGTGCTCGACCCGGTCTTCACGACGGCCACCGTCACCGGCAACCATGGCTACTACGTGTTCGACACGCTGTATGGCGTCGATGCGCAGCTCCGTCCGCAGCCGCAGATGGTCGAAGGGCATGATACCTCGGCCGATGGCCTCACCTGGTCCTTCCGGCTTCGCGAAGGCCTGCGCTTCCATGACGGCACCCCGGTGCGATCCGCCGACTGCATCGCGTCCATCAAGCGCTGGTGCGCGCGGGAGCCCTTCGGCCAGTTGCTCGCCCGCGTCGTCGATGAATGGACCGCCGCCGACGATCGCAACTTCCGTGTCCGGCTGAAGCGCCCCTTCCCGCTGATCCTCGGCGCCTTCGCGAAGCCGGATTCCTCGACGCTGTTCATCATGCCGGAGCGCCTGGCCGCCACCGACCCGGGGCGCGCGGTGACGGAAATGGTGGGTTCCGGTCCGTTCCGCTTCGTGGCGGCGGAATACAATTCCGGCAGCCGCGTCGTGTACGAGAAGTTTGGCGACTATGTGCCGCGATCCGAGGCGCCGTCCTGGACCTCCGGCGGCAAGGTCGCGCATTTCAACCGTATCGAGTGGCACATCCTGCCCGACGCCGCGACCGCGGCTGCCGCCTTGCAGAGCGGTGAGATGGATTGGTGGGAACGCCCGCATCCCGACCTGCAGCCATTGCTGGCGCGGTCCCGCGACGTGAAGCGGGAGATCACCGACACGCTTGGCCGCATGGCGGTGATGCGCATGAACTGCCTCCATCCCCCGTTCGACAATGTCGCCGTGCGCCGCGCCGTGCGGCTGTCGGTCGCGCAGGAGGAATACATGCGCGCCTCCCGCGGGGACGACCGGTCGGAATGGTCAGTCAACCGCAGCCTCTGGCCGCGCGGGACGCCCTACAACCGCGACGAGGGCGAGGCGATGATGCCCGGCAGCCTGGATCGCGCCCGCGCCGCGCTGCGCGAGGCCGGGTATGGCAACGAGCGCATCGTCGTCATCAACCCGACCGACTTTCCCGACATCGGCCCGCTCGGCCAGGTCACCGCCGACCGGCTTAAGCGCATCGGCATGAACATCGACCTCGCGGAAAGCGACTGGGGCACGGTGGTCCAGCGCCGCAGCAACCGGGAGACGGTGGACAAGGGCGGCTGGTCCATCCTGCACACTACCGGCGGCGCCACGGCCTGGGCCAACCCCGCGCTGTCCTTCCTCGTGCGCGGCCAGGGCGCGAATGGCTGGTTCGGCTGGTGGAAGAACGACCGGGCGGAGGAACTTGCCGAAGCCTGGCTGGTCGCCCCAGACCCGGAGCGGCAGCAGGCGCTGGCGATGGAACTCGGGCACCTGGCGCTGGACGACGTGTCCTTCGTGCCGCTGGGGCAGTTTGTGATCCGCACAGCATTCCGGCGGGACATTACCGGGATACTCGAAGGGCAGGCACCGTATCCCTGGAATGTCCGGCGGGGGTGAGGCCGGGGCGCCGGAAAGGGGCTTCGCCCCTCTCCGGACCTCACCCCACCAAAGGCCGAAGGGCCTTTGGAAACCTCAATCTGGTGCGGTGCGCCGCTGGTGGAATTGGCGCCGCAACCCTTGCCGGTGCGCACGAAGCGCGTCTGAAGCCGCAGCAACGCCCGCCGCGCTGGACACCACCAGATTGCGGTCCAGGGGGTCCAACCCCCTGGCGGAGGGGCGGCGCCCCTCCCGTCAACGGCGCCTACAAGATCCTCGCGCCTACGGGCGCCCCGGCCCCCGTCGCACCAGGCACCACCGTTCCTCCTCGACCGCCGGCCCGCAGCCGGGCCACCAGTCCGCGCGGCAATAGCGGTTCGCCTGGGTGAACCACTCCGCGCTGGTCGTGCAGCTCCGCCAGTGCGTCGGGTGTGTTCCATCGCGGGACAGGTGCAGGACTTCCAGCCAGATGTCGCCGATGTCCTCCAGCGTCGGCATCAGGTCGGAGAACCATTCCCAGCGGGCCGGCCGCGCCGGGCGGGCCACGGCGATGGCGCCGCGGCTGACGGCGCGCTGGTAGCCCTTCAGGAAGTGTGATTCGAGCCGCACGATGAAGGGCCCGGGCGGGGCGCCGATGACCACCTCGGCGACCGTCATCTCGCAGCCGTCCGGCAGCACGAGGGCGGTGGGGAACGCGAAGGCGGTGCCGAGGAAGGTGCCGCCGCGCGCGAAGAGGTCGATCTCGAAGAAGTAGCCGACGACACGCATGCGGGACGCGACGGCGCTCAGATAGGCGTCCTCGCCGCCGGGCGGCACGGTGGCCCATTGCGCGGCGATGGCGTTCCAGACCTCGGTCACGGTCGCGGTGCTGTCGGGATCGGTTTCGGCCCAATGGCGTTCGTGCGCGGCGGGGAAGCCACGGCCGCGGCCTTCGCGCTGCATGATGATGGCGCGTGCCAGCGTCTCCCGCGCGCCGCTCGCGCCCCAGGAGACGACATGGACCAACTGGTGCGGAGCGGCGCGCTGGTCGAGATAGGCCTGCAGCAGCGCCCCCACCCCCTGCGCGGCGAGGCCGCCCTGGCTCTGGCCGGTGATGAATACCTCGCCGCCGTTGCGCGCGTCGCTGGCGTAGTCTGCGGCGTCGCGGATCATCCGCAGCGCGGCGTTGGAGACGTATTGCGCGCGGCCCATGGTCAGGCCGGACGCCCAGCTTCGCAGGTCCGTGCGCGTGAAGACATGCGTACCGGCGACCGCATAGATCCGGTGCGGCGGTCTTGCCGCCGAACCGCGTGCTTCCAGCACCATGGCGGCGAAGCCGGTGTAGCGGTCGGTGTACAGGCCGATGAGGGCGTAGTCCTCGAGCCCTTCGTCGGATTCACCGGGTTCGAGCCGGGGCGGCGTGCCCGGGCCGGCGTCCCGCACGTCATAGGCGCGATTGGCGGCGGCGACGGTGGCGGTGTCCACGCGCCACAGCGCCGGATGACGGGACCGGCGGTCCTGCAAGATCGCCGCGCCGTCGAGGTCGGTGCGATAGGTCGTGGCGGGGTGCCCGTCCGGCAGCTCCAGGTCGCGCACGTCGCGCAACCGCAGCTCAAGCCGCGCGATAGTGTCGCGCCCTTCGATCGTGGCAGAGACGCGATGATGCGCGAGAATGTCACGGGCGAAGGGTAGCGCGCGGGCGAATTGGAGCTGGATGTCGCGGAGCGGCTCACCCGCCGCGGCGTCGCAGCCGGCGTGCGGCTGCGCCATCGCCGGCATGACGCCGACCAGGACCAGCCAGATCATGGCGACCAGCCTAGTCAGGAACCATGCGGCCCGCCCGCGCCAGCACCAGCGGTGCCGCATCACCTTCTCCCGATCGCCTGCTGCGGAGCATACCCCCAGCCGCAACGCCACACACGCCGAGGCGTTGCCGGCATTCAGCGCGGCCTGGGGGTGACACATGAAGCTCTACCGCGAGTGCGAAGCCGGGGGGTCGCCGTGCGCCGCGCGGGGCTGCACAATGCCACCACAGCAATCAACGAAACCCCGTGACGGGAATATGTCCATGGACGACCTGAAGCTGCCGCCGGCCGAAGACACGCGCACCGCCCGCGTGACGGGCGAGGAGGCGCTGGCGATGCATGCCGAGGGCCGTCCCGGCAAGTTGGAGATCCGGCTCACCAAGCCGCTGATCACCGCACGCGATCTCTCGCTTGCCTATTCGCCCGGCGTCGCGGAGCCCTGCCTGCACATCCATCGCGATGCGAAGCTTGCCTACGACTACACGGCGAAGGGGAATTTCGTCGCCGTGGTGTCGAACGGGACCGCGGTGCTGGGGCTCGGCAATCTCGGTGCGCTGGCGTCGAAGCCGGTGATGGAAGGCAAGGCGGCGCTGTTCAAGCGCTTCGCCGATGTCGATTCGATCGACCTCTGCGTCGATACCGAGGACGTGGACGCCTTCGTCAATTCGGTGCGCTACCTCGGGCCGTCCTTCGGTGGCATCAACCTCGAGGACATCAAGGCGCCGGAATGCTTCGTCATCGAGCAGCGCCTGCGCGAGCTGATGGACATTCCCGTCTTCCATGACGACCAGCACGGCACGGCGATCGTGGCGGCGGCGGGGCTGATCAACGCGATCCACCTGACCGGGCGCGACGTGAAGACGACGAAGCTCGTCATCAACGGCGCCGGTGCCGCTTCCATCGCCTGCGCCGAACTGGTCAAGGCGATGGGCATGCGGCCCGAGAACGTCATCCTCTGTGACACCAAGGGCGTGATCTATCGCGGTCGCACCGAAGGCATGAACCAGTGGAAGTCGGCCCATGCCACGGCGACCGAGGCGCGGACGCTGTCCCAGGCGCTGGATGGTGCGGACGTATTCTTCGGCCTGTCGGTGAAGGGCGCGCTGACGCAGGACATGGTCCGCGCCATGGCGCCGAAGCCGATCATCTTCGCCATGGCGAACCCCGACCCGGAGATCACGCCGGACGAGGCGCGTGCCGCGCGGCCGGATGCGATCATCGCGACGGGGCGGTCGGACTACCCGAACCAGGTGAACAACGTCCTGGGCTTCCCGTTCATCTTCCGCGGCGCGCTCGATGTGCGCGCCAGCACGATCAATGATTCAATGAAGATTGCCGCCGCCGAGGCGCTGGCGATGCTGGCGCGGGAGGACGTGCCGGAGGAAGTGGCGGGTGCCGGCGCCGGCCTCGCCCTGCGGTTCGGGCCTGACTACATCATCCCGAACGCCTTCGATCCGCGGCTGATCTCCCGCGTATCCCCCGCCGTCGCCAAGGCGGCGATGGAATCCGGCGTGGCACGCAAGCCGATCATCGACCTGCAGCGCTACGCCCGCGACCTGGCCAACCGGCTGGATGCGACGGTCGGCGCGCTGGAGGCGATCGCGGAATCCGTGCGCAACAACCCGAAGCGCGTCGTCTTCGCCGAGGGCGAGGAGGAGAAGGTGATCCGCGCCGCGATCGCGTTCCGCAACGCCGGCTACGGCACGCCGATCCTGGTGGGTCGGGAGGAACGGATCAACGCCGTCGCCGCCGCGCTTGGGATCCCGCTGCCGGACGGCATCGAGATCCACAATGCCCGGCTGTCGGATTCCAACCGGCGCTATGCCGAGTTCCTCTATGCCAAGCGTCAGCGCGAGGGCTTCCTGCTGCGCGACTGCCAGCGCCTGGTGAACCAGGACCGCAACGTGTTCGGCGCCTGCATGGTGGCGATGGGCGATGCGGACGCGATCGTGACGGGTTCGACGCGCTCCTACTCGGTCGCGCTCGAAGGCATCAACATGGCGATCGACCCGATCCCGGGCCGCGTCGTCTTCGGCGTGTCGGTCATCGTGTCCCGTCGCGCGGGCACGGTGCTGGTGGCCGACACCGCCATGCACGAACGCCCGGATGCCGAGACGCTGGCGGGCATCGCGCGCGGCTCGGCCGCCGCCGCGCGACGACTGGGGCTGGAACCGCGCGTGGCGTTCCTGTCCTTCTCGACCTTCGGGGATCCGCGCGGAACCATCCCGGGGTCGATCCGCGAAGCGGTGAAGCTGCTGACCGAAAAGGGGGCCGATTTCGAGTTCGACGGTGAGATGTCGGCCGACGTGGCGCTCGACCCGGGGCTGCGGAACTCGCTGTATCCGTTCTGCCGGCTGACCGGGCCGGCGAATGTGCTGATCATGCCTGGGCTGCACGCCGCACACATCCTGACGCGGTCGATCCCGCGCCTGACCAGTGCGAACGTCATCGGGCCGCTGCTGACCGGCCTGTCGCATTCGGCCCAGATCGTGCCGATGCAGGCGGGCGTGAACCAGATGCTCGACGTCGCCTGCCTCGCGGCGCACGCCTCGACGCAGAAATGACGGTCTTCACCGTCGGTTATGAAGGCACGACGCCGGACGCGCTGATGTCGGTGCTCAAGGCGTCGGGCGTGCGGGTGCTGGTGGATGTCCGGGCACTCGCGAATAGCCGGCGGCCGGGCTTTGCGAAGACAGCGCTGTCAACGTCGCTGGAACACGCCGGGATCGGGTACCTGCATCTGCGTGCCCTGGGCACGCCGGCCGAGGGGCGAGCGGCGGTGCGCGCCGGACGCCCGGCGGAGATGCGGCGCATCTTTGCGAAGCACATGGCCGGAACCGAAGCGCAGGCGGCGCTCGCCAACCTTTCCGACTTGGCGCGCCAGCAGCCGGTCTGCCTGCTGTGCCTGGAGGCCGATCCAATGCAATGCCACCGGACGCTGGTGGCGGAGGCGGTGGGGCTGCCGATCACGCATCTTCGGCCCGGGGTGTAGCGGCGAGCGGGTTCGGATGACGTTGGAGGGGCTTTGCCCCCTTTTGCGCGAGGGTAGGATCAGAGAGGGGCTCTGCCCCTCTCCGAACCTCACCCCGCCAGGCCATGGATGGCCTGGACCGCCATCAATTGGCGCCCGGCGCGAAGCTCATTCTTTTGCTCTGAAAACCTTCCGGGCGCAGAGCCGTACGACGACTATGGTCCGACCCTGCGCGCACCGCGCCAGGTGGAGGTTTGCAAAGGCCCTTCGGCCTTTGCCGGGGTAGGGTTCGGGAAGGGGCAGAGCCCCTTCCTGATCCACTCGCTACCGCCAACCTTCGCGCGAACAAGGCCCTTTCAGCAGGCCCTATCGCTTCTTCCCACCCACGCGCAGGATCTGTGAAATCAACAGCGCCGGCTTTCCGGACGCCTTGGCGATCTCGTTGTCCTGTTCCTGGATCACCTTCCGCGCTGGCTCATCGCCGTCGAGGCCGCCGAGGATTTCGGCCGGCACCTTGCGGTTGGAGCGGCGGCTGCCGTCCTCATAGATCACGTCGAACAGGACGAAGTTGGTCTTGCTGGCTGGCTTGGCCATCGCTGCTTCCTCGTCGCGCCGCGCCGCCGAGCCGCTCCGGGCGGGGAGCGGCTCGGCGGTATGGCGAGCAGGGGTTAAGTGTGTCGGGGAAGGACCGCAGATATCAGTCGCGGTCGACCTCTGCCGCTTCCGCCGGGTCGGACTCGTGGCCCTCCTGCCCCGCGGCCTTGCGCTTCGCGGCCGCTTCCTCGCGTTCGCGCTGCTTGGCTTCTTTCTTTGCCTGCTTCGCGCGGTTCACATCCGCGCGCTGCTGGCCATAGTTCGGCTTGCGCGCCATGAGCGTGCTCCACGTCCCAGGAAGAGGAAGGGCGGCCGAGAGGCCGCCCCCGGCAACATCAGGCGAGGCGGAGGTTGCCCGCCGAGATCTTGCCCTGCTGGCCGCGCTGCAGCTCGAACTCCACGCGATCGCCCTCGTTCAGGCCGTTCAGGCCGGAACGCTGTACGTCGCTGATGTGGACGAACACGTCCTTGCTGCCGTCTTCCGGCTGGATGAAGCCATAACCCTTGGTTGCATTGAACCACTTAACGGTACCGGTGCTCATGCCGAGGTCTCCTGGTTGAGCGTTGCCGCCGCACGACATGCGCGGTGGAAATGCCGGCGCGCTGTTGCGCGACGGGCCAGCCATCGCTGCGGCTCAACCATAGGTTAGGCACGGAGAGCAGGTCCGCACGGGCGGACCGGACGAGGTGACGAAGCGCATATGCGCGCTCCGCCCCCCGATTGCAATTGCCAAGGCTGTCACCCGGCACGGGCGCCGGTCGCCCGCAGGATCGGCAGCCAGCGGTCCATCTCGGCCTTCAGGAAGCTGCGCAGCGCCTCGGCGTCCCCAGTCCGGGGCTCGACGCCGCGTTCGGCATAGCGCTGCCGCACCGTGGGGTCGGCGAGCACGGCAAGCGCAGCCTCCGACAGCGTCCGTACAATGGCCGGAGGCGTCCCGGCCGGAGCGTAAAGCGCCTGCCAGGAGGAGGATTCATATCCGGCAATGCCGGCTTCCTGCAGCGTCGGCAGGTTGGGCACCATCGCCGAGCGGCGGGCCGTCGTCACCGCCAGGCCGCGCGCGCGGCCATCCTGGATCAACGGTTCGAGCAGCGTCTGGCTGTCGATCATGAACTCAACACGACCGGCGACGAAATCGGTCACCGCCGCCGGCGTCCCGCGATACTGGACGACCGTGAAGTCGACGCCCGCGAGCTGCTTCAGCAGTTCCCCCGCCAGGTGGGAGGCAGCGCCGATGCCCGTGGTGGCGAAGGTCGCCTCACCGCGCTTCGACCGGAGCCAGGCGAGCAGCGACGGCACGTCGGTCGCCGGCACGGAAGGATGCACCGCGACGATGAAGGGCTGTTCGCCGAGCAGCGCGATCGGCGCGAAATCCGCAACCGGGTCGATGCCGGCGTCGGGATACAGCGCGGGGATCACGCTGTGTGCCGCGCCGTTCAGCAGCAGCGTGTAGCCGTCCGGCGCCGCGCGCATGACATTGCGCACGCCGATGGTGCTGCCGGCACCAGGCGTGTTCTCGATGACAAGGGTCTGGCCGAGACGGCGGGACAGCGGCTCGGACACGATGCGCGCGACGACGTCGATGATGCCGCCGGCCGCGAAGGGCACGACGACGCGGATGGGGCGGGCCGGATAAGCGCCCTGCGCGCGGGCGACGGCTGGGGCGGCGAGAAGGGTTGCGGCAAGCAGGGCGCGGCGGTCGAGCATGTTGGGGATTCCCGGTGTTATGGGGCCACCGTAGCAGGCACGCGCCATGCCAGAAGACCGTCTGCTTGACGACGCGCGTGTCCTCGCGGCCAAATCCGCGCTGGCGGGTGTCTCGTCCGCGCGGTCCCGGTTCGGGACCGGCCAGCGGTGTAGGGCTCCGTCCTTGGCGCTTGAACGCGTCGGTTCGATTCCGACCTGGCCAACCCCCCGGCGCCGGCCTTCGGGCAGCGCCCCGGCCGCTCTGCGGGCTTCGGGCCCCCGCGGACGGGTCGCGGCGCCGGGGGCGCGGTGCTATCGGTGCCGGTATGACTGAGACGCTGACGACGACACAGATACTGACCGTGGCGTTCATGTTCCTCATCGCGACCGTCGCGGTGGCGATCATGAACAAGTGGTACCTCCGCCTCCGCGAGACGATCTGGCCGTGGGAAGTCGGTCTGCTCTATCGCAATGGGCGCTTCGTGCGGGAACTGCCGCCAGGCCGGCATTGGGCCGGCTTTGCCGCGCGGGAGGTCCGGCGCGTCGCCACCACGCGCCAGCTTGCCGTGGTGCCGGCGCAGGAAGTGCTGACGGCCGACGGCTTCCAAGTGAAGCTCAGCGTCGTCGTGGAGTATCGCATCGCCGATGCGCGGCGCATGCAGGAGGAGACGGGCGGGCATTGGACGCCGCTGCTGCACACCGCGATCCAGCTCGCGCTGCGCGCACCGGTGCAGGCGCGCGGCCTCGATGCATTGCTGGCGGATCGCGGCGCGCTGGAGGGGGCGTTTGCCGAACCCATCGCCGCGGCGGCCGCGGCGATCGGCCTGGCGGTCGATAAGGTCGCGCTGCGTGACCTGATCCTGCCGGCCGAGGTGCGGCGCATGGTCACCGATGTGGAGCGGGCAAAGCGCGAGGGCATGGCAGCGCTGGAGCGCGCGCGCGGAGAACACGCCGCGCTGCGATCCCTGGCCAATGCGGCGCGGCTGATGAAAGGCAATCCGGAACTGCATGCGCTGCGTGTGCTGCAGGCGCTCGCGGCACAGCCGGGGAAGAACGTGCCGACGCTCGTGCTGGGCGCCGGGGCGCTGCTGCCGGTCTCGGCCACGGCGGGAGAAGCGGCGTCCGACGCCGAGGGGTAGCGACCCAGCGATACGGGCGGAAGTTGGAGGGGCGCCGCCCCTCCAAACCACCCCGCCAAATGATTGTATCATTTGGAAAGCCGTCACTTGGCGCCGGGCGCAATGGCGTCCCCGACCTTCTCAGCGCGCTTTGTGCGCAGCGGCGGGTTTCGGCGCTAATCCAGGCCGTATGCCCGGCGCCAGATGACGGTTTCCAAAGGCCCTTCGGCCTTTGGTGGGGAGAGCCCGAGAGGGGCAAGGCCCCTCTCGGTCCACGAAGATAATCAATCCAGCCGGATGTTCGCGTTCCGCACCACCTCGGCGTAGCGATCCGCATCGGTGGTGAGCATGCGCTGCGCATCCTGCTGCGAGCCGCCGCCGATCATGAATCCCGCATCACGGATGCGCCTGCGGAGGTCCTGGTTCTCGTAGGCCTTGTTCACTGCGGCCGCCCAGCGTTCGGCGATGGGCTGCGGCAAGGCGGGCGGAGCGATCAGCATGTACCACACGACCGCGTCGAAACCCGGGAAGCCGAGTTCCGCGACCGTCGGCGTCTCGGGCAGCCACTCCACGCGCTGCGGCGTCGTCACCGCCAGGGCGCGCACGCGCCCCTCGCGGATATGCGGCAGGTAGGTGGGGAAGGTGTCGATGCCGAGGTCGATACGGCCGGCCAGGATCTCGTTCACCACCTGGCCCGTGCCGCGGAACGGCACATGCGTCATCCGCACGCCGGCCGCGTTGGCAAGAAGCTCCGCGGCCAGATGCTGTTGCGTCGCGACGCCCGAGGAGGAGTAGTTAAGCGCCCCAGGATTCTCCTTCGCCCGCTCCAGAAGCTCCGGCAGGGTGCGGGACGGTGAATTGGCAGGCACCACGCAGACCATCGGCACCGTCGCGGCATGCACCACCGGCGTCTGGTCCCGGCGGATGTCGAAGGGCGGCGGCACCATCAGCGGCGGCACCACGGCCGAGGCGCTGATCGTCGTCATCCCCATCGTGTAGCCATCCGGCCGCGCGCGGGACAACGCCAGCACTGCGAGCGTGCCGGAGGCGCCGGGCCTGTTCTCGACCGCAATGGTCTGGCCGAATTCCTCCTGCAGCACGGGGGCTAGGAAGCGGGAGATGATGTCGGTCCCGCCGCCCGGCGCGAAGCCGACCAGCATGGTGATGGTGCGCGACGGATAGGCCTGCGCGAATGCGGGCGTCGGCAGCAGCGGCGCCAGTGCCGCCGCGCTGAGGGCGCGGCGGGTGATGCGGACGGTCATTGTGGTTCGTTTCCTTCCCGGCGGCGGCGTGCCGCCGTTACTTGCCCTTGAAGTTGGGGGCGCGCTTGTTGAGGAAAGCGTCAACGCCTTCCTGGAAATCGCCCGAGGTGAAGCACATCGTCACCAGGTCGTCGCCTTCCACCTCGCCCATCGCGTGGCGCAGGCGGCGGAGCGCGATCTTCGTGGCCTTCAGCGTCAGCGGCGCGAGCGTCGACATGGTCGTGGCCAGTTCCATCGCACGCGCGGCCACCGCATCCGGCGTATCCAGCACTTCCGACACCAGGCCGAGATGCTTGGCCTCGGCCGAGGAGAACAGGCGGGACGTCATGATCATCTCGGCGATCGCCGCCGGGCCGACCAGCGCATAGAACCGCGCGAAATTGTTCATGTTGAGGATGTTGCCGAGGGTCTTCGCGATCGGCAGGCCGAAGCGGGCACCCTGGTCGCAGATGCGGATGTCGCAGCAGCCGGCGATGCCGAGCCCGCCGCCCGTGCAGGCGCCGGCGATCGCCGCGATGATCGGCGTGTTGCAGCGTTCCAGCGCGCCCAGCACCTTGTCGATCCGCGCCTCATAGCCCAGCGCGTCCTCGGCGGTCTTGAACTCGCGGAACTGGGAGATGTCGGTGCCCGAGGCGAAGGCCTTGCCGCCGGCGCCGGTCAGCACCCAGACGCGGATGTTCGGGTCTTCGCTGATCTGGTCCGCCAGTTCCTGGATGCGCTGATACATCGGGAACAGCATGGCGTTGCGCGCCTGCGGCCGATTGAAGGTGGTCCAGGCGATGCCGCCCTCGCGGACCTCATGCAGAATGTCGTCGCTCATGGCGCGCTCCGTCCCCGGGTTGGTGCGAAGGCCAAGGCGTAGCGGGATGGCGGGCCGCGTCAAGCCGGTGCCTTGCCGTTCCGGCCGCACGGTGCGAACACGGGCGCCTCTGGAGGGCCCGAAGACCATGATGCCATTGTCCCGCTTCACCGTTCTCGACCTGACCCGCGTGCGGTCCGGCCCGACCTGCGTGCGTCAGCTCGCCGACTGGGGTGCCAACGTCATCAAGATCGAGGCGACGGACGAGGTCGATACCGGAAAGGGGCTGGGCGGCGAGCGGGATGGGCCGGACTTCCAGCATGTCCAGCGCAACAAGCGCGGCATGACGCTGAATCTGAAGTCCCCCGAAGGCCTGGCTGCCTTCCGCCGCATGGTCGCCAAGGCCGATGTGGTGGTGGAGAACTATCGCCCTGACGTTAAGACGCGCCTGGGCATCGACTATGACGCGCTGGCCGCCATCAACCCGCGTATCGTGCTCGGCTCGATCTCCGGCTTCGGCCAGGACGGGCCCTACGCTCGCCGCCCGGGCTTCGACCAGATTGCGCAGGGCATGGGCGGGCTGATGTCCGTGACCGGCCTGCCGGGGCAGGGGCCGGTGCGAGCCGGCATCCCGGTGGCCGACCTGACCGCGGGGCTGTATTGCGCGCTCGGCATCATGGTTGCGCTGCTGGAACGCGAGGTCACCGGCAAGGGCCGCTGGGTGCATGTCTCGCTGCTCGAAGCCATGATCGCCATGATGGACTTCCAGGCGACGCGCTGGACCATGAAGCACGATGTGCCGAAGCAGGCCGGCAACGACCACCCGACCACGATCCCGACCGGGTTGTTCAAGACCTCGGACGGCGTCATCAACATCGCAGGTGGTGGCCAGGTGATGTGGGACCGGATCGTGAAGGTGCTGGGTATCGGGGAGGAGGCGAAGGACCCCGACATCGCCACCGACAAGCTGCGCAGCCAGAACCGCGTGAAGGTGAACGCGCTGCTGGAGAAGGTGACGCTGACCGATACCGCCGCCAACTGGGTCGCGAAGTTCAACAAGGAAGGCGTGCCCTGCGGGCCGGTCTACGCCATGGATCAGGTCTTCGCCGATGAACAGGTGAAGCACCTCGGGCTGGAGATGGCCTTGCAGCACCCGCGGCTCGGCACGCTGAACGTGGTGCGGGCGCCGATGCAGATCAGCGGTGTCGATTGCGCGAGGAACCCGACGCCGGAGCGGGGGCAGCATACGGATGAAGTGCTGGCGGAGTTCGGGTTCACCGCGGAGGAGATCGCGGGGCTGAGGGCGGCGAAGGCGGTGTAGGGCGACCGAAGAGGGGCTTTGCCCCTCTCCGACGCCCCATGAACAGGGCAGACTTTCGATGGACGAACTCATCGCCGGCTATCGCCGCTTCCGGGCCGAAACCTGGCCACAGCAGCGCGCGCGCTTCGAGGAACTGGCCGCGCAGGGCCAGCGCCCGCACACCATGATCATCGCCTGTTCCGACAGCCGGGTCGATCCGCAGAGCATCTTCTCGGCCGGGCCGGGTGAGCTGTTCGTGCTGCGCAACGTGGCAAACCTGGTTCCGCCCTACATGCCGGACCAGCTGTTCCACGGCACCAGCGCGGCGGTGGAATTCGCGGTGCGGGTGCTGAAGGTGGATCGCATCGTGGTGATGGGCCATGCGCTGTGCGGCGGGATCAGCGCGCTGCTGCACGGCGCGCCGCCGGAGGTGCAGGATTTCGTCGCGGGCTGGATCGGGATCGCGGAACGCGCGCGAACCGTGGCGCTGCGTTGCGACGTGCCGGAGCAGCGGCAGGAGGTCGCGGAGCATGAGGCGGTGCGCATCTCCCTCGACAACCTGATGACCTTCCCCTGGGTGGCATCGGCCGTGGCAGAGGGTCGGCTGTCCCTGCACGGCGCGCATTTCGGCGTGGCGACGGGACGGCTGGTGCTCGTGCCCGCAAAAGGAGAGCCGACCATCCCCTGAGCAGCCTCGCGCCCACAGGGCGGTGATGCGAAACTTCCCGGGTCGAGTCGGGGGGAAGTGGGATGGCGCCTGAGACAATCGCGATCCTGGGTGGATTGGTGCTGGTGGCCGTGCTGCAGCTTGCGCTGCTGCTGCGGCGGCCATCGGCTGATCCGGTGCTGGCGCAGCGGCTGACCGACCTGCAATCGATGCTCGACCGCCAGGGCGAACGGCTGGGCGCCCTCGCTGGAGAGGTGAAGGCCGGGCTCGCCACGAGTGAGGCCGCGCTGGGCGGAACGATCCAGGGCTTCGCGATCGAGCAGGCGAAGCTGCTGAACGACTGGATGCTGAAGCAGGCGACCACCTCGGCGTCCGCCGAGAAGGCGATGCTGGAGGCGCTGACGACCGAATCCGCGCGCTCGCGGGATGTGACGGCCGAGCAGACCAAGGCGCTCAATGCCGGCATGCTGAAGCAGATCGAGGCCCTCGCCGCCATGGAGAAGGCGGTGCTGGAACGCCTCGCCACCGATGCCGCAGCGCTGACCGATCGGCTGGCGCTGGATGCGAAGGCGACGCGCGAGGCGATCGCCGAGCAGCGCCAGGCGGTGACCAAGGCGCTGGCGGAGCACAAGGACGACACGGCGTTGCTGCGGCGCGACGTGACGCAGGGGATCGCGGAAATTCGGCTCGCCTTCGCCGAGGGTCTGGCGAAGCTGCAGCAGACGCTGTCCGCGGAGAACACGCGCGGCCGCGATTTGCTGGACACGAAGCTGAAGGAGCTGCGGGAAGGCAACGAAGCGCGGCTGGCCGCGATCCAGAAGACGGTGGACGAGCAGCTGCAATCCGCCGTCGAGAAGCAGATGAAGGAGAGCTTCGCCCGCGTCACGGACCAGTTCGCGCAGGTGCTGAAGGCGATGACGGATGTGCAGGCGGTGACGACGCAGATCGTCGACATCAAGCGCCTGTTCTCCAACGTGAAGACGCGCGGCGGCTGGGGCGAGGCGCAGCTCCGGGCCTTAATCGAGGATATCCTTCCGCTCGGCTCCTATGAGGCGAACAAGAAGCTCTCGGATGACAGCGCGGAGCTCGTAGAGTTCGCAGTTCGTATGCCTGCTGAAGCAGGCCGCGAAATCTTCCTACCCATCGACGCGAAATTTCCGACGGAAGATTGGGAGCGGCTAGTTATTGCCACCGAAGCTGGTGATGCGGAAGGCGAGAAGTCTGCACGTCGTGCCCTAGAGGCTCGGGTTCGCGGTGAGGCCCAGAAGATTTCCGCCAAGTATATCCACCCGCCGCTGACCGTCGAGTTCGCCGTTCTTTTTCTCCCAACCGAGGGTCTCTACGCCGAGATCGCCCGCATACCTGGCGCCATTGAGGAGATTCGACGAAAGCATCGAGTCTTCGTCATGGGACCAAGCATCCTGCCGGCAATGCTGCAAAGCATTCGGATGGGCCACATGACTATCACCCTCGGGGAGAAAGCCGAGGCGGTTCGAGAGTTACTGGGTGCGACAAAGTTCGAAATGCGCCAGATGGACGAGTTTCTGCGCCTGCTGGGCAAGCAGGTTCGGACGATGGGCAATACCATCGATCGGGCGCAGGTACGCACTCGGGCCGTTGAACGCAAGCTCAGGAGCATCGACGCGATGGATGGGTCTCGCGCCGCCGCGTTGCTCGACATTGAAGCCGCGGAACTCATGGGCGAGGGCGACGAGGCGTGAGCCTGCTGCAGGTCCAATCCGGCATTGGGCTGCTGCTGCTGGCGGGCCTTGCCTGGGCGCTGGGCGGCTTCCGCGGCGGGGTGAAGCCGCGCGTGATCGTCGCGGGACTGCTGCTGCAACTGGCGCTCGCCGCCCTGCTGCTGAACGTCCCGCCCATTCGCGCAACCTTCTTCCTGCTGGGCGACGCCGTCGATGCGCTGGCGACGGCGACGCGCGCCGGGACGTCGCTGGTCTTCGGCTATCTCGGCGGCGGGCCGCTGCCCTTCGCCGAGACCCGCCAGGGTGCCTCCTTCATCCTGTTCTTCCAGGCGCTGCCCCTGGTGCTCGTGGTCGGTGCGCTCTCGGCCGTGCTGTATCATTGGGGCGTGCTGCCCGCGATCGTGCGTGGCATGGCCGGCGTGCTGACGCGCCTCTTCGGCATCGGCGGTGCGACGGGCTTCTCCGTCGCCGCCAACGTCTTCGTTGGCATGGTCGAAGCGCCGCTGATGATCCGTGCCTGGCTCGCCAAGCTGACGCGGTCCGAGATGTTCGTGGTGATGACCGCGGGCCTCGCGACGATCAGCGGCAATACGCTGGTGGTCTACGCGCTGATCATCTCCCCGGTGGTGCCGGACGCCGCCGGGCAGCTCATGACCGCGAGCCTGATCGCCGCGCCGGCGTCGATCCTCGCCGCGCTGCTGATGATGCCCCCGGCGCCGGGCGAAGCCGTCACGGAGGGCGGCACCGGCATCCCCGAGAAGCTCTATGACAGCAGCATGGATGCGCTGGTGCAGGGGACGCAGGATGGGCTGAACCTGCTGCTCGGCATCATGGCGTCGCTGATCGTGTTCGTCTCGCTGGTGGCGCTGGTGAATCTGGCGCTGGAACCGCTAACCGGGCTGACGCTGCAGCGCATCGCGGGCTGGGCGCTGTGGCCGGTCGCCTGGGCCATGGGCATCCCCGTCAGCGAGGCGGCGACCGTCGCCTCCTCCCTCGGCGTGAAGATGATCATCAACGAATTCGTCTCGTATCTGGACCTGGCAGCGTCAGGCGGGGCTGGGCTGTCGGACCGGTCGCGGCTCATCCTCACCTATGCGCTCTGCGGCTTCACCAATCTCGGCTCGGTCGGGATCATGGTGGGCGGCATGTCCGCCATGTGCCCGGAACGGCGGCCGGATATCGTCCGGCTGGGGCTGCCCTCGCTGATCTCCGGCACCATCGCCTGCTGCATGACGGGGGCGGTGGTGGGGGTGCTGACAGCGCCCTGAACCCGGCGCAGGATGCCCCGCCGCAAGGGAGCCTGCCGATGACCCATATCGTCCACCGCAACCTCCGCGAAGCCCCGCCGATCGCCGCTTCCGGCCGCGGCATCTGGCTGCGCGACGCCTCGGGGCATGAGGTGATCGACGGGTCCGGTGGCGCCGCGGTGGCCTGCCTCGGCCATGGTCATCCCCACGTCGTCCAGGCGATGAAGGACCAGATCGACCGGCTCTGCTACGCCCATACGGCGCTGTTCACGGCGGAATCGGCCGAGCGCCTCGCCGACATGCTGGTGGGCCATGCGCCGGGCGGACTGACCCACGCCTACTTCGTTTCCTCCGGTTCCGAAGGCATGGAGGCGGCGCTCAAGATCGCCCGGCAATGGGCGCTTGAATCCGGCCAGCCGCAGCGGACGAAGTTCATCGCGCGGCGGCAATCCTATCATGGCAATACCTTGGGTGCGCTCGCCGCCGGCGGCAATGCCATGCGCCGCGCGCCCTATGCGCCGATCCTGTCGGATGCGTTCAGCCACGTCTCGCCCTGCTTCGCCTATCGCGACCGCCACGACGATGAATCCGAGGCCGACTACGTCGCGCGCCTTGCTGCCGAGCTCGAGGCCGAGTTCCAGCGCCTCGGGCCGCAGAACGTCATCGCCTTCTGCGCCGAAACCGTCGTCGGCGCGACGCTCGGCTGCGCCACGGCGCTGCCCGGCTACTTCCCCGCCATGAAGGCGGTGTGCGAGCGGCACGGCGCGCTGCTGATCCTTGATGAGGTGATGTCCGGCATGGGCCGCACCGGCACGCTGCACGCCTGGGAACAGGAGGGCATCACGCCGGACATCCAGGTGATCGCGAAGGGCCTCGGCGGCGGCTACCAGCCGATCGGCGGCATCCTGGTCCATGGGCGCGTGATCGAGGCGCTGACCAAGGGCTCCGGCACCTTCAAGCACGGGCATACCTACCAGGCGCATCCGGTCGCCTGCGCAGCGGCGCTCGCGGTGCAGGAAGTGATCCGGGACGAGAAGCTGCTCGACAACGCGAAGGCGATGGGCGCGCTGCTGGAACAGGGGCTGACCGAGCGCCTCGGCAATCACGCGAAGATCGGCGACATCCGCGGCCGCGGCCTGTTCTGGGCGGTGGAGCTGGTGCAGGACCGCGCCTCCAAGGCGGTATTCGACCCGGCGCTCGCGATGAACGAACGGGTGAAGAAGGAAGCCTTCGAGCGCGGCCTCGCCTGCTATCCGATGGGCGGGACGATCGACGGCAAGCATGGCGACCACGTCATCCTTGCGCCGCCCTACGTCTGCACCGCGGAGGAAATCGCGATGATCGTCGAACGTTTCGGCGACGCCGTCGAAGCCGCCATTGCCAGCGCCTGACGCCAGCGCTGGAGCCTTGCGTCTGCCTCCGACGCCTGCAGTCCGGACGGTCGCGCCTCGCGGGCGGTCCGATGTAGGACACCCCGGCCGAAGGTCATTCGCCAGCGTCGTTGGTATGAACCCCTGTCCACAGGACGAAACCAGTGCCGATCTTCAACCGCATCGCTGATTTCCACGCGGACCTGACCGCCACGCGCCGCGACATCCACGCGCATCCGGAACTGGGCTTCCAGGAACAGCGCACCTCGGACATCGTCGCGCAGCAGCTCGAATCCTGGGGGATCGAGGTGCATCGCGGCATCGCCGGCACGGGCCTCGTGGGCGTGCTCCGCAACGGCAGTTCCGGCCGCTCCATCGGCTTCCGCGCCGACATGGACTGCCTGCCGATGACCGAGACGAACGATTTCGGGCATCGTTCCAGCACGCCCGGCAAGATGCATGCCTGCGGGCATGACGGGCACACCACCATGCTTCTCGGCGCCGCGCGTTATCTGGCCGAGACGAAGAACTTCGACGGCACCGTCCATTTCATCTTCCAGCCGGCGGAGGAAGGCGGCGGCGGCGGTCGCGTGATGGTCGAGGAAGGGCTGTTCGACCGCTTCCCCTGCGATGCCGTCTACGCCATGCACAATTCGCCCGAGCTGCCGTTGGGCGAGGCGCGCGTCATGCCCGGCCCGGTCCTGGCCGCAGCGGACCGCATCACCATCACCATCCACGGCAAGGGGGGCCACGCCTCCCGCCCGTACCAATGCATCGATCCGGTGCTGGTGGGTTCGCAGATCGTGGTGGCGGCGCAGTCGATCGTGTCGCGCTCGATGGACGCACTGGACGCGGCGGTGATCAGCATCTGCATGTTCAATGCCGGTGAAGCGTCCAACGTCATCCCCGAGACCGCGGAGCTGCGTGGCACCGTCCGCACCTTCAAGCCTGCGATCCAAGACAAGGTGGAGGAACGGCTCGGCCAGATCGTGCGAGCCACCGCCGAGGCCTACGGCGCCACGGCCGAACTATCCTACCAGCGCGGCTACCCGCCCACGGTCAACCACGCCGCGCAGGCCGAACGTGCCGCGGTTGCCGCGGATGCCGTGCTGGGTTCGAACAAGGTCCATCGCACCGGATCGCCGCGCATGGGGGCGGAGGATTTCTCCTACATGCTGCTGGCGCGTCCCGGTGCATTCATCAACATCGGCCAGGGCGACGGCGGACGGCATTCGGTCTCCGTGCACAATCCGCGCTACGACTTCAACGACGACGTGATTCCGATGGGATCGTCACTGTTCGCGAAGCTGGCGGAGCAGGAGATGCCGCGCTGAGGGTGAGTCGGCGTTTGAGTTGAGCGACGGCTGGACGCGGCCTGCGTCCACTTGGCCGAAGGACCGCAGATCGGAGGGGCGCTGCCCCTCCGAACCTCCCCGCCAGGTGCTTGGAGCACCTGGACCGCAATTCATTGGCACCGGGCGCGACAGGCATGCCGGACCATCCATCGGCGCTTTGCGCGCAAGAGTCAGCTTCTGCCACCGCTCATCTACATTGGCGCCCGGCGCCAGGTAGAGGTTTGCAAAGGCCCTTCGGCCTTTGCTGGGGAGGGGTTCGGGGAGGGGCAAGGCCCCTCTCCGAGGGCCATCACCCCCCGCCGCACGGCCTGCGCCTCACCCCGCGCGGCGCCGCACCGGCTGGCGCCTGCACCAGCGTCAGCACGCAGGGCCCGAGCGCGCGGGTAAACCGCCAGTCATTGACCCCGCTGTGGCCGCGGATCGGCGGTTCGGGAAACAATGCCAGGGTTGGCGCGCTGCGCCGCGTGGCGGCCTCGGCCACCAGCGCCGCGCGGGCGGCCGGATCGGGGTCGAAGGGGTCGTCGGCAAAGACCGCGACGGCCAGGCGGGGCCCGGCGGGTGGCAACCCCGCCAGCAAGCGACGGAAATCCTCCGATGCCGCCGCCAGGTTGTTGGGGCGCGCCGCCTCGCCATGTGCCGCGGGGGCGAAGGCCAGCACGGCGTGTACCGCCTCGGGCTGTTCCGCGGCGAGCATGACGGATTGCCAGCCGCCGCGCGACTGGCCGGCGAGCACGATGCGGCGATAGCCGGCCTCGCGCAGCAGCGGCAGGCCGCGGCGCAGCCCGGCGAGGGCGACCGGCAGGTCGTCCTCCGCCGGATCGCGGTCGAAGCGCATCACGTCCCAGCCGGCATCGTTCAGCAGCGCCAGCACGCCCGGCGCGCTGCGCTGGCGGTGGTCCGACGCCCGGCCGCCATAGCCATGCGACCAGACGACGACGCCCTCGGCCGACTGCGGGCCGTGGCGGAACATCAGCGGCGCGGCGCGAAAAGGACCGATCGCAGCCTCGATCGTCCGGAAGGCCGGGCGGCCCAGCGTCTCGACCGTGCCGTCCGCGGCTATGACGCGGCAGCCATGCCCCGCACCCAGCAGCCTGGCGGCGTCGCGGTTGCAGGCGAGCTGCACCGCCTCGCGCGCCGCGGCGACGTCGGGCTGACCCGTGACGAAGCGCCAGACCGACCGGCCATCCGGCAACGCGGCCAGCCCGAAGGCAGCGTGCGACGTCGCGCCGCGATAGTGCAGGGTGTAGCCGGTCACCGCAGCCGGACCGCGCGCCGGCCCCAGCGCCGCGACGGAGAACAGCGCGCGATAGGCGCCGAAGTCGGTATTCGGGTCCTGCGCATGGGCTTTGGCAGACCAGCCGGCCAGCAGAAGTGCCAACCCTAGGAATCCGGCGCGCCAGCGCTTATGCATCCCTCTCCCTTTCCGCTCCGCATGGTACGAGACGCGCGCGCTCAATGAACGACAGCATCGCATCCCCCGACAAGGCGGCCCAGGAACCGGCTGCGCCGCGCTACAACTTCCGCGCCGCCGAGCCGCGCTGGCAGAAGGCCTGGGACGACAAGGCCTGCTTCGCGGTGCCGGACGTGCCGCCGGCCGGGGCGGCGAAGTACTACGTACTCGAAATGTTCCCATACCCCAGCGGCAAGATCCATATGGGGCATGTGCGTAACTATACGCTGGGCGACGTGGTCGCGCGGTACAAGCGGGCGCGCGGGCACCTGGTGATGCACCCGATGGGATGGGACGCCTTCGGCCTGCCGGCGGAGAATGCGGCGCGCGAACGCGGCGTGCACCCGGCCGCCTGGACGTACCAGAACATCGCGAACATGCGGGACGAGTTGAAGCGCATGGGGCTGTCCCTGGAATGGGCGCGGGAGTTCGCGACCTGCGACCCGGAATACTACGGCCAGCAGCAGAAGCTCTTCCTCGACTTCTGGAAGGCCGGGCTGGTCGAACGCAAGGAATCCTGGGTGAACTGGGACCCGGTGGACGGCACCGTGCTGGCGAATGAGCAGGTGATCGACGGGCGCGGCTGGCGGTCGGGCGCGCTGGTCGAGAAGAAGAAGCTTTCCCAGTGGTTCCTGGCCATCACGAAGTATGCGCCGGAGCTGCTGGAAGCGCTGGGCGGGCTCGATCGCTGGCCCGAGCGCGTGAAGCTGATGCAGTCCAACTGGATCGGCCGCAGTGAGGGCGCGCGGGTGCGCTTTGCGCTGACCGCGCCGGTCGAGGGCGTGGGCGAGGTGGAGGTCTTCACGACCCGGCCGGACACGCTCTTCGGGATGTCCTTCCTGGCTGTCGCCGCCGAGCACCCGCTGGCCGCCGCTGCCGCGGCCCGTGATGCGAAGGCCGCCGATTTCGTCGCCGAATGCCGCAGCATGGGTACGTCCGAGGCGGTGATCGAGCAGGCCGAGAAGAAAGGTTACGACACCGGCTTTCGCGTGAAGCATCCTTTCACCGGGGAGGAGTACCCGGTGTGGATCGCGAATTTCGTGCTGATGGAATACGGCACCGGCGCGATCTTCGGCTGCCCGGCGCACGATCAGCGCGACCTGGATTTCGCGCGGAAGTATCACCTGTCGGTGACGCCGGTCGTGCTGCCGAAGGGCGCGGATGCGGCGACCTTCGCCGTCGCGAATGAGGCTTTTACCGAGGACGGCGTTGCCTTCAACTCCGGCTTCCTCGATGGGCTGGACGTCGCCGCATCCAAGCGGCGTGCGATCGATGAGCTGGAGAAGCTGGGCGCCGGCAATGGCGTGGTGAACTGGCGCCTGCGCGACTGGGGCGTATCCCGCCAGCGCTACTGGGGCTGCCCGATCCCGTTCATCCATTGCGACGATTGCGGCGTGCAGCCGGTGCCGGACGATCAGCTTCCGGTGCGGCTGCCGGAGGATGTGGATTTCTCGAAGCCGGGGAATCCGCTCGACAACCATCCCACCTGGAAGCACGTGGCCTGCCCGTCCTGCGGGAAGCCCGCTCGGCGCGAGACGGATACCTGCGACACCTTCGTGGATTCGTCCTGGTACTTCGCGCGCTTCTGCTCGCCGCGGGCGGAGGTGCCGGTCACGACGGCGGCCGTCGATGGCTGGCTGCCGGTGGACCAGTATATCGGCGGCATCGAGCACGCGATCCTTCACCTGTTGTACTCGCGCTTCTTCTCCCGCGCGATGAAGGCGACCGGGCACCTGACCGTCGAGGAGCCCTTCGCCGGGTTGTTCACCCAGGGGATGGTCCAGCACGAATCCTACAAGGGCGCCGATGGTCGCTGGCTCTATCCGGAGGAGATCGACTTCTCCCTCGCGCCGGACGGCGCGCGCACGGCAACGGTGAAGGGTGGCAACGAGCCCGTCACCATCGGCCGTGTCGAGGCGATGTCGAAGTCGAAGCGCAACACCGTCGATCCCGGCGCGATCATCGCGAAGTACGGAGCGGATACCGCGCGCTGGTTCATCCTCTCCGACAACCCGCCCGACCGCGACATGGAGTGGACCGAAAGCGGCGTCGCCGGTGCCTACCGCTTCACGCAGCGCGTCTTCCGCATGGTGGAGAATGCGCTGCCCACGCTGCCGCCTGCCGGCACTGCGCCGGAGGCCGAGGGCAAGGCGCTGCGGCGCGCGACGCACCGTTGCATCGCGACCGTGACCGAGGCGCTGGAGACCTTCGCTTTCAACGTCGCCGTCGCGCGGCTGTACGAATTCGCGAATGCGATCGAGGCCGCGAAGGATGCGCCGGGCGGCGCGAAGCGCGAGGCGCTGGAAATGCTGGCGCGGCTGTCCTCCCCCATGATGCCGCATCTGGCGGAGGAAGCCTGGTCCCTGCTGCGTCCGGGAACGGACGAGATGATCGCGCAGATGGCGTGGCCCGAAGCCGACCCCTCGCTGCTGGTCGCCGAGAGCGTCACCCTCGCCGTGCAGGTGCTCGGCAAGCTTCGCGCGACCATCGAGGTTCCGGTGGGCGCGAGCGAGGACGCGATCTTCGCCGCGGCCGAGTCCGAGGAGAACGTGCAGCGCGCGATCGCGGGCAAGCCCATCCGCAAGCGCATCCACGTTCCGGGAAGGGTGGTGAACCTTGTGGTCTAGGCGCCGTCTGATCGCTGCCGTCGCCGGGCCGGCTCTCCTCGCCGGTTGCGGCTTCCGCCCGATGTATGGTCCGCAGCCGGATTCCGTCGTCGCGGGGCTGCAAACGGTTAGCGTCGGCCTGATTCCGGAGCGTAACGGGCAGCTGATGCGGCGGCAGCTCGAACAGCGGCTGGGCCGCAGCGGCGCACCGGCGCGCTACGATCTGCGCGTCGGTCTCGGCTATGGCGTTGAGCTCCAGGGCTTCGAGGAGGATGGCGCGCCGTCCCGCGTGCGGATCACGGCGACGGCGAACTGGTTCCTCTATGAGACCGGCGCATCGCCGCGACTGGTCGCACAGGGCACGGACCGCGCCTTCGATGCCTACAATGTGCCGGAGAACCAGTTCTTCGCCTCGGACGCGTCGCGATACGCCGCGGAACAGCGGTTGGTGGACCAGTTGGCCAGCGACATCGTCCAGCGGCTGGCCATCCGCTTCGAGGCCGGGCCGCCGCGGGCGGGCTGAAGCAGCATGGCGAAGCTCGACGCGCGCCGTGTCACCGCCTTCCTGGCCGACCCCGGCGCCGCGCGGCTCGTATTGATCTTCGGCGAGGACACCGGCCTGGTGCGCGAGCGCGGCGAGGTGCTGAGCCGCGCCGTTGCCGGCGACGATCCGTTCCGCCTGGTGGAGGTGCCACGCGAGGTCGCCGCTAAGGATGCCGGGCTGCTCGCTGCGGAGGCCGCGACGCCGGCTCTGACGGGCGGCCGGCGGTTGGTGCGTGTACGGGATGCGACGGATGGCCTCGCCAACGCCGCGAAGGCGGTCCTGGCGGGCTTGGGTCCTGGCGTGGTGCTGCTCGAGGCCGGGTCGCTCGACGGCCGGAAGGGGCTGCGCGCTGCGCTGGAGAAGGCCGGTCCGGAAGCGGCGGTGATTGCCTGCTACCCTGAGAGCGGCGCGGCGCTGGAAGGGTCGATCGCGTCGGTGCTGCGCGAATATGGCGTCTCCGCCGAGCCCGCAGCACTCGCGTGGATGGCGCAGCGGCTGGGGGAGGACCGGCTGATCATGCGCCGGGAATGCGAGAAGGTCGCCCTGTATGTCGGCGCCGGTGGCCAGGTGACGGAGGAGGATGCGCTCGCCTCGCTGTCCGAGGGGTCGACGCTCGACCTCGACGCCGCGCTTCTGGCGGCGACGGAGGGCGACGCACCGCGGGCCGACCGGGCCTTGGATGCGGCCTTCGCCGAAGGCGCGGCAGCGGTTCAGGTGGTGCGGCTCGCGATGCGGCATGTCCAGCGACTGGAGGCCGCGTCCCGGGCGGTGGCGCGTGGCGCCGCGCCAAGGGACGCGCTGGACGGGCTGCGGCCGCCGATCTTCTTCAAGTCCAGGCCGTCCTTCGAGCGAGCGCTGCGGCTGTGGGGTCCGGAGGCGCTCGCCGCTGCAGGCGCGGCACTTCTGGACGCGGAGCGCGCGACCAAGACCACCGGGACACCGGACACCGCCGTGGCGCGGGCGGCAGTGATGGGGCTGGCGCGGGAGGCAGTGCGGGCGAAGCGGGGGCGGTAGCGGCGAAGGCGGAGGGGCGCTGAGCCCGTGAACCTTTCCCGGTGATCGCTGATTGCCGGCGTCACCCGGTTCGACATCGCCGGACCCGCCGCTGCGTCCTTCCCGCCATAACAGCGGCAGAACGCGGTAGATTCGCAGCTCTTTGCCTCTCTCCACCCGTGGCCGCGCCGGGCCATGCCGGGCTCCCCTTCGCTCCCGTGGCCTTCGCCCGGCCTGCGCGGTAAGAAGGCACCCATGATGCGTTGGATCGTCTTTCTCCCCTTCGCCGCGCTCGTGGTGCTGTTCGCGCTGTCCAACCGCCAGGCGGTGGAACTGCGCCTCTGGCCCTTCGACCTGGTCTGGCAGGCGCCGCTGTCGGTCGCGGTCCTGGGCGCTGCCGCGCTCGCCTTCCTGATCGGGGCGGGGATCGTCTGGGTGTCGGGCATGCCTCAGCGGGGCCGAGCGCGCAGCGCGGCTCGGCGGGCGGAAGCGCTGCAGCGGGAACTGGAAGCGATCCATGCGCGGGAACGCGCCGCGGCGGCCGATCGGCTGGCGGGGACGGCCTCGTGATCCGGCGTCCCGCCGGCGGTGCCGCGCGGCTCATCCCGGCGCTCGATACCGGGGATGCCGCGCGGGCCGAAGCCCTGGCCGCGGCCCTCGCGCCCCATTGCGGGCTGCTCAAGGTCGGGCTGGAGCTGTTCTGTGCCGCCGGCGGGGCGGCCGTGGCCGCGACGGCGCGGCATCGCCCGGTCTTCCTCGATCTGAAGCTGCACGACATTCCGAACACGGTCGCCGGCGCCCTGCGGTCGCTGCTGCCGCTGAAGCCGGCCATGGTGACGCTGCATGCCGGCGGCGGGCCGGCGATGATTGCCGCGGCGCGCGCCGCAGCCGAGAAGGCCGGTGCCGATCGCCCGGTCCTGCTCGCCGTCACGGTGCTCACCAGCATGGATGCGGCGGCGCTGGCCGCGACCGGGGTTGCCGACAACCCCGCCGACCAGGTCCGGCGGCTGGCGCGCATGGCGGTGGCGGCCGGCGCGGATGGGCTGGTGTGCAGCCCGCAGGAAGCGGCAATGCTGCGGGCCGATCTCGGCGCCGCGCCGATGCTGGTGGTGCCCGGCGTGCGGCCCGCCGGCAGCGATGCCGGCGACCAGGCACGCACCGCCACCCCGGCTGAGACGGTGGCGGCCGGCGCGGATTGGATCGTCGTGGGCCGCCCGATCACCGCTGCGCCGGACCCGGCGGCGGCGGCGGCGGCCATCGCTGCTTCCCTGCCCGGCTGACACCATGCCGGTCGAGGTGAAGATCTGCGGCATCCGTGACGCCGGCGCGATGGACGCCGCCGTCGCGGCCGGAGCGGATTTCGTGGGCTTCGTGTTCTTCCCGCCCTCCCCGCGCGCCGTCGCGCCGGGCGATGCGGCGGCATTGTCCGCGCGGCATGCGGGTGGGCCGGTGCGGGTCGGGCTATTCGTGGACCCGACCGATGATGCGCTGGCCGCCATTCTGGCCGAGGTGCCGCTCGGACTGATCCAGCTTCATGGCGAGGAGACGCCGGCCCGCGCCGCCGCCATCCGCGCTCGCTTCGGCCTGCCGGTGATGAAGGCCCTCGGCATTGCCGCGCCCGAGGATCTCGCGGCCGTGGACGACTTCGCTCCCGTGGTCGACCGCTTCCTGTTCGACGCCAAGCCACCGCCTGGCGGGCCGCTGCCCGGGGGCAACGCCCAGTCTTTCGAGTGGCAGTTGATGGCCGGCCGCACCATCCCGAAGCCCTGGTTGCTCGCCGGCGGGCTCACCCCGGCGAATGTGGCCGAGGCCATCCGCACCGCTAGGGCGCCGGGCGTGGATGTTTCCTCGGGCGTCGAGCGCGCACGCGGTGTCAAGGACCCGGGCCTGATTCGTGACTTCATAGTGTCAGCCAGGGGGCGTTGACGGCACCGGGCACTCGCCCCAGCGTTGCGTGTCCCGAAGGAGAAAACGCCGGATGCGCGCCCTGCCCCTGTTCCTTGCCCTGCTGCTGGCGGCCTGCGGCGGCGGCGGGCCCCGCCCCGATCCGCTGCAATTCGCGGGCGCCGCCGGCCACCCGGTGGTCGCGGAACTGCACATGCCGCCGGGCACCGAGCGCGTGCCGGTGATCGTGCTGTCCCACGACAATCGCGGCAAGCGGGACGCGCAGCTCCAGGCGTATGTCGACGCGCTGAAAGGCGCGGGGGCGGCGGTGATCGTGGTCGACAGCTACGGCCCACGCAGCATCGACCCGTCGCAGCCGGCGAATCAGCGCGCGTGGTTCAACGCGCTCGACTTCGCGATGGATGCCTACGGCGCCCTGGACAAGGCGGCGGAGAACCCGCGCATCGACGTGCGTCGTGCCGGCCTGGTCGGCTTCGGCGTGGGCGGCGGCGGCGGCTCGATCCTGGCGATGCACCAATGGGTCGTGCAGATGCGCCCGGCGAATGCGGCGCGCTTCCTGGCGGCGGCGGCCGTGCAGCCGGATTGCTCCTACCGAGTCGGCAACCGCGACACCGGGCGGCGGCCGATCCGCATCATCGTCGGCGACCGGGACAACGTGACGGGCAAGCCGGCCTGCGACGATCTCGGTTCCTATCTGCGCGCCGCGGGCGGAAACGTGACGGTCAGCACCTACCAGAACGCCCGGCACGGCTTCGACGGACCGCCGGGCCCGGTGGTGAACAATCCGCAGGGCGACAACATCACCCGCTGCGTCTGGCAGCAGGGGCCGGACGGGTTGTGGCGGGAACGCGCCTCGGGCGTTTCGGGCGTTTCGCTGTTCCGCATCGGCGCCAATCCGCAGACCCTCGAGGCATTCCAGCGAAGCTGGGCGGGCTGCCGCACCGCGGGTACGGAAACCCAGGGTGACGCCGCGCTGCGCGGTCGCGCCGTGGGCGAGGTCGCTGGCCACATGCAGCAGCATGTGATCAGCGTGCGGCCGCGCTGATCACCCGGGCAGGTGGCACACGGCCTCGATGTTGTAGCCATCGGGGTCGAGGATGAAGGCGGCGTAGTAGTCGGGGTGGTACTTCTCCCGCAGCCCCGGTCCGCCATTGTCCCGCCCTCCGGCCGCGAGGGCGGCCTTGTGGAAGTCGTCGACGGCGCCGCGCGTCATGGCGCTGAAGGCCACATGCACCAGGGGCGGCTGGGGGTTGCCTTTGGCGATCCAGAATTCGCCCGCCGGATCCGATGACTTCTTCTCCCCGTCCGGCACGCCGAAACCCGCGGCTTCCCCCATGTCCTTGGTCATGACGTAGCCGAGTGGCCCCAGCACGGCGGCGTAGAACCGCTTGCTGCCGTCGATATCCGATACGTCGATGCCGATATGGTCCAGCATGGCCGGCCTCCCTGACTGCATCCAGCCTAACCCTGTTCGCGCCACCGCGGTTGCCGGCGGAGCCCCTGGCCGCAGCGACGCCGTTCCTTTAAATGACACGCTCCGCCGGATGGTCCGAGAAAGCCCTTGAACACGCCGCTGTCCAACTCCCTGCGCCAGGGCCCCGATGCCCGTGGCCGCTTTGGCCCCTTCGGCGGCCGCTTCGTCGCCGAGACGCTGATGCCGCTGATCCTCGAGGTCGAGCGCGCCTATGAATCGGCCAAGACTGATGTGGCGTTCCAGGTGGAGTGGCGGCGGCTGCTGACGCATTACGTCGGCCGTCCGTCACCGCTGTGGCTGGCCGAGCGGATGACGGAGCATCTTCGCGCGGGGAGCGCGGGGTCGGAACTCGGCGCGAAGGTCTATTTCAAGCGCGAGGAGCTGAACCACACCGGCGCGCACAAGATCAACGCGGTGCTGGGGCAGATCCTGCTCGCGAAGAAGATGGGCAAGACCCGCATCATCGCGGAGACCGGCGCGGGCCAGCACGGTGTGGCGACGGCCACCGCCTGCGCGCTGTTCAACCTGCCCTGCACGGTCTTCATGGGCGCGACCGATGTCGCCCGGCAGCAGCCCAACGTGTTCCGCATGAAGCTGCTGGGCGCGGAAGTGGAATCCGTCACCTCCGGCGCCGCGACGCTGAAGGATGCGATGAACGAGGCGCTGCGCCACTGGGTCGCGAACGTCCACGATACCTACTACTGCATCGGTACCGTCGCGGGTCCGCACCCCTATCCGCAGATGGTGCGTGACTTCCAGTGCGTGATCGGGGACGAGACGCGTGACCAAATCCTCGCCGCCGAGGGACGGCTGCCGGATGCGCTGGTCTGCGCCGTCGGCGGCGGTTCCTCCGCCATGGGGCTGTTCCACCCGTTCCTCGATGACGCGGGGGTGGCGATGTACGGCGTCGAGGCCGCCGGCCGGGGCGTGGACACCAAGGAACATGCGGCCTCCATCACCAAGGGCCGCCCCGGCGTGCTCCACGGCAACCGGACCTATCTGCTTCAGGACCGCGACGGCCAGATCATCGAGGCGCATTCGATCAGCGCCGGCCTCGACTATCCGGGCATCGGCCCGGAGCATTCCTGGCTGCATGAGCAGGGCCGCGTGAACTTCGTCACCGCGACCGACGACGAGGCGCTGGAGGCCTTCCAGCTCTGTTCGAAGCTCGAAGGCATCATCCCCGCGCTGGAATCCGCGCATGGCCTGGCGCATGTGATCAAGCTGGCGCCGACCCTGCCGAAGGACGCGATCGTCGTGCTGAACCTGTCGGGTCGCGGCGACAAGGACATCTTCACGGTGGCGCATCATCTCGGGGTGAAGCTGTGAGCCGCATCGCCGCGCGGTTTGCCGCGCTGAAGAAGGAAGGGCGCGGGGCGTTCATTCCCTTCCTGGAAGCCTATGATCCGGACCCGGCCACCTCGCTCGCGCTGCTGCGCGGCTTTCCCCGGGCGGGGGCGGACCTGATCGAGATTGGCGTGCCCTTCACCGACCCGATGGCGGACGGCCCGACCGTTCAGCGTGCCGGGCAGCGGGGGCTGAAGGCGGGTGCGACGCTGCCGGGCGCGCTCGCCATGGTGCGCGACTTCCGCAAGGAGGATGACGCCACCCCGGTCATCCTGATGGGCTACTACAACCCGATCCTTGCCTATGGCAGCGAGCGGTTCTGCATGGATGCCGCGGCGTCGGGCGTGGACGGGCTCATCATCGTCGACGTCCCGCCCGAGGAAGCCGACGAGATCGAGCCGGCGGCGAAGGCGAATGGCCTCGACCTGATTCGGCTGGTGGCGCCGACGACGGATGATGCGCGGCTGCCGCGCGTGCTCGCGGCGACGTCGGGATTCGTCTACTACGTCGCGATCGCCGGCGTTACCGGTACGCGAAGCGCGACCCGTGAGGCGCTGGAAGCGAACATCCCGCGCATCCGCAAGCACACGGACCTGCCGATCGCGATCGGCTTCGGCGTGCGCACCCCGGAGCAGGCGGCCGAGGCCGCACGTATCTCGGACGGCGCGGTGGTCGCGTCGGCGCTGATCGACACGCTGGCGGAAAGCCTCGACGAGCAGGGCCGCGCGCGGCCGGATACGGTGCGGAAGGTGCTGGACCAGGTACGGGCGCTGTCGGAAGCGGTACGGAAGGCGGGCTGAAGGCGAATTGGAGAAGGGGCTGCCCCTCTCCAAACCTTACCCCGCCAAAGGCCGAAGGGCCTTTGGAAACCTCGATCTGGCGTTGGGCAAGGCGGGCGACGCTAGGTGCCGAAGGTTGCGTCGTGCCATGGATTGATTCCTGGCGCTGCGCCCAGCGCGCGCTTTCCATCCGTCCGACACCCACGCCCGGCACCAACTCAAGGTTTCCAAAGGCCCTTCGGCCTTTGGTGGGGTGGGGCCCGGGGAGGGGCAAAGCCCCTCCCCGTCCCACTTTCTCAGCCCTGCATCCGACGCGTGTAGTCCTCCCGCAACCGCAGCCAGCTATCCCAGAACGGTGCGGGCTGCTCGCCGGCCGTGCGGGCGGCCAGGACGTCGAGATGCGCGTGCCAGCCAGCACTGACCTTCAGCAGCAGGGCGGGATCAGCCACGCGGTGGTGCGTGACGGTCAGCAGCACGCGGCTGCCGGCCGGCGCCAGGTCGAAGGTCACACCGCCGGTGCTGCCCCAGGTGATGGAGAGCCGGCGCGGCGGGTCGCATTCCGTGATCGTGCCGTCCAGGCTGTGCTCGGCGTCGAAGCCTTCGGGGCGGTGGCCTGGGGGGTCGCTCAACTCGTCGTTGCGCCAAGTCAGGGTGAAGGGCGCGCCGACCTTCGTCTCCATCGCCCCGGCGGCGAGCCATTGGCGGCGCAGCTCTCCGTCCGTGATGTAGGCCCAGATGCGTTCGATCGGGCCGGGCAGGTGGCGCTGGATGGTCAGCGTGGCAGGCTCGGTGATGACGCCGTAGGCGCCGGGGGCGGCGATGTCGTTCATGTCTTGTCTCCTTCGGGGGTGGGGCTCCGGCGCGAATCCTCCTCGCGGAGGAGGCGTTCGAGCACGTCCAGGCGACCGGTCCAGAAGCGCTCGTAGAAGCTCAGCCATTCGTGCGCGGTGGCGAGCGGCCCGGGATCGAGCCGGCAGAGATGCGTACGGCCGCGCACCTCGCGGCGGATCAGCCCGGCCTGTTCCAGCGTCCTGATGTGCTTGGAAGCCGCGGCGAGGGAGATCGCGAAGGGCTCGGCGAGCTGGCCGACGCTGCGCTCGCCGCCGGCGAGGTCGGCCAGCATGTGCCGGCGGGTGGCGTCGCCGAGGGCGTGGAAGATGGCGTCCAGGCGCGGTGTCGATAATTCAACCATGAGGTTGAGTATCAGGGCGTGCCGCGTGATTGTCAACCGAAAGGTTGAATGTCTGCAGCAGCGGGATCAGGACGTCGGTCGATTGAATCGCATGGGCGCGCAACCCGTCCGGTCATCCGGTTCGGAATGCTGATGGTAGAGATTTGGGAACCTTGGCGCGTACCGCTGGAGGGTCGCGTCAGGGCGCCAGTACCGCGTAGTCCTCGGTCTGTGCCGGCGTGGTGCGTGCCGCCTGACGCAGCGCGGCTTCGATGCGCTCAGCGATAGCGTCGCGATAATGCATCGGGTCCCAGTAATGCGTTGGTTCCCGCGTGATCGGGCTGGGGCGCCAGAAATCCAGCACGACGGTCCCGGCCCGCGCCTGCGCAATGGCGACGACCTGGCGCTTGCAGTCCTCCGCCTGGGCTGCGCCGCCGCTGCCGGGCGCGCCCTGCGAACCGAGCCAGAGCGGCATGAACACCAGGATCGTGCGCGCCTCGGCGGGTGTTTCCGCGACCATGCGCTGCAACAGGGCGAGGGGTGGGAAATCGGTCTCGACGGGCGGTGTCGGCACAGTCCAATCGACGCCCGCTGCGATCGGCGGCAGGTTCGCCGCGGCGCGCGCGGCATCGTAGCGGTCCTCGGGTGGCAGGAAGCGCGTGTAGCCGTCGCGCCCGTAGCGCGGCCGCATCAGCCCGGTCATCACGGCGAATTGCCGCACGGCTTCCTGCACCGCGTAGAAGGACAGCATCTCTCGATAGGCCGGCCAGGGGCTGGCCTCGTAGAACGTCTCGGGGAAGGCGCGTGGCGTGTAGCGCTGCAGGGGGCCCGCGTCGCACCACACGTGGTCCAGGCCGATGACGACCGCACGCGGCCGCGGATGCGCGCGCAGGAATACGTCGAACAGGCGCGACTGCTCATAGGCTGTCGCGGCGTTCATCGCGAGATTGGCGAAGCGCGCGTCGAACGCCTGGTTCAGCTCGGCCGGCCGCAGCATCCGCATGGTCGAAGTGCCGAAGATCGCCGCATCGAAGCGGTCGGACCGCGCCAGCCCCGCGAAGGCGTAGCGCGCGTTGGTCGAGATAGGCGGGCGTTCCGCGGGAATGTGGAACGGCAGCACGCCCCAGGGGTCGACCAGCGCGACGAAGGCATAGACCGCCGCGACGCCGATCATCGTCGTCGCGACGGCGCGCGTGACGAAGCGTCGCCAGACGCCGGGGTCAGAACTGGAAGTAGATGAACTCACTGGGCGTCCTGGAACCGGCTTGCAGGAGAAGGAGCAGCAGCACGACGCCGACCGGCACGGCGAGCCAATGCAGAGGCCGCAGCCGCAGCAGCGCCACCTGCTGGCTGATCGGGCCCAACAGCGCGACGGCGCCGCCGATGACGAAGGCGGCGGCGTGGTCGACCTTCACTTGGCCGATGCCGTCCAGCCCCGCCATGCCGCGCAGCACCGTCCAGGCCGTGGCGAAGTCCGGTGCGCGGAACAGCACCCAGCCCGCCATGACGAACAGCAGCGTCAGCGCCCAGCCCAGCAGCGCGGGCATGCGCAGCCCGGCCCGCGCCCAGGCGCCGTTGATGGCCAGCGCGACACCGTGCAGCCCGCCCCAGACGACATAGGTCCAGTTGGCACCGTGCCACAGCCCGGCCAGCAGCATCGTCAGGATGGCGTTGCGCGCCTGGACGAGGCCGCCGCCACGGTTGCCGCCCATCGGGATGTAGAGGTAGTCGCGCAGGAAGCGCGACAGCGTCATGTGCCAACGCCGCCAGAAGTCGCGGATCGACGTCGCGCGATACGGCGCATCGAAGTTGAATGGCATCCGAAGCCCGAACATGAGCGCAAGCCCGATCGCCATGTCGGAATAGCCGGAGAAGTCGAAATAGATCTGGAGCGTGAAGGCCACCGCCGCCGCCCAGCCTTCGGCGAGTGACGACGGACCGGATGCCGCCGCGGCGAAAAGCCGGTCCGCGACCTCGGACACGTGGTCCGCGATGCCGAGCTTCTTCGCCGCCCCGATCACGAACAGCACGAGGCCGCGAGACAGGTTCTCCCACATCTCGGGCCGCCGCGGATCGGCGGCGAACTGGGCGATGATCTCGTTGTGGCGGACGATCGGCCCGGCGATGAGCTGGGGGAAGAAGGTGACGAACATGAAGAAGTCGAGCAGCGGATAGGCATGCGCCTGCCCCCGCCGAAGGTCGACGAGATAGGAGATCTTCTGGAAGACGAAGAAGCTGATGCCCAGAGGTAGGATGATGTCCCAGGGCGTGTATTCCATGCCCAGCAGCGCGGTGAAGGAGCCGGCGAAGAAGTTGGTGAACTTGCACACGCCGAGCACGGCGAGGTTCAACACCACGCCGATCACCGGCCAGTCGCGCGGCCGGTCGGCCTCGTGCAGCCAGCCGATCACCCAGTTCAGCAGCGTCAGCCCGACCAGCAGCGGCACGAAGCGGACATCCCAGGCGGCGTAGAAAATGAGCGAGGCCACCACCGCGACGATCTGCCGCAGCGTCCGGCTGCCGGCCGTCGCGTAGTACAGCGCGAGCGTCACCGGCAGGAACAGCAGGATGAAGATCTGGCTCTGGAACAGCACGGCGCGGGCCTAGCACAGCGCCCCTGCCCCTCCTAGGCCAGCGCGTCGGCCTTGCGCGGGGTGACCGGCACCAGCAGATATCGCACGCCGTTGCTCTCGGCCGGCGGGAAGCGGCCTGCGCGGATGTTCACCTGGATCGAGGGCAGCAGCAGCAGTGGCGCCGCCAGGCCGGCGTCGCGCTTCGTGCGGAAAGCGACGAACTCATCCTCCGTCACCCCGTCCTTCACATGGGGGTTGTGGGCGCGCTGCTCGGCCACGCTCGACTGCCAGGCGAAGGCGTCGCGCCCCGGTGCCTTGTAGTCGTGGCACATCCACAGCCGCGTCTCCGCCGGCAGCGCCAGCAGCTTCTTCATCGACCGGAACAGCACCCGCGCATCGCCACCCGGGAAATCCGCCCGCGCGGTGCCGTAGTCGTGCATGAACAGCGTGTCGCCCACGAAGACGTCGTCGCCGATGCGATAGGATACGCAGGCCGGGGTATGGCCCGGCGTGTGGATCACCTCCACCTCCAGCGAGCCGATGGCGAAGCGCTCGCCATCCTTGAACAGGTGGTCGAAGTCGCCACCGGCGGGCTTCACGTCATCCGCGCGGAACATCGGGCGGAAGATCGCCTGCACCTCGCGGATATGCTCGCCGATGCCGATCGGCGCGCCTGTCTTCGCCTTGATGTAGGGTGCGGCCGTCAGGTGGTCGGCATGGGCGTGTGTTTCCAGCACCTGGTCGATCGTGACGCCGGCCTCGGCGGCCGCGGCCAGGATGCGGTCGGCAAAGGCGACGTCGGCGGTGCCGGACCGGTTGTCCCAATCGAGCACCGGGTCGATCACCGCGCCGTGCATGGTCGCCGGATCCCATAGCAGGTAGCTGACGGTGTTGGTCGGTTCGTCGAAAAAGGCGCGGATCGCGGCGGCATTCGGCATGGGCTGTCCTCTCCGCGGGCAGGATGGCAGAATCGATCGGCCACGGGGAACTTCCAGGATGTCGGCGCCCGAATTGCCGGGTGTTCGATCGACGGTTACATGCCGCCGAAACGATGGGAACGCCGAACCATGCGCCGCCAGGCCGTCCTCCTTGCCTTCGTTCTCCTGGCGTTTGCCGGCGCCGCCCGGGCGCAGCAGGCCATGCTGGTGCTGGATGGGTCGGCGTCGATGTGGGGGCGGCTGGACGGGCGGGCAAAGATCGATGTGGCGCGTGAGGCGGTGGCGGCGTTGATGGTCCGCTGGCCAGCGGAACGGCCGATCGGCCTCATGACCTATGGTCACCGCCGCACCCAGGATTGCGCGGATGTGGAATTGCTGCGTGCCCCCGCCGCCGATGCCGGCGGCATGGCGGCTCTGGCACGGGGCATCGTTCCGCGCGGCCGCACACCACTGGCCGAGGCCGTCCGCCAGGCCGCCGCCGCGCTCGGGGCGGCGGGCGGCAGCATCATTCTCGTCACCGACGGTATCGAGACCTGCCATCCCGATCCCTGCGCCGTGGCGCAGGACATCGCGCGGTCCGGCGTGCGGCTGGTGGTGCATACGGTGGCCTTCGCGCTGACCGACCCCGCGGCGCTTGCCCAACTGCGCTGCATGGCGGAGGCAACCGGCGGGCGGGCCATGACGGCACGCGACGCCGCGGAGCTGGCCGCCGGCCTCGACCGCGCCGCCGAGGCGCCCGTGCCGGGGCCGCGCCATGCGGCCCCGCGAGCGGAACCGGTGCCGCAGCCGAGCCTCATCGTCACGCTGCGGCTTTGCCCATCCTGCGACCCCATGACGGGGGATGCCTCCATCGTGGTCCGCCGTGGCGAGGAGGTGGTGGCAACCGGCGGCGATCCCTTCGGCCGTTTCTTCGACCTGCCTGCCGCCGACTACACGGTCACCGTCGAGGCGGGCCTGTTCACGCGCGGTCCCGTGCCGGTCACCCTCCAGGCGGGCAGGCCGGGCAGGGCGGAGATCGTGCTCGATGCTGGCTGGTTGGTTGGCGAGGTGCGCAGCGAGCCCTCGGATGAAGACGTGACCGGTCGCGTGCGGCTCGAGTGGCATGCCGGCGCAGCCGCACCGGAGGGTCAGCCACGCGCGGCCCACGCGCAGGGGACCGGTCCATCCTTCCTGGTACCGGCCGGCACGCATCGGATGGTCGCCGGCATCGGCAATGCGACGGGTGCGGCGGAGGCGGATGTCGCCGCGGGCGAGGTGGTGATGCTGCGCGTGCCGATCCGTTTCGGTGCGCTGGCCTTGCGCCGGGAGGGCTTCGGCTCGGACACCGCCCATGTCGCCGTCACCACCGCCGATGAGGCGTCGACCCCCATCTATGACGATCGGCCGACCGGCGAGCGCGTCGAGATCCCGCTGGCGCCCGGGAGCTATCGCGTGATGGTTGACCAGGAGGAGCGGCGGGCCTCGACCGTCGTGACCATCGCCGCGGAGGGGACCACCGAGGCCACGCTGCAGCCACAGGAGTAGCGCGGCGGCCTATCCCCGCCACATCCGCCCCAGCACCCGGCCGCCGCTCCTGTGATGGTTCAGCGCCATCGCCGCATGGCCGGCGGCGAGCGTCACCAGGGCCCAGGCCGCCACCTGGTGAACGCGCCGGAGTACCATGAAGGATGCCTCGTCCGGCCCCAGCACGTGCGGCACGGGGATCAGCAGGAACAGCGTGGTCTCGATCTGCCCAGGCGCCGTGCTGGCGGACAGGTATCCGAGCATCGGAACCACCATCAGGAGCAGGTACAACGCCCCATGGCCCAGCGCCGCGGCGCGGCGCTGCCACGGCGGAATCCCCGCATCGTCGGGTGGACGGGGCCGCCGCGCGCGCAGCAGCAGCCGCCAGAGCACCAGCGGGGGCACCAGCAGCCCGACCGTCTTATGTGCCTGATAGGCCAGGATCTTCGCCAGCAGCTGCGACAGCGGGAGCGCGACCATCACCAGGCCGATGCCGAAGGCCAGCACCACCAGCCCCGCCACCGCCCAGTGCAGGCGGCGCTGCGCCGGGCTCCAGCCGTCAGGCGATGCGGAGGCGGACACGGACGGAGAGGCGGATGACGTCGGAAATCGACGAGGCTTCCGCCGTCATGCCGAATTCCGATCGCCTCATGTCGCCCTCGGCCGAGAAATCCGCGATGTCGGCGCCGAGCGCCGCGTCGCGCCGCCGGCCGAGCAGCCGGGCTTGCATCGCATAGGGGCGGGTGATGCCGCGGATGGTGAGATTGCCGGCGAGGTTGAAGCGGTCGAGCGTGCCCTGCCCGGTGGCCCCGCCAGCGAAACGCGCCTCAGGGTAGCGCTCCACATCGAAGAACTCCGGCGAGCGCAGCAGTTCGAGGGCCCCCGGATAGGAAATGGCGATCGCCGCGGTCCGCACGGTGACGGTCACGGTCGTCGTCAGGGGGCTATCCGGCTCGATCAGCAACTCGGCGGTAAAATCCTCGAACCGGCCGGTGGACGACAGGACGCCGAGATGCCGCGCGGTAAACTCCAGCCGGCCGCCCGCCTGATCGAAGACATAGCGGGCCGGGGCGGCGACGGCGGGCCGCGCCGACAGGGCGGCGAAACCGCCCTGTGCCGCCGCGGCGGCGGCGCCGCCGGCCAGAATGCGGCGCCCGATCAGCGGTGGGTGCGGCATCGTCCGGCTCCTTTCGGCCGGGAATGTTGCGTTCCCCGCCCAAACTGCAAGCCTGCTTGCATAGTCTTCACCGACGCGCCATAACTCATCCAGACATTCCATCCGGACCGACGGGGGGTGGCCTTGAAAGGGGCCGCCTTTTTTGTTGCTTGAACGACACCGACGACCTGCCGCACCACGAAGGGCTTGAGGCCCGCATTGCCGAGGCGATTCTGCCGACGCTAGGCCATCTGGGCTATGAGCTCGTGCGCGTGCAAGTGTCCGGCAAGGAGACGCCGACGGTGCAGGTCATGGCCGACCGGGCGGATGGCGCCGTCTTCACCGTCGAAGACTGCGAGGCGATCAGCCACGCGGTCGGCGCCGTGCTCGACGTGGCGGACCCGATCAAGAGCGAATGGAACCTCGAGGTTTCATCCGCCGGCATCGACCGGCCGCTGACCCGGGCGAAGGACTGGAACCGCTTCGCCGGGCACGTCGCGACGCTGGAACTGTCCATCCCCCAGGACGGCCGGAAGCGGTTCCGCGGCATCGCTCTGGGCGCTGACGCGGATGTGGCGCGCCTGCGCCTCGACGATGGCGTGGAGATTGCCTTCCCGCGGAGCAACATCCGCAAGGCGAAGCTTGTGCTGACCGACGAGTTGATCGCCGCCACCGCGGCACCCCGTACCGAAAACTAGGAGACAGGCTCCATGGCCATCGAGATCGCCATTGCCCGCCCTGAGCTGCTGCAGGTCGCCGACGCCGTCGCGCGCGAAAAGATGATCGAGCGCGACGAGGTGCTGGAGGCGATGGAGCAGGCCATCCAGAAGGCCGGCCGCGCCAAGTACGGCCACGAGAAGGACATCCGCGCGATCATCGACCGCAAGAACGGCGAGGTCCGCCTGTCCCGCTGGACCGAGGTGGTCGAGGCCGAGCCGGTCGAGAACGAAGCGACGCAGATCCCGCACCGCATCGCCCTGCGGATCAAGCCGGGCATCCAGGTGGGCGAGTTCATCGTCGATCCGCTGCCGCCGATTGATTTCGGCCGCATCGCCGCGCAGACCGCCAAGCAGGTGATCGTGCAGCGGGTGCGCGAGGTCGAGCGCGGCAAGCAGTTCAACGAGTACAAGGATCGCGTCGGCGAGATCATCAACGGCATCGTCAAGCGGACCGAATACGGGAACCTGATGGTCGATCTCGGCCGTGCCGAGGCGCTGCTGCGCCGCGACGAGACCATCCCGCGCGAGGCCTTCCGCAACGGCGACCGCGTCCGCGCCTATATCTATGACGTGCGCGAGGAACCGCGCGGGCCGCAGATCTTCCTCTCCCGCACGCATCCCGGCTTCCTCGCGAAGCTGTTCGCCCAGGAAGTGCCCGAGATCTACGATGGGATCATCGAGATCAAGGCGGTGGCCCGCGACCCGGGTTCGCGCGCCAAGATGGCGGTGATCAGCCGCGACAGCAGCATCGACCCAGTTGGCGCCTGCGTCGGCATGCGCGGGTCGCGCGTGCAGGCGGTGGTGGCGGAACTCCAGGGCGAGAAGATCGACATCATCCCCTGGTCGCCGGATTTCGCGACCTTCATCGTGAACGCCCTGGCCCCCGCCGAAGTCAGCAAGGTCGTGCTGGATGAAGACGGCAAGCGCTGCGAGGTGGTGGTTCCCGACGACCAGCTCTCGCTCGCCATCGGTCGCCGCGGCCAGAATGTGCGTCTTGCATCGCAGCTTACCCGCTACGATATCGACATCCTGACCGAGGCCGAGGAAAGCGAGCGTCGGCAGGAGGAATTCCGCAAGCGCACCGGCCTGTTCGTCGAGGCGCTGGACGTTGACGACGTCATCGCCGGCCTGCTCGTGCAGGAAGGGTTTTCGAGCATCGAGGACGTCGTCACGGTCGAGGACGAAGAACTCGCCGGGATCGAAGGCTTTGACGAAAGCGTCGCCGTGGAGCTGAAGCGCCGTGGCCAGGCGTTCATTGACAAGCGCGATGGCGAGCTGGACGACAAGCGCCGCGAACTCGGCGTGGACGACGTCCTGTCCGAGATCGGCGGCTTCTCGCCGCAAATGATGGTCGCGCTGGGTGAGAAGGGCGTGAAGGGCCTCGAGGATCTGGCCGATCTCGCGGGCGACGAGCTGATCGAGATTCTCGGCACCGAGGTGCTCGACGAGGAAACGGCGAACGCCATCGTCATGGAGGCGCGTCGTCGCGCCGGCTGGCTCGGCGAGGAAGAGGGCGCCGCTGAAAGTGACGGCAACGAGTGACGTCGATGCCCCGGTGGAGGACGATCCCGAAAAGGGCCCCCTCCGCCGGTGCATCGCAACGCGCGAGGTTCTGCCGAAGGAGCGGATGATCCGCTTCGTGCTGGGCCCCGGGCGGGAAGTCGTTCCGGATCTCGCAGGAAAACTGCCGGGTCGGGGAATGTGGTTGAGCGCGCGAAGCGATGTGCTAGAAACCGCCCTGAGCCGCGGGGCCTTCATACGGGCCGCGCGTGGGCAGGTGATACTTCCCTCCGACCTTCGCGCGCGGATCGAGGACGGTCTTCGCGGTCGAGTCCGCGACCTTCTGGGCTTGGCCCGGCGGGCGGGACAGGCCGTTTCGGGCTGGCAGGCGGCGCGCGAATGGCTTCAGGCCGGCCGCGCGGGACTGCTGGTTCAGGCCGCGGACGGCAGTCTGGCCGAGCGGGCGCGCTTCGGCGGGCGGGATCTCCCGGCCGTTACGGCGCTGTCGGCGGCGGAGTTGGGTATTGTTTTCGGGCGTGACCACGCCGTGCATATCGTGGTGGCGCCGGGCCGGTTGGCGGAAGCCATCCGGATCGAGGCGGAGAGGCTGGCCGGTATCGCCGGCGCTCCGCCGGAGTAAAAGGCCGCAACGTTCGTGGCGGCTTTGGATGATTTGTAGGATCGGGTTCGGATCGGCGAATGAGCGACCAGAACGAGCAGGACGCGGGCAAGAGCAGGCTGAGCCTTCGGCCCGGCGGACGGCTTGAACTCGGCAAGACGGTGGATGCCGGCAGCGTGCGGCAATCCTTTAGCCATGGTCGCAGCAAGACCGTGCAGGTCGAGGTTGTGAAGAAGCGTGCCGCCGCGCCGCCGCCGAAGCCTGGCGTCGCGGCGCCGGGCGCGCGCGGTTCGGCGCCGTCGGGCGGCCAGGGGCAGCAGTCGCGCGGGTCCGGACCGTCCGGCGGTGGCTCTCGCCCCGCTGCGCCCGGCCGTCCGCTGACGCAGGCCGAGATTGCGGTCCGCCAGCGCGTGCTGGAGGAGAACCGCCGCGCCGAGGCGCAGCGCCAGCGTGAGGAGCGCGAGCGCCAGGCGCTGATGGTGCGTTCCGCCGCCGAGGAAGCCGCCCGCAAGGCGGAGGAAGATCGCAAGGCCGCCGAAGAGGCAGCGCTGCGCGCCGAGGAGGAGGCCCGCGAAGCCGCCCAGGCCGCCGCGCGCGCCAAGGTCGAGGAAGAGGCGCGCAAGACGGCCCCGCCTGCGCCGGCTGCCGCAGCCGCGGCGCCGCGCCCTGTGGCGCGTCC